>DASVEE010000063.1:0-60633 GCA_036380735.1 Thermoanaerobaculia bacterium | reverse complement strand
GCACGCGATCAAACCGCACCTCCCTCTGGGCACCTTGCGACGCGCACAACGAGACCGATCGCGCCACTTCGCCCTCGCCAAACGGTCTCGCCGCTACCAGCTCATCGATGCGCGCTTCATCGCTGGGGGGCTAAGTTAGTGGGGCTTACGCCCGGGGCTAAAAGGCGCTGCCGCCCGCCTGAGGCGGGCTGACGCATAGTCAGTAACTCCGGCGAATCTCGTTGGACAGGCAGGACCACCAAGGGCCGTTTTCCTATTCGTCCTATAGGTCCTATCCGTCCTATTCGTCCTATCGTTTCTATTGCCGCTTCACGCGGTAATCGACCGCGCCCAACCGTTCCCCGCCCGCGCCCCAACTCTGTTCGATGAAAAAAACCTCCGCGGGCGTGGCCACGATCACCGTGGACGCACGCGTTCCGTAGCGGTCGCCGCGGATGAAGGGTTCGGCTTCGTAGTGCGGTGTGCCGCGATCGGTCGACAGGAAAACCAGCAGGTCGTCGATGACTTCCTGCGGAGTTTCGCGCGTCAGTGCGTCGCGGGTGCGGGACACGGCTTCGTCGACTTTGGGCCAGCGCTCCCCTGCCGGCGCGTTGCTGATGCCGTGGACGCCGGGGGCGAGTTGCGTCACCGCCTGCGAGAAGTGGACGGCTTCGTCGCCGATGACGCCCGCGTACAGGTGAAACGGGGTGTACTCGGTGGCGTGGCGGGCGAGGTCCTCGATGTACGCCGCCGGCGTACTGGCGCCACGGACGAAGTCTCCGACGAGTGCGCCGCGCGAACGGTTCTGCGGCGCGCGCACGCCGCCGCGGAGGTTCGTCACCGCGGCGAAGCGGTTGCCGCGCAGCGCGAGCCAACTACCGCCGTGGAGCACGTCGCGGCCGCCGAGGATTGCGGGGGCGTCGTCCCAGAAATGCGCGGCGCGCGTGGGACGCTCGTGGTCTTCATCGCGGTTGGCGGCGATGACGAGTGGATACTTTTCTGACGCGCGATGCGCGAGCGCGATGAGGCACACGCGTGTAGGATCGCACGTCGAAGGAGTCAACAACATGGCAGCTAAAGCACATGCGGAGTGGAACGGCTCATTGCGCGAGGGACACGGACAGATGCGCGTCGGAAGCGGCGCGTTCGACGTCGCCTACTCGTTCAAGACGCGTTTCGAAGGAGCCCCGGGCACGAATCCCGAGGAGTTGATCGGCGCCGCCCACGCCGGCTGCTTCTCCATGGCCCTCGCCGCCGGGCTCGGCAAAGCAGGCCACGCCCCGGAGCAGATCACGACCGATGCGGAGGTCTTCCTCGAGAACACCGGCGGCGGCTTCACGATCACGCGCATCCGCCTGACGACCGTGGCACGCGTGCCCGGCATCAACGATGCGACGCTCCACCAGTTCGCCGAAGATGCGAAGAAGAACTGCCCCGTGTCGAAAGCGCTGGGCGGCGTGGAGAACATCGAGCTCGACGTGAAGCTCGTGTAGAGCGGCATACCGATTGCGAAATGCTCCCTCGTCCAATTTCGAGGGAGCATCCCATGTCTACACGTTTTCAACGACTTACGTCATTCGTACTCGCGGCCGCCATGGCGCTGCCGCTGTCCGCTGGCGCGGACGATCGCACTCGCCGGGGGACGGAGATCCAGCGCCTCGAGGCGGAGCTCGAACAACACTTCGGTAAGAAGCCGCGTAGCACCACGAGAACCTCCACGGCGCCACGGGCGGCCGGCCCTGCCTCCACGGCATCGCTGGCAGCCGAGGCGCTCGTCGCCTCGATGAATCGCGAGCGCGCGGCGCACGGCCTCGGGCCGCTGCGGCTCAACAGCAAGCTGTCGCTGGCGGCCGAGGATCGCGTGGACGACATGGTCGCCAAGCGCTATTTCGATCATGTCTCGCCGGACGGCATCAATCCGTTCACCTGGGTGGAGAAGCGCGGCTACCGCTACCGCGCCATCGGCGAGAACCTCGCCACCGGCTTCAACAGCGCGGACGCGGTCGTCGGCAATTGGATGCGATCGCCCGGACACCGGCAGAACATCCTCACGAAGAACTTCGACGAGATCGGCATCGCCGTAACGACCGGCGGACCGGTACGCCCGTACCGCGGACCGTTGGTGGTAGCGCTGTACGGGACGCGGTGAACGATAGGACCGATGGGACCGATAGGACGAATAGGCCAGCAGTTGTAACTGGCCCCGTCCTATCGTCCCATAGGTCCTATTCGTCCTATTCGTCCCATCGTTCCCCCGCCCCGGCGCCTGTCCGCTCATTGGACGATTTCCGCAAATAATCCGTAGTGCTGGGTGGAAACCCATGATCTCCGCGTTCCTCGTTCTCCTGGCCGTCGCCCTGCTTCCCTCGGGCGACCTGACGACGGTCTCCACGTTCGAGCCGGCGCCACTGACGATTCTCTCCTCGACGGCGGCCGCCACCGACGGGCGGAACGTCCTCGCGCTTTATCCCGACGTCGAATACACGTACCGCGGCTTCTCCACCGCGACGCTCTACGCCAACGTCGTCAGGCCCGACGGCACCACCATCAGCCCGACGCGGACGCTGCTCGGCAGCGGACTCGATCCCTCCGCGGTCTGGACGGGGGACGGGTACTTCGTCGTCTGGGGCGACCACACCCAGGTGTGGTTCCGGCGTCTCGACGCCGACGGCCGCCCCCTCGACGCCGTGCCGCGGCCGCTCGCCACGTTCCCGTCGATGATGTTCCCGTTCACGCCCTCCGCCTCGATCGTCTGGCTCGGCAACCATGCCCTCGTCGCCTGGAATCAGCCGCTTCCCGGCGGGCCGAACATCGCCACGTTCCCGACGAAGGTGGCCACCATCAGCCGCGACGGCACGTTCGGCGCGACGCGCGACCTCCCCTTCGAGAGCGACTTCCGGCTTCATGACCTGATCGCGACCGGCGATGGAGTCCTGCTGACCGGCTCCGGCTCGCAGGGAGTGACCGTACGGCGGCTGACGGACGACGGCACCCCCACCGGAGTCGCACCTACGATTGCGCCGGAGCGGTCGCAGACCTCGATCGGGCGCAACGGGAACCGCCTCCTCCTGACTTGGCAGACAAGCTCGCCCGCGGCGCTCCGCGGCCGCATCCTGGACGCGAGCGGCGCACCGGTCGGCGACAGCTTCACGGTGCTGCCCAACGGCGATCACGGTCCCGCCGCGATCGCCGCGTCCGGCAGCGGCTTCGCCGTGGTTTCGCGCCATGGCGTGGCCGCACTCGTCACCGCCGGTGGCCAGGTGACCGAGCAGCGCCAGTTGCTATCGACGCCCTCGAGCTTCACGTCCGCCGTCACCACGGCCGACGGCCGCCTCGCGGTGGCGGCCGCGGCACGCCTGCCGTTCGTGCAGTTCTTCGACCCGACCACGTTGCAGCCTCTCGGCGAGCCCGTCATCATCTCGAAAGCAGCTCCCGAGCAGACGTTCCCCGCCGCGGCCGGACATCCTCGCGGCCACCTCGTCACCTGGCAGGAACGCGGCTCCGTCATGACGGCGCTCGTCGGCTTCGACGGCGTACGGCTGTCGGAGCCGCGGCCGGTCCTGCCGGCGCCCACCGGCTTCGCACGCGCGCACCATCTCTATCGCCCCGGCGCGCGCTACCTCGTCACCGCCGGCCGCTCCTGGATCCTGCTCGATGAGAATGGCGTCCCGGCTGGCGACGGCGGCACGTTTCCCGGCGACTGCGCCTCCAGCGGCGGCGTCGTGCCGTCCGGCGACGAGCTCCTGTTCTTCTTCACGCCGTGCGGCCCCACCTCGATCGAGCTCCTGCGGCTCGACGCCAGCGGACAGCCGCTCGGTGAAGTACAACGGCTGCAGGAGACCACCAACATCCCGACGACGCGCGCGGTGCGTATGGGCGAGCAGGCCTACGTCGCCTGGATGGACGGCTTCAGCATCTACGGCATGCGCGTGGGGCTCGACGGCGTGCCGCTCGAAGCGCCGCGGGAGCTGTATCGCAGCACCACCATCAACGCCACGCTGGAGCTGGCGAGCGACGGCGAGCGCGTCTTCATCGCCTGGCTGTCGAAGAGCCAGACCTACATCGCGAACGACTTCGTCGCCGGCATTACCGTCGGCCCGGACGGCTTCGTCATCACCGGCGGGACGGGACAGATCGAGATCCTCACCGAAGGGGGCGACCGCAAGAACCTGCTCGGCACGTGGTGGAACGGCACGACATACACGTTCGCCTGGCTGAACCAGGGCGACCAGACGATCCATCAGGCGCGGGTGCACCGCGACGGCCATCTCGTCGACGCGCCACCGCATCGGCCGCTCTACCGGCTGCCGGCGTTCGCCGCGTTCTCGCAGAGCGGCGGGCGGTATCTCTTCCTGTCGCAGTTGCGGTCAGCCGAGGAGATGCACGGCAACGTCAATCGCGTGTTCACCCACGTGCCGCAGTCGCGCCGCAGGGCGGTGCGATGATCGGCGCGCTGCTGCTGCTCGCGACGCTGCTGCCGCCGCGCGAGCTGACGCCGGACTTCGTTCCCATCCCCGCGCCCATTGCCTCCAGCGAGGTGGCGCTGGCCAGCGATGGGCTCGACCTCCTGACGATCACCACGGACGTCGTCCCCACGGTTGGGGCGCACTTCAACGCGGTTCTCTATGCGAACGTCGTCCGCCGCGACGGCTCCACCTCGAGTCCCACACGCATCCCGATCGGCACCGGCCGCGCGGCCGATGCGGTGTGGACCGGCGACGCGTACTTTGTCGTGGCCTCCGATTACACGAACGTCTGGCTCCACCGCCTCGACCGTGACGGCCGGCCGCTGGGCGAGCAGCGCCACCTCGGCTTCACCCGCTTCTCCCCGTTCGGGTACAACGCGCGGCCGTCGATCGTCTGGAACGGCAACCGCGCCATCGTGGTGTGGCGCTCGACGACGGAGCCGGGCGACAGCCGGACCACGATCGCAGCCATCGCGCGCGACGGCTCGCTGCTCGGCGACGTGCGCGACCTCGCGCTCGCACCGTCGTTCGAGCCGGCGGAGCTCTGGTTCGCCGCCGACCGCATCGTCCTCGCCGGCCACGACGCGACCGGCGTGGTGGTCAAGGTGCTGACGGTGAACGGCACGCCGACGGGCGTCACGCACGTCATCGCACCCGGCGGTCACCAGCCGGCCATCTCGCGCAACGGCGACCGTTACCTGATCGTCTGGAATCCGCGCGGCGACTCCTCGCTGCGCGGCCGTTATCTCGACCTCAACGGCGCACCGGACGGGCCGCCGTTCGTCATCTTCGAGGAAGGTTACTCACCGAAGCTGACGCTGGCGCCTACCGGCTCCGGCTTCTTCGTCATCGCCTCCGGAAGCGGCAACCTGCGTGCGGCGCGTGTCGATGCGGCCGGTCGCGCAGAGGAGCACGTGCTCCCCGGACCCTCGGATGCGTGGAGTCATCCCGCCGCACTTGCGCTCATCGACAGCCGCCTGGCGCTGTTGCACGTCGTCTCCTCGGTGCCGCGTCTGGAGCTGCTCGATCCGGCGATGCTGCAGCGTCTCGCCAAGCCGGTGATCGTCTCGAAGACCGCACCGCCACAGACGGCCGTGGACGTCGAGCCGCATCCGCGCGGGCACCTCGTGGTCTGGAAGGAAGAGCTGCAGCTCTTCTCGATGGTCGTCGACTTTCGCGGCAATCCGCTGCAGCCGCAGCGCGCACTGCTCACCGTGGGCGCGCGCGACGCCATTCAACTGACGCGTACGGACGATCGGTACGTGCTGATCAGCGGCGCTTCCTGGCTCGTCCTCGACGGCAACGGCAACCCCGCGGGCGCGCCGGGGCAGCTCGATGATCCGTGCGCTACCGCCGTCGCCGGCACGGGTAGCGGGATCCTGCTCTTCCACAGCCGCTGCACGTCAAAGAGCATCGAGCTGACGCGGCTCGATCCGACCGGGGCGGTGCTCGGCACGTCCGACCTCGTGGACAGCGATGCCTCGATGCGGCAACTCGGCGCCGTCCGTGCCGGCGACCGCATCGTCTTTCTCTGGCTCGACGGCGAAAAGGATCTCTACTACCAGCATCTGTCGCTCGACGGCACACCGCTCCGTGCCCCGTCCCTGCTCGCCTTCGGGCCGACCGCGTTCGTAGCGGCCAGCCACGGCGACCGAGTCTTCGTGGCGCAAAAGCGCGCCGCCGACCTGCACGCGATCGCGACCAGCGAGATCGATCGCGACGGCACGGTCTCCACCGGCCTCGTCGATTCCGGCGAGGACGACTACACGCTGCTCGACGCGTGGTGGAACGGCACCGGCTTCGCCGTCGTCTGGGTGTCGCTGCCCTCCGGCACCGTGCACGAGCTCCGGCCGCAAGGCGAGCCGGTGATGAGATCGCTTTACACGCTTCCCGCCGTCACCGCGTTCTCGCAAAACGGCGGCTTCTACTCCTTCGCAGCGGTGGAGCGGATCGCCGGCGAAGCACATGGGAACGTCTTCCGCATCGTCACACGTGCAGCCGTTCCGTCACGGCAGCGATCCGTACGCTGAGAAAAATCGATGAAACGCATCCTTCCCCTGCTCTTCCTGATCGCACTCCCCACGCTGGCGGCGACGCCGGTCGTCTCCCCGGCACGGGAGCTCGTGCTCCCCACCACGACCGTCCAAGCCCCATCCACCACGCCGGAAATCGAGACGGCCACCGATGGCCGCAACATCCTCGCGGTCTGGGACGACGTGGTCTTCGTGAATCCGCGGGTGCCGTACGTCTCGTCGACACTCTACGCCGCGGTGGTCACGGCCGACGACACCGTCACTCCGCCGGCACGCACGCTGCTCGGCAGCGGCCGCTACCCCGACGCGACCTGGACCGGCGACGAGTATCTCGTCGTCTATCTCGAGCGCGGACGCGGCATCTTCATGCGCCGCCTCGATGCCAGCGGGCGCGTGGTCGACAACGGTCCGATCGCGATCCTGACCACCGTCAACGTCCGCGAAGACGGGCCGCCGGTCATCAACTGGATCGGCACGCGCGCCCTCATCACGTTCGAAAGCGGCGAGGCGACGTACGCCGCGGCCGTAGGCGCGCACGGCGAGATCCTCACGCCGGCGCACGCGATCACCCCTCCGATCTTCGTCGATCCGGTCTTCCCCGATCCTTCCATCGCCGTCGATGCGGCGCCGACGGTCGGCGGCGTGCACGTCCTCAACATGCTGCCGAATGAATCGCTGCGCATCCTGCGCACGGGCAGCGATGGTACGGTGCTGTCAGGCGACGACATCGCGGAATCGCCCCGGTTCCTCGGGCGGCCGCGCATCGCCAGCGACGGCATCCAGTCACTGGTCATCTGGAATGACGGGCTGGCCGTCTGGGCGCAGCGAGTCAATCCCGACGGCACGCGCCGCGGCCAGCCGATCCGCGTTGCGGGCTCCACGATCAACGTGCAGACGCTCTCCGTGTCCGCGACCATCTCCGGCTTCGTCATCGTCGGCGACGATCTCCGCGCGGTGCGCATCGACGTCAACGGCAATCTCCTCGACGCCGGCACCCGCGATCTTGGCGAGCCGGGCGTCTTCGAGCGCGTTGCCTCCGCCATCAGCACGAGCGACGGCCGCGTGAACATCGTCTACAACCGCGAAGCGGTGGTCACCCTGCGCCGTTACAGCGCGTCGCTGCAGAGCATCAGCGACGCCATCGGCGTGTCGCGCAGCGCCCCGCCGCAGACGTCCCCGGCCATCGCTGCCACCAGCGACGGCTTCCTGGCCGTCTGGCGCGACGGCGACACGATCGTCGCCGCGCCGCTGAACGCGCACGGTACCGTCACGCGGCCGGTGCACGTCGTCGGCCGCGTCACCGGGGCCCTCCCTGGCGGCATTCGCCTGACGCGCGCCGGCTCGCGCTTCATCGCCACCTGGATCGAGCAGTCGGAGAACAGCTTCGTGTCGCGTATCGTCGCGCTGAACGGCGACGGTCTGCCGCTCGGCGCTCCGGTGACGCTCGAGAGCTCCCAGTGCGGCACCGAGCCCGCCGCGGTGGCGTCCCAGGGCAACACGCTGCTCGCCGTCTGGCATACGTGCACCGGCCGCGAGCTGTACTCGCAGCGCTTCACGCTCGCGGCGGAGCCAGTCGGGACGCGGACGCTGCTCGCTAAACTGCAGGACGTCCCGACGGAGCTCGAGCTGATCGCTGCCGGCGACGGCTTCTACGCCGCCTGGTTCGAGCAACCCTCCGCGTACAACCGCCTCATGGGCATGCGCCTCGATGCCACCGGCCAGCGCGTCAGCGCGCAGGAGTTGCTGCCGCTCGAAGCGCTCGTCTCCACGTTCGAGCTGGCCACGAACGGCCGCGACGTCTTCGTCGCCTGGCTGTCGCACAACACGAACATCGTCAACGACTTCATCAGCGCATTCACCATCGCCCCCGACGACGAGGTCACGGAGAGCGCGATCGTCACCGAGGGAGGCAACCGCAAGGAGCTGCTCGACGCGAGGTGGGACGGCACCAACTACGCCGTGACCTGGCTGGCCGGCGACGCCTTCCACCTGATCCGCGTCAGCGAACAGGCGCAGCTACTGACGCCGCTGCCGCACACCCCGATGTTCACCATCGAATTGAGTGAAACGCCGCAGGTCTACGCCTACTCCGGCGGCGTGCACACGTTCCTCTCCGCGAGAACCATCGACCGGGACGATGTGGGCCGCGTGCCGCGCGTGGTTGCGGTGACCGCGTTCACCGCGAAGAGGCGGGCGGTGACACGATAGGACGGCGGGACGATAGGACGAATGGGACCTATAGGACGAATGGGACCTATGGGACGACGAAACCCGCCTTTCGTGGTGCGTCCGGGATCAACCTACGCGCTGCACGCGACACCCCACTAGTCCCGGGCTTTGCCCGGGGTGGGCGCCGGGACGATACGGGCGGTCACCACGAGCGCGGCGAAGGGATCGTCGAGCGCACGGGCGGGCGCTGCGAGTGTCCGAGCGGGCGCCGCGATGATACGGGCGGACGCCGAGAGCGCGGCGCAGGGCTCCTCGAGCGCCCGTGCCCGCGCGGCGAGTGTCGAAGCGGGCGCCGCGATGATACGGGCGGACACCACGAGCGCGGCGCAGGGATCCTCGAGCGCCCGGGCCGGCGCTGCGAGTGTCCGAGCGGGCGCCGCGATGATACGGGCGGACGCCGCGAGCGCGGCGCAGGGCTCCTCGAGCGCCCGGGCCGGCGCTGCGAGTGTCCGGGCGGGCGCCGGGAGTCGCCGCGCGGACACTCGCGGTGCCCTGGCGCGCGCTCGCGGTGTCCCGGCGCGCGCTCGTGGTGTCCCGGCGCGCGCTCGTGGTGTCCCAGCGCGCGCTCGCGGTGCCCCGGCGGGCGCTCGAAGTGTCCCGGCCCGGGCTCGAGGTGTCCCGGCCCGCACTCGGGGTGTCCCGGCGCGGGCTCGAGGTGCCCCGGCGGGCGCTCGAGGTGTCCCAGCCCGCACTCGGGGTGTCCCGGCGCGGGCTCGAGGTGCCCCGGTGGGCGCTCAAGGTGTCCCGGCGGGCGCTCGAGGTGTCCCGGTGGGCGCTCGAGGTGTCCCGGTGGGCGCTCCAGGTGTCCCGGCGGGTGAGGGGCGGTGCAAAGTGCAGGACGGCCTCGTGGCCACGCCCCTCATTCGCTCACCGCGATAGACTCCATCCTCATGAGAACGATCTCTGCATTGCTGCTGTCGACGATGCTCACCACTGCTGTCAGCGCGCAGACCGGCTACTGGCCCGAAGCGCGTGCGAAGGAAATTCTCGCCAAGACGGAGACCATCCGCCTGGCGCCCGATCTCTCGCGCCTGAGCGCCGAGGAACGGTCCGCGGTCAACGACCTGCTGGCCGTCGGGCAGATCTTTCAGCGCATCTATGAGCAGTCGCGGCATCATCAGGCCGTCGAGGCGCACCGCAAACTGCAGGCGCTGAAGCGGCCCGACCTGCTCGACCTCTACCGCCTCAACCAGGGTCCGATCGCCACGACGCTCGACAACAAGCGCGAGCCGTTCCTCCCGGTCGATCCGCAGGTGCCGGCACGCAACGTCTATCCGATCGACGCGACCAAAGCGGAGATCGAAGCGTTCCTCGCCGCCAACCCCAACCTGCGCGACGAGATCCTCGGCGAGCGCACCATCGTCCGCCGCGCGACGAAAGCGAACGTCGACCGCGACCTCGCCGTGCTGGCGAAATATCCGGTCCTCGACACGCTCCATCCGACGCTTGCGGCGAGACTACGCTCTGCGAAGGGCTTCTACGCCGTGCCGTATCCGGTGGCGTACGCCGACGACCTGATGGAAGCGTACGGGCTGCTGCGCCGCGCCGCCGACAAGCTCGCGCCGAGCGACGAAGAGTTCGCCCGCTTTCTCCGCAACCGCGCGCGCGACCTCCTCAGCAACGACTACGAGAGCGGCGACGCGTCGTGGGTCACCGGCCGCTTCAAGAACCTCAACGCGGAGCTGGGCTCCTACGAGACGTATGACGACGCGCTGTTCGGCGTGAAGGCGTTCCATGCGGTCAGCCTGCTCCTCGCCGACGAGAAGGAGACCGCCGCGCTCCGCCAGCGCCTCGGCGGCCTGCAGGCGATCGAGGACGCGCTCCCGTACACCGCGCACAAGCGCATCCGCGAAGACATCCCCGTCGGCGTCTACGACGTCATCGCCGATTTCGGCCAGGCGCGCGGCACCAACACCGCCACGATCCTGCCGAACGACGCGCTCTTCTCCCGCCGCTACGGCCGCACCATTCTCCTTCGCCGCAACATCATGACGAACCCGCAGATCTTCGCCGCGAGCGAACGGATCTGGCGCGCGGCGACCGTCGAAGCGCACCACGCGGACGTGGCCTCGGTCGGCGACTTCCAGCGCACCCTCTGGCATGAGATCGGTCACTACCTCGGCGTCGACCGCGACAAGCAGGGACGCACGCTCGACGTGGCGCTCGAGGACTACGCGGACGCCGTCGAAGAGATGAAGGCGGACCTCGTCTCCCTCTTCGCGCTCCACCGCATGCAGGTCGATCCCGCCACGCTGCGCGCGGTGCAGTCGTCCGGCATCCGCCGCACGCTGCAGAACGTCCAGCCGCGCCGCGACCAGCCGTACCAGACGATGCAGCTCGTCCAGTTCAACTGGTTCCTCGACAAGGGGCTCATCGCCGCCGACCCGGCCACCGGCCGCCTGTCGATCCGCTACGAGCGCTACCCCGAGACGGTCCATTCGCTGCTCCAGGAAGTGCTGAAGCTGCAGCACGAAGGCGACAAAGCCGCGACCGCCGCCTTCTTCGACAAGTGGACGACGTGGCGCCCGGAGCTGCACGACAAACTGGCCGCCCGCATCCGCGAAGCACAAGGCGCCAGGTTCCGCATCGTGCGGTATGCGGCGCTGGGAGAGTAGCCCAGCAGGGAACGACAGGACGAATAGGACCTATGGGACGAACAGGACGGTTCAGGCGTCCCATAGGTCCCATCTGTCCCATTCGTCCCATCCGTTCTACTTGAAGTACCCGAACACGTCCACGATCACGTGCGCGGTGCCGCCGGGGATGAGAGTGGCGGCCAGGCTGAGGTCATCGGCGAATGCCTGCGACAGAGGCACGATGGTACCGTTGGCGATGGCCAACTCCCCCGCGGTGACGTTGATCGTCGACGCGCTCGGCCTGGTCACACCAGTGGGCCATGCGAGGAGATTGCCGCGCTGCGTCGGGTTCTGCACCGTCACGTTGAGCATCGCCGCTTTCGCGTCTGCCGGGATGCCGCAGTTGCCGCGGATCTGGACGAGCCGCGTCTCGCCGTCGGCGAGCGCCGGTCCCTGCGGGAACTGCGACGTCTGCAGTGCGCGGCAGGGCGTTACCGGGTAGTACTCGAGCGGCGCGTCGTCCTTGAAATAGCCGTTGACGTCGACGATCAAATGGGTCGAGCCACCGAACGGGAGCACGCTGCGAACCGTCACTCCGTTCGCGCCGAGCGGCACGCGCGCGCCGTTCGCGATCGCGAAGCGATCTGCCTTGAAGTTGAGCTGCGATGCGTTTGGTACGGGAGAGCCGGCGGCGAACAGCCGGAAGTGTCCCTGGGCCGACATCGCCAGCGCCGTAATGTTGAGCGACGCGGCGGCGGCATCGGCCGGTACACCGCACAAAGGATTTTGCACGAGGACGTCGCGTGATGTGCCGTCGGTCAGTGCCGCGTTGTTCGCGCGACTGTCGTAGAGACGGCACGGCGTCAGCGGGGCGAATCCCAATCCGGGCGCTTCGGTGAAGTAGCCGTTGATGTCGACCAGCACGTTCACCGTGCCGCCGCCGGGGATCGACGGCTTGATGGCGATCGTGCCGTCGGCCGCGACCGGGATGATGGCGTTGTTGGCGCGCGGCGTGTTCGCCGGTGTGAAGTTGATGACCGAGGTATCGGTCGGGTGATCGGTGGCGTAGAGCTTCAGGTGACCGTTGTTCGTGGGCGTGAGCACCGCAACGTTGATGGATACAGCCTTCGCGTTCGCGTACGTGCCGCACGGGGTCGTGACGACGTTCAACACGTACGGCGACCCGTCCGTCAGCGACACCGGGTCGAGGATGCGGCAGGGCGCCACCGTCACGTAGCGGAGCGGCGCCGACTGCGCTTCGTCGACGATCGTGACTCGCTTCGACACCGACGAGCTTCGCTGCCGGTCATCGGTGACCGTCAAGGTGACGACGTACGAACCGGCCGTGGGGTAGATGTAGGTAGGTGTCACACCGCTACCGGTGATCCCGTTGCCGAACTGCCAGTCATAGGTAACGGCGCCGTCGTCGGTCGACGTCGAAGCGTCGAAGTGACATTCCCGGAGATCGCAGGTGAAGGTGAAGCGCGCGGTGGGGGTGGTGCAGAGGGATTGCTGGTCCTGGACAAAGACGTCCCAGTCGTTGTTCCCGTCAGTAGCGACCACTTCGGGATGATCGGTGTCGAACACCATCCAGCGCGCGTCGGCGCTGACGACCGGCGGCGTCGGCAAGGCGCCACGAACACCGACGGATGCCGGCGTGAGTCCAATGCGCACGTGCTGCGCGTTCGGCGAGGTGAAGTCCAGATAGTAGCTGCCGTAGGTCCCGTGGCCGGTGTAGTCGATCCCGTCTTCCCAGGCGATGCCGCGGTTCGTCAGGAACGGTTTGCCCGGGCCGCGACCGGCTGGATTGGCGAAGCTGCCGCGGGGATTGATCGTGGTGCCGAGAAGGTGGTCATGAATCAGGAGGTCGACGTGGTTTGGATCGAGGCGGTGGATGTACGCCACATAGCGGGCATCCGGACTGATCGCCACTTGATTGCTATACGCGACGTCCGTCTCACCGATCCGGGCCTGCACCTGCCATCCGCTGTTCGTGAGAACGGCGCGATAGATCCACCAGGCACGCGGTGTCGTCGGCATCCCCTCGAGATTCGTGGCGTTGCTGGCGAAGACGATCGTCGTACCATCGGCCGAAATGGCCGGATGCCCGAATGAACCGTCGGCCAGCAGGCGCTGCGACGGATTGTCGGGATCGAGCGGCCCGCGTGCCACGATTTGTGTCGTGCCGTCGTTGCGGTTGCGCACGTAGATGTATCCCAGCCCGGTCGCGTCGGCGGCGTTGAAGTAGTCACGCGTCAGTCTCTGGCTCGAAGAGAGGAACGCGACGACATTGCCGTTCGCGCTGGTCGAGTGCGAGTGGCTCGGCTGGAGGGTGTGGTGAATGTCTTCATTCAGTTGGATGTCTCTGTCGGGGACGCTCACGCGTTCGATGTCACGCGTCGTGCGGTTCATCACGAAGACGTCGCTGTCGTCATTGCCGTCGTCCTCATCGAGGATCGAGTGAGAAGCGGTGCTGAACGTGATCCAGTTGCCGTCACCGGAAATCCGGCCGTCCCCCATCCCGGTCCCCCAGGAAGAGTCGTTGATCGCGCTGAACGTTCCCTCCTCGCGGTCGTAGAGGTAGAGGTTGTAGCCGTCTACAGGTTTGGCGATGCCGGCGTCCTTGATGTTCGACGCCGCGGAGTGAAACAGGATGTAGCGGCCGTCGTCGCTGATCCACGGCGCTTCGCTTTTGGCGTTGCCACTCTGACCGGTGGCCGTCCGGGAGAGCAGCGTTGTGGAGACCGGCGGACATGCCCCTCTCGCGGTGACGGTGAACAGCAGGATGAGAACCAAAGCTTTGATGAATTCGCGCATGACGAATCTCCTTTCGATGCGCGAATGTCGCTCCGCGAGGGCCACCGTTTCGTGAACGCGGATGCTGCTTTGGGATGGGCAGGCAACGGGGGCGTTGCAGCTACACGGGTTTGTGACGCGGCGGTTGGGGAACGTTGATGGGGGACGTGAAAAACCTGAACGCAGAACGCAGAACGCAGAACGCAGAAGTCAGAACGGCTGCGCGCGTTGACCGTTCTACGTTCTGCGTTCTGCGTTCTGCGTTCTGCGTTCTACGTTCTGCGTTCTGCGTTCTGCATTCTGCGTTCGGCTCTATCCCGCCGCCGGTACTCCACCGGAGTCACCCCTTTGGACGCGCGGAACACACGCGAAAGATGCGACTGGTCCGCGAAGCCCGTGGTCAGGGCGATCTCCGCGATGCTGTCCTCACCCTCGCGGAGGGCGCGGGCGGCGGCGTGGACGCGCAGCTCGCGGGTGTAGGCGCCGACGGGGCGGCCCATCAGCTCCGCGAAGCCATGCGAGAGGCGCGACACCGAGACGCCGGCGTGCCGCGCCAGCTCGCGCATCGACACGCTCCCCGCATACCCCACGGCCAGGTACGCCAGCGTGCGGCGCAGCCATTCGGGGCGCGGACCGAGGCCGCTCGCGACGCGGGAGCCCAGCGCCAGCAGTTGCTCGACGAGCGCCGGGAGGATGCGGCCCGAGGCGCTGTCGTGGGCGGCGAGCTCCTCGCGGATCTGTTCCGGCAGGTCGCGCACGCTTTCGAAGGTCAGCCGCGCCGTCTGCCACCGCTCGCCGTAGAGCGGCGCGAACGTCGCCGCCAGCGCCGGCGTCAGCTCGACGACGATCAGCTCCGCGCAGGAGGTGACGACGTGGTTCTCGTGGACGATCCCCGCCGGGTGGAACAGCAGCTCCCCCGCGGGAACGTATTGCTGCTGCCCGTGCGTATCGTCGACCACGCGGCCCGAGTAGACCATGAAGAGATGCGCCCGGTCGTGCGTATGGACCGGCAGCACGTTCGTTCCGGGCAGCGCCGCGCCGACCACGCCGAAGCCGTCGAAGGGACGCTGGATGATGCACCCCTGGTCGAGGCGGAGACCGAGCATCCCGTTACGGTACCGCCTGGTGGAGGCACCCATGTAACGCCACCGTCAACGCAAGGTGACCATGGTGTACCGCCCCCTCGCCATTCAGCTTTTTCTCTCTCCCGGCCTAACCTACGTAAACCTTCGTTCGTCTGTCTCGTAGAAGCGCTCGAGGCGGGTTCCCCGCCTCTTATCCTCAGAGGAGACGTCGATGTCCAAACTCGGGAAGATCCTGTTGATCCTCATCATTCTCGCGACCGCCAGTGCCGGGGTTTACGCGTTCACGCGGAACAACGGCAAAAAGGACGGCGACCTGAAGACGGTCGAAGTCACGAAGGGCGAGATCGTCGAGAAGGCCGTCGCGGTCGGCCAGATTCAGCCGCGCCAGAAGTTCCAGGTCAAATCCAAGATCTCCGGCATCGTGCGGCGTACGCTCGTCGAAGTCGGCGATACCGTGAAGGCCGGCGATCCGCTGTTCGAGATCGCTCCCGATCCCACCCCGCTCGAAGTGACGGAAGTCGACCGCCGGGTCGAATCGGCCGAGGCGTCGTTCCGCCGGGCCGAGGGCGACTACCAGCGGGCGCAGGAGCTGTCGCGCTCCGGCGTCCTCCCGAAATCCGACGTCGAGGCCAAGCGTGAGGGCTACGAGCTCGCCCGCGTCGCCCTGATGAAGGCGCAGCAGGATCGCGAGCTCACCCGGCGCGGCCGCCTCACCGCCGGCGGTCAGGAATCGATCATCCGCGCGCCGGCAGCCGGCACCATCCTCACGCGCGCCGTCAACCCCGGCGACCCCATCGTCCCCCTCACCTCCTACCAGCCCGGTACCGAGATGGCCACCGTGGCCGACATGTCCGACCTGATCTTCAAGGGCACCGTCGATGAGATCGACGTCGGCAAGCTCGCCGTCGGCCTCGTCGCCCGCATCAAGGTCGGCGCGCTCCCCACCGACGTCGTCACCGGCAAGGTCTCCCGCATCGCTCCGCAGGCGCAGCAAAAGGAAGGCGCCACGCTCTTCGACGTCGAGATCGAGCTCGAGCCCGGCCAGAAGATCACCCTCCGCGCCGGCTACTCCGCCAACGCCGACGTCATCATCCGCGAGAAGAAGGACATCCTCATCGTCCCCGAGCGTCTCGTGACGTTCGAGGACGGCGGCAAGAAGACCAGCGTCGAGATCGCCGCCGCCGATCCCAAAGCGCAGCCGAAGAAAGTCGAGATCAAGACCGGCGTCTCCGATGGTCTGAACATCGAGGTCGTCTCCGGCGTGAAGCAGGGAGAGAAAGTCGTGGAGCGTCCGCCGAAGGAGATCTCGTAGCACGCGCCTGACGGCTCACGGTTTTCGGTTGTCGGTTTTCGGTTTTCGGTGCTTCGCCATACGGCGATTCAGGCGGAAACGGACACTGAGCACACCGAAAACCGAAAACCAAAAACCGACAACCGAATCATGGTCACTTTCAAAGACGTCCTCCGCCAGCTCATCCGCGACGTGCGGCAGGAGAAGCTGCGCACGTTCCTGACGATCTTCGGGATCGTCTGGGGCACGGTCGCGATCAGCCTCATGCTCGCCTTCGGGACCGGGCTGCACAAGAACATGATCAAGAACACGGCCGGCCTCGGCGATCGCATCGTCATCGCCTGGCCGGGCCTCACCTCCATCCCCTACGAGGGACTGGGCAAGGGGCGGCGCATCCGGATCACCGAGGAGGACATCGGGTCGATCCGCGGTGAAGTGGAGGGGCTGAAGGCCATCTCCAGCGAGTACATGACCTCCATGAAGCTCGACTACGGGACGAAGACCATGTCGGTCGACATCTCCGGCGTCGCCTCCGAGTTCGGCGGGATGCGCAACCTGATCGCCTCCACCGGTGGCCGCTTCATCAACCCGATCGACGATGACCAGCAGCGCCGCGTCATCTTCCTCGGCGACGAGCTGAAGACGAACATCTTCGGCGAGACCGACGCCATCGGGAAGATCGTGCTGCTCAACCAGTCGCCGTTCCAGGTCGTCGGCGTGCTCGAGAAGAAGCCGCAGGATTCGAGCTACTCCGGCCGCGACAAGGAGAAGGCGTTCATCCCCGGCTCCACGTTCCGCGCGCTCACCGGCGACAAGTACGTCGACAACATGGTCTTCCAGGCCGCCAACTCCGACCAGACGAAGCAGGTCATTGACAACCTGCAGGCCGGGTTCGGCAAGCGCCTCCGCTTCGACGCGAAGGACAAGGAAGCGCTGTCGATGTGGGACACGACGCAGCAGTTCCAGTTCTTCGACACCTTCATGCTCGCGTTCAACGCCTTCCTCGGCATCATCGGCGTGCTGACGCTGATCGTCGGCGGCATCGGCGTCTCGAACATCATGAACGTCGTCGTCGAGGAGCGCACGCGCGAGATCGGCATCAAGATGGCGCTCGGCGCCAAGCAGCGCTGGATCCTCGGGCAGTTCCTTCTCGAGACCGTCCTCCTCACCGCGTTCGGTGGCCTCATCGGCTTCATCATCTCGTACGCCATCTGCTGGGCGTTCCCTCGCCTGCCGATGACGCAGCCCGCGATCGAAGCCGTCGGCGTCCCCGACCTGTCGCCGGTCGTGGCGATCCTCACCGCGGTCGCGCTGGGAATCGTCGGAGTGGTGGCCGGTTACTTCCCGGCGCGTGAAGCGGCCCGGCTGGATCCCGTGGTTGCGATGAAGCTGTAAATGTTGTCCGTTTTCCGTTGTCCGTAGGGACGACGGGGCGGAGCACGGACAACGGACAACGAAAAACGGACAACGCGTATGAGTAACACCCACGTCATCCTCACCCTCTTCAAGAGCTCTTCGCAGCTGCAGAAGAAGCGTGCGTTCCTGACCATCGCGGCGATCGCGTGGGGAACCGTCGCGATCCTGCTGCTCCTCGCGTTCGGCGAAGGGCTCAAGCGGCAGCTCGACCGCAACCGCCGCGCGACGGGCGAGAACCTGGCGGTGCTGTGGCCGGGCGAGACGTCCAAGGCGTGGAAGGGCATGCCGCCGGGCCGCCCGATCCGTCCGCGCATCGAAGACGCCGAGATGCTGCAGAAGCAGATGCCGGATCTCAAGAGCGCGCACGCCGAAGTCGTGGCGTGGCGCACGGCGCTGACGTGGGGACGCAAGACCGTCAACGGCCGCGTCATGGCCGCGCACCGCTCGTACGGCGACAGCCGCGTGCACTATCCGCGTCCGGGAGGACGTTGGATCAACGCGGCCGACGAAGAGCAGCGCCGCCGCGTCGTCTTCCTCGGCGACGAGCTCGCACGCGACATCTTCGTCAAGGAAGACGCCGCCGTCGGGCAGACGCTCCTCATCAACAACTCCCCCTACACCGTCATCGGCGTCATGCAGAAGAAGACGCAGATGGGCGTGTACGGCGGCCCGGACGAGAACCACGCCGTCATTCCGATCACCACGTTCAAGTCGCAGTTCGGCCGCGACCGCGCATGGGTGCTGGTCATCGAGACGCGGTCGTCCGAGGCGATGAAGCCGGCGCTGAAGCGCGTCAACGAGATCCTCGGGCAGAAATACGGCTACGACCCCACCGATGACCGCGCGTTCGGCACGTGGGACATGGTCGAAAGCTCCAAGGGCATGAAGGTGATGCTCGTCGGCATCCAGATGTTCCTCGGCATCGTCGGCGGCCTGACGCTCATCATCGGCGGCGTCGGCGTCGCGAACATCATGTACGCCGTGGTCAAGGAACGCACCCGCGAGATTGGCGTGAAGATGGCCCTCGGCGCGAAGTCACGCTGGATCATCTGGCCGTTCGTGCTCGAAGCACTCGTCTACACCTTCATGGGCGGCCTCCTCGGCATCACCATCGCCACGATGCTCGTCACCGCGATGGGCTTCATCCCGACGGAAGGCAACCGCGTGATGGAGTTCCTCGGCAAGCCGACGCTCTCGCCAGCCATCGGCATCATCACTTCCATCATCCTCGGCATCATCGGCCTGCTCGCCGGCTACTTCCCCGCGCGCCGCGCGGCCGCCGTCGACCCCGCCGCCACACTGCGTTACGAATAGCGTTACGAACAGGAGATCCTCGTGCAATCGATCATCTCGATGACAGACATCCGCAAGGTTTACGACACCGGCAAGGTGAAGGTCGAAGCGCTGAAAGGCATCGACCTGCAGATCGGCAGCGGCGAGCTGGTGGCGATCGTCGGGCCGTCCGGCTCGGGCAAATCGACGCTGATGAATCTCCTCGGCTGCCTCGACACGCCGTCCTCCGGCGTCTACCAGCTCGGCGGCGAGAACGTGCAGGGCGTCACGCGCGACCAGCTCGCCGAGATCCGCAACCGGCGCGTCGGCTTCGTCTTCCAGAGCTTCAACCTCCTGCCGCACATCACGGCGCAGGAGAACGTCGAGCTGCCGCTGCTCTTCGGCGGCGTAGCCCCGAAGGAGCGCGCCCGGCGCGCGCAGGAGCTGCTCGACCGCGTCGGCCTCGGCGAGCGCTTCGACCACAAACCGACCGAGCTTTCCGGCGGCCAGATGCAGCGCGTCGCCATCGCCCGCGCGCTGGCCATGGACCCCGACATCATCCTGGCCGACGAGCCTACCGGCAACCTCGACTCCACGTCGGGTGCCGACATCATGGGCATCTTCACCGAGCTGTGGAAGTCGGGCCGCACCCTCGTGATCATCACCCACGACCCCGCCCTGGCCCGCCGCGCCAGCCGCGTCGTGGAGATCAAGGACGGCCGCATCACCAGCGATCACCGCAACGAGATCGCCGCGTAGAGGACGATAGGACGAATAGGACCTATAGGACTGATAGGACGTATGGGACGTCCGATAGGTCCTATTCGTCCTATCGGTCCCATGTAGACTGTCGGGCATGCCGATCACCGGAGTTGATTCATCCAGCGCCTGCACCGACACGTCCATCGCCTGCCTGAAGGCCGGCGGCTACTCCTTCGTGGGGCGCTACTACAGCCGCACGACGCATATCGCCGGCAAGAAGCTGACGAAAGCTGAGGCGGAGCTCATCGCGAAGAGCGGCCTGATTCTCGTCACCGTCTACGAAGATGGTCCGACGCAGGCCAGCTACTTCAGCGCGGCGCGCGGGACGCAGGACGCCGAGGCGGCGCTGGCGCAGGCGGCGGCGATCGGCCAGCCGCGCGACTCCGCGATCTACTTCACCGTCGACTACGACGCCGCCCACGGCGACATCACCGGCGGCATCACCGAGTACTTCAAAGCCATCGCCGCGACCATCAACAACGCGTACGCCGTCGGCGTGTATGGCTCCGGCGCGGTCTGCACGGCCATCAAAGGAGGTGGCCTGGCGACGTACGCATGGCTCGCGCAGTCGACCGGCTGGACCGGCTTCCACGAATACGCCGGCTGGAACATCCGGCAGGGCGCGGAGCAGTCGGTGTGCGGCCTGAACTCCGATCTCGACGAGGCACAGGGCGAATATGGCGGCTTCACGCTGACGCTGGAGTAGGGCGTGCGCGCTGCGTTCGTCCCACGATCGCAGCCTTTCGTCACAGCAATCCAGCCATCGGTCACGAACCACCAACGGCCGTCACGGGTGAGTGTATAGTCACCGACCATGGCGCAGCAGCGAAAGCCAGCCACGGCTAAGCCCTCCCTCACCCGTGATGAATGCCTGATGATGGGCAAGATGTGCGCGAGCGCGAATCTCCGCCGCGCCGCCCGCAACGTCACCCGGCACTACGAGACCGCGCTCGTGAAAGCCGGCATCACGGCCACGCAGTTGCCGCTCCTGGCGGCGGTCAACGCCAACGGCAACCGCACCATTGCGGGCCTGGCCGAGGACATGGATCTGGAGCGCTCGACGGTGTCGCGCGACGTGGCCGTCCTCGCCCGAGCCGGCTTCGTCCGGCTGACGCCCGGCAAGGATCAGCGCACTCGCGAGGTCATGCTGACCGCCAAAGGGACGACCGCGCTCGTGCGCGGCTTCGCCCTCTGGAGCGAAGCACACGACGATCTCAAGAAGATGATCGGCGGCGACTTCGAGACGATGCTGCGCACGGTCCGCAAGTTTGCCTCCGCGACGCAGCACGCCAGCGCTTCGCCAAGGGTGCGGAAGACGGGGTGAGTCAGAGATGAAGTCAGAACGCAGAACGCAGAACGCAGAACGTAGAATTTGGACCGTCTTAATTCTGAATTCTGCGTTCTGACTTCTGCGTTCTGCGTTCTGACTTTTTTCACCGCCTCATCCCCGCCCAGCCGCCCGTCGCCGCGGCCTACCGCCCGAGACGGTCACCATCTTCGTGATTGACGCACTCCCCTTGCCGTTGATCACCGTCAGCGTCACCCGGTAGTTGCCGGGTGCGGCGTATATGTGCTGCGGGTTCCGCGCGTTGGAGGTCTGGCCGTCGCCGAACGACCATTGCCACGCCAGCGGCACGTGCGTGGAGTTGTCCTCGAACGTCACCGTCGCGCCGGTCGCCGTCGACCAGAATTCCGCCGACGGCGGTGCGACCGACAGGCTGGTGCTCACGGTCCCGCGGTTGCCGGTGGCGGTGCGGAACATCTGCTCGAAGCCGGTGCGCCGCGCGGTGAGCGCCGCGTTCGCGGGACTCCACGGCCGCTCCAGCACGACGAACAGCACGCGGAAGTTGGTCTGGCTCTTTCCATACGCCGGGTCGCGCGGCCCCATCGCGGCGATGAGTTGCTGCGGAACCACGTCGACCTGATTCGCGTTCACGGTCACATTCGACGGCGGGTAATACTCGTCGCCGAGGGTCGTGCCCGTGAGGTAGTACCACGGCTGGATCTCCTCGGCGGCCGCGAGCCCCATCAGATACAGCTCGTGCCAGGCGAAGCCGAACGGCGACACGGCAGGCGATTGGTAGATGCCGCTGCCGACGTGCTTGAAGGCGGCGCCGCCCATGACGGAGGAGTCGCTCGGGCCCTTCACCGGGAACGCCGCCGGCGTGTGGACGAACTGCGCCGGGTGGTAGCCCTTCGGGTTGGGCGTGCTCGCCGGCTGCCCGTTTTCCATGATGCGGAAGTAGTAGAGCCAGCGGTGTCCGAGCTCGTGCAGCAGGATCTGGAGCTGATCGTCGCTGGTGAAAGCCATCAGCGAATTCATGTGCATCAGCATCGCCGTGCGCGGCTGCGACTTCGTGGCGAACTGCGACACGCCGTCGGCTCCGCAGTTCGACAGCGTGGCGAACGCGCCGTACGGCGAGTGGATGATGTCGCTGAGGAACGACGTGTAGATGGCGACGGCATCGATGTCGTCGTCGCGGTAGCCGAATTCTTCCTTCAGCCGGCTCCAGACGCCGTGCACGTTGACGGTGCCGAGGCGGTAGGTTTCGAGGAGAGGCCGCGCGGTCTCGACGGAGGTGAGCGCGCTGAAGTCGGTCTCGAACGGCGCGGTGGCGGTGCCGAAGTCGACGTCGGCGGTGATGAAGTCGGCCGGGACGTTGCCGACGTTCGTGTGCGCCCAGATGCGCATCGTGCCGCCACGGTTCGACGGCGGCGCGAGCAGCTCCTCGGTCACGGTGAGCACGACTTCGTCGCCCTCGATGTGCGCGAGCGCCGGTCGCTCCCCGAGCTGCGGCAAACGGTAGCTGAGGCGATCGGGGTGCACGACCAGCTCGATGCGATTGACCGAGTCGCCGATGAAGACGAGGTACGACGAGCCGGCCGGCAGCGTGGTGCGGTCGATCGCCGCGGCGAGGCGGAAACGGAACTCGAGCATCGAGGTGCCGGCGATGCGGGAGATCTCGAGCTCTTTCAGGTCGGCCATCGCGCGCGCCTCGCCGAGCGCGGGGGAAAGCTCCCCGGTCTGGTCGTCGAGAGTGGCCACGACGGTGCGGTCGTTCTTCCACTCGTCACGCCCGGTCATCACGACGACGCCGCCCCAGTTGAAGTTGCGCACCTCTTTATAGGCGAAGCGCATGTCGCCGCTCGCGTAGAGCACGGCCTGGATGTCGTACGTGGCGTGGCCGCCGGGCTGCGAGCGCCAGGTGATCGTGACGGCGCCGCTCGTCTGCTTCACGTAAATCTCCGGCCTGCCGCCGGCGGAGGTGACGTAGTCGAGCAGCGGCGCGATGAGACGCACGTCCTGCGTCATCAGGTCGAGCGCATCGAACGCCGCGTTCGGGATCCAGATCCGCTCCTCGAAGTGAATGCCGCGCGCGACGGAGAGCGTGAGCTGCGTGTGCGCCTCACCGGCGAACGGAAACGCGAAGCCCGTCAGCGGCAACACCTTCGAAGTCTCACCGCGGCCGAAGGAAATGGCCAGAGGACCGGTGTCCTCATCATAAAAGAGCGGCTGGCGCGTAACCGCGAACGTGGCGTCGTCGCGGCGCGCGAAGTAGAGCGACATCCCTTCGAGGTCCGCCGGATCGTCGAAGGGGACGGTCTCCTGATCGGCATCGACGTAGAGGACGTCGTCCGCGAAACGCGTCGTGGGCGCCGCGTTGGCCGCCTTGGCCACGGCACGCGCCGCGTGGCGGTGCAGCGCCTGCGCCTGCGCGTCCACCGCGGGCGAAGTGCCGCACGTGGCCGTTTCTCCGGCGAAGGCGGCGCTGCACAGCAGCAACAGGGAAAGCACGATAGGACGGATAGGACGAATAGGACCTGTAGGACTGATAGGACGCCTCTGGCAGAGCGCCTCTGTCCTATCTGTCCTATAGGTCCTATTTGTCCTATCCGTCCTATCGGTCATCCCCCTACGATCGTGTGCACGTACCGGCAACCATGTGACTCCCCTCACCTCAATCCTGCGCCTTCAGCAGATGTTTCTGAACCTTTCCCAGCGCCGTCCGCGGCAGCGAATCCACGCGCACGAAGCGGCGCGGCACCTTGAACGACGCGAGCTGTTCGCGGCAGACGCGCTCGAGCTCCGCGGCGTCGAAGTCGCCGGCGATGAACGCCACGGGGAGCTCGCCGCGCAGCCCGTCGGCGACGCCGACCACCGCTGCTTCCCGCACGCCCGGCTGGGCGCCGAGGAGCTCTTCGATCTCGCGTGGGTAGATGTTGAAGCCGGCGGAGATGATCACGTCGCTCCTCCGGCCGCGCAGCGTGATGTAGCCGTCCGCGTCGCGCGAGGCGATGTCGCCGGTGCGGAAGTAGCCGTCGGCGGTGAACGCGTCGGGCACGGAGCGGCGCCAGTAGCCGCTGAAGACCGTCGGCCCTTTGACGAGCAGCTCGTCGCGCTCGATGCGGATCGAGACGCCGGGAAGCGGCAGGCCGACCGTACCGCCGCGGCGCTCTCCCCCGTACGGGTTGCTCACCGTCATGAACGTCTCGGTCATCCCGTAGCGCTCGAGGATCGTATGGCCGAAGAGCGCGCGGAAGCGCTCGAGCACGTCGGGCGCGAGCGGCGCCGAGCCGGAGACGAACAGCCGCGTCGTCGCGCCGATCCGTTGCGCGACATCGGGAGGCGTGTCGAGCAGGCGCACGTACACCGTCGGCACGCCGAAGAAGAGCGTTGGATGGAAGTCTTCGAATTCGCCGAGGGCGGTGCGGTGGTCGAAACGCTCCAGGAGGCGCGTCCGGCAGCCGCTCATGAGCCAGCAGTGCAGTCCGTTGCCGAGCGCGTGGATGTGGAACAGCGGCAGCGTGAGGAGAAAGCGATCGCTGGCGGTGATCTGCCAACTCGTCAACAGGTTGACCGCATTGGCGGCGAAGTTGTTGTGCGTGAGCACCGCCCCCTTCGACGCACCGGTCGTACCGGACGTGTAGATGATCGCGGCGGGCGTGTCTCCATCGAAGGTGGGCCGCGGCGTGCTGCCGTCGATCCCTTCAAGCGGCTGCTGCAGAAAGAGCCGCGGCTCCGCGTCATTCACGATGTGCGCGACTTCCCGTTCGCGATAGAGCACGTTAATGGGGACGAAGATCACGCCCAGCTTCAGGCACGCCAGATAGAGATCGACGAAGTCGATGCTGTTCGGCAGTTGCACGCAGAGGCGGTCCCCCTGCACGAGGCCCTGCGCGCGCAGCGCCCCGGCCGTGCGATCGGAGCGGGCGTCGAGATCGCCGAAGGTGTAGGTGCGGCCTTCCCATTCCAGCGCGGGTTGGTCGCGTCGCGCGGTGAATGACAGGTCAAACAGGTGAAGAAGGTTCACCGGCCGATTCTACGTATGGAAGTCCCATAGGTCCTATCTGTCCTATAGGTCCTATTCGCCTATCGTTCCCCCTGCTACGCTCCGCACATGGACTTCACCGAAGTACGCAACGACGTCTGGCAGCACTCGCGGAAGATGTGGCAGGAAGGGCTCTGCGTCGCCTCGGCCGGCAACGTCAGCCGCCGCGTCGACGGCGGTCTCATCGCCATCACACCGACCTCCGTCGCCTACGACGTGCTCAAAGAGGAGGACATCGTCATCGTCGAGCTCGAAAGCGGCAAGGCGGTCGACGGCCGTCTCAACCCGTCCTACGAGCTGCCGATGCACCTCGTCGTCTACCGCTCCTCGCACGAGACCGGCGCCATCGTGCACACGCACGCGCCATACGTGACGACGCTCTCCGTCATCCACGAGCCGCTGCCGCCGATCATCGACGAGATGATGATCTACTTCGGCGGCACCATCGAGGTGACGGACTACGCCTTCACCGGCACCGACGACGTCGGCCACCACGTCATCCGCGCCCTCGGCGACCGCACCGGCGTCATCCTCGCCAATCACGGCAACGTCTGCATCGGCCGTGACCTGAAGCAGGCGCTCCACGTGGCCATCACCATGGAGTCGACCGCACGCGTGTACGTCCAGGCGATGCAGACCGGCAAACGCATCGTCCCGCTGACGCAGCCGGCCATCCACGCGGGGCGGCGGATGTACGAAGAACGAAGGGCTCAGGGCTCGGGGCCCGGGGCTCAGGAAAATGCCGCACAGCGCCGCCCCTGAGCCTTGGGACCTGAGCGCTGGGCCCTACCCCTTCACCACCGCGATCGGCCGAAACCGCGCCACCTTCTTCGCAATCCCGGCATTCGCCACGACATCGATCACCGCGTCGATGTCCTTGTACGCCTCGGGGGCTTCTTCGACGAGACCCTTCACCGATCCAGCCTCGGCCACGATGCCCAGCTTCTCCAGGCGCGTGCGCAGGTCGTCGTGGCGGATCTCGTGGCGTGCTTTCGTGCGCGACATGACGCGGCCGGCGCCGTGGCAGGACGAGCCGAACGACTCGTGCATCGCGGTCTCGTGACCGACGAGGAGGTACGACGCCGTGCCCATGCTGCCGGGGATCAGCACCGGCTGGCCGGGGAAAGCGCGCGTCGCGCCTTTGCGATGCACGATCACCTCGCCGACGTCGGGGTGGCGCTCGAGCTTCGCGACGTTGTGAGCGACGTCGTAGATGATCTCCAGTTCGTCGTCGTCCAGCGTCCAGACGCGGCGGATGGCGGCGGTGATGAGCTGCCGGTTGGCGAACGCGAAATTCGCCGCAGCGGACATCGCGGCGAAATAGCCCTCCCCTTCCGCCGAGCGGAACGGGGCGCAGGCGAGCTGCGGGTCGGGCACGGAGATGCCGTGCCGCGCCATCGCCTTCATCATCGTCTTGATCGAGTCGGTGGCGACCTGATGCCCGAGGCCGCGGGAGCCGGTGTGGATCTGGACGACGATGCCGTCGAGGACGAGACCGAAACGCTTCGCCTCTTCCTCGTCGTAGATCGTGTCGACGCGGTCGATCTCCACGAAGTGATTCCCGGAGCCGATCGTCCCGAGCTGATCGCGGCCGCGCTCGCGCGCCGCGTGCGACACCCGCTCGGGATCGGCGCCACCGAGGCGGCCGCCCGACTCGATGCGATTCAGGTCCTCTTGGCTGCCATAGCCCATGGCCACGGCGCGCGCGGCACCGTCGCGCAGGATCAGTTCCAGATCCTTCGCCTTCAACTGCACCGGACCGCCGCGGCCGACGCCGGAGGGCACGCCGCGCGCGAGCGCCTTCGCCAGCGGGCGCAGCACCGGCTCGACGTCGGCGAACGACTTCGTGGAGCGCAGCAGCCGCACGCCGCAGTTGATGTCGTAGCCGATGCCTCCCGGCGAGATCACGCCGTCGCGCGGATCGATCGCCGCGACGCCGCCGATTGGAAAACCGTAGCCCTCGTGCACGTCGGGCATGGCGATGGCGTGCTTGCGGATGCCCGGCAGCGTGGCGACGTTGATCAGTTGATCGAGGGAGCGGTCGCGGAGGATCGCTTCGAGCATCCGCTCGTTCGTGTAGACGCGCGCCGGCACGTGCATGTCGCCGCGGTACGACTTCGGAACTTCCCACAGGTTGTCGTGGATCTTTTCGAGGTGTCGCTTTTCCATGAGCTCGCCGTCAGATGTCCAGCACCAGCATCGTCGTCCAGGAGCCGTCCGCTTCCTGATGCACGTCGGCTTCGTGGTACGTGACGGCTTTCACATCTGCTTCCAACTCCGCGGGCGCGATCCCGGTCAGCTCGCACGCCACCTCGGTATCGGTCAGCGTGGCGAACTTCGCCTGGGCGAACACTTCCTGCCCGATGTGCACGCGCGAGAGGATCTCGTTGAGGAAGTCGACCATGAGCGCGGTCAGGTCGACGGAGTCGACGACGACGTGCCGGGAGATCGGACGCGCGCCGGTGCCGGGCGCCACATGCAGGACGCTGTACAGCCCCCGCATGGCCTCGGTGAACAACTCCTCGCGCGTCTGCGCGTTCACGCGGAGACGGACGTCAGCAACATGGGGTTCGACGGAAAACATGGCAGATGGGCACCGGCCGCAAAGAAGTACAAGCGGTTCGCGTTCCACCTCGATGGAACGAACGGCACGACAGCATACACAAAAACGAATGGGACCCCATAGGCCCCATCCGTCGTGTCAGTCCGCTCCCGTTCTTTACGAGCCGGTCGTGGTCGGGAAGCCCATGTTCTTCCAGGTATCGAGACCGCCGTAAAGAGCCGACACGTTGTTGTAGCCACCACGCTGCAGGACGAGCGCCGCACCGGCGCTCGATTCTTCGGCGGGTCACGTACAGTAGGTGACGATCTCCTTCCCCTTCGGCAGCGCGGTCATCATGCCTTCGACGCTGGCGAAAGGCATGTTCATCGCGCCGGGGATGTGGCCGGTCTGGAACTGCTCGGCGGAACGGACGTCGACGATCACGACGTTGCCGGCGTCCATCTTCGTTTTGAGATCCTGCGCGGAGATGCGCCGCACCGCGGCTTCCGGATCGTCGGTGGGCGACGCCGTCGTCGGCATCGGCAGCACCGAGTCGGTCTGCGTCGGTGTGCCGGGGATGGGCTGCATCGGATTCGCCGGCGGCATCGAGGCGGTGGGCGTCGAGGGGCTCGTCGTGGAGAACCCGGCGACGTCGGGCTGCGCCGGCTCGACCTGGCGCGTCAGCGCCCAGACCACGAGCGCCGCCACGAGGATGCCGCCGACCGCGAGGACGATCATCGGGACGTTCGAAGAGGTTGGTTCAGGTTGCTTTCGTTTGCTGGCCATTACAGGGGCTAAGTTACCACGTCTGCGAGCTCCGGTTCCGCCTTCGCCCGCGGAGCAAAGTCGAGTGTCCGGATCCCTTCGCGCGTGAGCGTGCCGTAGCACTCGCAGGCACGGCTCTCGAGCAGCTCGCGGTTCGTCACCGTGATCCGCTGGCGGCGATGGGCGATCGCCCCGACGTCGCGGAGATGCGCCACCGCCTCGTTGATGCTGGCGCGGCGGGTGGCGAGCATGATCGAGAGGAACTCCTGCGTCACCATCATCGTGTCGCCGATGACGCGGTCGTGGATCTGCAGCAGCCAGCGTGCGAGGCGCTCCTCCGGCGTATGCGTCCGGTTGCACGCGGCCGTCTGGCTGATCTGGGTCGTCAGGTAGTGGATCGCGCGGCCGAACACGGCACGCACGTCGGGTCGCGACTCGTACAGGTCGACGACGCGGCCGATCGGCACGCGCCACGCCTCCCCTTCCATCTGCACGATGGCGGCGGCGGGCTGAACGTTGATGCCGAGCAGAGCGTGCATGCCGAGGAACGCTTCGTAGCCGATCATGCCGACTTCAACGGCGGTCCCGTTCGTGAACACCCGCACCAGCGAGATCACCGAATCGCGGGGAAAGTAGGCGTACTCGAGCGCCTGCTCGTCCTCCATCAGGCGTAGTGAAAGGGGCAGATGCACCGGCTCCAGTTCCGGCCGCAGCCGTTGGAGCACATCCGAAGGGAGCTTTTCCAGAAGCAGGTTTTCGCGGTCAGTCACGCCTCAGGAAAGAGCACCGCCTGTGCCAGCCGAACGTCTTTGTGTCCGCTGTGGTACAGAACTCGCCCGGACGCATCCCTAAACTCGCGGGCATTGCACCGATATGACGAGTCCAGACGAATGTTGCTGCTGCTGGCGAACGCCGAGGCGACGTTGCAGCGTCTGCAAGACGAGATTCGTGAGGAGCGGCAGTTCCCCGCCCACAACCGCACTACGTTCCTCCGACAGATCGCTGCCCTGCGCCGCGTGGCCCGCAGGCTGAAGAACGAGATCGGGATCGAAGTCCTGACCGGGCATTAGGGCGAGACAATAGGACAAATGGGACCCTGCGGACGTATGGGACCCAGCGATGTCCTGGACGTCCTATAGATCCTATCGGTCTTACCTCAGCGCAGCGCGTGCCTCAGGCAGAATCAGGCGCATCCATTCCGTGTACTGCTTCGCCGAGGGGTGCAGTTGATCGCCGGCGACCAGCGCCGGATCGGGCTGCCGCGACACCGCGGTCACATCGACGTAGCGGGCGCCGGCATGCTCCGCTTCTTCACGGTTGATCGTGTTGAACGCATCGATCGCCGCGGCGATCTGTCCGCGGTCGCGCGACGCGGCGAACGGCGTCACGCCCCAGTCGGGGATCGATACCACGACGACGTTCTTAGCGTCGCCGCCGGCGTAGGCGATCGCCCTCTGCAAGAGCGTCTGGAGCTGGCTGCGGTACTCCTCGGCAGCGCGTCCTCGATATTGGTTGTTCACGCCGATCAGCAGAGTGACGAGGTCGTATTTTCCCTGCGGCGCGGCAGCGTCGATCGCGGAGGAAAGCTCATCCGTCGTCCAGCCGGTCTTCGCGATGATCTCAGGATCGGCGACGCTGAGCCCCTCGGCTCGCAGCGCCGCGGCGAGCTGGTTCGGCCAGCGCTCCGCTTCGGCCACGCTTTCTCCGATCGTGTACGAATCGCCGAGGGCGAGGAAACGGGAACGGGATGCTCTGGGTGTGTCGGGGGTCATGGCGGTGCACGAAGTCAGCAGAAACACGAACAGCAGCAGCGTGCGCATCTGACAAGCTTAATCTGCGAAAGGCCAGGATAGGACGAATAGGACCTATAGGACCAATAGGACAAAGCCGACCTACCCACGCGGTCGGGCGGGGTCCTATTCGTCCCATAGGTCCTATTCGTCCTAATCGTCCTATCAGCACACCCGAGCCCTGAGCCCTTTTGAGCTACCATCGCTCCGCCTGAATGGACCTTCCACCAACGACTGACGAACGCCTGCGCCTGGCACTGGAAGCGGCGGGCATCGGGCTCTGGGATTTCGATGCGGAAAGCGGGCAGCATTACTGGTCGCCGCGCGGCCGTCTCCTGCTCGACCTCGACCCTGACGCGCCCGTCGATTTCGAGGCTCTCCTGCAGCGCGTGCATCCGGCCGAGCGCGAACGCGTCCGGGCCGCTCTCGACGCGGCCATGGTGCCGTGTGGCAACGGGCAGTTCGATCGCGACTTCCGCATCGTGACCGGCGACGGCCGGACGCGCTGGCTGCGCGCGAACGGCCGCGCCGCGTTTCGCGACGGAGTGTTCGCCCGGATGACCGGCACCCTCGTCGACATCACCCCGCAGCGCGACGCCACGGAGCGCCTGCGCATCAACGACGAACGCCTCCGCACCGCGCTCGCCGCGTCGCCGATCTCGCTGGCGACGCAGGATCGCGACCTGCGCTACACCTGGCTGCACAATCCCCTCACCTTCCAGCCCGAAGAGCTCCTCGGGCGCACCGATCTGGAAGTGATGGACGCGGAAGACGGCGAGATCCTGACGCTCATTCGCGCCGATGTCCTGCGCAGCGGCGTCGGCCGCCGGGAGATCATCCGCATCCGCCGCGGCGGCCACGTCGTCTTCTGCGACCTCGTCGTCGAGCCGATCCGCGACGAGGAAGACAACATCACCGGCCTCACCACCGCCGCGGTCGACATCACCGATCGCGTTCGCAGCGAGACCGCGCTTTCCGCGCACGCCGACCGCCTGCACGCGCTGAACCGGGCGGCGCTCGTCATCAACTCCACCATCACTCTCGACGAGCTCATTCAGACCGCGACCGAGCAGGCGCTCCTCGTCGGTGGTGCCGAGGCGGCGACGACGCAGCTCACGGTCGACGGACGCACACTCGAAGTCCGCGCGGGCGCGGCAACCTCGACGCGCGAGCGCATCCGCGCCGCGCTCACCACCCGCGAAAACGAGCACCTCGGCTACATCGAGCTCGCCGGCAAGATCGAGAGCGAGTTCCGCGGCGACGACGAAGCGCTCCTCGTGCAGCTCGCGCAGATGCTCTCCGTGGCCATCGAGAACCGCCGCCTCACCGAGCGCACGCAAGCCGCGGCCCGGGCGCGCGACGAAATGGTCGCCATCGTCTCGCACGACCTGCGCAATCCGCTCACCGCGATCCAGACGAGCATCCAGCTGCTGGAGCTCGACGCGAAGCTCTCCGCCGACGCACGCCAGTACCTCGGCTTCGCCAAGCAGGCCGCCTCACGCATGCGCCGCCTGGTCGCCGATCTCCTCGACGTCTCGAAGATCGAGGCAGGGATGCTGTCGATCCAGCGCCGCCCCGTCGACGTGGCCGCCCTGCTGCGCGATGCCGCGACCGAGTTCCGCGACGTCGCCGCGACGCGCAACATCACCTTCACGACGTACGAGCCGCCTACCGGCGCGACGCTGAACGCCGATCCCGACCGGCTGCTGCAGGTCTTCTCGAACCTCATCGGCAACGCGCTCAAGTTCACGCCCGAAGGCGGCAGCGTGAAGGTCGAGGCGAGGCTCGACGCCGGGCACACGCGCCTCTGCATCAGCGACAGCGGCAAAGGCGTGGCACCCGAGGAGCGCGACCGCATCTTCGACCGCTACTGGCAATCCGGCCGCAACGACCGCCAGGAAGGCGCCGGCCTGGGGCTGGCCATCGCGCGCGGAATCATCGAAGCCCACGGCGGCACCATCCACGTCGAAGACGCGGAACCGGCGCCCGGGGCGATGTTCGTGATTTCGCTGCCGGTGTAGAGGACCGACCCATAGGACCTATAGGCCTGCGGACCCTGCTACCTCGGGGCGGGTGGCGGCCTACCTATCTGTCCTATAGGTCCTATTTGTCTTGTCGTTCGCGGCAGCTACCTCACGTCTTCGATGCGCGCATCACTGGCCGTGCGTTCCTTCTGCAGGCGCTTCGCGACTTCTTCGTTCTTGCGCATCACGCGCAGCACGTTGAGGCCGGCGATCTTCTTCAGCTCTTCGTCGGTGTAGCCACGGCGGATCAGCTCCGCGAACAGCGCGGGGTACGTCGAGACGTCTTCCAGGCCGGCCGGCGTGGTGCCGATGCCGTCGAGGTCCGCACCGATGCCGATGTAGTCGATGCCGGCGACGCGCTTCACGTGGTCGATGTGGTCGGCGACGTCGGCGACGGTCGCCTTCGGCGCGGGATTCGCGGCGCGCCAGGCGGCGAGCTCCGTCCTCAGCTTCGCCGGCTGGCCGCTGTAGAGCGTCTTCAGGCGTGCTTCGACGGCGTCGTCTTCCGCGCCGTACGCGCGCACCTTCTCACTGATGAACGACGGCACCCACGTGATCATCACGACGCCGTCGGTCTTCTGCAGGCGGCGCAGGACGTCGTCGGGCACGTTGCGGGGATGATCCGTCACGGCGCGGGCCGAGGAGTGCGAGAACACCGGCGGCGCCGCGGCGACGTCGAGGACGTCGTTCATCGTCGCCGGGGAGACGTGCGACAGGTCGACGAGCATGCCGAGGCGGTTCATCTCGGCGATGACCTCGCGGCCGAACGGGGCGAGGCCGTCGTGTTTCGGATCGGCCGTCGCGGCGTCAGCCCAGTCGTTGTTGTCGGAGTGCGTCAGCGTCATGTAGCGGGCGCCGAGGGCGTAGTGCGCGCGGAGGGCGGCGAGGGAGTTGCCGATCGAGTGGCCCCCTTCCATGCCGATGAGCGACGCCACTTTCCCGTTCTTGTGGATGCGCTCGACGTCATTGGCCGTCAGCGCGAGCTCGAACGCCTCGGGGTATGTGGCGATCAGGCGATGGACGACGTCGATCTGCTCCACGGTCGCCTGCACCGCGTCCGCCCCTTTGAGCGCCGCCGGGACGTAGACGGACCAGAACTGCCCGCCGACACGGCCCGCTTTGAGGCGGGCAATATCGGTGTGGAGGGGCGGCGTCAGTTTCGACTGATCGGCGCGGAGGTCGATCTTCGCAATCTGGTTCTTCACCCGCTCTCGCATCTGCCACGGGAGGTCGTTGTGGCCGTCGATCAGCGGCACCTCACGGAGGATGCGGTCGATGCGCGCGTTCACGCCGGCCGATTGCGCGGCGGCGATGGAGGCGGCGAGGAGGAGGGCGACTGTCAGACGAAGACGCATGGAGGCAAAGGATACATGCAGCGCGGCTGCGCCCGGCACGCTCATCGCACTGGTGTCACCAGCGAGGTGGACCGTGACTGAGACGCGATTCAAGCTCGAGCGGCGGGGCGACGTCCCGGAGGCGAACGAGGAGAAGCTCGACTTCTACCGCGCCACGCTCGAGCTGTTCAATGCCGAGGGATTGCCGTTCCTCGTCGGAGGGACGCATGCCTACTACCGCTACACCGGCATCCCTCGGGAGACGAAGGACTTCGACGTCTTCATCCGCCGCAGCGACTACCCCCGTTTCGACGAGGTCCTGCGCGCCGCCGGCTACAAGACCGAGCTGACGTTCCCCCACTGGCTGGGGAAGATCTACAAAGGAAACGCCTTCGTCGACGTGATCTTCTCCGGCGGCAACGGCGAGGCGGCGGTCGACGACGAGTGGTTCGAACACTCCGTCGAAGGGAAGATCTTCAACATCCCGGTTCGCCTCGCCGCACCCGAGGAGATGATCTGGTCGAAGTCGTACGTCATGGAGCGCGAGCGCTACGACGGCGCCGACGTCATGCATCTGCTGCTGCGCACCGGCAAGCGCCTCGACTGGCAGCGCCTCCTCCGCCGCTTCGGCGACCACTGGCGCATCCTGCTGATGCAGCTCATCAAGTTCGGCTTCGTCTATCCGAGCGAGCGGCATCGCATCCCGCGCGAGGTGATGGACGACCTGCTCGGCCGCCTGGCGAACGAGCTGAACGACCGCTCGATCGAGAAAAAGATCTGCTTCGGGACGCTAACGTCACGGGCGCAGTACCTGGTGGACGTCCGTAGCTGGGGCTTCCAGGACGCGCGGCTGGCGCCGACGGGGACGCTCTCCGACGACGACGTGGCGCACTGGACGGCGGCTATCGAGGATTGAAGTGGACGGCGTTGTCCTTTTCCCTTGTCCGTTGTCCGTGCTTCGCTGTGCGATGCTCCTCGTAAAGCGGAGCACGGACAACGGACAACGGAAAACGGACAACGCCTCCTCCACCTCAGATCGACTAGAATCCGCGTCCATTCGGAGGTTTTTGCATGGCCTGGTTGTCTGATCCGCAAGCGTGGATTGCGCTGCTCACCCTGACGGTGCTCGAGATCGTCCTCGGCATCGACAACGTCATCTTCATTTCGATCCTCGCCGGCAAGCTGCCAGCCGAGCAGCAGAAGCGCGCTCGCACGATCGGTCTGGCCATGGCGATGATCATGCGCGTGCTGCTGTTGCTGTCGATCGCCTGGATCGTCAAGCTGACGGCGCCGCTGTTCACGGTCATGGGGCACGCGATCTCCGGCCGCGACCTCATCCTCATCGGCGGCGGCCTCTTCCTGCTCGCGAAGGCTACGCACGAGATCCACGACAAGCTCGAAGGAGAAGAGGGAGAGAAGGCGGCGCGCGTGGCGCCATCGCTGACCTCCGTCATCGTCCAGATCGCGCTGCTCGACATCGTGTTCTCGCTGGACTCCGTCATCACGGCCGTAGGCATGGCCAAAGACGTCGGCGTCATGATCACGGCCGTCATCCTTGCGGTGATCGTGATGCTCGTCTCCGCCGGCAGCATCGGCGACTTCGTCAACCGTCACCCCACGGTCAAGATGCTGGCCCTCAGCTTCCTGATCCTCATCGGCACGAGCCTCATCGCCGAAGGCCTCGACTTCCACATCCCGAAGGGCTACGTCTACTTCGCGATGGGCTTCTCGGTCTTCGTGGAAGTGCTGAACATCCAGCTCCGCCGGAAGAGCAACCCGGTCAAATTGCACGACGGGTATCACGGACCGACGGCGTAGGTCATGGGACCGCGGGTTTATGTAGAAACCACGATCATCAGCTACCTGGTCGGGCGACTGAATCGCCGCGACGTTCACGTTGCATCAAATCAGGTGTGTACGCGGCAGTGGTGGAATGAGCGCAGGCAGGCGTTCCAGCTCTACGCGTCTGCAATCGTTTTGCAGGAGATCACGGCCGGCAAGCCGGAGATGGCGGCGGCGCGGCTCCAGTATCTGGACGGCATCAGCTTTCTCGATGTCGACGCGGCAGCGGAACAGTTGAAGGACGAAATCCTGCGGAAGTCAGGTGTTCCACGAAAGGCGGAAGTGGATGCCCTTCACATCGCCATTGCGGCGGTCAACGGCATGGATTACCTGATCAGTTGGAATTGCAAGCACATCGTCAACGCTGTAACACTACCGAAGGTGTACGCGGTGTGTCGTCATTCGGGCTTTGAGCCACCGTTTGTCTGCACCCCAGCTGAATTGATGGAAGGCTGAACATGGTCGACGATCCTATTGTGGAAGAAGTGCATGAGACGCGCGAACGTCTCCTGGAACAACACGGCGGAATCGCCGGGTTCCTCGAGCACATTCATCAACTACAGGAAACGATGAAGGATCGCATCGTGCGCCTGCCGCCGAGAAAGCCTGACGAGAGCGTGCGCAAGATCTCCTGAAACCGCCCGACTGTCCTATCAGTCCTATTGGTCCCGAAATCGGGGGCGCCTTGCGGCGCCCCCGTTTCACTTCCTAGGAGTTGTGGGGCACCACCACCTGGGTCGAGGCGGAGGTCGTGTTGCCTGCGGCGTCGACGCAGGTCACGGTGATCGTGTAGATGCGGTTCGTGCCGTTGCCGGAGCGTTCGGCGCGCAACCTGATGTGGTGGGCGTCGACGATTTCCCAGTCGGGGGCGGTGTTGCCGTCGCCCACGCTGTTGACCGGCTCGTTGCTCGTCACGGTGATGCTGCAGACGTTCGCGTTGCCGGAGTTGTCGGTCGACGTGTAGCTGACCGTCACGTCCACCATCTTGTGGTTGTTGTCGTTGATGACGGACGGGCTCACCGAGAGGCCGTTGATCGACGGCGGCTGCGCGTCGCTGACGGTCACGGTGAAGTCGCACGTCGTCGTGGTGGTGTCGCTGCGCGTGGCGGTGCCGGTCACGGTCGTCGGGCCGATCGGGAAGAACGAGCCTGACGGCGGTGCGGCCGCGATCACGCCGCAGTTGCCGATCGGCGTCGGCTGCGGGAACGTGACGATGGCGCCCGGCTGATTGAGGTCGGTCGCGGCGCTGACGTTCGCCGGGCACATCATCGTGCACGGCTGGTTGACGCAGCTCGGCTCCGCGGTCGTGATCGTCAGCGACCAGCCGCCGGAGATCGAACCGAGATCGGTGGCGGCATCGTCGACGACGTACAGCGACCAGTTGCCATTGGGGTTCACGCCGTTGAACGCGGACAGCAGCGCGCCGTACGGAGCGGCTGGTGCGGGCGCCGGGAAAGTGTCGCCCGTGGTGACGTTCGTCGGACGGAAAGTCCCGCTGACGATGGACGTGCCGACGAGCGGACCGCTGTCGTCGAACGTGAGCGTGGTGTTGACGGCGTCGAGGCTGCCGCCGGCGTCGGACAGCAGCAGCACGCGCTGGCCGCCCGGGCCGACGAGCAGGATGTCGACATCCGACGGGAACGTGTGACTGAAGCCGGTGATCGTGGCCGTCACCTTGGAGACCGGGGCGGTGATGCCCGCCACCGCGATCGTCGACGGATACGGCGTCGCCGCGCCCGCGCTGGGGATGGCGATCGGCGCGATGTTCGAGACGACGTTCGCGATCGACAGCGTCGTGCCCATCTGAATCGTGTAGGTCACGGTCCCGAGGTTGTTCGCGCCGTCCTGCAGTTGCAGCGTGGCGGTGATGGAGCTGCCGCACGTGCCGCTGGCGACGAAAGTGAACGGACGGGACACCGCGCCCATCGGCGGCGTCACGACGCCGTACGTCTGCGGCCCGCTCGGGGAGAGCACGCCGCCGCCCGGCAGCAGCGTGGCGACGAGGTTCGTCGTCGCTCCGGTGCCGATGTTGCGCAGCGGGAAGTTCACCGTCACGGTCTCGTCGGGATCCGGGGCATTGTTCGCCGGCGACGCGCTTTCCGCGATGACGACGGCGGGCGGCGCGGCGATGATGTTCGGGATGCCCGGCGTTCCGCAGCAGAAGAAGAGCTGTTGCGCGATCTCGAGCTGGACGCAGAAGGCGGTACCGATATCCACGGCGCCGACGTCGGCCACGCGCAGCTTCCACGTGCCGTTCATCTCGCGGCCGTTGAACCCGGCGAGCGGCTGCTCGGGACGGAACGCGCCCGCGAACGGTGCGACGCCCGCGCTGATGGCGGTGGCGGCGCTGTCGTCGAACGTCGTCGGCGTGCCGGAGCAGTCATTCGCGCCGGAGCCGAAGTTGTCGCCCGAGCTGCCGCGCGAATTGGAAAGCGAGACGATCGTCCCGTCCGGCGCAACCAGCGAGATGACGAGATCGCCGTCGAACGTGTGGTTCGCACGGAGCTTCACGTTGACGTCGGCGATCGCGCCGAAGCCCGTGACGTTGATGGGGATGTCGACCGACGCCACATCCGGCAGCGGCGTGGCGATGTTGCCCGTGGAGTAAGTCACGGCCGCACCGGCGGTCACCGGCGTGCCCACCGCGACGGTCAGCGCGCGCGTGACCGCGCCGAGCGTGCTGGCGATGTCGACGTCGAGCGACAGGAGGTTGCCGCACGTGCCGAGCGGCACCGCGTACGTGAAGACCGCGTTGACCGTCGCGCCCGGGGCGATGTTGCCGAGGCTGATCGGGGTGCCGCCTTCCAGCGAGACGGAGACCCCCGTCGCCGTCGTGCCGCAGAACGGATTCGTGACCGGCACGGAGATGACGACCGTCTCCCCCGGATCGGCCACGCCGTCGTTGAGGTCGCACGTGCCGCCGGAGATCACCGGCGCGCCGGTGAGGAGGTTCGGCAGATCGAACGCTTCCTTCACGCTGCTCGACGCGGAGCCGACCGCGGTGGCGGTGTAGCCCATGCCGCGCGCGGCGAAGCCGGCCCAGATGTCCAGTTCATCGGCGCCGCCGAAGCCCGCGCAGTCGGCCGTGAGGATCGAGTTGCGCCCCTGCAGCAGCGTCGGATTCACCGGATCGAGCTTCATGCCGTCCGTGACGATCTGCAGCGTGCGCTGATTGCCCACGGCCCAGCCGAGGCGGTTGATGATGCGCGCGCGGACTTCGAACAGCGCGCTCGCCCAGATCTCGCCGATGTTGTGCACGGCGAACGCGGAGCTCGAGCCGATCGGGCCGCGCGGATACGCGCCGTCCGTCAGGTTGATCTGCGTCGGATCGACGTCCGCGAACGTCAGCGGGTTGTACGGCTTGCCGTTCGGCCCGAGGCTGGTGATCAGCGCGTACGGGAAGCGGCGGATGCCGTAGTAGTAGTTGTCGGTGTAGCCGGCGACGATCTGCAGCGTCGAGTAGCCACCCGCCGCGTAGACGCCGTTCACGTCCTCATCGGGGCCGGAGGTCATCGCCCGCGCATAAAAGTCGGACCACCCCTCCCCCATCCCGCCCGACATGGTGTTGTTCAAGCCGCTGGCGTTGTTGTGCAGGCGGTTCGACGTACCGTGTGTCAGCTCGTGGATCAGGATCTCCTGATCGAGCGCGGAGACGCGATCCGGGTTCGGTCCGGTGAAGATGTACATCTGCATGCGGCCGGGCTGGCCGTCCGCCGGCGTGAAGAAGTTCGCATTGTCCGTCCCGGAGAAGTCCTGGGCCTCGGCCAGCACGCGGTCGTTGCCGAGACCACCGCGGCCGAAGTTGTCCTGCTGGAAGTTCCTCGCCGCCTCGGTGAACCCGAGCTCGTAGAGCCGGTCGTGGTAGCGGTTCGACCAGAAGAACATGTGCGCCACCTCGCCCCACCGGTAGTCGGTGTTGGTCGGAGGATCGGCGCCAATCGGCGGAGGGTTGTACGCGAAGTCGAAGACGCGGAACGGCGAGCCCGTGGGGCGGCCGGCGGCGTCGATGCCGTTCGGCGACACGAGGTCGAGGCCCGCGTCGACGTTGTTGCCCGTCGTCGTGTTCCCGCCGTCGGTAATCCAGCCGAGGTTGTTGAAGGCCGGCCCCTCGCTGACCAGCGTGAAGAGCGAGCGCGAGATGCCCACGCCCTGAATGCCCGAGCCGGGGAACGCCGTCGAGGGCGAGAGCGGCGCCGGGCTGTCGCCGTCGTACACGCGGTACGTGGCCGGCTGCGACTGATCGTCGACGATGCTCTTGCGATAGAACACGTCCGCGACTTCCGCGCCGACCACCGTGTAGTACGCCTCGTTGTCGTCGATCCAGAGCGTCATCGACCACGCCAGCTCCACCGCGCCTACGTCGAGCGGGAAATACAGCAGCTCGACCTTCGTATCGTCGGTGAAGGGGCCGCCGCTGAAGATGAACGTGTTGCCGTCCTGCTCTTTCACTTGCAGGTCGGCCGCGGCGACGGTCACGCCGACCGACTGCGCCGCGACGACGATCGCTTCGGCCGCGGAGACGGCCGGATTCTCTTTGGCGTCGCTCTCGTCGACGCCGGCCGGCAGCTCGCCCGTGACGGCGACGAGCTCACCGGACGCGGAGAACGCGGCGGTCAACTCGCCGCGGAACACCGCTTTTCCTTTGATTTTCTGCTGCAGCGTCACCCACGAGAGGTTGCCCGCGGGATTCGTATAGTCCGCGCCCTTCACGAGGTGCGCGATCTCGCTGCGATGCAGACCGTAGAGCTCCGCGTGGTCCTGCAGGAACTTGCGCAGCACGCGCTCGCGGCTGTCGTTCCCGCGGGCGAGCTTTCCACGGCCGCGCGCGACACCCACGTGCTCAGGGCCACCAGTGCGCGGGCTCGGCGTGACGACCACCTCGGGCACTTCGTCGGCCAGCCGCTTCTCGGCGTGCTTCATCGCCTGGCTGACCTTTTCCTTCTTCGCCTTCTGCTTGTCGCCGTGCCGCTGGAGATGGGTTTCTTTGATCTGCTTCGACGGCTTCGCGTCGTCATCGCGAATGTCGAAGTTCTTCGGGCCGTGCTCACGCTCGCCGGCAATGGCCGGGGGCACGAGCACAGCGGAGACGAGGAACAACAGGGAGAGAACAATGGATCCGAACGGTCGCCTCATAGCGCCTCCTGTGCGTTCATCCGCGCAGGCCGGTGGCTGACGATGAGAGAACGTCCTGGCACCGCGCGTCCTCGTCGGACCCTGCGCTGACGGCGGTGTGGATGGAGACGGACTCACTTCACCGCGATACGACCGTTGTGGATGTGCGGGCATGTTGGACCTCACGCCTTAAGGAGTCAACTAATTAATGCCGTACGTTTCTACGGAATCGGGAAACGCACGATCCATCGCCGCCGCCACATCACGGCAGCCGGGCCAGCCACCGCGACATCGTGGCGAATGCTTCACCGCGCAGCGGCTCCGCCTCGTTGAAGATCTCGTGGTAGGCGGAGGGCAGCTCGTGCGCGGTGACTACGTCGGGTGGGGCGGCCGCGGCGAATCGCGCGCTGCCGCGCGGCGACACCAGCCGGTCGGCGCCGGCCCACATCAGCAGTGTGGGCACGCTCCACCGAGGCGCCCGGGCCAGGACGTACTCGCCGCCGTCGATGATGAATTTGACCAGGCGCGCGGTCGCTTTGTCGTGGTTCAGCGGATCCGCCTTGTAGTCGCGCACGACCTCCGGATCGTGGGAGACCTTCGACGCATCCAGCCCGTTGCGCGTCTGCAGGTTCGGGGCGATGCGGTCGAGCACGCGCACGGCCAGGCGTTTGGCCACGTTCAACCCCGGATCCAGCGCCGGCGAGGAGAGGATCAGCGCGTCGACCTTGCGGATGTTCCCGGCGACGAAGCGCGCCGCAACGACGCCTCCCATGCTGTGCCCGAGGAGGATGACGCGCCCCTGCACGCGATCGACGATCTTCGCCAGGTCGTCGAGCAACGCGTCGCGATGCGCGATGACACCGCGTCCACCCGGCGAGGTACCGTGGCCGGCGTGGTCGTAGCCGACGACGGAGAAGCCGTCACGGTTCAGCGCCGCCGCCACGTGCGCGTACCGCCCGGCGTGCTCGCCGAGGCCGTGAACGAGGACGACGGTGGCGCGGGGACTGGGGACGGGCCATTCGTGCATGGGGACAGTGTAGTAGTGGGCGTTGTCGGTTTTCCGTTGTCCGTTTTCCGTGCTGCGCTGCGCCGCGATCGGCGTTGCATGACGAACGAGCGCAGCGCGGACAACGGAAAACGGGCAACGGACAACGTGTCCGTCCGCCGCGATACACTCTCGTCCATGCACAGACACGCCCTCGCCACCGGCCTGCTCCTCCTCGCCCTTCCCCTCGGGGCGAGCGATCAGAACGCGAAGGCCACCGGCATGGGAGGCGCGTTCGTCGCGCAGGCGAACGACGCCACGGCCGTCTTCTACAACCCCGGCGGCCTCGCCCTGCTGGAGAAGCCGAAAGGCGTCGCCGCGAACCTCGAGGTCTCCTCGCTCAACCAGGGGCTCTACCAGGGCCTGCCGCCCGGCCCCGGCGCCGGCACCGTCGGAGAGCAGGTCACCGGACGCAATCTCGTCCCCAACGCCTTCCTCTCCATGCCTCTCGGCGACCGCATCGTGGCCGGCTTCGGTGCGTACTACGCACACCGCCGCTCGACGGAATGGGCCGAGCCCGAACAGTTCGCCGGGCGCTTCCTCGCCACACGCTCGAACATCGAAGCGCTCGACGTGAACCCCACCATCGCCGTGCGCGTCGGCTCGACGCTCGGCCTCGGCGCCGGCATCCTCTATCGCTCGTCGAAGCTCTCCGCCACGCGTATCGTCGGGGCCGAGCTCGACGGCACGAGGCGCAACATCGCGTCGCTCGCGATGACGACCGACCTCGAGCCCGCCTTCGGCTTCAGCGCCGGCGTGCTGCATCGCCTCACGCCGGAGCTCTCGTGGGGCATCTCGTACCGCAGCTCCGTCGAGACCGATTACGTCGGTGTGGGGACGCTGACGCAGATCCTCACGGGCGACGCGCAGTTCGACCAGCTCGTCGCGGCGAGCCTGCCGTTCGACCGCGATCTGCCGCTGTCATCGTCGTTCGCCTTCCCCTCGGAAGCCACGGCCGGCATCGCGTGGAGCCCGTCCCGGCCGGTGCTCGTCGAGGTCGATTACACCCGCACCGGGTGGAGCGGCGTCGACGCGGTGAACTTCGCCTTCTCCGCCAACCCGAGCCTCGACACGCCCTACACGCTGCGCCTCGAGGACGCGGCCTCGCTGCGCGCCGGCCTGCGCTACCAGTTCCCCACCGGCCCGCAGGTGCGCTTCGGCTACGCCTTCGAACAGAGCCCGCAGCCCGATGAGACGGTCGGCCCATTCCTGGCTGATTCCGACCGCAACATCCTGACCGCCGGCATCGGCCTCGACTGGCTGCACGTGGCGTTCGCCTGGACCACGTACGACCGCCGCATCGTGACCACGAACGTCGATGGCGTGAACGGCAACTACCGCGCGAATGCGTGGAGCGTGATAATCACGGCGGTGAAGTGACGATGGGACCCGGCCCGTGTCACAACCATCGGCGCCTTACGGCGCGCTGACCGTCACCTGCTGCGTATTCGTGGCCTGCTGCCCCGACGCGGTCACGATCGTCAGGGACACCGTGTACGTTCCGGCGGCCGTGTAGGTGTGCGTCGGGTTGGGATCGTCGAACGCCAGACAGTCCTGGCTGCTCGGCGCGCAGTCGCCGAAGTTCCATTGCCTCGTCGTCACGTTGGCGGCGCTGCGGTCCTGGAACGTCACCGTCAGGCCGTTCGCCTGGTAGGTGAAGAACGCCTGCGCGTCGCGCACGGTCACGATCTGGCTGAGGCTGTTCGTGCCGGCGCTGTTCGTTACCTTCAGCGTCACGGTGTAGTTCCCGGCTCGTGTGTAGGTGAACGTCGGATTCTGCTCCGTGGACGTACAGCCGGCGCAGCCGAAGTCCCACGCCCACTGCGTCGGCTCGTTGGTCGAGCGGTCGACGAAGGTCACCGCGTAGCCGTTCACCGTGTAGTCGAACCGCGCCTCCGGTGCGATGGCCACGGTGACGAAGCGCTTCTTCTCCGTCGTGCCGGCGGCGTTCGTCACGCGCAGCGACACCTCGTACGTGCCGGCGGCGGTGTAGGTGTGCTCGGCGTTCTTCGTGACGGCGGTGCACGGGTTGGTCGTGGCGCAGTCGCCGAAGTTCCACTGCCAGTCCGTCGGGTTTCCGGTGGAGGTGTCGGTGAAGAGAACGCGCATGCCGCTCACCTCGAACGTGAAGTCGGCGGCGGGGGCGTTGCCGAGGGTGACGGTGACGAAGCGGCGCGTGGTGGAGCTGTTGCCGGACGCATTGCCGACCGTCAGCGACACCTCGTACGCACCCGCGGCTTCGTACGTGTGCGACGGGTTCTGCTGCGTGCTGATCACGCCGTCGCCGAAGTTCCAGAACCACGAGACCGGCGTGCCGCTCGAAGCATCGGTGAAGAGGACTTTCAGCCCCGCCGCTTCGAACGTGAACGCCGCGGCGATGGGAGGGCCGGCGGTGATCGTCACGAACTTGCTCTTCGTGTTCCTGCCGGCGGCATTCTCCACCTCGAGCGTCACGGTGTAGCTGCCGGGGCCGGGGTAGTTGTGCTGCGGCGGCGTGGCGGCGCTGCTTTCCGTGCCGTCACCGAACGTCCAGCGGTAGCGCGTCGGGGCGCCGGTCGAGAGGTTCGTGAAGAGGACGCCATGGCCGCTGACCTCGAAGGAGAAGTCGGCGACCGGGAGCGTGGGGGCGGTCACGATCGGGAGATTGAGGCGCCCGACGCTCGTGCCGATCTGCGCCAGGATGTTCGCGGTGCCGGTATCGGCGCCGGCGAACAACGGTACGACGGCGCTGCCGCCGGTCAGGCGTGCGGTCGTCAGTTGCACCGGCTTGCCGGCGCTGTCGAGCGAGAAGTAGCCGAGGTTCGTGTTGATGGCGACTTCGGTGCCGTCGGCGACGGGGGCGTTGTTCTGCCGCGCCGTGATCGTGAGGTTCGCCGGGACGAGCGATCCGGCCTCGATGCGCGCCTGGTCTGCCGTCACCGTGATGGTGACGGCGCCCGCCGGCGGCGGCGTCCCTGTGTCAGTGGGCGCGACCGGATTCCCCGAATCGCACGCGAATAGAAACACGAATAGCAGCAGGACCAGGGACCGGGGGAACCGAAGCATGCGCCAATTATAAGCGGCTTCGGCGGAACTACTGCGCCGGCACTACCACCGCGGACACTCCACGTTTTTCCAGTTCCTTCGCGGCCGCGGCGGCTTCGCCGCGCGACCGGTAGCTGCCGGCGTGCAGCACGTACAAAGTGGTACCGCTGCTGGTTGGCTGGCTGACGACGGCCGGCTTCAGCGCGGCCAGCTGCGCCATCGCCGCCTTGGCGTCCTCCTCCGTGGTGAAAGTGCCGACGCGGAGGGTGAGACTATCGGCCGGCGTCGCCGGTGCGGCCGGTTGTGCGGCGGGCAACTGCGGCTTCGGCATCTGCGGCACGCTCACCGCGACGGGCGTACGCACCGCCGCCATTCCCCGCCACTTTCCGAGGAGATAGCCACCCACGAAGATCAGCACCGCGACGAAGACGGCGCCGAGCACGACCAGCATCACTCCTTTGCGATGCAGCCGGAACGTGACGATCTCCTGCTTCGGCACGCCCTATCTCCTCACCCTGCCGCGCTCGTCGTACTCGACCGGCGGACCGTCGGGATTGCCGTCGATGAACTCCGCGGTGCGCATGAGCGAGCCGTCGGGACGGTACCAGGAGGACTGGCCGTCCAGCCGCCCCGCGCGGTAGTGCGAGCGCATCGTCGGCTTGCCGTTCTCGCCGAAGACGACCGTCTCCCCATCCTGCAGACCGTTGCGATAGCCGACCTTCAGTTGCAGCCGTCCGCGATCGAAGAAGTGCCCCTCCCCTTCGAGCTTCCCGTCGAGATATGGCATGACCGCTTCGACGCGCCCGTCCTCGTCGTAGCGAATCAGCTCGCCGTGGAGCTGCCCCGCGCGCAGGTGATAGCGCTGGCGGATGCGGCCCTGGTCGTCATGGTCGACGTGTTCTTCGGGTTCGGTCACTCCCGGTGAGAATAGCCGCAATGGGACGAATGGGACCAATAGGACCTATGGGACTTCCGGCATCTATACTTCCCCCATGTCGAAGCCCGCGGCTCGCATGACGGACATGGTCCTGCAGGAAGCGCCGCACTGCCATGCGCCGATTCATCCACCGGCCCCCGTTCCGGCGCCTGCACCGCATCCCTGCCTGCCGCTGACGATCATCAAAGGGGAGCCGACGGTGCTGATCGGGAACATGCCGGCCGCGCGCTCGACCGACACGACGACGCCGTGCACGCTCCCCGGCTGCGTGCCCGGCGGCCCGGGGATGATCGCCCTCGGATCGGCGACGGTGCTGATCGGCAACATGCCGGCCGCGCGTGCGGGCGACATGACGACGCACGTGGCCTGCGTCGCCCCGATCCCCAGCCCGACCGGGAAAGTGCTCCCTCCCGGCTGCCCCACGGTCCTCATCGGAGGCTGATCTGCGCCGCGGTCACTTCGAAGCGCTGCGTCCCTGCTGTCCCCTCTGCCGCGCTCCACTCGCCATCACCACGATCGTTCGTCAAGATGTTGACCACATCCAAGAGGGCATCGTCGGCTGCACGAACGACGCGTGCCTGCGCGAGTACCCGGTGATCGACGGCATCCCCATCCTGATCGCGGCAATCCGCGGCTGGCTGGCGGCAAACCCGCTGCAGATCCTCCAGCGCGACGACCTCTCCCCCACGCTCTCCTCCCTCGTCGGAGACGCCTTGGGGCCGTCGTCGCAATTCGACACGACGCGCCAGCACCTCAGCATCTATGCGTTCGATCACTACGAGAGCCGCTCCGCGCAGACGCTGCTCGACGGCGTCGAGGCGAGCGTGGATGGGCCGGCGATCGACATCGGCTGCTCCGTCGGCGGCACGACGTTCGCGCTCGCCGCGCGGACGCGGCGGCTGACCGTCGGCGTCGACCTGAACTTCGCCATGCTGCGCGTGGCAGCAACGGCGCTCCGCGAGCAGCGCGTCCGCTACGCCCGCCGCCGCGTGGGCCTGGCGTACGACGACGTCGAGCTGGCCGTCGAAGCGAACCACCTCGTCGATTTCTGGTGCTGCGACGCGGCGGCAATCCCCTTCGCCGATGCGACGTTCGCGCTCGCGGCAAGCCTCAACGTGATCGACTGCGTCCCGTCACCAGCGACGGCCATCGCCGAGCTGGCGCGCGTGACCGCCCCCGGCGCGACAGCGGTGATCACCACGCCGTACGACTGGGCGCCGACCGCAACGCCGGTCGAACAGTGGCTGGGCGGGCACTCCCAGCGCGGGCCACAGCAGGGCGCGTCGGAACCGGTTTTGCGCGCGCTGCTGGAAGATGGCGGGTTTTCCGTGGAAGCGGAAGATGACCGCCCCTGGCGCATCCGCCTGCATGAGCGCAGCAGCGTGGATTACGTGGTCCATCGGGTGGTGGCGCGGCGGGGGGAACGATAGGACGAATAGGACCTATAGGACAGATAGGACTTATAGGACTCCCGGGAGCGCCCCGCGTAGAAGTCCTATTCGTCCTATTCGTCCTATCTGTCCTATAGGTCCTATTCGTCCTATCCGTTCCTTCTCAGTTGATCTTCACCAGCGACCCCTTCACCGTCAGAATCCCGCTGGCTTCCACGCTGTGCATCCCGGACGCTTTGCTCGACACCATGGCGCCTTCGTTCGTCAGGCTGGCGGAGGCTTTGTTCGTCACGTTGACACCTTCGTTCTTCAGCTCCGTCGTGGCTTTGTTGGAGATGTTCATCCCCTGCGTGGCCAGGTCGCCGGTGGCCTTGGCCGTCAGCTTCGCCGACGACTGCAGCAGCATGTCGCCGGTCGACTTGAACGTCACCTTGCCGCCTACGGTGATCTCCAGATCACCGTCGATCTTCAGGACGTATTTCTTCGTCACGTTGTGGGTGAAGTTGTCTTTGCTGGTGTGCGTCTCCGCCTTGGTCACGGTCAGGTCGCGCGTGCCGGCGACGTCATGGGTCTCGTTCCCCTTGTCGACGTCGACGTCGAGGTTTCCCTCTTTCACCTGCAGCTTCTGCGTCCCTTTTTCGAGCGTGATCGTGCGGTTGTTGTAGACGCTGATCGACTGGTCGCCCGCATCCTTCTTCTCGAAGCCGACCTTCGTCGTCTCGTTGTTCTTCACCGTGCGTGTGTAGTCCTTCTGCGCCTGGATGAAGACCTCTTCGCTGTCCTTCTTGTCTTCGAAGCGCAGCTCGTTGAAGCCGCCGCCGCCTTTGGAGACGTTGCTCTTGATGGTGCTCTTCGTCTGGTCGTCCGGCAGCGTGTACGGGACGGTCTGCTCGGCGTTGTAGACGGAGCCGGTGATCAGCGGGCGGTCGGGATCGCCCTCGAGGAAGCTCACGACGACCTCCTGTCCGACGCGGGGGAGAAACATCTGCCCCCACGCCTTCCCCGCCCAGCCGTGCGCCACGCGGATCCAGCAGGAGCTGTTCTCGTCGCTCTTCCCCTTCTGGTCCCAGTGGAACTGCACCTTCACGCGTCCGTACTTGTCGGTCCAGATCTCTTCTCCCGACTTGCCGACGACGATCGCGGTCTGCGTGCCGGAGATGAGCGGCTTGCGCGTGACGCGCGGCGGCCGGTACGCGACGTCCGCCGGAAACGCCTCGAACGAGTTCGTGTATCCGTCGTCGGAAGCCGAGTGCGCGACGCGTGAGAGCACGTACGCCGCGTTGACGCTGTCGCGGTAGTGCTTCTTCAGCGTCGTCTTGCCGCCCGGGACGAACGCGGGGGTGAAGCTCGTGCCGCGGAGCAGCTTCTGCGGTGCTTCGCGCTCCTCCATCCGCAGTTTGGCGCGTCCTTCCGAGGCGTCTTTCTTCGTGAAGCCGCCGGGAAATTCGTAGATGCGGCGCTTGGCGCCGTCCGTCGCTTTCGTGCTGTCCGTGGCGCCCATGAGGTCCGTCGACGGCGTCTCGAAGCCGAAGTCGTCGACCGCGTACTTGCCCGGGATCACCGTCTCTTCAAGGGTGCAGGCGGTAACGACATTCTGCTGCTGCGTGTTGCCATACGTCCCGTAGTCGACCGTCGCCGCGCCGGCGCAATCGGCGAACGCGGAGGTGTCGTCCGCCAGCACGAGCGTGTGCTTCCCGTCCGCATGCTCGAAGAAATAGGCGATGCCATTGTCCTCGAGGAGGCGGGAGACGAACGCGAATGCCGTCTCGTTGTACTGCACGCAGTAGTCGAGCGCGGTGTACGTCCCGGTCGTGCTGTTCTTGTAGTCGGTGAATCCGAGCTCGTCGAAGAGACCGGTCACGATCTCCACCACCGTCTTCGCCTGCCAGATGCGGCAGTCGGCGCTCATCGTCAGGAGCCACGGCCACGGATGCAGCTCGGCGAAGTAGGTGACGAAGCGCCCGTCGGTGCCGGCCTGCACGAAGCGCCCGACGATGCCGTTGATGTAGCGATCGGTGTCGTCCGCCAGCTTCAGCTTCACGGTCGCGCTCTTCCCGACGATCTTCGAGAAGTCGAGCGACTTCTCCTCGGACTGCATCTCCAGGAAGTAGTGGAAGAGCCCCGAGATCCGCTCTTCGCCATGAATGCTGCGCAGCAGCAGCTTATCGGCGCCGAGGGGGGTGGTCAGGGAAAGGGCGCTGGATTGGGTGAACGGCATGGCGGTAGTTTAGAGATCAACGGGACGAATGGGACAGATAGGACTGACGGACAGCCGTTAAACTACGCTCGTCCCATGCGCCTCTTCCTCCAGGATGGTCCCGCACGTCTGCAGATTCTTTCGCGCACGCATCTGCGGGAGTTCCGCGACGTCGGAGCCGCGCGCGAGTTCCTCCGTCCCCTCCTGCTGCACGCGGGCAACCGCGCGGCGCTGCGCGGCGCGATGAGCGCCATGCCATCGTGGAGCGACGACGAGCTGCTCGAACAGCTCGCGCGCAAGATGGTCCACGAGGGGATGCAGATCGTCTCCTGCGCCGATTCCTATCTCGCCTCGCTGCAGGGAACGTTCACCGAGGCCGCGGCGGCGAGCAGTGCGGCGACGGCGGCGGCGACGACGGAGCCGGCGACGACCCCGCTGCAGGACGAGGAAGCGGCGAAGGAGGAGCAGCCGCCGCCGGCGGACGAGCAGCACTGGATCGAGGTCGAGCTGCTCGACGACGAAGGGCAGCCGATCGCCGACGAGGCGTACGTCGTCGAGCTCCCCGACGGCTCGCAGAAGACCGGACGCACCGGCGCCGACGGCCGCGCGCGCATCGACGGCGTCGATCCCGGCACGGCGAAGGTGTCGTTCCCCGACCTCGACAAGAAGCTCTACGGCGGCTGAGCACGAGCATGCCCTTCCACGACGTCAAGCAGGGAGAAACGCTCTTCGGGCTCGCGGCGAAGAACGGGCTGGAGAACGCGCAGACGATCCTCGACGCGCCGGAGAACGCCCAGTTCAAGGAGAAGCGGAAAGACCCCGGCATCCTGAAGCCGGGCGACCGCGTCTTCATCCCCAACAAGGAGATGAAGCACGCCCCCTCGGCCGTCGACGCCACGCACAGCTTCAACGTGAAACGTCCGAAGGCGTGGCTGCGTCTCGCCGTGCACGATGCCGACGGCGCCGCCTACGCGAACTGCAGGTACGAGCTGACCGTGGGCACGTTCCAGGCGAGCGGCACGCTCGACGCGAACGGCCTCGTCGAAGCGAAGGTCTCGGTCGACGCGACCAGCGGCACGCTGAAGGTGTGGCTCGACGCCACGACCGTGGAGACGTGGGAGCTGAAGATCGGCTACATGGACCCCCTCGACGAGACCAGTGGCATCCAGTCCCGTCTCAACAACCTCGGCTTCGACTGCGGCGAACCGGACGGCGTGGAGAACGACGCCACCAAAGCCGCGGTGAGCGCCTTCCAGGAACGCGTCGGCCTCGAAGTGACCGGAACGATCGACGACGCGCTACGGACCAAGCTGGCCACCTACTACGACCCGGCGCAGGATGAATCGGGGCTGGATGTAGAACCACCGGCAGCAACCGACGAACAGCAATAGGACCGATAGGACGCATACGACCTACAGGACAAAAAGCCCCACGAGCGCCGGTCCCATTCGTCCTGTTCGTCCCATAGGTCTATTCGTCCTATCGGTCCTGCTAAACTTGCGGCACGCCCATGCCCACCGCGCACGTGCAGCTCTGCCAGAACCAGGGACAGGCCGGCGACAAGCTGCGCACCCGTTCCTGGATCGAGGTGCAGCTCGTCGGTGAGGATGACCAGCCGATCGGCGGCGTGAAGTACGCCATCCTCCTTCCCGGCGGCAAGCGCGTCGAAGGGACGCTCGACGACCGGGGCAGCGTGCGGCTCGAGGGACTTCCGCCCGGCGCCTGCAAGGTCTCGTTCCCCGAGCTGGACAAGGACGCGTGGACCACGGTGGAGACGGAGTCCTCCGCCACGGGCGAGCGCAGTGAGGCCGCGGCGTGACGGGGCGCGATCGCGTCCAGGACTCGTACGACCGCGTCCCCTACCCCAGCGTCCTGCAGCACCACACGCATCCCGATCATCTCGCGGTGCTCGCGCTGCTGCACGGCCTGGAGCCGGTGCCCGCCGCGCAATGCCGCGTACTGGAGCTGGGCTGCGCCGACGGCGGCAATCTCATCCCGATGGCGATCGAGCTGCCGGAGAGCCGCTTCACCGGCGTCGATCTCTCGCCGCGCCAGATCGAGGCGGGACGCGCCGAAGTCGCGGCGCTGGGGCTGACGAACGTCGACCTCCGCGCGCAGTCCATCCTCGACGTCGACGAGTCGCTGGGCACGTTCGACTACGTCATCTGCCACGGCGTCTTCTCGTGGGTCGAGGAGGCGGTGCAGGAACAGATCCTCGCCATCTGCCGCCGTCACCTCGCGCCGCAGGGCATCGCGTACATCAGCTACAACACGTTCCCCGGCTGGCATCAGCGGCGGATGCTGCGCGACATGGTGCTGTACCACACGCGCGGCATCGACGATCCGGAGCAGCAGACGGCGCGCGCGTTCGAGCTCGTGCGCTTCCTGGCCGATGCCGCCGCGAACGACAACGACGTGCACGCCGCCGTCATGCGCGCCGCGCGCGACCACTTCGAAGGCTACGCCGACTATCCGCAGTACATGCTGCACGAGTACCTCGAGGCGACGAACGCGCCGATCTACTTTCACGAGATGGCGGCGCGTGCCGCGAGCCACGGCTTGCAGTACGTGGCGGAGGCGGAGCCGGCGGTGGCGGAGGTGGACAACCTCTCGGCCGACGTCGCGCGCAAGCTGCGCTCCTTCGCCGGCGACCGGATCGAGCTGGAGCAGTATCTCGATTTCGTCCTCAACCGCACGTTCCGCCGCACACTCTTCACGCACAAGGAGATCGTCATCGACCGCGCGATGCGCGCGGAGCGCATGCAGCGGCTGTTCGTCTCCACGGCCACGAAGCCGACGGAGGACGGCGGCTTCATCACGGAGCGGGGACGGACGTTCTCCTCGATGCATCCGGTGGCGCACGCGGTGCTGACGATGCTCGCCTCGGCGGCGCCGCGCGCGGTGCCCTTCGGCAATCTGCCGGCGGATGCGGTCCTCGCCGACCTGCTCTACTCGCTCTACTGGAGCGGCGTGATCGACCTGCACATGATGCCGCCGCAGTGCGTGAACAGCGTCAGCGCCTATCCGCGCGCGACGCCGCTCGCGCGGCGGCAGGCCGCCGCGGGCCTGCTGGTGACGAACCAGCGCCGCCGCGCCCTGAAGCTGGACGACCCCATCGCCCGGTTCCTATTGCTGCAACTCGACGGCACGCGCAGCCACGCCACGCTGCTGCAGCTGCTCGACCGAGAGGTGGCCACCGGCCGCCTGGACATCAGCGTCGACGGCAAACCAATCCGCGAACCGCACCGGATCCCCGCGGTACTGCAGGCGGTGCTGGATCACCACCTGCGCCGCATGGCGGAACTGGCGCTGCTGGTCGGATGACGGGGAACGATAGGATCGATAGGACACATAGGACGTATAGGACGAATAGGACCCCGCCCACCCAAAGGCTGCAGGGTCCGCAGGCCAAACGGACCCCACCGACGTCAAAGCCGCAGGGTCCGCAGGCCTATAGGTCCTATTCGTCCTATAGGTCCTATGTCCTATTCGTCCTATCCGTCCTGAATCGCCTGGGCGGGGGCCCACCCTGCTACGCCGTGTTCCCCCGCACAGATCCCTCAGCGCCCTCCCCCGCCCAGCACACCCATACGGGCACTTCGGGATGACACATAGAGGGGCGCACGGCAATGGTGCTTCTTGTTTGCGCAGCATGCCGCGCCGCCGTCCTATAGGTCCTGTTCGTCCTATCCGTCCTATAGGTCCTATCGTTCCCCTGCCCCGTCCTACTGCAACGCCGCCCTCACCTTGCGCACGTAGTTCTGCGTTTCGCGGTAGGGGGGAATCCCGCGGTAGCGGTCGACGGCGCCTTCGCCGGCGTTGTAGGCGGCCAGTACCAGGTCGAGGTTGCCGTCGTAGCGGGACATCAGCCACGCGAGGTACGCCGTGCCGGCGGCGATGTTCTGGGCGGGGTCGAAGAGCTCGTCGGGGTGGCGGATGCCGAAGCGTTTGCCGGTCTCCGGCATGACCTGCATGATGCCGCGCGCGCCCTTGTGCGAAAGGGTTGACGGGTCGAAGTCCGACTCCACGCGCGCGACTGCCGCGACGAGCTCCGGCGCCAGCCGATGCCGTACGGCGGCATCACGGATCAGCGCCTCGAACTCCGACGGCGCGGGGCGGACGCGCCGCTGCCGTCGCGACGTCCGTTGCGTGAGGTAATGCGGCCCGTCGAAGCGGAAGACGGGCGCCAGGGAGAACGTCGGCGCCGGTGGAGGCGCCGCCGTTGTCTGCGCCATGCGTTCCTCGCCCGGCCGGTGCGCCACGGCCACGTCCGCCGGCCGATGCACGATCAGCCAACCCGCCGCGGTCAGCAGCGCGGCGAGTGTCACCACGCCTGCGGCGAGGCCGGTGATCGTCAGTGCATCAAAGCGGGTGCGCATCGTCTATTTCCACGTCGCCACGAAGCAACGAGTGTAGTCCTTCGCCAGTCCCTGATCCACGTCGGTGACGTAGTACCAGATGAACGTCCAGAGTGCCTGCCGGTTCGGCAGCGTCACCAGCCCCTCGTTCGCGTCGAAGAACTTGTACTTCGCGTCCTGCTGCCAGACGCCGATGGCGTGACCGCCTCCGCCGTGCTTCAACAGCCCGATCATGTGGCGCGTTCCCTTGAACGTCTCGAGCTGCTTGAAGAGGTTCTCCGCCGTCAGCGCCGTGGCCTCCGTCGCATCGACGAACGGCAGCCCGAGCGCCTCCGTCATGTAGACGTACGACGCCTTCTTGCTCGCGCGATAGCTCTCGTGGAGGAGCAGCGTGTCGATCTTCCCCTTCTGCGTCTTCAGCTTCGCCGCATTCGCCTCGTCGGCGAACCAGCGTCCGACTGCCGACGCGCAAAAGCCGTTGTACAGATCCTCCGGAATCCCGAGGTGGCCGAAGATCGAGGCCTGCGACCACTGGGCGTCGACGGTGCCGCCGCTGCGCTCGCAGCAGTCGAGAATCAGGTGGCGGAGATGTTTCTGCACCTGCGGCGGCGGTGCGATGACGATCTGGGGCTGGCTGCTCACCGAGGGCTGGATCGAGATCGACGGTGGTTTACTGCTGCTGCTGGATGGCGTGCTCACCACGACCGACGGCTTCACGATCGTCGCGCTGCTGCTGCTCGCGTTGCTGTTGCTGCCCCCGCTGCCGCCGCTGACGACCGTCTTCGGCTTGACGGTGATCTGCGGCGCGACCTGCGTCTGCCTGCGTGCCGAGGAGGCAGAGACGGATGATGAGGCCTTCACCTTCAGCATCGGTGGATCGCCTTCGAGGAGCGCCGCGTTCAGCAGCGTGCGCAGCTTGCATTTGTCCTTGATCGGCTGCAGATAGGAGAACGACGGCGGCACCTGGATCACGTAGCCGACGAGCCAGTTGACCAGTCCGGAGAGCTGGCCGTCGAGTGGATCGCTCATCGCCGTCTTCATCGCGTCGACGGCGTTCTGGCTCTCGCTGCTCTTGCTGCGGAAGAGGCCACCCTTCTCCCACTCGGTGATGGCTTTGCGGATCGCGTCGCGATACTTCATACGAAGTTCCCCTGCGCGTCGACGGAGACGTGGATCTTGGAGAAGCTGACGCCTTTCGCCATCCGTTCGAGGATGCGCGTCGACAGCTCCGGCAGCAGCGTCTGGGTGAGAATCTGGTCGATCTCGCGCGCGCCGCTCTCCGGAGTGCAGCGTTCGGCGAGCGACTCCACGAGCCCCTCGTCGTACGTCAGCTCCGCGTTGTGGTTCTCGCGCACGCGGCGGCGGATCGAGCGCATCTTCAGGTCGACGATGCGTACGACCTCGCGCTTGCGCAGCGGGTAATACGGCACGATGACGAGCCGCGCGAGCAGCGCCGGACGGAAGTGCCGCAGCAGCGAGGGACGGAGCGCTTCGACCATCGAGTCGACGTCGCGCTTTGCCGAGCTGTTGGCGCGACAGGCTTCCAGGATGATGTCGGAGCCGGCGTTCGACGTCAGCATGATCGTGCTGTGCTTGAAGTCGACCGGCACCCCTTCCCCATCCTCGAGGATGCCTTTGTCGAAGACCTGGTAGAAAAGGTCGACCACGTCGCTGTGCGCCTTCTCGATCTCGTCGAGCAGCACCGCGCTCCATGGCTTCCGCCGCACCGCCTCGGTCAGCACGCCGCCGCGGCCGTAGCCGACGTAGCCCGGTGGCGCACCCTTCAGCGTGGCGACGGAGTGCGCTTCCTGGAACTCCGACATGTTGAAGGAGATGAGGTTGCGCTCGCCGCCGTACAGCAGTTCCGCGAGCGTCAGCGCCGTCTCCGTTTTCCCTACGCCCGTCGGGCCGACGAGGAGGAACACGCCTTTCGGCTTCGATGGATCTTCGAGGCCCGCGCGCGAGGTCGAGATGCGGCGGCAGATCGCGTCGAGCGCCTGCGGCTGGCCGACGATGCGCTGCTCCATCCGCTCCTTCAGCGTGAGCACGCCGCGCACTTCATCGGCGAGCATCCGGCCGACCGGGATCCCCGTCCAGCTCGAAACGACCGCGGCGACGGAGCGCGAGTCGACGGACAGCGGCACCATCGGATCGTCCTTCTGCAGCTCGTCGAGCGTCTTGCGCGTCTCCTCGTCCTGGTCGTTCGCGCGGATCTTCTGCACGAGCTCGCGCTCCTGCTGCCAGCGCTCGTTCGTCGCCTCACGCTCGGTGGTCAACGTCTTGACCTGTTCTTCCAGGTCGGTCAGCTCGCGTCCCTCGCGCTTCCGGATCTCCAGCTCCGCGCCCGCGATGCGGATGCGGCGGTCGAGATCCTCGATCGTGACGGGCGTTCCTTCCTGCGCCAGCGCCACACGTGCGGCGGCGGTGTCGAGCACGCCGATCGCCTTGTCCGGGAGGCGGCGCTCGGAGAGGTAACGATGCGAGAGCGCCACGGAGCTGCGCACCGCCTCGTCGAGGATCTCGACGCGATGGTGCTTCTCCAGGTGCGGCGCGATGCCGCGCAGCATGTCGAGCGCGCCTTCCTCGTCCGGCTCTTCCACCTTCACGAGCTGGAAGCGGCGCGTCAGCGCGGGGTCTTTCTCGAAGTACTTCTTGTACTCGGCCCACGTCGTGGCGGCGATGGTGCGCAGCTCGCCGCGCGCGAGCGCCGGCTTGAGCAGATTCGCCGCGTCTCCCTGCCCCGCCTGGCCGCCGGCGCCGATGAGCGTGTGCGCTTCGTCGATGAACAGGATGACCGGCGTCAACGACGTCTTCACCTCGGTGATCACCGACTTGAGGCGCTCCTCGAATTCCCCCTTCACGCCGGCCCCGGCCTGCAGCAGCCCGAGGTCGAGGATGCGGAGGGTGATCTGCTTGAGCGGCTCCGGCACTTCGCCCGCCGCCACGCGCAGCGCGAACCCCTCGGCCACCGCCGTCTTGCCCACACCGGCATCGCCGACGAGGATCGGGTTGTTCTGCCGGCGCCGCGTCAGGATGTCGATCACCTGGCGGATCTCGTTGTCGCGTCCGCGGATCGGATCGATCTTGCCGGCGCGCGCTTCCGCCGTCAGGTCGACCGTGTACTTGTCGAGCGCGGTCGTCGGCCGCGGCGGCTCGTTCGTGGGCGCCGGTGCGGCGCCGGGAATCGTGGCCGAAGCCGCGGACGGCGCGGGGCCGCTCGGTGCGGCCGTCTGTTCGGCCGACTCGCTGATCAGGTCCGCCAGCGTCTCCTGCAGCGACTCGCGGTTGATGCGCGCGAGAATCGGACACGACTCGTGGATCGTCGTGCGCAGCGTGTCGTTCTCGTACAGCGCGAGCAGCAGCGCGCCGCTGCGGATCGCCGGCGAGTCGAGCATCAGCGACGAGTGCAGCCACCCGTCGCGCATCAGCGCCAGGATCTGCGGCGACATCGCCGGCGTGCGGCTGTTCCCGCGATCGAACTTCTCCATCGCCTGTTCGAGCTGGCGCGTCAGCTCCGTGACGTCGATCTTGTAGTAACGCAGCACCGGCGCGATGTCCGTGGCCGGCAGGTCGAGCAGCTTGAGGAGGAGGTGCTCGATCTCGACGTTGTAGTGCGTCTGCGCGACACAGAGCGCCGCCGCCGTTTCCAGCGCCCGCTTGCAGAGCGGGTTGAGCTTGTTGATGAGGATGCGCAGTTCGCTGCTCATCGGCGAATCTCCGCGGAGAACGATGGGACAGATGGGACAGATGAGAGCCGCGCAACCGGCGACAGCACGGACAACGGAAAACGGACAACGGACAACGCGTCCCTCATGCGCGCCCCACCAGGCGCACCTGCGCGTCGTTCTTCTTCACCTCACGAGTCTTCAGCCACGACGTCCAACCCAACTGTGCACCTCGTCCCAATCGCAACTCCGGCACCTCCGCGGCTTCGAGCTCGAGCCGCAGGGTGAATGACAGTTCCTCACGCGTGTAATAGCGGATCGCGGCCACGAGCGGCCGGTACGCGTCGCCAGTCGGTAGAAAAGCGCGGAAGCGCTCCAGCGTCAGCGGCCCGAGGCGCACCTCGAAGCTCGCGGCCTGATCCCACATGCGGCCGCCGAGCACCGCGGTCGAGCCGAGCCGCTGGTTCTGCCCGCTCAGACCGATGCGCGTGACGTCCTCCGGCTCGATCTGCAGCCAGCGTCCCTGAAACGGTGCGATGGCGACCGTCATCGCGAAGCAATGCTCCAGCAGCCGTTCGAGCCCGACGTTCGAGCGCGAGGCATCGACGAGAAACCCCGCATACGGTAGCAACGAGCGGTCAGGGATCCCCAGGCGCGCGGCGAGATGCGGCGTTCCCAGTCCGATGAGCGAATAGAGCACGCGTGCGACGCGTCCGCGATCCGGCGCCTTCCTGTCGAGCGCTGGCCGGTACTTCTTCCGCGCGCGGTACAGCAGCGACACGAGGCGGTGATTGAAGATGTCGAGAAAGTCGCGGAACGCGGTGTCGCGGCGGAACGACCGCTCCATGATCAGTTCCGTCACGGACGCCGGCAGCGGGCCGAGCGCACCGGCCAGGCCGAGCACGTTCACCGTCATCTGCGCCGGCTGACCGTTGAGAGGCGCGCGCACTTCCTCGATGTCGCCCGGCGGAAAATCCATCCGCACATGCGACTTGAACAGCACGACCTCGCGCCGCGGATCGACTCCCTCGCCCGGCGGCGTCTGCAGCGGCAGCATCTCTTCGAGCAGCCGCACCGCCTGCAGGAACGCAAAGCGGTGCCCCTCGGAGTAGAGGCCTTCCGCTACAGAACGATCCGAGCGCCAGCCATAGGTGGCCATCGCTTCCACTCCCCTTCGCGTCCGTCGCGCTTGATGACGAGTTGCGTGAACGAATTGGTCGACGCATAGAGCGCCAGAAACTGATTGAGGACCGTGGCCATGAGGAACGCGCTGCTCCCGACATAGAACGCGGGATCGAGCGTCATCGTCACCTCGGTCCCGCGGCAGAAGCCTTTCCAGCCATCGTCGCCGAGGCGGCGGACGACCTTGCGCTGCGACATCTCGCGGATGCCCTGGATCTGCTGCCGCAGCGACGGTGCGTCGGAGTCGCAGTAGAGCCCGAGGATCTCGTGGAGGGCGTCGAGCGGCTTCTTCCCCTCGTCGAGCGAGAGGTAATTGAGCGAGAGATGGGAGACGAGTCGCCACAGCGCCTCGCCGCCGAGGGGCGGCGTGACGGCGCGCGTCGGCTTCTGCAGACAGACGATGCGCGTGACCGGCACGGATTCGTCCGTCTGCAGCAGCGCCCCTGCGGGCAGCTCCGCGGCGAGGCCGCGATTGGTGCAGAGGAGGTGCGCGAACACGATCTCGTCCGGCGGCTGCGTCGGCTCGAACTGGAGATCGCGGAACGAGAGGAAGACGTCGGTGCCGGTGAGGTCCTCGTGCGGCGTCGCGGCGCGGCGCGCGTGCCAGAAGGCCTGCTGCTTCCGCAACGCCATGTCGTGCGTGTACGAGTAGAACGGCGCGTAATCGCGCGCGCGGTTGGAAGCGTCGGCGCTGCCGGTGACGGAGACGATGGAGTGAATCTCCATCGTCTTCTCCTTGCGCATGTCGGGGCTGAGGCGGTACTCGATGTGGCGGTGATCGATGCGAATCGGCTCGCTCGTCTTGCGGAACAGGTTGATGACCGGCGTGCAGCCGAGGGAGAAGGCGTCCTTCGGGATGACGACCTTCTGCCGCGGCATGCGGTCGAGCAGGAACAGCAGGTCGACGACCGTGCCCGACGCGGCGCCGCGCAGTCCTTTGACGTCGGCGAAGTGAAACTTCTGCGGGAACGCGAAGAGCTCCTGCAACAGGCGGTACGCGGGATGCGAGTTGCGCGGATACGGGATGACGTCTTCGTCTTCGCCGAGGCCGACGGGAGTGATGGCGCTGGTCCCGATGTCGACCGCTTTCTTCGCGCCCTGCGGGAGCACGAGGACGCGTTTCGTGCTGTCGAACAGCAGCTCGTAGACGCGGTTCACGAACACGGGCTCGCCGTGGATGAAGAAGCGGAGCGAATCGACGTCGAGCACCTCGAACGGCTCGGCGCGCGACTGGAGCCGGACGCGCAGGACCGCCGCGGTGTCGGGCCCGAGGAACTCGAACGTCTCGGGCGTCTCGAGCTCCGCCTCGACGACGTCGATGGGCCACAGCGTCACCGGATACGCGGTGCGCATACGGCAGACGGCGCCCTGCTCCGCGGTGGCGAAGAGCGGCGTGTGCCGCGGAATCTGGTAGCCGGACGTCAGCTTGCCGAGCTCGGGATCGTGCTCGAAGCGCGCGATGGCCATCGACGGCACGGGGCGCAGGTAATGCGGATAGAGGACGTCGAGCAGCTCCGACGCGATCTCGGGAAAGTCGGCGTCGAGATCGGCCTGGATGCGCGCGGTGAGAAAGGCGAACGACTCGATCAGCCGCTCGACGTGCGGATCGGGACACTCACCGCGCTGCAACTCCAGACGCGACGCGACTTTGGGGTACGCGTGCGCGAAGCGCTCGCCCATCTCGCGGAGATAGGACAGCTCTTCGAGGTAGTAGCGGAGGATGGTGTCGTTGGCGGCCATGGGTTGTGTGTCGTCGCGGATGCGGGGTCGTTTGGCTTGGTTGTCGGTTTTCGGTTTTCGGTTTTCGGTTTTCGGTCCCACCCCACCGACAACCGAAAACCGACAACCGACAACCGCCTCACCGCACCTCCGCCCTCCCCTCTTTCATCTCCAGCACGGTCATGAACGACACGGGCTCTTCGACGCGATCGGTGCGCAGCTTGGCCTCGATCGAGCCGATCAGGGAAAAGTCGTCGCCGGGAGCCACGTCGACGTGGACGCGGACGTCGGCGAGGCGCGGCTCGTAGGTCTCGATCGCACGGCGCAGCGTTTCGGCGAGGCGCAGGCGATCGTCCTGGTTGCGGGCGGAGAACGTCGAGAAATCGGGGATGCCGTAGTCGATGACGGTCCGCTCGCGGACGGCGAGGCGGTGCGCCGGAACGGGGCAGCGTGTGTTGAACAGCTGCTCCA
>DASVEE010000062.1:0-26036 GCA_036380735.1 Thermoanaerobaculia bacterium | reverse complement strand
GCCTGCTAATGGGTGACCCCATTGCCCGCTCTCGAGCGCTTACCGGAGCACCTCGAGCGCCCGCCCGGGACACCTCGAGCGCCCGCCGGGACACCTCGAGCGCCCACCGGGACACCGCGAGCGCCCGCTGGGGCACCTCGAGCGCCCACCGGGGCACCGCGAGCGCCCACCGGGGCACCTCGAGCGCCCGCTGGGGCACCTCGAGCGCCCACCGGGACACCTCGAGCGCCCGCCGGGACACCTCGGGCGCCCGCCCGGACACAAGACCGATAGGCAATCCGACACGAAGGCCGTCGCCTCCGTCCCATTCGTCCTAGAGGCCCCATGGGTCCTACGCCCTCAACGCCCCATCCTCCGGAATCACGAACGCGTACCCCTGCGCCTGCACCGCGTCGATGACGCCGGTCAGCATCGCCAGCGACTGCGGTCCGCCCTGGTGCATCATGATGATGGCGCCGGGGGACAAGTCGGGGAGGATGCGCTCGATGACGGCGTTGGCGTCCGAGACCACGCCGTCGAAGCCGCGGGCGCTCCAGCCGATGAGGCGCAGTCCACGGCGCGACAGCAGGGGGTGCACGAAGGGGTTCTTCATCCCGACCGGTGCGCGGAACCACGGGCGCGTCTTGCCGAACTGCGCGATCGTGCGCTGGCACTCATCGACCTCGAAGGCGATGCGTCCCGGCGGCGCGCACCAGAACGTGCCCGAGGGATGGGTGTGCGAGTGATTGGCGACGATGTGACCGCCGTCGAGCATCGCCTGCACCAGTGACGGCGACGCCGCCGCGCGCGTCCCTTTGACGAAGAACGTGGCTTTCACGCCGCGCGAGCGGAACAGCTCCAGCACCGCCGGCGTGTCCTCCGTCGGGCCGTCGTCGATCGTCAGCCACACTTCCCGTTTCTCCGTGGCGAAGCGCGTGATGACGGGGCCGAGCCACTGCACGTTCGCGCGCAGCGTCGGATAGAGGATGAGCATGTGCGACACGAACACCACCGCGATCCCCACCCCGGGTGAGACGAGGAACGCCAGCGGCGCGACGAGTGCGAACGAAAGAATCAGACGGCGGACGATAGCGCTTGCTCCAGTCTTTCGATGTCGTCGCGCAGCAGGAAAAGAATCACCGCGGCGACGGCGTTGAGCACGATGAGCCCGAAGAACTGCCAGGCGACGACACCGGCGAAGGATAGCTGCCGGACATGCGACGCGGCGAGCGTCGTGCTGATGACGAGCAGCACGGTCATGTTCATCCGCTGGTTGTTGCGCAGGAAATTGCGCGTCAGGAGCGGCATGACCACGGCGCCCATGAGGAAGCAGGGGAACTGCAGCAGCAACGCCACCAGCGGCACCGCCACGACGAACGCGAGGGGCAGCGGCAGCGGCAGATACGGCGCGAGGAACGCCGCGTTCGACAGCAGGAACCAGATGGCGAAGCCGTAGTTCTCGCCCATGCTCTGGTCGCGCGTCACAGCGAGCATCAGGCCGGGCTGCGGCTCCGGTTTCGCCGCGCGCAACCGCAGGTACGCCGCGAGCCGGAAGAGCGCGAAGTGGTGCCGCGACGGCAGCCAGCGGCCCTCCGCGCGGTTGCGCACGAACCTCATCGCGGCAGCTCCTCCGAGAACGGCTCGAACGCGAACCACTGGTGCCACGAGCCGCGGATCACGTCCTCGAGCTGGCGCACCCAATCCTCCGCAGCCGCAGCGAGATCGGCGTCGCGGTTGCGGCTGCGGCGCACGACCATGATCGCCGGCGCGGTGACGAGCTGATAGCGGCGATGACCGCGCCGCACGATGAACAGCGGAAAGATCGGCACGCGCGCCGCCATCGCCAGCGCGAACGGGCCGGCGGGGATCGCGGTGCGCACGCCGAACATCGTCGCCGGAATCGTGGCGATCCCCGGCGTCACTCGATCGCCCTGGATGGCGACCAGCTCACCGCTGTCGATGGCGTGCAGCAGGTCGAGCGCGAGGTCGCTCGCGCGCGTGCTGAAGCCGACCTTCACCCCTTCGCGGAGCTGGCCGCGGTGCGACTCCTCGAACTCGCGCGTGCGCGGATCCGACTCCGGCGCGCGCACCATTACGAGCTGCCGCCCGGCGATCTCGGTGAAGAGATGGGCGCCGAGGTCGTAGCTGCCCATGTGGGCGGTGAGCATGACGGCGCCGCCGGGATGCCCTTGCAGTGCGTCGAAGTCGCCGACGAACTCCCAGTCCGGGACGATGCGCAGGTCCTTGAAGCGGGCGTTGTCGTTCAGCGTGCAGGCGAAGTTCCAGAACACGCGATACGCGCGGAAGAAGTTGGTGATGGCCCACGAATGCGGCAGGACGGCCGAGAGGTTGGCCATGATCCCGCGGCGTCCGGAGTGCCAGAACATGAACAGCCCCGACCAGAACGCGAGGATGATCGACTCGAGCGGAATCGGCACGTTGAAGACCGCCCAGCGCAGAAAATGCCGCCAGAACACTCCTCGCGCATGGAAGCGTTGCCGCCAGCTCACGTCCGGATCATATCGCCCAATTTGCGCTCCACTGAAGGAAGGGCGGGACGCAGGAGGCGAAAGAGCGCGCTCTCCATCAGGCGATCGTCGCCGGGGTAGGTGGGGATGATGTGGAGGGGGAAGCGCTCGAAGATCTCGCGATCGCTGCGGCGCCGCAGTTGCTGGACCGCTTCACGCTTCCGCGCCACGCGCGCTTCGTTCTTCATCAGCCAGTCGAGCGCGCGGAACTGCATCGTGGTGAGCGGATCGTCGATCGCCGCGAGTGGCCGCGCGCCGACGAGCTTCCGTTTGGCGCGGCGGAGGAACGACGTCGTCGCCGGCGAGCTCTCCATGCCACGGAAGGGCTCGCGCGCGAGCTCTCCGGCGCGAGGGTTGCGCGTCGTGGCGTAGTGGTGGAGGCGGTGGAGATACGTGTAGAGCACGGCGGCGCCGCTGTCGCGCAGCTCCTCGAAGTTCTTCAGCGCGGTCTGCAGCGCGTTGCGCTCGAAGAGGACGCCGCGCTCGAAGTTGCCGAGGCGATTGCTGGTGGAGGAGGAGGCGTGGCGCACGACGGCGCGCGGCTCCCACAGCACGCGATGGCCGGAGAGCCACGTGCGCCAGCCGAAGTCGACGTCCTCGAGGTAGGCGAAATAGTCGTCGTCGAAGCCGCCGAGCTCCACGAGCTTCGCGCGCCGCGAGATCATGTTGCCGCCGCAGGCGAAGAAGATCTCCGCGCCGGCCGCCGGTTCTTCGCGCGTGCCGAGCGGGTAGCGGAAGCCGTTCTGGAACGCGTGGCCGTCGAACGTGAGCACGCCGCCGATGAAGTCGATCAGCTCACCCGCCAGGTCGATCATCTTCCCACCGACCGACACCACATCCTCGGGTGCCTCGTCCATCGCGCGCGTCAGCGCGTCGAGCCAGCCCGGCTCCGGCACCGCGTCGTTGTTGAGGAAGATGACGTTCCGCGCGGAGGAGCCGGCGAGCGCCGCGGCGAGACCGCCGGTGAAGCCGCGGTTCTCGCGCAGCGCGAACAGCTTCACCTTCGGATGGCGGGCCACGATCGCGGCGGCGCTATCGTCGGTCGAGCCGTTGTCGACCACGGTGATGGATGCGCCGGGTGTGAGCTGCGCTTCCACCGCGGCGAGACATTCGAGCGTCTCGCGGCGGCTGTTCCAGTTCACGAGGATGATCTCGGTGGTCAAAAGACGCGCCTCTTGATGCGCGCGAGCAGCGACGGCGGCCGCTGCGGCACCTGCATGGAGATGGAGAATTCGTGCTTGTGCGGATCGGCGCGCGGTGCGCGGCAGAACGCGCGGAGCGGCTCGAGGGTGCGCGACCACTGGTGCTCGTCGACGAAGCTCAACGCGCCGCGCACCATCGTCTCGTAGCGCGTGCGGTCCGTGACGATGTTCACCAGCGCGTCCGCAAACTCCGCCGCGCTCTTGCCGGTGATGACCGCGCCGGCGCCGTAGCGCGCGAGCAGTTCGTCCGTGCCGGGCGCGGAGCTCGTCACGACCGGCAACGCTCCCCACAGATAGTCGTAGATGCGCGTACGCATCGAGAGGTCGGTCTCCAGCGACTGCGGGAAGGTGAGCAGCGCCACGGCGAAGCGCGAGAAGAACGCGAAGCGCTGGTCGTAGGTGGCCCACGGCTCGAAGTGCACCCAGTCGAGGTTGCGCCCGTACTTCATCGTCTCCGCGAGGATCCCCTGCGGCGTCAGCTCCGGATTCGGATGCCGCGTGAACGTGAGCGTCATCGACGGCACGCGCTCGCGCGCCAGTGCCACCGCGTCGATGGCCAGGATGGGGTCATACCAGTCATAGATGCCGCCGAAGAGGACCGCGTCGGCGGAACGGCGTACGCGCTGGCGTGTGGATTCATCTCCCAGTGGCTGCACGCCGAAAGGCGCAATGCGGATCAGCGAATCCAGCCGCGGATCATCCTCGAAGCCCATGGGATTCAACCGCCCCACGGCCAGCAGCAAGCCCAGATAGAACAGGCGCTGCGCGTTCGACGCGCACAGGAACAGATCGCCGCGCGTCAGCGAATTCACCAGCGTCGCGTGATCGTGGTTGAACACCTCCGCGCCGCGGGTTCCGTAGTAATGGAGGTTCTCCACGATGAATGGGTCGTAGAGATCGACCACGACCGGGATCGGTTTCGCGTGCGCGAACAGATCGTTGGCCACGTGCCCCTGCACGACGGCGACGTCGCTTTCGCTGCTGAACTGCAGCAGGTTCTCGGGCGTCGTCACGCCGCTGCGGCAGTGCGGCAGCGGGCCGCCGTCGCGGCTGAGGATCGTGACGCTGTGGCCGTCGGCGAGCAGCACCTTCGCCATCTCGACGAAGCGGATGCCGATGCCTGCCGGCTGGCCGTGCCCGAGCGGCTCGGGGCAGACGAGGAGGACACGGCTCATCCACGTCCCCGCAGCTTCAGCAGCGTGTTGTGGAGCTTCCACGTTTTCGAGCCGTAGATCAGGTCGAGGAGGCCGCCGAGGCGGTCGATCTCCACGCGCGCGGCGTTGAGGGCGGCGTCGGTCTGCGCGTGCACCGCGTGCAGCTCCGCCAGCTTGCGGCTCGTCTCCTCGAGCTTCAGTGTGCGGTCGGCGTAATCCCTGGCGAGGTCCTGCAGTGACTCAATCGCGCCTTCCAGCTCGCGGATGCGCAGCACGTGGCCGTTGACGGCGTGGTGCACCTCTTCGAGCTTGGCGATCAGCTCCTGCTTGTCGCGCTCCAGGCGGTCGAGGTCGTGCTGCCGCGCGGCTGCTTCGCCGCGTGCATCGACCGCCTCGGAGAAGAGCGTGTTCGCGCGGCGCTTCTGCCGCTCGAGGACGTTCGCGAAGACGTCGTGCCCGAGGAGTTGCGCGTGTTTGCTCCAGACCTGCAGCTTCGCTTTGCGGAAGCGCGGCGACCCTTCGGGCGCGGCGAGCACGATCGAGTCGCCGCCTTCGAAATGCCGCACCTCGCACGTCACGCGCGGCACGTGCAGGAAATCGCCGCGCTGCGCCAGACGGATGAGAAAGTCCCAATCCTCGAAGAGGTCGAACTCCGCGTCGAACCCGCCCACGTCCAGGAACGCGTCGCGTGGGATGAGCAGCGTCGGCAGCGGGATGTAGTTGTCGACGAGCAGCAGCTCGCGGTCGAAGTCGTGCGTGTAGAGGCGGAGGCGCGAGTGCGTCTCGTACGCGCCCGACGCGGCGGGTTGAAGGAACGCCGACACCGCGTCGCTGTACCACGCGGCGTGCTGCGAGCCGCGCGCGGCGTTCGCCAGCGTGGCGAGATGCTCGGGATAGAACAGATCGTCGTCGTCGAGGATCGCCACGAACGGATTCGCCGCGGCCTTCACGCCGGCGTTCGCCGCGACGGAGCGGCCACGCGATTCGTCGTGCTGCACGAAGGAGAAGCCGTCGACGGGCGGTTTCGCGCCGCCGTCGTTCACGACCACGATCTCGCATGGATAGCCGGTCGCGCGCACGGAGTCGATCGCCTCGCGCAGCAGCGCCGGCCGGTCCTTCGTCCGGATGATGACGCTGACCGGCAACGGCTCCTGCACGACGTCGATGGCGGGCGGCGTACCGATCATGGTGCGCAACGCGCTGAACGGCGTCGTCCGCAGCGTCGCCAGCTCCACCACGTAATACCCCTCGGCGAACCGCGTCTCCGGCGGCAGCGTCATGGCGCGGTAGGCGTTGAGCCCTCGCGCGAACGAGCCGTAGTCGCGCACCGTCATCTGCGAAGCATGCGTCGCGATGGCGGCCCATTTCAGCTCCGCGACGTCGGTGATGTCGACGAGCGTGTTCGGCCGCACCGTCTGCCCGACCTCATAGAACGCCACACGTGTCGTGGCCAGGTCGGCGAACAGCGTCTCGTCCTGCTGAATGAGGCCGCAGAACGCGCGCGCCAGCGCCAGATGATCGGGATGGATCTCGATGGGGCTGGGCACGAGCACCAGATCGGGACGGAAGGCCGCGAGCTGTTCGCGGAGATGAGGGAGCACGTCATCGTTCAGCGCGCGGTCGCCGAAGCGCAGGAACTCGAGCTCCGCGTTGCCGAGGAGGGCGACGCCGGCGCGGCTTTCCTCTTCGCGGAGGGTCGCCTCGCCGCCCTGCGCGCCATCGGTGGCGACGACGATGCGCACGGTCCGTCCTTCGCGCAGATGCTGCGCGAGGAGGCCGCCGCAGGCGATGACCTCATCGTCCGGGTGCGGCGCCAGGATGAGCAGCCGCTCACCGCGCAGCCGCGCGGCTTCATACGGGATCGATTCGGCTTCGATCATCTGTGGCGGAGTCTATCGTGGGAACGCGATCGATGGGACGTATGGGACGCACGCGAGTCCCATGCGTCCTATACGTCCCATCTGTCCCATTCGTCCCATCGCAGGATAAGCTTCGCTCATGCCGAACCGCTATCTCATCGCCAACTGGAAGATGAATGTGCCGCCCGAGGGGATCGAAGGGTACCTCGATGCGCTGTCGAGCGTGCCGCGCAGCGACGTCGAGATCGTCATCGCGCCTCCTTATCTCTACTTCGACGCCGTCGTCGCGCATTCGCGCGTGGCGCATGGCGTGGCGGGACAGAACTGCAGCGACCACCTTTCGGGCGCCTTCACGGGGGAAGTGTCGCCCTCGATGCTCCGTGACTGCGGCGCGCAGTACGTCATCCTCGGGCACTCCGAGCGGCGGACGCTGTTCCACGAGACGGACGGCGCGATCGCGCGGAAGCTCGCGCTGGCCATCGAGACCGGGCTGACGCCGGTCCTCTGCGTCGGCGAGGACCTGAAGGTGCGCGACGCCGGGCATGTGGCGCGGCACGTGGCGGAGCAGGTCAAGGCCGTTTCGTGCGAGGCGCTGGAGTCGGCGAAGGAAGTGATCGTGGCGTACGAGCCGATCTGGGCGATCGGTACCGGACGCAACGCCAGCGGCAAGATCTGCGCGGAGACGGTGGCGGAGATCCGCCACGCGCTGTCGCGCTTCTGGCCCGCCCGCTACGGGGAGGGGACGCCCATCCTTTACGGTGGGAGCGTCACCCCGGACAACGTGGCCGATCTGGTGAGCGAGGGCAACATCGACGGCTTCCTCGTCGGCGGGGCCAGCCTCGACTCGAAGAAGTTCCTGGCCATCCACCATGGGATGGGGACGCGGTGAGGGCCCACCAAAAAACTTGACGGGAGCACCCTTTCCGGGAAGAATTCGCCCCCTCGTGCAGTTGTGCACGCGGCAACACCCGGAGACTTCCTTTTCATGACAGTACTGTTGGTCATTCTGCACGTCATCGTCAGCATCTTCCTGATCCTCGTCGTCCTCGTCCAGCAGGGCAAGGGGGCGGATCTCGCGGGCGCGTTCGGTGGCGGCGGCTCTCAGACGGCGTTCGGCGCGCGCGGCGCGACGACCCTTCTGCACAAGCTCACGACGGCGTTTTTCGTGCTCTTCGTCCTCACGTCGATCACGCTCGCCATCATGCAGGCTCGTCCGGCAGCCTCGGTTCTGAGCGGGACGCCGGCGGCTCCGGCCGCACCGGCGAACACCACTCCGGCGCAGCGCTAACCCGCTGCAACGATCTTTGCCTGCCCAAGTGGCGGAATTGGTAGACGCGCACGTTTGAGGGGCGTGTGGAGTAATCCGTGCCGGTTCGAGTCCGGCCTTGGGCACCAATCGACTGAAAAGCAAAGGCTCGCATCCGCGAGCCTTTTTGCTTTTCTCGCGATACCATGCGCCGCAATGGCGAATGAAGAAATCCAGCCCCAGCGCGTGCAGATTCTCTCCGGCGTCGTGACGACGCTCCTCTCCGACCTCAAGAGCGGCGTCGGCGACAAAGACCGCCGCCGCCAGGTCGAAGAGTGGATGCGGACGCTCGCCGAGAAGTACCCCGAGTTCAAGATCGAGGTCGGCCTGCGCGACTACTACCTCGCCGAAGCCGAGCGCCTCCGCGCCGACTTCGACAAGTCCAGCGAGCTCACCGAGAAGCTCTCCCTGGGGCGCAGCATCGAATCCTTCCTCGACCGCGCCGCCGAGTACGATCGGCGGATTAAAGACCGGGGGTAGCGCCAAGGCGCTGTTGTCCGTTTTCCGTTGTGCGTTGTCCGTGCTGCGCTCAGCCACCGTCCGTGCTGCGGAGCACGGAAAACGGACAACGGAAAACGGACAACGTCATCCCGCCGGATCGTGTCGCGCATACAATGCGGCCCCGCATGAAAGTCCTCATCGCCAACCGTGGCGAGATCGCCGTTCGCGTGATGCGCGCGTGCCGTGAGCTCGGGTATCCGACCGTGGCGGTTTACTCCGAGGCGGACCGGGATGCGCTGCATGTCGTGTATGCCGATCAGGCCATGCCCATCGGTCCCGCACCGTCGCGCGAGAGCTACCTCCGCATCGACAACATCCTCGACGCCGCGAAGAAGACCGGCGCCGACGCCATTCACCCCGGCTACGGCTTCCTCGCGGAGAACGCCGGCTTTGCGCGCGCCTGCCGCGACGCCGGCATCACCTTCATCGGCCCCTCGCCCGAGTCCATCGACGCGATGGGATCGAAGACCGAAAGCCGCCAGCGGATGAAAGCCGCGGGCGTGCCGGTCGTTCCCGGTCTCACCGAGCCCGTGAAGGCGTTCGATGAGATCGCGGACTTTGCGAAGAGCGCCGGTTTCCCCATCATGATCAAGGCCGCGGCCGGCGGCGGCGGCAAAGGGATGCGCCTCGTCGAGCGCGAGGAAGACCTCGAGCAGGCCTACGAGCGCGTCACGAGTGAAGCGACGTCGTTCTTCGGCGACGGCTCCGTCTACGCCGAAAAGTTCGTCGCCTCTCCCCGCCACATCGAGGTGCAGATCCTCGGCGACCAGCACGGCAACATCATTCACTTCGGCGAGCGCGAATGCACGCTGCAGCGCCGCCATCAGAAAGTCGTCGAGGAGTGCCCCTCTCCCGTCGTCGACGAGGAGCTCCGCGCCCGCCTCGGCGCCATGGCCGTGCGCGCGGCCAAAGCAGTCGACTACTACTCCGCCGGCACCATCGAATGCCTGATGGGGCCCGACCGCGAGTTCTACTTCCTCGAGATGAACACGCGCCTGCAGGTCGAGCACCCCGTCACCGAGATGGTGTGGGGCGTCGACCTCGTGAAGGAGCAGCTCCGCGTCGCCCGCGGCGAGGCGCTGACGCTGCGCCAGGAAGACGTGCGGCCGCAGGGGCACGCGATCGAGTGTCGCATCTACGCCGAAGATCCGTCGCGCAAGTTCGCCCCGTCGCCGGGCCTCATCCGCTTCATCAACCTGCCGCAGGGGCCGGGCGTGCGCAACGACAACGGCGTCTACGCCGGTTACACCGTGCCGATGTTCTACGACCCGATGCTGTCGAAGCTCATCGTGCACGCGCCGACGCGCGACGAGGCCATCGCCCGGATGCGGCGCGCGCTCGCCGAGTACCGCGTCGAGGGGATCGAGACCACGATCCCGTTCTTCACCTTCATCATGAACCACCCCGACTTTCAGGCCGCGCGCTTCGACACCGGCTTCATCGACCGCCTGCTGCCGGAGCTCGACCTCTCGTCGAACGCGCCGAGTGAAGGGCACATCGACGCCGCCACCATCGCCGCGGCGATCAACACCTTCGAGGAAGCGCAGAACGTGAAGCTGCCGGAGCGGCAGACCACCGTGTCCCGCTGGAAGTGGGGGGCTCTGTGAAGCTCGTCGTCCGCCGCGGCGACGCGGATCTCCCGGTCGAAGTCGAGCGCCACGGCGGCGGCTACCGCGTCAAAATCGGGGAGCGTTGGATGGAGGTCGACTTCGTCCGCGCGGGCGAGTTCGTGCAGTCGCTGCGGCTCGAGGACGGGACGCAGTACGCGCTCGTCTCACACCGGGAAGGCAACCAGCACGAGGTGTCGCTCGACGGGACGAAGCTCGGCGTCGAGATCTACGATCCGCTGGCGCGGCGGCGGAACCGCTCGGGTGACGACATCGCCTCGAGCGGCATCGTCAAGGCGCTGATGCCCGGCCGCGTCGTGCGCGTGCTCGTCGAGGAGGGTGCCGAGGTCAAGAAAGGTACCGGCCTGCTGATCCTCGAAGCGATGAAGATGGAAAACGAGATCCAGGCCCCCGGCGACGGCGTGGTCGACAAGATCTTCGTGCAGCCCGGCCAGACCGTCGAGGGTGGGGCCGAGCTGGTGCACATCAACGCGTAGCCGGCGCGGCACCAGGGAATGATGGGACGACGGACCTATGGGACGAATAGGACCGATGGGACGAATAGGACCGATGGGACCCGCCCGCCCCGCTGAGCAGTCAACGGCGCTGCATTTCGGGCGCTGACTGGCCGCCGAAAGTCAGTGACTTGCCGCTGGCCGGCAGTGGCCGGCTACCGGAAGCCGGTGATCGGCCGGACGAACGCTGTATTTGTCCCATCGGTCACGCTGCTCCGCCGCGCTCCTCCTATACAATTTCGGCATCATGTCCGCCAACGAGTCCCTTGGTCCGTATCAGATCGGTGAGCGTGTCGGCAACGCCGTCTGGATCGCCGAAGACACGCGCAACGGGAAGCGCGTCGCGTTCAAGCTCCTCACGAAGCAGCTCCCGAAGGATGCGGCGAAGCGTGATGCGCTCGTTCGGGAGGTCCGGCTCAACGCCGCCCTCGGGCACGCCTTCGTCGTGCCGATCCAGGAGATCGTTGCCATCAACGATTTCCTCGTCATGATCATGGACGTCGTCGAGGGGCAGACGCTGACCAAGTACCTCGGCGGCAACCCACTCGACCGTTCCGCCTTCTTCGACCTCGCGTATCAGCTCGCGGACGGCCTGCGCTACCTCCACAACAAAGGAATCCTCCACGCCAACATCAACGGCGACTCCGTCCTCATCACCCCCGCGGGGCAGGTGAAGATCGCCGGCTTCAACATCTCCAATCTCACCGCGCGCGACGGCGGCCCGAGCGCCTACCAGCAAAAGGGGAACGAGGCCCGCAGCGTCGCCTACATGGCGCCGGAGCTGATGACGAATCAGTCCGTCGACGCCCGCGCCGACATCTGGTCCGCCGGCGTCGTGATGTACGAGCTGGCCACCGGCCGGCTGCCGTTCACCGGTGCGACCGCGGCCGACGTCGCCCGCGCGGTCGTCGAGGGCAACCCCGCCTCGCCGAAGGCCGCCAACCCCACGATCGACAACGCCGTCATGGCCGTCCTCGGCGGCTGTCTCTTCAAGGACCAGTTCCGCCGTCACAAGGACGCCCGCTTCCTCGTCGACCTGATCGGCAAAGCGTCGCCCGAGTCGATCGAGCGCGCCACGGAGCTGGCGAAGCGCGTGACGGTAGCTCCCACCAGCTCGCAGGCGGAAGGACGCAAGTCGATCCTCTTCATCGCCGACATCGCCAACTTCGCCGACCTCGATCGCGCTCCCGATCCTGACGCCGCTGCCGCCGCCTCGGCCCGCGTGCAGCAGATGTTCGGCGAGGCCGTCTACCTCTTCAACGGGCAGATCGTCGATCCGTGGGGCATGCCCATCGTCGGCGAGATGCCTTCCGTCGAGGAAGCGCTCGAAGCCGCGCGCAAGGCGGAGTTCGACTTCTCGCCCGACCAGCAGACCGGCGAGGTGCTGCAGGTGCGCATGCTCCTCCATTACGGCGACGTCGTGACCGAGGATGGCGTCGTCGTCGGACCGGCCATGGACCGCGCGCGCGAAGTGCTGGCGCAACTGCCGGCGCTGCGGCTGTTCCTGACCGAGGATTTCGTCAAGTCGGCGAAGGGTGGACTGCGCACGCGCGACGGCGGCGCCAGAGCCGGCGTGAAGCTGTTCCAGATCCATGAGCCCGAGCCGGAGCCCGAAGCGACCGCGCTCGAGACCGCGACCGCCGATGCCGTCGAGGCCGCACGCCACGCGGCCGAACTGGCGGCGAAGAAAAAGAAGAAGCAGCGGATCGCGCTCGCCGCCACCGCGGCCGGCGTGTTCGTCGCCGTCGGCAGCGCCGTCGGGATCATGTGGACGAAGCAGTCGACGCAGCCGGCGCCGGTCGCTGCCGTCGCCACCGTCCAGCAGCCGCCGAGCGCGACGAATCCGCGCCGCGTGCTGCTGGAGCAATTCGTCATCGAAGGCAACGACCCGGCGCTCGTCCAGCACGCGAGCTCCATCCGCCTCGCCACGACCGAGGTGCTGCGCTCGTTCCCCGAGCTTCGCATCGCCGACGCGAAGGGCAACGACGTCGACGTGTTCAGCGCGAAGCTGCGCGTCGGTGCGACGGGGCCGGAGCTCGTGCCGGTCGGCAAGACGCCGGCGGCACCCGTTGCCGCGACGGACGTCGCCAGCGGTGTCGACGCGCTCGTCAAGTACATCGCCACCAACGTGCGCCTGCAGCCGCGCGCCATCGCCTCGGCCGACGCACTCAACGCGTTCACCGTGGCGCTGACCGCGACGGACGACTCGAAGGTCGAGGAATCGCTGCGCGCGGCGACGCTCGCCGATCCGACGTTCCTCGCCGCGCAGATGCACGCGATGCGGTTCTTCGAGAAGCACTCGAAGCCGCTCGACGCGCTGGCGGCAGCGCGGCAGGTCGTCGTCCTCGATCCCTCGAACATGGAGGCCGCGCGCAAGGTCGCGCGCGCCGCGCTCGAAGGCGGCGAGCTGCAGCAGTCGTTCGCGCTCTACGGCGCGATCCTCCGGCAGCAGCGCAACGATGAGGAAGCGCTGAACCTGATGGCGCGCTACGCGCTGGCCACGGCGGACACGCAGCGCTTCGCGCAGGCGCTGACGCGGATGCGCGCGGTGCCGCTGACCAAAGCGGTGGCGCACGAGCCGGACATCCTCATCGCCAACGGCCGCATCGAGCAGGCCATCGACCGCTACTACGACATCGAGGTGAAGGTGCCGAACAATCCGGCGCTGTCGTTCAAGATTGGACGGCTCTCGGTGCTGCGGCACGCGGTGACGATTGCCGATCTCGAGCTGGAGAAGCTGCGCTCGACCGACCCGCTGTACGGCTACCCGATGCTGAAGGCGTACATCGCCGCGGAGAAGCGGGATCGCGGCGCGGCGGAGGCGGCGCTGAAGCAGGCGATGGCGGCGTCGCAGCCGGGTGATGATGCGTGGACGTGTGCGGCCGAGGTGTACGCGATCCTGGCGGACAACAAGTCGACGATCGATGCGCTGGAGAAAGCGGCCGCGCGGAAAGAGCCGACCGCGGCGTACGTGCTGGCGAATCCGCTCTTCAGCTATCTCAGCAGCGACGCGCGCTTCCAGAAAATCCGCGACACGCTCACCGCTCAGCAGCAGGAGATCCGGACGGCTCTGGCGCAGGTTTCTTTGTAGTGCGCCACTCGACAGCCATGATCTGCAGCGACTCGCGGAGGTCGACGATGGCGAGCTTCGTCGCGTCGCGGAACATCGGCGCGCGGTAACGCGCGTTGAGCACCCGCCGCTGCCCTTCCACCATCCGCGTGGCCGAGATCGTCATGATGTCGTCGTCCTGGCGCAGGTAGACGAAGCCTTTGGGCACGTGGGCTGCGAGCGAATGGTAGATCGCCTCCGGAAGGATGAAGACACCGTTACTGCACACCACGTACACCGGCTCGTTTGAGGCCATAATCACCGCCGTTACAAAAGAGGAGCCAATGATCGTCACGGCCCGACTGACCTTCTCCGCCGCGCACCGCCTGCACAACCCGGAGCGGGACGCGGAGTGGAACCGCCAGACCTACGACAAGTGCGACAACCCGGCCGGCCACGGCCACAACTACGCGATGGAAGTGAGCGTGAAGGGGAAGATCGATCCCGAGACCGGGATGGTCATCGACCTCAAGCGCCTCAAGGACATCATGCGCGAGCGCGTGATCGACCGCGTCGACCACACGAACCTCAACGCCGACGTCGACTTTCTCCGCGGCGTGATCCCGACCGCGGAGAACCTGGCGCGAGCGTTCTGGCAGGAGCTCGCGCCCGCCATCACGCAGGGAGAGCTGTACGAGATCGTGCTGCAGGAGACCGAGCGCAACTCGGTCCGCTACCGCGGAGAGGATGACTGAGATGAACTACGACCTCGCGATGATGGCCCTCGACGGCCTGGCGCGTTCCCCGATCACCGTGAGCCACGACGCAACCGGCGCGCTGGTGATCGAAGGCGAAGCCGCCGGCTTCAAGGATCTGGCGCGCCTGTTCCTGCTGCTGGGCGGCGCCAACTCCACGGCGGAATCGTTTGAACTGCAGCCCGGCGTGCATTCCACGGCCGGGTCGCCGATGACGAAGCTGGTTTTGCGGTAGGGGAACGATAGGACGGATGGGACCTATAGGACGTCCCATAGGTCCTGTTCGTCCTATCGTTGCCGGTGCATCGTGCAACTGTCTGGCGCCGCCGCACCGCAGAACGTACAATCCCGCGACATGAAGGAACAGCGGCACATCCGGATCCACGGCAAGGTGCAGGGTGTGGGGTATCGGTTCTTCGCCACGCGCGTCGCGCGGCGGATGGGTCTGAAGGGATGGATCCAGAACAACCGCGACGGCACGGTCGAAGCGCTCGTCGAAGGGGAGAAGAAGGCCATCGACGAGTGGCTCGAGGAACTGAAGGAAGGGCCGCGGTACGCCGAGGTCGTCCGGTTCGAGCAGGAGTCGAAGGAGTTCACCGGCAAGCTGCCCGACTTCGACGTCAAGTTCTGATGACGACGGCGCTGATGAACATGGAAGAGCTGCGCAGCTTCATCCGCGATGTGCCGGACTTTCCGAAGCCCGGCATTCTCTTCAAGGACATCACGCCGCTGCTGCGCTCCGCCGACGCGCTGGAGACGGCCTGCCGCGAGCTCGCCGAGCCGTTCCTCTCTTCGAAGATCACCGCGGTCGCCGCAATCGAGTCGCGCGGCTTCATCTTCGGCAGCGTCGTCTCCCGTATCCTCGGCTGCGGTTTCGTCCCCATCCGCAAGCCGGGCAAGCTCCCGTGGACGAGCCGCCGCCACGAGTACCTCCTCGAGTACGGTAGTGACGCCCTGGAGATCCACGAGGACGCCGTGACCGTGGCCGACAACGTCCTGATCGTCGATGACGTCCTCGCCACCGGCGGCACGATCGCCGCGGCGTCGACGCTGGTCACCAGCCTGGGCGCCAACGTCGTAGGGTCCGCCGTGGTGATCGAACTGACCTTCCTGAACGGAAGGGAAAAAGTGGGCAACGTCCCGGTGCACGCGGTCCTGCGCTACTGACGCGCGACGGAGTCCGATAGGACAATAGGACCTATGGGACGAATAGGACCTATGGGACCGACAGCGATGGGTTCTGTCGCATCTGTCCTATAGGTCCCATTCGTCCTATCGTTCCCCTCACCCCCGCCTGCGCCGCGTCGGCGTCCGCTTCTTCGGCGCCGGCTTCTTCGCCGGCGGTTTCTTCACCGCGGGCTTCGGCGCGGGGGGCGGGACCACGACGGGCGCCGGCGGCGGCGTTGCTTTGATCTGGGCGACGCTCGTCTGCAGGTCCGCGATCAGCTTCGTCTGGTTCGTGTTCTCGCGGCGTACGGCGACGAGATCGCGCTCCAGCTTCGCGCGCTCCGTCTCGGCAAGGCTCACCAGCGCAACGGTCGCAGCCGCGGCGGCATCCGTGCGCGGGTACTGCGCGACGATCGTGGAGAGCGACTGCCGCGCCTGCGCGTTGCGTCCCGCGGCGAGATCGGCGCGCGCCGTTTTGAGCAGCGAATCGGCCTTGAGGTCGTTCGGCACCGACAGCACGAGGTAGACGACGACGGCGCCGAGGATCGACGAGGTGATCGCCGTGAGCAGCAGCAGCGGGCGAACCTTCATGAGTGCGGTACTCCTACTCGCGCCAGCCGAAGCGGCCGACCAGCGGTACGAACTCGGCGCTGCCGCAGTCCTCGATCTTGATCCCCGTCCCGACGCGCGTCACGCGCGCCAGCCGCTGCTTTCCCTCGGGGCCGACCGGGATGACCATCTTCCCCGTGCGCGCGAGCTGCTGCACCAGCGGCTCCGGCACTTCCGGCCCCGCCGCGGCGACGATGATCCGGTCGAACGGCGCCTGATCGGACCAGCCGTACGTCCCGTCGAACACCTTGACCGTTGCGTTGTAGACCTTCAGCTCGCGGATCAGCTCCGCGGCCCGGAGGGCCAGCTCGTTGATTCGCTCGATGGAAAAGACTTTCGCGCACAGCTTCGACAGCACCACTGCCTGATATCCGGTTCCCGTGCCAATCTCGAGCACTTTCTCTTTCCCGGTCAGCTCGAGCAGCTCGATCATGCGCGCCACGATGTACGGCTGCGAGATCGTCTGCCCCTTGCCGATCGGCAGGGCGCCGGGCCCGTACGACTTCGCCGCCACGACCTGCGGCACGAAGCGGTGGCGCGGCACCTCGCGCATCGCCTGCAGCACCTTCTCGTCACCGACGCCGCGCGCCACGACGTAGCGCTCCACCATCAGCGCCCGCTGATGGGCCATCTCGCGCTCATGCGTCGCGGACTCATCTCGTTTTTGCGTAATGGCCAAGCGTCTCCTCGAGCGATTTCAGGCGCGGAATCGATTCGTGGTGCGTCAGGTCGAGATGCAGCGGCGTGATGGCGATGTAGCCGTTCTGGATGGCCTCGAAGTCGGTGTCTTCGGCCGGATGCCACACCGGCGGCTCTCCGCCGATCCAGTAGTACTTGCGCCCGCGCGGGTCGAGCCGCTCGATCACTCCCTCGGAGTAGATGCGCTTGCCGAGCCGCGCCACCTTCACCCCGTTGAAGTCGCCGAGGGGGAAGTTCACGTTGAGGATGATCTGCGGATCCTTGTGCTCCACGAGCGCCACGCGCGTCAGCTCCGCCGCGAACTCGGCGCAGCGGTCGAACGAGAAGTTCTGCCCGACCAGCGCGGAGAAGGCGATCGAAGGGATGTTCAGCAGCGCCCCCTCGAACGCGGCGGAGATCGTGCCGGAGTACGTCACGTCGTCGCCGAGGTTCGGGCCGAAGTTGATGCCCGAGACGATGATGTCGGGGCGCCGCTCCTTGAACAGCTTGAGCACCGCGAGGTTGACGCAGTCGGACGGGGTGCCGTCGACGATCCACTCGTTCGGCTGGATCTGCAGGACGCGGAGCGGACGGTTCAGCGTGAGGGCGTGCGAGGCGGCGCTCTGCTCCCGGTCGGGGGCGACGATCACCACGTCGCCGAGCGGCTTCAGTGAGTCGGCGAGCTTGCGGATTCCCTGGCTGTAGATGCCGTCGTCATTCGTGACGAGGATGAGTGGGGTCATCGCTGCGCATCGTAGCAGACGGTAATTGCGACAGGATCATCGCCGCGAGAATCAGCGCCGCGCCGATGAGAAAGGGGGTGGTGAGCGGCTCGCGATACCAGAAGATCGAGGCCAGCGACGCCGCCACCGGCTCGAACGAGAGGATGACGGCCGCTTCGGTCGCCGTGACGCGTGACTGCCCCCACATCAGCGCGGCGAAGGCCAGCGCGGTCGTCACGAGCGCCGTCAGGACGATGACGACGGCCAGCGACGGCGTCCACACCGGACGCGGCGCGAACGCGGCGAACGGCATGGCGGCGACGCCGACGAACAGCACCTGGATCGCGGCGAGCCCGGTGGTCGAATGCTTCGACGACCAGCGCGCCGAGTAGACGACGTGCAGCGCGAAGATCACGGCGGAGAAGATCGTCAGCATGTCGCCCCAGGTCGGCCGCGCCGCGAAGCCGCCGATCAGCGCGGCGGTGCCGAGAAGCGCGAGGAAGGAAGCCGCCCACGGGCGCCACGACATGCGCGTGCCGTGGATGATGCGGTCGGCGAACGGCACCATGACCACGTAGAGGCTCGTCAGGAACGCGGAGCGCGACGGCGAGATCACCATCAGCCCGTACGTCTGCAACCAGTAGCCGATGAAGACGAGCACCCCGAGGACGCAGCCGGGGAGGAGGAGCTCACGGCGGAAGCCGCGAAACGCGACCGCGCAGAGCACGACGCCGGCGATGGTGAAGCGCCAGGCAATGAAGGGCTCCGGCGCAATCTGCGTGAGCACTTCCTTGATGAGCGTGAAGGTGGCGCCCCACGCCGTCGCGGTGAGAAGGAGTGCCGCGATGGCCAGGCGATGCTGCGTGATGGCTTTCATGGGCTGAAGGCCCGATGGGACAAATAGGACGAATCGGACCTATAGGACGAATAGGACGGACCGCGGCGGGTGTGTCCCATAGGTCCTATCCGTCCTATAGGTCCTATCTGTCCCATCGGCCCATCACCGCGTACTGCTCGTGGTGGTCTGCGGGTCCGCCTGCTGCAGCCGCTGCAAGGCCACGAGTTGCCGGTAGAGCTGCATGAACACCATCAGGAAGATGAGCAGCATGATGATGAGGACGATCCTCATCCCCCACTTGTTCATCGCGCGTGCCTCGCCGCCCAGCGGATGGCGTACTCCATCGGCGCCGCGTCCGCGATGCCGCGCCCTGCGATGTCGAACGCGGTGCCGTGGTCGACGCTGACGCGGAGGTAGGGGAGGCCGATCGTCACGTTCACCGACTCCTTGAATGCGAGCGTCTTCACCGGGATCAGTCCCTGGTCGTGGTACATCGCCATCACCACATCGTACCGTCCCTCCACGGCTCCGAGGAACACCGTGTCGGGCGGATGCGGCCCGCTGATGGTGAGGCCGTGCGCCTGCGCGACACCGGCGGCGATGATCGTTTCTTCCGCCCCGAACTTGCCGCCTTCGCCCGCGTGTGGATTGACGCCGGCCACGGCGATGCGGGGCGCCTTGCCGTAGAGCCGCCGGTACTCGCGGTCCATGAGGTGCGCCAGCGCGGCGATGGTGCCGGCATCGAGAGCATCGAGCGCTTCGCGCAGCGACACGTGCACGGTGAGCAGCACCGTGCGCAGCCGCGGCGAATCGAAGTACATCGCGTAGTCGTAGCCGTAACGCGCGAGCCCCGCGCGCGCGGCGAGGAGCTCCGTGTGCCCCGGATGCGGCGAGCCCGCGAGCGCGATGGCCTGCTTGTGGATCGGCGCGGTGACCAGCGCGGAGCAGTCGCCACGCTCGATGGCGTCGATGGCGGCGTCGATGGAGTCGAGCGCGATCTGTCCGTACGCCGCGTCGATCACGCCATGCCGCACGGCGCCGCTGCCGCCCTGGCGCATCGCGCCGCGATCAACGTCGTGGAACTTCGCCGCGTCAGGAAAGTCGCCGGCATACGCCCGGCTGCCGAAGACCCACGCCGGGACGTCCGTCTGCCGCAGCGCCTTGGCCACGATCTCCGCCCCGATGCCCGCCGGATCGCCAAGGGTGATGGCCAACGGTTTCATGCGGCGGATTATGGCCGATGCTCCGAATGGGACCTATGAGCCAGGCGTACCACCGGTGTCATCCCGAACCCTCCGTATGGGGGCTCCGGGTGGGGGAGGAGGGTGAGGGATCTGTGTGGGGGAGGTGGCGTGATTCGATGTGCGGGTTCCCCCACCCAGATCCCTCACCCCCCTCCTCCACCCGGACCCCCATACGGGGGGATTCGGGATGACACAAAGGGACGCCGCGATCCGCCACACTATGGCGACCGCGGGCCGGTGAACCATCGACCGGCCCTACAACTCGTCGGCTTTGTGCAGGTACTTGATCCAGTGCTTCTGGATCAGCAGGTTGGGGGCGCCTTCCCGGTTCACCTTGATCGAGGTCTTGTCGTACCACTCGATCCAGCCGCGGATCTGTTCGCCGTCGTTCATGACGATGACCATGGGGGTCTTGGCGGCCATTTGCTTGAGGTAGTAGAAATTTTCGGCGTTGGTCGACTCGGGCGGTGCCTGCTTCGATGCTCCGCGCGACTGGTAGCTGCCGCTGCCGCCGCCGTTGCCCGACTTCGACCGCTTGATCTCGAACGTTCTCCCGGGACGCCGTCCGGGGGTGCCGGGATAGTAGTTCCCTTCGACATCCTGCGGTCTGCTCGAAAATGGCATCGCCTTCCTCCGTTGCGCGCGAACTGTTGGGTTGGTTTGACCGTCTTTGCGCTTGGGGCAGCGGCGTTGCGAAGTACATGCCTTTTCCCTAGAATGGCGCGCCGCTGGTTCCTCCGCACTCCTTTCGAAACCAGCAATCCGACTAACGCAAACCTTTCGTGGAGGCACCCCCGTGAATTCTGTCGTTTGCATCAGCCACGTTCCCGATACCGAGTCGCGCATCAAGATTGCCGGCGGCCGGAAAGTCGATGAAGCGGGCCTGAAATTCATCGTTTCTCCGTACGACGAGTTCGCCCTCGAAGAGGCGATCCGCCTGAAGGAAAAGAACGGCGGCGACGTCACCGTCGTCACGTTCGGCCCCGACCGCGCGCAGCAGGCGCTGCGCGAAGCTCTCGCCCGCGGCGCGACGAAAGCGCTGCACGTCAAGGGCGACGTCTCCGACGCCGACGCCCTCGGCATCGCCAAGGTCCTCGCCGCCGCCATCAAGTCCGTGCCGCACGACCTCGTGTTCTTCGGCAAGCAGGGCGTCGGCACCGACAACGGTCTCGTCGGACCGATGGTCGCCGAGCTCCTCGGCTACCCGCAGGTCAACGTCGTCACGCACCTCGAAGTCGCCGACGGCAAGCTCACCGCGCACCGCGAGATCGAAGGCGCCGAGGAGATCCTCGAGGCGCCGACGCCGGCCGTCGTGACCGCGCAGAAGGGGCTCAACGAGCCGCGCTACGCCTCGCTCAAAGGCATCATGGCCGCCAAGAAGGTCGCCGTCGACACGAAGTCCGTCACCGACCTCGGGCTGACCGAGGCCGACGTGTTCAACGCGCGCGTCGTCTTCGTCTCCCTCGAGCTGCCGCCGGAAAAGAGCGGCGGTCGCAAGGTCGACGGCGCCGACCCGAACGTCGCGGCGCAGGAAATTCTCAAGTACATCCGCGAGCAAGCGAAGGCGCTGTAGCTCACGCCCGAACAGGAGTCCACGACATGCCTGGTGTTCTCGTTTACTGCGAAATCAAAGATGGGAAGCTGAAGAAGGTTTCCCGCGAAGCTCTGACCATCGGCCGCAAGCTGGCCGAAACGACCGGCGGCGATCTCGTCGCCTTCGCCTCCGACGCCGCCGTCGCTGAAGAAGCGGGACGCTTCGGCGCGAAGAAGCTGTACGTCGTGTCGCTCGGCGCGTACACGACCGAGCCGTACACCGCGGCGCTCGAGCAGGTCGCGAAGGAACTGCAGCCGCAGGTGCTCCTCCTCGGTGGCACCTCGAACGGCCGCGACCTCGCGCCGCGTATCGCCGCGCGTCTCGATGTCGGCGTCGCCTCGGACGTCGATCGCCTCGAGTGGACCGACGGCAAGCTGCGCGCGCGCCGCCCCGTCTACTCGGGCAAGGCCTTCGCCACGGTCGACATCACCGGCACGCCGGCTGTCGCCACGACCCGCCCGAACGCGTTCCCCGCGGAAGAAGGCGGCGGCGGCGCGGCCGAGGTGGCGAATGTTGCGGCGACCGAAGGACGCGTGAAGCTGGTCGACACGAAGGTGCCGGAAGCGGGCGAGCTGTCCGTCGCCGAAGCCGACATCATCGTCAGCGGCGGCCGCGGTCTGAAGGAAGCGCAGAACTTCTCCTACATTCGCGACCTCGCGCACGCCCTGGGCGGCGCCGTCGGCGCGTCACGCGCGACGGTCGATGCGGGCTGGATCGATCACCAGCACCAGGTCGGCCAGACCGGCCGCGTCGTCAGCCCGAACCTCTACATCGCCGCGGGCGTCTCCGGCGCGATCCAGCACCTCGCGGGGATGTCGTCGTCCAAGCACATCATCGCGATCAACAAGGACGCCGACGCCCCCATCTTCCGCATCGCGGACCTCGGCATCGTGGGCGATCTGTTCCAGATCCTCCCGGTGCTGACCGAAGAAGTGAAGAAGGCGCGGCACTAAGAACGATAGGACGGATAGGACAAATAGGACCTATGGGACGAATGGGACTCCCCCGAGTCCCAGCAAGTCCTGTAGGTCCTTTTTTGTTGCGCGCGGCAGGCTGACCGGCGGGTGGAACGCGCCATCACGTGAACGGGCGCGCAGCCTGGCGCTACCGCAGCCGCGCGCCGTCACGCGCAGCGCCGGCGGTGGGCAGTCGGCCCTGTGCGACGCACGTCCGTGCGGGCACTCCTATAGGTCCTATTCGTCCTATAGGTCCTCTGCCTTTGTCACCTCGCCGGCCCTCCGCCGCGTGCGCTACTGCTTGCCGCGCGTGGCAGCAGCCACTTCGCGGCCTGGCACCGGGCGGTCGGGGGAACCGTAGGTCGGGGTGCTGGTCACCAGGGAGTTGCTGATCGCTTTGCCGGTGGACAGGGACGTGCTGGCGCCGCTCTGGCCGCAGTCCATGCGCAGCATGATCGTGTGGCGGGCGGCGATGGACGTTTCGCAGCGGTCCGTCACCTTCGCGCGATAGATCTGCGGGCTCCGGGCGACGACTTCGCGGTCGCGCGTGACCACGAAGTAGTAGTCGATCTCTTCGGCGACGTCGAACTTCGGCAGCGTGACGCGCGAAAGGGCGCCGTCGTTGTCGCCTTCGACCGAGCACCACTCCTGCGTGCCGGTGCGGCGGAAGAACGCGCGCAGGTCGCCTTCGCCCTCGATGTGCATCTGCAGCACGGCCATTTCGCCGAGGCGGATGCAGGAGACGGGCGTGTAATCGATGGACGCGCGCGTCACGGCAGGCTGCGCGAAGGCAGCGCCGGCGGCGAGCAGAAGGACTGCGCTCAGTGCGATCCGTTTCATAGGGCGACCTCGGATTTGTGATTCTACGCTAATTATTGGCCTGATTCGATCTTCGGCCGGTACAGCATCACTTCACGCGAGTTCGGCAGACCCGGCAGCGCACGCGACAGCAACGCGCGCGCGATGCTCAGCTCGCCCAGCTCGTAACGATTGATGGCTTCGAAAAACATGTGCTGCTCTTCCCCGACGAGCAGCGGATACGTCCGCTGGTAGACGGCGGCAGACTCCTGCCACGCACCGGCCCGGTTCAGTCCCTTGCCGATCTCGAGCAGGTGATTGCGTGCGATCCCGCGGCGCTCCGCGAGCCCCGCGTACAACTCGCGCGCGGCGAGCACCTTCCCCTCGTTGAGGAGGCGCTGCGCGTCGCGCAGCTTCAGGTCGACTTCCGACGGCTGCGGAGTCGCAGACGGCTTCGCAGCGACAGGTGCAGGCGCCGGGGCCAACGCCTTCGCGACGGGTGCGGGTGACGGCGTAGCCGCCTTGACCAGAGACGCGGGCACAGGTTCCGGCGTGACCTTCGTCTCGACCGGTGCCGGTGTTGTTGCAGGCGCGGAAGCTGCCTGACGAGGCGCCACCACCACCGGCGGCTGCGCGGGCGGCGGCTGCACGGCCGTCTGTCGCTGCGGAGCCGTCGGCTGCCGCTGCGGAGTCGCCGTCGTGCTCAGCGGTGTCGTCTTCACGATCGCGTCGAACGCCGCGCGCGTGCCGGCATCGAGTGACAACGCTGCGTACGTTGCGGAAATGCGCTCCGCCTGCAGCAGCTTCATCGCGGCGGCGCGGGCGTCGGCTTCGCGGCCGAGCTTCTGGCTCGCCACCGCCAGCCACACCTGCGCCGTCGTGTACTGGCTCAGGTCGTCGACCGTGCCGAAGGCGGCAATGCGCAGCGACTTCACCGCCTGCGCGTACTCCCCCCGCTGCGCCTCGGCGATGCCGCGCGCGAGCAGCCCTTCGTAGTGCGCGTCGGCAGCAAAGGCCGTCGCGGACGTCAGGCAGACGAAAAATACGATACGCAGGTGCTTCACGATGCTCCCCAAAACTGCCTCAGCCGTCGCAAAAATCCGCCCGGCCGGGATGGCGGCGCCGGCTCCGGCTCATAGTCGAGTGCGCGATGCTCGATGACGCACCGCGGATTGCGCCGCGCGAGCGCGTCGGCGACATCCGCACCCGCCAGCTCCGCGACGATCGCGAGCGCCTCGCGCACGTTCGGCGGCCGGCGTTTCAGGTTGTGCGCATCGCTGGCGAGGAAGTGGACGAGCCCGGCGGCCAGCATCTGCCGCGCGGATTTCTCGGCGGTCGTGCCGAAGCGTCCGGTGAAGCTCTCCGCCGTCACCTGCGTGCGGACGCCGGCGGCGACGAGCGACGCCAGCAGTTCCGGCTTCACCTGCAGCACCTTGTTGCGCTCCGGATGCGCGAGGATCGGCGTCCACCCGGCGAGCTGCATCCGGTAGAGCGGCTGCTCGATCAGCGGCGGCACCGCGTTCGCGTCCAGCTCGATGAGGACGTAGCGGCTGCCCGCCAGCGGAATGATCCCGCTGCCGCTCTCCAGCACTTCGTTGATGTCGTGGGCGAAGAAATATTCGGAGCCGAGCAGCAGCCGCGGCGTGTCGCCCAGGGTAGCCTGCAGCTCCGTCATGCGGCGCTCGAGCTCCTGGCGTGACGTGTTCTGCCAGCGGCCGCGCAGCACGTGCGGCGTACAGACGATCGTCTCGATCCCTTCTTCCGCCGCGGCGCGGCAAAGCTCCACCGCCTCGGCCAGGTCGCGCGGCCCATCATCCACCCCGGGGAGACAGTGATGGTGGATGTCGATCACTTACGACGACTTCCGCTGCCGCTCCTGCGACGTCTCGTCCGACTCGTAGTAGTCGTAGTAGCTCTTCTTGTACGCGTAGCCGTACTGCTCGAGATCGAGGTTGTTCAGCAGCGCGCCGAGAACGGGGATGTTCGCCTGGCGCAGCCGCTCCGCGGAGCGCATCACGTGCTCGCGCGGCGTGTGTCCGCCGTGCACCGTGAGCACGACACCGTCCGCCTTCGACGCCAGCACGACAGAGTCGGTGACGGCGAGGATCGGCGGCGAGTCGAAGATCACGAACGCGAACTTCGCGCGCACTTCCTCGATCAGGTGCTTCATCCGGTCCGACGCGAGCAGTTCCGACGGGTTCGGCGGGATCGGTCCCGAGAGGACCACGTTGAGGTTCGGAACGGTCGTTTCCTGGATGCAGTCCTCGAGCGGAATGTTCGCGGCCAGGTAGTTGACCAGGCCGAGGTTCAACTTGCCGCGGAAGACCTTCTGCAGGCGGGGGCGGCGCAGGTCGGCGTCGATCAGCAGCACCGGCTTGCCCATCTGCGCGAGCACGGTGGCGAGATTGACCGACGTCGTCGTCTTCCCTTCGCGGGCGAAGGAGGAGGTGATGACGATGACTTTCGGCGAGCTCGCCGATGCCAGCAGCATCGACGTGCGGAACGCGCGGTAGGCTTCGGAGATCGGCGCGCGGCCATCCGTGTGCGGGATCAGCTCGATCCCCTGCTGCGGATCGACGGCTGCCGTTTCGACCGCGCGCAGCTTGCCGCTGCCACGGCCGTACGCATAGTCGGAGGAGCGTCCCACGGACGACGCCGCGGGGATGATGCCGAGCGACGCGAACTTCGTCACGCGCTCCAGCTCCTCCGGGGTCTTGATCGAGCGGTCCATGTACTCGAGGAAGAAGATCGCGCCGAGGCCGAGGATCAAGCCCAGCGGGAAGGCGCGCTGGAGATTCTTCGTCATCGTGAGGTTGTACCGCCCGCCGGGGAGCTGCGCGTCGTCGGTGATGTGGATGTTCGACGTGGCATTGCCGCTGAGACGCGCCGCGACCTGCGTCTCGTTGAGCTGCTTCTGCAACGCGGCGAGCATGGTCTGCTTCGTCTCGACGGCCATGCGCAGGTCCATGTATTTG
>DASVEE010000061.1:0-25146 GCA_036380735.1 Thermoanaerobaculia bacterium | reverse complement strand
GTCGAGAGCTTCCTTCGAGGAATAGAGCTCGCGCATGACCAGCAGCGTCTTGCCACTCTTCTCCTCGAATGTCACCGTGGTGACAGGCCCATCCTCACCACCTTCCTCATTGGTCCACACGAGGCGCGAGTGCGGTGTCACTTCGATGTACCTACCGTAGAACTCCGCAGGCTTTGAGGCATCGTGGCCGAACACGAGGCCGTACTTGCCCCCGGTACGAACGTCCATCTCGCAGGAAAGCAGGGACATGCCCATCGATTTCGGTGCCCACCACTGCTTGAACAGCTCGGGCGTGGTCCACGCCTCGAACACGATGCGCGGCGGCGCGTTGAAGGTCCGCGTAACGACGACCTCCCGATCGGACTTCCGTTCCACCTTCGTGCGGTTCTTCATGGAGGTACCCTCACCCTCATTTCTTACGTCCATCGACTTTCTCCTTCTGTTTCAACTCCTCGACGACCTTGTCCAACTCGTCGAAACGTGCGTCCCAAAGCTGGCGGTACCTCTCGATCCACGCCGCCTCTTCTTCCAGCCGGCGCCGGCCGAGCTTGCAGGTCCGCACGCGCCCGACTTTCTCCGTGGTGACGAGCCCCGCCTGCTCCAGGACGCCGACATGCTTCTTCATGCCCGTGAGCGTCATGTGGAACTTCTCGGCGAGGTCCGTGATCGATGCGTCCGCAATCCCGAGTCGCTCCAGAATGCCGCGCCGGGTGGCGTCCGAGAGCGCGGCGAAGGAGGCATCGAGACGGGCTCCGACAAACTGAACCATGTGGTTCAGTTTAGCGCGCGGATCGACGGCATGCAAGGGGACGTTCTGTAGAGCGGCCCGATGACGCGGCTGGTGTTGCGCCAGGACGGATAGGACGTCCCATCGGTCCTATTCGTCCTATCGTTCCGTGTGCATCGTGCTTGTCTGTCCCGCGGTAAGCTGAACACCAGACGGGGGCCGCGGGTCACCGCCACATGAGCACCGACATCCAACTACGCAACGTCGAACCTGACGACCTACCGATTTTCTTCGCACATCAACTCGACGACGAGGCCACACGCATGGCGGGATTTCCGTCGCGGGATCGCGCGGCGTTCGATGCGCACTGGGCGAAGAACATCCTGGGCAACCCCGCGGCCGTGATGCAGACGATCCTTTTCGCGGGCAAGGTTGCGGGCAACATCGGGAGCTGGCGGCACGACGGCGTGCGGTTCGTCGGCTACTGGATCGGCAAGGAGTATTGGGGCAGGGGGATCGCGACGCAGGCATTGGCTCGCATGCTGCGCATCGTGACGGAGCGTCCCCTGCACGCTCATGTGGCCAGGCACAACCTCGCGTCCGTTCGCGTCCTCGAAAAGTGCGGATTCGAGCTCCAGCATGAGGAAAGCAATGAGCTCGTGTTCGTCCTGCGTCCCGATGCGGAGCGGCAGGGTCGGCACGGAACGTAGCCAGCCGCCTGACTCACCGGCGACGCGGATTGATGGCCGGCCCGCCGATGAACCACAGTGCGACGAGGCGGCGCTGGAGCGGTGAGGCGTTCGGTCCCGAACCGTGCGCCAGGTGCGGATGGAAGATCACCGCGTCGCCCGGGTCGAGCGGGATGAGCGTTCGACGGCTCTCGTCGAAAGCGCCTCCATTCGTATCGCCGATGTCGTAAGCGAAGTTCACTGCCCCGCCGGCATGGGTGCCGGAGAGGACCTCGAACCCGCCGTTCCCCTCGTCCGCGCGATCGAGGGCGATCACCAGGTTGGCCCCGCCGTACTCCGCGATCGAGTCGCGCTGCTGCCAGGCCACGAACGCCGCGTCCTGGTGCCACGGAAAGCCGGTGCCGACCCGGGGCGCCTTCAGGTTGATCTGATCGACGATCCAGCGCGGCGAGCTCACGCCGACCGTCTCGATCAGCTTCAGGACCCGCCGGTCGTTGCGCAAGAGGGCCATCTCCTCACTGGCCGACGACGCAAACGTGATCTTTCGCAGCGCCCCCGGATGGATCGCCTCCTCACCTCGGCGGCCGCTCGCGGATTGGACTTGATAACGCGCGCCGTCGATCTCGGCATCCGCGACGAGGTGCGCACCCTTCGCCGCGAGCTCGTCGCTCGCCGCGCGAAGCGACTCGACGTCTCGTAATGGGAAGAAGCGCTCGATCAGCGCCCACCCTTCGCGCTCGAAGTGTTCGCGGATCATCGGTGCACCGGAAGCGGCATGCGCGCGTGTTCCCTCCACGACGCGATTGTGCCACGTGCAAACACCATCCGCCTGCGTCGGGGAACGATGGGACGAATAGGACCAATAGGACTTATAGGACCTATAGGACGACTCCCGCCTCCCATCTGTCCCACGGTCCTGTAGGCCCTATTCGTCCTGTCGTCCCCGTCGCGCGAGATCCGTCGCGCAATTCCATCCGCTCGTCACGCGGATGATTCCGCTCGTCACAAGTTCGTCGCCCGATCCGGCGCCGCGGGGCACGATGCGCCTCGAAAAGGAGAAGCAATGAAACTGTTTGCAATGATGCTGTTGTTTGTCATGACACTGCCGTGCTCCGCGGACGAGACCGCGATCAACAAGGCGCTGGCGAAGCGGGTCTATGAGGATGGGCTGAGCCGCGGGATCTTCACGGTGCCGTATACCGACGACTTCGTCGGACACGGCGGCTCGAGGACGTTCACCCACGAAGACGGCATGAAGGAGGCGAAGGGCTGGCGCGAGGCGTTTCCCGACCTCCGCGTGACCCCCGACCTCGTCATCGCCGAGGGCGATCTCGTCGCCGTCCACTGGACCGCGCGCGGCACGAACACCGGAACGGGGAACGGCATCCCGGCGACAGGCCGGAAGGTGCAGGTGACCGGCACGGCCATCTTCCGCTTCGAGAACGGCAAGATCGCCGAGGAGTGGACCTCGGCCAACACGCTCACCCTGATGAAGCAGCTCGGGCTGCGGTAAGTACAGCGCCCCGGGAAAAGGTGTCCAGCATTTGCGAGCGCCGGCCGGCCAGCTGCGAGGCGCCGCGACGAGGCGATGCGGGGCCATCGGCGAGGAGCGGCAACGAAGCAGATGGCCGGTCGCCGCCGCAAAGGCTGGACACCTTTTTCCGGGGCGCTGTACTAAGCTGACCACCGTGCGACGGGCACTGATCATTGCTGCAGGCTGGACGCTCTGCGGCGTGCTGCTCGCAGCGCAGGCGCACATCTCGGCGGCGATGCGCGGCGAGCCGATCGGCTGGGAGCGCCCGCTCGCGATTTGGCTCGCCTGGGCCTGGATCTGGGCGCTCCTCACGCCGGCGATTCTGCGTCTCACCGCGCGCTACCCGTTCGGCAGAGGACGTGCGCTGCGCAGCGTGCTCGTACATGTACCCGGAAGTGTCGTCGCCGTACTGCTCAACCTCGCGATCTTCGCGCTCCTCGCTCCGCTGGTCGGAGCGAGGAGCGCCGCCGGCTCCTGGAGCGCCACCTTCGTCGGGCTCCTCGGATCGGTGTTCCTGCTCGACCTTCCTGCCTACTGGCTGCTCGTCATCGTGGCCGAGACCACACGGCTCTCGCGTCTCGAAGGGCAGCTCGCCGAGGCGCGGCTGCTCGCGCTCAAGGCGCAGTTGCAGCCGCACTTTTTGTTCAACGCGCTCAACACCGTGTCCGTGTTGATGCGCGAGGACGCCGACGCCGCGGACGACGTGCTCGTAGGGCTGAGCGCACTGCTGAGGAAGACGCTCGACAGCTCCGCGAAGCACGAAGTTCCGCTGCGCGAGGAGCTGGAGCTCGTCGAAGCGTACCTGGAGATCGAGCGCGTCCGCTTCTCCAACCGCTTCGCCTATCGCATCGACGTCGCCGGCGATTTGCTCGACGTTCCCGTGCCTCCGCTCATCCTCCAGCCGCTCGTCGAGAATGCGGTCCGTCATGGCATCGCGCGGCGCATCGCCGCGGGACGGATCGAGGTCGCTGCCGCGCGGCGGAACGGCCGGCTGCAGCTGACCGTGCGCGACGACGGGCCGGGGGTTGCGGCCGATGCGCGCGACGGCATCGGTCTGTCCAACACACGCGCACGATTGCAGCAGCAGTACGGTGCGCGTCATACGTTTGCGCTCACTAGTAGCGGCGACGGCGGCACGACCGTCTCACTGGAGATCCCGGCGTGATTCGTGCGCTGATCGTCGACGACGAGCCGATCGCGCGGCGCGGCATCCGCCACCAGCTGCGGGGCGAAGCCGACGTCGAGGTCATCGGCGAATGCGGCGATGGCGCGGCGGCGATCGACGCCATCACGGAGCTCGCACCCGATCTCGTCTTTCTCGACATCCAGATGCCCGAGGTCGACGGCTTCGACGTGGTGCAAGCGATCGGTGTGGCGCGCATGCCTCCGGTGGTCTTCGTCACCGCCTACGACGAGCATGCACTGCGCGCGTTCGACGTGCATGCGGTCGACTACGTGCTCAAGCCGATCGACCGTCATCGCTTCCGCACCGCGGTGGAGCGCGCACGGCGGCGGCTGGCGCTCGCGCCGCAGCAGCCCGACCGACGGATCGCGGCCGCACTCGGAGAGCTCGGACGCCCGGCGCACGACTACGCGAAGCGGCTGGCCATCAAGGGCGACGGACGCGTGCTTCTCATCGACGTCGACGAGGTCGATCGCCTCGAAACGGCAGGCAACTACGTCGAGGTGCACAGCGGAGCGCGCCATCATCTCGTGCGCGAAACGATGGCCAGTCTCGAAGCGAGGCTTGATCCCGCGCGCTTCGTCCGCGTCTCCCGCTCCTCGATCGTCAACGCCGACCGCGTCCGCGAACTGCAGCCGATGTTCAACGGCGACTACGTCGTCGTGCTACGCGACGGCACGAAGGTCACCGGCAGCCGCCGCTATCGTGCGGCGTATGACATGCTCACGCGATGACCTGCGCGACGTAACCACGACGATGATCTACACCCACGTGCTCCAATACGGCGCACGCGCCTTTGGGCGCGCTCTGAGCAAGCGCGTCAGGACTTGGAGAACGTTCCTATGATTGATCACGAGAGAGTGAGACAGGTCTTGTTGATACACGGGGGTGGGGACGACGGATATGCTGCCGATGCAGCACTAGCAGCCTCACTGCAACGGAGTCTAGGACCGAGCTATCACGTGAGGTACCCGCGGATGCCTAACGATCCGACTCCGGATTTCGGATGGGTACGAACAATAGGAAGTGAACTCGCCTCGATCCGCGAGGCTCCTATTGTCGTCGGTCACTCCCTCGGTGCGTCAATGTCGCTGAAGTATCTCAGCGAGCACGAAGCTCCCGTGCACATTCGCGGGGTATTCCTCATCGCGACACCTTTCTGGACGGCCGACGAAGACTGGAAGCTCGGATTGACTTTGCGAACTGACTTCCCGCGCCACCTTCATGAGCACCTGCCGATATTTCTCTACCATGCCGAAGATGATGAGGAGGTCCAAATATCGGATCTGGCGATCTATGAAGAGCAACTGCCTCAGGCAACGATTCGGCGGATATCGACGGGCGGGCACCAGCTTGGCGAAGGCATCTCCCTGGTAGCGACCGACATCAAGAGGCTCAACTAACCATAGGCGCAGCACTCTCGCGGTAGATTACGAAAGCAATTTTCGAACGTACGAGCTTCTCTCTGCCGCGCGTCTCGCGCGTCAAAGTGCCGCCGGTCGTACGCGGCCGGCGAGCTTCGCCGAGGTGTGACCCGGCGATGCGGCACGTGATTGCGGTCGGCACGATGGATGGCGTCCGAATGGATACAATCGTCAGGAAGGGGCAGGCAAGAATGACGAAGTCACTCGTTTTGCTCTTGGTGCTATTCGGCACCGGATGTACCACAATGGGAGATCCGCCCTTCATTTACGCGGAGAATACTCGGTTGACTGCTGACGAGGCGGTTGACTGCGTCATTCGGAAGCTGAGCACGGGTGACTATCTGCTCACCAATGTCGATCGCGGCGCGCACTTGTTGAAAGCTCAGCGTCAGTGGCGAGGCGGTCAATTCGGCGTCAGAGATTTCGTCGATGTGTTGACGATCACCGTGTTCGAGGACGAGCAACGACGCCCAGTTCTTCGAGTGGCCGTCACGACGACGGTGGATAACAAACCGGACGAGCCGTCCGAACGAGGAACGACCGCGGCAAAGGCGTTGGTACAGGCGTGCATGCAGTAGACATCCTGTCGCGAGGGCGAAGTTCCTTTGAGGAACGGGACTGCGATGTTCGCTACGGCTGGGGCGCGGGAGCGAAAAACGAAGCTGTGACCCCTGCTCTGGCCGCAGCGGAGTCGAACTGCCGGGCGGCGCCGCGTTGCATCTTGTTGCACCGTGACACCTCCTGGCACGCTCACACCCTGTACATTCGGCGGATGCGATTCGGCATTCTTTTGATGGCAACGCTTGCGGCGGGGTGCGCAAGCCAGCCCGGCCGGCACGAGCAGGTCGATGCGATCTTCAAGCAGTGGGACGGGCGGACGACGCCCGGATGCGCCGTCGTCATCGCGCGCAACGGCACTGCGGAGTACGCGCGCGGCTACGGCATGGCGAACCTGGAGCACGACGTTCCCATCACGGCGCGCACGGTTTTTCCCGCGGCGTCTCTCGCAAAACAATTCATCGCCTTCTCCATTGCGCTGCTGGCCCAGGACGGAAAGTTGTCGTTCGACGACGACATCCGCCGCTACGTGCCGGAGATGCCGGATTACGGCCGCACCATCACCATCGACCACCTGATCCATCACACCAGCGGTTTGCGCGAGCAGGGGCAGTTGCTGAATCTGGCCGGATGGCGCGGTGCGGATCTTTACACCGAGGAGGACATCCTCCGGCTGTTGCGCCGGCAGCGGAATCTGAACTTCGAGCCGGGCTCGGAGATCGTCTACGGCAACGCCGCGTACACGCTCCTTGGAATCATCGTGCGGCGCGTCTCCGGTCGATCGCTCGCGACCTTCACGCGCGAGCGCATTTTCGAGCCGCTCGGAATGGCCGACACCCGTTTCCGCGACGACCCCACCGCGGTCGTCCCGCGTCGTGCGGCGGCCTACAGTGCGCGCGACGGCGGTGGGTGGAGCACGAGCGTTCCGCCGGGCACCTCGATCGGACTCTTCACCTCGGCTGCCGACCTTCTGCGTTGGGAGCAGAACTTCGTCGACGTGCGGGTCGGCGGCGCGACGCCGATCCGTTGGATGCAGAGCTCCGGCAGGTTGAGCGACGGCACCGAAACCGGCTACGGCGGCGGAGTTTTCGTCGGCGACTATCGCGGCCTGCGAACCGTGCGGCACGACGGCTTCGACGGTGGCTACCGGCATGAAGCAGTCCTCTTTCCGGAGCACGGTCTGACGATCATCGCCTTGTGCAATGCGGCTACGGTCGAACCGACGGAACGGACGCGCCGGCTGGCCGATCTCTATCTCGGCGATCGGATGCACGTTCCGGCGCTCGCGCCGGCCATCCCGGCCTCGAACGCCGAACAGTCGGCGTGGGCCGGCGTCTACTGGAGTCCATGGACGGATGAGGTGGTGCGGATCGAATGGAAGGAGGGCGCATTACGGCAGACCGGCAATCCGGCGCCGTTCGTGCCGATCGGTGCGGGCGTCTTTCGACCGGGCGACCTCCCTCACGAATGGCGATTCGTGGCGCCGGGTGCCGGCGCTCGGCCCGATGCGCAACCCGAGCTGCACATCCGCGATGCATGGCCGACGCGCCGGGTATTCCGCCGCGTGGTGGAGCCCCTGCCGGACGTTTCCGCCCTGAGCGCGTACGTGGGGCAATACCGCAGCGAGGAAACGGAGATGACCTACACGGTGCTGGTCGCCCACGGCCTCTTGCGGCTCACGTGGCCGCGGCAGTATGACGTGGCGCTCGATGCGGTCGGCGGCGATCGCTTCGTCGGCTCACGCGGTACGGTGACGTTCATCCGCGACCGAGCCGGCGAAGTGAGCGGTCTGACGATCAGTAACCGGCGCCTGCGCCGCCTGGGCGCCGATCGCGTTCGCGGCGCAGCGGCGGCACGAGAGTAGAACCGCCCGCTGCCGTCGTCAGCGATCGCTCCGTCACTTCTCCAGCGACCGCTCGTACCGGTGCAGCAGCGGCCGGCTCGAGATGCCGTGCAGGAGCACGCTCGCGGCGATGATGGTGATGACGATCGGGATGACGCGTTCCACTTCGCCGGCGGGGTGGTGGCGGAGGGCGTAGCTGAGGTAGTAGAGGCTGCCGATTCCGCGGATGCCGAACCAGCCCATCAGGAGGCGCTGCGCCGTCGAGGTCGGAGAGCCGGCGAGGCAGAGCATCGCCGTCAGCGGCCGGATGATGCAGAACAGGGCCAGGGCGAGGAGCACGGCGCGCGGATCGAACGCGTCGGCGAGGGCCACACCCACCATCACCACGAGCAGCACTTCGAGCAGCCGCTCCAGTGTGTCGCCGAAGGAAATGACTTGCCCCACCAGCACGCCCGCGGCCACAGCCGGCTCGTCCAGCGCCTCCGCCTCCACCCGTGCCCCCACCAGATGCTCTGCCGGCGGATGGGGGAGCTCCCCCGCCTCCTCTTTCTCCTCGACCTGACGCCGGTGCTCCGGATGCGGAGACTTTCGGACGACCTTGATCTCCGCGCCCCGCAGCCCCACGCCCGCCGCGAACACCGCCAAGAATCCCCACGCGCTGATCACCTCGGCAAAGACGTACGCCAACAGGATGAGCGCGAGCGCGAGAAAGTCGCTCGGGGCGGTGGTGTCGCGATGGCGGCTGCGCAGGAAGATGGCCAGACGGCCCACGCCGCGTCCGAGGAAGAAGCCGAGGAGCAGCGCGGTGGGAATGGCCCAGAGCACGCGGTGCAGCGCCCACTTCCCGATCCACGCGCCTGCCTCGCCATGCTCCGCCCACAGCAGCGCGAAGATGACGAACGGAAAGGCCATGCCGTCGTTGAGCCCCGCCTCACCGGAGATGCCGTAGCGCAGGCGGTCGTGATCCTTCGCATCGTTCACCGAGATCGCGCTGGCCAGCACCGGATCGGTCGGCGCCAGCACAGCCCCCACCAGCAGCGCGATCGGTGCGGAGAGCCCGAAGAGCCAGTACGCCGCGAGCGCCACCCCCGCGATCGACAGCAGCATGACAGGGCCGGCGAGAACGTACGCCGCCCGCCACGCGGGATCGCGCAGCGGCAGCCGCAGTCGCAGCCCGCCGACGAACAACGACACAATGACCGCGATCTCCGTCAGCCGCTCGAACCACCCGGCCGACGCACCGATGTCGAGCCGGACGAGACCGAACACCAGCGGCCCGAGGGCGATGCCCGCGGCGAGGTAGATGGCGGAGGTGGAGATGGGGAGATTGCGCAGAAACGCGGAAGACAGCGCCATCGTCAGCAGCAGCGCGCCGACCACGGCCATCCATCCCGCGAATGTCATGCCCTGCGGAGCGCAAGAGTTGTGCGCGGAAGGGGCGATGCAGAGGTGGAGCGCTAGTGTACGGCGCGGGGGCGGCGGGGTCAGCAAGGGGCCTCGACATCAGAGCTTTCGTGTTCGCCCCGAGGACGATCCGCTCCACCTATCGTGAAGTCTGTCGGGCGAATCACTACGCACTGTAGAGATCTGGTGCTCCGGCGACATTCCGAAGCTCTGACCCCAATGGCTCAACCGTTTGAGTATCCGCCGCAGCACCTCGCGCCCGCCGGCGCTGACGAACAGGCCGCAGGCCACGGTCCAGTACACCATCAACTCCGCCGGCAGCTTCCGTATGCGCTGACTCTGCCGGCCCGTGGCAGCGAGGATGCGCTGGATCTCCTCCGGCGGAAAGAACCGCATGACCGCACCAAGGCTCACGACCGGACCACGCTTCACGCCCATACCCACTCCAGTCAGAGGTTTAGCTATTGTCGCTTAACTTAAGGCCATTGGCTCTGACCCCAATGGCCTAATCGTTAGACAAAGCCAGCGCGCTGCCGGTGACGCCGTCGCAAGCGCGGAAACACCCAGAGGACGCCGGGCAGCAGAAGGGAGCCCGCAAGCCACTGCCAGTGAGCACGTGTAAATCTGTTAACAATATAACGCATGTTCCGGACGACGAGGGTTCGATGCGTATACGTTCGGAGGACCTGAGGCTTCTCTGAGTATCCAGGCACATTGACAATTGCAATGACATTCACCGTCAAGGAGCGATTCCCGGCCGATTCCGGAGTAATCAGCCAAGACCATTGAGTATTGCCTGCGCCAACATATTGCTCCGCAGGTGTCTGCGAAATTATGGTGAACCCATCACCGACAAGGTCGATTTTTACCACTGGAGAGTTTGTGATCTGGCCAGCCTTGCTTACCACGAGCCGCACAATCACTGGTTCACCTTGTGTCATTTCAACGGGGAGATGAAGTCCTTGCAAAGCCTGCGCGGTGAGTGCTCGTAGCTGATAAATAACACTTTCGTTCCGAGTCCCGTCCGGCGGCCATTGGATCTGTGTCGTCGTGCGTTGCGTCACGGTCCGCTGCGTAGTGGTGGAATCGGTCAGGAACATGATGGACGGCACCAGAAGTGGAAGAGAGAGGCCACCGATGATCTCTAGGACTTCGCGGAAAAGGCTTTCTGATTCCGGATTTTCGGCCATAGGTACAGTTTACGCCCTCGCGACGGCTGTCGCGTGTACGAGACGATCAGTCAACGTCTTGAGCGGTGCTGGTACGCTCGCGCCGTGCCTTCCAGTCGTCCATCTCATTAACTGATATTCTATCCGTCCAATTTGACTTAGACAGGGCGGGATTGCCGTGGTCAAGGCTTCTTTCAGCGTTCTCGCTGTGAGAATCTGCGGCGGGTAGGGATCTGCCGCTGTCATTCCGCGGGGGTAGAAGGGATCGTCGTCGCACGAAGGCGAAAGCTCTGACCCCAATGGCACGATGGACTGCGGAATGACCGCCTCGATCTCCCGTCGACGGCTTTCAGCAGGAGCGCTTCGCGGCCGTGCGTTGCGTTTCGTTGCGGCCGACGAAGAACGAGACGAGGACGTTTGCATCGATGACGACGCGTCCGTACGGAACATAGCTACCGGATCCCTAGGACACGCTTCCCGCCATGTCATCGTATACTCTAGCGGGAGATGTCGATGTCAGTCGGGCCCGAAGACGCCGCGCTCAATTACCAACTTGAGATGCTCAAGGTGGAAATTGAGACAATCAACTCGACGATCCGCCAAATGGACGACATTTCCAAAAGCCTGAAGGAATGGACGGTCACGATCTGGGCTGCTTCTGTTGGTGGTGCGCTCGCAACGAACGGTCTGTCACGGTACGTGTGGGCAACATCGGCAATCCCGATTCTTTTCTGGATAGTCGACTCATATCATCATGTCGTGCAGCGTCGATTCATTTGGAGAGGTTTGGAAGTGATGGACTTCCTAAATGATGAACGGCTGACGGAGTCATTCCGACAGAAACGCATAGTTGGGTTCGCGGTTTTTGACGTCGGCGCCCGACGCTTCCGAGATCCACGCTTCTACAAGTTCACGGCTTGGTGGCGTGTGGCGCTGTTCAGAACCATCAGCGTGCTGTATCTTGGACTGACACTTCTAAGCTGGGCCGTGTGGTGCATGATTTGACGATCGTGTGAGTTCCGCCGCCTAACTTCGCCGGTGAAGCCGCTTCGGCCCGGCAGCCGAGTTGCCTACTTGATCGCGAGCGTGACGACGTCACGGCGGTTGCAGTTCGCGGCTCGTGTCTTCGAATGTCGTTAGCGGTAACCGCCATGCCGGTCAGGCTTCCGCACGCAGGACCGCCGGCGCGCTCGCACCAAAGACGTTGGGCCGACGAAGTCGGTCCTACCCGCGCCGGAGCGCGTCGATATCAATCAACCGCTCGCCCTCCCTTTCCATCACGTATGGAACCTTGTCCTCGTCGAAGCCGAACCATAAGTAGACCTCGCGTAGCAGTTGATAGGCGGCAGATCTCGGGTCGTACTCGGCAGTGCGAAATTGTTTTCTGATGGCGAACGACTCGTCAGGCGCGGCGTGAATGTAGTCGGTGACCAGCTGATAAAACACCTGATTGGCAGTCCCAGGAGCGAGCTTCGTTCGTACTCCGTCGTTGTGAAGACCGATCAGGTCCATCTGAATTTCTATCGCTTCCGGCTTGCTCCTCATGTCCTCCAGCACGAACGTATAGAAAGCGCAGACGTTGTAGGTCATCTCAACAAGCCCGATCGGGTTGAGCTTTTGCTCGGGGGATGTCCATGCCAAAAAACCGTCGCTCGCGAGGCAGCCAACTACGAGCGTTCCGTCGCGGTACAGGTCAAGAATCCTGCGAAAGCCACGAATTCGTACCAGCTCACCACGGATGATCACGCCTGGCTGCTGTGTCGCAAGATCCCATCCTCCACTTCGCAGGACTGGCGGGTTTTCCAGCTTGCGCCGGATGGTTTCGTCGGCGCTTGAGAATATCGTCTTCAGCTCCGATGGCTTGACTGGATAAACAGTGAGCAACATCGCACGATCGTTGGCAAAGTCGCTCGATTGATAGGCGTCGCGAGAACGGCGCGTGACGCTCTGTTGCGTCTCGCTTGCCTGCGGCGGGACCTGCGGCGGTCCAGCGTTCTGCAGTAGCGCCTCGATCGCGCTCAGCCGCCCTTCGAGGGTGCGCTCGTAGTGGAGTCCAACTCGTAAGGCTCGCTGAAGATCGCCGACCCGCAGCGGCTCGTTCGCGTCACCTCGGCGTTCAGCATACCCAAAGATAGTTTCATTGATCTTTGTTGCGTCGACGGTCTTGGCCACGAGAAATGGCTTAAGTTCCGCACGTTGCGGCGGCACGTTGATAACAATAACGCCCTTCGCCGCCCCTGTGCCCTGCGGAAGCCACACTATCTCGAGCCGTTCGACCGGCGGATATATCCATTCATCGGCGATCTTCTGATACTGTCCGGCATCTACCAGCTTCTGGTCGAACGCGCGCACTGCGATCACCTCGTCGCGAAAATGGGTGGCGCTCGCCTTCGTCCGGAAGCCGATAAGCACGACTCCGCCTTCCGCATTCGCAAATGCTGTGATGTCTTTAGCGAGAGATCTCTTGCCTGCGTCCGTACCCGTGTCGTACGGCTGTTCCTTCGCGTCAAACCAGTAGTTTTCGACGGTTCCGATCAGTTGGTCGAAGCTGCCGGCGCTAAGCATTGACTCGAGCGCCTCTCGATTCTCGATCATGGCGCTGGCAGTATGCACCCGCTCCATGACACGGCCATTGGGGTCAGGCCTTCGTTCTTCGTTTTTTCCGCACGTGATGGGTAGCGGTGCGTTGACGAAGAACGAAGGCCTGGCGCCACCGGCGTCTCGTGGCTGCACCAGGTTCGCGCGGCGAAGGATGTCGCCGGCCGTGCTCGGCGCGGGCCACTCGACGTGGGGATGCAACTCGGCGAATCGAGCAATGATCTTCCGCGGTCCCATATGGGGAATCGGCGACGAAACGCGATGATCTGCTCGGTCACCGCGCGGACGATCCGCTCCACCTGGCATGGCATATGTCGGGCGAACCACTACGAACTGTAGAGATCCGGCGCTCCGGCGACACTACGAAGCTCTGACACCGATGGCTTTCTCGTCTGTTGGGCGAATCACTACGCATTGTAGAGATCCGATGCTCATGCGCATATCAAGCTGTGTATACGCATCTAGCAGGCGTGGACCCGTCGCCGATCCGGGCGCACCATCGGCGGTGAGAGGAGTTTGCGATGCAGACGTATGCAGCGGTGGACCTTCACTCCAACAACGGTTTCCTGGCCATCATCGACGAGACGGACCGCGTGTTGAAGCAGCGGAAGCTGCCGAACAGGCTCGAGCGGTTCGTCGAAGAGCTCGAGCCCTATCGGGCCACGCTGCAAGGCGTGGCCGTCGAGTCGACCTTCAACTGGTATTGGCTCGTGGACGGGCTGCAAGCGAAAGACTTCCCTGTGGTCCTGGTCAACACATCCGCGATCCAGCAGTACTCCGGACTCAAGCACTCGGACGACGAGTACGACGCGCGATGGCTCGCGCACATGATGCGGCTCGGCATCCTGCCGAAGGGCTACATCTATCCGCGGGAGCAGCGCGCCGTGCGCGATCTGCTGCGCAAACGCACGACGCTCGTGCGGCAGCGCACCGCGAACATCCTGAGCGTGCAGAACCTCGAGCAAAGGAACCGGGGAACGAAAATCTCATCGAATGAGGTAAAGCGGCTCACCGCGGCGAGCATCGCCGAGTTGTACGACAACGAAGATCTCGCTCTCGCACTGACGACGACGATCAAAGTCATCGAGGTGCTCACCGAGCAGACGCGGGTGCTCGAACGCGCCGTGCTGAAGAAGGCGCGTCTGCGCGAGGAGTTCAAGCCGCTGCTCGGCGTCTGGGGTATCGGCGAGATCCTCGCCCTCACGATCATGTACGAAGCCGGCGACATGAACCGCTTCGCCTCGGCCGGCAACTTCGCGTCGTACTGCCGGTGCGTGGACGCACAGCGGTTCTCGAACGGCAAGAAGAAGGCCGACAACAACGCAAGGAACGGGAACCCGTTTCTGGCCTGGGCCTTCATCGAGGCGGCGCACTTCGCCATCCGCTTCTACCCCGAGGCGAAGCGATACCACGACCGGAAGGCAGCGAAGGTGAATGCGATCGTGGCCATCAAGAGCGTCGCGCACAAACTCGCTCGTGCCGTGTTTCACGTCCTGCGTGAGCAGCAGCCGTTCGATCCGAAGAAAGTGTTTGTTTGAGCTTGGTCGGTGCGGTCAGCCACCATCGGGGTTGGTTCACAACCACGAGCTGTGATTGGAGGCCGCACCGGCCAGGATGAGGTGGAGTTATGATTCCGCGACGAGCGCGCGAGCCACAAGGGGTTGGACGCCGGCCACGGGCCGGTGAGCCACAAGTACTGTGCACCTTCCAATTGGACACGCGCTCGTCCTACCGATTCGTTTCTGGGACGCCGTGTGCGTCAGGGGCCACGCCGATCCACTCGATCGGCCCGAGCCTTGATCCTGATGGGTGACTGGTGCGGAGTCATCTCCGACACCTCCACACCGAGACGCCGGGACCGCGAGATCAGCACCCCACCGACCGAGAGACCCATCGATGGCAGCGGCTAAACGCCGCATGGGATTCGCCCGCCCATATTGACAATGCCTGCTAATGGGTGACCCCGATGGTCTCAGCCGCTTCGGCAACGGTACGCGTTACGCCGAAAGAGGTGGCGTAGAATCAGGTGTGCAGCACGAACCACCAGACAAAGATCTTCGCGATCGACTCGACGCCTACGCTCACAAAGTGGAGTCAACGTTCGGCCGTCTGTTCCAAACCGCGGCTACTCGGTTTCCGCATTTCGAAAGCGTCCTGTCGCGCTTCCGGGAGGCAGTAGCAGCTTTCCAATCTGGACGCTCGCCGTTCGGTGCCGTGGATGAGGCTCACAACGAGCTCTGCGTGGCGGCCGCGATCCTTGATGCGGACGCTACGGTTGCGAGGCTGACCTACGAGCCCAGCTTACCAGGTTCACCGAAGACGATTGACTTCAAAGCGGAGCTGACCAACGGGCAAGTCATCTTCGTGGATGTGAAAACCATTAGACCCGACGCAACTGATCGCTGGGATCAGTACCAAAAAGCTCTTCAGGAGAAGTGGTTTCCTCCGGGGGTCAAGATCGACCTCGTCGAAAACGCGCTTGGGGGCGAGATGTGGCACGACCTGTTTGCAGCTCGCAGCCGCATGCTCGAGTACACGCTGGAGCTTGAGGAGAAGGTCGCCGAGATCTCGGCAAACGCGAACTGTCGTGTCGTTCTCGCGCTATGCAGCGACGGTTTCCGGTGGAGCCAAGATGAACTTGAGGATTTCGTCGCGTTCTACATCAGCGGCCGGCACAGGTCTGATGACGCATTGGCCAAGATGGAACACGATCACATGCGGAAGCAGTCGCTTCGATTGTCCCGCACTATTCATCGTTTTGCTTGGATATGCCGCTCGCAGCGCGACATTCATCCGATTGAGATCAACTGGAACGTGCAGCCGCCAGAGGATCCCGGACAGGCGTGGTGGTAATGCCGCAGACCATCGCGGCCTACCTGGTGTGAAGCTGGCACGGCCCGGCTTCGGCCCGTCGGCCGAGGCGACTGCGCCATCGCTAGCGTGTCGACGTCCACTGCGGTTGCATACTGCGTCGGTTGTTCGAACGTCGTTCAATCTGAACCGCGAGGGCCTTTGGTCTGCGTCGAACGGACTCAGTTCTCTACGTTTCGTGGACTGCCTGAAGGCGCGGAGCGCGAGGCGGTCGTCGTGTGCAGATTCTGCAGACCGCCCCGCCGTACTCAGTCGATCTGCAGCTTCCGAATGACCTCTCGCCGAAAGTCGCCAACCAGCGCCGGCAAGTCGATCTCCAAAGCGCGTGCGAGGCGCACCAGGATGTGCAGGCTGGGGCCCTGTTCGCCGCGTTCCAGATTGCCGACGTAGTTCAGGGTAATGCCCGCTGCTTCGGCGAGTCGCTCCTGCGACCAGTCGCGCTCCAGGCGAAGGCGGCGAAGCGTCTGGCCGAACAATACGGCTTCCGGAGCTTTGCGCGCGCTGCTCTGCCTCGTAGCCATCGACGTTGACATTCCACACGATCGTGGGCATTGTCGCTACCAACGACCATGGGTATCGGCAAGACACGAGAGGAGCCGCATCGTGAACGTACGCGACCGCGTCAGACGCGTTTTTCTTCAGCCGCAGCCGTTCTATACCGCGCCCGAGGCCGCGGAGTTGCTCGGCTGGCGTCGCGATGAACTGGACGCTGCGATCCGCGACGGCGAGATCGAAGCGACGCGTACGTCTACGGGTTTCCACGTTCCCTGGCAGGAGGTTGCCGTGTCGATCAGCGCAAAGGAACCGCAGGCCGTCATCGAGAAGGCGCTCGGGGAGCACCTCGGCTCCGTCATGCCGGAGCTCGTCCGCCTCGCCGAGCTCCGCGTGGAGATCCCTCGGTACCAGACCGTCATGCTGAGCAAGCTGGCGGAGCGCGAGCGCCTCTCCGTCGACGAACTGCTGTCGCGGCATCTGCTCGATCTCGCCGGAGCCGAAAGCGACTGGCTGGAGCGAGCGATTCCACAGTTCAACGCGGCGATGCGGTGGCCGGAGCCTTGAGCCGTCAGCTCGGGATCTGAACCGCAGGGCGAAGCTCTGCCCCCCATGGCGCTGCGCACCGAGGCGACCGAGCCATGCCACAGGGAGGAGCGCAACTCTTCACGACGCGATGGCGCGATGCGTGCTCTTCGCAAGCGCGAGATGCCCGCGAACAACGAAGATCTTCATGGAAGCGTCCCTGAAAACTCGCCAGTCGCTCTCTTGCTGATCGATGTGATCAATGACATGGAGTTCGAGGGCGCCGAAGCCCTGGTCGAGCAAGCCGTGCCGATGGCGCATCGGATCGCCGAGCTCAAACGCCGCGCAAAAAGCGCGGGGATTCCAGCAATCTACGTGAACGACAACTTTGGACGCTGGCAGTCCGACTTCAGGCGAGTGGTCGAGCACTGTCTCGAAGACGGGGTTCGAGGTGAAGAGGTCGCGCGGATACTCCAGCCCGATGACGACGACTACTTCGTTCTCAAGCCGAAACACTCGGCGTTTTATGCAACGACGCTGGACACGCTGCTTACATACCTGGGCGCCCGTACGGTCATCTTGACGGGCGTGGCCGGTAACATCTGCATTTTGTTCAGCGCAAACGATGCGTATATGCGTGATCTGAACGTGTTCGTACCGGCGGATTGCGTGGTGTCGAATACGGTGGCTGAAAACGAGCATGCGCTCGACCAGATGCATAAGGTTCTCAAAGCCAACATCACCGAATCGCAGGACCTGGACCTGGCTCGGATTCGCGAGGAGAGCTCCGATCAACGACGATCTCGAGGTTGAGGTGCAGAGACCGATCCGTCAGCTCGGGATCTGAACCGCGAGCGGCAAGTCCTTTGGTCCGCGTCGCGTCTCTGCCCACGATCCTCTCACCGCTCTTCAGGCACCCAACTACGTGCCGACGTCCCCAATCTCCGCCTCTGAGCAGTTCGGCTCGAGGTCATAGCCTGCGTACCAGTAGCCGTGCCAGAGGCGATCGCTCTTCCGGGCCTCTCCGGACCACACGTTGTAGTGAACACCCTCGGTCGAGGAGCATTCGGTCACTTCGTTGCGCGGCGTGTTCCCGGTCGACACCAACAGGACGCCAGGCTGCACCGGGGAAGTGAACTTGATCGCGTAGTACGGTCCCGGCGTGCCCGCTGCGGCGAAGGCCTCGCACGACTGCAGCACTCGCTGGACCGCCCCTTGCCGGCCGCGATCCTCGCCGCTGACGACTACGACAGGCGCACCTTCCTTCAGAGCATCACCCGAGAGCGCGGCACAGGTCACGTCGTCGGACACGTGGGCAAAGCCATATCGCACCGCGGGCTCGCTCACTGCGGGCGCGCTTGCTGCGGGCTCACTCGCTGCTGGCTTGCTCACTGTAGGCTCGCTCGCTGCGGGCTCCCGCACCGCGGGCTGGCGCGTACAGGACGTCAGTAAAAGAACGAATGCGAGCACGCACGACAGTCTGAGTAGGGTCATCACGGATTTGCAGTTCGGCCAAGGCCACCGCGCGCGCAAGAGTAGCACCCATCGACGAGGGTGGACGCCGGCGGCTGAGAGGGCCTTCAGGGCGAGAACGACTAAGAGCAGAGGCGACTACTTTTACACGCATGCGTGAGCGCGTCCTGCGTGGACTCCTCTACCGCAGACATCCGGTTTGCGGTCACGCGGACGGAATGGGCGTGGTATCATCTTTGTCGATACGTGTATGAAGACTCGAATTCAGAAATGGGGTAACAGTCTCGCGCTTCGGATCCCGAAGCCGTTCGCCGAGGAAGCGCGGCTTGCGGAAGACTCGACTGTTGACGTGACCGTTCGAAATGGGAAGTTGGTCGTCGTCGCGGTAGAGGAAGCGGAGGAAACGCTGGATAGCCTCATCGCTCGAATCACACCTGAGAACCGTCACGGCGAGACGGATTTGGGCAAACCTGTTGGTCACGAAATCTGGTAGCAGCTACGTCCCGGATCGAGGGGAGCTCATCTGGCTTCGTTCGATCCGCAGGCTTGTCACGAGCAATCGGGACGTCGTCCGGCCGTTGTCCTGTCGCCGCTACCGTACAACCGCAGCTCTGGGCTGTTCCTCCCTAACCTGCGATGAAGCGGCCCTACGCCTGGGCGCCGCTCATCACGCGTTCGACACGTCCGGCGGTGCGCCCGTTTTGCGGAGAACGGCCATCCGTTCCACGCCGCTCGTTCCGCGGCCGCCCGCCGCACGATTGCGCGCCTTGTCCTCGTACATCGCACGATCGGCCCGCTCGATGGCGGCCGGGAGGTCGTCGGTTCCGGAAAAGCGCGCGGCGCCTACGCTCGCCTCCAACTCCCGCACCACCCGAAGCGCCTCGCGCACCCGTGGGAGAACCTCTTCCGGGAGCGCGGCGGGAAAGAGCAGGAGAAACTCGTCGCCTCCCCACCGGTAGATCCGGTCCAACGGCCGGACGCAGCGGCGCAGCGTCTCCACCAGACGCCTGAGCAGCTCATCACCGGCGGTGTGGCCTTCGGTGTCGTTCACCACTTTGAGGTTGTCCATGTCCAGCATGAGCGCTGTCCCGAAGCGGCCGCCGAGGGGCTCCAGCCCCGCACCCTCGTCGTAGGCGCGGCGATTGAGCGCGCCAGTGAGCGGGTCGTAGAGCGAGAGCTGCTTGAGGCGGTCATGCGCCAGCACCAGTTGAGATCGCGCGTCCTCGCTCTCGCGGCTGACGTCCTCGAGGAGCAGCACCACCATCCCGTATCCCAGCAGCATCTGCAGCGTCAGGTCGAAGAAGCTGTTGTACCGCAGGATGAAGTGAAGCGGCCCGTGCGACGGTGCCCATGGCTGGAACCCCTGGACCGTGAAGCCGACGGCGTACACGATCCAGAGAGCGGCCACACCGGCGAAGACCGCACCCGTGGTGCGGCTTCCGAGGGTCGCGCGCGATCCGGGGAAGCGGAGCAGGAGCCACGCACAGACGAGGAACGGCGCCACCAGCAGCGGCGCCTGGAAGAGCATGACCGCGTTCAGGAACGGCCCCGAGAGCATCGTACTCACCAGTGCATAGAGGAGAGATATGGGTATCGCCCACCGCATGAAAACGCGCGACCGGTTGCCGCGGACGAAGTTCAGCGTGCCGGCGAGCAGCAGGGCGACGAAGAGCAGCTTGCCGGCCTGGTAGACCAGATTCGCCGCGCGTGCCGCGAGCGGCTCGGCGGCCATCATCTGCGGGAGCGCGTACTGGATTCCGACGCCGCACAGCGCCACGACGAGCGCCGCCCAGCCGAGCGTCCACTGCCGGAAGTACGGCTGCGGACGCGGATGGCTGCGGAGCAAGGCTGCAAAGAGGCCGGCCAGGAGCACGGCGCCGGCGAGCTGGCTCACAAGGCCTACGACGGCGATCAGCGCGCCGATCTCGTCGTCAGTCATGCGGCTGACGGGAACATCGGAACTGCCCGCTGCCAGCGATCTGGAGAGGGTTCCGCGGAGTTGATGACATCAGCTCTCGTCACAGGGCACCTGCGGCCGGCGCTCACCGCGCTGACCTGAGGCCGGCGCTCACCGCGCTTCCAACCGGAGCGAAGTATAGCGCTCCGAGGACAGCGGTGCCGGCGTGTGGGATGGGACAGATGCACCTGCCTGGCGCAAACGACCGCCGGGCAGAGCCCCATATGCGCTAACTTACGAGACGCCACGACGGCCCGCCCGCTGCTTTGTTGCCCCTCTCCCCGGCCTTTGCGGGGAGAGGGAGACGTGAGCGAAGCGAACGCGGGTGAGGGGCCGCGGTGCACCACAAACGCTGCTTCGAAGCTGGCTTCGTGGTGTGCCGCGTCCCCTCACCCGACAAAGCAGGCCCCCGTCCCATCGCGGTGACCGCAAGTTAGTGCATATGGGGCTCTGCCCGGCGGTCGTTTGCGCGGCGACGCGGCGTCGCGCGGGAGCGAAAAAAGAAGCTCTGACCCCGCCGCCGCCAGCCGCACTCGCCGTCAGCAGTCGCCGCCGAAATACCAGTCCTGCTGGCCTGAGTTGTGGCGCTGGATCGACTCCGTCTTCTTGCGCATGCAGTCGCTCTTGGCGCGCCAGGCTTCGTCGCTCGCGCCGTCGGGCGCCGCGTAGGCGTTCCAGATCCGCTGCAGATTGGCTGACTCCGCGCTGGCGTTGCGCTGCTGCATGAACTGCTGTCCGGCGACCGTCAGCTCGTGGCACTTCTTTCCGCCGAACTTGCAGTAGACCGCGACTTCGTACATGAAGGCCTGCACGCTCTCCGTGCTCGGACCCTCCTTCTCGATGCGGGTGAGGTAGGCCTGCGTCCGCGGATCGGGGACGAGCAGGCCGCGCGCCTTCAGCACTGCTTCGGCTTTCGCGCTCCCTTTGCTGTAAGCAACGTTGTACCAGTACGACGCCAGCGCGTCATTCCGCGGGATGCCCAGACCTTTGTCGTACATCTCCGCGAGAAACCACATGGCCAGCGTGTTGCCGTCCAGCGCGGCAGTCTCGAACCACTTGCGCGCTCCTTCGTGATCCGCCGGTCCGCCGGTACCGCGCATGAGCAATTGCGCGAGGATCGTCTGGCACGAGCCGTTCCCCATCTCGGCGCAGCGTTGCGTGAGCTCGCGCCCCTTGGCCTCGTCCTTCGCTACGCCGAGGCGTCCATCGCGGTACGCCTCGGCGACGGACGCTGTGCCCATCACGTGGCCCTTGTTCATGGCCTTGGTGTACAACTCCAGTGCGAACGCCTTCTTGCCTTGATTGTCCGCACGCAGGCCGGCCTCGTACTCCGCCTCTCCTTCAGGCCGAATATCGCCAAACGTTTCGGCCACTCGCCTCGCAGCATTTGTATTGCCGAGGTCCGCGCCGCGCTGTGCCCATTGCTTCGCCGTCACCCGGTTCTTCTCGACGCCCTCGCCGCGCTCGTAAATGAAGGAGAGGTTGTTCGCGGCCTCACCGCTTCCGAGGTCGACCGCCTTCTTGTACAACTCGATCCCTTTCTGGATGTCGGCAGGGGCGCCGATGCCCTCCGCCACCACGCGCGCCAGATTGAACGTCGCGTACGAATGATCCAGATCGGCGCCCTTCTGGTAAAACGCGCGCGCTTCCGCGAGATCGACCGGGGTGCCGTCGCCGGTCTCGAGCATGACGCCGAGGTCATTCATCGCCTGCGCGTGGCCGAGGCCTGCTGCACGGCGATAGAGCGCGACCGCCTTCGCCTTGTCGGCAGCGATGCCGGCGCCCTGGTCGTACAGCTGCGCCATTCTGAATGCGCTCCACGGATTCCCGAGCGCGTCCGCTTTGGTGTACCACTCGATGGCTGTCGGTATGTCTTTCGGAACGCCGTACCCGCCGGCATAGGCGATCCCCAGTTGATTCATCGCCTGAGGCTCGCCGAGTGCAGCGGCCTTGCGGAACAACGCGACAGCGGCTGGCTCGTCCATCGTCACGCCGTTGCCCTGGAAGTAGAGATCTCCCAGCTGTTCGATCGACGAAGGGTGTCCGGCCGCCGCTCCCTTTTCGAAGAGCGCACGTGCCTTGACGTAGTCTTTCGTCTCCACCGCCGCGAGGCCCTGCTTGTATTCGGGCGGCTCCGAGACCTGCGCTTCGAGCGCTGTTGCGAGGACGAAAGCGGTGAGGCAGCAAGCGAGCATACGTTTCATGGTGTGGCGGTCTCCTGGTGAGATGCGGATCGGATGTGCGGAGGACGTCCAGCGCTCGTCGTCGACAGAGACTCTGCTGGCGCTGTCATGGATCGCGCAGAAACGCTGCAAGTTCCCTCAGGCAGGCCGAGATGCCGACGTCACGCCGAAGCTCTCGTCACTGGCGCGGCGCAGAGCAGCGGGGCCGCGGCGGCCCGGTCGAGACTCTCCAGACGCCGCGCGCGCTCACCGGAACATCATCACCTTAGTTCCGGCGCCACCACGTTCTCCACGGCGCGGCCGGCGATCAGGTCCGCAATCCACTGGTGCAGCGCGACGCCGTTGGTGGTCGTCGTATAGAACGTGTCGCGCGGCAGGACGATGTGCTCATTTCCCGCGGTCGTGTACGACTTGAACTGCGGAACGGCTCCTCGGATGTCGGCGAGGTTCTGGAGCACCAGAGGCGGCAGCGACTCGGCCGGCGTGCCGAGGAGATAGAGGAAGCCGCCCTGCACGCGGTCATGGCCATTGTTGAATTGTGCAAACGTCACACGCGGCGCCGCGGCGTGCGCGTCGATGTAAAGCTGCTCGAAGCTCTTTGCCGGTGCTCCCCATTGCGTCAGGACGCGCAGGACTTCTGCAGAGCGGTACGCTCCCGCGGCCTCGCCGAGCTGCACCACGCGCGCGCGTGGGAAACGCTTTGCCACCTGCGCGGCGAAAAGCGGTGAAGGGACCGCGCCCGCGCTCAATCCGAAGACGAACACGACCTCCGGATCCCGCACCGCGCTGGATGCCCATTCCAAGGCACGCGCTGCATTGGCGGCACCGATGTGACGGATCTCTTTCCCTGCGTACGTCATCGTGCGCGTGCCGAGGAAGACGTCGGCGGTGCAGTAGGGAACCGAAACGATCGTGAAGTCACGGATCGGGTTTCTCGGATCGTCCAGCGCGAAGATGCCGCGGCGGCTCGCCGGATCATCCGCCTCGTCGATGGCCGGGTCGTACGCCGGATCGGTCGCGCAGGTCTGCTCGTTCCAGCACGCGCCGCCCCCATCGAAAAAGATCGCGAGCTTCTTCGGGTCGCCCGGCCGGGCGAAGAATGCGAACTCCGATCCGGGAGCGGAACAGCCGGTACCCGGGCCGCCCTCGATGCGGTTCCAGCCCTCGTGGAGCCGCGGCGTGCTCGCGCAGCCGGCGAGGAGGAGGAGCAGAACGAGTTTCTTCATGGCCGGAGAATACACGCCACCGGAAGACGGGAGCGAGGGTCAGAGCTTCGTTCTTCTCCAGTCGCTGCTCCCCACTCGGCGCGCGGCGCACCGGACAGCGGGCGGTACGGCCCGGACACCGAGAGCGCGGCGCAGGGATCCTCGAGCGTCCGCGCCGGCGCCGCGAGTGTCGCAGCGGCCACCGGGAGGATCCGCTCGAGCGCTCGCAGTGTCGGCGCGGGCGTTCGCAGTGTCGGGGCGGACGCTCGCAGTGTCGGCGCGGGCGTTCGCAGTGTCGGGGCGGACGCTCGCAGCGTCGGGGCGGGCGCTCGCAGTGTCGGCGCGGGCGTTCGCAGTGTCGGGGCGGGCACTCGCAGTGTCGGCGCGGGCGCTCGCAGTGTCCCGGCGGGGGCTCGAGGTGTCCCGGCCGGGGCTCGAGGTGTCCCAGCCGGGGCTCGAGGTGTCCCGGCCGGGGCTCGAGGTGTCCTGGCCGGGGCTCGAGGTGTCCTGGCCGGGGCTCGCGGTGTCCTGGCCGGGGCTCGCGGTGTTCCGGCCGGGGCTCGCGGTGTTCCGGCCGGGGCTCGAGGCGTCCCCGCCGGGGCTCGCGGTGTTCCGGCCGGGGCTCGAGGCGTCCAGGCCGGGGCTCGGGGGGTCCCGGCGCCGGCTCGTGGTGTCCCGGCGGGCGCTCGAGGTGTCCTGGCCGGCGCTTGTGGTGTCCCAGTGGGCGCTCTATCCGTCCTGTCAGTCCTATTGGTCCTATTGGTCCCATCGCTCCCTGGAGCAGCCACCGCCGGCGTGCCCAGGGTGAGTGTGCGGTGAGGGAACGATAGGACGGATAGGACCTATAGGACGAATGGGACTGATAGGAGTGAAGCACCGCGAGGCGTTTCTGCGGACGCTCGCGTTGTCTTCGCGGGCGGCGAAAAAGGGGGTTGACAAACGCCGGGCTCAGCCCTAACTTATGCGTGCGGCTAACGACGATACGTCGATTCTGGAAAGAATCTGGCAGTTCGTATCGGGTGCGGGAGTTGAGCTTAGCTCCTCCTGTCGCGGGCAATCGAGGTGTGCGCACATCTCGAAAATCATCAACCGGAAGGGTCGGCGTGTGCCGAGTCTTCCAGCCGGTGGCCGCCTCGCACTCGTATACGGGTCTTGACGTCACCTCCGGTCTGATCGCCCGATGGGCAAGGAGTGTGTGTGATGTCGAACAATCAAAAAGTAGTTGCTCCGAACACGGTTTCCGTAGTCGATCCGCAGCCGGCGGTCATGCTGGATCCCGAGACACTCGTGGAGCAGATCCGGCTGCTCCGC
>DASVEE010000060.1:0-6945 GCA_036380735.1 Thermoanaerobaculia bacterium | reverse complement strand
CGTCAAGCCGGCAACGCCTCTCATCGTAGCCGCGGGCACAGGGCAAGGATGCACGCACGACTTCGCCGACATGAAGCTCGTACACCACCATCTCGTCGACGTGCGGAACGCGGTAGGCATCGTCGTTCCACTGGAACGGCTCGGGCGTGTCGACCACGTCCGAAGCGCACCGTGCGCCCGGCGACACGTGCAACCACTTCGCTGAGGTCGACGCTCATCAGAGCGCCTTCATCTGAATGTTGCGGAAAGCGACGCGCGAGCCGGGATGGAGCTGCAGTCCGATGTGGCTGTTCGCCGCCTGGCCGCGGTTCGGGTCGTTGTTGACGAAGTTTGTGACCTGCTGACCGTTCAGGGACACGGTGAATTGATTGCCCTGCACTCGGATCTCGTAGTCGTTCCACTGCCCCGCGGGCTTCGCCGCCTGGAGCGAGAAGTTCTGATTGTCGACGTCGTAAATCGCGCCGGTGCGGAACTTGTTCGCGCCGTGCGGATTGCCTACGCCGAGCTCGTCGATCTGCACCTCGTAGCCGAAGTGGCTGGCCACCCAGGCCGTGTTGTTGTAGTCCTTCGTGCGGGGATCGGGGAAGCGTAGCAGCACGCCCGAGTTGTCCTCGTGGCGGAAGCGCTTCCACTGCAGCTTCAGGATGTAGTCGGCCGGCATGACGGTCATGTACCAGAGCAGGCCAAGGCCCGTGGCGTGGGTCCCTTCGAGCGCGCCGTCGACGACGATGAACTGGCCCGGCCGCCCCGGCTCGCCGTTGATGGTGGACATCGCCCAGCCGCCGGTCGTCAGGCCGTCGAAGAGCAGGGTGAAGCCGGGGTCCGCCTGCGGCACGTGATGGGGCATGGTCTCGATGAAGTGCGTCGCCAGCCGGCGGGCGAACGCGGTGCCGGTGAGCATTGGGTTCGGCGAGCCGATGGTTGGAAAGAGCGCCGGACCGGCCACGTAGGCGTTCGTGACGCCGCGCAGCTTGCAGTTCTCGTCGGTGGCGGTCGTGGCCGGGTCGGAGCCGAAGGTCAGGCCGCCGGCCTCGTGATGCGTCGTGCCGAGACGGTCGCGCCGGCCGGGCGTGTGCGTTTCACCCGGCTGCCGGTCCTTGAACGCGAGCGGCAGGTTGGCGACGTCCTGCAGGTCCGCGTCGAACGCGACCTTCTTCCACCGTTTGTCGGCCTTCCGGATCTCGAAAGCCGCGCCGTTCGCGAACACGCGTGCTACCTCGTCGGACGCCGTATCCATCGCCCTCCACAGCTCCTCGTCCCGCGCGCTCGGGACGAGCGTCGCCCGCACCCGCGACTCGCTGACGCGCTGGATGTGGCTGGCCGGGTTGTCCGGCTCCATCTCCCCGATGCCGCGGATGGTGATGACCACGTGCTGATCGTCGGCCTCCATCAGGTCCTCGTAGAAGTCGATGTCCGGCACCTTCATGAAGAGCTCGATGTGATCGTCGTCGGTGAGGTTGTCGAGACCGGCGGAGGTGATCTGGAGGTGGTAGTAGCCGATGCTGCCGTCCTCGAACTCGTGCGCGCCTTTCATGAAAAGCGCGGACGACTGGAGCTCGGAGGGGAGGTTGGGCGGCAGCGAGGAGCGGGGAATGCGGATGACGACGTTCGAGCGGAGATGGGCCATGAAGCTCTTCCCGACGTTCGGCACGTTGGGGAAGGAGTCGAACACGAGGCGGGACGACTCGATGGTTCCCATGGCGATGACCACGTTCGCCCCCTCGGCGACGTTGAAATCGACCGGAACTTCGTTGCCGTTCGGTTCGCGCCGCCGGGCCCTGACCTTCGTCACCCGTACGTCGCCGTTCGCAGCGGGAGCGGTCTCGAGCTTCGTCACCACGATGCGCGGCACGACCATGAAGCGCTTCTTCGAGTCGTCTCCCTCGGAGCCGTCCGCATTCAGCAGTTTCTCGATCTCGAACTGCGCCTCGCGCGCGCAGCGGACGATGAGCGGCACGGTGCTGAACTTGTTGAAGGGGAAGAAGCCGGCCCGCGGCGATTTGCTTTGCACCGCGAGCGGCGCTTCGAGCCGGAGCAAGCGCTTCCCCGCCGCCGTCGTGGCGGGATCAACTTTCAGATGAAGATCGAGCTCGTCGAGCGGCACCGCCTCGGGAACGTCCCCTCCGTCGATGCCGTCGGCGAGGCGCTGCCGCAGGATCTCGTGCAGCACGCCGAAGATGAAGTCGTTCGTCTCGTCGACCGCGAGCTGCTGGGCAGCGCGCGGAAAATAGTCGTTCTTGAGCTCCTGCACCACTGCGTCCGGCCACCGGTCCCGCGGCATCTCCGTGTGCGTGGCGTTGTCGAGGAGCTGCGGCGACCATCCGCCGAAAAAGACCGAGCGGCCGCCGAGCATGACCCTCAGTCCGGCGAAGCCGAGTTTTCCATCCGCGGCCCAGGGCACGTCGCCGACCAGCTTCTCGATGTCGCCGCCGAGCACCGGCAGATTCTGCTGATGCTCGGGAAGGACCATCGGGCCGGCATCGAGCATGAGCACTCGCCGGCTGTGGGTCTTGTCGTCGAAGTAGACGTTCTCGGCCAGGATCGGGCCGAAGCTGCCGCCGCCGATGACGATGACGTCGAAGGGGCGGGCGTCGGGGCGGCCCGTCGCCGCATTGGCCTCCGCGTCGGTATTGCAGGTGAAGCGTCCCAGCACATCGAGGGTGAAGCTGGTCTTCTCGATTCCTACGTTCGCCACGGCAACACCTCCTGACGTATATAAGACGGTCAGTTCCGCGTTTTTCCGGCTGGGATTGACAGCTCGCCTCCTCCTGATGGTGAGGTTGGGACGAGAAACGTTTCACAGAAGGAGTGCCGCAACAGCCGGAGACGAAACACAGCTCTGCTCGGCGTTTGCGACTGCGTTACGTCGCCGCGCTTTTCTGTTGCAGGCCGGCGGCTCTACAGAATGCAGACGACGCCGGTTTCACGACAAAGCAAAGCTCTGATCCCGCTGCTACGTCTGCATCACCCCTGCGCGGACACTTCCGTCGCCTCGATGCGGTCCGTGGCGTCGCTCGGCGGTTCGCCGAGAAACTCGACCCACTGTTTCTTCATCCTTCCATAGTGCTTGCTCGCCTCGGTCAGATCGAGAAAGCAGGAGACGATCGTGGCCAGGCGTTCGCCGAGCTTTTCGCTCGCGAGCTGGCCGTCGTCGCGGAACGCGTCGTGCGCCTGCGCGAGCGAGAACATGTCCGGATAGATGCGGGCGCCGAGGTGCTCGAGCGGGATGCGCAGGGACCAGAGGCCGCGGTTGCCGCCCGCCATCGAGGGCGATGCCGACATGAGGAATCCCTGCTTCCCATTGAACGGCTGCGGGCGGAAGCGCGACGTCCAGTCGATGGCGTTCTTGAGGATGCCGGGCATCGACGCGTTGTACTCGGGCGAGGAGATGATGAATGCGTCGCAGCCCTGCAGCGCGTCGCGCAGTTTCTGCGCACCGGCGGGGATGCCGCTGCTCGCTTCGACGTCGCCGTCGTACGACGGGCAGTCGAAGTCGCGCATCGATGCATGCACGACCTCCGCGCCATGATGCGCGACGATGCCTCCGGCGAGCGACACGAGCCGCGCGTTGAGCGACTCCCTGCGCAGCGAAGCGGCGAAAACGAGAACGCGGAGCGGGCAGCGTACGGTTTCTTCCATGCCGCTGAGGTGCCCTGCAAGAAACGGGAGCGAAGGATCTCTTCCGGCGAACAGACAGCACCGGAGGATCGGCTTCCCCGATGGGACGAATAGGACAAATGGGCCGATAGGACGGATGGCTGCGCAGCGCCGAGCTTTGTCCCATTCGTCCTATGGGTCCTATAGGTCCTATTCGTCCCATCGTTCCTCTTGCAGGTGCGCCCCCTCTGCTCAACCTCAGCGCGCGCGCCGGTAGTGCATGGCGACCGCGCCGTTGCGGAGCGGCTTCGCCGAGAGCAGCTCGAGCCGTCGTGTCCCGGGCAGCCCGCTCTCGTACATCGTCGGGCCGTGGCCGGCGATCCTGGGGTGGACGAGGAACTTGTACTCGTCGATCAGATCCAGCCGGTCCAGCGCGGTCGCGAGCTTGCCGCTGCCGAGGAGCACGCCGGCCGGGGTGGCGTCCTTGAGCTGCTGCACGTCCGTGCGCAGGTCACCGGCGAGGTGGTGGCTGTTGGTCCACGGGAAGTCCTTGCGCGTCGACGACACCACGTACTTCGGCTTGGCCTCCAGCTTGACCGCCCACTCGCGCATCGCCGGCGGCGCCTCCTCCTCGCCGCGGGCGACCAGGGGCCAGTAGCTTTCCATCATCTCGTAGGTGACGCGGCCCCACAGCATCGCGCCGCTCTCGTTCATGAGGCGGGTGAAGAAGGCGTGTGTCTCGTCGTCGGCGATGCCCTCCTGGTGGTCGACGCAGCCGTCCAGGGTGACGTTGATGCTGAAGGTCAAAAGTCCCATGCGGCGAGTCTAAGGACTCCAGTCGCTGAGGTCGAGTACGCATGCGCGAGGCGCTGAGCCGCTCATCGCGCCCGGAAGCGGATCGTGGCGTTGTTCTCCCCGTTCAGAACCTGGACTGAGATCGGCGCGGCGAACTCGGAGGCGATCTCGTACAGCCTCTGTGCCTCGCCGGAGGTGTGGTAGGGCCAGAACTCGTACGTCCCCGGCGGGATTCGATCGAGGGAGATGCGCCCCTCGTCGTTCGTCACGAGCAGGAAGCCGCGGCTGGCGAGCATCCGGCCGATCGCCGGCGGGACGACCATGCCGTTGATGCGCAGGAGCAGCCCCAGGTTGGCGAACGCCTCGCCCGCTTCGGATTTCAGCACCATGCGCAGCGACGAAGTGCCGTCCGGCACGCGGATGACGAGGCGTTCCGGCCCCTCGAATCGTCCGACGGCAAGCGACCCTTCTTTCGGCAGCGCGTAGATCTCACACGACGCGCCGGCCGGCAGCGCAACGTCCGCGTTTCCCACGGCGTCCGTGACCGCCGTGGACTTCATGTGGCCGCCGCAGGAGGTCACCAGCATGGCGTTGGCGATCGGCAGGCCGCGCGCGTCGACGACGCGTACGGCCCGCGGCTCGCCGCGCGTCAGCTCGAGATCGACGGAATGCTGCGCCGACGGACCACGGAGCTCGATCCGGACCGCGTCGCTGAGGAGGTACGAAGAAGCGCGGGCGGTGAGGATCAGCGTTCCTTCCGGGACTCCGAAGTACTCGAACCGGCCGTCCGGGGCGGAAGACGTGCGCATGGTGCGAGTGGACTGGTTGGTTTCCGACCGCAGGTCGACGATCGCGCCGGCGAGCGGTGCGCCGCCGGCAGTGAGGATGCGGCCGCGGACGTGGCGGTCGGGCACGGCGATCGTCGACCCCGCGGGAGTGAGCCAGACCTCCACACTATGCGGTGCGGTCGAAGGATCGCGGTTTACGCTCGCGGTGTAGAGCGCCGGCTCCCAGAGCGCGCCGGCGAAGCGCCCGTCTGCGCCGGCCCGCAGCTCCGTACGCCAGCGCAGCTCACCGTGCCTGAGTGCGATCGCGGCGTGGGCGATCGGTTCTCCCGCCAGCGTCGCGCGCAGCACGGTCCTCGACTTCGGGATGACGAGATGGAGCGTGCTGTCCGTCGAGCCGAGGTTCGCCTTGGCGCTGAGACGCTGCAGCGGCTCCGGTCCGCTCGCCAGGACGACGTAGAGTCCCGCGGGCAGGCCGTCGAAACGGGCAACCGTTTGCCCGGCCGCGAGCATCTTCGTCGCGGACCACTGGGGCGGTTCTCCGTCGACGCGCGGGGCCACGGCGACCTGGATCGGGCCGGTGAAGCCCTGCCGGGCCACTTCCACTTTCAGGGTGGCGGCCGAAGCGGTCCCGCCGAGCAGCACGACGAACCCGAAGACGAAGAAAGCACGCATGGTCAGGATCTCCGGAAGGGGAGGCGATCTCTCCCGCGCTCTCGATCGTGAATGGAGCTACTTCTGTGCTTTGGGCTCGCGCACTTCGGCTACCTGGGCCGGAGCCGTGATGGTGATGGAGTCGAGCGAAGGACGGCTGATCTCGATCGAAGCGACCGTCCACTCTTCGGCAACCGTGATGTCGGCAAGGCCGACGCAATTCCATGCAAAGGTGTAGCAGTCGCCCGTCGCCTGATCGTAGGCGCAGCGATCGCCGCTGCCCGCGGAGCGTGTGCAGAGGTTGAATTGATCACACGCCTGGCACGGGGGCGCAGGGGCGACGGCGGCGAACGACGGGGAAGCAGCCAGGAGCAACAGCGTACAGACCAGGATGGTTCTGAGCTTCATCATCTCCTCCTTAATGCCGGAAAGATCGCCAGCAATCATTCTGCACCACGGCGGAGACGGAAGAGAAGTCTTATCTTCGTCCTGAGCCTATGAAGCCCGGGCGCGCTGTACGAGCGCGCCCGGGCTCACAAGCTCCTTTTGACTCTACGCCTTCGTCGTGGTCGTGTCCTGCGCCGGAGCGGGCGCCGGATTCGGGGCGGGCGACGGCGTGTTCTCTGCCGTCTTTTTACGGTTCGCGAAGCTCTTCAGCCGCTTCACTTCCTGAATGTGCGGCACCAGGACCGCGTTGGCCGGATCGCGCGCCAGTTGCGTCCCGATCGCGAACGCCTGCGCGGAGATCAGTGCCAGGCGCTGGCGGCGCACGAGGTTCGCGCCGTCGACGCCGTCGAGCAGAGCCCGAAGCTCACCGGCGACCGCGGTCCAGCGGTTCCAGTCCGCCTGCAACCGGCGCACTTCCTCGGGCTGCTGCCCGAGCGCCAGCGCCACGTTGTCGAGCGCTCCGATCACGTTGACCGTACTGGCCAGCACCGCGTCCGAGTGCTTCCGCGACTTCGCGCGCAGGGTCCGCTTCTGCGCCGGCGTCAGCGGCGTCACCTCTTCCATCTGCGCGCGGAGCAGCCGGATCTGCTCCACGAGTGTCTCGGGATCCAGCATGACCGCCGGCTGCGGATCGACTACGGAAACCGTGTTCGGAGCAACTACTTTT
>DASVEE010000059.1:0-190267 GCA_036380735.1 Thermoanaerobaculia bacterium | reverse complement strand
GAACGCACCACCCCCTACGCCCGTACTAATCACGTGACGCGCGCTACGTTCGTCCTGGCCTTGTTCCTCACCACCACCGTCCAGGCCGCGGAGATCTGCCGCTTCGCCGCGGCCGATGCGGAAAATCCTTTCCGCCGCTGGCTGAACTCGCAGGAGGTCACGTGCGTCGCCGCCGGCGCGCCGGTGTCGTTGCCGAAGGGGCAGTGGAACGTCTTCGTGCGCACCGCCGACGCCATCTCGCCGGCGCCGCTGCTGCTCGAGGGCGAAGGCGTCGTCAACGTCGATGCGCCCGTCGCACCCGCCGCCACCCTCAGCGTCGCGTTAGGCGCAGAGGAAAGCGGCGTCGTGTACGCGCCACGCCTCGGCAGCGCGTTCCCCGTCGACGGCGCGCGGATGCTCGTCCCGGCGGACCAGCCGCTCTGGCTGATCGTCGTGGGCAAACGCGCACCCGTCGCCGTGATCCCCGTCGCGCCGATTCCACCAGGTACCACGCGCTCCCTCGACACTCGCAGCGGCGCACCTCCCGCCATCCTCGGATGGCTGCAGGTGCCGGAGGCCGAGCGCGAGGCCATCCCCACCGCGACGGGCCTCGCCTCGCCCACGGTGCGCGCCGGCTCGCGCGAAGCTGATCCCTTGCCGAAGCCGGCGCTGCTGCATGGTGCGTTCTACCGCCTCGCCGGCGTCGAGCCGGGCGTCGCGGAGCTGCAGCTCGGCGGGCGTGGCTGGCTGCCCGACCGGCGCGCGGTGAAGGTGCAGCCGCAAGCCGCGGTCAGTGTCGCACCCGCACCGCTGCTCCTCCGCGCGGCGGGCACGCTCGTCGTCAACTGGAGCAGCGACCAGGATCTCTACGAGCTCGATCAATCGATCGGGGCGTGCGACGACCAGGAACCGGCGCGCATCATGATCTCGATCGCGAAGTGCACGAATGTGCGCGGGGAAGACTGCACGCCCGTGCGCGAGGAGCAGGTGCAGGACCGCGACGGCAGCATGGGCTTCGACGACGTCGCGCCCGGCGTGTACCGCGCGGAGATGCGCTACGGCAAGCTGCCGCCGGTCACAGGCATGGCGACCGTGCGTCCGCTGGGCGTGAGCGACCTGCGCATGTACGCCTCGTACTTCACCGTATACGGCAGCGTGACGCGCGGCGGCGAGCCGCTGCACCGGGACGTCGTCATCGAGTTCACCGGCGGCATCGGCTTCGCGTCCGAGGAGAAGGACGAATACATAGCCGTGTTTCGCCCGCCACCGATCGGCACGGAGGCGCAGATCACCGTCAGGCCGTGCGACGGGACGCCGAAAGCGGTCGTGCTCACCGACGAGCGGATGCGTCCACGCGCGCGCTTCGACATCGACATCCCTGATAACGAGCTGACCGTGCAGGTCGTCGACACGTTCACGCGCGAAGCGCTGCCCGGCGCCCGCGTCACGCTCGACGCCATCGCCGTCCTCCGGCCGCGCGTCGTCTACACCATCGCCGGCACGACCGACGCGGAGGGCAAGATCGTCTGGCCCGGCATCCCCGTGCGCGAGCTGCGCCTCACCGTCACGCACGCTGGTTACGAGAAGCGCCCCGTCCCGACGTTCTCGCTGACGAAGAGCGAGACCAGGAGCGTCGAGGTGCAGCTCGTGCCGTTGCGCGGCTCGCGCGGCCGCATCGTCTCCGCGCTGCCGTTCGGCCGTGCGGCGGTCGCCTGGTACTCCCCCACCGGAGCCGAGACCGAGCGCGCCGAGCTCGCCCCCGACGGCACGTTCGTCTACTCCCGCATGCACGGCCCGGAGGAGACGATGGCCGTCGTCTCCGCGTCCCATCCCCTGTGGGTGCTGCGCGCCCCCACGATCGAGCGCCGCCAAACCATCAACCTCGTCTTCCCCAACGCGCCGGTCGCCGCATTCGACATCTGGCTGTCCGCCGCCGTCGCCTCGAACGAAACGCGCCACACCGCCCTCGTCATCGGCGGCCTCCTGGTTCCGCAGACCCTCTTCAACGAGCACCAGACCCTCCGCAGCGCCCCCCGCCTCCTGCGCGGTTCCGGCCCCCAACCCATCCGCGACATCCTGGCCACCGCCCCCATCGACGTGATCCTCGGCCCCATATCCGAAGAGGTCACCACCACCCGCGGCATCGACCTCTTCGCCCGGCCGGAACTGGCCAACGCACCGCGGGAGCGGGTGACGGGGAACGCGGTGGTGTTTGAAGGGGAACGATAGGACCGATAGGACAGATAGGACGAATGGGACGTGGGTCTTCGACACCTTGTCCACCATCACCAACAGCACCTCAGTGCGTAGCTCCCCGCAAATCGTCCCATCCGTCCCATAGGTCCCATCCGTCCCATTTGTCCTATCGTCCCCGTCGCAATCCCCGCCCCTCCCGTAAACAACCTGCAACGCCCCCACTCACCCCTTGCCATTTCGTCGAACAGTCATATATTGAATTTCAGAACACTCAATGACTGACAAACGCACCTACAACCTCGGGCGCCGCGCGGAGACCGCGGCGGAGACGCGGCAACGGCTCGTCGAAGCCACCGCGGCGTTGCATGCGGCGCGCGGCATCTCCGCCACGTCGCTGCGCGACATCGCCGAGCGCGCCGGCGTCTCCGTCGGCACCGCGTATCACCACTTCCCCACCTACCTCGATGCCGTGCAGGCCTGCGGCGCGCACGTCATGGCTGCCTCGCCACTGCCGGACGACTCCATCTTCGACGACGTCGAAGAGCGCGACGAGCGCGTGCTGCTCCTCCTCCGCGAGCTGTGCGCCTGGTACGAGCGCAACCCGTGGCTCGAGCGCGTCCGTCCGGAGCGCTCCGCGTATCCGCCGGTGGAGGCAGGAATGCTCGCGCTCGAGCGTGGCCTCGAGCAGCTCGCGCGCGTCGCTGCGCGTTGCACTGCCGACGAAGCGCGCACCGTCGCCGCGCTCGCCGACGTCGCCGTCTACTCCAGTCTTCGCCGTGCCGGAATCCCGGCCGGACGTGTCCCGGGACGCATGGCCGAGGCGATCATCGCCTGGCTGCGAGCCCGGACCAGCACGCGCGCCGCACGTGCGTCGCGCAACAACAGCAACGACAGCAGCACGAACAACAGCAGGAGATCCCGATGAACACCGACGCCCAGAGCGGCACCACCATCCAGGAGATCGAGGACGGCATCTATCGCATCAGCGTGCCCGTGCCGGAGGCCGATTTCGCGTTCAACCAGTTCCTCATCGTCGACGACGAGCCGCTGCTCTTCCACACCGGCCTGCGCGCGCACTTTCCGCTCGTCAGCGACGCGATCCGCAAAGTCATGCCGCTGGAGCGGCTGCGTTACGTCGCCTTCTCGCACTTCGAGTCCGATGAATGCGGCGCCCTCAACCTCTTCCTCGGCGCCGCCCCCGACGCAGTGCCGGTGGCGAGCCGCGTCGCCGTCATGACCTCGCTCACTGATTTCGCCGAGCGCGCGCCGCGAGCCCTGAACGACCACGAGCGCCTCACGCTCGGCCGCCGCACGGTCGAGTGGCTCGACGCGCCGCACCTGCCGCACGGCTGGGAGACCGGCTACCTCTTCGAGTCGTCCACGCGGACGCTCTTCTGCGGTGACCTCTTCACGCATGGCGGAGCGAAAGCGCCGGCGCTGATCGAGTCCGACCTGCTGATCCCAGCCGAGGAGTTCCGCATCGGCTTCTCGACGCTGGCCGGCATCCCCGATTCGTACGGCTTCACGCGCGACGCAAAAGCGCACACCGAGAAGCTCGCCGCGACGAACCCGCGCACGCTGGCCGTGATGCACGGCAGCTCCTGGCGCGGCCGCGAAGGCGAAGGCGCCGCACTGCTGCGAAGACTGGGCGACGTGGTGAGCGCGTAAGCGCCGGGGTCCTATAGCTCCTGGTCGCGTCCAGGTCCTATAGGCCCATTCATCCCATAGGTCCTCTAGGTCCTATCGGTCCTATTCGTCCTATCGTCTCTTGCGGCGCGACTACAACAGGTCCCGCACCGATTCCGGCGGCCGCCCGACAACGGCGCGGCCGCCGCGAACGACGATGGGCCGCTCGATGAGAATCGGATGCTCCGCCATCGCCCGCAGCACTTCCTCATCGGGCGAGGCACCGATCCCTGGCACATCGAGAGGCGAACGTTTCGTCTTGGCGGGCCGGATCACGAAACTGCGGCCATCACGCCTGCTGATACGCACCTCACCCGTGCTGGCGGCTTCTTCGAGCACTGCTGCCAGGTTCTGCCGCGCCTCCGAGAACTTGTACGTTTTCATGCGATCTCCAGGACGTCGATGGTCATCCGCGATGTAATCAGGCATCGAGTGACTTGCATGACACGGCCTCGTGCAGTCGGCGCATGACGTTGGTGTTGCGGGGAAGCACGTGCCCAGATGACCGCCTCATGAAGCACTCCCCTCACGACAGATCCGCACGTACGAGGGCGATCTGCTCTTCCGTCTAAAATGAACCACCACCGGAGCACGTGCAGACGAGGCTACTGCTGCCGAACTAATACGCCTATTACATCCCCGGCTACGACGCCGACAGCTTCTTCGTCGAGCTGGCGCGCGCGCTCGGCTGCTTCCCTCCAACCATTATCTCCAAACCTTTCTCGCATCTCCTCGAAGTGACCGACCACCTGGCCCCCTTCACCCTCGGCGAGCGCGCAGAGGATCTGAAGGAGGTCGTGCGCACCAGAATCCAAGCCGCCATCGACGCTTTCGAGCAGAGTACGTCGGAAGAACAGGCTCTCAGCGCGGAAGCTCTCGACGCCAACACCCTCCTCTTCCAAGGCGAGTACGAAAAAGTGGTGCAGCTGTATGAGCGTTCAGGCGAGCACGAAAAATGGGGCCGAGGCGGATGTACTGTTTAGAACTGCCGAAGAAAAGTGCGTGCGACTGAATGAGCTCGCGCCTGGTAAAGCGTCCTACAATCTCGCCTGCATTCAGGCTCTTCGCGGCGACGCTGACGGCTGCCGGAAGTGGCTCCTCGATTCCGAAGAGCGCGGCTTTCTTCCTTCCCGTGACCACCTCCTCAACGACTCCGATCTCAATGGTGTGCGGCAGCTGCCATGGTTCGCGGAGATCGTTGCCCGCGCGAAGGCTTGATGTTGGAAGCACGACGGCTGGCTCGTGCCGCCGATGCCTCACCGCGGAAGCAACGCCACCACATCCTCCTTGTCGAACACCGTCACTAGCGCGCTGACTTTGCAGTCCAGCGCCGCCGCGAGGCGGAGGAGCGTCAGCAGGTTCGGGAGCAGCGTTCCTCGCTCCATGGAGCTGACGTGGCTCTGCTTCACGCCTGTCGCTTCGGCGAGCATCACCTGCGTCATGCCGCGTTTCTTGCGCAGCTCTCGGAGCCGTTCGCCGAACAGTTCTCCGGCGCGGGTAATGTCGCTCAAACCGGCATTCTCCCGTTGACTTCCGGTCGCGACGAATATACATTTACTTGTGTGATCGCAAGGCGCGGACGCATCACTGATTCAGCCGTCAAAAGACACATCCGCGCCATCTTCCTACATCCCCGCCGCTGCGTCACCGTCTCCGCGGCGGGTCCGCTGTGCGACCAGTTGAACGGCGGCGGCTAAGCCGCGCGTGTTCCCATGCTCCCCCTTGAAGTCAGCCGTCGATGCCGGAGGTTTATCCATGTCTCTCTACCAATTCGCCACCCAGACCGCCGGAGCGCTCAACCGCCGCCGCTCCATCACCGTCGAACTTCCCGAGTTTCTCGTTCGTGCCATCGCCCAACGCGTGGAGGAAGCGAACGAGGACGCGCTCGACGACGAGTTGGTCGACTTCAACGACGTCATCGAGTGGCTGCTCGTCACCGAGATCACGCTCAAACGCTTTCCGTGTCTGGAAGAAACGATCCCCGGCTTCACCGCGGCCATGGCTTCGTGGTGGATGAAGTCGATGTATCAGCCGCCGGATGATGAGGAGTAGGACAGGCGTCTGGAACGTACGCGGAGCACGCATGGGACCGCGCTGGCGACGCCGAGTGGAGGACAGACACTCTTGTCTGTCCCGCGAAGGAGCTCCCACGGAGAGCGCTGCATCGTCCAGCGAGGCACGAAGTTCCCGCCGGGTGTGCGGAGGAGCGTCGTGCTCGCGTCATTCCTCGCGGGACAGACAAAGAGTGTCTGTCCTCCACAGCGCGTCGCGATGGCGGACTGTGTGTGCTCCGCGTACAGGTCGGGTTTTCGCGGTTACAGGTCGAACCTCGGTCGCTCCAGGTCTGATCGCCGCGGGTTCAGGTCCGATCTCGGCGGGTTCAGGTCCGATCTCGGCGGTTTCGGGTGCGATCACCGCGGTTTCGGGTGCGATCACCGCTGTTTCGGGTCCGATCGCCGCGGTTTCGGGTGCGATCGCCGCGGTTTTGGGTGCGATCGCCGCGGTTTCGGGTGCGATCACCGCGGTTTCGGGTCCGATCGCCGCGGTTTCGGATGCGATCGCCGCGGTTTCAGGTCTGATCGCCGCGGTTTCAGGTGCAATCGCCGCGGTTTCCGGTGCGATCTTCGCGGTTTCGAGTCCGATCTTCGCGGTTTCGAGTCCGGTCTCCGCGGTTTCGAGTCCGGTCTCCGCGGTTTTGAGTCCGACCGCGGCGGTTTCAGGTCCGGCGTCGGTGGTTTGAGCACCAGCCCTCGGTGGTTGAAGCACCGATCTTCGTGGTTGAAGCGCCGGTCTCGGCGGTTGGAACACGGAGCTCGGCGGTGAAACTGCCGAGCTCCGCGGCGGGAGCGCGGATGGCCGCGGCACGACCGCCGATCTCCGTGGCTGGACCGCCGATCCCCCGTGGTTCAACCACCGGTGTTCGTCCTGGCACGTCGGTGGACCTCATCGGCAGCAGCATCATCCCCAACGAGCTCGAGGCTTGCGTACCCGACCCTGAGGCCGCAACGTCCGCGGGCATAGGTCCTATAGGTCCCATTCGTCCTATTCGGTCCCATTCGTCCCATCGTTTCCCTCTCTGAAGCTCATCCGTGTGCCTCGCCCTGCGACCGATGCGGAAATGCGGAACGCATGCGAGTCGTTACGTCCGACACACACGAATTAAATACGAATAACCAATGGCGGGCGGAAACGGCGCTCCACCGCAAGGTCCTTGTTTGCCTCATGTTCCATGCTTTCTGACGCAAACACGGGCTGCATTACTGACGCAAAGGACGCCTGGATTTTTTGCTGCATGGCTATCGTTATTCAGAGTTACACCAAGCAAAACTGAAGTCCAAATTCGAAGGGTGACTGGCGGGACGCGCGCGTTCGCTCCGCTCCGGCCTCACCTCCCACTTCGTCTACCGAAATCTCGGAAATATATCGGCCCATCGGCTTCAAGCCGGGGCATGGGGAAGGTCTATCTATGTCCACACTGCTCGAGGGATTTGACGCGCTGCAAACGGCGCAATCCGCATCGTTTCCAGCTTCATCCCATCAGCAACGGCTGTGGTTCCTTGCCGAGCCGAGCAGTCACAACATCGCCCTCCTGAGCCGGCTCGACACCACCGTCGACCCGGCCGCGCTCGCCTCCGCGCTCAACGCGGAAGCGGCACTGCATGAGGCACTCCGCACCAGCCTGCATCAGGACGGAGACCAGCTCGTCCAGTGCATCGCTCCGGCGGAAGGCTTTGTGGTTCCGTTCGCTGTCGTCGACGGCAATGTGGAAGCGGTGCTGGAACAGGAGCAGGCCCGACCGTTCGACTTGGCCGCAGCCCCCTTCCTCCGCGCCACGCTCATCCGTAGCGATGCAGGCCGGAGCGCGACGCTGCTGCTCGTGGCCCACACGGCCATGCTCGACCGCTCCTCGCTGCACCAGCTCGCGGAGCGCCTCACGGCGCGCCTGGCCGGCCAGGACACCGACGCCCCCGAGCTGCATTACGTGGACTACAGCGAGTGGCAGCGCACCATGCCGGAGAGCGAGCTGCAGAAGCTCGTCTCCTACTGGCAGTACCAGCTCCGCGACCTCCCCAGCATCCTCGAGCTTCCCACGGCCAACCCCCGCCAGGCGAAACCGACCTACACCGCGGCCACCAGCCGCCGCCACATCCCCCTGGCCCTCGACCAGCAGATCTCCCGCTTCTGTGCCGCCACCGGCACCGATCGCTTCAACGTCTTCTACTCGGCCTTCGTCACGCTGCTCCACCGCTACAGCGCGCAGGCCGACCTCGTCGTCGGCACCTGGATGGACCAGCGCGGTGACGACACGCGCCAGACGCTCGGCCCGCTCTCGAACCTGGTCGCCCTCCGCGCCCGCTTCGAAGCCACCGACACCACCGCCGACGTCCTCGGCCGCAACAGCGCCATGCTCGACGCGGCCCGCGCTCACAGCGCCCTCCCGGCCGACCAGCTCGCGCGCCTCATCAATCCGCAGAACGATCCGAGCCGCACCGCGCTCTTCGACGCCTTCTTCCAGCTCGACGAGACCGCCGCTCACGACGAGCAGAACCGCGGCGCCGGCCGTTACGACCTCAGCCTGTCCATCCATCGTGACGGCGAGGCGCTGGTCTCCACCATCGACTTCAACCGCGACCTGCACGATGCCTGGTTCATCGAGCAGTTCGCCAAGCACTACGAGCGCGTGCTCGCCGCCATCACCGGCGACGCGCAGGCGATCGCCGCCGTGGAGCTGCTCGACGCCGCCGAGCGCCAGCAGCTTCTCGTCGACTGGGCCACGCGCGACGCCGAGTTCGACGCGAACGCGGTCATCCACGGCATCTTCGAAGAGCAGGTCCGCATCCACGCGGACCGCATCGCCGCGACCGCGCTCGACGAGCACGTCACCTACCGCGAGCTGAACGCGCGCGCCAACCGCCTCGCGCACTGGCTCCTGGCCAAAGGGATCGAGCGCGAGCACCTCGTCGCCGTCCACGTCGCCCCGTCCGTCGACACGCTCGTCGCCATCCTCGGCATCCTCAAAGCGGGCGCCGCGTACCTGCCGCTCGACGTCAACGCGCCGGCCGGACGCATTACGTACCAGCTGCAGGACTCGGGCTGCGGCCTGCTGCTCACGACGAGCCCGGCCGACTGCGCCGCGTTCGGCTTCGAGCACGTCATCGACCTCGACGCCATCCGCGACGAGGTTGCGGCCTGCGATGCGACGAACCCGAACGTCGCGACGAGCCCCACCGATCTCGCTTACTGCATCTACACCTCGGGCTCGACCGGCATGCCGAAGGGCGCGCTGATCGAGCACGGCCACGTCGTCCGCCTGATGAAGAACTCCGACTTCGACTTTGCGGTCTCGGAGCACGACGTCTGGACGATCTTCCACAACTTCAACTTCGACTTCTCGGTCTGGGAGATGTACGGGGCGCTGCTGTATGGCGGCCGCGCCGTGGTCGTGATGCCCGAGGCGAAGCACAATCCGGAGACGTTCTTCGAGCTGCTGGCGTCGGAGGGGGTCACGATCCTCAACCAGACGCCGAGCGCGTTCTACCGCCTGCTGCCGTTCGCCGGCAAGGCGCCGCTCGCGGTGCGCTACGTCATCTTCGGTGGTGAGGGGCTCGACCCGTCCCGCCTGAAGGGATGGCAGCACGCGTATCCGCAGACGCAGCTCGTCAACGGCTACGGCATCACCGAGACGACCGTCTTCAGCACGATGCAGCCGGTCGACGCGCAGATGCTCGAGCGCTCCGCCGGCATCATCGGCCGTCCGATGGCCACGACGATCTGCTACGTCCTCGACGAGCAGCTTCGCCCCGTGCCCGCCGGCGTGCCGGGCCAGATCTTCGTCGGCGGCCTCGGCGTCTCCCGCGGCTACCTGAATCGCCCGGAGCTGACAGCAGACCGCTTCATCGCCGATCCGTTCTCGGATCGCGAGCACGCCCGCATGTACAAGTCGGGCGACATCGCCCGCTGGCTGCCGGGCGGACGGCTCGAGTTCTTCGGCCGCGCCGACAACCAGGTGCAGCTCCGCGGCTACCGCGTGGAGCTCGGCGAGATCGAATCGCAGCTCGTCAAGCAGGACGGCGTCAAGGACGCCGTCGTCGTCGTGCGTGAAGACGCGCATGGCGAGCAGTACCTCGCGGGCTACATCGTGGCCGCGACGGACGACCAGCAGGAGCTGAGCGCCACGCTGCGCCACGCGCTGAAGTCGGTGCTGCCGCCGTACATGGTGCCGTCGGCATTCGTCTTCCTCGACGAGCTGCCGCTCACGGCCAATGGAAAGCTGAACAAGAAAGCGCTGCCCGATCCCGACGTGCAGTCGCAGCAGGTGTACGTCGCGCCGGAGACGGCGGTCGAGCAGAAGCTCGCCGGCATCTGGCAGGAGATCCTGAAGCTCACGGGGCCGATCAGCGCCACTGCCGACTTCTTCTCCCTCGGCGGCCACTCACTCCTGGCGATGCGCGCGATCAGCGCCATCAACGCGGCCTTCGACGCGGCGGTGCCGGTCAAGGCCATCTTCGAGCACAACACCATCCGCGACCTCTCGGTCGTGATCGAGCAGCAGGTCAAGGGGAGCTACTCCTCGATCCCGCTGGTCTCCCGCGCCGAGCCGCTGCCGCTGTCGTTCGCGCAGCAGCGCCTCTGGTTCATCGACCGCCTGGAAGAGGGAAGCGCGCAGTACAACATGCCGGTCGCGCTGCGCCTCACCGGCAACCTCGAGATCGACGCGCTGCAGCGCTCGTTCGACGAGATCGTCGCGCGCCACGAAGTCATCCGCAGCACGTACCACCTCGAGGGTGAAGCGGGCGTGCAGGTCATCCATCCGGCGCGTCCGGTGGCGATGGTCCGCACCGATCTGTCGCAGCTCGACGCGAACGAGCGCGAAGCGCGCATCCAGCAGTTGCTGCGCGCCGAAACGGAGCGCCCCTTCGATCTGGCCAGCGACCTGATGCTGCGCGTGCAGCTCGTCACGGTCTCGGCGACGGAGCACATCCTCCTGTTCACCATGCACCACATCGCGTCCGACGGCTGGTCCCTCGGCGTGTTGATCAAAGAGCTCGTCACCCTCTACGAAGGTCACTGCCTCGGCATTCAGGCCGACCTCACGCCGCTGCCGATCCAGTACGCCGATTTTGCCGCTTGGCAGCGCCGGAAGATGCAGGGCGAAGAGCTCGAGCGGCAGCTTTCGTACTGGAAGCGCCAGCTCGCGAACGCGCCGGGCGTGCACAGCCTGCCGCTCGACCGGCCGCGTCCCGCGCAGCAGCAGTTCGCCGGCGCGTTCCACCAGACGCGCCTCGACCAGAACGTGCTCGAGGGACTGAACCGCCTCGCCTCCGAGCATCAGGCGACGCTGTTCATGGTCCTCAACACCGCGTTCTCGCTGCTCCTCAGCCGCTGGAGCGGTGCGCCGGACATCGTCGTCGGAACGCCGACCGCCGGCCGTAACCATGCCGACACCGAAGCGCTCATCGGCTTCTTCGTCAGCACGCTCGTGCTGCGGACCGAGGTTTCGGACGAGCAGTCGTTCCACGCGCTGCTGCAGCGCGGCCGGCAGACGATCCTCGATGCCTTCTCGAATCAGGACATCCCGTTCGAGATGCTCGTCGACGAAGTGCGTCCGGGCCGCAGCCTCAGCTACAGCCCGATGTTCCAGATCATGTTCGCGCTGCAGAACAACGAGCGCGTCGACGTGTCGCTGGCGGACCTGCAGCTCGCGGGTCTCAGCGGCGATCACGAAGTGGCGAAGTTCGACCTCAGCCTCTCGGCCGGTGAAACGGGCGACGGGCTGACCCTGACGTGGAACTACGCGACGGGCCTCTTCGAAGCGGAGAGCATCCAGCGCATGGCCGCCAGCTTCGGCGTGCTGCTCGAAGCGATCGTCGCCAATCCGGAAGTGCCGAGCGGCCAGTTGCCGATCCTCACGAAGGCAGAGGAAGCGGCGCTGTGGGCGCAGGGTGGAGAAGCGCTGCCGTACACCGCGGTCGAGTGCATCCACGAAGCGTTCGAGGCGCAGGCCGCGCGGACGCCGGATGCGGTGGCCGTCGTCTTCGGCGACCGCGCCATGACGTACGCGGAGCTGAATGCGGAGGCAAACCGCCTGGCGCATTTCCTCCGCGAGAAGCAGGTCGGACCGGACATGCTCGTCGGCGTCTGCGTCGAGCGCTCGCTGGAGATGGTCGTCGGGCTGATGGCCATCCTCAAGGCCGGCGGCGCGTACGTGCCGCTCGACCCGAGCTACCCGATGGCGCGCCTCGAAGTGATCATGCAGGACAGCGCGGTGCAGTACGTGCTGACGCAGAGCCACCTCGCCGCGCGCATGGCGACGAACGGCCGCGAAGCGATCCTGCTCGACCGCCTCGACGCGTTCGCCTCGTACCCCGCGACCGACATCCCGGTGGCGGAGAGCGGCGTGACGCCGTCCAACCTCGCGTACCTGATCTACACGTCCGGCTCGACCGGCGTGCCGAAGGGCGTCGAGATCTGCCACACCAACACCGTCGCCTTCATGGAATGGGCGGCCGAGGCGTTCACGCCGGCCGAGCTGCGCTCGGTGCTGGCCAGCACGTCGCTCAACTTCGACCTCTCGATCTTCGAGATCTTCGTGCCGCTGGCGATGGGGCACCGCGTCGTCGTGGTCGAGAACGCGCTCGCGCTGCTCGAGCAGGACGTCGACGTCAGCCTGATCAACACCGTTCCCTCGGCCGCACAGGTCCTGGTCGAGCATCGCGTCATCAGCGACGGCGTGCTCGTGGTGAACCTCGCCGGCGAGCCGCTGCCGCGCAAGCTGGTGAACGCGCTGTTCGAGCACACGAACACGCGCCGCGTCTGCAACCTGTACGGGCCGTCCGAGGATACGACCTACTCGACGTGGGCGAGCTTCGACGGGCCGCTGGAAGAAGAGCCGAGCATCGGCCGCGCCGTCGCCTACACGCAGCTCTACGTGCTGACGCCGTCGCTGCAGTTGTGTCCGCGCGGCCACGCCGGTGAGCTGTACATCGGCGGCGCCGGCCTCGCGCGCGGCTACCGCAACAAGCCGGAGCTGACGGCGGATCGCTTCATCGCGAATCCGTTCGGCGAAGGGCGTCTCTACCGCACCGGCGATCTGGTGCGCTACCGCGCCGACGGTGGGCTCGAGTTCATCGGCCGCATCGACGATCAGGTCAAGCTCCGTGGGTTCCGCATCGAGCTCGGCGAGATCAAGAGCCGCCTGGTGGAGCAGCCGGAGATCAAGGAAGCGGTCGTCGTCGCCCGCGGCGAAGGCGCCGAGAAGCGCCTCGTCGCCTACGTCATCCCCGCGCCGGGCGCGGCGGAGACGGGCCTCGTCGAAGCAGTCGAGCGGCGCCTGCGGCAGGTGTTGCCGGATTACATGGTGCCGTCGGCGTTCGTCATCCTCGAAGCGTTCCCGCTGACGAGCAACGGCAAGATCGACAAGAAAGCGCTGCCGGAGCCGAACTGGCAGCGGAACGATACATACGTCGCGCCGCGCAACGCCGCGGAAGCGACGCTGGCGGAGATCTGGGGCGCGCTGCTCAAGCTGGAGCGCGTCGGCATCGAAGACAACTTCTTCGCCATCGGCGGCGACTCGATCCTCTCGATCCAGGTCGTCTCCCGCGCCAATCAGGCCGGCATCAGCATCACGACGCGTCAGCTCTTCGAGCATCAGACGATCGCGGCGCTGGCGGCGCAGGCACGGCAGGCCGTGAAGCGCGACATGCCGCAGGAAGCGGCGACCGGCGCGGTCTCGCTGCTGCCGATCCAGCGCGAGTTCCTCGCCGAGGATGCGCGCGGACGGAATCACTACAACCAGGCGGTGCTGCTCGAGACGCCGGCTGGTTTCGACGAGACGTTCCTCCGCGACGTCGTCACAGCGCTGCTCGCGCGGCACGATGCGCTGCGCCTCCGCTTCGAGGGCAACGTCGCGACGCACGAGCCGTTCAGCGCGGCGATGCTCGCCGCGAGTGCGATCGTCGAGCGCGGCGCGGTCGACGTCACGGCGCGCTGCCGTCAGTGGCAGCAGTCGTTCGACCTCACGACCGGGCCGCTGTTCCGGGCGATCTTCTTCGCCGAGGCGAACCGGCTGTTCCTCGTGGCGCACCACATCGTCGTCGACGGCGTCTCCTGGCGCATCCTCCTCGGCGATCTGGAGCAGGCGTATCACCAGCACCTCGCCGGTGAGGCCGTGAAGCTCGCGCCGAAGACCTCCTCGTTCCAGCAGTGGGGCGCCGCGCTCGAAGCGTACGCCGCGACGCTGAACGACGAGCGTGCGTTCTGGCTCGCGCAGTACGACCATGCGGTCCCGGCGCTGCCGATGGACCGCCAGACGCCGGAAGCGCCGGGCTACCTGACGACGCGCAAGGCGCGCATCCGGATGACGGTGGCCGAGACGCAGGCGCTGCTGCAGCGCTGCGCACCGGTCTACCGCACCACCATCAACGAGCTGCTCCTCTCCGGCGTCTACCTCGGCATGCGCCGCTGGTCGAACGCGACCGGCCTCCGTCTCGCGCTCGAAGGGCACGGACGCGAGGAGCTCTTCGACCAGCTCGACACCACGCAGACCGTCGGCTGGTTCACGACGCTGTTCCCGCTGACGCTGCATAGCGAAAGCGGCGAGGTCTCCGACGTCATCAAGGCGGTCAAGGAGCAGTACCGCGCGCTGCCGAACAAGGGCATCGGCTTCGGCCTCCTCCGCTGGGTGGCGCAGGATGCCGTGCTCGCCGAGCGCGCCGCCGCGAATCCGCCGCAGGTCGTCTTCAACTACCTCGGGCAGTTCGACCAGACGGTGAATCACGAGAGCGCGATGCAGGCCGCCGCCGAATCGACCGGCAGCAGCATCAGTCCGGAGCGCGCGCGCCAGTTCCCGCTCGGCCTCAACGGCATGGTGGCGAACGGCACGCTCGAATTCGCGCTCGACTACAGCGTCCTGCAGTACGACGCCGAGACGATCGAGACGCTGGCCAAGTCGATCGAGGAGGGCCTCCGCGCCGTCGTCGATCACTGCCTCTTCATCGAGCGCGGCGGCTACACGCCGTCCGACTTCCCGCTCGCGACGGTCTCGCAGGTGCAACTCGACGCGTGGCAGCAGGCGTATCCGCAGCTCACCCGTCTCTACCCCGCGACCGGCATGCAGGAAGGGATGTTCTTCCACGGCCAGCTCGATCGCAGCGCGTACGTCACGCAGATCTTCCCGACGTTCGAAGGGGAGCTGTCGGCGACGCACTTCCGCCGCGCGTGGGAGATCGTGTGCAACCGCCACGACATCTTCCGCACCGCGTTCGTCGGCGAAGGCGATGGGCTGCACCAGCTCGTCGTCGCCGAAGTGAATCTGCCGTGGCAGGAGCACGACTGGCGCGACGTTCCGGCCGAGCAGCAGCGCGCCCGCTTCGCGCGATTCCGCGCCGAAGACAAGGCGGCTGGCTTCGACTTCGCGTCGGCGCCGCTGCAGCGCATCGCCCTCTTCCGCATGGCGGACGACCAGTGGCAGATGCTCTGGACGCACCACCACATGCTGCTCGACGGCTGGTGCACGCCGCTCGTCTACAAGGAAGTGATGCTCGCGTATCACGGCCTCGTGCGCGGTGAGGCCGTGCAGTTGCCCGAAGCGCCGGTGTACGAGAACTACATCCAGTGGCTGCAGCGCCGCAACGTCAGCGACGCGCACACCTACTGGCGCCAGTACCTCGCCGACGTCGAAGCGCCGACGCCGCTCGTGATCGACACGCTGCCGGCGGAATCGCGCAGCGGCGTCGAGGAGCAGGTCCTCGCGATCGACCTCGAGGGCACGCAGCGCCTCGAAGCGTTCGCCAAAGCGAACCACACGACCGTCAACACGCTGATGCAGCTCGCGTGGGGCTACGTCCTCCACCGCTACAGCGGCGAGTCGCAGGTCGTCTTCGGCGCGCTCACCTCGGGCCGTCCCGCCGAAGTGCGCGGCGTCGAGGAGATGATCGGCCTCTTCATCAACACGATCCCGGTGAAGGTGGCGTTCGAGCGGAATGCGACGACGGCCTCGCTCGTCGGCGACCTCCATCGCGCCTTCCAGGCCAGCCAGGAGCAGAGCTGGCTGCCGCTCAATGAGATCCAGAAGCAGAGCGCGGCCGGTTCCGGCGTGGCTCTCTTCGACAGCCTCGTCGTCTTCGAGAACTATCCGATCGAAGCGGCGATGGCGGTGAGCAACGAGTCGCGCTCGACGCTGCGCGTCTCCGGCGGTGCGAGCGACGAGCGGACCAACTACAAGCTGACGTTCATCGTCGCGCTCTCCGGGCAGCTCAAAATCCGCTGCTCGTATCCGGCGGAGACGTTCTCCCGCGAGACGATCGAGCGCCTGCTCGCACATCTCGAGCTGGTGCTGGGCGAGCTCACGACGCACGAATCGATCGCCGAGATCGATCTCGTCACGGACGCGGAGCGCGCGCAGCTCGCCGCGTGGAACGTACCGACCGCGGAGTACCCGCGCGACAAGTCGATCGCCGCGCTGTTCGAGGAGCAGGTTCGCCTCGCGCCGGATGCGATCGCGGTGTCGCTGGGCGACGCGCAGCTCACGTACGCGGAGCTGAACGCTCGCGCCAACCGTCTCGCGCATCGGCTCGTGGAACTCGGCGTCGGCGCGGACACGTTGGTCGGTCTGCGCGTCGAGCGCTCGCTCGAGATGCTCGTCGCAATGGTCGCCATCCTCAAGGCCGGCGGCGCTTACCTGCCGCTCGACCCGAACTATCCGGCGGCCCGCCTGCAGGCGATGATCGACGACAGCAACGTCGCGATCGTCCTGACGCAGGAAGAGCTCGCGGCTGATCTGTCCCACTACTCCTCCGAGAACCTCCGCACGAACGTGGCGCCGGCGAGCCTCGCGTACGTCATGTACACGTCCGGCTCCACCGGTGTGCCGAAGGGGACGATGGTCGAGCACCGCAGCGTGGTGCGCCTCGTCCTCAGCAACAACTACGTGCCGCTCAGCGCCGAGACGCGCATGCTGCAGGCCTCGTCGGTGTCGTTCGACGCCGCCACGTTCGAGATCTGGGGCGCGCTGCTCAACGGCGGCACGCTCGTGCTGTACCCGGAGCGGTACCTCGACCTCACGGTGCTGAACCGCGAGCTCGAAGGACGCCAGATCAACACGATGTGGCTCACGGCCGGCGTGTTCGAGCAGTGGAGCCAATCGCTGCCGCGCTTCGCCGCGCCGCGCTACATCCTCGCCGGCGGTGACGTCGTCAATCCCCGTGCGGTCGAGCGTGTCTACAGCGCCTTCCGCCAGACGCAGGTCATCAACGGCTACGGCCCGACCGAGAACACCACGTTCACCTGCTGCCACGTGATCCCGCGCAACGCCGACTTCTCCCGCCCGGTGCCGCTGGGCAAGGCGATCAACGGCACGACCGTGCACGTGCTGGACGCGAACCTCAACCCCGTCCCGCTGGGCGCCATCGGCGAGCTGTACGCCGGCGGCGACGGCGTCGCCCGCGGCTACTGGAACCGCCCGGAGCTGACCGCGGAGAAGTTCATCGTGGCGGGTTCCGCGCGCCTCTACCGCACCGGCGATCTCGTGCGCTACCTGCCGGACGGCACGCTGGAGTTCATCGGCCGCGCCGACGATCAGGTCAAGATCCGCGGCTTCCGCATCGAACTGGGTGAGATCGAAGCGCAGTTGCTCCGCCACCCGAGCGTGCGTGAGGCGGTCGTCATCGCCCGCGGTGACCGCGGTGCGAAGCGCCTCGTGGCGTACGTCGTCGCCATCGGCAAGCTCTCCGTCTCCGACGTCGAAGCAGCCCTCGCGCAGCAGTTGCCGGAGTACATGCTCCCCTCGGCCATCGTCGTCCTGGAGTCGTTCCCGCTGACGGCGAACGGCAAGATCGACCGCAAGGCGCTGCCGGAGCCGGAATGGCAGCTCGGCGCCTCGTATTCCGCGCCGCGCAATGAGACCGAGGCGAAGTTGGCGGAGATCTGGGCGAAGCTGCTCCGGCTCGAGCGCGTCGGCATCGAAGACAACTTCTTCGCCATCGGCGGCGACTCGATCCTCTCGATCCAGGCCGTCTCCCGCGCCAACCAGGCCGGCATCGCCATCACCACGCGCCAGCTCTTCGAGAACCCGACCATCGCGGCGCTCGCCGGATACGCCTCCAACGGCACCGTCCGCGAGATGCCGCAGGAAGCGGTGGGCGGTGCGCTCACGCTGCTTCCGATCCAGCAGCAGTTCCTCGAAGACGACGCGCATGCGCGCCATCACTTCAACCAGTCGCTGCTCTTCGTCACGCCGGAAGGCTTCGACGCGCGCTTCCTGCGCGACATGGTCCGCGCGCTGTACGAGCGTCACGACGCGCTGCGCCTGACGTTCGGTGAGACCGCGGACCATCGCGAGCTGACGGAGGCGATGCTCGACGCGGCGGCGATCGTGGAGAGCGGCGACGGCGTGACCGAGCGTTGCGCGCATTACCAGCAGGCGTTCGACCTCGCCCACGGTCCGCTCTTCCGCGCGGTCTGGTTCCCGCAGGCGAAGCGGCTGCTGCTCGTCGCCCACCACATCATCGTGGACGGCGTCTCCTGGCGCATCCTCGTCAGCGACATCGAGCAGGCGTTCGCGCAGCACCGCGCCGGCGAAACGATTGCGCTCGCGCCGAAGACTTCCTCGTATCAGCAGTGGGGCGCCGCGCTCGCCGCGTATGCGTCTTCCGACGCCATCGCTGCCGAGAAGGCGTACTGGCTCGGCCAGTACGATGCCGCCGTCGACGCGCTGCCGGTCGACCGCGCCACCACGGAGCGCCTCACGTACAGCAGCTCCGCGCTCGAGCGTGTCCGCCTCGACGCGGCCGCCACGCAGGCGCTGCTGCAGCAGTGCGGCGCCACGTACCGCACCACCATCAATGAGCTGCTCCTCTCCGGCGTCTACCTCGGCATGCGCAATTGGACGCAGTCGTCCGGCCTCCGCCTGGCGCTCGAAGGCCATGGCCGCGAGGAGCTCTTCGACAATCTCGACACCACGCAGACCGTCGGCTGGTTCACCACCGTCTTCCCGCTGACGCTGCAGAGCGCGACCGCTTCGGTCGCCGACGTAATCAAGTCGGTCAAGGAGCAGTACCGCGCGCTTCCGAATCACGGCCTCGGCTTCGGCGTCCTCCGCTATCTGGCGCAGGACGAGGAGCTCGTCGCCAAAGCTTCCGCTTATCGGCCGCAGCTCGTCTTCAACTACCTCGGGCAGCTCGACCAGAGCGTCGAGCGCGACACGGCGCTGCAGCCGGCGTCCGAGGGGATGGGACCGCAGGTGGACGTGGAGCGGGTGCGTCCGTACCAGCTCGGCCTCAACGGCCGCGTGGTCGAAGGCGTGCTCGAATTCACGCTCGACTACAGCCGCCGGCAGTACGACGAGGCCACGATGGCGTCGCTGGCCCGCTCCATCGAAAGCGGCCTGCGCGGCGTGATCGCCCACTGCCTCGCGACGGAGCGCGGCGACTACACGCCGTCCGACTTCCCGCTCGCGACGGTCTCACAGACGCGTCTCGACGAGTGGCAGCAGGCGTATCCGAACCTCATCAATCTCTATCCCGCCACCGGCATGCAGCAGGGAATGTTCTTCCACGGGCTGCTCGATCGCGGCGCGTACGTGACGCAGATCTATCCGCGTTTCGCGGGGGAGCTTTCGATCGCGACGCTGCGCCGCGCATGGGAGCTCGTCAGCAACCGCCACGACACGTTCCGCACCGCGTTCGTCGGCCAGGAAGAGCGGCTCCACCAGCTCGTCGTCAGCGACGCCACGCTTCCGTGGGTGGAGCTCGACTGGCGCACCGTGCCGGTGGACGAGCAGCTCGCACGCTTCGAGCAGTTCCGGGCCGAGGACAAGGCCGCGGGCTTCGACTTCGCGAAGCCGCCGCTGCAGCGCATCACCGTCATCCGCCTCGCGGACGACCGCTGGCAGCTGCTCTGGACGCACCACCACATGCTGCTCGACGGCTGGTGCGCGCCGCTGGTCTACAAGGAAGTGATGTACGCCTACGAGCGGCTCAGCCGCGGCGAGGCGGTGCGCTTCCCCGACGCGCCGGTGTACGCGAACTACATCCAGTGGCTGCAGCAGCGCGACGTCACGGAGGCGCATGCCTACTGGCGTGAGGCGCTGGCGAACCTCGAAGCGCCGACGCCGCTCGTCGTCGACAAGCTGGCCAATGGCGGCAACAGCGGCTTCCATGAGCAGACGCTGTCGCTCAGCGCGGCCGACACGCAGCGCCTCGAAGCGTTCGCCCGTGCGCAGCAGACCACCGTCAACACGCTGATGCAGCTCGCCTGGAGCTACCTGCTCCACCGCTACAGCGGCGAGTCGCAGATCTGCTTCGGCGCCATCACCTCGGGTCGTCCGGCCGAAGTTGCCGGCGTCGAGCAGATGGTCGGCCTCTTCATCAACACGATCCCGGTGAAGGTGGCGTTCGAGCAGAACGCGGCCACCATCGATCTCGTCCGCGAGCTGCACCGCGGCTTCCAGGCGAGCCAGGAGCACAGCTACCTGCCGCTCACCGCGATCCAGCAGCAGAGCGCGATCGCCAGCGGCGTGCCGCTCTTCGACAGCCTCCTGGCCTTCGAGAACTACCCGGTCGACACGGCCGTGGTGGAGGAGACGGCCTCGCGTGCTTCGAACCTGCGCGTCGAGAGCAGCGCCACCGACGAGCGCACCAACTACAAACTGACTCTCATCGTCACCTGCGCCGCGCAGCTCAACGTCCGCTGCGGCTACATGGGTGAGGTCTTCGCCAACGAGACGGTCGAGCGGATGCTCGGTCACCTCGCCGCGATCCTCACCAAGCTGCCGGATGCGGAGCGCATCGACGCGATCGACGTGCTGTCGACGAACGAGCGCGCGCGGTTCGCGCAGTGGAACGACACCGCCGCCGAGATCCCGACGGATGTCTGCCTGCACGAGATGTTCGTCGAGCGCGCCGTCGCCTTCCCGGACGCCGTCGCCACCCGCGACGCGAACGGCACGGTGCTGACGTACGACGAGCTGTTCCGCCGCGCCATCGTTCTCTCCCGTCAGCTCAAAGCGCTGGACGTGCAGACGGAGGAGCTGGTCGGCGTGCGTCTGCCCAAGGGCAGCGATCAGGTCATCGCCACGCTCGGCATCATGATGGCCGGCGGCGCTTACCTCCCGATGGAGATGAACTGGCCGGTCGACCGCTGCACGTCGATCTGCAACGTCGCCAACGCCCGCTACGTGATCACGAACGCGGAGACGATCGGCACGACCACGAGCCTGTCGCTCCCGGCCGCTCCGGCGGAAGGCGAGCTGCGCGAGCTGGCGAACGAGCTGTCGTATGAAGGGCTGACCGACAAGCTGGCGTACGTCATCTTCACCTCCGGCTCGACCGGCACGCCGAAGGGCGTGGCCATCGAGCACGCGGCGGCGGTCAACACCTGCATCGACATCAACCAGCGCTACGCCATCGACCACAACGACAAGGTGCTGGCCGTCTCCGCGCTCAGCTTCGACCTCTCGGTCTACGACATCTTCGGTGTCCTCGCCGTCGGCGGTGAAGTGATCTTCCCCGCGCCGGAGAAAGCCACCGATCCGCGTCACTGGGCGGAGCTGGTCGAGACGCACGGCATCACGCTGTGGGACACGGTCCCGGCTTCGGCCGACCTGCTCGCGACGCACTACGAGCTGGAAGGGCGCGCCTGCAACGCTCCGGTCCGCACGATCATGATGTCGGGCGACTGGATCCACCCGGCGCTGCCGAAGCGTCTGTGGAACGTCTTCCCCACCGCGAACACCTGGAGCCTCGGCGGCGCCACCGAAGCTTCGATCTGGTCGATCAACTATCCGATCGTCGCGGACACGAGTGGCCTGAAGAGCGTGCCGTACGGCATGCCGCTGGCGAACCAGAGCTTCCACATTCTCGATAAAAACCTGCGGCAGGTGCCGGTCGGCGTCATCGGTGAGCTATTCATCGGCGGACGCGGCGTGGCCCGCTGCTACTACGGCGACGCCGAGCGCACCGCGAAGAGCTTCATCAGGCACGAGCAGCTCGGCCGCCTGTACCGCACCGGCGACATGGGCCGCTACATGGCGGACGGCAACATCGAGTTCATCGGCCGCGTCGACCATCAGGTCAAGATCCGCGGCTTCCGCATCGAGCTCGGCGAGATCGAAGCGGTGCTCTCGCGCAACGAGGCGGTCGAGAAGGTGATCGTCGAAGTGCGCGGCACCGGCAACGACAAGTACCTCGCCGCGTACGTCATCCCGCTGAACGGACAGGAAGTCGACATCGCCAGCCTGAAGCAGGCGGCGCGCGCGGCTCTCCCCACCTACATGCTGCCGGCGGCGTACGTGATCCTCGAGACGCTGCCGCTCACGGCGAACGGCAAGGTCGACAAGAAGGCGCTGCCGGAACCGGGCAACCAGTTGCTCGCCGACTACGTCGCGCCGTCGACCGAGACCGAAGCCACGCTCGCCGTCATCTGGCGCGAGCTGCTCGGCTCCACCCGCGAGATCGGCGTGACCGAGAACTTCTTCGAGGCCGGCGGCAACTCACTCCTGGCGATGCAGATCCTCTATCGCGTCCAGGACCGTCTCGGCTGCCGTCTCGACATCGCCGATGTCTTCTCCTACCAAACGATCGCAATGCTGGCGAAGTTCATCGACGCCATGACGCACATCGACGCCGACGTCACCACCGACGAAGAGCTCGAAGAGTTGGCTTACTAAGGGAATCCGATGCTGAATCTACTGGAATTACTCAAAGAACGAAAAATCGTCGTCTCCGCCGTTGATGGCGTGCTGAAGGTCAAGGCGCCGAAGGGTGCCATCAACGCGGAAGTCGACGGGCTGCTCAAGCGCCACAAGCAGGAGCTGCTCGAGTTCCTCGTGCGCAAGTCGTCGCAGCGCGCCGACGAGGACGGTGCGGCGCTCGTGCCCGTGCAGCGTGGCGAATCGAGCATCACCTCGTTCCCTCAGCAGCGGCTCTGGTTCGTCGACCAGCTCGAAGGCGGCAGCGCGCAGTACAACATCCCGGCGGCGCTGCGCCTGCGCGGCCGTCTCGATGAAGACGCGCTGCAGCGCGCCCTCGACACGATCGTCGAGCGCCACGAGGTGCTGCGCACGACGTATCGCGCCGAGAACGACGCGGCCATGCAGGTCGTGCAGCCGTTCCGCCCGGTGCAGCTCACGAAGATCGACCTCACGTCGCTCGACGCCGCGCAGGCCGAAGAGCGCGTGCAGACGCTGGTGCGTGAAGAGGGCGCGGCGACGTTCGACCTCTCCTCCGATCTGATGCTCCGCGCGAGCCTGATCCGGATCGGATCCGAGGAGTACGTGCTGCTGTTCACGATGCACCACATCGCGTCGGACGGCTGGTCGATGAACGTCCTGGTCAAGGAGTTCGTCACGTTGTACGGCGTCTACACGCACGGCGACGCGAACCCGCTGCCGCCGCTGCCGATCCAGTACGCCGATTACGCGTACTGGCAGCGCGAGCGCCTGCAGGGCGAAAACCTGCAGAAGCAGGTCGACTACTGGAAGAACCGTCTCGCCGGGATCCCGCAGCTTCACAGCCTGCCGCTGGACAAGCCGCGCGGCGCCCGCCAGAACTTCATCGCCCGCAAGCACACGCAGCTCCTCGAGCGGCCGCTGGTCGATGCGATCCAGGCGCTGGCGCGCGAGCACGACGCCACGCTGTTCATGATCCTGCAGAGCGCCTACGCGCTGCTGCTGGCGCGGTGGAGCGGCGCGAACGACATCGTCATGGCCGTCCCGACCGCCGGCCGCACCAGCGCCGCGATCGAGCCGCTCATCGGCTTCTTCATCAACACGCTCGTCTTCCGCACCGAGCTTTCGGCGAACGACACCTTCCACGACGTACTGGCGCGCGCCAAGCGCGACACACTGGAGACGTACGCGAACCAGCAGATCCCGTTCGAGATGCTGGTCGACGAGCTGAAGCCGGAGCGCGCGCTGTCGTACAACCCGCTGGCGCAGATCAAGTTCGTCCTGCAGAACTTCTCCAGCGGTTCCGAAGGGACCGCGTTCACGCTGCCGGGGCTGGAGATCGAGGGCGTGCGTGGCGCCGAGGAGCGCATCCGCTTCGACCTCGACCTCACGGCGAGCGAATCGCCGAACGGCGTGCACTTCAACTGGAGCTTCAAGGACGAGCTGTTCGAGCTCGCCACGATCGAGCGGATGGCCGACGCCTTCCGCGTGATGCTCGAAGCGATCGTGGCCCGGCCGGACACGAAGGTGCACGAGCTGCCGCTGATGGACGAAGCGGCGCGCACGGCGATGCTCGCGCAGTCGCGCGGCGAGATCGTCACGACGGGCCGCGACGTCTGCGTGCAGAGCCTCTTCGAAGCGCAGGCGGAGAACACGCCGGCGAACCTCGCCGTCAACGACCTGACGTATGACGCGCTGAACGCGAAAGCGAACCGCCTCGCGCACTACCTGCAGGAGCAGGGGATCGAGCGCGGCACGCGTGTCGGCCTCTATGTGGAGCGCTCGACCGAGGTGCTGATCGGGATGCTCGGCATCCTGAAGGCGGGGGCCACGTACGTGCCGTTCGAGCCGAGCAACACGGCCGAGCGCCTGCGCCACATCATTGCCAACGGCGAGATCGAGTGCGTGCTGACGCATTCGTCGCTCGTCGACAAGCTGCCGGTGAAGGGCATCGACGTCGTCACGCTCGATGACGCGGCGCAGGACGAGGAGTGGTTCAGCGAGTATCCCTCGACGAATCCCGAGATCGCGGTGTCGCTCGACGACAGCGCGTACGTCATCTACACGTCGGGCTCGACCGGCGTGCCGAAGGGCGTGGAGATCACGCACCGCGGCCTGATCGACTACCTCACCTACGCCTCCGACCGCTACTACGCCGCGCACCTCGGCGGCTCGCTGGTGGTGACGTCGCACGGCTTCGACATCACGGTACCCAGCCTCTACGTCCCGCTGCTCCGCGGCGGCCGCGTGGAGCTGACGCAGCCGGGTGAGGAGCTGATGGAGTTGACCGCGGCGCTGACGAACGAAGAGCGCGCCTACCTGCTGCGCATGACGCCGATGCACCTCACGGGCATGCTGGCGCTGCTGCCGAAGGACAAGACCTGCACGCAGCGCCACGTCTTCGTCATCGGCGGCGAAGCCTTCCCGCCGTCACTTGCAGCCGAGCTGCAGAGCCGTTTCCCCAACGCCCAGATCTTCAACCACTACGGTCCCACGGAGACGGTGGTCGGCTGCTCGATCTACGACGTCACCACCGCACTGCGCACCGAAAACCAAAAACCGGCAACCGACAACCGCTCCTCCGCGCGCCTCCCCATCGGCCGCGCCATGGCCAACCAGGAGCTCTACGTCCTCAACGAGGCGCTGCAGCTCGCGCCGGTCGGTGTGGCCGGTGAGCTCTGCATCGGCGGCGCCGGCGTCGCCAGGGGCTACGTCAACCAGCCGGACGTCACCGACGCGAAGTTCATCGCCAATCCGTTCGGCGAGGGACGCATCTACCGCAGCGGTGACCTCGTGCGCTACCTGCCGACCGGCGACCTCGAGTTCATGGGCCGCCTCGACGACCAGATCAAGATCCGCGGCTTCCGCATCGAGCTCGGCGAGATCGAGACCGCGCTCAAGACGCAGGATGGCGTGAAGGACGCGCTCGTCGTCGCCACCGGAGAGGGGGAGAACAAGACGCTCGTCGCCTACGTCGTCGCCTCGCCGGCCGACGAAGGGTCGTTCGTCTCCACGCTCAAGACGCGCCTCAAGCAGGCTCTCCCCGAGTACATGGTGCCGTCCGCGTGGTGCGTCCTCGAAGCGTTCCCGCTGAATGCGAACGGCAAGATCGACCGCAAGGCACTGCCGGCCGTCGACCGCAAGTCGGGCAGCGAATACGTCGCCCCCTCCAATGCGACGGAAGAGAAGCTCGCCGCGATCTGGAGCGAGATCCTCGCGCTGAAGGCGCCGCTCAGCATCACCGCGAACTTCTTCGAGCTCGGCGGCCACTCGCTGCTCGCGACGCGCGTCGTAAGCGCCGTGAGCCACGAGTTCCGCAAGAGCATGCCGGTGCGCACGCTGTTCGAGTTCAGCACCGTGCAGGCGCTCGCCGCGCACATCGATGCGCTGAGCGAGACCGAGCACCGCGCCATCAAACCGGCGCCGCGCAATGAGGCGCTGCCGCTGTCGTTCGCACAGCAGCGCCTCTGGTTCGTCGACCAGCTCGAGCCGGACAGCCCGCAGTACAACATCCCTATCGGCCTCCGCCTCACCGGCAACCTCGATCGTCAGGCGCTGCAGACCGCGCTCGACACGCTGGTCGCCCGGCACGAAGTGCTGCGCACGACGTACGCGGAGAACGTGCAGGTCATCCACCCGGCGTCGCCCGTCGTCATCGACGCGCACGACCTGACGCAGCTCACCGGCGACGTCCGCGAAGCGCGCGTGCAGGAGCTCGCGACGACCGAAGCGCGCCGCATCTTCAAGCTCGACGCCGACCTGATGCTGCGCGTCTCGCTGCTGACGCTCGCGGAGACGGAGCACGTCCTCCTCTTCACCATGCACCACATCGCCTCCGACGCCTGGTCGCTCGGCATCGTGGTGCGCGAGTTCGTCACGCTGTACGGCGCCTTCCACGCCGGCCGCCCGAATCCGCTCGCGCCGCTGCCGATCCAGTACGGCGACTACGCCTACTGGCAGCGCACGAACTTCCAGGGTGAAGAGCAGCTCGCGTACTGGAAGCAGCAGCTCGCCGACGCGCCGCCGGTGCACAGCCTGCCGCTCGACCGGGCCCGCCCGGCGCGCCAGACGTTCGAAGGCGGCCGCGCCGTCGTCTCTTTGGGTAAAGACCAGCTCGACCGTCTCAACGAGCTGGCGCGCGTCCACAACGCCTCGCTCTTCATGGTCCTGCAGGCGGCGTTCGCGCTGCTCGTGGCCCGCTGGAGCAACGAAACCGACGTCGTCATGGGCACGCCGGTCGCCGGCCGCAACCACCGCGACACCGAGAACCTCATCGGGTTCTTCCTCAACACGCTCGTCCTCCGCACCCGCATCGCCGACGACCAGTCGTTCCACGATCTGATCGAGCAGGCGCGCGAGACGCACCTCGCCGCGCACCAGCACGCGGAGATGCCGTTCGAGGCGATCGTCGAAGCGCTCAACCCGGAGCGCAGCCTCGTTCACACGCCGATCTTCCAGCTCCTCATCAACATGAACAACACCGGCGAGTCGAACCTCTCGCTGCCGGAGCTGGACGTGCAGCCGCTGCAGCAGCAGGACGCGCACGACAGCAAGTACGACATCACGCTCTACCTCAAGGAGCACGGCGCGGGCCTCAACTGCACCTGGGCCTACAACAGCCATCTCTTCCGCGCCGAGTCGATCGAGCTGATGACGCGCGAGTTCGCGTCGCTCGTCGACCACCTCATGCGCAATCCGGAGCTCCCGGTCCTCGCGCACGCCTGGAGCGAACGCTCCTCCGCCCTCTGGAACGAAGCGAACGTCGTTCCGCTGCAGGCCGAAGGCGTGATCCACCGCCGCATCGAGCAGCAGCAGCCCGGCGCCGTCGCCCTCATCGGCAGCACGCGCACGCTGACCTACGGCCAGCTCAACGCCGAAGCGAACCAGCTCGCCCGCGTCCTCCGCAACGTCCACGGCATCGTCGAAGGCGACCGCGTCGCCATCTACAGCGAGCGCAGCGAAGCCCGCATCATCGCCATCCTCGGCATCCTCAAAGCCGGCGCCGTCTACGTGCCGCTATCGCAGGAGCTGCCGGCGAAGCGCCTCGAGTACATGGCCACGAACGCCAAATCGCGCGTGCTGCTCACCGACAGCAGCAGCGCGCCCGCGATGGCCGAGCTCTCCGCGACGATCCCCACGCTGCTGCTCGACGACGCGGCGTTCCTCGCCGCCTGCGCCGCGCAGAGCACGGAGCCGCTGGCGACGACCGTCACCGCCGACAGCCCGGCGCACATCATCTACACGTCCGGCTCCACCGGAAATCCGAAGGGCGTCCTCGGCACGCACGGCGCCACCGTCAACCGCGCCGACTGGATGCTCGGCGAGTTCCCGTTCGCCGACGGAGAGCGCGCCTCGCACATCACGTCGATGGCCTTCATCCGCGGCATCTGGGAGCTCTTCACGCCGCTGTGCGCCGGCGTGCCGCTCGTCCTCTTCGACCGCGAGGTCGTCAAGGATGCGTCGCGCTTCGTGCCGATGCTGCGCGAGCAGGGCATCACGCGTGTCGTCACCGCGCCGTCGCTGATGCGCAGTCTCCTCGACTACCTGAGCGAGACCGGCGAGACGCTCGACACGCTGCGCTACTGGTTCGTCAGCGGTGAAGCACTCTCCGTCGACATCGCCCGCCGCGTCGACCGCGCGCTGCCGAACACCGGCATCTTCAACCTCTACGGCTCGACCGAAGTCCTCTCCGACGTCCTCTTCACCAGCGTCCGCGGGCACGAGCACACCAGCTCCGTGCCGCTGGGTAAGGCGATCGACAACGTCGCCGTCACGATCGTCGACAGCCGCAACAACCCCGTCCCGAACGGCGTCGTCGGCCAGCTCGTCGTCACCGGCCGCTGCGTCGCGCTCGGCTACGAAGGCCTCGAAGAGCTGACCGCGCAGCAGTTCATCGACACGCCGGTTGGACGCGGCTACCGCACGGGCGACCTCGCCCGCGTCCTCCCCTGCGGCAACGTCGAATACCTCGGCCGCATCGACCACCAGACCAAGATCCGCGGCTACCGCATCGAGCCGGGTGAGATCGAAGCGCAGATCAACGCGCTCGACGTCGTCACGCACGCCGCCGTCACCACGCGCACCATCGCCGGCGAGACGCGCCTCCTCGCGTACGTCGTCTTCGACAAGAGCAGCTGCTCGCTGACGAACGACGCCGAGCGCGTCGCCCGCGTGAAGCGTGACCTCAAGGCGATCCTGCCCGAGTTCATGATCCCGTCCGCCTTCACCGTCATGGCGGAGCTGCCGCTCACCGCGAACGGCAAGGTCAATCGCAAGGCGCTGCCGGAGCCCGACTTCACTGCCACGATCGAGTTCGTCGAAGCGTCGACGCCGACGCAGGCCGCGATCGCCGCCATCTGGCAGGAGATCCTCAAGGTCGACCGCGTCAGCGTCACGGCCGACTTCTTCGAGCTCGGCGGCCACTCGCTGCTCGCCACGCGCGTCGCCTCGGCGATCACGCAGCGCCTCGCCAAGAAGGTCGCGGTCCGCAACCTCTTCGAGAACAACACCGTCGCCGCGCTCGCCGCGTTCGTCGACGGCAAGAACGCCCAGGATGTCACGCGCATCCCGACCGTCTCGCGCGAGCAGCTCCTGCCCGTTTCCTTCGCGCAGCAGCAGCTCTGGTTCGTCGACCGCCTCGAAGGCGGCAGCGCGCAGTACATCGCGCCGCTCGCGCTCCGCCTCACCGGCACACTCGATCGCGCCGCGCTGCAGTCCGCGCTCGACACGATCGTCGCCCGCCACGAGATCCTCCGCACCACGTACGTCAGCCGCGACGCCAGCGCCGTGCAGGTCATCAGCCCCGCCGCTCCGGTGGCCATCAAGCAAATCGACCTCACCACGCTGAGCAAGGACGAGCAGGAGAGCGCCGTCGAGCGCGCCGCGATCGAAGAAGCGACCACGCTGTTCGATCTCGCCGCGGGTCCGATGCTGCGCGTCGCCCTCCTCGCGCTGAATGCCGAGGAGCATGTGCTGCTGTTCACGCTGCACCACATTGCGACGGACGGCTCGTCGACCGGCGTGCTCATTCGCGAGTTCGCCGAGCTGTACACCGCCCGGGTCGAAGGCCGCGACGCGAACCTGCCGCTGCTGCCGATCCAGTTCGCCGACTTCGCCCACTGGCAGCGCACCTATCTCGACGGCGACGTCCGCGAGCGGGAGCTCGGCTACTGGCGCAAGCAGCTCGCCGACATCCCGGCGCTGCACAACCTGCCGCTCGACAAGCCGCGTCCCGCGGTCAAGAGCCTGGCCGGCGACCACATCGACTTCCGCCTCACGCCGGAGATGACGCGCAAGCTGCACGACATCGCCCGCGCCAATGACGCGACGCTCTTCATGCTCCTCAACGCCGCGCTGTCGCTGCTCGTGTCGCGCTGGAGCAACGAGTCGGACGTCGTCATCGGCTCGCCGATCGCCGGCCGCCATCAGCAGGAGACGGAGGCGCTCATCGGCCTCTTCGTCAACACGCTCGTCTTCCGCACGAACCTCGCCGGCAACCCGACGTTCGCCGAGCTGCTCGCGGCGACGCGCACCACGGTACTCGACGCGTTCGCCCATCAGGACGTGCCGTTCGAGCTGCTCGTGCAGGAGCTGAATCCCCGCCGCGATCTCAGCCACACGCCGATCTTCCAGATCCTCTTCGCGATGCAGAATCACGATCAGGTCGAGGACGTGAAGCTGCCGGAGCTGACCGTCTCCACGGTCGGCGGCGCCGGCAAACCGGCTCGCGTCGATCTCAACCTCGTCGGCATGGAGAGCGAGCACGGCCTGGCCCTCTCGTTCGTCTACGCCACGACGCTGTTCGAGCGCGCCACCATCCAGCGCATCGCCGCCGGCTTCGAGTCGCTCCTCGGCGCCATCATCGAGACGCCGCACGAGCGCATCGCCGCTCTGCCGGTCGCCGGCAGCGCCGACCGCGCCCGCATCGACGAGTGGAACCGCACGGAGAAAGAGTTCCCGCGCGATCTCTGCATCCACCAGCTCTTCGAGGCGCAGGCCGCCCGTACGCCCGACGCCGTTGCCGTCGTGTGGGACGACGAGGAGCTGACGTACGGTGAGCTGAACGAGGAGGCGAACCGCGTCGCCCACGCGCTCGTCGAGAAGGGGATCACGCCCGACACGCTCGTCGGCATCTCCGCCGAGCGCTCCCACGACTTGGTCATCGGCATCCTCGGCATCCTCAAGGCCGGCGGCGCCTACCTGCCGCTCGACCCGCACTATCCGGAAGACCGCCTCGAGCAGATGCTCGAAGACTCCGGCGTCACCATCGTGCTGACGCAGGCCGAAATCTGGCAGTCGCACGCCGCCATCGGCGAGCGTCAGGTCGTGCTGCTCGATCCCGCGTTCCGCCGCGTGCAGTTGAAGAAGTACCCGGTGACGAACCTCGATCCCGCCACGCTCGGCCTCTCGCCGCGCAACCTCGCGTACTGCATCTACACCTCCGGCTCCACCGGCCGTCCGAAGGGCGTCCTGATCGAGCACGAGGGGCTGGTCAACCAGCTCGCCTTCGACATCGAGGAGTTCGCGCTCGACGGCACCGCGAAGATGCTGCACCCGATGTCGATCAGCTTCGATGCCGCGACGGAGCATCTGTTCAACACCCTCTGTTCCGGCGCCGAGCTGCATCTTGCCGAGCCGACGGGCGAGCTGATGAAGCTCGCCTCGACGAAGCGCATCACGCACATGGCGTTCCCCACCGCCTTGATGGAAGCGCAGCCGAGCGCCAGCCTCCCGTCGCTGCGGTGGATGAGCGTCGGCGGCGACGCCTGCTCGCGCCGCCTCGTCGAGGAATGGGCCGGCCGCACGCGCTTCTACAACCAGTACGGCCCGACCGAATGCACCGTGACCGCGACGGTCGCGCAGCTCTCGGCCGGCGAGACGGTCATCCCGATCGGCCGCGTCACGCCGAACAAGCGCGCGTACGTCGTCGACCGCAACATGAACCTTTGCCCCATCGGCGTCACGGGCGAGCTGCTCATCGGCGGCGCCGGCCTGGCGCGCGGTTACCTGAACCGCCCCGAGCTCACCACGCAGAAGTTCATCGCCGATCCGTTCAGCGGCATCGAGGGCGCGAAGCTCTACCGCACCGGTGACCTCGTCCGCCAGCTCGCCGACGGCCGCTATGACTTCGCCGGACGCGTCGACGATCAGGTCAAGGTCCGCGGCTTCCGCATCGAGCTCGGCGAGATCGAAGCGCAGCTCGCGCACGAGCCGTCCGTGAAGGACGCCCTCGTCATGGTGCGCGGCACCGGCGGCGACAAGCGCCTCGTCGCGTATCTCGTCCCGACGTCGCCGATCGACGCCAACGCGCTGCGCAAGTCGCTCAAGCAGCGCCTGCCGGATTACATGATCCCCGCTGCCTTCGTGCTGCTCGAGCGCTTCCCGATGACCGCCAACGGCAAGGTCGATCGCAACGCGCTGCCGGAGCCGGAGCTGCAGGCTGCCGACACGTACGTCGCGCCGCGCAACGAGGTCGAGCGCATCCTCTGCGACATCTGGCAGAAGCTGCTGAAGCTCGAGCGCGTCGGCGTGGAGGACAACTTCTTCGCCATCGGCGGCGACTCGATCCTTTCGATCCAGGTCGTCTCCCGCGCCAACCAGGCCGGCATCGGCATCACCACGCATCACCTCTTCGAGCACCAGACCGTGGCCGGCCTCGCCGCGCAGGCGACGACCGCCGTTCGCCGCGAGTTCCCGCAGGAAGCGGCCGAAGGGTCGATCGTCCTCCTGCCGATCCAGCAGCACTTCCTCAACGACATCAAGACCGACAAGCACCACTTCAACCAGTCGGTGCTGCTTACGGTGCCGGCGACGCTCGGCGCCTCGTTCGTTCGCAACATGGCGAACGCGCTCTACACGCGCCACGACAGCCTGCGTCTCCGCTTCCACGAGCAGAACGAGCAGTGGACCTCGTCCTACGAGCCGCTGACGGAGGCGATGATCGACGCCACCTGCGCCGTGGAGCAGCTCCCGGCCGATCCGGCGGAGCACGCCGCGTTCGTCACCGCGCGCTGCGAGCATTACCAGCGCAGCTTCGACCTCACGAACGGGCCGCTTTTCCGCGCCGTCCTCTTCCAGGGCGAGACGTCGGGCCGCCTCTTCCTCGTCGTCCATCACATCGTCGTCGACGGCGTGTCGTGGCGCATCCTCCTCGCCGACATCGAGCAGGCGTACAAGCAGTCCGAAGCCGGGCAGCCGATCCAGCTCGAGCCGAAGACCTCCTCGTTCCAGCAGTGGGGCAACGCGCTCCGCGACTACGCCGCGTCCGATGCGCTGCAGCGCGAAAAGGCCTACTGGCTCGCGCAGTACGAGCAGCCGGTCGCCGCGCTGCCGGTCGACCTCGAGACCACGCATCAGCCGGCGAACCGCACGACGCGCAAGGAGACGATCCGTCTCTCCGCCGCCGAAACGCAGGCGCTGCTCAAGCAGTGCGGCCACGCGTACCGCACGACCGTCAACGAGCTGCTGCTCTCCGGCCTCTATCTCGGCATGCGCCGCTGGACCAACTCCACCGGCCTGCGGATCGCGCTCGAGGGCCACGGCCGCGAGCCGCTGTTCGAAGCGCTCGACACCACGCAGACCGTCGGCTGGTTCACCACCGTCTTCCCGCTCACGCTCAGCAGCCGCAGCGAGCAGGTCGATGAAGTCATCAAGTCCGTGAAGGAACAGTACCGCGCGCTGCCGCACAACGGCATCGGCTACGGCGTCCTCCGCTACCTCGCGAACGACGACTCGTTCGACGGCAAGCCGCACCCGCAGCTCGTCTTCAACTACCTCGGGCAGTTCGACCAGACGCTCGAAGAAGGCTCGGCCTTCGAAGGCTCACGCGAATCGAGCGGCAGCTCGCACAGCCTCGAGCGCAACCGCCTCTACCAGATCGGCATCAACGGTCTCGTGGCGAACGGCGTGCTCGCCTTCAGCCTCGATTACAGCGAGGAGCAGTACCACGGCGAGACGATGGCCGAACTGGCCCGCTTCATCGAGGAGGGGCTCCGCTCCGTCGTCGCGCACTGCACGTCGATCGAGCGCGGCGCCTTCACGCCGTCCGACTTCCCGCTCGCCGACGTCTCGCAGGAGCGTCTCGACGAATGGCAGCGCGCCTACCCGTCGATGACGAATCTCTATCCCGCCACGGCGATGCAGCAGGGGATGGCGTATCACACGCTCCTCGACCGCAGCGCGTACCTCACGCAGTTCTGCCCCACCTTCTCCGGCGCGCTCGACTCCACGATGTTCCGCGAGGCGTGGAACGCCGTCGTTGCCCGCAACGACGTCTTCCGCACCGCGTTCATCGGCCAGGAGACGCGCCTCCACCAGCTCGTCCTCGCCGCGGCCGAGATGCCGTGGCACGAGGAGGACTGGCGCGGGTTCACCGAAGCCGAGCAGCGCGAGAAGTTCGAGGCGTACCGCCGCGCCGACAAGATCCGCGGCTTCGATCTCGCCACGCCGCCGATGCAGCGCGTCGCCCTCTTCCGCCTCGGCGACGAGCGTTACCAGATGCTTTGGAGCCACCACCACATGCTGCTCGACGGCTGGTGCAAGGCGCTGATCAATCGCGATGTCATGACCACCTACGTGGCGCTCATGCGCGGCGAAGCCGTCAACCTGCCGGAGCCGCCGGACTACGAGGCGTACCTCCGCTGGCTGGCCAGCCGCGATCGTGACGAGTCGCTCGGCTACTGGCGCGAGCACCTGCAGATGATCGACGCGCCGACGCCGCTCGTCGTCGACCGTCCGGCCAACGGCGCGCCGGTCGAGCACGAGAACCACTTCACCATCTTCAGCGACGAGGAGTCACGCCGCCTCGACGCGTTCGCCAAGGCCAACCACACGACGATCAACACGCTCGTGCAGCTCGCCTGGGGCTACGTCCTGCACCGCTACAGCAACGAGCCGCACGTCCTCTTCGGGTCCGTCATCTCCGGACGGCCGGCCGAGGTGCCGGGGATCGAGTCGATGATCGGTTTGTTCATCAACACCATCCCGGTGCGCATCTCGTTCGACGAGCGGACCAGGATCGGCGAGCTGCTCAACATCGTCCAGCGCGGCTTCCAGTCGGCGCAGGACCATGGCTACCTGCCGCTCACCGACGTCCAGGGCTGCACGCGGGTGCCGAACGGCGTGTCGCTGTTCGACAGCCTCCTCATCTTCGAGAACTATCCGACGGAAGTCGCCGGCACCGAGCAGCAGCCCGGGCAGGCCGCACCGAAGGGCGCGCTGCGCATCGAGCAGGTCCGCACCGTCGACGCCACGAACTTCAAGCTCTCGCTGGCCGCCACGTTCCGCCACAACCTCACGCTGCGCTTCAGCTACTCGGTTGCCGAGTTCGCGAAGGAGACGATCGAGCGCCTGCTCGAGCATCTCGCCCACACCGTCCGCCAGATTCCGAACGTCGTCGACATCCGCGACATCGAGCTCGTCACCGACGCCGAGCGCGCGCTGATGGCGTCGTGGAACGCGACCGAGGCGCCGCGCGTCGAGCGCTTCGTCAACGAGCTGTTCGAGGAGCAGGCTGCACGCACCCCGAACGCCACGGCCATCGTTCAGGACGGCGAGACCATCACGTACGGTGAGCTGAATCGCCGCGCCAACCAGCTCGCCCGCTACCTCGCCGAGACGGGCGTGGAGCCCGGCTCCATCGTCGGCCTCTGCGTCGAGCGCTCCATCGACGAGCTCACCGGCATCCTCGCCGCGTGGAAAGCCGGCGCGGCGTACGTGCCGCTCGACCCGGGCTACCCGCAGGATCGCCTGCGCCACATGCTCGAGGACAGCGGCGCCACCGTCATCCTCAGCCAGTCGCAGCTCCGCCGCAAGGTCCGCCTCGGCCGCGCCGAAGTCGTCATGCTCGACGATCCGGAGCAGTGGGAGAACCACGCCACGGAGAACCTGCCGCGCAACGCTGCCGATCCGGCCACGTCGATCGCGTACGTGATCTACACCTCCGGCTCCACCGGCCTGCCGAAGGGCGTGCCGAACACGCACGCCGCGCTGGCCAACCTCTGCGCGTGGCACAAGCGCAAGTTCAATCCCGATGCGAACAGCACCGGCGGCCACCTCATCAGCATCAGCTTCGACCCGTCGGTCTACGACGTCTGGCCGTACCTCCTCGCCGGTGGCCGCATCGCCATCGTCAGCGACGAGGAGCGTGCCGACCCGATGCGCCTCTCCGCGCGCTTCGAGGCCGACCGCATCACCCACTGCATCTTCCCGACGGCGCTGCTCGAGCACCTCGCGCATCAGGACACGCCGGCCGAGCGCTGGCGCCACCTCGAGGCGATCATCGTCGGCGGCGACAAGCTGAGCGGCTACCTCGTTCCGAGCGGCTGCACCGCGAAGCTCGTCAACCACTACGGTCCGACCGAGGCCGCGGTCGTCGCCACGACGTTCGACGTCCCGGCGGACTTCGCCGGTGCGCCGCCGATCGGCCGCCCGATGGACAACGTGCAGCTCTACGTCCTTTCGCCGGAGCTGCGCCAGGTTCCCATCGGTGTCGTCGGCGAGCTGCACATCGGCGGCGCCGGCCTGGCCACGGGTTACCTCAACCGTCCGGAGCTGACCGCCGAGCGGTTCATCGAGACCGGCTTCGGCCGCCTCTACAAGACGGGCGATCTCGTCCGCTACCTGCCCGACGGCAACCTCGAGTTCGTCGGCCGCCGCGACCAGCAGGTCAAGATCCGCGGCTTCCGCGTGGAGCTCGGCGAGATCGAAGCGGCGCTGCTGCAGCACCCCGACGTGACCGAAGCGGTCGTCGTCGCGGTGGGCGAGCGTCCGAACCAGCACCTCGCGGCCTTCGTCGTCGGCACTGCGCCGGTTACGGAGCTGCAGGACGAGCTGCGCGAGGCGCTGCCGGAGCACATGGTGCCGTCCGACATCGTCGTTCTCGCGGAGCTCCCGCTCACGCCGAACGGCAAGGTCGACCGCAAGCTGCTGGCTCAGCCGCGGGAACGGGCACGCGACCTCTCCACCGGCGCGCAGCCGCGCAATCCGCTGGAGCAGCTCATCGCCGGCATCTGGTGCAAGCACCTCGAGCTCCCCGCGGTCGGCATCGACGACAAGTTCTTCGAGCTTGGCGGTCACTCCCTCGGCCTCATGGCCGTGGTGGCCGACCTCAAGCGCAACGGCGTCGAGATCTCCGTCCGTCAGGCGGTCGAGAACCAGACCATCCGCACGCTGGCCGCTTCGCTCGCGCCGTCCGCACCTGAGTCGGTCTCGGCAGCTCGCGAGACGATGGTGCGCCTCAATGACTGCAGCGAGGGCGCACCGCTCTTCGTCGCGCATCCGTTCGGCGGCAAGATCGACTGCTACAGCGAGCTGGCCAAGGCGCTGGGCGACGTCTGCCCCGTGTACGGCATCCAGGCGCCGTTCAACTTCAACCACGACTTCATCTTCACCGACCTGCAGCAGCTCGCCGCTCTGTACGTCGAGGGGATGAAGGCCATCCAGCCGGAAGGGCCGTATCACCTCGCCGGCTGGTCGGGCGGCGGCACGATCGCCTGGGCCATCGCCAGCATCCTCCAGGAGCGCGGCGAGCAGGTCGATTACCTCGGCCTCTTCGACGCGCCGCCCCCGGGTGTCCTGAACGAGACGCACAGCGACCGCGAGAACCTGCTCGTCGCCGCGCGCTACGCCGACGACACCATCCGCACGAAGATGGAGCACGTCGTCCTGTCCGAGGACATGGACGCCTCCATCCGTATGGTGGCGGCCGTCATCGTCGAGGACGAATCGGTCGCGACGATGACGCGTAAGGAGCTCGAGATCGCTCTCCGCTTCGGCGTCAACTTCGCCCGTGCCTTCGAGCAGACGCGCCCGCTGCCGCTGCTGATCCGTGGAACGACGACGCTGTACCTGGCGCAGGACGAGACGAAGAAGATCATCCCGGCGGACGCCGTCGCGGCACTGATCGGCTCTCCTCTCCGCACGGTCGGCATCGCCAGTGACCACGCCCACCTCATGACCGGCCGCAGCCTCGACGCGCTGCTCGCCGACGCCCGCGAACAACTGCTCCCCATTTACGGCCACGAACTGGCCGCGGTTTAGACGAACACATCCATAAGAAAGATCAAGACAAGAGGAACTGAACGTGACCACACTGACCCTGGAAGCACCCGCCGCACCGGCCGTACTCACCACCACCCGCCTCGCCGAAGCCGGCGGACGCGACATCCTGTTGACCGTCGACACCACCGGGCAGAAGCTGCTCGACTGGGCCGAAGCGAACAAGGAGCAGATCGAGAACCTGCTGCAGTCGCGCGGCGCCCTGCTGCTGCGTGGCTTGAAGTTCCCCAGCAGCAAGCAGTTCGGCCAGTTGCTCACGGTCCTGTTCGGTGAGGAGCTGATGGGCTACGAGTACCGCTCCACGCCGCGCACCGAGCTCCGCGACAACGTTTACACCGCCACCGAGTACCACCCGAGCGAGGTCATCCCTCAGCACAACGAGTCGTCGTACGCCAACCAGTGGGCCATGCGCGCCGGCTTCCTCTGCATGCTGCCGAGCGCGACGGGCGGTGCCACCCCCCTCGCCGACAGCCGCGAGGTGTACAAAAAAATCCCCGCCGAAATCCGCCACAAGTTTGAAGACAAAGGAGTTCTCTACGTCCGGAACTACGGCGACATCGATCTTCCGTGGACGGAGGTATTTCAAACGGAAGATAAATCGGTTGTCGAGAGTTATTGTCGATCGAATCAACTGACATACGAATGGAAAGCCAACGGTGGCTTGCGCACTGGACAGGTGAACCCTGCCGTGGCAACGCACCCGGTGACTGGGGAGAAGGTCTGGTTCAACCAGGCGCATCTTTTCCACGTCTCCAGCCTGCGGCCCGAAGTGCGCGAGAGTCTCCTCTCGGTATGTGGTGAGGACGATCTGCCGCGCAACGCCTACTACGGCGACGGATCCCCTCTCGAGGAAGACGTCCTCCAGTTCATTCGCGAAGTCTACGAGTCCGAAAAGTTTCACTTCGAGTGGCAGAAGAACGATCTGCTCCTCGTCGACAACATGCTGTTCACCCACGGCCGCCAGCCGTTCAGCGGCGACCGCAAGGTGCTGGTGGGCATGGCTCGCGGCCATGGCCACTCGTAATCAACGATGACTGCAATGCCGGAGAAGGACGAAAGCAACATGCGACACGAATCACACGCAGTGGATGGAGAGGTCTGGAAGCCGCACCCGGTCGATGAGACCACCGCCGCGACCCGCACGGGACGCTCGATGGACATCGTTCGCGAGGAGCAGCCGAAGAGCCTCGCGCGCAAATACTGGTATGTGCCGGTCGCGATCCTGGTGCTCTTCGCCTTCGTCGGCGCCAAGCGCTACCTCGGCAGCGCCAGCTACATCGCGCAGCGCGCCGACCTCACGGTCTCGGTCGTCCAGCAGGGCGACTTCGCCGTCAACATCCGCGCGAACGGCAAGCTCAAAAGCCGCGACGTCTTCTTCCTCGCTTCCCGCGTCAGCGGCAGCGTCGGACAGATCCTCGTCAAGGCCGGTGAGCCCGTCGACGTCGAGACGCCGATCGTGAGCCTCGTCAATCCGCAGCTCACCATCGATCTCGTGCAGGCCAGGGCCAAGCTTCGCCAGGTCATGGCCGAGCGTCAGGTCGAGCTCAAGACCGTCGAATCGGCCCTCCTCGATCAGGAGATCCAGCTCCTCTCCGCCAAGAACAGCCTCCAGTCGTCGCAGCGCGAGCTCAACTCCAAGACCGAGCTGTCCAAGTTCGGCGACGGGCTCGTCTCCGCGATGGACATGCAGCAGGCCAAGGCCAGCGTCGAGACGCAGCAGCAGATCTACGCCCTCTCCCAGCAGCGCGTGCAGCAGATGCGCGGCCGCGTCGAAGCCCAGCGCATGGCGCAGAACCTCGAGATCGAGCAGCTCCAGGAAAACATCAACAACGTGCAGACGCAGATCGACCAGCTCGTCGTCCGCGCCGGCATGAAGGGCACGCTCCAGTCGCTCGCCGTCTCCCCCGGCCAGAAGCTCAACATCGGCGACAGCGTCGGCGTCGTCGCCGACACCACGCACCTCATCGCGCAGTTGCAGGTGCCGGAGCTGCAGGTCCAGCGCGTCAGCAACGGCCTGCCCGTCACCATCGACACGCGCCGCAGCAAGATCCAGGGCCGCGTGATCCGCGTCGCCCCGTCCGTCCAGGGCGGCATGGTCGAAGTCGACGTCGCGCTCGACGAGAACGCCGCGATCCCGGCCGAAGCGCGCGCCGACCTCAGTGTCGAAGGGATGATCCACGTCGTCGAGCTCAAGAACGTGCTCTTCATGGACCGCCCCGACTTCGCCAAGGCCGACGCCTCGCAGAACCTCTACCGCCTCACTGCGGATGAGAGCCGCGCCACCCGCATCCCGCTGACGTTCGGCGAGGCTTCGGTCAATCAGATTCAGATTCTCCGCGGCGTGCAGCCGGGCGACAAGGTCATCACCTCCGATACCTCCGCCTTCGCCTCGCACGACTCCGTCATCGTCAATTGAGCATCCGAAATACAGCACTCGAAGGAACCCTGGTCATGAGCACACAGTCGTTGATTGAATTGAATCGTCTGGAGAAGTCCTTTCTGACGGAGAAGGTGGAGACGCGTGCCCTGCACCAGCTCAGCCTCTCGGTCCATCCGGGCGAGTACGTCTGCATCACCGGGCCCTCGGGTTGCGGTAAATCCACCCTGCTGTCGATCCTCGGCCTGCTCGACACGCCGACGTCGGGCCAGTACATCCTCAACGGTCAGGATGTCAGCTCCCTCAGCCGCGATCAGCGCGCCAAGATCCGCAACAAGGAGATCGGCTTCGTCTTTCAGTCGTTCAATCTCATCAGCGAGCTCACCGTCGAGGAGAACGTCTGCCTTCCGCTGACGTACCGCAAAGGCATCTCCCCGGCCGACATCAAGGAGCGCGCGAAGGCCATGCTCGACAAGGTCGAGATGAGCCACCGCCTCAGCCACTTCCCGAGCCAGCTCTCGGGCGGTCAGCAGCAGCGTGTCGCCATCGCCCGCTCGCTCATCAACGACCCCGTCGTCATCCTCGCCGACGAGCCGACCGGTAACCTCGACTCCAAGAACGCCGACATCGTCCTCCGCCTCCTCCGCCAGTTGCACGAGGAAGGCTCCACCATCGTCATGGTCACGCACGACCCCCGTTCCATCGAGCAGAAGTCGCGTCAGATCGAAATGCTCGACGGCCAGGTCATCGCCGACGAGTACTACCGCCTCGCGCAGGTCGGGAGCTGACGTCGATGGGTGTGCTGATGGATATCCGTTACACGCTGCGGCTGCTGTTCAAGTCGCCGGCGTTCACCCTGCTGACGGTCCTCGTCCTGACGGGCGGACTGACCGTCAGCCTGTTCACCTTCGCTTTCTTCTATACGATCTTCTACAAGCCGCTCCCGCTCAAGGACTCGGAGACCATCCTGCGCGCCGCGCAGGTCGTGCCGCTCCACGAATACGCCGAAGCGCGCCAGAAGCTCAGCACCTTCGCCGAGGCCGGCGTGTGGCGCGATTCGCAGGTCCGTTTCTCGGCCGGCGACGACAGCCAGAGCCTCTTCGGCACGTACACCGAGTGGAACCTCTTCAAGTTCTCGCGCACCAATCCCTTGTTCGGCCGCGCCCTCCAGGCGCAGGACAGTGAAGCCGGCGCCGCGCCCGTGGCCGTGATCAGCTACAAGCTGTGGCAGAGCCATTTCTCCGGCTCGCCGAGCGCCGTCGGCCGCGTCATCCGCCTCAACAACCAGGACACCGAGATCGTCGGCATCATGCCGAAGGACTACGCCTTCCCCGTCGCGACCGAGATCTGGCTGCCGTTCACCTACGAAGCGCTCCACCCGACGGCGACCGAGTTCACGTTCGCCAACTTCCATGGCCGGCTCGCGCCGGGCATGTCCACCGCGCAGGCCACGCAGCAGCTCGATCAGTACATCCGCACCTCGTACGAGACGCGCGCCAAGCAGGCCGCCGAGACGTTCAAGCTCCGTCCCGACGCCTTCCAGCTCGACACCTACCAGGCCAGCCAGCTCGGCGGCGGTCTGATCGTCGACCTCGCGATGTACGGCATCAACATCGCCTCGACGCTCATCCTCCTCCTCGCCGGCATCAACGTCGGCAACATGCTCCTGGCGCGCGCCATCGCCCGCGGCAAGGAGTCCGCCATCCGCGTCGCCCTCGGCGCCGGCGAGCGCCGTCTCATCGGTCAGCTCATGTGGGAAGGCGGCATCATCGTCGTCGCCGGCACGCTCCTCTCGCTCGTCTTCACGAGCGTGATGCTCAACGCCACGACGCTCTATCTCTCCTCCGCCTTCGGGCGTCAGGGCGCGACGCCGTTCTGGTGGAACTGGGGCCTCGACAAGGAGACCCTCTTCGCCGCGATCGGCTTCCTCGTCCTGACCATCTTCACCGTCTGCTACCTGCCGGCCCGCAAGAGCGCCCGCGCCGACGTCGTCCTCGAGCTGCGCGACGGTACGCGCGGAGCCCAGGGCCGCCGCGCCGGCAAACTGATGCGCGCCCTCGTCACGGCGCAGATCATGTTCGTCTCGCTCATCATGTGCTTCGGCTTCCTCATCTTTTCGCTCGTGCGGAAAGGCGAGACCATCGAAGCCGGCTACGACCTCACCAACCTCATGGCTGCCGACGTCACCCTGCCGGAAGACGGCGTGACCGACGAGCAGCGCGCGCAGACCCTGCAGCAGCTCGTCCAGGATCTGCAGGGCAACGCCCAGATCGCCGAAGCCTTCGTCTGGACGCCGCTCGGCAACCACGACGCGGTCGTCGAGGGACTCGACGCGCAGAACAACCTGCCCGCGGTCTCCGTCCACCAGCTCCTCGGCACGCCGGAGTTCAAGACGCTCAAGCTCGTCGAGGGACGCCACTTCGACCATCGCGAAGCGCTCGCCGCGCAGAACACCGACCTCCGCACCGCCATCGTCAGCCAGTCGTTCGTCGAGAAGCGCTGGGGCCGCGGCTCCGCCATCGGCAAGCGCCTCCAGCTCGACGTCGAAGGCAAGCCCGTCTGGTACAGCGTCGTCGGCGTGACGAAGGACATCACCCAGAGCTTCACCGAGCAGCCGGCCATCACGGACGAGATCTACCTCTCCGCGTATCAGACCGACAACGTCGCGACGCGCGTCTACTTCCGTTCGCGCGGCAACGCCAGCCTGGCCGAAGAGACGTTCTACCAGAGCCTCACGCGCATCGCGCCGCAGGGCGAGAACGGCGGCGTCAAGAACATCGCCGAGCAGCTCGGCATGTCGAAGCGCGTCATGTCCCTTGGGCAGAAGGTCCTCTTCAGTTGCGGACTCTTCGCCCTGCTCCTGTCGCTGTGCGGCGTCTACGGCATCACCTCGAACGCCATCGTGCAGAAGACTCACGAAATCGGCATCCGCCGCGCCCTCGGCGCCACCGACCGCGAGATCATCATGCTCTTCCTCCGCCAGTCCATGTGGCAGGTCGGCATCGGTCTCGGCATCGGCATCGGCTTCGCCGCTCTCGTCAGCTGGATGGCCGGCGCCTTCTTCGGCTTCTCCTTCGGCTTCTACGTCCAGGCCTTCGCCGTCGTCATCTTCACCGTCGCGATCATCGTCGGTGTGGCCGTCGTCCTGCCGAGCCGCCGTGTCGCCATGATCGAGCCCGCCGTAGCGCTCAGAACCGAATAAACGAATCGGGGCCGCCGGCGGTGCCGGCGCTCCGATGTTGTTGGTTTTCGGTTTTTGGTTTTTGGTTCTCCACCGAAAACCGAAAACCAAAAACCAACAACCCAAAATCAACGCGGCTCGCCGCAACATCAACACAAAGAAGGATCCCGCTCCCATGGAAGCAACGCCCAAGTTCTATCTGCGCGAAGACGTGTACGTCGACCCGCTCGTCAACAAGTGGTACGCCTGGCCGAATCTCATCGCGCCCATCACGTACTCCATGTACATGACCAAGACGCACCGCCGTCTCATGGGGTCGTTCGTCAACAACTACGAGCTGCACATCCTGGCCAACCAGGACAAGGGCATGGCCGGCGGCGGCGAGTTCGTCGACTGCACCGCCGAGCAGGTCGATGACGTCAAAGCGCTCAACACCAAGTTCGACACCCAGTTCGTCGTCTACAAGGAACTGGCCGACGCCATCAAGCAGCTCGACGGCGTGGTCAAGAACCACACGACCGGCGAGACGATCGAGCCGCTCTACGAGCAGGTGCCCGACATGCTCAAGGGCTATGTCGAGCTGCACATGGACCTCTACCACCAGCCGTCGTACCGCCTGCTGGAGAGCCTCCTGTACCGCAGCCGCTATTACGACAAGTCCATCCAGTCCGTGTCGTTCGGCCTGCTCTCGCGCGTCAAGCAGCGCCCGTTCGTCCTTTCGACGCCGCGCCTGCCCGACGCCAACCACCTCCACCTGAACCTCCCGTTCGAGTCGAAGGTGTGGGACAAGCTGTTCCGCACGCGCCAGATCCCCGCCACGGCGGAGGAACTGGCCGAGATCTTCGCCCCCGGAACGACCGAAGGCGGCCTGCCGTACATGGAGCTGTTCACGACTGAGGCGCCGAAGCAGCTGCATGAAGCGGTCGCGCCGGGCGTGACGCGCCTCCGCTACACCGGCCACGCCGGCTTCCTCATCGAGACCAACGGCGTCGCCATCCTCGTCGATCCCGTCATTGCCAACCGCACCGAGGCGAACGAGCACGACGTCATCAGCTACAGCCAGATCCCCGAGAAGATCGACTACGTGTGCCTCACGCACAACCACTCCGATCACGTGAACCTCGAGAGCCTGCTGCAGCTCCGCCACAAGATCGACAAGGTCCTCGTGCCGAAGAACAACGGCGGCTCGCTGGCCGACCCCTCGCTGAAGCTCATGCTCAAGCAGCTCGGCTTCAACGTCTATGAAGTCGAAGACCTCGAGGAGACCATCGTTCCCGATGGACGCATCCTCAGCATCCCCTTCCTCGGCGAGCACGGGGATCTCAACATCCGCAGCAAGACCGCCTGGTTCTTCGAGCTGAACGGCAAGAAGATCTACGCCGGCGCCGACTCGTCCAACCTCGAGCCGCGCATGTACCAGTTCCTCCATCAGGTGACGGGCGACCTCGACGTCCTCGCCATCGGCATGGAGTGCGTCGGTGCCCCGTACACGTGGCTGTACGGCGCGCTCACGACCGAGCCGGTCAGCCGCAAGATCAAGGAGTCGCGCCGCCTCAATGGCTCCGGCTTCGACAAGGCCTCCAAGATGGTCGAGACCTTCAACGCCAGGCAGGTCCTCATCTACGCCCTCGGCATGGAGCCGTGGTACGGCTACTTCATGGGCGTCGATTACACCGACGACTCCGAGCAGATCGTGCAGTCCGGCAAGATGCTCGAGTACTGCCAGAACCTCGCGATCCCGGTCGAGCGTCTCTGCGGCAAGCAGACGTTCATGCTCTGATCCGGACCAGTCGAGGAGAGGCCATCACCATGTCCAAATGGTTCAAGAAGTACCGCCACAACAAGGACGCGAAGCTGCGTCTCTTCTGCTTCCCGTACGCGGGCGGCAACGCCTCGATCTTTGAAGGTTGGGAGAAGTCGCTGCCCGAGTTCGTCGACGTCTTCGCCATCCAGGCGCCCGGCCGCACGGTGCGTTTCGCCGAGAAGCCGATCGCCTCGCTGCGCGAGAAGGTCAGCATCCTGGCGCACGAGATCCAGCCGTACCTCGATGTGCCGCACGTCTTCGTGGGGCACAGCAACGGCGCGCTGACCGCGTTCGAGCTGGCGCGCGAGCTCCAGCTCCGCAACAGCGGCGGCACGCAGCTCCGCCACCTCGTGCTGTCCGCGAAACGCGCTCCGCATCTTCCGAAGCGCGAGCGCATCCACGACCTCCCGTACCGCCAATTCGTCGACAAGCTCAAGCAGTTCCGCGCGACGCCGGTCGAGATCCTCGAGCAGGACGACCTGATGGAGCTCCTCGAGCCCATGCTGCGCGCCGACTTCTCCCTGAGCGAGACGCACAACTTCAGCACCGACGTGCAGCTCCAGAGCCCGACGACGCTGTTCTGGGGCGACGCCGACCACGAAGTGCCCAAGGCGGACATGCTCGCCTGGCAGGCCCACGTAGCCCGCGAAGTCCAACTCATCGAATTCAACGGCGACCACTTCTTCATCAACCACAACCGCGGCGAGTTCCTCGGCCACGTGCGGAAGATCGTGGAAGGGTCGCTGGGGTCGATGAACTAGGGCTGCGTAGCGTCCAAAGGACGATAGGCCAATAGGACGCATAGGACGGACAGGACCTAACTTCCACTATTAACGGATTGAGCAATGACTGTGCGATGGCTACACTCAGGGGCGAGGAGAGATTCAATGAAGAACGAAAAAGCCCCGAAGAAAGCCCCGCTGTTCGTGCAGACCGTGAAGTCGAAGCCCCTCGCCGTCAAGACCAGCATCAAGGCTGGTGAACACGCAGCGAAGGGCGATCCCCGCCCGTAAGGAGTGCACCGTGAAGACGAAAAAGACGGAGAAGAAAGCCCCGCTGTTCGCCCAGTCCGTGAAATCGAAGCCGCTCGCGATCAAGACCCGGCTCAAGGCCGGAGAACAACGCGACAAGGGCTGATCCTCACTCCCTCACCCGGGGCGGCACGCGGCCCAGCAACAGGTCCGCGACCGCCCCGGAGATCGGCAGCCCGGTTGCCTGCTCGATGAAGCCAAAGTACGAGCGCGACGGGTTGAATTCGAGGAACACGTAGCGGCCGTCCGGAGTCACGATCACATCGATGGTCGCGAAGTTCAGGCCGCACGAATCCAGCAGCCGCAATAGCTTCCCCTCGACGTCCGCCGGCAGCTCGTCATACGGACGGAAGCCGCGCACCAGCGCTGGATCGGCGCGCCAGTCCACAGCGCCGAGCTCCGACTGCTGCGAGTCGATCGCCGCCGCGAACACGCGGCTCCCCACGATCGTCAGCCGCAGCTCCAGCGCTTTCGGCACCCGCTCCTGGAAGATCATCGGCGCCAGCTCCAGCCCTTCCAGCTCCGCTAACTCCTCCGGCTCCAGCAGCCGCGTGTAGATTGGCTCCTCGCCGTCCGCGCTCTGCACGTGCGCCCCATGCACCATCTTCGCGATGATCCCCGCGGGACAGGCCGCCGCGAAGTCGCGCACCGCACGCGGCTCGTTCGTCACCAGCGTCCGCGGCACGTCGAGCCCGAGCGCCCGCGCGCGCTGCAGCTGCACCGGTTTGCCCGGCACCGCCTGCAGCCGCACCGCGGGGTCGAGCTGGAAGACGTCGAGGCACTCCAGCAGCCCCCAGACCATCGCCTCCGATTCCACGCGAGCCGCCTCGCGATGACTCGGCTCCAGCTCGTCCGGCAGGTGCTTCCCGCTGCCGATCTCGCGCACCCAGACCGCCGAGACCTCGTCGAGGTCGAGCTCCCCGGCCGGCGACGTGAGGCGCCGCACCTGACGATCCCCCAGCCGCACCCTGATCGACGCATCGGTAGGAAACAGATCCGTCTCGAACCGAAACGCCCGCCCCCCACGCGCTGCAATGGCCGCGACGACCAGGTCGACGCCCGGATCGCGCAGCGTGCTCGTAGTACAGATCAGAATCGTCACGGGAACACCGCCGAGTTTAACGCAGCAGCTTTGCACCGCGTGCTCGTCCCATCCGTCCCATTCGTCCTATTCGTCCTATCCGTCCTATCGTCCCCATCCCTTCCTGTACGATTACCCCGCACCCACAATCGACTCGAAGGAGCTCCACCTCATGGTCTGCCGCCCGGCTGTTCTCCTCTGCGCGCTGTCGCTCTTGCTGTGGGTGCCGGCGCAAGCACGCACCACCGCCGGAGCCGCTGCCTACGGCCGCCTCCCCATGCACTTCGAGCCCAACCACGGCCAGACCGACGCGCGCGTGCGCTTCGTCGCGCGCGGTGCCGGCTATGCCTTCTTCGTGACCGATTCCGAAAGCGTCGCCGTGCTTCAGAAGCGTGGCTCCGCACCGGCGGTCCTGCGCATGCAGCTCCTCGGCGCCAACCACCAGCCGCACATCGCGGGCGCCGCGCCGTTCGCCGGCAAGAGCCACTACTTCCTCGGGCGCGATCCATCGCAATGGCGGACGCACGTGCCCCACTTCGGCCAGGTGCGGCTCTCCGGCGTGTATGACGGCATCGACGCCGTCTATTACGGCAACCAGGGGGAGCTCGAATACGACTTCGTCGTCGCGCCGGGCAGCGATCCGCGGCAGATCCGCGTGCGGTTCGACGGTGCGGAGCGCATCGACCTCGACGCCAACGGCGATCTCGTGCTGCAGCTCGCCGCCGGCGAGGTCCGCCAGCGCGCGCCGTTCGTCTATCAGGAGCGCGACGGCTCGCGCCACGCCGTGCCGTCGCGCTACCGCCGCCTCGGCGCGCGCGAGTTCGGCTTCAGGCTGGGCGCGTACGACCGCGCGCTCCCGCTGGTCATCGATCCCGTGCTCGCCTGGTCCACCTACCTCGGCGGCAGTGGCGTGGACGCCGCGCACGATCTCGCCGTCGACAGCGGCCGCAACGTCTACCTCACCGGCTCTACCGGCTCCACCAACTTCCCCACGGCGAACGCGCTGCAGGCGGCCAATGCCGGCGCGGAGGATGCGTTCGTGGCGAAGCTCAATCCCGCCGGCACGGCGCTCGTCTACTCCACTTATCTCGGCGGCAGTTTGTTCGACTCCGGCCACGAGATCGTCGTCGACCCGGCCGGGAATGCCTATGTCGCCGGGCGCACCGAGTCCAACGACTTTCCCACGGCGAATGCGCTCCAGGCGGCGTTCGGCGGTGCACGCGACGCGTTCGTGGCCAAGCTCAATCCCGCCGGCTCCGCGCTCGTCTACTCCACGTACCTCGGCGGCAGCAACGTCGACGCCGCATTCGGCCTCGCGGTCGACGACACCGGCAGCGCGTATGTCACCGGCGACACCTTCTCCGCCAACTTCCCCACGGCGAACGCGCTGCAGGCGGCCCACGGCGGCAATCTCGACGCGTTCGTGAGCAAGCTCAATCCCGCCGGCTCGGCGCTCGTCTATTCCACGTATCTCGGCGGCTCCGGCGGTGAGCAGGCCGGCGCCATCGCCGTCGATGGGCTGCGCAACGCCTACGTCGCCGGTGCGACCAGCTCGACCAACTTTCCCACGGCGAACGCACTGCAGGCGAGTTACGCCGGCGGCGGGCTCGATGCCTACGTCGCGAAGCTCAACCCGGCCGGCACCGCCCTCGTCTACTCCACGTATCTCGGCGGCAGCGACCTCGACTCCGCGTTCGACCTCGCGGTCGATGGCACCGGCAGCGCGCACGTCACCGGCGACACGATCTCCACGAATTTCCCGACCGCGAACGCGCTGCAGGCGGCGAAGGGCGGCGTCTACGACGCATTCGCCGCGAAGCTCAATCCCGCCGGCAACGCACTCGTCTACTCCACGTATCTCGGCGGCTCTTCCAACGATCACGGCTTCGGCATTGCGGTCGACGCCGGCGGTCAGGCGTACCTCACCGGCAGGACCGCATCGGCGGACTTCCCGACCGCCAACGCGATGCAGCCCCTCAACGCCGGAGCCACGGACGCTTTCGTGACCACGCTCAACGCTGCCGGCACCGCGCTGGTCGACTCCACGTACCTCGGCGGCACGCAGGCGGACGATGCGCGCAGCATCGCCATCGACGCCACCGGCGTCTACGTCGCCGGCCTCACCAACTCCAGTGACTTCCCGACCGTGAACCCGCTGCAAGCCAGTTTCGGCGGCGTGCAGGACGCGTTCGTGGCCAAGCTCGTCGCACTGCTGCCTCCGGAAGCCGCCGACGTCGCCATCGCCAAAGCCGCGACGGGCGCCTTCACCGCGGGCCAGAACGGCACCTTCACCATCACCGTGACCAACGCCGGCCCGGACCCCGCCACCGGCGTAACGGTGACCGACGTCCTCCCGGCCGGCGTGACGTTCATCTCCGCCACCCCCACCCAGGGCACCTGCAGCGGCACCACCACCATCACCTGCACCCTCGGCACCCTCAACAGCGGAACCACCGCGACCATCGCCCTCATCGTGCGCCCCGCGGCGCCCGGCCCCCTCACCAACACCGCGACGGTCACCGCAACCACCGCCGACCCCGACCCCACCGACGGCGCCTCCACCGCCGTCGGGACCGTCGCCCCAGCACCCGCCGCCGCCGCCCCGATCCCGGCGCTCGACAGCCAGACCCTGCTGCTCCTGGCCGCCCTGCTGGCGGCATGCGGCGTCTGGCTGGTGGGGAGGAGAGGCGTGTAGGGCGCGCGGAGACCAAGGCTCTGACCCGGAGGCGGTCCGGCTGCATCGCGGCAAGGCCTGCCATGCCGCGCAGCATCAATGCTCTCATTGCCAAACGTACGTGTGGTGCAGCTCCCATCCGTCCCATAGGTCCCATCCGTCCCATCGTCCTCGGGGCGGCCCAAACTCCTCGAACGCCGGGCACCACTCCCCGAACGCCGGGCACCATTCCCCGAACGCCGGGCAACACTCATTGAACGCCGGGCAACACTCATTGAACGCCCGGCAACACTCATCGAACGATGGGGATCGTTCGACGAACGCCGGGGATCGTTCGCGGAACGCTGAGGAACGTTCGCTGAACGCCGGGCGGCGTTCCGGGAACGTCCGGGATCGTTCGATGAGTGTCCGCCGTCGTTCGATGAGTGTCCGGTGACGTTCGATGAGTGTTCCCGGTCGTTCGCGGAACGCCATTCGTCGTTCGCGGAACGTCCGGCATCGTTCGCGGAACGTCCGGCATCGTTCGCGGAACGCCGGTCATCGTTCGCGGAACGCCGGTCATCGTTCGCGGAACGCCAGTCATCGTTCGCGGAACGCCAGTCATCGTTCGCGGAACGCCGGCGGACGTTCCCCGAATACGGCGGAGCGTAGGTGTCGTCCGACTTCCTGTTACAAACTGACCGCCTATCAAAATATGCACTTGACTAATTTCTACAGCATCTGCATACTTTGTCCACGATCGATCCAATCACCGTGAGGGCGTCCGATCGCGTAGGTCTGACGCTGCTCCATCGCCCGTCGAGTTCCGGCCGGAACGAGCACGGGTAACCAACTAGCGAGTCCGCCGTTCCGGCGTGATTCCGCCGGACGGCGGAGTAAGGAGATCTCTGCATGTCGCTTCCCCCGGCCCCACTCACTACTGTCCGCCCCGCGAACGTAGCCGCCGTCGAAGGTGAAGTGCCGCCCACTTTGACCATCACGCACTACGAAACGCTCGCCAACGATTTTCTCGCCCAGCTCGACCTCCTCGCGGGCGTCGTCCCGCAGGTCGAACCGGAGCACACCAGTCAAAGGGTCTTCGTCCGGACGCACGTCAATGCGCCCCTCGAGTTCCTCTCCAGCGCCGTCGCTTCGGTCAAGCTCATGCCCGAGCTGAAGGTCTTGAACAAGCTCGACGTGCTCGCCGCCCGCGACGCGCTGCAGTTCCTCGACGCGTTCCGTCCCGTTCTGGACAAGGTCAACGCCTTCGCCCGCGCGCTCAAGTACACCATGGCTGCGAAACGCGCCGCCGTGACGAACGACGCGCAACAGATCTACCGCATCGCCCAGGCCATCGCATCCAACGGCGGCAACCCCGCGCTCGAAGAGCACGTGGCCAACATGAAGCGCGACCGCTTCCGCCGCCGCAAATCCAGCGAAGAGGAGGTGGAGCTGATCGAAAAGAAAGCCGCGTAAGCAGGTAAGGCAGGAGCCCGGTCCGCGCTCGCGCGCGGACCGGGCAACACGAATCCCTCCCCAGGAAAGCTCCAATTCATGAAGTGACGGGGCCCGGACGAACGGGCCCCGGTTTGCGACTCGCCCCGACAAACGCGCCTTTTCTGCTTGCCCGACGCGTCGAGCGCATGCCCTGTGCGTGCTGCACTGAAGGCCGCCCATGGTCCGCGGAGCACGCACAGCACGCGCTTGCGATACCGAGTGGAGGACAGACAACTCTTGTCTGTCCCGCGAGGAATGACGCGACGACGACGACGCTCCTCCGCACGCCCGGCTGGAACTTCGTGCCTCGCTGGACGATGCAGCGCTCTCCGTGGGAGCTCCTGCGCGGGACAGACAAGAGTGTCTGTCCTCCACTCGGCGTCGCCAGCACGGTCCCATGCGTGCTCCGCGAGCGGTTGCGTGCGCCCTCCCCTCCTCGTCCGAAGGCTGATCCATCGGATCAAGCCGACGGCAGTTCAAAGCTCTGCCTCCCCGGGTGTGGTCTCATGGTCCGCGGAGCACGCACAGCACGCGCCCGCGATGCAGAGTGGAGGACAGACACTCTTGTCTGTCCCGCGAAAAATGACGCGAAGACGACGCTCCCCCGCACACCCGGCGGGAACTTCGTGCTTTCGCTGGAGCAGCGCTCTGCGTGGGAGCTCCTGCGCGGGACAGACAAGAGTGTCTGTCCTCCACTCGGCGTCGCCAGCGCGATCCCATGCGTGCTCCGCGAGCGGTTGCGTGCGCCATCCCCTCCTCGTCCGGCAGCTGATCCATCGGAACCGAGGAAAGTCGAAAGCTCTGACCCTCGAGCGGACCCGGGAGGCCTCGGCCGCGGCGCTTCGCCGTGCTACTGTTGCGAACACGATTTGCACATGCACGTGTGCAACTGGATTGCATCCGTTCACTTCCATGGCTCGAACCGCAAAACGCATCTACGGCGACCGCGACCCGCGGGAGATCCCGGCGTATCCGCTGGTCGAAGCGGCGCGTTGTGCCGGAGTGCCGCTCAGCACGTTGCGTGAGTGGGTCGGCGAGCGGAAGGGCGTTCCTGGCGTCATCGAGTTGCCCGAGGAATCTCACGGACAGCTCTCCTTCTACAACGTGGCCGAAGCGTTCGTCCTCGGAGGGCTGCGACGGAAACACAAGCTGCCGCTGCAGCAACTGCGGCGCGATCTCCGCACGCTGCGCCAGATGCATCCCGACGTGCGCCACCCGCTGGTGGACCTCGACCTCGCGACGTTCGCGCGGAGCATCTTCGTGGAGTCGGCGGACGACGTGGTCAACGTCTCGCGCGGCGGCCAACTCGGCATCCACGAAGTGCTCGCCGGCGTGCTGCAGCGCGTCGAAAAGGGACCCACGGGAGCGCTGCGCCTCTTCCCCCTGACCCGCGCTGACGTCGCGACGTCGCCGCGCCTCGTGGTCATCGACCCTCGCATCGCGTTCGGCCGGCCGGTGATCACCGGCACGGGTATCCCCACTGCCGTGATCCACGAGCGGTGGAAAGCTGGAGATTCGGTCGTCGCGCTAGCCGAGGATTACGATCGCACGCCGGAAGAAATCGAAGAAGCCCTCCGGTACGAAGCCGCCTGAGCCGACGTTCTTCGTCGACCGCTCCCTCGGCCGGAAGCTCGCCGCGGCCCTCGTCGCGGCAGGCGTGGCTGCCATCACGCACGATTCCGTGTTCGCGCAGGACACGCCGGACGAGGAATGGCTGACGCGTGCCGGTCATGAGGGCTGGATCGTCCTCACCAAGGACAAACTGATCCGCAAGCGCCCGATCGAGCGCGAAGCACTGGTCGCCGCCCACGTCCGCGCGTTCGTCTTCACCGGCGGCAACATGAGCGGGATCGAGATGGCGGAGTCAATCGCCGCCGCGATCCCGCGGATGTTGAAGGTGATCGCGGCGACGGAGCCGCCATTCATCGCCCGAATCACCGGTTCGGGGGCGGTGGATGTGATTGAGGAGTGATCCTGCCGAAAACCAGTGGTCGAGGACGTTCGCTGAGTTCCCGCGCGCTCTCGGACCGGAGTCAGGTATCGGCGACCTCAATCGTTACAGAGCGAAAATGGTACCGCGGGCAATCAAGCCAGAGCAATGTCGAGTTCACCATCATCAGCGTCAATGTCTTCGAATATGCTCCGTGAACTCTGAGCCAACCCATTCTCATGTGCGGCGACTTTACCCAATTTCCGAGGCTTTCTTTCGGGTTCGTCGTGAGTATTGTCAGCAATCCACTCATGCGCATACCGAATCTCGCGTTCGATGTTCTTAGTTGCTTTTGCATCGTCGGCGAACCGTTTCTTCAGCGCCTCGAAAAACTCGAGTAGCTGCCCCATGTGCTCATCCGGCGCCTCGCCGGGACTGCGGTTCGACTGCCAATCACGACGGACCTCATCGAGACGGGGCAGTAGTTCCGTTCGTGCTCTATGCAAAAGATCATCGAATTCCGCATCGGTGAATAGACGGCGAATCCTCGCGCTGCTCAGGGCGTCTCCATCTTCGCCATTGATCGCGTATTCGCTTACTGTTTCGACGAACTTTCTTCTCTTGTTCTCTGGCAGCAGGCCGAACTCGTGAAGACGCTCTGCAAGCACCACCTCTGACACGGCATGTAGAAACAGTCCGGGTTCGGAGACGTCGTCGAGCAAGCCTGGGTTCTGGGTGAGATAGAGCGAGAGGAACTCGTTGGAACAGCGACGTGCGAGAAAATTTTGGAGCGCGCGCTTCGCCGCCCAGGCCGACAGCCACGGCGACTTATGCGATTTACTCCCAGAGAACTCCTGTAGTCGCAGGAGCATCAAAGAAAACAACGATTTGGGTATGACAACGGCGTTCTCGATACCGACGTCACCACACGTGACCTGCTCCACGAGCCGTTCAACTGCGCTTCCATGGATATAGATGCCCAATAATTCAGGGCTACGAACGAGAATCTCGGCGTAAGCGTCACCGATCGTCGGATGCTTGAAACGCCAGAACGAGTCGCTGCGGGCATGTGAGTGCAGCACGAGACTACCATTCAGCGCTTCTAGAGCCGTTACGCAGCCGCCGAGGCTACTGCCGAGACGCTCCAGAGCCAAAGTTTCGGATGGTTGCAATTCAATCGGGCTCTCCAGATGATCTTTCCTCATGTAAATCAGCGCAAGCGCGGCTTTACTATCCGCATCGAGACACTGCAGAACTTCTTGCAGCAACTGCTCGCGTCGCTCGACAAAGTTCGCGAGGCTGTCGTGATCGATGGACAGCTCCATTGTGAACAGTGGATCGCCCAAGCGACGAGCAGTCTCAGGTATGAAGCGCGAATGATTCGCAACATCATTCAGGTGCGGCTTGATCTCAGTTCGAAAATGGCGCGGCTGCTTTCCAAGTTTCAAATGATTGTAAAGAATCTGGCGTTTCTCGTCACCAGATAGATCGTGTACATCGATAACAACTTGGCTCTCCTTAAGAAGAGGGAACGCGTTTTCCTTTAGGTCTTTCCGGGCGCGACTGTAAATGTAGTCTCGGGACGTCATGACGATCTTGGCTCCTCGGCGGAGCATCGCCTTGATATTCGGAAGAATGTGATTCCACTGATGAACCAGAAAATCCTCGTACTGAGTCACTCCGAACGCGTCATCTAGCCAGAAAAACTGTGATGGCTCGTCAGGATTCCAGCGTTCAGTGAGCAGACGCGGCTCCTCTAGCTTAAGCATCGAGGCGTTCCATTGGTCCAGTGCAGCCATCGCCAGTAACGAGGCGATGGTTGTCTTGCCGGCCGCAGGCTCACCGATGAGAAGGACGAAACTGTTTTTGTCGAGTGCCTCCGCGGCTCGGCGATATGCGTCGGTAACAACCACCTTAGCAAGATCTTCACGAAGGGACTCGAGGACCGCGCGCGCCTGCGAGTAGGCGCGTTCATCGAGGATCTGACCTAGATCCCCCAGCCCGTAGACGCGCGGCACCAACATCCGGAGTCTTTTGTTCTCGCGAATCTGCTGACTAATCCAGGTTGCTCCAAGAATCGCGACCGACTTGACGCCAGCTTGCTTGAAAAGCTCGGTGACCCTTTCGGCTTCGCTCCCGGATACCGCGGCGTTCGTCATGAGCACGTACGAGTCGCACAATCCTTTTGCGACGAGCTTTTTGGCCTTCGTTGCTTCGTCCGAAAGCTCGGACGCGCGGAGGCTGTGGGTTGTTTTGCTCGTGAACTTGCACTGAATTACGAATGCGCCGCCGAGCTCTTCATGTGCCGTGGGTCGCCACTGCCCCACAAAAGCGCCATCCCTTCCACCGTCTTTGGAATCGAGAAAGGACTCCACGACTTGGCCGAGGACCTCCCTCGCGATCGTGAGACACAACTGCTGAAAGCTGTTCCAACCTAAGTTATGCAGATCGTACATGGGAGCCACGCCGGTCCTCGAAAGTGCATCTACCGCTGCTTCCAAACCTCCTCCAGCAGTTCCGCCGGTGACACCCCGAGCGCATCACAGAGCTGCAGGATCACCGTCAGCGTAGGACTGTTCTCCCCGCGCTCGAGCGCGCTCAAATAGCGCTGACTCAGGCCAGCCGCTTCGCACAACCGATCCTGCGACAGGCCTCGCTCCTCGCGAATTCTACGCACGGTAGCCCCGAAGAGCTCTGCTTCCGGCCGTCGATCTTCGCGTCGGGTCACGCTTGCATCGTAGCCGCGTCAGACCTATATTGTTTATGACCTATGGGTCGTCATTTTACATGTGTGAAGACCTGAATTGATAACGACATCTCAACGCCGGAGGAACCAACCTCATGACCACCCCCACCCACATCCGCACCCTCTTCCTCCACCCGAAACCGGCCTACGCCATCGGCGAGGCGGCGATGCTGTTGGAGATGGACTGGCGCGAGCTGCGGGGGTGGATGGAAACGGGAGAGCTGGAGGCGGTGGAGACGGACGAGGGGCTGGCCCTGCCGTGGGCGGAGCTGGTGTCGTTCGGCATGGAGCTCTGGTCGCAGGAAGCGGTCGAAGAAGCCCTCGGCTCTACGTCGCGGAAGTGCTCCCGGAGCTGGTGCGGCTCACCGCCCTAGAGGTGCGCCTCCCCCGCATGGAAGTCGTGGCGCTGGAGCGGCTCGCGGCCACCGGCGGCAAGACCGTCAGCGCCGTCCTCGCACGCGAGCTGCGCGACCTGCTCTCCGCGCACTCGGACTGGCTGTCGCAGGAAGTCCCCGGCTTCGCGGAGGCGCTGGCCTGGCCGGAGGTGCGCTCGTGATGAAGCTGCGCCGCGGCGGAGCGGCGTGGAGACTGCACCGGAAGCCGAGGCGTATCGCCGCACGAATGCACTCGACGCCGCAGCACGGGAGACGGAAGCCCCACATGACCGTCGAGGCGACAAAACGGCGAGATGACGGAACCCCACCCACGGCCGCCGAGACAAGGGCGGCCGCGAGAGCTGAGCATCACGACGTTTTTCCGCGCGAGCAGGTGCACCAATTCGCCAGAGGCGCCGCTCATTGGACGCGGCGCGCCGGCAGCTGACGCTTCCACCATCAGCCCGCGGTTCACGGCACCCGTCCCCTGTGGGGCCTGAACTCTCGAAACGAGACTATACCGAGTGAACCGAATGATATCCTTGACTCGTCTGGCTTTACGCTGCCTCTAAGGATGCATATCCGGCGCACGTGCTGGTCAGGAAAGAGGAAGGAATGCTGAAATCGCTGACGCTGCGAGCCGTGGGGCCCGCGCCAGAGATGATGATCGAGTTCGCGGATCGACTCAATGTGATCACTGGCGATAACGGTTTAGGCAAGAGCTTTTTGCTGGACGTAGCGTGGTGGGCACTAACGCGTACCTGGGCTGCCACTCCAGCGCTTCCGACCGACCCTACTCGCGCCACGATCACGTACGTTGTCAAAGGGAAGAAGGGTGATGCCGAACCAGTCACGTCGAAGTACAGGCCTGACGAGCAGGAATGGCCGGGCGAGCGCAAACGGCCGGCGATGCCGGGCGTCGTTATCTACGTCCGCGTCGACGGCGGGTTCTCGGTTTGGGATCCAGCGCGCAACTACTGGCGCAAAGATCGTAGTGACCGTCCGGCAGCGTACCATTTCAACAACCGCGATGTGTGGGATGGCCTGAAGGTCAATGACATCAGTGCTTCCGAAGGGTTGGAGCGCGATTGGGTTAGCTGGCAGAAAGGTCGAGAGCCTCAATTCGAGCTCCTCGAACGAGTCCTTCTGAGATTGTCGCCTCCTGACCTGCCGCTGACGCCTGGTCCTCCGAAGCGCGTGTTCTTGGGCGAAGGTTTCGACCGCCCGACTCTGCTCATCGGCGGAAACATCGTTCCGGTGACGGTTGCCTCCGCTGGGATTCGCCGCATCTTGGCACTGGCGTATTTGCTCGTCTGGGCGTGGCACGAACATCGGCTGGCCGCCGAATTATTGGGCAACGAACCAGAAACACGCCTGGCATTGCTGATCGATGAGCCCGAGACCCACCTTCACCCGGCGTGGCAACGGCGTGTCATCCCGGCGATCATGGAAGCCGTCCAGGTGCTGCGCGAACAGTACGATTCTCCGACTCAGGTACTCATCGCAACGCACGCACCACTGGTGCTCGCTTCATTAGAGCCAATCTTCGACGTAGAGCGCGATGCTTTGTTTCACCTCCGCCTCGACGGCGGACATGCGCAGCTGAACGTCGAAAGTTGGGCGAAGCAAGGCGACGCTGCCAATTGGCTCGTCTCGGAGGTCTTTGGACTTCAGCAGGCGAGATCGACAGAGGCGGAAGAGGCTATCGAAGCAGCAGAGGCGTTCATGCGGGAGGACCATGACGCCTTACCGGAGGGTCTGCGCAGTAGCGATGACATCAACCGGCGGCTGCGGAGCTTACTACCTCCTCACGATCCTTTCTGGGCGCGATGGATTGTTTCCACCGAAAGGCCGCTCCGCGTGTCCGGGCGCGTATCGTAGCGGTGATACCCGTCCCCAAGGTCGAAGAGCCGGACGACTTCGATCGCGAAGCTCGTCAGCCGGGCAACGCGTGGCTCTCAGCAAATCCGGGAGCGAGGCGTCCGAAAGACTTCTGGTCCCCGTTCAGGAACGATCTCTGCGACGGCTTCGCAATGCTTTGTGGCTATGCCGCGATGCGGGACCCGACCGGCGGGACGGTGGATCATTATCTGAGCTTTCGAAATCGTCCGGACTTGACCTACGAGTGGTCGAATTACCGCTTCGCGTCAAGTACGTTGAATACGATCAAGCGAAACGCTGATGCGGCGGTCCTCGACCCGTACGAGGTCGGTGAAGGCTGGTTCGAGATCATTCTGCCGTCGCTCCAGATGCGAGCTACATCGCAAGTACCGCCCGAACACCGCGCGCGTGCGGAGGATACGCTTATGCGGCTCAAGCTCCGCGATGACGAGCGACTGATCAGGTGGCGCCGAAGTTGGTTCGAGCTTTACGTAGCTGGTGACTTGACGTTGGATGGACTCGCGCGTGTAGCGCCGCTAATCGCCGCCGCGGTTCGAAAGCAATTGCTTTCGACGGACGAAGACGCTTACTCAGGAAACCCAACGCGATAGCTAACCACCCACATCCGCACCTCTTCCTCCACCCGAAACCGACCTACGCCATTGGCGAGGCGGCGATGCTGCTGGAGATGGACTGGCGCGAGCTGCGGGGGTGGATGGAAACCGGAGAGCTGGAGGCAGTGGAGACGGACGAGGGGCTGGCCCTGCCGTGGGCGGAGCTGGTTTCGTTCGGCATGGAGCTCTGGTCGCAGGAAGCGGTCGAAGAAGCACTCGGCTCTTACGTCGCGGAAGTGCTCCCGGAGCTGGTGCGGCTCACCGCCCTGGAGGTGCGCCTCCCCCGCATGGAAGTCGTGGCGCTGGAGCGGCTCGCGGCCACCGGAGGCAAGACCGTCAGCGCCGTCCTCGCCCGCGAGCTGCGCGACCTGCTCTCCGCGCACTCGGAGTGGCTGTCGCAGGAAGTGCCCGGCTTCGCGGAGGCGCTGGCCTGGCCGGAGGTGCGCTCGTGATGAAGATCCGCCGCGGCGGAGCGGCGTGGCGTGCGTACGAGGCTATTCGAGCTCGTCGCCGTCGAGCTCTGTGACGCGCTCCTCGACCAGCACTCGGTCGCGGACGATGACGATGGCGGTGTTCGTCTGCCGGGCGATCTCGCGGGCTCGCCGCGCGGCGCGTAGCAATGCACGCGGCGCAGCCTGCATGTCCGCATTCGGCAGCTTCGATTGCAGCTCATTGCTCATGATTCGATCCCTCATCCAGCAGGCGTGGCAGCGGTCCGCTGTTGTCGAACCACTGCCAGTAGTCCACTCGACACCGATACAGGTCCTGAAAATTTCGCAAGCCGCCTGCGAATCTTCGCCGGATGACGTCTGACGGGACGTCGTGCCCGCCCTGTCTGACGCGCATCGCCACGCGCGCGATCGCCGCTTCCGGCGAACGAAGCGAGAGAAAGATCAGCTCGACCACGAACCCCAGGGCCCGCCACTCCTCGATCCGCCGCAGGTAAGTGTGCCCGGACAGCGTCGTCTCGAAGGCGAAGCTCCTTCCGGCGGCGGCGTGACGGTCGATCTCCTGGAGCATCATTCGTCCGGCGCGAAGGGCCGCCGCTTCGGGATTGAACGGCGCGAGACCGGCCGCGATCAGGTCTGCATTGATGAAGGTCGGCAGCGCCGCTTCCGCCGGCAGGAACTCCCGCGCGAACGTGGTTTTCCCTGCCCCGTTCGGCCCCGCAATGATGACGACCTTCTTCTCCACGGCCGGCAAGTTACAGGCTCCGCGGCGGCTTGGGAACGGTTATCCGGGAGGACTCCTGGCGAGGTCAGACCTTTTGCGTCGGCGCTCACCACTCCACGAGCGGTGGAACCGCCTGCGCCGTGCGACGATATCGGTCGGTTTCTCTACGACAGATGGAGCTGAGGGGTGCGTGCGAAAAAGAAAGGTCTGACCCCCGAACCGACCCCTGATGCGGGGGGACGATAGGACGAATGGGACCTATAGGACGAATAGGACGGATGGGACGCCGCGAGCGCTCCGCAGGGTTCCCAAGTCCCTACCCCACCGGCACGGGTACGGGGAGCGTAAGCCCGTGAAGCGCATCACATCCGCCGCCGCGGTGAGGTTCCGGAAGTTTGCCCCGATCGACAGGGAGAGCCCGCTCTTCGAGGCTCTCTACGAAGAAGAAGTACTCCTCGACATCGGTCGCGCCGATGGCCTCGATCTGAACAGCGAGTTCGATGTCGCGTTTTATCCCGCGATCGCGGGCGTGCAGATCACAGCCGCCGCGCTCACCGCGATCGTCGCGAAAGGCGTGGAGCTCGTGACCGCGCATGAAGACGGCAGCAGCGATTCGACGAGACGCGGTTCGTCAGCCGAGTCAATGGAACAAGATGGATCCGCCACGATGAATCGCGACGATCCTTTTGCCTATCTGGGTCCTGCTGTCTTCTATCTGCAGAGCGCGGAAGCCCTGGTCATGGATCGCGGGCCGCGCCACTTGCCGCCTCACCCGGACATATGCTGCCTGTCTCCCGTAATGCTCGCGATTACGGACGCTGATGGCGTCTGGGAGGCAGTGAACCGACGGTGCGGCACCGCCTTCGAACTTTTCGAAGAGGAACAAATCGCCGGCAACACGTTGATATCCGTGGCCGAGCTGCTGGAGGGGTTCGGCGCGCGTTACGGCGCGATGGCAGAAGTGCACCGGGTCGTTGCGGTCACTGACGGCGTTCCGGTCGAGGCTGTGGTGCAAGGCACCGCCCTGGAGCAGGAACTGCGGCGCCTCGCGGCCTTTCTTCGTCGAGCGGCGCTGGAGGTGAGGACGGTGTTTGCCAGCCTTTGAGAAGGCGGCACGCGGCCGCCGTGGTTCGGGTTAGGGCGTTGATGCGCGGGGGGCGATAGGACGAATGGGACCTATAGGACGAATAGGACGGATGGGACAACTACGACAGTGGGACAGTCGCCAGCAAGGTCGTGCGCTCCGGTGAAGCACCTGGCTGGCGCACAGAAGGAGCTGCACGGGTACGCGTGCGTCCTATAGGTCCTATTCGTCCTATTCGTCCTATCGTCCTCCCCCAAACGCGTGCGCCTAGCGGCGCACGCGTTTGATCGTGGGGAGGGCCAGTTTTTCGGTCAGCTCGACGGCTTCGATGCGCTGCGTTGGGTCGGTCATGACGGCGGTGACCAGCTTCTGGAACTGCTGCGTGATCGACTCGACCGTGGTGCGCTTGAACAGCTCGGCGTCGTAGGAGAAGTTGCCGGTCAGGCGGTCGCCGAGGTCGTTCATCTGGAGCATGAGGTCGAACATGGAGGCGTGCTCGTCGACGGTCACGAGCTCCAGCTCGAAGCCGGCGTTCTCGCGCGGCCGGCCCGGTGTGTTGTTGAGGACGAAGCAGAGCTGGAACAACGGGTGGTGGCCGGAGCCGCGCTCGGGTTGGAGCTCGGCGACGAGCTGCTCGAACGGGAGCTCCTGGTGCTGCTGCGCGTCCAGCGTCACGCCGCGGACGTGCTCCACGACCTTCTCGAAGCTGCTGCGGCCATCCACGCCGACACGCAACATCACGGTGTTGACGAAGAAGCCGATGATCTGCTCGAGCTCCGGCGAGGGACGGTTCGCCATCGGCGTGCCGACGACGATGTCGTCCTTGCCGCTCAGCCTCGCCATCAGCGCCGTGAACGCCGCCACCAGCGCCATGTACAGCGTCACACCGTGCTGCGCGCAGAACGTTTTGAGCTGGGCCACGGTCCTGGCGTCGAGCTCGAACGGCACCATCCCACCCTTGCGGGCGAACGCGGCCGGCCTGGGGAAGTCGAGCGGCAGCGCGTGCTGCTTCGGCATCCCGGCGAGCGTCGTCTTCCAGTGCTTCATCAGCCCTGCGAGGCGCTGTTCATCGAGCGTCCGGCGCTGCCACGCGGCATAGTCGGCGTACTGCAGCGGCAGCGGCTCGCTCGCCGGCTGCTCCCCTCGCGCCAGCGCGGCGTACGCCTCGACGACCTCGCGCTTGAAGAGATTGTGCGACCAGCCATCGGTGATGCTGTGGTGGAACGTGAGGTCGAGCCAGTGCTCGGCCTCGCTGACGCGGTACACAGTCCCACGCCACAACAGCCCGCCGTCGATGTCGAACGGTAGGTTCCGCTCGAACCGCAGCGCCTCGAGGATGGCGTCGGCATTGGGCTCGTCGCAGATGCGCACCGGCAGCGCGGTATCGACGGGCACGATCTCCTGGTGCACGCCGCCGTCGACGAGACGGAAACGCGTACGCAGGCTCCACTGCCGCTTCGCCACGGCACGCAGCGCGTCGACGAACAGCTCCGGACGGAAGTCGCCGCGCACCTTGAACGTCATGCCGACGTGGAACGAAGTGGTCCCCTGCTCGAACTGCTCGATGAAGAACAGCCGCTGCTGCGCGAACGTCAGCGGCACTTCGCGGTAATCGGCAAGCGGCTCGATGGCCGTGTCCAGCGGCAGCGTGCCGCGCTTGGCGTCGATGACACGCGCGAGCCGCGCCGGCGTCGGCTGCTCGAAGAGCGCGACCAGCGGCAGCTCGACGTCACAACGGCGCCGCACGCGGGCCACGGCCTGCGACGCGAGCAGCGAGTGGCCGCCACGCTCGAAGAAGTTGTCGTCCGCACCCGCCGGCGAATACCCGAGCAGCTCTTCCCAGATCGACACGAGCGCCGCCTCGGTCGCCGTCCGCGGCGCGAGGTGCACGTCGTTCGACGGCAACTCCGGCGCGGGCAACGCCTTGCGATCGACCTTGCCGTTGCTCGTGAGCGGCAGCGCTTCGAGCACCACGAACGCGGCGGGGATCATGTAATCGGGAAGCTGCTGCTTGAGCGTGTCGCGCAGCGCGTCGACAGCAACGTCGCCGGCGACGTAGGCGACGAGCTGCTTCTGCTGCCCTTCGCCGCGAGCGACGACGATCGCCTCACGCACGCCCTCGCACTGCAGGAGGCGCGCGGTGATCTCGCCGAGCTCGATGCGGAAGCCACGCACCTTGACCTGGTCGTCGACGCGGCCGGCGAATTCGAGGTTGCCGTCCGGCAGCCAGCGCACGAGATCGCCCGTCTTGTACAGACCACCGGCGAACCGCTCCGCCGTCAGCTCGGGCAGATTGAGGTAGCCGAGGGCGAGACCGGCGCCGCCGAGGTGAAGCTCGCCGGTGATGCCGACGGGGACCTGACGGCCGTGACGGTCGAGGACGAACGTGGTGACGTGATCGACCGCGCGGCCGATCGGCGGCGCGCCGACGCAGCCGGGCTCCACGTCGAAGCACGTGGCGACGACGGCGGATTCGGTCGGCCCGTAGTGGTTCACGAGCTTCGCCCGCGTCCCTTCGGGGAGGCAGTAGCCATTGAGCTTATCGCCGCCGGTGAGGATGTACTGCAGCTCCGTCAACCGCGCGACGGGGAAGTCGCCGTGCGCGATGTGCTCGAGCAGCGCGGTGGGGAGGAAGCAATGCGTGACGCCGTCAGCGGCGAGGCGCTCGGCGAGACGCGCGGGATCGACACGCTCCGCGTCGCTCACGATGACGAGACGGCTGCCGGAGGTGAGGTACGGCCAGATCTCCCAGACCGAGGCGTCGAAGCTGATGCTGGCGAGATGGCTGCCGCGGCTCGCGCCATCGAGCGCGTACTTGCGGCGGTGCCACGCGCAGAGGCTGGCCAGACCGGTGTGGCTGTTGACCACACCCTTCGGCAGACCGGTCGAACCGGAGGTGTAGATGATGTACGCCGCGGTCTCCGACGGTGAGCCACTCACGCGACGGACATCGTCAGTCGCGTAGTGCGCCCACGCCGCCGGCTCGTCGAGCAGCACGACGTTGCCGCCCACCTGCGTGGCGAGGTGCGACTGGGTCAGCACGACGCGCGCGCCGCTGTCCGCCACCATGTATGCGAGACGGTCCTGCGGGTACGACGGATCGAGCGGCAGATACGCGGCGCCGGCCTTCAGCACGGCGAGCACGCCGGTGAGCTCCTCGAGCGAGCGCTCGACGCAGACGCCGACGAACGAGCCGGGCGTCACGCCGATGGCGACGAGGTGCGCGGCGAGCTGGTTCGCGCGGCGATTCAGCTCACCGTAAGTCAGCGAGGCTTCGCCGCAGACGACGGCGACGGCGTCCGGGTTATGACGTGCCTGCTGTTCGAACAAGTCGTGGATGAAGGCCACGCTGGCGCCTTCGACAGGCGCGGCCATCAGCGTGCGCTCTTCCTGGGTGAGGAGGTCGAGCTGCTCGAGCGATTCCTGTGCGGCGAGTCCGCGCAGGATCGTCTTGAAGTGCTCCATGAGGCGGGCGATCGTCGTCTCGGCAAAGTCCGCGCGGTAGTCGCAACGGATGCGCAGGGTGTTGCGGAAACTGGCGACGAGGACGAGCTTGAAGTTGGTCCTCCCCTCCTCCGCGAACGCCTGCTCGATGCCGAACTCGATCTGCTCGCTCTTCGTGTCCTGCGACAGCGCGGTGTCGAGGGGATAGTTCTCGAACGCGACGACGGTCTCGAACAGCGGCTCCCCGGCACGCACGCGGCTCTGGCGCTGCACGACCGGCAGTGGCAGGTAACCGTGCTGCTGGCTGGCCTGAAACGTCTGCTGGATGCGGCCGAGCAACGCGGCCGTGGCGGTGGTCTCGGCGAACGACACCTTGACCGGGATCATGTTGATGAACAAGCCGATCATCGACTCGATGTTCTTCACCTCGGCCGGACGGCCGGAGATGAGCGAGCCGAAGACGACGTCCTGCTCCCCGCTGTAGCGATGGAGGAGGTACGCCCAGGCGAGCTGCATCACGGTGTTGAGCGTGGTCTGCTGGCTGCGCGCGAACGCTTCGAGCTTCTGCGACTCCTCGGCGTCGAAGTCGAAGAGGAAGTGGCCCGGCGCGCTGCCGCCCGGGAGGCGGTCGATGCCGAGCGGCGTGGCGTGCTCGAAGCCGCCGAGGGTCTCGCGCCAGAAGGCGTACGACTCGTCGGCGTCGCGGCCCTGCAGCCATTTCATGTACTGCTCGTAATCGGCCGACGCCGCCGCGGCTTTGCCGAGGTACGCCTGCATGACTTCGCCGTAGACGCGCGGCACGGACCAGCCGTCGAGCAGGATGTGGTGGTGCGTCCAGAGCAGTTGATAGCGGTCGTCGTCGAGACGGAAGATCGAGACGCGCTGCAGCGGCGCCTGACCGAAGTCGAAGCCGCGGGCGTGATCGGCGAGGCGGTACGCATCGAAGCGCGCGGCCTGCTCCTCGCGCGGCATGCCGCGCCAATCCTCCTCATGCCACGGCTGCTTCACATCCGCCACCACGAGCTGGTGCAACCGCTCCTCGGCACCCACGAACGCGGTGCGGAAGATGTCGTGGCGGTTGGCCACCGTCTCCCACGCCTGGCGGAAACGCTCGGTGGAGAGCGCGCCCTTGAGGATGGGGAACATCTGCGTGACGTACGCGCTGCGGTCGAGCAGGCCGTGGAAGTACATCCCCTGTTGCATGGCCGTGGCGGGATAGAGCTTGGTCATCGACGGGTAGGCGCGCTGCCATTCGTCGAGCCGCTCCTGCGTCACGGTGGCGAGGGGGAAGTCGGACGGGGTGAACGCGCCGCGCTCGATCGACGTGCAGTGCTCGATGACGGCGCGGAGGCCATCCTCGATCGAGCGCGCCAGCGCGGCCATGGTCTCGGGACGGTACTGGAGGCTGCTGTAGTCGAGCGCGAAGGCGAGCTCGCCGCCGGCGACTTTGCCGTTGAGGACGAGGTTGCAGCCGCGCGGCTGGTCTTCGCCGTGGCTCTGGCCGGTGGATTCGGCGGCCGCCTGGAACGCGGTGTCCGCGTTGACGGACTGGTCGAACTGGCCGAGGTAGTTGAAGACGAGCTGCGGCTCGTTGGCGGCGTCGCGGGCGAGGAGCTCCGCGTCGTGCGCGACGTGGCGAAGGACGCCGAAACCGATGCCGTTGTTCGGCAGCGCGCGGTACTGCTCCTTGATGGCCTTGATGACGTCGGCGACGTGGCCGCTGCGGCTGTGGAGCGTGAGCGGATAGACGGTGGTGAACCAGCCGACGGTCTGCGTGGTGTCGAGGCGCTCGAAGAGGGTCTCGCGGCCGTGGCCTTCGAGCGCCAGGCGTAAGCCATAAAACCCATCAGCCACGCCGGTGTTGCCGGTCCACTCGCGGATGCCGAGGTAGACGCCGGAGAGGAGCAGCTCATTGACGGTGGTGCGGTAGGCGCTCGCGGAACGCTGCAGCAACGCCTGCGTTTCGGCCGCGGTGAGGCGGACGCGCTCGCGGCGGGTGCTGAGTGTCGTCGGGACGGCGGCCGGCGTGAAGTCGACCGGCAGCGGCGCGACCGGATGGTCGTACTGGGCGAGCCAGTACGCCTTCTCCTTCGTCAGCGCGGGCGATTGGGCGTACTCGGCGAGAGCGGCGCCCCACTGCTGGAAGGATGAGGTCTTCGCGCCGAGGGACAGGGGAACGATGGGACCCATGGGACCAATAGGACTGATGGGACGAATGGGAGTGGTGGAATCCGCGGCGCTGGTGGAGACGACGGGCTCAGTGGAATCTGCGGATCCCATCTGTCCCATCTGTCCCATTTGTCCCATGGCTTCACGGAACTGCCCCCACGCGCGTTCGATGTCGGCCAGGAGGATGCGCCACGACACACCGTCCACCACGATGTGGTGCGCCAGCAGGAACAAGCGCCCGACACCGCCCTCCGCCGGAGCGAAGTAGATGACGCGGAACAGCGGGCCAGCGGCGAGGTCGAACTGGCGCTGCCAGTGGTCGCAGCGGGCGGTGATGAAGGCGGCCGCGTTTTCGGCGGGCAGCGTTTCGTGGATGGCGCTGGCGGCGAGCATGGCGTCGCTCAGCGGCTCGTGCGTCGCGGTCCACGCGCCGTCCTGCTCCGTGAAGCGGAGGCGGAGCGCGTCGTGACGGCCGTAGACGGCAGCGACCATCTGCTCGACGAAGTCGAAGCGGAAGTCGGCCGGGGTCTCGAGCAGCACGGACTGGTTGAAGTGGTGCTTGCCGGAGAAGGCGTCGTCGCCGAGGAACTTCTGCTGGATGGGGAGGAGCGTGAAGGCGCCGGCGGCGGCTTCCTGCGGCGCGTCGATCGTCACGCCTTCGCTGGCCTGTGCGGCGAGCGCCTCGATCGTCTGGTACTCGAAGAGCTGACGCGTGGTGATGGCGATGCCGGCCTGATTGGCGCGGGCGACGGCCTGAATGGAGAGGATGGAGTCGCCGCCGATGGCGAAGAAGTTGTCCTCGATGCCGACGCGGTCGAGCTTGAGGAGCTGCTGCCAGATCGCGGCGAGCTTCGCCTCGGTCTCGGTGCGCGGCGCGACGTACGACTCGGTCTGTTGGAACTCGGGCTCGGGGAGCGCTTTCCGGTCGACCTTGCCGCTGTGGTTCAGCGGGAACGCTTCCATGAGCACGACGGCCGAGGGGACCATGTACTCGGGGAGCTGGAGGCGGAGGCGCTGCTTGACGTCGTCGCCGGTCAGCGCGTCATCGGAGGGGATGACGTAGGCGACGAGCTTCTTGTTGGTGCCTTGGCCGCGGGCGAGGACGAGGGCGTCCTTGACGTCGGCGAAGCGGAGGATGCGCGCGGCGATCTCACCGGGTTCGATGCGGAAGCCGCGGATCTTGACCTGATCGTCGGCGCGGCCGATGAACTCGAGGGAGCCGTCCGGCAGCCAGCGCACGAGATCGCCGGTGCGGTAGAGGCGCGCCCCGTTGGACGTGACGAACTTGGCCGCGGTCAGCTCCGGGCGGTTCCAGTAGCCGCGGGCGACGCCGGCGCCGCCGACGTAGAGCTCACCGACCGCGCCGATCGGCAGCGGCTGCATGGCGTCGTTGAGGACGTGCAGCGTGGTGCCGTTGATGGCTTTGCCGATGGGCAGCGCGCGGCGGAAGTCGGCGTCGCGCGGCACGGTGTAGCAGGCGCTGATGACGGCGTTTTCGGTCGGACCGTACGCGTTGATGACGGTGACGTCGGGTAGCTCGCGGTAGATGCGCGCCACACCGGCGGGGCTGACGACGTCACCGCCGGAGAGGAGGTAGCGCAGCGTGCCGGCTTTCGGGAGCTGGTGGCTCCACTGCTCGAACAGACCGGCCGTGAGCAGGATGGTGTTGACGGCGTGGCGGTCGATCTGCTCGTTGAGCTCCGCGAGGTCGATGACGCGCTCCGGGTAGAGCACGAGCGCGCCGCCGTTGAGCAGCGTGCCCCAGATCTCCCACGTGGCCGCGTCGAACGTGCAGGTGGAGACCTGCAGCATGCGCGTCGCGGCGCTGAAGGGGACGTAGTGGTTGTTGACGGCGAGGCGGACGACGCCGAGGTGCTCGACCATGACGCCTTTGGGGACGCCGGTGGAGCCGGAAGTGTAGATGAGGTGCGCCACGCTGGCGGAGGTGGCGCGTGCCGGCAGGTCGCTCTCCGGATACTGCGTCGTGGCGTCGAGCGTTAGCAGCTCGCGGCCGGTCTCGGCGAGCAGCTCGCGGAGCTGCGGCTGCGTAACGATGAGCAGCGGCTCACAGTCGTCGACGATGGTCTGGATGCGCGCCGCGGGGTAGTTGGGGTCGAGCGGCACGTACGCGCCGCCCGCCTTGAGGATGGCGATCATCGCCACGATCATGTCGAAGGAGCGCTCGACGCAGATGCCGACGAAGCTCTCGTTGCCGACGCCGCGCTCGACGAGCGCGTGCGCCAGACGGTTCGCGCGGGCGTTGAGCTGCGCGTACGTCAGCGACTCGTCATTGCGGACGACGGCGATGGCGTCCGGCGTGCGGCGGGCGTGCTCCTCGAACAGCTCCTGGATGGAGCGGTCGGTGGGGAACGGCGTCTGCTGCGCGTTCCAGCGGCCGATGGACTGCTCATCGGTCTCGCTGGTGATGCGGAGGCGGTGGATCTCCTCGTTCGGGTTCTCGACGATGGAGCGGAGCAGCGTCTCGAAGCTCTCCGCCATGCGCTCGATCGTGGAGGCGTGGAAGAGGCTCGCGGCGTAGCCCCAGGCGAGGCTGAGGCCATCGGGGCGCTCGCCGGCGCCGAAGTTGAGGTCGAACTTGGCGACGTGCTTGTTCTTGGCGATCTCGGAGACCTCGATGCCCGGCAGCGCCAGCGCGGTCTTCTCGTTGTTGTCCATGTTGAACGTGATCTGGAACATGGTGGTGTAGGCCAGATTGCGTTCGGGCTTGAGCTCGTCGACCAGCGCCTCGAAGGGGATGTCCTGGTTGGAGTAGGCGTCGAGGGCCATGAGCTGGTTGCGGCGCAGCAGCTCGGCGAACGACGGCTTGCCGGAGAAGTCGGAGCGGAGCAGCAGCGTGTTGACGAAGAAGCCGATGAGCGGCTCGAGGTCCTTGTGCGTGCGTCCGGCCGTCGGGGTGCCGACGATGACGTCCTCCTCGTTGCTCCAGCGGCTGAGGAGCAGCGTGAACGCGGTCTGCAGCAGCATGAAGAGCGTGACGTTCTGCGACTGCGCGAGCGCGCGGAGGCGCTGGAGCGTGTCGAGATCGACGAGGCGGCGGAGGTTACCGCCTTCGAGGCTGCGCACCTGGGCGCGCGGCATGTCGAGCGGCAGGCTGTGGATCTGCGGGATCCCGGCGAGCTGCTTGCGCCAGTAGTCGAGCTGGCGGTTGTACGTCTCTTGATGGTCGCGCTGCCACTTGGCGTAGTCGGCGTACTGGATGACGAGCGGCGGCAGCGGGCTGGGACGATCGGCGTTGAAGGCTTCGTAGAGCGTGGTGAACTCGCGCGCCAGGACGCCCATCGACCAGCCGTCGGAGGCGATGTGGTGCATGGCGAAGAGGAGCACGTGCTCGCGCGGCGAAAGGGTGATGAGCCCCACGCGCAGCATGAAGTCGCTCGTCAGGTCGAAGACCTTCGCCGCTTCCTCCGCCGCCAGTCGCTCGACTTCGGCTTCCTGCATCCCGGTGTCCCAGCCGGAGAGGTTGACGCGCAGCATCGGCAGCGGCCGGTACGGATGGACAACCTGCACCCCTTCCCCGCCGCGGGCGTGGTAGGTGGTGCGGATGATCTCGTGGCGGCGGACAATCTCGTTGAGCGCGCGCTGGACGACGTCGCCGTCGAGCTCACCGGTCAGGCGGAGCGCCAGCGGCATGTTGTACTGCGCGCTGCCGCCTTCGAGCTGGCTGACGAACCAGAGGCGCTGCTGCGCATAGGACAGCGGCAGCGAGTCTTCGCGCTCGCTCGCCGTGATGGCGACGTGCTCGAAGGCGGTGGCGTCTTCGTCGATGTGGCGGGCGAGCAACTGCACGGTGTTGTGCTCGAAGAGCGAACGGACGGCGATGTCTTTGCCGAGCGTCGCGGCGACGGCGGTGGCCACGCGCATGGCGAGCAGCGAATGGCCGCCGAGCTCGAAGAAGCTGACGGTGGCGCTGACCTCGTGCTCGAGCTTCAGCAGCTCCTGCCAGATCTTCGCGACCTGCACTTCGGTCGGCGTGGCGGCAGCGACGTACGCCGCGCGCGAGGCCTGGCGGTCGGGCGCCGGGAGCGCGCGCTTGTCGATCTTGCCGTTGAGGGTCAGCGGCAACGCGGCCATGACGACGAAGGCTGACGGCACCATGTACGGCGGGAGATCGCCGCGGAGGCGCTCGCGCAGCGTCTCGATCAGCGCCTCGCCCCGCTCGTGCGGCACGACGTAGGCGACGAGCTGTTTCTCGCCGATGTTGCCCGTGGCGACGACGACGGTCTCTTTCAGGAGGCCGCTCTGCAGCAGTTGCGTCTCGATCTCGCCGAGCTCCACGCGGAAGCCGCGGATCTTGACCTGCTCGTCGATGCGCCCGAGGTAATCGAGCTCGCCGGTGGGAAGCCAGCGAACGAGATCGCCGGTGCGGTAGAAGCGCTCCCCGTCCACGGTGACGAAGCGGTCGGCGTTGAGCTCTTCGCGGTTGCGGTAGCCGCGCGCGATGCTCGCGCCGCCGACCCACAGCTCACCCGGTACGTCGACCGGGCATTCGGCTCCGCGCGCGTCGACGACGCGGCAGGTGTAGTTCGGCAGCGGACGGCCGATCGGCGGGTTCACGCCGGACTCGGCGGGATAGTGCGTCATCTCGGCGAGCGTGGTGATGACGGTGCACTCGGTCGGACCGTAGGCGTTCCACAACTTCACGTCCGTGCCGATGACGCGCCGCCAGCGCGCCAGGTGCCCGGCGACGAGCGCTTCACCGCCGGTGATGACGAGGCGCAGCGTGCGCGCCATTTCGGCGTGCTCCGGCTTCAGCTCGGAGCAGAGGTAGTGGACGTACGCCGTCGACTTCGACATGGCGCTGATCCGCTTCTCGGCAATAAAGGCCCAGAACTGATCGGCGTTGACGCCGGCGAGCCCTTCAGCCGTGAGGATCAGCGTGCCGCCGGCGAGGATGGAGAGGCAAAGCTCCTCGACGAAGACGTCGAAGCTGAAGGAGCAGACGGAGAAGACGCGCTGGAGCTGCGGCTGCTGATAGCGCGCGTGCACGGCGGCGAACTGCGACTGCACGTGACGATGCTCGATCATCACGCCCTTCGGCCGGCCGGTCGTGCCCGACGTGTAGATGACGTAGGCGAGATTCGCGGAGGTGACGCCGGTCGAAGGGTTGGTCTCCGGGTACTGCCGCAGCGAACGGTCGATGCGCAACGCGTCAACGCCTTCGACAGCCGGCATCTTGTCGCCGGCGGTCAGCACGATGGTCATGCCGCTGTCGGCGATCATCTGTTCGAGACGCGCGGCGGGATAGTTCGGATCGAGCGGCACGTAGCCGCCGCCCGCTTTGAGCACCGCGAGCAGCCCGACGATCATCTCCGGCGAGCGCTCGACGCAGAGGCCGACCAGCATGTCGGGCGTGACGCCGCGCTCGATCAGCTGATGCGCCAGGCGGTTGGCTTCGCGATTCAGCTCGGCGTACGTGAGGACTTCGTTTTCGAACTCGAAGGCGACGGCGTCCGGCTGCGCCGCGGCGAGTGCTTCGAAGCGCTCGTGCATGCAGAGGTCCGCGGCGTAGTCGATCTGCTCGCCGTTCCGTAGCGCGCGGTCGGCGTCGGTGAGGAGGTCGATCGCGGCGAGGTCATCGCACTCCGGCAAACGCGTGAGCACGACCGCGAGGCGGTCGAGCATGCGCTGCAGGGCGTCGTGCGCGTACTTGTCGCCGCCGTGGCGGAGGCGCAGCGTCAGCCCCTCGGCGCGCGTGGCAGTGAGCGCCAGCGGGAAGTGCATCGGCTCGTCGCACTCGTACGCGGCGACGCCGAGCTCCGCCAGGCGCTCCATCGCGGCGGCGGGCTCGAGGACGACGAGGCTCTCGAACAGCGCCACACCTTCGGACACGCCGCTCTGCTGCTGGATGAGCGTGAGCGGCAGGTGCGCGTGCTGCTGTGCGTTCGCGGAGAACGCGGCCAGGCGGCGGAGCAGCGTCGCGGGGGTGGTCTCGTCGAAGGAGACGCGCAGCGGCAGCGTGTTGACGAACGTGCCGACGAGCTCCGTCACGCGCGGCACGGCGACGCCGCGGCCGTGATCGACGGTGCCGACGACGACGTCGCTGTCGCCGCTGTAACGGTGGAGCAGGTAGGCCCACGCGAGTTGCAGCGCGCCTTCGAGCGTGGAGCGGTTGCCGCGCGCGAACGCTTCGAGCCGCGCGGTGGCGTCGGCACCGAGGATCAGCGTGAGGCCGGCGGGGGTACCGTTCCCCTGCGGGAGCGGAATGCGCGTCGGGGCGTCGATGCCGGCGAGCGCGGTGCGCCAGAAGTCTTTCGCCGCGGCTTCATCGCGCTCGGCGAGCCACTGCGCGTACGTGCCGTAATCGGCCGCGGGCGCGAGCGGCAGTCCGCGATAAACGCGCAGCACTTCGGCGAGCACACGGTTGGCGCTGGCCGCGTCGAGGATGAGGTTGTGGTAGCTCCAGACGAGGCGCGTGCGTCCGTCTTCGAGCGTGGTGACGGCGATGCGGTGGAGACCGGGACGGGCGAAGTCGAAGCCGCGCTCCGCCTCCTCCTGCTCCTGCCAGTCGAGCGCCGCTTCGGCGAACACGACCTGCTGCAGGATGCCGTCGCGCTCCAGGAACGCGGTGCGGAGTGCGTCGTGGCGGCCGATGACTTCCTGCCAGGCGGCGCGGAAGGCGACGGTGTCGAGCGCGCCGTCGAACGTGACGGTGGTGCGCGCGATGTTGGCGGTGCGATCGAGCTGGCCGTGGAGGTACAGCGTCTGCTGCATCGCCGTCGCCGCGTAGTGGCGGCTCTCCGGGCGCGCGGCCTTGCGGATCTCGACCGGACCGGTCTCGCTCTGCGCGTCGAGATGGCTGGCCAGCGACTGCACGGTGCTGAACTCGAAGAGCGTGCGCACCGGGAGCTGCTTGCGGAAGGCGTGGCTGACGGCGCTCACGACACGCGTGGCGAGCAGCGAGTGTCCGCCGAGCTCGAAGAAGTTCGCGGTGATGCTGAGCGGCGTCTCGAGCTTCAGCACGTCCTGCCAGATCGCGACGAGCTGCTGCTCGGTCGCGGTCGACGGCGCAACGTACTCGGAGACATTGGAGCGGTCGATGGCCGGCAGCTTTTTGCGATCGATCTTGCCGTTCGCGTTCAGCGGGAACGCGTCGAGGACGCACCACGCGCTTGGCACCATGTACTCGGGCAGCGCCTGCTTGAGGCGCGCCTTCAGCGAGCCGGTGAAGGAGCCTTCGTCCGCCGGTGTGGCGACGACGTAGGCGACGAGCGTCTTGTTCTCCCCTTCGCCGTGCGCGACGACGAGCGCGTCGTTCACGCCGTCCTGCGTCTTCAGCGCGGTCTCGATCTCGCCGAGCTCGATGCGGAAGCCGCGGATCTTGATCTGATCGTCGAAGCGCCCGAGGAATTCGAGCTCGCCGGACGGCAGGTAGCGAACGAGGTCGCCGCTGCGGTAGAGGCGCCCTTCGCCGAACGGGTTGGCCACGAACTTGGCGGCGGTGACGTCGGGCTGGTTGACGTAGCCCTTCGCCACGCCGGCACCGCCGATGCACAGCTCACCCGCCACGCCGACCGGCGCGAGCTGCATGGCGTCGTTGACGACGTACAGCTCGGTGTTGGCCATGGCGCGGCCGATGGGGAGACGGGCGAGGGAATGGTTTTCGGTTTTCGGTTTTTGGTTTTCGGTGCTGCGCAGCGCGAGGGTGATGTCGTAGATCGCGCAGCCGACTACGGTTTCCGTGGGGCCGTAGTGGTTGAAGATTTGGGCGTTGGGGAAACGGGTCTGCAGCTCGGTCGCCAGGGCCGGCGGGAACGCTTCGCCGCCGATGACGAAGACGTGCGGCTGTGCGTACGTCGTGCCCTGCGGCAGCAGCGCAAGCATCCCCGTGAGGTGCATCGGCGTCATGCGCAGGAGGTACGCGCGGTCGTCGTTCGTCAGCGCCGCGGTCAGCTCCATCAACTCTTCGCCGGGCGTGGTGAGCTGCACGCGTCCGCCGCGAAGCAGCGGGACGTACAAACTCGGGACGGTGATGTCGAAGCCGTGCGACGTCACGACGAGGGAGCCGCCGAGGTGCTCGGCGTAGTAGCGATCGGAGGCGTAGGCGCAGTAGTCGGTCAGGCCGCGGTGGTGGATCTCGACGCCCTTCGGCACGCCGGTGGAGCCGGACGTGTAGATGACGTACGCGCTGTCGTCGAGCGACACCTCGACGTCCGGATTGGTCGACGGATATTCGCTGAACCACTCCTCGTCCTGCGCGGCGTCGTCGAGCGTGACGACGTCGATGCCTTTGACCGGCAGCTTGTCGACGAGCGACGAATGCGTCAGGACGCACTCGATCTCGCCGTTGGCGATGATGTGGCGCAGGCGCTCGGCGGTGTTGCTCGGCTCGAACGGGACGTACATCGCCCCCGTCTTCATGATGCCGAGCATGCCGATGAGCACTTCGGTGGAGCGCTCGACGTAGAGCCCGACGCGCGCGCCCGGCTCGATCCCCTGCTCCTGCAGGTAATGCGCGAGGCGGTTCGCCTTCTCGTTCACTGCCGCGTAGGTGAGGTCGTTGACGGCGAGGTTGCCGGGCGTCCGCTCCACCTGCGCTTCGAAGAGGCGGTGGATGCACTCGTCGCGGTTCGCATCCGTGACCACGCCGCGCGACCGGGTGAGCATCGCCTCACGCGCCTCGGCCGTCAGCAGCGAAAGCGCGCGCACCGGCAGCTCCGGCGTGGCGAGGATGCCTTCGAGCAGCACGCGGAACGACTCGGCCATGCGCTCGATGGTGGCGAGCTCGAACAGCTCGTCCTTGAAGCTCCAGTTGAACAGCAGCCCCTCGGGCGATTCGCTCGCCGTGAGGTCGAGGTCGAAGCGGATGCGCTCGACGCCGCTGGCGACGTTCTCGATCTCGAGACCGGCCAGGCTCATGGAGTCACCGCTCGCACGGTGGTTCTGCAGGACGAACTTGATCTGGCAGAGAGGGTTGTACGAGAGGGCGCGCTCGGGCTTGAGCTCGTCGACGAGCATCTCGAACGGCACCTGCTGGTTGGCGTACGCGTCGAGCGTGTCGCGCTTGGAGCGCGCCAGCACGTCGCGGAAGCTGTCGTTCGCGCCGAAGCCGGTGCGGAACGCGAGCGTGTTGATGAAGAAGCCGATGAGCGGCTCGACGGCCGCGGAAGTGCGTCCGGCGCTCGGCACGGCCATGACGATGTCGTCCGCACCGCTCCAGCGCGAAAGCAGCAGCGCGAAGGCGGTCTGCAGGACCATGAACAGCGTGGCGTCCTGCTCGCGCCCGAGGCGCTGGAGCGCGTCGGCGAGGGGGCGCTCGACGCGTTGCTGGTAACGGCCGGCGACGTAGCTCTGGCGCACGGGGCGCGGCTTGTCGAGCGGCAGACTGTGGAGCTGCGGGATGCCGTCGAGGCGCTGCTTCCAGTACTCGAGCTGCGGCTGCAGGCCGCCGCCCTGGCGGCGCTGCCACTGCGCGTAATCAGCGTACTGGATCGGCAGCGGCGCAAGAGGATTGGCCGCCCCCGCGCTGTACGCGCCATAGAGCGTGACGAACTCGCGTACGAGGATGCCCATCGACCAGCCGTCCGAGGCGATGTGGTGCATCGTGAAGAGCAGGACGTGCTCCTCGTCGGCAAGCTGCAGCAGCGCGACGCGCAGCATCAGATCCGCCGCGAGGTCGAAGCCGGCTTCCGCTTCTTCACGGGCGAAGGTCTGCACCTGCTCTTCGCGATCGGCAGCCGCGGTGAGGTCGACGTGGCGGATGGCCAGCGAACGCTTCGCATGGATGACCTGGACGGCCTCCCCTTCCTCGGCGCGGTAGACGGTGCGGAGGATCTCGTGGCGCTCGATGATCGTGTCGACCGCGCGCTGCAACGCCGCCACGTCGAGGCGTCCCTTCAGACGCATCGCCGCGGGGATGTTGTACTGCGCGCTGCCGCCTTCGAGCTGATCGACGAACCAGAGGCGCTGCTGGGCGAAGGAGCACTGCAACGCCTGCTCGCGCGGCACGACGGGGATGTCGCTGTCGACGGCGAGAGCCTGCTCGCGCAGGAGGGAGATGATCGACGCCTTGTTGGCGACGAGGTCGGCCTTCAGCTCGGGGCTGAGGCGCCCCTGCTTCATTCGAAACTTGAGCTGCTCGCCGTCGAGGTAAAGCTCGACTCCCTCGGACTGGGCACGCTTGAGGACATCAGCAATCATTACAGGGTTCCTTCGTCTTCGTAGTGATCCGCTTCGGCCGACGCGCTGACGTTCATCCACTGCACGCCGTCGATGAAATCGGCGAGGGTGCGAACGTCCTGGTACTGGAAGAAGGCCTGGAGCGGAACACGGCACTGGAATGCAATCGAAATCTGGCTGGCAAGACGGGTGGCGAGCAGCGAGTGGCCGCCGAGGTCGAAGAAGTTCGCCGTGATGCTGGGCGAAGCGTTTAGCTTCAACACGTCCTGCCAGATCTGCGCGAGACGCACTTCGGTCTCGCTGTTGGGAGCGACATAGGCCACGGCGGCCTGACGGTCGACGGCGGGCAGCGCCTTGCGATCGATCTTGCCGTTGGCGTTGAGGGGGAAGGCGTCGAGCACGCACCACCCGTTCGGCACCATGTAGTCGGGCAGGGCTTTGCGCACGCGCGCTTTCAGGGCGTCGAGGTCGATCTGCTGACCGACGACGTAGGCGACGAGCGCCTTGTGCTCCCCTTCTCCCTGCACGACGACCAGCGCATCGCTGACCGTCTGTTTGAGCACGCTCTCGATCTCGCCCGGCTCGATGCGGAAGCCGCGGATCTTGAGCTGATCGTCGACGCGGCCAAGGAACTCGACGTCGCCGGAAGGGAGCAGGCGGACCACGTCGCCGCTCTTGTAGAGACGTCCCTCGCCGAACGGATTGGCGATGAACTTCGCGGCGGTGAGCTCGGGCTGCTTGACGTAGCCCTTCGCGACACCGGCGCCGCCGATGCACAGCTCACCCGGCACGCCGATGGGCGCGAGCTGGTTGGCCTCGTTGAGGACGTACAGCTCGTGGTTGGCCATGGCGCGGCCGATGGGGAGGCGGGCGTGGCGCGCGTTCGCGCGGTTTTCGGTTGTCGGTTTTTGGTTTTCGGTGCTGCGCTGCGCGGCGGTCACGTCGTAGATGGCGCAGCCGACCACGGTTTCGGTGGGGCCGTAGTGGTTGTAGATCTGCGCGTTGGGGAAACGGGTCTGAAGGTCTTGTGCGAGTGTGGCGGGGAAGGCTTCGCCGCCGATGACGAAGACGTGTGCGGCGGTTCGCTCTTCGTGGGACCGCCCCTCACCCGGCGCTTCGCGCCACCCTCTCCCCGCAAGCGGGGCGAGGGGCAACAAAGCAGGATCCGCTTCGCCGGCAGGCAGCAGGGACAACAGTCCCGTCACGTGCATGGGCGTCATGCGCAGTAGATAGGCGGCGTTCGTCCCATTCGTCCTATCCGTCCCATTCGTCCTATCGTCAGCCCCGCCGCTCAGCGCATCCGCCAGGGCGATCAGCTCTTCGCCTGGCGTCGCCAGGTTCACGCAGCCGCCGCGGAGCAGCGGGACGTAGAGGCTGGGCACCGTGATGTCGAAGCCGTGCGACGTCACCACGAACGAGCCGCTCAGCTCCGCGGAGTAGTAACGCTCGGAGGCGTACGCGCAGTAGTCGAGCAGGCCGCCATGCGTGATCTCGACGCCTTTGGGGACGCCGGTCGAGCCGGAGGTGTACATGACGTACGCGCTGTCTTCGTGCGCGACGGCGATGCCGGGGTTGTGCGTGGCGAACGGCAGCGGCTCGTTGATGAGGATGCGCGTGACGTGCGCCGGCAGGTTGTGTGCGAGGCGTGAGTCGACGACGACGCAGGTGATGTCGCCGTTGTCGACGATGTGGCGCAGGCGCTCGGCGGTGTTGCTCGGCTCGAAGGGGACGTACGTCAGCCCAGCCTTGAGGATGCCGAGGAAGCCGGTGAGCACTTCGGGGGAGCGCTCGACGTAGATGCCGACGCGGGCGCCGGCCGGAAGCTGCTGCGCGAGGAGCGCATGCGCCACGCGGTTGGCCTGCTCGTTGAGGTCACGATACGTGAGGGTGCGCTCGTTGGAGGCCACGGCGGTGGCGTCCGGCGTCAGCGCGGCCTGCGTCTCGAAGGCGGCGTGCACGCACGGCGTGTTCGTGCGATCGAGGCTCTCGCCCTGCGAGCGCACAACCTCGGTGACGAGCGGCAGCGCGTAAACCGGCTGCTGCGGCGTCGCGACGATGCCGCGCAGCAGCACCTCGAAGCTGGCGGCCATGCGCTCGAGGGTGTCGCGCTCGAAGATGCTGGTGGCGTAGTGCCAGCGGAGGACGAGCTCGCGCTCGGCTTCGATGGCGGTGAGGTTGAGATCGAACTTGGTGAGCGCCAGCTCCTGGCCCAGCGGCTGGACGTCGAGGCTGGGCAGCTCGAGCGTACCCGGCGCGCGGTGCTGCATGGAGAACATGAGCTGGAACAGCGCGCTGTGGCTGAGGCTCCGCTCCGGCTTCAGCTCGTCAACGAGCGTCTCGAACGGCACGGACTGGTTGGCGAAAGCATCGAGCGCGGTCTGCTTCGCCTGCTCGAGGAGCGCGTCGAACGACTGCGACTCGGAGAGGCGCGTGCGCAGGACGAGCGTGTTGATGAAGAAACCGATGAGCGGATCGAGCGCGCGCTGTTCGCGGCCGGCGATCGGGCTGCCGATGACGATGTCGTTGCTGCGGCTCCATCGTCCGACGAGCAGCGCGAAGGCGCTCTGCAGGACCATGAAGAGCGACGCGCGATGCTGCTGCGCCAGCGCGTTGAGCTGCGCGACGAGCTCCGCGTCGAGCGTGTGCAGGACGGTCCCGGCGTCGTAGCGCTGCTGCGCGGGACGCGGCTTGTCGAGCGGCAGGCTGTGCACCGCCGGAAGGTCGGCGAGCTGCTGCTTCCAGTACGACACCTGGCGCTCGAAGCCGTCGCCCTGGAGCTGCGTGCGCTGCCACTGGGCGTAATCGGCGTACTGGATCGGCAGCGGCGCGAGGGGGCTCTTCTCCCGGCGGGAGAAGGCGGTGTAGAGCGTGGCGAACTCGCCGAGCAGCACGTCGATCGACCAGCCGTCGGCAGCGATGTGGTGCAGCGTCAGGAGAATGGCGTGCTCGCGCGGGGCGAGGCGCACGACGCTGACGCGCAGCATCAGGTCGCGGGAAAGATTGAACGGATGCGAGGCCTGCTCCTGCGCGAGGCGCTGGAGCGCGAGCTCGCGGTCGGTCTCGGCGAGGCTGGAGAGATCGATGTCGCCGATGACGACGGGGCGCACCTTCTGGATGTGCTGGATGGCGCTATCGCCGTCGGCGAGGTAACGCGTGCGCAGCACCTCGTGGCGGGCGACGATGGCATCGAGCGTCGACTGCAGCGCGGCGCGATCGAGCGCGCCGCGGACGCGGAACGCCGCGGGCATGTTGTATTGCGTGCTGCCTTCCGCGAGCTGGTCGATGAACCAGAGGCGCTGCTGCGAGAACGACAGCGGGAGCGGCTGCGTACGGTCGGCTTTGACGATGACCGCCTGCGCCGTCTCCTGCTGCTGGTCGATGTGCGCGGCGAGGGTGCGGACGGTGTTGTGCTCGAAGAGCGCGCGCACCGGCAGCGTCTTGCCGAAGGCTTCGCTCATCGCGGCGGCGATCCGCGTGGCGAGGAGCGAGTGGCCGCCGAGCTCGAAGAAGTTCGCGGTTGCGCTGACGGGATTCTCGAGCTTGAGCGTCTGCTGCCAGATTGCGGCGATGCGCGCCTCGTTGTCGTTCGCCGGCGCGACGTAGAGGTCGCGCGATTGGCGCTCCGGCTCCGGCAGCGCTTTGCGGTCGACCTTGCCGTTCGTGTTGAGCGGCAGCGCCGTCAGGAAGACGTATGCGGTGGGGATCATGTAGTCGGGCAGCGTCTGCGCCAGGCCGGCGCGCAGCACGTCGGCGTCGGTGACGTTGCCGACGACGTAGGCGGCGAGGTAGCGGTCACTCCCCTCCCCTCGCGCGACGACGACGGTTTCGCGAACGCCGTCGATGCGCAGCAGCTGCGCTTCGATCTCGGCGAGCTCGATGCGGTAGCCACGGACTTTGACCTGATGGTCGGTGCGCCCAAGGAAGGCCAACGTGCCGTCCGGCATATAGCGGACGAGGTCACCCGTGCGGTAGAGGCGCTGGGGGACGATAGGACCAATGGGACGAATAGGACTGATAGGACGAATAGGACTGGAGATGGCCACGAAATCCGTGTGACCGGCAACCATGTCGCTGGCCGCACGCACGGGAAGCGTGGCGCTGGCGGTCAACGGACTGGCGGCAGCCGCGGAATCGGTTGAATTCACAGGTCCCATAGGTCCCATTTGTCCTATAGGTCCTATTTGTCCCATCGTTCCCCCGATGGCCACTTCGATAAACTTTTCAGCCGTCAACTCAGCGCGATTCACGTAGCCGCGCGCGAGGCTGGGGCCGCCGATGTAGAGCTCTCCGATGGCGCCGATGGGGGCGGGCTGTTTGTTGGCGTCCAGCACGTGGTGGGTGTAGTTGCCGAGGCCTGTGCCGAGGGCGACGTTGGTGTCGCTGGGGCGGACGTCGTTGATCAGCGACCACACCGTGGCTTCCGTCGGGCCGTAGCAGTTCCAGAGCGACGCGACGCGGCGCACGAGGTTCTGCTGCAGCGCGAGCGGCAAGGCTTCGCCGCCGCAGAGGGCGACGAGGTCGTGCTGTCCCTGCCAGCCGGCGTCGAGCAGCATCGACCAGCGCGACGGCGTGGTCTGGATGAGCTGCACGCGCTCGCGCTCGATGAGGCGGCGGAGCTCCGTGGCGTCGGACTGCGCGCTGGTGCCGGCGACGACGACGGCGCCGCCCGAGATGAGGCAGCCGAACCACTCGAAGAAGGCGATGTCGAACGTCACGGCCGTGAGAAGCAGCCACTTCTCGACCTTCGGCAGCGCGAGGCGCGCGAGGAAGCCGGTCGTGAAGTTGACGGCCGCTTCGTGCGAGATCATGACGCCCTTCGGCTGTCCGGTGGTGCCGGAGGTGTAGATGACGTAGGCGAGATGCGCCGTGGTGAGAGCTCCGACGCGCGGGTTGTGCGCCGGGAACGACTCGAACGTGTCGCTTTCGGTCAGCACGAGCTCCACGCCGCCGTCGGCGCGGATGGACTGCAGACGCGCTTCAGGGAACGACGGGGAGAGCGGCACGTAGGCGGCGCCTGCTTTGAGGACGCCGAGGAGCGCGGCGACGACTTTGGCGCCGGGCTCGAAGCTGATGCCGACGAGCGTGTCGGGCTGCACGCCGCGCGCGATCAGCCCGTGGGCGATGCGGTTGGCCTGCTCGTTCAGCTCGCGATAGGTGAGCTGCTCGTCGCCAGCGCTGACGGCGAGTGCATCGGGCGTCTTCGCGGCCTGCGCCTCGAAGAGCTGGTGCACGCACTGCTCCGCCGGATACGGCATCGCCGTTTCGTTCCACGACGCGAGCTGCCGTTCATCCGCCTCGGTCAGCAGCGGCAGGCGATCGACAGCCGTGGCGGCGTTGGCCACGATGGCGTCGAGCAGCACGGTGTAGCTGGCCGCCATGCGCTCGATGGTCTTCGCATCGAAGAGGGCGTCGGCGTAGCTCCAGCTCAGCACGAGCTCTCCCTCGTCTTCACGCGCGGCGAGCTGCAGGTCGAAGCGGATGGCGCTGTTCTCGCCGCCCAGCTCCGCGACGTCGAGCCCCGGGAGGTCGAGGGTCAGAGCTTCGTTGTTCTGCAGCGCGAAGAGGATCTGGAACAGCGGCGAGTAGCTGAGGCTGCGCTCCGGCTTCAGCTCGCCGACGAGCGCGTCGAACGAGACGTCCTGATGGCCGAACGCGTCGAGGATGGTCTGCTTGTTCTTCTGCAGCAGCTCATCGAAGGACATGCTGCCTTCGAGCTTCGTGCGCAGGACGAGCGTGTTGACGAAGAAGCCGATGAGCGGCTCGACGTCCTTGTGCGTGCGGCCGGAGATGGGGCTGCCCACGACGATATCGTTCGCGTTGCTCCAGCGCGCGAGCAGCAGCGAGAACGCCGTCTGCAACAGCATGAACAAAGTCGTCCCCCGCTCCTCGGCGAAAGCGAGCAGGCGCGCGGTGGTGGCGGCGTCGAGGCGGCCGCGGACGTTGCCGCCCGCGAACGTCTGCTGCGCCGGACGCGGCTTGTCGAGCGGCAGCGCATGCACCGGCGGCAGATCGGCGAGCTGCCGCTTCCAGTAAGCGAGCTGGCGCTCGAGCCCTTCGCCCTGCAGCGTGGCGCGCTGCCACTGCGCAAAGTCGGCGTACTGAATGGTGAGCGGCGCGAGCGGATTGGCTTCGCCGCTGGTGAAGGCGCGATAGAGCGCGCTCAGCTCGTTGGCGAGGACGCCGAAGGACCAGCCGTCGGCGGCGATGTGGTGGAGCGTGAGGAGGAGCGCGTGGTCGTCGTCCGCGAGGCGGACGAGCGCAACGCGCAGCATCAGCTCGTTGGCGAGATCGAACGGGCGCGAGGCTTCCTCGATCAGCGCGCGCTCGAGGTCCACCGCTTCGAGCTCGCGGATCTGCACCGGCGCCGCGGGGCGGATGTCCTGGATGCAGCTCTCGCCGCTGGCGACGTATCGCGTGCGCAGTACTTCGTGGCGCGCGATGATGGTATCGAAGCTGGCCTGCAGCGCGGCGCGATCGAGCGTGCCTTTGAGGCGCAGCGCGGCTGGCATGTTGTATTGCGTGCTCCCCTGCTCGAGCTGGTCGATGAACCAGAGGCGCTGCTGCGCGTACGACGCGGGCAGCTCGCCGTCGCGCGACACCGGCACGAGCGGAATGAACGCGACCTGCGTCAGGCCGTCGACGTAGCCGGCGAAGTCGCGCAGCGTCGGGTGCTCGAAGAGGCCGCGCAGAGGCACGCTGACCTTGAACTCCTTCGCCACGCGGCTGAGGAGGCGTGTGGCCAGGAGCGAGTGTCCGCCGAGGTTGAAGAAGTTGGCAGTGATGCTGACGGCGTCGTCGAGCTTGAGGATCTCCTGCCAGAGCGACGCGAGCTTCGTTTCGGTGACCGTGGTCGGCGCGACGTAGGCGTGATGCGCCTGACGGTTCGGCGCGGGCAACGCCTTGCGGTCGATCTTGCCGTTCGTCGTCAGCGGGAACTCTTTGAGGACGACGATGGCCGACGGCAGCATGTAGTCGGGCAGCGAGCGCGCGAGCGTCTGCTTGAGCGTCTCGGCGAGGACGGCTTCGTCCTTCGCGGAGACGACGTAGGCGACGAGACTCTTTTCGCCATTGTCGTCAGCGGCGACGACGAGGCTGTCGTCGACGTCCGGCTGCTTCGCGATCTGTGCGGCGATCTCGCCGAGCTCGATGCGAAAGCCGCGGATCTTGACCTGATCGTCGCTGCGGCCGAGGAAGACGAGGTTGCCGTCCGGCAGATAGCGGACGACGTCGCCGGTCTTGTAGAGGCGCTCGGCGCCGAGGGTGATGAAGCGGTCGGCGGTCAGCTCAGGGCGATTGAGGTAGCCGCGGGCAACGCCGGCGCCGCCGATGTAGAGCTCACCGATGGCGCCGACCGGGACGGACTGGCGCTGCTCGTTGAGCACAAAGAGAGTCGTGTTGGCGATCGGCTTGCCGATGGAGATGGCGCTGGCGCAGTGCGGCAGATGCAAGTCGGCCGTGGTCTCGACGCGGTACGTCGAGCAGCCGACGACGGTCTCGGTCGGACCGTATTCGTTGATGAAGGTGGCGCGCGGAAGGAGGTGCTCCTTCCACTTGGTCAGCGTGCTGACGGTGAGCTGCTCGCCGCCGATGACGAGGACGTGCTCCGCCTCATGCGGGCGTCCGTTGGCGATGGCCGCGAGCATCTCGAGGTGCGCGGGCGTGAGCTTGAAGAGCCACGCGGTTTCGCTTTCGAAGAGGTGATGCGCGAGGCCGGCGAGCATCGCCTCCTGCGCTTCCGGCAGGAGGACGAGCCTGCCCCCGCAGACGAGTGGCGCGAGGAGGCTCGTGACCGTGGCGTCGAAGCAGAGCGGCGACGACATGACCGAGCCGGCGTGGTGCGGCTCGAAGTACGAGGTCACGGCGTTCGTCAGGTAGTTGACGACGCCGCGGTGATGGACCATCGCGCCTTTCGGCTGGCCCGTCGAGCCGGAGGTGTAGATGACGTACGCGAGGTTCTCAGGGGTGACATCCGCGGCGACGTTCGCGGCGGAGTAGCCGTCCATGAAGCCGTCGCTGAGGACGTCGTCCACCATGACCACGTCCACGCCGGAGAGGGGAACGCGCTCGATGACGGAGGACTGCACGAGGACGACATCGAGGGCTGCGTCCTTGAGGATGTAGTCGATGCGCTCGCGCGGATACGACGGCTCGAGTGGCACGTAGGCCGCGCCGGCTTTCATGATGCCGAGGACGCTGACGACCATCTCGAAGGAGCGCTCGACGCAGATGCCGACGAGCGAATCGGGGCCGAGGCCCCACTCGCGGAGGTAGTCGGCGAGCTGGTTGGCTTTCGCGTTGAGGACGCCGTACGTGAGCTGCTGCCCGTCGTACTCGGCGGCGATGGCGTCGGGATTCTGCGCGGCCTGCTGCTCGAAGAGCTGATGCACGCAGAGGTCGGCCGGGAACGCGGCCTGTGTCTGGTTCCACGCGTCGTACGCGCGAAGGTCGGCGTCAGGGACGATGCGCAGTTGCTTGATGTTGGTTTCGGGAGCGGCGACGATCGAGGAGAGAAGCACCGCGAAGCTGGCGGCGATACGCTCGATGGTGGCGGCCTCGAAGAGCGAGTCGGCGTAGCTCCAGGTGAGTGCGAGACCGTCGCCTTCGGTACAGGAGAGCTCGAGGTCGTAGCGGATGACGCTGTCGGCGCTGGGGATCTCGCTGATCGTCAGGCCCGGCAGGCTGACTTCGGTCGACTCGGTGTTCTGCAGGACGAAGAGGAGCTGGAAGAGCGGCGAGTGGCTGAGGCTGCGCTCCGGCTTGAGCGCGTCGACCAGCATCTCGAACGGCACCTGCTGGTGCGAAAAGGCTTCGAGCACGGTCTCCCTGCTGCGGCGGAGAAGCTCGGTGAACGTCAGCGCGGCCGAGAGGTCGGTGCGCAGCGCGAGGGTGTTGACGAAGCAGCCGATGAGCGGCTCGACGTCCTTCTGCATGCGTCCGGCGATGGAGCTGCCGATGACGACGTCCTGCTCGTTGCTCCAGCGGCCGATGAGGAGCGAGAAGGCGCTCTGGAGGAGGACGAAAAGGCTGACGCCGTTGGCTTGTGCGAGCTGGCGCAACTGGCCGAGTCGCTCGCGGTCGATGAACTGCGAGTGGCGGCGCCCGGCGAAACGCTGCTGAGCCGGGCGGACTTTGTCGATCGGCAGGCTGTGCAGGCGCGGAATGCCGTCCAGCTTCTTCTTCCAGTAGTCGATCTGACCCTGGAGCTCGTCGCCCTGCAGCGAGGTGCGCTGCCAGTGGGCGTAGTCGAGGTACTGGATGGGGAGCGGCGCGAGCGGGCTCGGGCGCTGCTCCGTGGCCGCCACATAGAGGGCGGCGAATTCCTTGACCAGGATGCCGATCGACCAGCCATCCGACGCGATGTGGTGCATCGTGAAGAGAAGGACGTGCTCGTCGGCGGCGAGCTTCAGGAGGCCGGCGCGGAGAAGCAGGTCGGCGCTGAGGTCGAATGGCGTTTCGGCTTCGGCGCGCGACAGCTCGTGGATGCGCTCGGTCTGCGTGGCTTCGTCGAGCGAAGAGAGGTCGACCTCGTACAGCGGCAGAGGCCGCGGCGCGGTGGCGTCCTGCAGGCCGTCTCCGGCGTCGCTGCTGTGGTAGACGGTGCGAAGGACCTCATGGCGGCGGACGATCTCGTCGAACGCCCACTGCAGTGCCTGCTGGTCCAGCGTACCCTTCAGCCGCAGCGCGGTGAAGATGTTGTACTGGTGGCTGCCACCTTCGAGCTGATCGACGAACCAGAGGCGCTGCTGCGAGAAGGAGAGCGGCACCGACTGGCGCTGCGTGACCTTCTGCAGTTGCACGGAAGAGGACTCGGCTCCGACGGCACCATCGACGCGGTTCAGGAAATGGACGATCTCCTGCTTATTCGCGACGATCTTTTCGCGGAGCTCCCTGGAGAACCCCCCTTTGCGGGCCGTGAAGTTGAGTTTGCCGTCCTGTACGAACAGCTGGACGCCTGCTTCTCTAGCTTCCTTGACGAGATTCGGAACCATGACACCTTCTTCTTCGGAACTTAAGTGACTGCGCTCGATAGACTTCCAGCGTGGCGAGCGGGGCTCGTCGATGGACCGCGGGATGCCTGTCGTGGGACCGGCGTAACGTGGGACAGCTCTCGCCGGAGGCGCTATGCGCGTCGGAGTGATCTACCCGTACTGATCGGAATGCCCTTGCAACCACCACACACCAATAACTAATTTCTTCCGGAGTGTTGGAGTGGCGGGAAAGGGGGAGATGAGGGGTTGCGCCGAAGGCGCTTATGGCGAACCGCGCCGCTGAGGCCGCACCGGGGCGAGGAAGTCGTACGGGTTCACCGCCCCTCCACGGAAGCGGTAGATGCCGTAGTGGAGGTGGGGCGGCGTCCCCCTGGCGTTGCCGGAGTCACCGACGTAGCCGAGCACGGTACCGGCTTCGACCAGATCGCCCGGACGAATCGCGGCGAAGCGCTCCAGGTGGGCGTAGTAATGCCAGTAGCCGCCCGGCCCGAGCACGCGGACGACGCGCCCGCCCAGCGAGGCGTAGCCGACCGTGACGACGATGCCGCGCGTGGTGCTGACGATCTCACGCCCGCGCGGAGCGAAGATGTCGATCCCCTGGTGCCTGCGCCCGCCCGAGCGGATCCCACCCCAGGTATCCACCAGCCGCGACGCCGCCACACCCCGCACCGGCACCGGCAGCCTCGGCGGCGCATCCGTACGGATGAGCCGCACCGCGACGACCGGATGCCGGAAGAGCGGCCCACCGTATTGGCGCAGGTAGAAAACGGCCGCCGCGGCAATCACGAAGAGGACCACCACCCAGGCACGCCGCGCTTTTCTGGTCACCGGGCGGAGTGTACAGGGGCACGGTGGAGGGGACGATAGGACGGATAGGACCTATGGGACGGATAGGACCTATGGGACGGATAGGACAGATAGGACTTATGAAAGTCGTCCTATTCGTCCTATTGGTCCTATTCGTCCTATCGTGTCCCTTACAGTTCCCCCACCTCCATTTCCTCTTCTTCGAGGTCCAGGGCCACGTCGTTCTTCGTGCGCAGCAGTTCGGTGGCCAGGGCGATGCCGGTCACCGTCGGATATTCGAAGAACAGGCGCGTCGGCACTTCCAGCGAGAAGGCGCGCTCGATGTAGGCCTTGACCCTCAGCAGCGACAGGGAGTTGCCGCCGAGGTCGAAGAAGTGGGCGTTGGCGCTGACGGGGTGGTCGAGTTTGAGAATCTCCTGCCAGATCTCGGCGATCTGCTTTTCGGTCTCGGTGCTGGGCGCGACATAGCCGTCGTGGCCCTGGCGGTCGGGCTCGGGGAGCGCTTTCTTGTCCACTTTGCCGTTCGCGTTGAGCGGCAGTGAGGGCATGACGACGTAAGCCGTCGGCAGCATGTGATCGGGAAGCGACTGCTTGAGGGTCTGGCGGAGGGCTGCCTCGTCCCACGCCCCTGCCGGGACGATGTAGGCCGCGAGGTACTTGTTGTTGCCTTCGCCGAGCGCGAGAACGACGGCGTCGCGGACGGCGGGGAGGCGGGTGAGATGCGCTTCGATCTCGCCGAGCTCGATGCGGAAACCGCGGATCTTGACCTGGTCGTCGACGCGGCCGATGAAGGCCAGAGTGCCGTCCGGGAGGTAGCGCACGAGATCGCCCGTGCGGTAGAGGCGGCCGGAGGCGGTGTCGACGAACTTCTCGGCCGTCAACTCGTCGCGGTTCAGGTAGCCGCGGGCGAGGCCGGGGCCGCCGAGGTAGAGCTCCCCGATGGCGCCGGTGGGAAGGGGACGCTGGGCGCGGTCGAGGACGTGGAGGGAGGTGCCGTTGATCTTCGTTCCCAGCGGGATGGGCTGGGAGAAATCAGCGGTGCGGGGGACGGTGTAGCAGGTGCTGAAGGTGGTGTTCTCGGTCGGTCCGTAACCGTTGATGACGGCGACGTGCTCCATCCCGCTGTAGACGCGCGCCACGGCCGCGGGGCTGATGACGTCGCCGCCGGCGAGCACGTAGCGCAGCGAGCCGCGCTGCGGAAGCTGGTAGCTCCACTGCTCGAACAGGCCGGCGGTGAGCCACAGCGTGTTCACGCGATGCTCGTCGAGCTGCTGGTTCAGCACCTTCAGGTCGATGAGGCTCTCGGGGTAGAGAATGAGCTGGCCGCCGTTGAGCAGCGCACCCCACATCTCGAACGTGGCCGCATCGAATGCGCACGTCGAAGCCTGGAGGATGCGCGTCTCGGCGTTCAGCGGTACGTAATGGTTGTTGATGACGAGCCGGACGACGCCGCGGTGCTCGACCATGACGCCCTTCGGCTTGCCGGTGGAGCCCGACGTGTAGATGACGTACGCGAGGTTGCGCGGCGTCACAGTGACGTGATCGAGGTTCTGGTCGGAGTAGCGCGCCAGCAGCACGTTGCGGAAGCCGGCGTCGATCGGCATGGTCGGGTAGTCGCTGAACGCGTCGCTGAGCTGCAGCAGCTCTCCCTGCGTCAGGACGAGATCGAGCCCCGAATCTTCGAGGATGTGAGCGATGCGCTCTTCGGGGTAGTTCGGGTCGATGGGGACATAGGCGCCTCCGGCTTTGAGGATGCCAAGGATGCCGACGAGCATGTCGAGCGAGCGCTCGACACAGATGCCGACCCTGGAATCCGGTTTGATGTTTTTGTCGACGAGGTAACGCGCGAGACGATTGGCCGCGGCATTGAGCTCGCCATACGTCATTTCTTCTTCGTTGAAGATGACGGCTACGGCATCCGGCGTCGCGGCCGCGTGCTGTTCGAACAGCTCGTGAATCGTGAGGTGCTCGGGGAACGCGACGTCGGGCTGCTCCCAGTCGGCGCGGCGCGTGCGATCGGCTTCGGTCATGACGTCGATCGTCTGCAGCGGCGCGGCCGGTGCGGCGACGACGTTGCGCAGCAGCACCTCGAAGCTGGCGCCGAGGCGGTCGATGGTCGGCTGCTCGAAGACGTCGGTGGAGTAGGCCCACGACAGCTCCAGCCCTTCCGGCCGCTCGGTCACGAGGATCTCGAGATCGAAGCGGCTGGTGCTGAAGGTGTCGGCGGCGTTCTCGATCGCGAGCTCCGGCAGGACGACGTTCGTCTCCTCGTTGTTGCGGAACGTGAAGACGATCTGCACGAGCGGCGAGTGGCTGAGGCTCCGCTCGACCTTCAGCTCGTCGACCAGCATCTCGAACGGGATGTCCTGATTGATGTGGGCGTCGAGGCTGGTGCGCTTGACCTGCTCCAGCAGCTCGTCGAACGTCGCGGCGGTGGAGAGGTCGGTGCGCAGGACGACGTTGTTGACGAAGAAGCCGATGAGGCTCTCGACGTCCTTGTGCGTGCGTCCGGCGATGGTGTTGCCGATGACGATGTCGGTCTCGTTGCTCCAGCGTCCGACGAGCAGCGCCAGGGCGCTCTGCATGACCATGTAGAGGCTGGCGTTGCGGCCGCGAGCGAGGAGGTTGAGCTGTTGCAGCAGCGCCGGATCGAGAAGCTGCACGCGGCGGGCGCCGGCGAAGCCCTGCACGGCCGGACGCGGCTTGTCGAGCGGCAGGCGATGGACCGGCGGCAGGTCGGCGAGCTGCGTACGCCAGTAGGCGAGCTGCCCTTCGAGCACGTCGCCCTGCAGCCAGTCGCGCTGCCACTTCGCGTAGTCGGCGTACTGAATGGCGAGCGGAGCGAGCGGCGACGGCTTCCCGCTGGTGAAGGCCTCATAGAGGGCCACGAAGTCGCGGACGAGGACGCCGATGGACCAGCCGTCAGAGGCGATGTGATGCATCGTGAAGAGCAGCACGTGGTCGCTGTCGGACAGCTTCAGGAGCGAGGCGCGCATCATCAGATCGGTCGCGAGATCGAACGGCGTGCGCGCTTCTTCCTGCGCCAGCTCCTGCACGCGCAGCTCGCGCGCCGCGGGGTCGAGCGACGTCAGGTCGGTGGGGACGATGACGATGGGACGCGCGTCGTTGATGACTTGGCGCGCGGTACCGAGGTCGGCGAGGTACGTGGTGCGGACGATCTCGTGACGGCGAACGATCTCGTCGAGCGCCTGCTGCAGAGCGTCGCGGTCGAGACGGCCGCGGAGACGGAACGCCGCCGGCATGTTGTACTGCGGGCTCTTGCCGGTGAGCTGATCGACGAACCAGAGGCGCTGCTGGGCGAACGAGAGCGGCAGCTCCTGCGAGCGGTCCGCCGGCACGATGGCGTGATGCGTGGAGCGCGACAGCGCATCGAGATGCGCCGCGAGCGAGCGGATGGTGTTGTGCTCGAAGAGCGCGCGCACCGGGATCTTCTTCTCGAACGACTGGCTGACGGCGCTGGCGACACGGGTGGCCAGCAGTGAGTGGCCGCCGAGCTCGAAGAAGTTGGCGGTGACGCTGGGCGAAGTCTCGAGCTTGAGGACGCTCTGCCAGATCCCGGCGAGAAGACGCTCGCTGTCCGTCGCCGGCTCGACGTGCTCCGCGGCCGGTTGGCGAACGACCGCCGGCAGCGCCTTGCGGTCGATCTTGCCGTTGGCGTTCAGCGGGAACGCGGGAAGCACGCACCAGCCGGTGGGGATCATGTAGTCGGGCAGCGCTTTCGCCAGCCGCGCCTTCAGCTCGGGCAGGATGGCGTCGTCATCGGCGATGACATAGGCGACGAGGGCCTTGTTCTCCTCGTCTCCCTGCACGACGACGAGAGCATCCTTGACGGTCTGCTTGAGCGTGGCTTCGATCTCGCCCGGCTCGATGCGGAAGCCGCGGACTTTGATCTGGTCATCGACGCGCCCGAGGAACTCGAGGTCGCCGGACGGCAGCATGCGCACGACGTCGCCGCTGCGGTAGAGGCGTCCGTCGCCGAACGGATTGGCGATGAACTTCGCGGCGGTGACGTCGGGCTGGTTGACGTAGCCCCTGGCTACACCGGCGCCGCCGATGCAAAGCTCACCGGCCACACCGAGCGGCGCGAGCTGCTGCGCCTCGTTGAGGACGTAGAGCTCGTGGTTGTCCATGGCGCGGCCGATGGGGAGGCGGGCAACGAGGGCGTTGTCCGTTGTCCGTTGTCCGTTGTCCGTGCTGCGTGCGGGCCGGTTTTCGGTTGTCGGTTTTTGGTTTTCGGTGCTGCGCGCGGCGGACAGCGCAGCCGTCACGTCGTACATCGCGCAGCCGACGACCGTCTCGGTGGGACCGTAGTGGTTGTAGAGCTGTGCGTTGGGGAAGCGGTTCTGGAGGTCACGGGCCAGCGTCGCGGGGAACGCTTCACCACCGATGACGAAGACGTGGGGCGTATTGCTCACCAGTTCCGCAGGCAGCAGTGCCAGGGCGCCGGTGACGTGCATCGGCGTCATGCGCAGCAGGTAGGCCGTTGCATCGTTCGAGAGCATCTCCGCCAGGTGCAGCAGCTCTTCACCCGGCGCCGTCAGGTTGACCGCACCGCCGCGGAGCAGCGGCACGTACAAGCTGGGCACCGTGATGTCGAAGCCGTGGGAGGTGACGACGAACGAACCGCTGAGGTTCTCGCTGTAGTAGTGCTGCGAGGCGAAGGCGCAGTAGTCGAGCAGGCCGCCGTGCGTGATCTCCACGCCCTTCGGCACACCGGTGGAGCCAGAGGTGTACATGACGTACGCGCTGTCGTCGTGGCTCACTGCCACTTCGGGGTTGTGCGTGGCGTACGGCAGCTCGCCATCGAGCACGATGATCCGCAGACCCGCGGGGAGTTTCGCCGCGAGGCTCGCCTGGACGGCGACGCACGCGATCTCACCGTTGGTGATGATGTGCTGCAGGCGGTCCGTGGTGTTGCTCGGCTCGAACGGGACATACGTCAGCCCCGCCTTGAGGATGCCGAGCATGCTCACCAGCGCTTCGGGCGAGCGCTCCACGTAGAAGCCGACGCGCGCTTTGGCCGGCAGTCCCTTCGCCAGCAGCGCATTCGCGAGACGGTTCGCCTGCTCGTTGAGCGTGCGGTACGTGAGCGTACGCTCGCCGGCGATGACCGCGATGGCATCCGGCGTCGCCGCGGCCTGCGCTTCGAACGCGACATGCACGCACGGCTCATTCGTCCGGTCGACGATCGCGCCCTTCGACGCGACGACGTCCGTCACGAGCGGCAGCGTGTACACCGGCTGCTGCGGCGCCGCGACAATGCCGCGCAGCAGGAGCTCGAAGCTCGCCGCCATGCGCTCGATGCTCTCGCGCTCGAACAAGCTCGTCGCGTAATGCCACTGGAGGCTGAGCTGCTCTTCTCCTTCGATCGCGGTGAGGTTGAGGTCCGTTTTCGTCAGCGATGACGATGAACGGAGCGGCGCAAGCTCGAGGCCCGGAAGCTGCGGCAGGCTCGCCGTGCCCTTGAGCAGCGAGAACATGATCTGGAACAGGGCTCCGTGCCCGAGGCTGCGCTCCGGCTTCAGTTCGTCGACGAGCGTCTCGAACGGAATGGCCTGGTGCGCGTACGCATCGAGCGCGGTCTGCTTCGCCTCTTCGAGCAGCGCGTGGAACGACTGCGACTCGGAGAGCCGCGTGCGCAGCACGAGCGTGTTGACGAAGAAGCCGATGAGCGGATCGAGGTCGCGGTGCTCGCGGCCGGCGATGGGGCTGCCGATCACGATGTCGTTGCTGCGGCTCCAGCGGCCGAGGAGCAGCGCGAACGCGCTCTGCAGGACCATGAAGAGCGTGGCGCGGTGGCCGTGCGCGAGTGCTTCGAGCTGCGCGACGAGCTGGCGGTCGAGCGTGTACTCGACGGTGCCGCCCTCGAAGCGCTGCTGCGCCGGACGCGGCTTGTCGAGCGGCAGGCTGTGCACCGGCGGGATGCCGGCGAGCTGCACGCGCCAGTAATCGACGTGGCGCTCGTACGCTTCGCCCTGGAGCTGCGCGCGCTGCCAGGCGGCGTAGTCGGCGTACTGGATCGGCAGCGGCGCGAGCGGCGTCTGGCAACGGTCCGCCTGGCTGAACGCCTCGTACAGCGCGCCGAACTCACGGACGAGCAGGTCGAGCGACCAGGCGTCCGAGGCAATGTGGTGCATGGTGAAGAGGAGGACGTGCTCCTCTTCGGCGAGCTGCAGCAGGGTGACGCGCAGCATGAGGTCGCGGCTGAGGTCGAACGCACGCGCCGCCTCCTCCTCGGACAGACGCTCAACGGCGATCTCGCGATCGCTCGCGTCGAGCTGCGTCAGATCGACGATCGGCAGCGGCAGCGGTTCGGCCGCACCGATCTGCTGCACGGCGTCGTCACCGTCATTCATGAAGTGGGTACGCAGGACTTCGTGGCGCTCGATGATGGCGTCGAACGCCGCCTGCAGCGCGTTGCGGTCGAGCGAGCCATTCAGGCGCAGCGCGGCCGGCATGTTGTACTGCGCGCTCCCCTCTTCGAGCTGGTCGATGAACCAGAGACGCTGCTGCGCGAACGACAGCGGCAGCGGCCGCGTGCGATCGACGAGCGGGATAGCCGCATGCGCGGTCACGGACTGCTGCTCGAGATGCGCGGCAAGCTCGCGGATGGTGTTGTGCTCGAAGAGCGCGCGCACCGGCAGCGTGCGGTTGAACGCCTGGCTGACGACGCTGGCGATGCGCGTGGCGAGCAGCGAGTCGCCGCCGAGCTCGAAGAAGTTCGCCGTAACACTGACGTCGCCGTCGAGCTTGAGGACTTCCTTCCAGATCGCGGCGAGACGCGTTTCGGTCGCGGTGGTGGGAGCGACGTACGTCTGCTGGACGAGACGCTCCGGCTCCGGCAGCGCATGGCGATCGACCTTGCCGTTCGCGTTGAGCGGCAGCGACGGCAGCAGGACGAACGCCGACGGCACCATGTAATCCGGCAACGTCTGCCGCAGCGCCTGCCGCAACTCCTCGGCATCGCGATCCGCGACGGCGTAAGCGGCGAGGTACTTGTCGCTGCCCGTGCCCTTCACGAGGACGACGGCCTCACGGACGCCGGGGATGCGCAGAAGCTGCGTTTCGATCTCGCCGGGCTCGATGCGGAAGCCGCGGAGCTTGACCTGGTCGTCGACGCGGCCGATGAAGGCCAGGTTGCCGTCCGGCAGGAAGCGCACGAGATCGCCGGTCTTGTACAGGCGGGTGGTGGCGCCCAGGGGACCGATAGGACGAATGGGACCAATGGGACGAATAGGACTAATAGGACGGGCGGTAGCCGCGGAGTCCGTGGAATCAACAGGATCAGCGGACGCCGTGTGACTCATAGGTCCCATCGGTCCCATCTGTCCTATTTGTCCCATCGTTTCCCCGGTGGCCACGTCGATGAACTTCTCGGCGGTCAGTTCGGGGCGGTTCCAGTAGCCGCGGGCCAGGCCGGCGCCGCCGACGTGCAGCTCACCGATCGCGCCATGCGGCAACGGCAGTCCGGCTTCGCCGAGTACGTGCAGCGACGTGCCGTTGATGCGACGGCCGAGAGGGATGGGCTGCGTGAGGTCGGCCGCGCGCGGCACGGTGTAGCAGGTGCTGAACGTGGTGTTCTCGGTCGGGCCGTAGCCGTTGATGACCGCCACTTCCGGCATCGCCGCGTAGACGCGCGCCACGGCGGCGGGGCTGATGACATCGCCGCCGGCGAGCACGCAGCGCAGCGAGCCGCCCTTCGGCAGCACGTGGCTCCACTGCTCGAACAGGCCGGCGGTGAGCCACATCGTATCGACGCGGTGGGCGTCGATCTGCTGGTTCAGCACGGCGAGGTCGATCAGCGACTCGGGGTAGATGACGAGGCAGCCGCCGTTGAGCAGCGCGCCCCAGATCTCGAACGTCGCGGCGTCGAACGCGCACGACGCGGCCTGCAGCATGCGCGTCTCGGACGTCAGCGGAACGTAGTCGTTGTTGACGGCGAGACGCACGACGCCGCGGTGTTCGACCATGACGCCCTTCGGCTTGCCGGTCGAGCCGGAGGTGTACATGACGTACGCGAGAGCGGACGGCTGCACCGGGAGCGCGGGATTCGTCTTCGGCTGCTTGGCGACGAGCACCGGCATGTCGAGCACGAGCGCCTGCACGAGGTCGAGCGGCGCATCTTCGAGCAGCTCCATCTGCGTGAGGAGGAAGCGCACGCCGCCGTCTTCGAGCATGTAGCGCGTGCGCTCTTCCGGATAGCCGGGATCGAGCGGCAGGTACGCGGCACCGGCCTTGAGGATGGCCAGCGTGCCGACGATGCCGTCGAGCGAACGCTCGGCGCGCAGGGCGACGAGCTCCCCGGCAGCGACGCCCTTGGCGATGAGGAGGTGCGCGACCTGGTTGGCGCGCTCGTTCAGCTCACCGTAAGTCAGCTCGTCGTCGTCGCAGACGAGGGCGATGGCGTCGGGTGCGGAGCGCGCCTGCGCCTCGAACAGCTCGTGAATCGGCTGCTGCGGGAACGCGGCGTCGGGCTGCGTTGCGAGCGTGACGTCGGCCGTCAGCGGGAGCGCATGGATGGCGCGCTCCGGTGCGGCGGCGATGGCGCGCAGCAGCACGTCGAAGCTGCCGGCCATGCGCTCGATGGTCGCAGGCTCGAAGAGGCTCGTGGCGTACTCCCAGGCCAGCTCCATCCGGTCGCTACCTTCGACGGCGACGAGGTTGAGGTCGAACTTGGCGTACGGCCGCTCCAGAGGGAGCAGCTCCGTCTCGAGTTGCGGGAGCTCCGGCAGCGTCACAGGCGGCACCTGCGAGAACATGATCTGGAAGACGGCGCCGTGACTGAGGCTGCGGGCGCCGCCGATCTCGTCGACGAGCATCTCGAACGGGATGCCCTGATGCGCGTAAGCGTCGAGCGACGTCTGCTTCGCCTGCTCCAGCAGGTCGAGGAACGACTGCTCCGGCGCGAGACGCGTGCGCAGCACGAGCGTGTTGAGGAAGAAGCCGATGAGCGGATCGAGCGAGCGATGCTCGCGGCCGGCGATGGGGCTGCCGATCACGATGTCGCTGCTGTGGCTCCAGCGGCCGATGAGGAGCGCGAACGCGCTCTGCAGGACCATGAAGAGGCTGGAGTGGTGGCGCTGCGCCAGCGCTTCGAGCTGGCGGAGCAGCGCGCCGTCGATGGTGCGGGCGACCATGCGGCCGTCGAAGCGCTGCTGCGCCGGACGCGGTTTGTCCAGCGGCAGGCTGTGCACCGGCGGCAGGTCAGCCAGTTGCGTCTTCCAGTACGCGAGGTGCTGCGCGAAGGCATCGCCCTGCAACTGCAGGCGCTGCCACTGCGCGTAATCGGCGTACTGGATCGGCAGCGGCGCGAGCGGACTCGCCTCGCCGCGCACGAACGCGGTGTAGAGGACGGTGAACTCGTCGACGAGGATGTCCATCGACCAGCCGTCCGAGGCGATGTGGTGCATGTTGAAGAGCAGCGCGTGCTCGTCAGCGGCGAGGCGGACGAGCGTCACGCGCAGCATCAGATCGTTGCGCAGATCGAACGGACGCGCGAGCTCCTCACGAATCAGGCGCTGCAGCGTTTCGTCACGCTCCTGCTCCGCGAGCGCCGACAGATCGAGTACGTGCATCGGCAGCGCTTCCGCCGCACGGATCTCCTGCACGCACCCATCGCCTTCGGCGCGGTAACGTGTGCGCAGCACTTCGTGGCGTTCGATGATGGTATCGAACGCGGCCTGCACGGCGTCGCGGTCGAGTGCGCCCTTCAGACGGAGGGCGGCCGGCATGTTGTACTGCGCGCTCCCCTGCTCGAGCTGGTCGATGAACCAGAGGCGCTGCTGCGGGAACGAGAGCGGCAGCGGCCCGTTGCGGTCGACGGCCGGGATGGCTTCGTAGCCGGTCGCGGCCTGCTGTTCGAGCTGCGCGGCGAGCGCGCGGATCGTGTTGTGCTCGAAGATCGCGCGCACCGGCAGCGTCTTGCCGACGGCTTCGGTGACGGCGCTGGCGATCCGCGTCGCCAGCAGCGAGTGGCCGCCGACGTCGAAGAAGTTCGCGGTGACGCTGACGTCGCCGTCGAGCTTCAGCACTTCCTGCCAGATCGCGGCGATGCGCGCTTCGAGCGCGGTGGCCGGGGCGACGTACGTCTGCGCCTGGCGCTCCGGCTCCGGCAGCGCCTTCTTGTCCACCTTGCCGTTCGCATTGAGCGGCATCGCGGCGAGGCGGACGAACGCGGTCGGGATCATGTGCTCCGGCAACGTCTGTTTCAACTCGGCGCGGACGGCGTCGAGATCGACGTCTTCCGGCACGACGTAAGCGGCGAGGAATTGGTTGTTGCCGGCGCCTTTGACGAGGACGGCCGCTTCGCGGACGCCTTCGGCGCGGAGGAGCTGCGCTTCGATCTCGCCGAGCTCCACGCGGAAGCCGCGCAGCTTGATCTGGTCGTCGATGCGGCCGAGGAAGGCGAGGTTGCCGTCCGGCAGGTAGCGAACGAGATCGCCCGTGCGGTAGACCCGTTCGCCATTGCGCAGCACGAACTTCTCGTCCGTCAGCTCCGCGCGGTTGAGGTAACCGCGGGCGACGCTGGTGCCGCCGATGACCAGCTCACCCGGCACGTTGACCGGGCAGAGCGCGCCGTGCGCATCGAGGACGTAGCAGGCGTAGTTCGGCAGCGGCTTGCCGATCGGCGGGTTCTTCCCTTCCTCAATGGGCCACGCACTCAGCTCGATGACGGTGCTGTTGACGGTGCATTCGGTCGGGCCGTACGCGTTCCACAACGCGACGTATGTACCGACGAAACGCTGCCAGCGGCCGAGCTGCTCGGCGAGGAGCGCTTCGCCGCCGACGACGATGAGCTGCAGCGTGCGTTTCGCCGCTTCGGCTTCAGCGGCGCTCAGCTCGGAGCAGAGATAGTGGAAGTAGGAGGTCGGCAGCGACAGCGCGGTGATGCGCTCGCGGACGACGGTCTTCCAGAACTCCTCCGCCGTGACGGAGAGCCCTTCGCGGCTGAGGACGAGCGTGCCGCCGGAGAGGAGCGAGAGCGCGAATTCTTCGATGAAGATGTCGAAGCTGAACGACGACACCGCCAGCACGCGCTGCCGCGGCGCGTAGCCGTAGCAGGCGTTGATGCCGGCAAAGTACGACTGCACCTGCCGGTGCTCGACCATGACGCCCTTCGGCTGTCCGGTGGAGCCGGAGGTGTAGATGACGTAGGCGACGTCGTTGACCGAGACGGCGACGTTCGGGTTCGCGTCCAGCGATTCGGTGAAGCGGTCGAGCAGCACCGGCTGTGCGCTCCCGAAATCAAGTGCGCCGGCGAGGTGCGACTGCGTCAGCACGATGGCCACGCCGCTGTCGGCGATCATGTGCTGCAGGCGCGCGGCCGGGTAGCCGGGGTCGAGCGGCACGTAGCCGCCGCCGGCCTTGAGCACGCCGAGGATTGCGGCAATGCGGTCGAGCGACCGGTCGGCACAGATGGCGACGAGGTCGCCCGTGCGGATGCCGCGGTCGATGAGCAGACGGGCGATGGCGTTGGCCCGGCCGTTCAGCTCACGATACGTGAGCGTGCCGGCGTCGGAGGAGACGGCGATCGCGTCGGGCGTCATGACGGCGTGCGCTTCGAACAGCTCGTGAATGCCGGTCTCGGCAAACGGCGCGAGCGGCGCGGCGGTGACGAGCTCGCGGCGATCGGCGTCGGTGAGCAGCGGCAGCGTGCCGATGCTCTGCTCCGGCGTCGCCACGATGGCGCGCAGGAGGACTTCGAAGCTGGCGGCCATCCGCTCGATGCTGCCAGCTTCGAACAGGCTGGTGGCGAAATCCCATCGCAGCTCGAGCGTGGAGTCTTCCCGCGCGCTGAGGGCGAGGTCGAACTGCGTGAACGGCGCGTCCTCTTCGACGCGGCGGATCTCGAGATCCGGCAGCGCCGGGATGACGTCGCTGCCGTGCTGCAGCGAGAACATGATCTGGAACAGCGCCCCGTGGCTGAGGCTGCGCTCCGGCTTCAGCTCGTCGACCAGCGTCTCGAACGGAATGGCCTGATGCGCGTAGGCGTCGAGCGCGGTCTGCTTCGCCTGTTCGAGCAGCGCCAGGAACGATTCACGTTCATTGAGACGCGTGCGGAGCACGAGCGTATTGACGAAGAAGCCGATGAGCGGATCGAGCGCGCGGTGCTCGCGGCCGGCGATGGGGCTGCCGATGACGATGTCGTTGCCGCGGCTCCAGCGCCCGAGGAGGAGGGCGAAGGCGCTCTGGAGGAGCATGAAGAGGCTGGCGTTGCGGCTCTGCGCGAGCGCCTGCAACTCCGTCAGCAGCGCCGCGTCGAGCGTGCGGACGATGCTGCCGCCTTCGAAGCGCTGCTCGGCCGGCCGTGGCTTGTCGAGCGGCAGGCTGTGCACCGCCGGGATGCCGGCGAGCTGCGTTTTCCAGTACGAGACGTGCGCGTCGAAGCGCTCGCCCTGAAGCTGCGCGCGCTGCCACTGCGCAAAGTCGGCGTACTGGATCGGCAGCGGCGCCAGCGGATTCGCTTCGCCGCGGCTGAACGCGCCGTAAAGCGCGGTGAACTCTTCGATGAGCACACCGACGGACCAGCCGTCGGCGGCAATGTGATGCAGCGTGAGCAGCAGCGCGTGCTCGCGCTCCGTGAGGCGGACGAGCGTGACGCGCAGCATCAGGTCGTGGCGCAGGTCGAAGAGACGCGCGGCCTCTTCCTGCGCGAGCTGCGTGAGCGCTTGTTCGCGGACAGTGGCCGGCAGGTGCGCGATGTCGTAGTGCTGCATCGCCACCGGCTCCTCCGGACGGATGTCCTGGAGGTCGTTGACGAAGCGGGTGCGCAGCACTTCGTGACGGGCGACGATCGTGTCGAACGTCTGATGTAGCGCCGCGCGGTCGACCGCACCGTTCATGCGCAGGACGGCGGCCATGTTGTACTGCGCGCTCCCCTCTTCGAGCTGATCGATGAACCAGAGGCGCTGCTGCGCGAACGACAGCGGGAGCGGCTCGCTGCGATCGGCGATGGGGACGACGTCGTGCGCGGTGCCGGTCTGCTGGTCGAGCCAGGCGGCGAGCGTGCGGACGGTGTTGTGCTCGAAGAGCGCGCGCACCGGCATCGCGGCGCCGAACGCTTCGCTGACGGAGCTGGCGATGCGCGTGGCGAGCAGCGAGTGCCCGCCGAGCTCGAAGAAGTTCGCCGTCACGCTGACGGTGTCGAGCTTCAGGATCTGCCGCCAGATCGCGGCAAGGCGCTCTTCCGTGGCCGTGGCGGGAGCGGCGTACGACTGCGCCTGCCGCTGCGGCTCCGGCAACGCTTTCTTGTCGATCTTGCCGTTGCTGGTGAGGGGGAACGCGTCGATTACGACGAACGCCGCCGGGACCATGTAGTCCGGCAGGTGCTGCTTGATCGTGCGGCGCGCGCCGTCGATCAGCTCCTCGGCGTCGACCGGTTCCGTGGGGACGAGGTACGCGATGAGGCGCTTGTCGGCGCCGTCGCCGCGGGCGATGACCAGCGCTTCCTTCACGCCGCCGTGCTGCAGGAGCTGGGCTTTGATCTCGCCGAGCTCGATGCGGAAGCCGCGGATCTTCACCTGGTCGTCGATGCGCCCGAGGTATTCGAGCTGGAGGTCCGGGCGATAGCGAACGAGATCGCCCGTGCGATACAGGCGGCCTTCGCCGCCGAACGGATTGTCGATGAAGCGCGCCGCCGTCAGCTCCGGCTTGTTCAGGTAGCCGCGAGCGAGACCGGCGCCGCCGACGTACAGCTCGCCCGGTACACCGATCGGCAGGAGCGCGCCATCGCTGCCGACGTACGTGACGAGGTCGGCCAGCGGACGGCCGATGTCGCTGACTTCGCTCTCGCAATCGGCGGCGAGCATGCGGCGGTAGGTGACGTGTACGGTCGTCTCGGTGATGCCGTACATGTTGATGAGCTGCGGCTGGTCGTCACCGTATTCGGCGACCCAGTTGCGGAGGCGCGACGGCACGAGCGCTTCGCCGCCGAAAACGACGTAACGGAGCGCGTCGAGACGCTCGCGGCCGAGCGCGGCGTCGGCGAGTGCGTAGAAGGCAGAGGGAGTCTGATTCAGCACCGTGACCCGCTCGCGCTGGAGCAGCGCGTAGAACTGCTCCGGCGAACGGGAGGTCTCGAACGGCACGACGACGAGACGGCCGCCGTAGAGCAGCGCGCCCCAGATCTCCCACACCGAAAAGTCGAAGGCGTAGGAGTGGAACAGCGTCCACGCGTCGTCCGCGCCGAAGGTGAACTCGACGTCCGCCGCGTCCATGAGGCGCGTGACGTTGCGGTGCTCGATCATCACGCCCTTCGGGTTGCCGGTGGAGCCTGAGGTGTAGATGACGTAAGCCAGGTGCGACGGCAGCACGTCGACGTTCGGGTTCGTGCGCGGCAGCGCTGCAAATGCGCCGTTGTCGAACACGAGCAGCTTGTCACTCGCGACCGGCACATGGCCTGCGAGCTTCGCCTGCGTGAGGACGATGCCGACGGCGGCGTCTTCGATCGTGTACTGGAGGCGTGCGGCCGGGTAGTCCGGATCGAGCGGCAGGTAGGCGCCGCCCGCTTTGAGGATGCCGAGGATGCCGGTGAGCATGTCGACGGAGCGCTCGACGCAGATGCCGACGAGCGTGTCCGCTTTCACGCCGCGCTCGATGAGCGCGTGCGCGAGCTGGTTGGCGCGCTCGTTCAGCTCCGCGTACGTCAGCGCCTCGTCGTTGAAGACGACGGCGACGTTGTCGGGCGTGGCTGCGACCTGGCGCTCGAAGCGCTGGTGCAGCGTGTCGACGGTGGCGAACTGCTTCGCGCAGGTGATCTCGGAGGTCAGCGAAGCCGCGTCGGCCGGCGGCAGGATGGGCAGGCGTCCGGCCTGCGTCTCCGGCGCGGCGACGATGCCGTCGAGCAGCACGGCGAAACTGGCGGCGAGGCGCTCGATCGTCTTCTCTTCGAAGATGCTGATGGCGTAGTTCCACGTCAGGTCGAGACCGCGCTCATTCTCGGTGGCCGAGAGCTGGAGGTCGAACTTGGCGGTGTCGGGCTCGCCGTGAAGCTGGGCGATCGTCAGCTCCGGCAGCTCGAGCACGAATGGCTCGTTGTTGTGCAGGGCGAAGACGAGCTGGTAGAGCGGTGCGTGGCTGAGGCTGCGCTCCGGGCGCAGCTCTTCGACCAGCATCTCGAACGGGACGTCCTGATTGGAGAACGCGTCGAGGACGTGCTGCCTCCCCTGCTCGAGGAGGCGCGTGAACGGCAGCTCGTCCGCGAATTCATTGCGCAGGACGAGCGTGTTGACGAAGAAGCCGATCAGCCCCTCCGTCTCTTTCTGGTTGCGACCCGCGACGGGCGTGCCGACGACGACGTCGGCGACGCCGCTCCAGCGGCTGACGAGCAGCGAGAACGCCGTCTGCAGGACCATGAACAGCGTGGCGCCGTGGTCGTTGGCCAGGCGCTGCAGGCCGTCGAGCGTCCCGCGGTCGAGGTGCGCCTGGAGGTTGCGGCCGGCGAACTGCTGCTGCGCCGGGCGGGTGCGGTCGAGAGGGAGTCCGTGGACGCTGGGGGCGTGCGCGAGCTGCCGCTTCCAGTACGCGAGCTGCGGCTCGAGGAGCGCGGTGTTGTTGCGCTGCCACACGGCGTAGTCGGCGTACTGGATGGGGAGCGGCGCGAGCTCGGGGTCGATGCCGAGGCAATGCGCTTCGTAGAGGGCGGTCAGTTCCTTGACCAGCACGCCGGCGGACCAGCCGTCGGCGGCGATGTGGTGCAGCGTGAGAAGCAGCACATGATCGTCGTCGCCGAGCCGGACAACCTTGGCGCGGAGCATGAGATCGCGGGCGAGATCGAACGCACGCTCCGCCTCCTCCTGCATCAGGACTTCGAGCTGCTCCGGTGCGTGCGTCAGGTCGACGAACGCCATCGGCACCGCTTCGGCCGGACGGATGTCCTGGACCGCGGAGCCGTTGCCGTCGTTGCCGGCGCGGAAGCGGGTGCGCAGCACCTCGTGGCGCGCAACGATGGTGTCGAGCGTCGACTGCAGCGCGGAGCGATTGAGGTTGCCGGTGAGGCGCAACGCCGCCGGCATGTTGTACTGCGTGCTCCCCTGCTCGAGCTGGTCGATGAACCAGAGGCGCTGCTGGGCGAACGAGGCCGGCAGCACCTCGTCGCGCGAGGCGACGGGGATCCCGCGGTGCGTGGCGCCGCTCTGCGCGTCGAGATGCGCGGCGAGCGTGCGGACGGTGTTGTGCTCGAAGAGCGCGCGCACCGGCAGGCTCTTGCCGAAAGCTTCGGCGATGGCGCTGGCGACGCGCGTGGCGAGCAGCGAGTGGCCGCCGAGCTCGAAGAAGTTGGCGGTGACGCTGACGCGCTCCAGTTTCAGCACGTCCTGCCAGATGGCGGCGACGCGCGTTTCGGTCTCGGTCTGCGGAGCGGCGTAATCGTGCTGCTCCTGCAGCTCCGGCTCCGGCAGCGCGTGGCGGTCGACCTTGCCGTTGGCGTTGAGCGGCAGGGCGGCCAGGCGCACGAAGGCGGCGGGGATCATGTGCTCCGGCAGCGACTGCCGCAGCGACTGGCGCACGCCGGTATCGGTGGCGTCGTCCTCGAGGACGAGGTACGCGGCGAGGTACTTGCCGCTGCCTTCACCGCGCACGGCGACGGCCGCTTCGCGCACACCAGCGACGCGCCCGAGCTGCACTTCGATCTCACCCGGTTCAATGCGGAAGCCGCGGATCTTGACCTGGTTGTCGATGCGGCCGAGGAAGGCCAGGGCGCCGTCCGGGAGGTAACGCACGAGGTCACCGGTGCGGTAGAGCCTGAGGGTTACCGCGCTTCCGCCGTCACCCTCGGACAGACAGGAGTGTCTGTCCCACATAGAACCACTGTCCAGCATCAAACCAGCCGCCGCGATTCTGGTGTCCCCATCGGAGGTGTGGGACAGACACTCTTGTCTGTCCGGCACCACGATGAACTTCTCCGCGGTCAGTTCCGGCTGATTCCAATAGCCGCGGGCCAGGCCGGCGCCGCCGACGTGCAGCTCGCCGGGCGTGCCGACCGGCACCGGCGCGCCGTTGCGGTCGAGGACGTGCAGCGACGTGCCGTTGATCTTCGTGCCCAGCGGAATCGGGCGTGAGAGATCGGCCGTGCGGGGAATGGCGTAGGTGGTGGTGAACGTCGTGTTCTCGGTCGGGCCGTAGCCGTTGATGACCGAGACGTCGGGCAGCGCGCGGTAGACGCGCGCCACCGCCGCGGGGCTGAGCACATCGCCGCCCGCGAGGACGTAGCGCAGCGCCGAGCCGCGCGGCTGATAGCTCCACTGCTCGAACAGGCCGGATGTCAGCCACACGGTGTTGATGGCGTGGCGCTCCAGCGTCTCGTTCAGCACCGGCAGGTCGATCAGCGCCTCGGGATACAGCACGAGCTGCCCGCCGTTGAGGAGGCTGCCCCAGATCTCGAACGTGGCGGCGTCGAACGCCGTCGTGGAGACCTGCAGCATGCGCGTTTCGTCGGTGAGCGGCACGTAGTGGTTGCCGGCCACGAGACGCACGACGCCGCGATGCTCGACCATGACGCCCTTCGGCAGCCCGGTCGAGCCGGAGGTGTACATCACGTACGCCAGATCGTCCGGCGTGCCGGCGATCTCCGGATTCGTGACGGCGTGGCCGTCACCGGTGAGGTCTGGGTTGCGCAGGACGATGCGCACGCCGCTGTCGTCGATCATCTGCCGGAGGCGCTGCTCCGGGTACGAAGGATCGAGCGGCAGGTACGCCGCGCCAGCCTTGAGGATGCCCAGCGTCCCGGCGATGTTCTCCACCGACCGCCCGACGCAGATGGCGACCAGCTCACCGGCGGTCACGCCTCGCGCGATCAATGAGTGGGCAATGGTGTTGGCGCGCTCGTTCAGCTCGCGGTACGTCAGTCTCGTGTCGTTCGCCACCAGCGCGATCGCATCCGGCGTCGCCGCGGCCTGCGCTTCGAACAGCTCGTGGATGCGCTGCGGCGGGAACGGGGTGTCGTCCGCGGACGTGACGATTTTCTCGTCGGCCGGCGCGATCGTGGCCAGCGTCCCGATGGGGAAATCGCCGCGGCGCAGCGCGTCGCCGACGATGAAGCTGAAGCGGTGCGCGAGCAGCGTCGCCTCGTCCTTGTCGAAATAGGCGTGGTTGTAATCGAACTGCACCTCGACCGGCTGCTCGTCACCGTTCTCGAAGAGCGTGACGCTGAGCGGCGTGGCCTCGTGCTCGTGGCTGAGGTACTTGATCTCGACGACTTCGTCGCCGATGCGGAACTTGCTGTCGAGACGCAGGTAGTTGAAGCCGACGTCGTACAGGCGGCGCGACTGGTCGAGCAGACCGAGCTCGCGGATGGCGTGGCCGATCGGATAGCGCGAGTGGCGGTAGTTCTTCTTCTGCGCCTGCTGGATGCGGCGCGCGACGTCGCCGAACGAGTCGCTGCTCTCCAGGTCGATGGCCAGCGGATTGACACCGATGTAGACGCCGATCTGCCGCTTCTGCTGGAAGGTCTTGCGGTTGTGCGTGGGGATGCCGAGGATCAGGCGGTTCTGGCCGGTGAGCTTGTGGAAGTAGCCGGCGAGGAGCGCGGTGAACCACGCGGAAATGCCGACGCCCATGCTGTCCGCGGCGGCGAGGAGACGGTTGTACTCGTCGCGCGAGAGGAGGAACGCCTTGCGGCCGCTCGTGACGAGCTTCTTCCCCTCGAAGCGGGCGCGGTGGAACGGCGTGAGCGCCGGCTCCGGCAGCGGGTTGCAGTGCTCCGTCCAGTAACGGCCGCTCTCCGCGTAGCGCGAGCCGCTGACGTACTCGAGGTCGTCCGCCGCGCGCGTCTGCCATGACAAAAGCGACGACGCGAGATCGTCGCCGCGCACATCATCGGCGCTGCCGTCGGCCTGATACAGCTCGCCGAGGACACGTGCGAGGTTCGAGAAGCCCCAGCCGTCGATCATCAGGTGATGGGCGACGACCACGTAGCGGTACTCGTGGTCCGAGAGCTTCAGCAGTGATGCCTGGAACAGCTCGCAGCGGTCGAGCGGCATCAGCGTGGTGAAGCGCTGGCGCAGCCACTCGTCCGCGGCCGCCTTCGCATCGGGCGCGCCGCTGAGATCGACGTGCGCGAGCGACAGCGTGCGCGCCGCGGCGACGGACTGCAGCGGCGTCGCACCCGACGCGTCGATGCGCAGGCCGAAGGCGTCGTGGCTCGCCACCATGCGGGCGTGGGCGCGCTCCAGGCGCGCGACGTCCACGGCGCCGAAGCGGATGTAGCCGCCGATGTTGTACCGCGGGCTCTCGGGCGCGTGTAACTGGTCGAAATAGATGTCCTGCTGCGCGAGCGTCAGCGGGAACTGTGATTCCGGAAAACTCATACCCCAACCTCTGCGAATTCGATTGCGATGTCTCTCATCTCGGCGTCGAGCGACTTGCGCGTCTCGACCCGGGTGATCCGGCCGTCTTCCATGACGACGAGCTTGTCGGCGACGTCGAAGTAGCGGTCGTCGTGGCTGATGACCACGACCGCTTTCCCCTGCGCGCGCAGCTCCGGGAGAACCTTGCGGTAGAAGACCTGCTTGAAATGCGGGTCCTGATCGGCGGCGCATTCATCGAGGAGGTAGAGCTTCTTGTCGTCGATGAACGACACGATCATGGCCAGGCGGCGCTTCTGGCCGTCGGACAGCGAGATCGAGGAGAACTTGCCGCCCTTGAACTTGACCTTGTGGTCGAGCGCGAAGTCGCGGAGCATCTCGTCGACGCGCTGCTGCAGCATGTCGTCGCGCCGGCGTCCGCCGCGCAGCACGCGGTCGAACAGGTAGTAATCGGAGTAGATGGCGGCGATGTCCTCGCGGCAGAGGCTGAGGTTCTCCAGCGTCACCTGCTGGTCGTCGAAGTAGACGGCACCATGCGTCGGCATGTAGTGCTGCGTGATGATCTTGCTCATCGTCGACTTGCCGGAGCCGTTGCCGCCGACGATGAAGGTCACTTCGCCGCGCACGAGGTCGAGGTCGACCGGACCGATGCTGAAGCCGGCGTCGCCGTTCTTCGTCGCGTACTGGTACGCCACGCCGTCCAGCCTCATGACCTTCCAATCCCGCGGCTGCTCCAGCACCGAATGCGACACCGGCTCCTCGGGGATCTGCTTGAAGAGCGTGTTCACCTTGTTGAGCGACACGCGCGCCATGGCGATCTGCGGCACGAAGTTCAGCAGCATCGACATCGGGCCCGTCACGTAGAGGAGGGCCATGATCACGCCGATGAGCTGGTCGTTGGCGATGGCGGTGTGGTTGACCATGATGAAGCTGACGGCGCCGATGACGAAGAAGCTGAGGAGGTCGCCGTAGTTCATGGCCACGCGGATGATCGTGTGGCCGGTCTTGTCGGCATCGAGCACCGACTTTTCGCTGGCGAGGAGGATCTCTTCGAAGTACGCCTCGCGCTTGCCGGCGTCGAGCTTCAGCTCTTTCGAGCCGTAGATCAGGCCGCGCATCGCTTCCTGCAGCTCGTCGACGTGCTGGCGCGACTTCGCCAGGTAGCGGCGGCCGAGGAGCATCGGGATCTGGTAGGTGGTGGCGCCGAAGACGATCGCCCCCATGACGAACTTGAAGACGTCCGCGTTGAGGTACCAGAGGTAGCTCAGCATGCCCAGGAGGGTGATGCTGTTCGTGAGCAGATCGGGGAGGACGCGCGCGCCCATGACGACGCGCGGCACGTCGGTGGTCAGCGCGGCCAGCAGCTTCGCGGAGCCGAGCGACTCGAGCGCCGCGATCGGTGCGCGCGAGATGCGACGGTACATCATCACGCGCAGCTCGGACGTCACTTCCATCGAGACGCGCGACAGCACGACCTGCGAGACCGAGCGCGCGATGAGGATGAACGCGCAGGTGACGAGGAAGATCGCGGCGAAGCGCGGCTTGCTCAGCTCCCACGAGAAGAACGTCATCGTCTCCGGCAGGACCGAACGGAAGCCCTGGCTGTCGGTCGCGAGGGACGACAGCACGAGAGGAATCAGGAACGCGTAGCTGACGCCGGCGAGGCCGCCGAGGATGATGGACAGAAAGACCTTGTTCGGCGATTTCCGGCTGAACGCCTCAAACAGTTTCATGAGTGAATTCCTGGTTTCTTATCGCGGGGTGAGGGTCAGCGGCTGCGTGGCGGCCGGTGGCTGGGCGTCGAAGGTGTAGTAGGTGACGTCGCGGAACGGCACGACCATGTCGTCGTAGTGACGGCTCATGATGTTGCCGGACTGGCCGGTCGAGTTCATGTAGAGGTGGCGCGAGGCGCGCGGCCCCATGCTCATGATCTGGCGGAAGCCGGCGCCGAACGTCTGCACGTAGCCTTCGGTCCCGCGGTAGCTCGCCGCGGCGACGTTGATGCTGTTCGCGGAGCCGCCGTTCGACACTTCGCGCTGGAACATGCGGCGCAGGACGTTGGTCTGGCTGAACGGCGTGTGCTCGTAGCGCGTGTGGTGCGCCGAGCCCCACGTCCATTCGGACAGGTCGGAGCCGTGCACCTTCTTCAGGTCTTTGAGCGACGTCTGCAGCGAGAGCATGAGCGCCTGGTGGCAGGTCTCCACTTCCGGCGTGCGGATGTCGTCGCACCACCGGAGGCGGTCGTTCTGCAGCAACTCCGCGAGCTCGGCGTCCTGCATGCGGTCGGCGAGCGACTCGAGCTGGCGCGTCTTGCTCCGCTGGTTCCACGGGCCTTCCAGCTCGTCGGCGAAGATGCGGCGGCGCAGGCGGTCGCTCCAGGCGACGAAGATCGTCGCGCCGACGCTGTGCTGGTCCATGCTGCCGTCCCAGCGCAGGAGGTACTGCACCGCCTCGCGCTGCAGGTCGTCCTGCGGGATGACGCGCGTCATCACCTTGGCCAGCGCGGCCGACGGCAGGTTCGCCACGTCGCCCTGCATCGCCTGCATGTCGGCGACGCTGAGGCGCTGCTTGTTGTCGATCTTCTGCTGGAGCAACTGCTCGATGCGCGCGGCGCGCGTGGCCGGGGCCCAGTCGTGGGAGATGAACCACGGGTAGCCCGGCGGCGTCACGCGATTGTTCGCGTTGACGATGTAGCCTTTGGGCGGGTTGAAGCTGCGCGGCATCTGGTCGAACGGGATCGCGCCCGTCCAGGTGTAGTCGTCGTTCCAGCCCGGGACCGGCAGGGTGCCTTCGCCTTTGCTGCGGACCGGGATGCTGCCGATGCCGACGTAGCCGATGTTCCCTTTCGTGTCGCCGTAGAGGAGGTTCAGCGCGGGCGCGACGTAGTTGCTGAACGCCGCGTTGAACGTCTGCCAGTCGGTGGCGTAGTTGGCGCGGAGGAACGATTCGTAGCTCGAGCCGCCCTTCTGCTCGAGCACGTTCCAGCGGAGCGCGACCGGCTGGTCGAAGGCGTCGAACTGGTCGCTGATGATGGGGCCGTGGCGCGTGCCGCGGACCTCGATCGTGATCGGCTTGAGCGGACCGCGGAGGAAGGCCGGCGATTCATTACGGACGTGGATCTGCTCGGAGCGGGTGGTGAATTTCTCCCAGCGTCCGTTCACTTCGTATTCGGTCGGGTTCTCCGGGTTGACGCGCTCGAAGTAGAGGTCCTGCTGGTCGGCCATCATGTTCGTGCCGCCCCAGGCCACGTGCTGGTTGCGGCCGAAGATGACGACCGGCAGGCCGACGAGGCTCATGCCGGAGACGTCGAGGCGATCGCCTTTCAGACGGATGCCGTACCAGAGGGAGGGCACCTGCACGGCGAGGTGGGGATCGTTGGCCACGATCGGCTGGCCGTCGTTGGTCAGCTTGCCGGAGACGACCCAGCCGTTGCTGCCGACGTATTTGCCACCGAGCTTGAGGTCCGATTCCAGCTGCTGCTGCAGCTCGGCGACCTGCATCAGTTTCTGCGCCTGGGCCTGTTCGGCCATGGTGACGGTGAGGGGCGTCTCGGCCGGATAGCCGTCGAAGAGCGCGTGGAGCTTGTCGGTGGTGAGGTAGTGGCTGGCGACGAAGCGGTTGATCTCTTCGCGGAAGTTGCCGCCGAGGGTGAGGGCGAACATGTAGTTCCAGCCGAGGGAGTCGTGGACCGTCCACGGCTGCGGTTCGAGGCCGAGGACCGTGAACTCCGGCGGGAGCTTGTGGCCTTGGGAGAGATAGGCATTGATGCCGGCGGTGTACGCCGTCAGCGATGCTTTCCCTTCGGGGCTCAGCGTCTCCCAGGAGGCTTTGGCGGCGTCGCGGAGGCCGAGGGTGCGCAGCCAGATGTCCTGTTTGATACTGGTCTTGCCGAAGATCTCGCTGAGGCGGCCGTCGACGATGCGGCGTTGGAGCTCGAGCTGCCAGAGACGGTCCTGGGCGTGCACGTAGCCGGCAGCGAAGAAGGCGTCGTTGTCTGTGGTGGCTTCAATGAAGGGGATGCCGTGGGCGTCGCGGCGGATCTGCACGGGCGCCGAAACTCCCGCCACCGTAAAGGACCCGCTATCCTCGGGCAGACTCGCGCGGAGGTTGCGCCAGGTGTAGACGGCAAACGCCGCGCAGGGGATGAGCACCAGCGCGATGAAGCGCGTCAATAATGGCCGTGATTTGAGCAAGCGAAGGACCCCTTAAATCGAAATGGATGGACCGGGAGGGAAACCGCTGGGCAGACTGAGAGCAGGGGCCGTGGGGAAACGGAGGGAGCGAAGCTCCAGCCGTCGCCAGTACGGTCACAACGCCGTCATTCGTGATTTGCGGATCTACTCGGGTGTGCGCCTATTGACGAAATCCGCGAATAACTTATTTCGGCCGTTCGATGGCCTCTCCCGAATTCAGGACGTATATCGCTGATGGCTCACGACTTCATGGAATCGAACGAAGCGCACGTCTGGGTGGCCGAGCTCGCCGTGTTGACGGCAGCCGACGTCAGCCGTTGCGATGCCGTGCTGTCGGCTGGGGAGCGCGAGCGGATGCAGCGGTTCCACTTCCAGCGGGACCGTGAGATCTACCGTGCGGCGCATGGTCTGGCGCGGCTGGCGCTGTCGCGCTGCGCGCCTTCCGTCGACCCGCGAGACTGGACGTTCGTGGACGATGCGCATGGCAAGCCGGAGGTGGCTGCGCCGCAGCGGACGCCGCGGTTGCGGTTCAACATTTCGCATACGCACGGGCTCGTCGCGTGCGTGATTGCGGAGGAGCTCGATTGCGGGGTGGACGTGGAGCGTACCTGGCGAGACAAGGACCTCATCCATGTGGCGCGACGGGTCCTCACCCCGGCCGAGCTCAGCGCGGTGGCCGGTTTACAGGGAGAAGAGCAGGCGCTGCTGTTCTGCCGCTACTGGACGTTGAAGGAGGCGTACGCCAAGGCGCGCGGCCTGGGGATGTCGCTGGCCTTCGATCAGTTGGCGATGGACGTGGACCCTCCCCGCCTGCTGAGCGCCGCCGCCCACGAATGGACCTTGGAACAATGGCCCGCCACCCCGGAGCACCTGGTGGCCGTGGCGGTGCACCGGCCTGGAGTGCAGGTGGTGCGGCATGGCGGGTTACCGGGGGAACGATAGGACGGATGGGACGGGGATGGATTGTGTCCCCAGAACCGACGCCTCGAATCTGCCGGCGGAGCACGCATAAGCACGCACCCGCGATGCCGAGTGGAGGACAGACACTCTTGTCTGTCCCGCGAGGAATGACCCACGAAGAGCGGTGTGTCGCACAGCGAACAAAACTATCCGAGGCCGGTAGGAATGACGCGCGCTGAAGCGGGAGCTCACGACCTGGAGGGCGGACCCGTGAGGAGCAGGCCGTTATTTTTCCGGACCGCTCCGACGCGGGTAGCGGAAGACAAGCTCGCCCCGGAGGAGGATGTAGATCAACACGCCGCCGGCGACGGTAGGCAGGCCGAAATCCGCAAGGGCCGACAGAACGGTATTCATTCGGAGTCTCCCTCGCCGCCTGTCAGGATCTTGAACTTCTGGTTGCTTGGTCTCTTTCGCTTCGCCCTGGTCTTCGCCTCGGTCTGAATGGCCGTCCTCCGGTCCACCGCCTCGTTGGCGAACGGTGTCGCGGCGGCGATGAGCCCGGAAAAGTCGTAGATGTTGCTGAGTTGGCCTTTCGCGGCGCTGTAACGAGGAACGCGCTTCACGAACCCCGCGTGTTGGAGCTTGGCGATCCGGCGCTGCACGGTCTTCTCCGTCTTCCCGATGCGCTCGGCGATCGATTTCTTCGACGGGTACGGTAGGTTGTCGGCCTTCCACCAATGAGTGAGAAGCTGGAGGAGGATGTTCACGTCCACCGGGTCCAGCCCGAGGGCCTGCTGGCGGTCGAGGATCACGGCCGGAATGACGGTGTAGCCGGCATCCATGAGGGGCTTGGTCCACTTCCGCTCGTTTTCTTTCAGGGTAGGTTGCTGCTGCGGTTCAGGTGCTTTCATAGTCCATCTTTCTACGCGCATCGGGCGTCTGCTACAAGGGGGGCTGGGGGTGCAGCAGTGTCCCGGACGGGGGATTCCCACTGTCCGGGTCCGGGGGCCGGAGCTGTCCTGCGAAATAACGATGAATGCGAAGCACGGATAACGGCAACGAACGACGGATGACGGATGAAGCGGGGGGTACCCGGCTGTCCAGGGGAGGTTTTCCACCTGCGGCACGGTGCATACTTCCATGTTATGAAAAAGAAAGCCCTCTTCAAGGACGCGGACATTCGGACCCCCGGCTCGATTGACCTCCAGAACGGATGGAACGAGGCGGTGGAGTTCGGGATGATGGCCGAAGCCTACCGGGAGGCGGCGCAGGCCGCGGTGAACGCGCTTGCGGATGACGAGATCTTCCCGGGCTCGATATCTTCCGCCCAGAGCTTCCGGGCGTATCCGGTGTTCTTCCTGTACCGGCAAGCGCTTGAGCTGACACTGAAGGGGATCATTCTCGCTGGGAAGGATCTCCTGGAGTACGAGGGCGAAGAGATCGATCTCGAGAAGCTCTACCACAACCACAACTTCGAGGCGCTGCGAGCGGACGTGGAGCGGGTCATGGACGCGATGGGCTGGGGTTGGAACCTCGGCATCCCCGGGTTCACAACTGTCGGCGACTTCCGGAGACTGCTCGCGGAGTTTGATGCGTTCGATGGAACCTCCGCCGTCTGCCGGTACCCGGTGGACACGAACGGGAAGCCGTCCGTCGCGGAACGGCGGTGCGTGAATGTGTTCGACTTCGCCGCGACGATCGATGCGCTACTTGAGGTGCTCGATCATGCGCCGAGCACGATCACGAGTTTGGCGGAGGACTACCTAATCTACGCCCCCGAGGCCGCGCACTACGAGTCCTACGGGTAGGCGTCCAGTTTGCAAAAACACAACTACGACCTATGGACCTGCAGCCACTCTCAGGAGAAGTTGCGCTGGCGCTGATCGCGATCATGATCGGCCTGTGGCAGGTCGAACTCGCCAAAGTTGGGCTACAAAAAAAACGAGAAAAAAGTAATTTACCTCCGGCTGGCTCTTCAAAAAAAACCTTCTCGCGACGTACGTCGCGAGAAGATGGGCGCGCTCCTCAACAAAGGCAAGCCCTCGATTTTGGCAAGCCTAGCCGTCAGTGTGCTCCATCCGCCGCATGAACGAAGTCGATCCCTGCGTCCGTCTTGGACGCTGCTGCGCCAGCGAACAGCGGCAAGTGCATCACCGGGAACGCCGCGCGACGGTGAAGTAGAAACGCCACGTGACCGTCGCGGAGAACCGCCGGTACGTGCAAGTTGAGGCAGTTTTCTCGTCACAGTCCGTCCTCATGGCCACAGCTACAACGTCGCGAGGTGGTACATGACGCCGGTGTACACGATTCCGCAGACGACGGCAGCGGCTCCGAACTGCAGCGCCCAGCGCGTGAACGTGGGCTTCCATTCGACGCCTTTCCACGCGGCGATACCGGCCATTGCGGGATACAGCGGCAGGGCGCCGACGAAGAAGGCGATGGCGTGCGCGTACGCAGGCGGTACGCCCCCGACACGTTGCAGCAGGCCGCCAACCAGGCCAGCGGTCACTGCGGAACAAAGCCACGTGGACGCCACAAGTCCTGCGAACAGGGACCGACGGACGAGAATGAGATTCGGTTGGTTGTCCATACAGGTCTGCACACCCTCCTTCTGCGGTTACATGTTGCTGCCGAGCGGGCCGCGCGGCTGCCTGCACCGCCGTCTCACTCCCCCTGCGCGAGGTCCAGCGTCAACTCCCCATCCGCAGCCAGGAACCCCGAGGCGCACCGCCCTCCCCGTGCGCCACGTGTCGCCTGAAACATGTCCACCTCTGCCGCGGCGACAGCGCAGACGCGATACGGGCCGGGCTCCATCGCCGGCAGCGTGACCTCCTCTGATCCATCTTCGCGAGCACGCGTCTGGCCCGGCCACAGCATGAGGACCGTGGAGGGCGTGATGATGGCGCCCTCCTGGACGAGGAACACTGTCGCGCCCTGGGATCGGAATCTCAATCGGAGGGTTCCGCCTCGCTCTTCGACGCGGACCAGCATGGGACCGGGACGCAGTACGGCGTGATCGAGTGTGTAGACGTACCCCGGCGCCGCGACCACGACGTCCATTTCGCGACAACCTGGCGGTAGCGTGGCGGTGAACGTGCCATCGGCGGCGGTCGTCACGGGATAGAGGAGCGGCGCCGGCACATCGGTCGGCAGGACGAGCACACGCGCTCCGCCGATCGCGAGACCCGTTCGAGAGACGACTTTCCCCATCACCGTCCGCACGGGCTTGACGACCAGTTCCACCGGCGGCTCGATCCGGCCAGCCACAAAGGCGATGCGCATGCTGTCGCTGCGCCCTTCGCGACCTTCCGCCGAGAGCTCGTACGTCGCATCGGCCAGGCCGTGCACGTCGAACTTCCCGTCCACACCGGCCGAGAGCTGGCTTGTCGGCTCTTCTCCACCGCTTTTGACGACGGTCACGAGCGCATGCGCCACCGGTGCGCCACGATCGTCGACCACGCGGCCGGTGAGCGTTGCCGCCGGGATGTCGATGACGAGACGCTTCCCCTCCCCTCCCTCCGCCACCGCGACTTCGAGCATTCGTTTCACGAACGGCGTTTCACTCTCGACGGTCGCGGTCCACCGGAGATCCGACCGGCCGGGGAGCAGCAGCTCGAACGTGCCGTCGTCACCGCTCTCGCCTTTAATGGAATGGCCCGCATCGTTCTCGAACGTCAGGCGCGCCTGGAGTGGCCGTTCACCGAGCCGCACGCTGCCCTCTACCGCTCTTGCAGCGATGTGCACGTGCAGCGCAGCGTCGGCCGCTCCGATGGCGACCTCTTCACGATGCCAGACGCTGCCCGCCGGGCCGTCGGACACCGAAACGGCATATTCGGCCGGCTGCAGGCGCGGCGCCGTCCATGTACCAGAAGCATCAGCGGCCGACTCCGTAACCGGAAGAAGCTGGCCGCGCCGTATAACGCGATCGAGCGCAACGTGCCACGGGCGGCCCGCAGGAGAAAGCGCCGGCGACACCGTCACCGCCACCGAGCGGAGACGGCGCAGGACCAGCGTGTCCTGCAGTTGCGTCTCCGCCCCCGTGCGCACCGGCACCTCGTAGGTTTCCGCGGCGAAGCCGGCACCGGAGGACGCGGAGACGTGATACAGGCCGGGAGGCACACCATCGATGTGGAAGACACCGTTCTTCTCCACCACGGCGTGGAGAACAGTCAGCCCGTCCGGCGGCGCAGGCGACGCGGAGGCCCGTACCGGCACCGCGCGCACGGTGATCCGCTTCCGCGCCTGCTCAGGGAGCGTGCGAGCGTCGACCCTGCCGTAGATGGACTGGCCCGGGCGCAGTTCGACGAGCCCCAGTTCCACTGTCGCACCCGGCATGGCGCGGCGGCCCGGAAAGTACTGCGCGATGGATCCGGGTGCGCCCACGCGCAGATCGAGAGTCCCGGCCGGGACGCTGCAACGCAGCATTCCTTCCGCGAACGAGCACGTCGCTTCGGCGCGCAGCGGCTCTGCGCCTTCTCTGGCGCGTTCGAACCGCATGGACGGCGGCGCGGCGCGATCGGCCAGTCCCACGATGCGAGTGGTGACGGTGGCGGACGGCCACGTTTCCAGCTCGATCGCGGTGTCACCGTCGACAGTGACCACGCGCTCCGGCGACCAGAGGCGGTCGCCCACCACTTGTATGGTCCAGACGCCCGCGGCCAGATCAGCGGTGGCGGAACCATCCTCCGCAACGGTCGCAACCTGGCGCCCATCGCCGCTGGCGCTGCGAAAAACGACGGTGGCACCGGGAGGGATGTTTCCGGCGGCGGGCCGCAGACGGACCGCGAGCTCGGCTCCGTCGGCAACCGTGGCGGTTACCGACAGGAGCAGTGCGATCGCTAGCGAAATGGGACGCATCCTCGAGTGTCGCTACTCGAACAGGCACGAACCTTTGAGGATGATCCTGCCGTCCTTCGCCCGCTCACAACTGCACCATCCGGCCGAAGTGGTTCCCTGCGCGCAGATCTGTTTCATCGTGTTGTCCGGCTGCTTCTGGAACGCCTCGATGAAGCAGTAGGTGGCCCGGTCCCCGTAGGTCGCGCGGCAAATGAGGCTGCCACCGCCGATGACCTTGGGACCCGTCGCCGTGTCTGTGATGTACGGGTCGAACTCGCTGCCACCGCAGGTGGTCATGCCATCCGCACACGGGAAACTAACGTCGGCCTGCCCCGCGGCGGGAACGAAGGCCGTGATCAGACCGACGAACAGGAGAATCAACCCACACTTCATGCTACCTCCATCAGAACTTCTGCGGTGAATGCTGCTGCGACGCTGTTGGGAGGCGCGAAGAATAGGGACAAAGTGATTCATCCGTCAATAAGGAACGGATGATTGACTTTACCAGTGGAGCACGCGCGTCCGCAGACGTGGAGGACAGACACTCTTGTCTGTCCCGCGAGGAATGACGCCTTCCGACGATCCCTCCGCACACCCGGATGCAAGTTTATGTGTCGCTGGACGATGCACCGCTCTCCGAAGGCACGCCTGCGCGGGACAAACACGAGGCGCTGACCTGGGGTCAGAGAGCGCCTCAGCGGGGTCACAGCTTCGCTCCTCTTCGTCGCTGCTCGGCCACGGGATTCCGACGCGTAGTCTACTGAGAGCGGCAAAGCGCCGGCCCCGAAGCTTTTCCCTCCGAAGCATTTCCGAGCTTCGCTATGGGATCACGGGACCAGACGGGTCTCAGCGTTCCGTACGGCGATCTAAAGGAACCCGTGGGTGGTGTGCGCCTCTTTGACTGCGAATTTGCGCCGCCACACCACGACCTGAATCTCGTCCGCGTCCGCCGTGGCCGGAATGTGCTCGAGCAGCAGACGTGGGGAGAAATACACGTGATACTCCTCATCTGATTCGTAGACGATAACGCGGTAGAACACGCCGCAGATTGGGACTTCGGCCCAGGAAGGCGCCACGCGTACACATAGGCCACGGCGGCCGCACGAACGTAGGCGGGTTTGGAGAAAAACAGCCGCGCGTCTCGCGGATGAGGCAACAGCCCCGCGAGCAAGATCAATACGACGGTCGCAATGATCACTCTCGGTACCCATTTCTTCATTTGCACGGAACCGTACCGATCTGTTGACCATGATGGGACCGCCTGCGGGGTCGGAGCTTGGGACCTTCGTCGGCTCGATCGCGATGTGCAGCCGCCGGACGAGGAGGGGAGGGTGCACTCGACCGCTCGCGGAGCACGCATGGGACGTACTCGCGAGGCAGCGTCGAGGACAGACACTCTGTCTGTCCCGCGCGGGAGTGCCTACGCAGAGCGTTGCATCGTCCAGCGAGGGACGAAGTTCCCGCCGGATGTGCGGAGGAGCGTCGTCGTCGCGTCATTTCTCGCGGGACATACAAGAGTGTCTGTCCTCCACTCCGCCGTCGCTCCGCCGCGGCGTAACGAGGCTCACGACCGCACCTCCGGCCAGGCCAGCGCCTCGGCGAATCCGGGGACTTCCTGCGACAGCCACTCCGAGTGCGCGGACAGCAGGTCGCGCAGCTCGCGTGCGAGGACGGTGCTGACAGTCTTGCCGCCGGAAGCGGCGAGCCGCTCCAGCGCCACGACTTCCATGCGGGGGAGGCGCACCTCCAGGGCGGTGAGCCGCACCAGCTCCGGGAGCACTTCGGCGACGTAAGAGCCGAGGGCTTCTTCGACCGCTTCCTGCGACCAGAGCTCCATGCCGAACGACACCAGCTCCGCCCACGGCAGGACCAGCCCCTCGTCCGTCTCGATCCCCTCCAGCTCTCCCGTTTCCATCCACCCCCGCAGCTCGCGCCAGTCCATCTCCAGCAGCATCGCCGCCTCGCCGATGGCGTAGGTCGGCTTCGGGTGGAGGAAGAGGGTGCGGATGTGGGTAGGGGTGGTGGTCATGGTGTTGGGCCTCCCGCGTTGAGTTGTCGATATTGTTCGGGTCATTCATACGCACCATGACGACCCATAGGTCATAAACAATATAGGTTGCGCGCGGCTACGATGCAAGCATGACGCGACGCGAAGATCGGCGACTGGAAGCAGAGCTCTTCGGGGCTACCGTGCGTAGAATTCGCGAGGAGCGAGGCCTGTCGCAGGACCGGTTGTGCGAAGCGGCCGGTTTGAGCCAGCGCTATTTGAGCGCGCTCGAGCGCGGGGAGAACAGTCCGACGTTGACCGTCATCCTGCAGCTCTGCGACGCGCTTGGGGTGTCCCCGACCGAACTGCTAGACGACGTCTGGCGGCAGCGTTGACGGCTACGCCGGGAGCGATTGCCTCCGATCATCATAGGCTGGCCGACACCGTCCTCACCTCCAGCGCCGCACGACGAAGAAACACAGCGAGGCGCTGCAGTTCCTGCTCGAGGGCGGTGCCCTGGACCACGGCCTCAACCGGCGCTCCGTCAGACACGGCAACGACCCGGCGCACTTCTCCCATCGCGGCATAGCGCGCACCGAACCCGTCCAGCAGATCGGCCAGGGTCATCAACGTGTTACCGGCGATTTGTTCCTCTTCGAAAGGATCGAAGTTCGTGCCGCACCGCCGGTTGAGCGCCTCCCAAACGCGGTCCGTGTCCATGATTGCCACCATCACGGCGGGCAGAACGTAGATATCGGGGTGAGGCGACAAGTTGAGCGGCCCGCGATCCAGAACGAGTTCTTCTGCGTTCTCCAGATAAAAGACGCCCGGGTTGAACACGGAGAATGGCTCGCCCCTGCCCATCGGGTCGGATCAGATACTTCGAGTGAATCGGCTGACGATTCGCGCCTCCCGGGATCGTTCCTGCCGGACTCTGAGGCGTCTTCATGAGCCGTCACGAGCCCCACGCCCTTCGTAACGATCGCGGTGAGCGCCGCGGCTGTGATCCTTACGCGGTCGATCGCCGGGAAAAAGATCACTTCCAACTCGCTGTTCCGGTCGGCGCCATCGACACGAGCGATTTGCAGGAGGAGCTCTTCTCGAAAGAGAACCTCTTCTCGATGGAGCACCTCGAGAATCGGACTGTCACGATCCTTCGGGGTGAACTTACTGAACCGCACATCGGCGGCCGATGTGATGAATTTGGGCTTCGGATCGGTCACGTATCACATCCTCCGAGGCTTGATGAACCGGAGAACAGAACCATTGCGGCGTGGATCCGCGCCTGCGAGGGCTGCTGGACCGCCGGTCTATGTCGCGGTGAGGCGGCAAGTTGCGCGTCGCGCGGTCAATCCCGAACCGTCACTCTGCTTCATCCGCGATCACCAGCTCGACGCCCTTCGCCACTATGGCGGCGAGCGCGGTGGTCGTTATCCGTATGTTGTCGATTGCAGGATAGAACGCAACGTCAAACTCGCTGTTCAGATCGAGGCCATCAACGCGACCGATCTCGAGGAGCATTTCTTCTTCGTAGAGACCCTCAAAGATCGGGCTGTCGCGATCGATGGGAGCAAACTTTCTGAACCGCACGTCGGCGGCTGATGTGATGCGCTTCATCGGCTTATGCTGTGTCATGTGTGACCCTCGAGGGGCACCGAAGAACGGACCGCGTGGCCGATCGAACGGACACGCGGCAGGTGACGATGCGGAACATTGTGTGGATCCTTTGCCCATGGGCAGCGCTGCTCGCGGCAGCAGTGGCATGCGCCACCACCGTCCCGGCCACCCCCCAGCCACCGAACGCGCCGCCGGAACTGAAGCTCGTCTCGCCCGGGGCTGGTCGCATGCTCTACCGCGACACGCTGTTCACGATCGCGGCGGAAGCCGCCGACCCCGATGGGTTCGTGCGCAAGCTTGATTTCTATGTGGACGGACCCTGACCCGAACGGACGAAGCGCCACCATATACCGCCCGATTGGCAGCCGGCAAGGACGCCAGCAGCGTGAAGATCGAGGTCGTGGCCACCGACGATCGCGGGGCGAAAACATCCGCGCTTCAGACGTATCCGGTCATCGTATGCCGCGCCATCAGTTCCTGTGATGAGGAGCATTCCGCGGAAGACGGCCTGTGGTGGCAGGACGACATCGTCGTGCACTGGACCTCGCCGCGCCCGGGCGCGCCGCTGCCGCGCGGCACGGCGATTCCGCTCGAAGCAGAGGTCAAGAGCACGTTGGGCCAGATCACGAAAGTCGAGTTTCTGGTGGACGATCGCGTGCTCGGCTCGGTCACGGAGCCGCCGTACCGGTACACTCGCGGGGCAGAACCGGGCCGTTACGCGCTCACCATCCGCGCGTGGGACAGCTCCGGCGTGCAGGTCACCTCACCGGTCAATCCGTTGATCGTCGAGTAGCTCCTGCTTCACGTTTTCGATCCAGAAAGCGTTCTAGAAATGTAGCGCGGTGCACGCGTCGCTCACGCCTCTCGCCGTCCGGGTAAGTTATCCGCTTGCCGGACGGGGACACGGCACGACGCAAGCCATGAATGGCTCCCGCAAGCCATGAATGGCATCGCGCAAGCCATGAATGGCATCGCGCGACCCATGAATGGCATCGCGTAAGCCATGAATGGCATCGCGCATCCCATGAATGGCATCGCGCAACCCATGAATGGCATCGCGCAACCCATGAATGGCATCGCGTAACCCATGAATGGCATCGCGCAACCCATGAATGGCATCGCGCAACCCATGAATGGCATCGCGCAACCCATGAATGGGATCGCGCAACCCATGAATGGGATCGCGCAACCCATGAATGGGATCGCGCAACCCATGAATGGCATCGCGCAACCCATGAATGGCATCGCGCAACCCATGAATGGCATCGCGCCAGCCATGAATGGCATCGCGCCACCCGTGAATGGCATCGCCGAGCCGTGAATGGCATCGCGCCAGCCATGAACGGCATCGCCGAGCCGTTCATGGCACCGCTAAGCCGCGGCATGGCGGGCTGCCGGGGGACCGGCACGACGACTGAACGGAACGTGTCCCTCGAAGAAACCGTCGCCTCCGGCTGCCCGCGGAGTACGCTAGACATCTCGCCGCAGGAAGCGGCGACGACTCCGGAGGTACACGAGTGAGGCTTACGATGAGGACTCAGGGCTCAGCGCTCAGGGCTCAGGAAAAACACCGCGTCGCGCAGCCCCTGAGCCCTGAACCCTGGGCCCTGGGCCCTGGGCTTCGCGCGCTCGTCATGGCAACTGTCAGTCTGCTCTCCGCCTCATCCGGGATCGCTACCGCGGCGCCGCTGCCGGTGGTGCCCACTCCCGCGGAGTGGCAAGCGCAGGACGGCAGCTTCCGCGTGAGCTCCGCCACGGTGATCTCGGCCGGCGCGAAAGCCGACTGGACGGCGCGGTACTTCGCCGATCTGGTGGCGAAGACGCCCGGGGTCACGCTGCCGGTGAAGCGCGCGACGAAGACTCCTCCAGCCGGCTCGATCTCCTTCGACCTCGACGCCACCGCCAGCCGCGTCCCCTCCGACGAAGGCTACGAGCTGCACGTCTCCCCCGAACGGATCACGGTTTCGGCACGCCATGCGCGCGGACTACTCTACGGCGCCGTGACGCTGTGGCAACTGCTGACGGTGAGCCTCGACGTCCCCGCCGGGCACCTGCGCGACGCACCGCGCTTCGCATGGCGCGGCCTGATGCTCGACTCGGCGCGTCACTACCAGTCGCCCGAATTCATCGAGCGCTTCATCGACACGATGGCGCTGCACAAGCTCAACACGCTGCACTGGCACCTCACCGACGACCAGGCGTGGCGGCTCGAAATCAAGAAGTACCCGAAGCTGGCCGAGGTCGGCGGGTGGCGGGTGCCGGCAGGCGCAGGCAAGCAGCCGCGGATCGGCGGCATCTACACGCAGGCGACCGTGCGGCGGCTCGTGGCGTACGCCGCGCAACGCGGCATCACCATCGTGCCGGAGATCGACATGCCGGGGCACGCCAGCGCCGCGATCGTCGCGTATCCGCGGCTCGCCTCGACGGACGACCCGCCGCGCGCCGTGCCGTCCGACTGGGGCGTGTACCGCAACCTCTACAACGTCGAGGAATCGACGTTCGTGTTCCTCGAAAACGTCCTCACCGAAGTGCTGGCGCTCTTTCCCAGCCGCTACATTCACATCGGCGGCGACGAGGCGGTGAAGGATCAGTGGCGCGCCTCCGCACGCGTCCAGACGCGGATGCGCGAGCTCGGCGTGGAGAACGAGGCGCAACTGCAAAGCTACTTCGTGCGCCGCATCGAGAAGTTCCTCAGCGCGCGCGGACGCCGGCTGATCGGCTGGGACGAGATCCTCGAAGGCGGCATCGCGCCGAATGCGACGGTCATGTCGTGGCGCGGCATCGAAGGCGCCGTGACGGCCGCGCGCTCCGGCCATGACGCGGTGCTCTCGCCTTCTCCCACGCTCTACTTCGACAATCGCCAGAGCGCGCATCAGCACACGCCGCCCGGCCGCGGCGCGGTGATCGCGCTCGAAACCGTCTACGCCTTCGATCCGCTGCCGCCGAATCTCACGGCCGAGGAGAGCCGGCACATTCTGGGGCTGCAGGGGAATCTGTGGACGGAGCACATCCGCACCGAAGAGCGCGTCGAGCTCATGGCGTGGCCGCGCGGTGCGGCCGTGGCGGAGATCGGCTGGTCGCCGCGCGAGCGCCGCGACTACGGCGACTTCGTGCGCCGGCTCGCGCCGCACTTCGAGCGCTATCGCGCCCTCGGCGTGCGCCCCGCCGACTTCCTCTTCCGCCCCGAGCCGCCGCCCCCCGGCCCGCGCCGCAACAGCCATCAGTTGAAGCTCTGCAGCGAGCGAGTCGTGCTCTCGCTCGAGGACGACGCGCCGATCGAAGGCGAGCGCGCGGTGTTCCTCATCGACATCATGAATCCGTGCTGGATCTATCCGGCCGTCGACCTGACGAACGGCGCGAGGCTCGTCGCCGCGGTTGGCCAACTGCCGTTCAACTTCCAGGTCGGCGACGACGTGAAGAAGATCCAACTGCGTCCGCCGGCATCCGCGGAGGGAGAGCTCGAAGTGCTCGCCGGCGGTTGCCGGGGCCGGCGCATCGCGACGCTGCCGCTCGCGCCCGCCGCGGCGCAGCACGGCGTGACCGTGCTCCCCGAGATCGCGTTGCCGCCGCAAACCGGAGGCCCGCAGGACCTTTGCTTCCGCTTCACCCGCCACAAGGTCGATCCGCTGTGGGCGGTGCAGTGGATCGAGATTCGCCCATGATCCTCGTCGCGCACATTGACGGCTGGCTCAGCGCGCTCGACGAAGTGCCGGACTCTGTCTTCTCCGGGAAGCTGATGGGAGACGGCCTGGCCATCGACCCGACGACCGGCACGCTGTGCGCGCCGTGCGACGGCGAAGTGCTCACCGTGCACGCGGCAAAGCACGCCGTGACGCTCCGCGCGCCGAACGGCGCGGAGATCCTGCTGCACGTCGGCTGCGACACCGTGGCGTTGCGCGGCGATGGCTTCGCCGCACACGTTGGGCAGGGCCAACGCGTCCGCGCCGGCGACGCGCTGCTGACGTTCGACCTCGACGGTCTGGCCCCGCGCGTGCGCAGCCTGGTGACACCAGTCATCGTGATGGGCGGCTTCGAAGTGGTGCGCCGGGAATCACCACGGGCCGTGCGCGTCGGTGACTTTCTGATGGAGTTGCGGGCGGCTAATGGGACCGATGGGACGAACAGGACCAATAGGACGGAGAGGACGGATGGGACAAATCGGCCCGCCTCTGTCCCATCAGTCCTATCTGTCCCATCTGTCCCATCTGTCCCATCCCCCACTCCACCCGAGCTGCGCAAATCCCTACGCGTCCCCTACGAGCACGGCATCCACGCCCGCCCCGCCGCCCTGCTGGCCGCCGCGCTCCGCGGCTTTTCGTCCGCGGTGACCGCGCAGGCGCACGGCCGCAGCGTCAACGCGCGCAGCCCCGTGGCGTGGATGGAATTGGGCGCCGCGCACGGTGACGAAGTCACCCTGATCGCCACCGGCGCCGATGCCGCCGCGGCGCTCGCCGCGCTGGAGGCCACGTTCGCCGCGGCAACGCCCCACGCTCCGGATCGCCGCGAACCCACGCCACTCCAGCAACCAACGTACACAGATGATGACGGCGTGCCGCGCGGCGTCATCGCCAGCCGCGGCATCGCCATCGGCCCCGCGTGCGTGATGACGCGGACCAGCCCCTCCCCCGCCGAAACCGGCGCCGGAACCGCACACGAAACGACCGCGCTCGACGACGCGCGCACGATCGTGCGCACACGACTCACACGGCTGCACGCCACCGCGAGCGGCGTCGCCCGCGAAGTGCTGGAAGCGCACCTCTCCTTCCTCGATGACCCGGAGCTGCTGCAGAAGGCGCAGGCGTCGATCGCTCGTGGCAAGAGCGCCGGCTTCGCCTGGCGCGAAGCCCTCGAGGAGAGCGCGCACGCGCTGCTCGCCGTCGGCGATCCGTGGGTCGCCGAGCGTGCGGACGATCTGCGCGATCTCGCGGGGCAGGTGCTGCGCGCGCTCGCCGGCGAGGAGCCGCTCCTCGATCCGCCCGCAGGCTCGATTCTCATCGGACACGAACTGCTGCCATCGCAGCTCGCCGGCTTGCCGCCGGGCCGCATCGCCGGCTTCTGCACGGCGGCCGGCGGCCCGACGTCGCATGTCGCGCTGCTCGCCGCGGCGATGAACCTGCCGGCGCTCGTCGCGGCGGGACCGCGCGTGCTGAGCATCGCCGACGGCACGCCGCTGGTGCTCGACGCGGACGAGGGCGTACTGCGCATCGCGCCGGATGCCGCGACGCTGCAGGCAGCACAGGACAGCGTTGCGCGCCATCGCATGCAGCGGGAGGCAGCACACGCCGCGGCGCGCACCGAATGCCGCCTCGCCAGCGGCGAGCGGATCGAGGTCTTCGCCAACGCCGGTGCGCTCGCCGACATCAGCGCGGCGCTCGACTCCGGCGCCGAAGGATGCGGCCTGCTGCGCACCGAGTTCCTCTTCCTCGACCGCGACACGCCGCCCGATGTCGAGGAGCAGACCGCGATCTACCAGAGCATCGTCACGGCCTGCGACGGACGCCCGGTCGCGATCCGCACGCTCGACGGGGGCAGCGACAAGCCGCTCCGCTACCTCCCCTCGCCTCGCGAAGAAAACCCCGCCCTCGGCGTCCGCGGCATCCGCGCCAGCCTGCGCAACCGCGAGCTGCTGCGCGGTCAGTTGCACGCCATCCTGCTCGTCGAGCCGCGCGCCGCCTGCCGCATCCTGCTGCCGATGATCACGGATGTGTCCGAGGTGCGGAGCGTGCGGGAGATGGTGGAGGAGCTTTGCGGGCAGCTCGGCCGCGCGATACCACCAATCGGCGTCATGATCGAGACTCCCGCGTCCGCGCTGCTCGCCGCGGAGCTGGCCGCGGTGGCCGACTTTCTCTCGATCGGCAGCAACGACCTCGCGCAATACACGCTGGCCATGGACCGCGGTCAGGCGGAGCTCGCGGCGCAACTCGACGCGCTGCACCCCGCCGTGCTGCGCCTCATGCGCATCGCCACGACGGCCGCTCGCGCCGCCGGACGCCCGATCGCCGTCTGCGGCGGACTCGCCTCCGATCCCGTCGCCGCTCCGATCCTCATCGGCCTCGGCATCCACGAGCTGTCGGCGGTACCGTCCGCGATCCCCGAGTTGAAGGCAACGCTGCGCGCGCTGCAGCTGGACGATTGCCGCGCACTCGCGGAGCGGGCGCTCGCCGCACCATCGGCCGCCGCGGTGCGCGCGCTCGTGCGAGAGGCAGGAGGGAAAGCATGAAACGGATCCTCACGGGCGCGCAGCAGCTGGGGCGCGCGTTGATGCTGCCGATCGCCGTCCTGCCCGTCGCGGCCCTGCTGCTGCGCCTCGGGCAACCCGACGTGATCGGGCTCGTGCCGTGGCTCGCGCCGATCGGTCCGCCCATCGCCGCCGCCGGCGGCGCGATCTTCTCCAACCTCGGGCTGCTGTTCGCCGTCGGCGTCGCGGTGGGACTGGCGCGCGAGAACCACGGCGCGGCGGGGCTCGCGGCGCTGGTCTGTTACCTCGTGACGACGGAGGGAGCGAAGATCATCATCGACGTCGACGCCGTGCGGCAGATCAGTAGGCTCAGCGTCCCCGCGGGCATCGTCTCCGGCATCATCGCCGGGCTGCTCTACAACCGCTACCACAACATCGAACTGCCGCAATACCTCGCGTTCTTCGGCGGGCGGCGCTTCGTGCCGATCGCCAGCGGGCTGGCCGGAATCGTCACCGCGTTCCTCTTCGGCCACGCGTTTCCGCTGCTGCAGAGCGGCATGGACGTGCTGAGCCATGCGGTGGTCGGCTCCGGCGGTTTCGGTCTGTTCATTTACGGCGTGTTGAACCGGGTGCTGATCGTCACCGGGCTGCACCACATCATCAACAACGTCGCGTGGCAACTCCTCGGCGAGTACGCCGGCACGACGGGTGACCTCAACCGCTTCTTCAAAGGCGATCCCACGGCCGGTGCGTTCATGGCCGGCTTCTTCCCCGTGATGATGTTCGGTTTGCCGGCGGCGTGTCTGGCCATGTACCGCGCGGCTCGGCCGGAGCGGCGCAAGGCCGTCTCGGGCCTGCTCGCCTCGATGGCGTTCACGTCGTTCCTCACCGGCATCACCGAGCCGATCGAGTTCACCTTCATGTTCCTCGCGCCGGTGCTGTACGGCGTGCACGCCGTCCTCACCGGCCTCTCGATGGTGACGATGAACCTCCTCGGCGTCCGCCTCGGCTTCGGCTTCTCGGCGGGCCTGATCGACTACGTGCTCAACTTCGGCCTGTCCACCAAGCCACTCTGGCTGCTACCGATCGGAGCGATCTACTTCGCCGTCTACTACGGCGTCTTCCGCGTCTGCATCAGCGCGTTCAACCTGCCGACGCCCGGCCGCGAGCTGGTCGAGAACGAAACCGCCACCCTGGCCCCCGGCACCACACGCGCCGCCGCGTTCGTCGAGGCTCTCGGCGGAGCCGGCAATCTCCAATCAATCGACGCCTGTACAACGCGCCTGCGCCTGATCGTGGCCAACCAGGAGCTCGTCGACGAGCGCGCCCTGCAACGCCTCGGCGCACGAGCCACCGTGAAGATCTCCGCCGAGGCGCTGCAAGTGGTGCTCGGCCCGATGGCCGACCAGATCGCCGACGAGATCCGCACCCAGCTGCGCACCACCACCACCGCTCCGACAGTCACCGCCGCCACCCTCTCCGCGCTGCTAGCCGCACTCGGCGGCCGCGAAAACGTGCGCGAGCTCGACGCCGTCGCCTCCAGCCGCTTACGCGTGCGAGTAACCAACGCCGCCGCCATCAACGACCCCGCCCTCCACGCCCTCCCCCTCCGCGGCATCGCCCGCCCCACCCCCGACCACATCCACATCCTCATCGGCCCGACGGCGCCGGAGGCGCTGACAGCGCTGCGGGGGTTGGTGGGGGGGTGAAGTTGCCAGGGGACCGATAGGACGAATAGGACGAATGGGACCATGAGCCGCACAAGCCCGCACTTGCGATGCAGAGTGGAGGACAGACAACTACCTTCGCAGAGCCGCCGGTTCAAAACAAAAGAGAACCTCCGACGCTCGGCAGGTCACGGGATCAGCGTGAGAGCCACATCCGTGTCGACGCAACGCAACGGGTTTCCGCTGGTCGCAGTGAACACTCGATCGAGTTTCAGAATGTCGTCGTCCGCCGACAGAATCACGTCGGCTCCGGCAACGACTGCAGTCGTGACGTGCAGCGCGTCGGCCGCTCGCACACCTCGCATTTGCAGCTCGATGTTCTGGCATTGAGAAGCAACGATTGCTGCTGTGAGGTCAATCATTCGGATTCCGAAGAGGTTGGTCGTCACGAGGGTCTGGACAATGGCCGCGCGCGCCGCGGGAACGATGAACCGATCGCCATGAGCGACACCTGTTGCCGACCGTTTCAGTTCGCGATAGAGCGCTTCCTCGACTTCGTAGCACGTGAGCGGAGAAGTCAGCATCACGTGGCGAGCGGCAAGTCGAGTGAGGCACATTTCCGCATCCTGGCCGAGTTGCGCTGGCGTCCGGCCGCGGCGCTCAGCGGAGCGCAGGTATGACCCTGCATGTCCGCGACCGACGAGATAGTCGATGAAAACGCCCGAGTCGATATAGGCGTTCACGATGCGAGCTGCAGGTCCTCCAGGAATTCCTCCGGCGTCTCAGCTTCGATTTCCGCGCTTTCGCCGAGCTCACGGAGCTTCACATCATAGGTGAGCAGGACGTCGCAGTGTCGCGAGCTCGCGAGGATCATCAAATCATTCGCATGCGCAACGAAGTTTCTGACCGGCCGCAACCGCTGCAGCCGCTCCGACGGTGTGAACGCTTCGGCGGCGAGAACCTCGAGGTGACTCGCGATCGTCGCAAGGTCGACGTCTGGCTGAACGCGTCCACTCGCGAGCATGAATTCCTGCAGCACCACCGGATTCACGGCAAACGATACGCGTGCCTCGACTTCCGGCGTGAACAGCCCCTGAAGTTCGGGTTTCCCCCGAAGGTACTCGAGCAGAACGTTCGTGTCCAAGAACGCTCGAATTTTGGGTTGAGCCATCGCCGGTACATTCTACCATCGGGCCGACGGTCGACGCGCCAGCAGACCGGACACCGGAGGAACGGAGGCAGAGCTGCTCTTCTCGTCCGGCCGCGCCGCATGTAGACGGTCACCCTCACGCGGGAAGCAACGGGCCGCCTCAAGCTTCTCGACGCCCTAACGTTCCACGCCGTTACCGAAGCCGTAGACGAGCCGAAGGAACGCAGCCCTGACCTCGCCGTCCGAGTATTCGGGATGGCGACGGCGAATCCCGGCCAGCGCAGTCTCGCGCACGGCATCGCTCAACTCGACGGCGATCTGCGCGCGCCGGGAAGGCCCCGCCTCCCGATAGAGCTGAAGCTGAATCGCTGCCGCGCGCGGCGTGGTATCGGTGACCGGCACGGTAGCAAAGATAGCATGGGCGGCGTTACTCACGGGGCATGGGGAGGAGGGGCACAGCTGCGAGAGACGTGAGAGTCAGAGCTGTTCTTGATGCTGGCGTGGCGGCGCTACCGCAGGTGGTTCTGCGGAGGAAAGCGAAGCTGTGGCCCCACTTACTTGCCCCCGGATGTATAGGGAACCTGTATCAGACGAAGCGCGAAGCTAGGACCCGTCCGACCACTCACCCCTCTGGTGCCGCTTAGAAGTTTTGCAAATCGGCCATCGGGATCTCCATCTCCAATGGCTCCATTTCATCAGCGGAAACCCGCACTCGAAGGCGTAACAAACGTTTCCGTTCTGGCGGGATGAACGGATCATTCGGCCAGTTCTTGTGATCTACAAAGTATTCAACATCCAGCACGTTTATCCTGTCGCCGGGATAGAGACGTTTCGTGCGATCTGAATAGTCGCCATCGTACGCTTCGAACATCGTCTCACCGGACTTCTCCGTCGCCCCTGGAAGGAACGCGTTGGGTAGCCAAACCTGCACACGCCATTCATCGACCATTTTTCCGGCATTGAACAAGTCGATCAGAAGACGGTAGTCATGACGGTCGGTTGTGATGCTCACATCACGACGCCGCCATTGCGCGATAAGCGAGATGGCCGGGCTCGCCCTTGCATCGGGTGTCGAGTCCTGGTTCGGCAGCGACGGTTCTGCGGGGCGACTCCGGGCGCTACTGAGTTTCCGAACCACCATCTCTGCGAGCTTTGCCGGTGACGTTTTCCGAAGATCGACGTATCCAATCGTCTCATTCATGCCCGGTAGTTCAGTATCGTCGAAACGCGCAGGCAAGATGTACTCGCTACTCTGCCGGAAGGCCCGCGCTTGCGCGCTTTTGCGCTCAAGCGTCGTCCATTGCTTGGCGGCATACTCCCGGGAGATGAACATCACGCAGAACTGTGCTCGATCTCTATATATCGTGTTTAGATGTTCATAGAGATCTCTTCCCCACAAGTCGACTTCTTCATACCCGTCATAAAATACCCGCACCTTCGCGCGGCGTAGCTCATCCGCGACCTCATCTACGAAAGCGCGTTGTTCACCCGCAAATGATAGGCAAACCTCATAGCCGTCCGGTTCGGCAGTTGCGGCGGCAGAGCCCGATGCCGTCGTTTCGATTACTTGCAGTATCTCGTGCAGAACTTGCAATCGATCATCGCGTGTCCCGATGATGCCGCCGTAGCTGCCAGATCCTACGAGCCAGCACGTCCCTTGGCGAAACCAGTTGCCGACGTCGTTTGACCAGAAAATGCGCTCGAGATCGGTAGCCGTTTCTTGGTACCACTTCTCAAAGCGGTCATGCATCTCCGCCGAATATCGGCGATCGTTGCGGAAAAGATCAGCGCCTTCGTGTGATCTCTGCCCAATTGTTGCCTTCGCAATGTCGGCCGTGACTCGAAGCGGAGGAAAAACGTTGGGGCGCGGCATTGCAGCGAGCATACCGGAAGACAGGCGGGGTGGCGAAGAGTCGCCCTGTCAGCTGCGAACCTCAAGCGGCAGTCCATGCAGGCCGGCCTAGGACACGCATACTCCGGCGAGCAGTGGGATCAGAGCTTTGCTCTTCACGTGAAACCGACAGCTTCTAGAGGCTTCGCCTCAACGCAAAGCGAAGCTCGGGACGTCGGAGAGCTTCTGGATTTCCGCCGGCCGTAACCAGCAACTTGGGACGCGACGCGTCGTCCTGTTACAACGGCATCCGCCGCACCGCATCCACCGTGAAATCCTTCAGCAGATCGGCGATGGAGACGCGGAACGCTCGGCTGAGGCGGAGGGCGATGGTGAGGCTCGGGACCTTGGTGCCGCGTTCCAGATCGCTCGTGTAGGTGGTCGTAATGCCGGCAGCTTCTGCCAGCTCCTCCTGCGTCCAGCCGGCGGCGAGCCGGAGTTGCCGGACGCGTTTTCCGAAGATCTCTGCCTCGACGGCCACGTCTTCTTTCTCCAAACCGAAAGCCCCTCACCCTCACCGCAGCCGCGCCACCTTCCCCTCCGTCAACGTCGCAAACAACTCCGCCGGTGCGATCTCCAGCGCCTGGGCGATCTTGACGATGTTCACGAGGGCCACGTTGCGCTCGGCGCGCTCGATCTGGCCGATGTAGTTGCGGTCGAGGCCGGCCAGCTCGGCGAGGCGCTCCTGGGAGATGTTGCGTTCCGTCCGCAGTTCGCGGAGCCGTTCGCCGAAGAGGCGGAGGATCTCGTCACGCATCGCGCTGGCATTTGGACTTGCGCGCGACGAACTCTCCACCTACTATGAGTATCATTCACGGCATCGAAAGACGCTCAAAGGAGTCATCCCATGGCTGCAGCCACCATCCGCACCCTCTTCCTCCAGCCGAAAGCCACCTACTCCGTCGCCGAAGCCGCCGCCGTGCTGGGGATGGGACGGCGGGAGGTGCGGGGCTGGATCGACGTCGGTGAGCTGGAGGGGATGGACACCGCCGACGGGCTGGTCGTGCCGTGGGCGGAGCTGGTGAGCTTCGGCATGGACTTCTGGTCGCAGGCGGTGGTGGAGGAAGCGCTCGGGGCGGAGCTGGTGCGGGCGATTCCGGAGCTGTTGCGGCTCTCGCAGCTCGAGGTGCGCATTCCGCGGCTGGAGGTGGTGGCGCTCGAGCGCGTGGCCGCTCGCGACGGCCAGAGCGTCGACGCGCTGCTCGCCCGGGAACTGCTCGACTTCGTCTCCGCGCATGCCGATTGGCTGGAGCGCGAGGTGCCGGGCTTCGGCGCGGCGCTGCGCTGGCCGTCGGCGTAGACGGAATGGGCTATCGCTAAGGCTTGATCAAACGAACTTCACCGGCGCCGACGTCCAGCAGTGACGCAGCGGGGTCAGAGCTTTGGTCTGCGCGTGAAACCGCAGCCGTCTACGTTTGGTAGAAGCAGCCGGCCAAAGCAGTGCGAAGCTCTGACCCTGCCCCCTGACCCCAGCCCCCCCTCTCCTGTAGCGGAATGCACGGCGCACGCTCGGCCTTACCAGTGGTAGCATCAGGTAAGGAGCCAAGGGATGCCGACCTCCACCATCACGAGCAAAGGACAAACCACCGTGCCGAAGGAAGTGCGAGACGCGCTGGACATCGGCCCCGGCGACAAGATCACCTGGGAAGTCAACGGCGGCCGCGTCTCAGTCAGCACCGAACGCCCTGCCTTCTGGCGGTGGGAAGGCTTCATCAAGCACGGGCCCGTCGACGTGGTGACAGCCGTCCACGAAGCGCGGAAACGGAGAGGGCGGATCTGACGTGCAGCGCGTCGTCGTCGATGCGAATGTCTTCCTCTCGATGCTCGTGGACCGCAACGATAGACAGCGCGCAGCGGCGAAAGCCCTCATGCTGAAAGCTGAAGACGGCGAGCTGCAAGTCATCCTGCCGCAGTTCGTCATCTTCGAAATCGTCTACGTTCTGCAGAGTACCTACAGCATTCCCGCGTCCGAGCTCGCCCCCATGCTTCGCGACCTCATCGCTCTTCCCGGCGTCCTCGTCATCGACGACTGCCCCTGGAAGCGTGTGCTCGACTACTGGCCGTCACCCGTTCCCTCCCTCGCCGACGCCTCCATCGTCGCCGTAGCCGCGAGCAGCCGGTACGACGCAATTGCCACCTTCGATCAGAAGCTCTCGAAGCGCTCGAAAGACCTCGGCGTCGTCACGTACTGGTAACGGCTGATAACGCCATTGGCGATGAGCGCAGCGGGGGCCGATGGGCGCAGCGGGGTCAGAGCTTTGCTCTGCGCGCGAACAGCGTTGCGAAGCTCTGACCCCAGCACCCCTTCCACTGACCCCAGCACCCTTCGAGTGGCTCCGAACATCAGCAGCGCCCAGGCAGCGCCGCGTGGCGTGATGGGCCACACCTTATCGTGCCCGGCGCTGAACGTTCGCTGGAATCAACGGACGGTAGCCTTCGCCGAGGAGACCGATGCCTTCGATGAAGGCACCTTTCCCTGCTCCGCAGGCACCTTTCCCCTCGCTGAGGGGACCTTTCCCCTCGTTGAGGGCGCAGATCCCCTGGTTCGATGTGACCTTTCTCCTCGTTGAGGGGAGGTTTCCCCACATCGAGGGGACGTTTCCGGGCATTCGACGTGACCTTTCTCCTCGCTGAGGGGACGTTTGTCCTCATGCGGGGGATCTTTGCCTGCGATCGAAGGGACGTTTGCCCTCGACGCGCAGAAACGTCGCCTCGATTCAGGGGATCGCTGCCCTCGGCGAGGAGATCGCCGCCCTCGATGAGGAGAAATCTCGCGTCGAACCAGGGGACTGCTGCCCTCAACGAGGGGATCGCTGCCCTCGACGAGGAGAAAGGTCGCGTCGAACCAGGGGACCGCTGCCCTCGGCGAGGGGATCGCTGCCCTCGACGAGGAGAAAGGTCGCGTCGATCCACGGAATCGGCGCCTTCGGCGAGGAGATCGATGTCTTCGGCGAAGAGATCGAGACCTCCGCGGTCAATTCGACGACAGTCGCGATACATGAATGTTAGATCACGCCACACTGTGGAGCGGGTGCGTCCGCTTTTTTGTGGCGGCAGGGCGACGTAGGACGAATAGGACCTAGAGGACGGATAGGTAGGCCCCCACCCAGCCACCCAACCCACCCGCCCTGAGGGCCAAGTCCGCACGGCCGATTCGTCCTATCGGTCCTATTCGTCCTATCGGTCCTATTCGTCCTATTCGTCCTGTCGGTCCTATTGCCCTATCCACCTCACACCGCGCGCTGACCACTTGGCGGGCCTTCCCGTCCATCTAATCACCGCTTTGTCGAATGCCTTTCGTGCGGCGCGTAGCTTCGTCCTCACATCACGGGAGGCTGAATGACGAAGAAACTGTTGCTGCTGTTGCTGTTGTGCGCCACTGCTCCGAAAGATGCGGCGGTCGTTGCGCGCATTGGGTCGGTCGCGGTGACGCGCGAGGAAGTGTTGAAGAATGCGGCTGTCCGGCTGCAGAACGTCGATGAAGAGCGGCGGCAGTGCCTCGAGCAGCATGACCGCGAGCGCGATGACGCTCTCGCCGCGTCGCTCCGCAATGTGGTTCGCCGGCGGCTGCTCGATCTGGAAGCGGCGAAGCGTGGCGTCACCGTGGCGGCGTTGCTCGCGTCGGTCACGCCGGCGGCGGTCAGCGACGACGACGTCCGCCGCTTTCGCGACGCCAATGCGCGGCGGTTTGCACCCGACGCAAATGAAGCGGACGTCATCGCGGCCATTCGCACGCACCTGACGAACGAGGCTCATGCCGAGGCCGTGGACCGGCTCTACGCGGAGCTGGAGCTCGCGCATGGTGCGCGGTACCTCCTCGACGCGCGCCGCGTCGACGTGAAGGCGGACGGACCCTCCGACGGGCCGCCTTCGGCGCCGGTGACGGTGGTGGTGTTCGGCGATTACGAATGCCCTGCCTGCAGCACCTTCGCCCCGCTCCTCGGGCGCCTGCGCCAGGACCACGGCGACGCGCTGCGCGTCGTCTCGCGGCAGTTCCCGCTCCCCATGCATCCGAACGCGCGGCGGGCGGCCGAGGCGTCGCTGTGCGTGGCGAAACAAGGGAAGTTCCAGGCCATGCACGATGCGCTGTACGCGGAGGAGCGCGAGCTCACGCCGGCAGTGCTCCGCGAGGTGGCGATTGCGGCGAAGGCAGACGCCGAGGTCTACGACCGTTGCGTCGCCTCGCGCGAGACCGCCGCGGAGGTGGAGCGCGACGTCGCCGCCGCGATCGGCGCGGGCGTGAACGGCACGCCGACCGTCTTCGTCAACGGCCGTCTCTTCGGCGGAGGTCCCTACACCGAGCTCTCGTCACTCGTGCGCGAGGAGCGCGTCCGCGCCTCGACAGCCTCCCGGTGACGCGATGCGCAATCACGACCGCGCGCCTCCGCCTCATCCCACTCGCCCACTCCGTCCGCCAGCGATTCCAAAGGAGAACATCATGAAACGTCATTTCCTCACCACTGCCGCCGCATGGCTCTTCGCCGCCTCCGCGCTCGCGCAGTTGCCATCGCAGACGATCCCCGTCAGCGACTTCACCGTCCAGGTCGCGGTCAGCGGCGATAGCGACAACGGCCGGTCCGTCTGTTTCCTCTATCTCAACGGCCAGTGCAACAGCATGCAGTACCCGCTCTGCGAGGAATTCGGCGTCCGTTCCATCGGCCCGAGCCTCACCAAGCACCAGCTCCTCGGCACCTCCAACAACATCCGCACGTATCTCTGCGGCGGCTCGTGCACGGCCATCTGCAACGTCCGCGGTGACGTGGATCCCGACACGAGCGGCTGCCCGATCATCCTCGACCTGGGCAAGGAAAACCTCGACCTCACCGGCGCCGGCGACGGCGTTTCGTTCGACATCGACGCCGACGGCGTGGCCGACACGATCGCCTGGACCGCCGCTGACGGCGACGACGCGTTCCTCGTCGCCGACCTCGATGGCGACGGCGTGATCTCCTCCGGCCGCGAGCTGTTCGGCACCGCCTCGCCGCAGGCGGCGAGCAGCACGCCACACGGCTACAAGGCGCTCGCGGTGTACGACACTCCGCAGCACGGCGGCGACGGCGACGGCTGGGTCACGGCGAACGATGCACGCTTCGGCGAGCTGCAGGCGTGGATCGACCGCGATCACGACGGCTACTCCGACTCCGGCGAGCTGGTCTCCCTCGCCTCGATCGGCGTGTCGGCCCTCGGCGTCGACTACACCGAATCGCGCCGGCGGGACCGCTTCGGCAACGAATTCCGCTATCGCGGCTGGGTGCTCCGCACCGACGGTTCGCGGGCGAAGTCGTACGACGTGTTCTTCGCCGGTGAATGACGTGGCGCAGAGGACGATGGGACGAATAGGACCGATAGGACGAATGGGACGGATAGGACCGATTCGCCCGCACGTTCTGCCAGAGCGTCCGTCGTCGCGCGCGATCGTTTCTCGCGGGGATCGGCAGTGCCGGTCCCCGCTTCAGCGCACGGGGACGGTCAACTCCGCAAGGTAGCGGCGCGGCTCGCGCGTGAAACGTACACCGCCTTGCCTTCCGTAGAGCAACACCATGCGGCTGACGACCTGCCGGTTGCCGCGGCCCGCGTCGCGGCGCGTTTCGTTCGCCTGCGGCACCGCATCGTTGGCCACGCGCACCGAGAGCGCGCCGAGGCGGCGGTGGATGGTGACGAGGACATTGCATTCGCTGCGCATGTGCGCCACGCCATGCTTCACCGCGTTCTGCACGAGCACCAGGAGGAGCAGGCGCGGGAACGGGAGGTCGCGATGGGGCGCGTCGCCGGTGGCGCGGAACTGCAGGCGGTCGCCGAAGCGGATGCGCTCGATGGCGACGTATTGTTCGACGGTCTGCATCTCCGACGCGAGCTGCACCTCGTACACGCCGGTGTCGGAGGCCACCGATTCGATGAGGCGCGCGAGACTGCGCGCCACGCGCGCCGCGGCGGCGGGATCGACGGCCAGCAATCCTGCGACGGCGTTGAGCGTGTTGAAGAAGAAGTGCGGCTGCAGCTGCGTCTCCAGCGCGATGGCGTCGTGCGAGAGCGCCGGATCGACGCCGTGCCGCCGCTGCGCGCGATACCACTCGGCCGCGCGGCGGAAGCGCAGTGCCACGGCACCTCCGGCGATGACGAAACACAGCATGAGGTCCATGTACGTGGCAAACAGCGAGAAGCGGTCGAAGGGCCGTTCGCGCAGCGACAGCAGCCATGCGGCGGTCGGTGCGAGCTGCAGGATCGCTCCCGCGGCGACAGCGCCGAGGAGTGCGGCGGCGAAGAAGCGGCGCGGCTTGGCGAGACTCCAGCGATCGAGCACGAACAGCAGCAGCACCGCCGCGATCGCGATCATGAGCGCGCGGAAGCCGAGCAGCGTGTTCTTGCCGCCGGTGAGGCGGTAGAGGATGGAGCTGAGCAGATCGAGCGAGGCCACGACCACGGCCGGCAGCAGGTAGCTGAAGGCGACGACGGAGCGGATGCGTCCCTGGCGCCGGCTCTCCTCACGGCCGCGCGCGGCCGGCGGCGCGGTCTGCCGCACCGCTTCGAGTGGCCACGCGAGCACGATCTCCACAGCGCCGCGCTGCTCGCGGATCTCCGTCGTGACTCCGGCCGGCAGCAGCAGCTCGTCGAGCGCCACTCCGCTGGCGCCGGTCGCGGTCAGCGTTGCCGATCCTTGCGCGATGAGCAGGCGAAGCCCACTCTCGGGCTCCCTCAGTTGGTCGAGCAGGCGCGCCGCGACGGCGCTGACGGCGGCGGGCACGAGGAGGTGGCGATGTTCGCCGGCCAGCGTGACCTCGAAGCAGCCGGCGCCGCCGTGCGCGCGCCACATCGTCTTCACCCGCCGCACCTGCTCGAGCGCCGGCGTCCACTCGGCCGCGCCGCTGCGGAGCACGAAGCGAACGAAGCGCGCGAGCTGCATCGTCTGCACCTCCGCTTCGCGCGGAGCGGTCGTGCAGCGGTCCGCGATCGCGAGCAGCACGTCGCGGATGAAGCGCGGCTGCACGGCCTGCCAGACGGAGCGGCGGGTGCGCGCGGCCAGCTCCCCCGACTCCGTGCGCCAGCGTTGCTCCTCCTCCCGCAACCGGCGGATCTCGCGCAGGAGTTGCGCCGTGACCACCACGACGACGTAGATGCCGACCATGTACGGCAGGTTCACCGCGCGGATGGTCATCTGCCCGGGCGGCGGCGCGCGGAAGAGGCCCAGCGCCACGCCGGTCGTCCGGACGATCGCGTCCTGCAGGAACAGCGCGGTCAGTGCGCCCGCGGCATGCACGCCGACGGTGAAGGCGGTCCGCTTCACGCGCGCGGCCAGCAGCGACGCGAGCGCCACTATCGGCGGCACCGCCAGCAGCGCGCCGGACCAGGTGTTGGTGACGTTCTTCATGCGGCGGAGCGACGTGGGATCGTCGGCGAGGAGCATGCCGATGGCCGCGAGGAGCACCGCGGAGAGCGGCCAGACCGTCGCCACCGCGACGGAGCGGAGGATCAACGCGCCTCCAGGAACCCGAGGCGTGCGAGCTCGGTGCGGTAGGCGCGGCTGAACGGGACCACGACGCCGCCGGAGAGATGCGCCGTGTAGTCGCCGTGCGAGACCGCGCGGAGCTCGAAGATGCGCGAGACGTTGACGATGAAGGAGCGGTGCGTGCGCACGAAGAGGCGCGGGTCGAGCCGGCGCTCCAGCTCGCGCAGCGCGGTGCGCACCGTGTGGCAACCGCCGGCGTGATGCACTTTCACGTGATTGCCGAGCGATTCGAAGTAGTCGACCGTCTGCAGCGGCACCGGGAGAAGGCGCTCGTTGTCGCGCACGAGCAGTCGCTGCAGGTACGGGCTCCGCGCCGCCGGTGCGCTGCCGCCGGACAGCCGCTTGCGGGCGCGATCGAGCGCGCGGCGCAGCCGGTGGCGCTCGACGGGCTTGATGACGAAGTCGATCGCCTCGACGTCGAAGGCGTTCGCGGCCTGCTCCTGGTGGCCGCTGACGAAGATCACCGGGATGTGGCGGGCGGTCAGCGTCGCCGCCAGCTCCATCCCGTCGACCTCCGGCATCTCGATGTCGAGCAGCACCACGTCGGGCATCGCGGTGGTGAGCGACGCCAGCGCTTCCGCGGCGCTCGAGCACATGCCGGCCAGCTCGATGCCGGGTTGCTCGGCGAGCAGCGTCTCCAGCCGCAGCAATGCCGGCAGTTCGTCGTCGACGACCAGGATGCGCATGGGTGTACCCACATAGATACACCCCGCTACGCGGTGACGCGGACACCAACAGGTCACAGAGCCGCGCCAAAACGAAAGCGGCGGCCGTGAGGCCGCCGCGGGTTCGTGGCTGAAGCGCCGAGGAGACGGCGCTACTTGCGCTCGGACACGAACTTCTGGAGCTCCGCGATCACGGCTTCCTTGCCTTTGCTCTTGATCGCGTCCTTGCCGAAGCGCTGCTTGGTGTTCTTCGGGACCTGGCGGAGGAGCCCGAGGTAGCGGCCCTGGAGCTCGCGCGACTTGATGCGCTCGGGGCTCTGCTGGCCGGAGGAGCGGCGCTTGCGGCTGCCCTTCTCCGCGCCCTTCTCGGCGCCCTTCTCGGCAGCGGGCGGCCGGCCGCGGCGTACGGCGCGGGTGACGGCGGGAGCGGCCACGGTGGCCAGCACGCCGGCGGCGACGCCGAGCGCCGGTCCGGCGAGTCCGCGCAGGTAGGCGATGCGCGATTCGAGCGTGCTCACTTCGTCGTTGTAACGGGTGCGGTACTCGCGAAGCAACTTCGCGTTCAGGCGCCCGTCGGCAACGAGCTGCTCCAGAATGAACACGGCTTCGGCGGCAGGAACGCCGAGTGGGTTACGTGGTTTGGCCATCAATACACCTCTCATCCTTCATGGTTGCGGCTCCGACTACAGCCGGGATTGTATTGCCGCGTTAGCCAATCGCGTTCCATATCTGTGCGGAACGGCGTTGACCACGGGAAGAATTTGGAGCGGGCGACGAGATTCGAACTCGCGACCAAGAGCTTGGGAAGCTCCTACTCTACCAACTGAGCTACGCCCGCTCGCTGTTGGGATCGGGATTGTACACCGGTGCGGTAGTGGGGTCGCAAGGGCGGCGGGCAACGCCTCGTGGCGGCGAGGGATGACCCGGAACGGTCACCGCTTCAGGCGATCACGGCTTGGGGACGGAGATCTCGGACGAGATGCCGCGGCGGCCCTTCAGCTTCTCGAGGACCTCTTCGCTGACCTCGAGCTCCGGCGGCGGGATCGGGCCGGGATCGGCGATGCCGAGATCCTCGAATCGGAACGGCGCCGGCTTTTCAGTGCCGGCCGGTTTCGCGCCACGCTTGTTCCCGCTGTCTCGCATGGAACGATGATAGCGCACCGGAAAGGTGAGACCGCGTTGGTCGGGGAGTCCAAGCTCTCGAGCGCGCAAGGCCGCTCCCTTGTGGGGAGCGGCCCGTTCGTGACGCGGATCAGTACTTGACGCTGCAGCCGTACGGCTGGCTCGATGGCACGCTGACCGGCTTGCCGGCCATCGCTTCCTGGAGCGCCATGTCGACGTGCGGCCGCGCACCCTGGAGGTCCGACGCGCGCGCAGACGGCTTGTCGTCGATGCCGCCCATGTACACGAGCGTTCCCTGCGGATTCACGACGAACATGTGAGGAGTCGTGCGGGCGTCGTACATGCGGCCGACCGTACCCGCCTCGTCGATGAGCACTGCAGACGGCGAAGCGCCCTTCTCTTTCGTCAGAGCGTTGGCTTTGTCGTTCGAATAGTGCCCCTGGTTGCCGGGCGCTGACGAAACGATCGAGAGCCAGACGACGCCTTTGTCCGCATATTTTTTCTGCAGCGCCTGCATCACGTTGTTGTCGTAATGCTTGCGGACGTACGGGCACTGGTGGTTCAGCCACTCGAGCACCACCCACTTGCCGCGGTACTGACTCAGAGCGTGCGTCTTGCCGTTGGTGTCGACGGCCTTGAACTCCGGCGCCGCCTTCCCCACCGCGGGGGCCACGTACGACGCGGGACGCACGTACTCGTCCGCGTCCAGTTCACAGCCTACTGCCACGAGCAGCGAGAGCGCGAGCAACGATGTGACGATCAGCTTTCGGTTCATTCATTTCTCCTGATGGTTTGCCGCGAGCGGCGTGATCACTTCACTTCCGACAACGCATTCACAAGAATTCCGGGACTGAGGATCTCCGGCAGCAGGCGGGGCTGCGCGGCAGGATCGGCTTCGTAGAGGACGTAGAGAGGAACGCCGGAGCGGCCGAAGCCCGCCAGCGCGCGCGTGATCGCCGGATCTTTGCTCGTCCAGTCGGCCTTCAGCATCGCGATGTTCCGCGCTTTCACGAGTTGCTGAACCTCGTTCGAGCTGAACGCGACGCGCTCGTTGACTTTGCACGTGAGGCACCACGCCGCCGTGAAGTCGATGAAGACGGGACGTCCCGCTGCCCTGTGCTCGGCAACTCTCGCTTCCGAGTAAACCTCCCACGCGATTCCCTCGGCAGCACTCGACGACGATGCGGCGGCGGTTGCGGTCGGAGCGCTCGTGGCGGCGAATACGAGCCCGCCCACGATGAATGCGGCGGCGGCCGTCCGCGCGGTCCATTTGGTGCGCTCCGCGGCCGACAACGTCACCCACTGTCCCCAGATCCAGAGCCCGAGTGCGAGCAGAGTGAGCCCGAGCAGCAGACGCAGCACACCGTCGTTTCCGGTTTGATGGCCGAACACCCAGGCGAGCCAGGCGACGGTGGCGAAGAGCGGGAACGCCGTGAACTGGCGGAAGCGCTCCATCCACGCGCCCGGCCGCGGAAGGAACCGCAGCAGAGCCGGCCAGGCGGAAAGCGCGACGTACGGCGCGGCCATGCCTGCGCCGAGAGCGGTGAAGATCAGCATCGAAGTGCCGGCGCTCTCGGTCATCGCATACCCGAGCGCGGCTCCCATGAATGGCGCCGTGCAGGGAGTCGCGACGACCGTCGCAAGCACGCCGTTCATGAAGCTCGCGCGGTGACCGCTGCTGCCGGCTGCTCCGCCGATGCGCGTGAGCGGAGTGCCGATCTCGACGACGCCGGCGAGACTCAACCCGAGACCGAAGAGCAGGAAGGCCATCGCCGCGACGAAACCGGGCGACTGCAACTGGAAGCCCCAGCCGATTTCTTCGCCGGCTGCCCGCAGCGCGAGCAGCAGCCCGGCGAGAGCCCAGAACGAAACCAGCACACCCGCCGCGAACGTGAGGCCGTGGGCGCGCACGCGCCGCGGATCATCGCCGGCCGATTGCACGAACCCGAGGATCTTGAGGGAGACGACCGGAAAGACGCACGGCATGAGGTTCAGGATGACGCCGCCGGCGAACGCGAGTGCGAGCGCGAAGAGCAGCGTCGGAGGCACGGCTGTCGTTGCGGCAGCGGCAGTGGCCGGCGCAGCGGCAGCCGTGGGCGTGGAGAACGGCACGTCGAACTCGAACGCAGCGGGTCCGCCGCCCGGGCCGCCTTTCGCGGCAAGCAGAACCCCGTTGATCCGCTGCGGCTTGCCGGTGACGTAGGGGGAGCGTACGAGCTTCATCGTTACGATCCCGCCCTCGACGCTCGCCGGCTGCGGCGCGCTGTATTCGATCAGCGGACCGCTGGCGGCGAAGAACTGCACGTTGCCATCGACGGCGACGCCCTGCGGCGGATCGATGCGGAGCACGAACCGCTGGTCCTGTTCACTCGCGGTGATGTTCCAGTCAGCGGCCGGGACCGGAAGCTTCGCTCTCGTGGTGGCGAATGCAGACGCGGCGGGCTCCGACGGAGCCACCGGGCCCTGGCCGATCGGGACATCGAGAGCGAGGGTGACTTCCTCCGGAATGCAGACCTTCTCGCACACCATCCAGTAGGCATCCGCGGTCACGCGCGCGGTCGTCCCCGGTTTCGCGTCGCTCGCGGCCTTGAACGGGACGAGCAGCATCACCTCACCCTCGTAGCCGTACGTGGTGAGAGGAGCCAGGCTGATCTTCTGGGGATACGGCCACTGGATGTCGCCGGCGGTGAGTCCGGGAGGCAGATTCCAGCCGAGGCTTGTCGGCTCGCCCGAGTCGCCCGGATGTTTCCAGTACGTGTGCCAGCCGTCCTTCATGCGCATCCGGAGGGCGACGTCGAAGGATTCGCCGGGAGCGACGGAGGTCTTCTCGAGCAGCAGCTCCGCGTTTACGTGGGGCGTCGAGACGACTGCGCCATGAACCGCGGAAGCGACGAAGGACGCCACGAAGAGAGCCGCGGCGGAAGCGACAGCCCTCAGGCCGCGCCGCGTCGGACGGATCTGCACGTCGCGGAGTGGTCCCGGGGTCTTCACCGGAACCGTTATACGGGAGAACGCCGGGTCAGGGTTCTCGGAGAGGGAGTGCACCTGTCTCTTTACGGTGAACTTCGCCGTTCGCAAGAGTCGCAGAAGCGTAACCATGGCAGTAAGGATAGGCGGACGATGGGACGAATAGGACCTATGGGACGGATGGGACGGAGTTGCTGCCGCTTCTCTATTGGTCCTCTGTCCCATTGATCCGTCGCGGCATAATATTTGCCGTAATGATGGCCAGCCGGTGATGGCGGCCGCTGCGCGACAGGCTTGCCGGCACGACCTTTAGAAAGGAACGACTCTCATGGCGATGTTTCAAACTTCATCCGCGGCGCGAACCGCGATCACTCTTCTGACGCTTCTCGCCGTAGCGACTGGTGCTGTCCTGCTCGTGACGCCTACCACGGCCGAGGCGGAGCCAGCGCATGGCACGCACATCAAGTACTACAACAACGCCAGCCACAGCACGCAGGTGGGGTATCGCTATTACACGTGCGAGGGCGTATTGGCGAGCCAGTGGGGAGTGACGAGCGCCTACTCCAGCTCGGCCACCTATGGCTGCATCGCCGAGGACTGACGAATACGCAGCATCAATGGAACGGCGGTTTGGAGATCGGCGGCGGCACGCACGGTTCATCTGTGCGAGTCGCCGCCGATCTGCCGTTGACAGCACTGATCCACAGCCCTCCTCACCAGAGCTGCGAGATCCACGGCCGGAGGAGGACGAAGCCCAGAGTGAGGGAGAGGGCTCCGATGATCGTGAGGCCGAGGAAGTGGGTGCGGCGCACGCGCGTGAGGAGCGGCTTGAAGATGTAGCGGACGACCGGCAGGAGCGCCATGCCGATCAGCGAGGCGAGAATCCACCACGCTCCGAACACGGCCACGACGGAGCCGATGACGAACTGCGCTTCGTAATACGGCGCGCGGATACGCGACTGTTCGAGCAGGATCAGGAATCCTTCGTCGCCGACGCCCCACGCGAGCGCCGGACCTGCCAATCCGACGATGAAAAAGGCGGTGGCGATCACGAGAAAGAATCCGATCGGCGGGTAGACCAGCCAGCGGCGCGCGCCGGGTGCTTCCTGCTTCGTCTCCATGTAGTCGACGTACGCGCGGCTCGCGAGGAACGACGCGATCATCAGGAAGAAGCCGATGCCGACCGGCATGAGGAGCAGCGCGACAAGAAACAGGCCGAACGTGACATACGCGAGGCGCCACTCCTCGGGGCCGAAGCGCAGGCGCATCGAGACCTTCTGGATGAGCCGCTGCACGATCGAGCGATCGTCCGCCGGCACCCAGCCATCGGGAGCGCCGAGCCGGTCGAGGACTTCCGCGAGCTGTTCGCCGCCCACCGGCGCGGGAGCGCCCGCGAGCGCGACTTCGATGTGCTCGCGCACGCTCTGCTCGACATCATCGGCTTCCGCCGGCGACGCCCGCCGCAGAGAGTGCCGCAGACGCCGGAAGTAATCATCGAACCGCTGCCGTGCCGAAGGGGTGAGGTCAATCATCGAGTGCGTTCCTTTCTGAGGGTGCCGATGGCGTCGTGCAGCCGAAGCCAGTGTTCGTTCATTCGTTCGAGCTCATTGCGTCCGCTCCGCGTCAGCCGGTAGTACTTCCTCGCCGGCCCCTCGGGCGACTCCTCGATATACGTGTCCACGTAACGTTCGTTTTTGAGCCGGCTGAGGATCGGGTAGACGGTCCCTTCCGTAATCACGAGCCCATCGACCTCGCCCAGCCGCCGCACGATGTCGTAGCCGTACAGCGATCCGGTATCGAGCGTGTTGAGGATCGCCAGCTCGAGCAGCCCTTTGCGCAGTTGCGTGGTCCAGTTGACGTAGAACGAATCAGTCACGGGAGCAACATAGGTCCACGCAAGGTAGCTGTCAATGCATAGTAGCTGGTTGTAACAGGTTGCAAGGAGATTCGTGCCGGCTGCTACAGGAGAACGATGGGACGAATAGGACCTATAGGACGAATGGGACCTATAGGACGAATGGGACCTATAGGACTGCCGCATGTCCGTTTGCTGGGAGAGGTGACCACCCGGCGAAGCGTCCCATACGCCCCTACCACTCCCGTTTCAACTGCACCGCGTGGAAAACGTGGGCTGCGGTCAGCATGGCTACACCGAGAGCGGCGTAGGTGATGGTCACCGCCGGTGTGGCGGCACCGTAGAAGCCGGCAACGTCGAAGGCGGGGGTTTTGCCGTTGTCGTTGATGACCAGGTACCAGAACGTGAGGAAGAGGACGATGAACGTCTTGGGGGTCGCGCTGGCGATGCCGAGAGCCGTGGCGGCGGCGGTGAGGAAGAGGATGCCGATGGCGAAGGACGGGAGTTGCGTGGGAGTGCTCAGGGCGATGCGTGCGATGGGAACGACCAGGAAGAGCAGCGCGACGATCACGGCGCTGGTGAACTTCCAGGCGACGAAGCGCGTGCGGAGCGCGTACGGCGCCGCGTAGACGAGGGCGCTGGTGCCCGCTCGCTTCTCGCGCGAGGCGATGTCGGCAATCGCGATCGCCGCCGCGGCGAAGGCGATGGGGAGGATCTTCCTCGGCTCCACGAACACCGACGCGATGGTCACGCCGAGCATGGCCACCGCGGTCAGGGGGAACGCGGCGATGGTCATGATCGCGTCGCTGAGCGCGGAGCCGGCGAAGGAGCCGGAGGCGGGAACGACGGCTCGGGCGGCTCCGGTGAGGAGGCGCGCCAGCGGCTTCGACAGGGCGTTGAAGCGGCCGAGCCACGTCCGCTTCTCCTTGTGCGTCGCCACGCGAACGCGCGCGGGGTCGAAGCGGTGGAAGAAGAGGCGCGCGACGACGAGGAGCACGACCGGCCAGAGGAGCATGGCCAGGCGCGCTGCGAGCTCCGCAAACGTCGGCTCCATCCCCGGGAACGCGTACGTCCCTTTGTTGGCGTCGAACGTCGTCGCACCGATGGAGAGGGAGTCGGTGTGGAGCTGCGTCCGCATGAAGGCGAAGCCGCCGACGTCGAACGGCTTGGAGTTGGCGCCCGCCGCGAAGCCCATCATGGTCATCCAGACGATGAAGTAGACGATGTCGCCGAATTTGCCGGAGAGCCAGGGAACGCACTCGAAGAGGACGGCGATCGCCGAGACGAAGAAGATCGATGGCGGCACGAGCAGCAGGTACTGCTTCGCGAAGAGGAACGGCTCGAGCGGCGCCTCCCCTCGCACCAGCACCATGGCCATCGACGTGACCATGAAGCCGGCGGTGAAGACCGACAGGAAGACGACGTTGCCGGCGAACTTGCCGATGAGGTACTCGCTGCCGCGCATCGTCGTCGAGGCGATGACGAAGCCGCAGCGCGAGAGGATATCGCGCCGCAGCGCGTTGGAGACGACGTAGAAGCCGGCCAGGCCGATGAACATGGTCGCCAGCAGCGCCGTGGCCATGCCGATCGTGGCGGAGTTGTAGAGCGCCCGCTTGCCGTGAATCTCCATCAGCGCGCGGCCCGTCGACGGATCGGGGATCCACCAGTACGGGATCGCGGAGAGCAGCAGAAAGACGACCGCCGTCGACGGCCGGCGCAGGCGAATCAGAAAGTCGGCGCGGACGATCGCGGCGAGACGGCCCAGCCGCTCGCTCACGCCACGGCCTCGCTCACGTTACGCGGCACGCCACTCATGATGTGGAGGAACGCGTCTTCGAGCGTCGGCTCCGCGCGCCGCGCATCGGCCGACGGCCGCGTGGGGCTGACCACGCGCACGTGCACGCCATCCGGTTTGCGCACGGCGCCGGAGATCTGCAGCGTGCGGCGCACGGCGTCGAAACGCTCGGATGGCAGCACCAGCTCCCACACGCTTCCCTCCGCCTGCCGCAACAGCACCTCTGGCGCTGCATGCGCGGCGAGAGTGCCACCGCGCATGATGGCGATCTCGGTGGCGATGGATTCGACGTCGGAGACGATGTGCGTGGAGAGGATGACGAGCTTCCCCGCACCGAGGTCCGACAGGACGTTGCGGAAGCGCACGCGCTCCTCGGGGTCGAGCCCCGCGGTGGGCTCGTCGACGATGACGATGTCGGGATCGTTGATCAGCGCCTGGGCGATGCCGAGGCGCTGCTTCATGCCGCCGGAGAAGCCGCCGACCGCACGATTGGCGACGGCGTGAAGGTTCACGGACTCGAGCATCTCCTGCACGCGGGTGCGGCTGCGCACGCCCTTCAGTGCGGCGAAGTAGCTGAGGAACTCGAACGCGGTGAGGTTGTCGTACACGCCGAAGTCCTGCGGCAGATAGCCGAGGCGGCGGCGGAGCTCATCGGGTTTCGCGGTGACGTCGCGATCGCGGAAGACGATGCGGCCGGACGTGGGCCGCGTGACGGTGGCGATCATCTGCATCAGCGTCGTCTTGCCGGCCCCATTGGGACCGAGGAGCCCGAGGACTCCGGTGCTGGCGTGCAGGGTGAGGTTGCGAACGCCGTAGTTACCGGCAGAGAAGCGCTTGGTGAGACCTTCGAGGTGAAGCATTGGACGCGTATACGGCATAGCGCCCGGGATGGTTAACCGGAAAGGGAAACGATAGGACGAATAGAACCTATAGGACGAATAGGACGAATGGGACAAGGCCGAGACTGGGCTGTCCTATCCGTCCTATTTGTCCTATTTGATGACTCCTTCCTTGCCGACGACGCGGCGGAGGACGCCGAGTTGCCCGAGGTGGTACAGGTCGTGGCCGATGATGGTGCCGACGAGACTGCCGAGGGATTCTTCGCCGTTGGGGCCGGGAACCATCGTGGCCATGCGCTCCTCGGTCAACGTGCCGAGGCCGGCGAGGAAGCGCTCCTGCGAGAGGTCGAAGGCGCGGCGGACCTCGTCGAACGGCATGAGTTCGGGGCTCGGCGCGGAGCCGCGCGCGTAGGGGCGCCACTCCTCGGGAGTCCACACGCTGGGCTGCCCGAGGTGCCTGAGGAGCTGGCAGCGGACGAAGACGACGTGTCCGACGGTCCAGTTGATGTTGCTGCCGTCGTCGCCGAGGAGGCGGACGAGGCTCTCGTCATGCGTGATGCCGTCGGTGTTCTTCGCGGTGACATAGGCGGCCATGTGGATTTGTCTGCGCAGTATGTCCAGGCTCATGAGTGATATATTACGACATCGTAGTAAATCCAGTTGTTACGATTTCGTACTAATGGCCCTGAAATATCTGTCCCAACTGCACCGCGCCTCGCGGCAGATCGCGATCTGGATCGAGGAGCGGTTACCGGAGCTCGCGGCGACCGAGGGGCACCTGGTCAGCTACCTGCTGCCGTACGGCCCCTGTCCCGTGTCGGAGCTGGTGCGTGTCTTCGGCGCGAAGCATTCGACGATGACGAGCATGCTCGACCGGCTGGAGGAGAAGGGGCTGGTGGAGCGGCGGGTGAATCCGGAGGACAAGCGGTCGTTCCTGGTGGCGCTGACGCGCAAGGGAACGGCGACGGCGAAGAAGATCGGCGTGCTGCTGCAGGAACTGGAAGGCTTGGTGGACGCGGAGATCACCGACACGGACTATGCAAGGTTCCGGAAAGTCGTGGATGCGATCGAGAAGGTGACGGCGGTGAAGGTGCGGTAATCGACCTTGCTGGTGTGCGGTAGGGCACGTGGCGGCGTTGTTGGTGTGCCGCGGCCCCTCACCCGATTCTTCGCTGCGCGAAGAATCACCCTCTCCCCGCAAAGGCCGGGGAGAGGGGCGACGGGGGCGCTACGCGCCGCCCCGTCAGAACCATTCGTTCCTGGCCTCTAGGTCCTATTCGTCCTATAGGTCCTATCTGTCCTATAGGTCCTATCGGTCCCATTTGCCGCCATCAAACGAAAAGCCCCGGACTGGCCGGGGCTTTGGGGCAATCGATGATTGGAACTTACTTCTTGATGGGGATGCGCGGCACGGCGGCGTTGGTGGTGCCGTCCATGATGACGCGCGTGGGGAGGAAGGCCGAGGAGGCGGCGCTGTGGGCGCGGCGGCCTTTGGCGATCGGCAGCTTGGTGTAGACCTGGGTCGACAGGATGCTGGCGTGGCCGAGGATTTCCTGGACTTCCTTGATGTCGGCGCCGGAGTTGACGAGCAGGGCCGCCATCGTGTGCCGCAGGGAGTGCGGGGTGATGTGGCGCTTGATCTCGGCGAGACGCACGTGCTTTTTGAAGATGTTCTCGATGGAGTAGATGGTGAGGCGCGTCCCGGAGCGGCCGACGAAGAGCGCGCTGGTGTCGAGGGAGCGCTCGGAGCGCAGCTCGAGGTACTGCTCCAGCGACTCGATGACGCTGGCGGACGTGACGGTGACGGCGCGGCCGCGCGTGGCGCGTCCGGTGATCTGGATCTGCCGGCGGCCGAGGTCGACGTCCGAGGTGTCGAGCGCGACGAGCTCGCCGATGCGGATGCCGGTCGAGAAGAGCAACTCGAGGATGACGTTGTCGCGGACGGCGCAGAAGTAACGGTTGCGGCCGCCGGGCGACTGGTCGCGAACCAGGGCGAGCTCGCTCACCTGCTCCTTGGGAGCGGTGAGGAGGGCGCGCACCTCGCGGTTCGAGAGGACCGTAGGGACGCGGTTCTCGACCGGCTTCTTGATCTTGAGCTTGCGCGCCGGCGACTCGGCGACGACGCCCTGCTCTTCGAGGAAGCGGAAGAAGACCTTGAGCGCAGCGACTTTACGGCGGATGGATGTGTCGCGGTACGGGCCCGTGGAAAGGTTATCGAGATAACCCTCCAGATGCTCGGCCGTGACTTCGGCCATCGGCGCTCCTTCCATATGGTTCTGGAATTGAGCGAGGTCGGACTGGTACGCCCGAAGCGTCCGGTCAGACAGATTTCGCACGGTCTGACCGTGCTGAAGGAATTCCGTGATCGCCTGCTGCACGTTCATTGTCATCACTTGGTTTGCTGAAGTTTTTCCGGTGGGGAAACTGGGTCGAAGTCTACGCGGGCATATTTCTTTGTCAAGAATTATTTGCCGGATGAATATGCTGAAAAAGCATTGCATCGTCAGCATTTATGAGGGCTCACCGTGCGGGGACAACGTCTGTTCGTCCGGCCGATCGAAGGCTCAGATCGCCCGGAAGTTGTTGAGTTTCTGAAAACTTATACGGATACCGCCGAAGCTCCGGCATGGGGGCTGCTCGGGAAGCTCGTGGGACGTCTCGTCGCGGTCGTGGCGATGGAGATCACCAGCGATGCGGTGCGCATCGACGACATTGTGGTCGCCGGCGATCTGCGGCGGAAGTGGATCGGCCGGGCGATGCTGCGCGAAGCAGCCGAGCTGGCGCGCAAGATCGACAAGCCGCAACTTCTGGTGACCGATGCTCGCGGTGCGGACGAATTCCTCCGCCGCGTCGGTTTCGAACAGGACGGAGCTCAATGGACTCGGAGGGTGGGATGAAACGACTGGCCGGCGGTTGGTGGGTAGTGGCGGGGGTGCTGTTCGTTTCCCAACTGCAGGCGCAGACGCCCGCATCGACTCCGGCGGCGAAACCGGCCGCGACCCAGGTGAACGCGGAGGAGCCGGCGGCAACGCCGTCCGAGGCGCAGCTCGCCGCCACTGAACGACGTGCGCTGGCGAAGCAGGCGCTCGCGAAGTTCACGGCGAAACAGTGGGACGAAGCGATCCCCGCGCTCGAAGCGGCCGCGGCGAAGTCGCCCGCAGCCGCGCCGTTCCTCCGCCTGCGCATCGTGCAGGCGGAAGAGAGCCGCGGCAACCTGACCAACGCCGCCGCCGTCGCGGCGCAACTCGCGGCCACCGGCACGACATCCGCCTCGACCACGGCCCGGCTCAAGCTGCCCGGCATCTACGCGGAGCTCGGCGATCGCGAGCGCACCGACGGCTCGTTCGCGCAGCTCGCCTCCCTCACCATCGACGAGCTGAATGAGCGCGACTTCCTCGACCTCTCCGCCCGTCTGACCAAAGCCGCGCGGAACGAGCTGGCCAAGACGCTGCGTATGCGCCTCCTCACCGACTACACGGCGGGGCGCTGGACGGAGCGCGTCTACAGCGAGCTCTCCCCCGAGCTCGACAAGCTCTCGCTCGACGCTTCGGTCGAGCTGGCGTCGAAGCTGGCGCGCGTCAACCGCTACGACCAGGCGCTCGACATGCTCGAGCGCATCGCCAGACGCTTCCCCGACGCGCAGACGAAGGACCTCTACCGCTCCGTGCGCATCCGCGCGCTCTTCAACTCGCGCAATTACGCGCAGCTCGTCGCCGAGACGGAGAACGTGAAGCTGAACGACCCGGCGCTGATGATGACGCGCGCCCGTGCGGCGTGGCGCAACGATCAGCCGCAGGTGTTCCTCGCCGGTCTGACGGAAGTGGAGAAGCAGTTCCCGAACAGCAAGGAAGCGGCGGAAGCGAAGATCATCCGCGCGAAGTACTACACGACCGACAGCGTCAACCACGCCCTCGCCGTGCAGAACCTGGAGGCGGGCATCGCCGCCGGTGCTGCCGGCAACGACGGCGAAAACCTGTGGAACGTCGGCTGGACGCACACGCTCGCCGGCGAGCTCGACAAAGCGCTCTCGGCCTACGCGCGCTACATCCGCGAATATCCCGACGGCGACTGGAAGACGAACTCGCTCTTCTGGTCGGCGAAGATCCACGACCGCCGCGGCGAGACGGAGCTGCGCGACGCCCGCGCGAAGCAGATCGTCGCGGAGTACCCGACGAGCTACTACGCCTACCGCGTGCGCGAGCTGTGGAAAGTGAACGCGCCCCTCGCCGATCCGCGGCCGTTTCCGAATCTGGACGCGGAAGTGGCGAAGGTGAACGACCGCCGCCTGGCCACTGTCCGCGAGCTGGAAGCGATCGGCCTCGCCGCCGACGCCACCCGCGAGATGAAGCTCGTCGCCGCCGCCTACCCCGACAACCTCGGCATCCAGTTCATGCTCGCGGATCTCTTCGTGCGCGGCAACGAGCCGTTCCGCGCGAACGGCGTGCTGCAGCGCCGCTTCCGCCAGTTCGTCCGCCACGGCGGCACGAACATTCCGCAGCGCTTCTGGGAAATCCTCTATCCGCTGCCGTCCAATTACTGGGAGACGATTCGCGCGGAAGCCGCGCGACGGAGCCTCGATCCATATCTGGTGGCTTCGATCATCCGCCAGGAAAGCGGCTTCGAGCCGACGACCGTCTCGAACGCGGGAGCCGTGGGGCTGATGCAGATCATGCCGCAGGAAGCAGAACGCATCGCGACCGCAGGCGGCCTCTCGGCTGTCTCGCGCGAACAGTTGTTCGAGCCGCTGACGAACATCGCCGTCGGCGTCGCGGAGTTCCAGCAGAAGCTGCAGCGCATGAGCGGCAACCAGACGCACGCCATCGCCGCCTACAACGCCGGCGAGACCGCCGTCGATCAATGGATCGCCCGCATGCAGGGAGCCGATGCGGACATGTTCATCGAGGCGATTCCCTACGCCGAAACGCGCCTGTACGTGAAAACCGTGACACGCAACCGCTTCGAGTATCGCAGGATCTATGAACGCCCGGCGGCGGCTGCCGCCGGCAAGTAGGCCACAGGGAAACGACGAGGGGCCCCCGGGTCGCTTTTTCCAGTTGGCACACTAGTTGGAGTGTGCGACTGCCGTGAGATGCGATAGGTCGTAGGGTCGCCGCCGCCCGGGGGCGATCCGGAACTCAGGGCGGACATCATGAAGTCAAAGGTTGTGCAGGTCGGTTTCGGTCTCCTCCTCACTTTCACCCTCTCTACTGCTGCTGATGCCTCGACGACGCAGTTGCTCCTCAGCCGCGCCGAACAGAACGTGGCGCGCGCGGAGCTCTACACCGGTCTCGTCGACCTGACGGTCGCTCCCGGCTTCGAAAACGGGAAAGTCACGATCGTCGTCGACGGGCAGAAGATCGCCGACGGGCTGATCGCGCCCTACCGCGTGACGGTCGACTTCGGCGCGACCGCGATGGAGCACAAGATCACCGTCACGGCGATCACACCTCAGAAGAAGCGCGTGCAGTGGAGCGAGACGATCAACAAGGGACATCTGCCTTTGACGGTGCAGCTCAAGCGGATCGAGGGGACGACGTTCGAAGCCGTAACGACCGCACGTCAGGACGACCCGATCGAGCTCGTGCAGCTCTGGGACAACGGGCAGGTGCTGGCCGAGGTGAAGCAGCGGCCTTATCGCTTCGAAGCGACGCCGGCGATGCTGCTGACGGGCTTCGTGCAGGTGACGGCGCGGACGAAATCGGGCGAAGAAGCGGCCGACTTCTGGTCGGACAACGGCGGCATCATCACGCAGGAGCTGGCGGTGCGCACGGTGCCGATCTTCGTCTCCGTCGTGGACCGTAACGGCGTCACGCAGGACAACGTCGACCGCTCGCTGTTCAAGATTCTCGACAACAACACGGAAGGAAAGATCATCGAGTTCGGCAAGGCGTTCGATCAGCCGATCTCGATCGCGCTGCTCGTCGACGCCTCGGCGTCGATGACTCACGAGATGGAGAACGCGTCGAAGGCGGCGATGAGCTTCATCGAAAAGACGCTGAAGAAGGGCGACCGCTGCAGCCTCACGGCGATCCAGGATGTGCCCCGCCGCGCGCAGCCGCTGACGGACGACAGCACACTGATCGCCGCCGCGCTGCAGTCGACGAAACCGAGCGGACGCACCGCCCTCTACGACGGCGTGCGCAGCGCGATCCGCGAGCTGCAGGACGAGAAGCGCCGTCGCGCGATCGTGGTGATGACCGATGGTGGCGACACCGCGTCCATCTCTTCGTTCGACGAGATCGCGCAGATGGCGCGGCAGTCCGGCATCCCGATCTACTTCATCGCCTACGCCACCGGCAACGGCGATCCGCAGCAGATCGATCAGTTGAAGTACCTCTCTTCCGAGACCGGCGGCTTCGTCGCCGTGGCCGCGGAGCAGGAAGAGCTGATCAAGCGCTACTACGAGATCGAGAAAGACCTCCGCGCGCAGTTCGCCATCCTCTATCAGGTGTCCGACATCGGCCACACGAATCAGTGGCGCAACGTGCGCGTGGTGCTGAAAGAGAAGCACCTCTCCGCACGAACGATCAAGGGCTACTTCACGCCGTAGGCTGGTTTCGCATCGAAGCAGACGAGGGGCAAGCGTTACCGCTTGCCCCTCGTGCTTTGTGGCTACTCCGACCGCAGGAAGACGTCGTACGTCCAGCGACCGCTGTCCTCGGCGTCGATCTTCGCGCGGAAGCGGAAGAAGTTGCCGTGCGCATCTACGCGGCCCGACTGCTTCACCCGCAGGTCGAACGAGGTGATGCGCAGCTCGCCGAGGGGGCGGAGCTCGTGCGGAGCGGCGACGCCGTCATGATCGAGATCCTGCCACGCGCGGAGCGACGCCCAGACGGCGTCGCCGGCGTCGATGCGCCCGTTGCCGTTGCCGCCGTGCGCCGCGAAGTCGTAAACGCGCAACGCGCCGTATCCGTTGAGCGTCGGCGCCGACGGCTGGAGCGTCGCATTGCCGAACAGCTCGCGACCGTCGGCGATGCTGCCGTCGCCATCGCGGTCGAGGACGAGCCAGGCGTCGTCGCTGCCGGCCGCGGTCCAGGCGGTCCGCTCCGCGCGCCCGTCGGCGTCGACGTCGAACCGGACGCCGTTCGCCACGTTCGTCAGGCGAATGCCGTCGCCGGCCACGTCAATGATCAGCGGATCATTCATACCGAAGTCGGTATTGCAGAAGGGCGTCACGCCCGGCCCGGTCGTACCGCCGTGGGGATCCTGCTGCGTGCAGTCGGCGTGGTTGCGCTCGTTCTGCAGGATGGTGTTCCACGCCTGCTGGACCCGCTGCGAGTCGCACGACGTCGGGCCGAGCGGCGTGCTCGTGTTGTTGTAGTTGCCACCGGCGTCGACCATCACGGTGTTCGAGCAGGTGTAGCAGTCGCCGAGACCGAACGCGTGGCCGAGCTCGTGCGAGAAGGTGCGCGCCGCGGCCCCGCAGACGTTCGTCTGGCCGTTGATGTACAGGGTGGCCGACATGAGGCCACGGCCGAAATTCGCCGGATCCGACTCATGGATGACGACGAGACCGCCGGCGTCGGCCGGCTTCGACGGATTCGCCTGGTGATAGACGGTGATGATCGTGTCGAGCGACGGCGGCCCGAACGTGAAGTTCACGCCGAAGCCGCTGTTGGCGCCGCTGGACTGCCACAGCGAGGCGGCCTGCGCGAACTCGCTCTGACAGCCGGCAAGACTCGCAGGCAGCGCGATCTGCACGTTCTGGTCGAGCTTCCAGAGCGCATCGCGGTTGCCTTCCACCGGCTGATTCGTCGGGCACTGGGCGTAGGTACGGAGAGGGAGCAATGAGAGCAGCAAAACGATGAGTAGAGAGTGTCTGAAACGCATATGTGGGTTGGATCTCCTTAGGCGTTCAGCGTGCACCACTCTCCGGAAGTGGGGATGGGCGTTGTGATGGACGGCCGTCATTGCGGGAAATGCGGCGCGAGGCAGCAGTTCGTTCTTCGTGACGTGACGTCGATGTGACACGAACGCGGTCGTCGATCCAAACCGATAGGACGAAGGGGACCCCTGGGACGAACGGACCCATAGAACCCAACACCGGCCGGCGGCCTGCCTATACGTCCCATCGGTCGTATTCGTCCCATCGTTGCGCGTCGCCAGCCAAGCGAGCGCGCATACAATCCCCCCGGCCATGGATCGCAACCCACGCCTCATCGAGCACATCCGGCGTCAGCTTGCCGCCCATCCCACTTTCCGCCGCGTCATCCAGGGGGAGCGGCGCTATGAGATCACCGGCGTGCCGGTCGAAGCGCGCGCGCTGCTGCTGGCCACCATCCAGGAAACGACGCAGCGGCGCATCGCCGTGATCGTGCCGAGCGACGCCACGATCGGCGACCTGGAAACGGCGCTGCGGCTCTTCAGCCGCGACGCGCAGTGCATCTCCGTCTACCCTGCCCCGTCGCTCTCGCCGTATCAGGAGTTGGCCCCCTCGCTCGGAGTCGTGCGCGAAGAGATCCGCGCCCTCGGCATGCTGCTCGACCAGGCGGCGGACATCCTCATCGTTCCGGCACGTGCGCTCTTCGAGCGGCTGCCGAAGGCGGAGTCGTTCCGCAAGCGCATTTTTCAATTGGCCGAGGGGGACGACCTCGATCTGCGGGAGCTGATGCAGTCGCTCGTCGAGAACGGTTTCGTACGCACGGATCTCGTCGGCGAAGCGGGCGAGTTCGCATTCCGCGGCGGCATCCTCGACCTCTTCCCGCCGACGAGCGCGCGGCCGGTACGCGTCGAGCTGTTCGGCGACACCATCGACACGCTGCGGTGGTTCGACGTCGAGACGCAGCGGTCCGAGGATCCGAGTGGGCCGGTGACGGTGTACCCGATGACGCAGTTCCCGATCACGAAGGAGACGCGCACGGCGCTGGCGAAGCGGCTGTCGCTCGACTTCATGGACCCGCACTTCAAGCGCGACGTCGCGGAGAAGATCGACAAACTGAACGAGAACGGCACGTTCCCGGGCATCGAGCACTTCATCCCGGCGGCCGTCGAGAACGCGACGCTCGCGGAGACGATCGCCGACTTCGAGCTGGTGCTGATCGAACCGGACCAGATCACGACGACGATCGCCAAGTACGAAGGGCTGCTTCGCAACGAGTACGAGATGGCGGCGGAGAAAGGGCGCGCGGTGTACGCGCCGGAGCGCATCGTCGCTCCCGCCACCGATATCCTCGAGTTCCTCGGCCGCGCCCGCGTGGCGCTCTCCGAGGTGCACATCGCCACGAAAGAGTTCGACGAGCTGCGGATGCACGCGACGACGACGGATCGTTATACGAACCGTCTCAGCGAGTTCGCCACCGACCTGACGGCCGGGCACAACGCGGGGAAGCAGCAGCTCTTCTTCGCCGCGACGAAAGGCGGACACGAGAAGATCGAGCGGCTGCTCAAAGAGTTCAACGTGCCGTTCGCGAGCGACGCCGACAAGCCGGGCGCGGAGCTGGTCGTCGCCGGCGGCAACCTGGCGCGCGGCTTCTCCTTCGAGGAGCTGAACCTCACGATTTTCTCCGAGTGGGACCTGTTCGAGCCGCCGACGTCGACGCGCATCGGCGGGAAGAAGCGGAAGAGCGACGCGTTCGTCTCCGACCTGCGCGACCTGAAAGTCGGCGATCACATCGTGCACGTCGATCACGGCGTGGGGCGCTTCCGCGGCCTGCAGCGCATCCCGTTCGGCGACACCGAGCGCGAGGTGATGGAGATCGAGTACTCCGGCGGCGGCAAGCTGCTCATGCCGATGGAGAACCTCAACCTCATCCAGCGTTACACCGCCGGTGAGGAAGCGCAGCCGAAGCTGGACAAGCTCGGCGGCACGTCGTGGGCGCGTACAAAGGCGTCGGTCAAGAAAGCGATGCGCGACATGGCGGACGAGCTGCTCAAGCTCTACGCCACACGGCAGATGGTCTACGGCCACGCGTTCAGCAAGGACTCGCCGTGGCAGTTCGAGTTCGAGGACGCGTTCGAGTTCGACGAGACGGAAGACCAGCAGTCGGCGATCGAGGACCTGAAGTCGGACATGGAGTCGCGCAAACCGATGGACCGCCTCCTGTGCGGCGACGTCGGCTACGGCAAGACGGAAGTGGCGATGCGCGCGGCGTTCAAGTCGGTCATGGACGGCAAGCAGGTGGCGGTGCTCGCGCCGACGACGGTCCTCGCCTTCCAGCACTACCGCACGTTCCTCCGGCGCTTCGCGTCGTTCCCCGTGACGATCGAGCTGCTCTCACGCTACTACTCGGCGAAGGAGCAGAAGGAGATCCTGCGGAAGGTGGAGGTCGGCGAGATCGACATCCTCATCGGCACGCACCGCATCCTCTCCAAAGACGTCGCGTGGAAAGACCTCGGCCTGCTCATCATCGACGAGGAGCAGCGCTTCGGCGTCGCGCAGAAGGAGAAGCTGAAGTCGATGAAGAAGTCGGTCGACGTCCTGGCGATGTCGGCCACGCCGATCCCGCGCACGCTGCACATGTCGCTCGTCGGCATCCGCGACATCTCCGTCATCGAGACGCCACCGAAGGATCGCCTCGCGATTCAAACGGCCGTGGTGCCGTTCAACGACGACTTCATCCGCGAAGCGATCGAGTTCGAGATCGAGCGCGGCGGGCAGATCTTCTTCGTGCACAACCGCGTGGAGTCGATCCACGCGATGAAGGAGTACCTCGAGAAGACGGTGCCGGGCGTGAAGGTGATCGTCGGCCACGGGCAGATGGAGGAGCGGGAGCTGGAGCGCGCGATGCTCGCCTTCATCAACCGCGAGTACGACGTGCTGCTCGCGACGACGATCATCGAGAACGGCATCGACATCCCGGCGTGCAATACGATCCTGATCAACCACGCGGAACGGTTCGGCCTCTCGCAGCTCTACCAGTTGCGCGGCCGCGTGGGACGCAGCGACCGCCTCGCCTTCTGCTACCTGCTCGTTCCGAGCGATCGCGTGCTGACGAGCGACGCACGCAAACGCCTCGCCGCGATCCAGGAGTTCTCCGACCTCGGCGCCGGCTTCCGCATCGCCGCGCGCGACCTGGAGATCCGCGGCGCCGGCAACATCCTCGGCGGCGAACAATCCGGCGAGATCGCCGCCGTTGGCTTCGAGATGTACACGAAGCTGCTCGAGGAAGCGATCCGCGAGATGAAGGGCGAAAAGATCGAGGAGGAAGTCGAGACCTCGATGAACCTCGGCGTCGACATCTACATCCCCCACGACTACATCGCCGACGAGAACCTGCGCATGACCTTCTACAAGAAGATCGCGTCGGCCTCGACGAACGAGCGGCTCGAAGAGATCCGCAACGAGCTGCGCGACCGCTTCGGCGCGCTGCCGCCGAACGTCGACGCGCTGCTGCAGTTCGTCCGCGTCAAGCAGTTCGCCAAGCGCCTCGGCGTGATCTCCATCGTTCGCGAAGGCGCACGCGCGGTCATGAAGATGACGGCACAGGCGAAGATCGACCCGAACCGCCTCCTCGAGCTGATCGGCGAAAACCCTCAGGTGAAGTTCTCGCCGAACGGCGTGCTGTCGTTCCCCCTGCGCGAACACGGCACCAAGGTGATCGACGCCATCGACGAACTGCTGAAGAGGATCGCCGCGTAGGCGCAATAGGACCAATAGGACGTATCGGACCTATAGTCGAACGACTTCGCGGCGGCGCACCACACCACGATTTACTGGAAAAATCGCGCCTGCAGCGGTCCCGCGGCAGGAGGGAAAGAAACGATACTTGCTCGTGACTTCCTTCCTGCCCTAATCTGTCTTCAGAAACGGCCGTTTCTGCCCCATCAAAAATTGAGCACCAACAGGAGAAAAGAATGAAGGTTCTCGTTCGCATGGCATTGCTTTCGATGTTGCTCACGGCCGTTCCGGCATTCGCGCAGATGGACTGGAGCGCGGTCGGCTCGACGGGCGTGCCCGATGAAGCGTCGGCCGGTCTGTTCGACTTCAACCTCGCGCAGTTCGCCTTCCGTCCGCCGGCCACGGGGCTCATCACCGCGCGTTATCAGGTGACGAACACGTTCGGCGCCGGCATCACGAAGATGCCGCCCTGGAACGTGATGCTGATGTCGTACGCCGACAACGGCCCCGGCGCCGCCGTGCGCGCACGCCTGTTCCGCCTCAACGTCTGTACGCGCCAGCCGCAGTTGATCTGCGAAATCCGCAGCAACGATAACGGCAGCTGCGACAAGTGTGCGATCGCGGCGTTCGCGCTGCCGATCGACTTCGCGAACTTCGTCTATTACGTCGAGGTCGACCTGAGCAAGGCTGCGCTGGCCGACTTCCCGGCGCTGTACCACCTCGCCATCAACTGATCGTCAATCACCGAGGGCCGGCCCGGCGCCGGCCCTCATTTGCATTCGTCCTCTCTGTCTCATTCGTCGCACCGTCTTTCCCACTGGGCGTCAGCCCTCGCTGAGCGTGCTACACTCGCGCCGCCTCTCAGCGCAATGGTTTCCCGCCGTGCTCTCACTCTGCTGCTCGTTGCCTGTGCGCTCGTCGCCGGGTGCAAACGGAAGCCCGTCACTCCGCCGGACGTGATCACCCGCGTCGGCGAACGGATGCTCGTTCTCGCCGACTTCAAGCGCTACCTCGAGCGCAACACCGGGACGGACCTGGCGAACCTGACGCCGGAAGTGGCGAGCGCGATGCTCGACCAGTTCATCGAGGAGATCGTCCTCTCCGAGTACGCCGCCTCGCACGGCGTCGAGGTGCCGGCGGAGAAGATCGCCGCCGCCGTCCGCAACGAGGCCGGCTCGACCGTCATCGAGAAGCGCGACGAGATGCGCCGCGCCAAGCTCATTGCCGACATGGCCGCCGAGACGCCCGAGCCCGGTGCCGAAGAAGTGCAGGCCTACTACGCAGAACATCAGAGCGAGTTCAAGAGCGGCGAGCAGGTCCGCGTCCGCCAGATTCTCGTGCGCGACGAGGCCATCGCCAACGACATCGTGGCCAGGCTGAAGCGGGGCACGCCGTTCGGGGAGCTCTCGAGCGAGTTCTCGCGAGCCCCGAACGCGAAGCGCGGCGGCGAGATCGGCTTCGTCAGCCGGGGAGAGCTGCCGACGATGTTCGAGGAGCAGATCTTCCGCCTCCAGCCCGGCCAAGTCAGCGAAGTCATCCGCACCGACTCCTCCTTCCATATCTTCCAGGTCGACGAGCGCCGGGCGGCCGGGATGATCGATCTGGAGTCAGCCGCGCCCGCCATCCGGACGCGCCTCAAAGAGGACGCCATCCGCGAGCGTCTGAACCAGCTCGTCGCCAGCAGCCGCCGTGACATGAAGATCGCCGTCCTCACGCGGCGCCTCCCCTTCCGCTACTCTGGATCGTTCCCCACCGCCGCGGACGAATAATTCGTGCCGTAACCTGTTGTAATTGCCCACCGTCTGAACCAGCGAGATCTCATGAAGAAAACATTGATCGCACTCGCGTTGACCCTCAGCGCCACGACACTCACGGCCGGCCAGCTGGTCGAAGCCATCGTCGTGCGCGTCGGCGACCGCATCGTCACCCGCACGCAGTACGCCGCCCGCCTCCGCGACGGCTACCGCGAAATCGAAAGCTCCACGCAGAACGCCCAGGAAGCCGCGGCCCGCAAGGAAGCGCTCCGGAAGTCGCTCCTCGAGGACATCGTCGGCGAGCTGCTGCTGAAGGACCGGGCCGACCGCATCGGCATCACGGTCACGGAGCAGGAAGTCAAAGACGCCGTGACGCGGCTCAAGCAGCAGTACAACATCTCGAACGACGAGCAGTTCAACGAATCGCTCAAGCAGTCGGGCCTGACGCGTCCGGAAATGGAGAACCGCCTCCGCGATTCGCTCATCAGCAGCAAGGTGTTCGCACGCGAGCTGCGCAGCCGCCAGGAGCTGCCGGACCGTGAGCTGCGCGAGCGCTACGACCGTGAGAAGGAGCGCTACCGCCTGCCGGAGCGTGCCCATCTTCGCGAGATCGTCGTCCTCAAGCCGGAGAGCGCCACGATGGCCGGTGTGGCCTCGCAGCGCGCCACGGACATCGCCACGCGCGTCCGCACCGCCGGCACCGACTTTTCGAAAGTTGCCGGCGAAGTCTCCGAATCCGGCACCAAGAGCGTCGGCGGCGACCTCGGCGAGATCGCCCGCGGCGAGCTGCTCCCCGACCTCGACAAGGCGGTCTTCGCGGCCCAGCCCGGCGCCATCATCGGCCCCATCGAGACCCGCTCCGGCTGGCACATCCTGAAAGTCGAACAGCGCCTCCCCTCGGAAGTGCCGGCGTTCGAGTCGATCAAGGACAAGCTCCGCAAGGACGTCGGCGAAGAAGCCTTCCAGCGCGACCTGGAAGCCTATCTGTCGAACCTCCGCAAGGACGCGTTCATCCAGATCAACGAGCAGAACCTGCCGACGGTCTGAAAACGATCGAACCTATAGGACGAATGGGACTTATGGGCCGGTGGATCCAGGATCCGCCAGGCCCATAGGCCCCATCCAGCGGAGGAGGACTGCTTCTTCGAGCCGCCGGTGAAGACGCCGATGATGCAGCCGAGGAGGCCCGAGGACCTGGAGCCACCCTTCTTCGAGCCGCCGCCGGTCTTCTTCGAGGAAGCTTTCTTCGTCGAGTTCGATGATTTCTTCGTCGAGTTCGATGATTTCTTCGAACCGTTTGATGATTTCTTCGAACCGTTTGATGATTTTCTTCGTCGAGTTCGATGATTTCTTCGAATCGCTTGATGATTTCTTCGAATCGTTCGATGATTTCTTCGTCGAGCCTGCGGCCTTCTTCGACGAGGCTGACGTCTTCTTCGATGAACCGCGGGCCTTCTTCGAGGAGGCCGAGGTCTTCTTCGATGAACCGGCGGCCTTCTTCGTCGACCACGCCAGGTAGGCCACCTGCACAACATCCGTTGCCCTCGGGGCTACTGTGCGTAGATTCCGCGGCCTTTCCGGTGCTTCGGCCGAATACTTGCTCGCATGAGCAGCCTCGCTGAAGCCATCGAAGCCATCCGCCGCCGCAAGCCTCGCGATGTGGTCGTGTTCACCGGCGCCGGGATCTCCGCCGAGAGCGGCATCCCCACCTTCCGCGGCGCCGGGGGGCTCTGGCACAACTACCGGGCCGAAGACCTCGCCACGCCCGAAGCGTTCCACCGCGATCCGAAGCTGGTGTGGGAGTGGTACGAGTGGCGCCGCGGCCTGATTCGTGAGGCGCAGCCGAACGCCGCCCATCGCGCCCTCGCCCGTCTGCCGGAGGCCGTCGTCGTCACCCAGAACGTGGACGGGCTGCACGCACGAGGCGGCGCCACCGACGTCGTCGAGCTGCACGGCAACATCTTTCGGGTGAGCTGCGTCCGCGAAGGGAAAGCTCACATGCACATGGAGCCCTTCGCGACGCTGCCGCCGCGCTGCGACGACTGCGGCGCCTTGCTGCCCCGGCGTCGTGTGGTTCGGCGAGTCGTTACCGCAGGAGGCCGTCGAGCGCGCGACCAGCGTCATGCGCCGCGCGGAGCTGCTGCTGGTGATCGGCACCTCCGGCGTGGTCTACCCCGCCGCGGGTTTCGTGAACCTCTGCCGGGGGCTGTCCATCGAGATCAACCCCGAGGCCAGTGGGGTCAGTTCTTCCTGTACCTACGCCATTGCAGCGAAGGCCGGGGATGCCACGCCGGCCATCGTGGACGCCATCCTGGAGGCGCGGGGGTGACGATGGGACCAATAGGACCTATAGGACAAATAGCACCAACCGCACGGCAATCAGTAGGGTTAGCCGGCTACCAGCGCCGCTTCGCGTTTGGGACGCGGGGCCGTCGCTTCGTCGTACACCGGGGTCAGCCAGCCGAAGCGGTCGGGGATTTCGCCGGCGATGTAGGCGAAGAACTCCTTCTGGATTCGTTCGGTGACGGGGCCGCGGCGGCCGTTGCCGATCGTCACGCGGTCGATGCTGCGGACCGGGGTGACCTCGGCTGCCGTGCCGGTGAAGAAGACTTCGTCGACGATGTAGAGCATCTCGCGCGGGATCAGTGTTTCGACGATCTCGTAGCCGAGGTCGCGGGCGATGCGGAGGATGCTGTCGCGAGTGATGCCGGCGAGGACCGACGCGCCGAGCGGCGGCGTGAAGATGCGGCCGTCGCGCACGAGGAACACGTTCTCCCCCGAGCCTTCGGAGACGTAGCCGTCGACGTCGAGGGCGATGCCTTCCGCGTAGCCGTCCATGGCCGCTTCCTGGCGGATGAGGATCGAGTTCATGTAGTTGGCAGTGGCCTTGGCCAGCGCCGGGAAGGTGTTGGGCGCCATGCGGTTCCAGGAGGAGACGCGCACGTCGACACCGTTCTCGATGGCTTCGGCGCCGAGGTACTTGCCCCACTTCCAGGCCGCGACCATGACGTCTACGGGGCAGGAGCCGGGGAAGACGCCGAGGGAGTGGAAGCCGCGGTAGACGAGGGGGCGGAGGTAGCAGTCTTCGAACTCGTTCGCGCGAATGACGTCGACGCAGGCGCGATTGAGCTCCTCGAACGCGAACGGCACCTCCATGCGGTAAATCTTGGCCGAGTCGAGGAGGCGGCGGGAGTGCTCGTTGAGCCGGAAAATGGCCGGGCCGCGCTTCGTGTTGTAACAGCGAATGCCTTCGAAGAGTCCCGAGCCGTAGTGCAGCGCGTGGGTCAGCACGTGAATCTTCGCGTCAGCGAAGTCGACGAGCTTCCCGTTCATCCAGATTTTTTTGATCTCTTCGAACGGCATCGGGAGCCTCCTCAGAATTCGCAGGACGGAGCTGGGACTCGGGGTGAGCGAGCCGGGCGGAATCGGCCGGAGTATAGGTGCCGCCGTTTTTCGAAGTCAATGCTAGAAGCCTGCCGGACAGCAGGCAGCAAACGAGTGGAGTAAAATTGCGAAATGCCCGGGACCACCATCATCGGAGTCCTCGAACAGGTCAGCGCCCGCGAGGGGCTGTCGGGCATCGTGCGTGAGCCGGACGGCACGCGCTGGACCTGCCGTTTCGCTCCCGACGAGATGCTGCGCCTCCGCGATGCGTGGACGCACACCGTCCGCATCGTCGGCGCCTGGACCGGTGAAGCGATCGAAGTCTGCGAATTCCTCTTCGGCGACGAAGAGATCGCCCAGCGCGCGGATTACGACCGCCTGCACCACGATTCGTGGCGCCCCAAAACCCTGGAGGAGCTGGCGCGGGAGAAATAGGACGTAGGGTCGGGCCCCTCTGGCCCTCTTCGTCCTATCTGTCCTGCTTGTCCTATCTGTCCAATCCATGAACCTGAAAACCAAAACCGTCGTCATCACCGGCGCCTCCAGCGGCATCGGCAAAGCCGCCGCGCTGGAGATGGCGCGCCGCGGCGCGAACGTCGTGCTGGCCGCGCGCCGCACGGAGTTGCTCGAGGAAGTCGCCGCGCAATGCCGCGGCCTCGGTGTCACCGCCACCGCCATCGCCACCGACGTGCGGAACCGTGAAGACTGCGAACGCCTCATCGCCGCCGCCGGCCAGGTCGACGTCCTCGTGAACAATGCCGGCTACGCGATCTTCGACGCCATCGCCGAGGCAAAGCCGCACGAGCTTCGCGACATGATGGATACGAACTACTTCGGCGCGGTGCACTGCACGCAGGCCGTGCTCCCGCAGATGCTCGCACGCCGCGGCGGTGCGATCGTCAACGTCGCCTCGATCGCCGGCATCATGGGCTACGCACGGATGGGCGGCTATTGTGCAACCAAGTTCGCCATAATCGGCTTCAGCGAAGCGTTGCATGACGAGGTGCGGCCGCACGGCGTGCGCGTCTCGTTCGTCTGTCCCGGCACGACGAAGACGGAGTTCTTCGTGAAGGCCGAGCGCGGCAAGATGCCGGGCGCGTCGCGGCTGCTGCTCGCCGTCAAGCCGGAGCGCATCGCCCGCGCCATCTGCGACGCCGCGGAAAGCGGCACGTACCGCAAGATCCTCCCGCCGTTCGCCGCGCTCTACATGCGCATGAAAGAAGTGTTTCCGCGGTTCGCGCACCTGCTGATGCGGCGCGTCTCCGCGGCGATCGACAAACCGTGATGCAATCGCAGTGGCCACACAATCCGCAGCCGCAAGCGCCGCCTCGGCGCCGGCCGCCGGCGACGCCCGCGACGCGCACCATAGTCGCACTGATCCTCGGCGGTTTCGCGCTCGAGGTCCTCACCGGTGCGTGGAGCAACCCCGCCCGGCTCGTTGCCCTCGGCGCGATTTACCCGGAGGCGGTGTTCGGCCACGGCGAGTGGTGGCGGCTCCTCAGCGCGATCTTCCTGCACGGCGACGGCACGATCTCCGGCACGTTCCTCCACCTCATCGTCAACCTCATCTCGCTGACGCAGCTCGGCCGGCTGTACGAGCAGATGTTCGGGACGCGCCGCTTCGTCCTGATCTACATCGTCGCCGGTCTGTCCGGATCGCTGGCGAGCCTCTATCACCTGCCGTGGTTCGGCTCCTCCGTCGGTGCGAGCGGCGCGATCTTCGGTATCCTCGGCGCGTTCATCTTCTCGATCCGGCGCTCTCCCCGTTTCCGGCGCGAGCGCTGGGCGAAGAACCTCGTCGCGCAATGCGTCTTCTGGGGCGTCGCCAACCTGATCCTCGGGTTTCAGGTCGCGAACATCGACAACGCGGGCCACATCGGCGGTCTCGTCGCCGGCCTGCTGCTCGGCGCGATCCTGCCGCATCGCGTGCCGCCGCCGTCACCCGGCAGCAGCGTCATCGACGTCGTGCAATCAGGCGCAGATCCTGCGGCGCGAACAGACGATCGTTGATCGCGTGAATCGCACGCTGCAACTGCGGCGGATCGTCAGGCGCGATGGCGATGCCCGTCCCTTCCGGGAACGGATGCACCGCGCGCACTTCATCCAGGTCGAAGCCGTGCTCGCGCGCGAGCACCGTCAGCGCCGCCGGATGACGCGGTGCGAGATGCGTCGGATCGCGCCAGAACTCCGACGCCGAGACCAGCAGCGACTCCGCGTTCGGCGTCTCCACGATCAGCAAGCCACCCTTGCGCAGCACGCGCGCCGCTTCGCGGAAAAAGGCGAACAGCACGTCGACGGGCAGATGCTCGACGACGTGCATCGCCACGATGCTGCCGGCAGAGCCGTCCGCCATCGACGCGAAACACTCCGGAATCCCGGCGAGCATCACGTCGAGCCCGCGCGCGCGGAGATCGGCGACCGAGCGCTCGTTCGTATCGAAGCCACGCGCGTCGATGCCCTGCTCGCGGCAGACCATCAGCAGCTCGCCGCGGCCGCAGCCGACGTCGAGCACCGGCTGCGCCTCGCGCACGAGCGGCACGTAGTGCATGACCGACGCGCGCACGTCGCCTTCGCCGCCGCGGAGCGAGTCCTCGAGACGGCGGTAGACGAAGTCGGGTGAAGGAGTCGGTGTACCGCCCGGAACCGGCGCGTTCACCGCATCGCGGATGCGCACGGCGACGCTTTCGATCTTCTGGTCGAGCGCAGCGATGAGTGCATCGTTGCGGCGGGCGGCGACAGGGATCAGTTCCCGGATCTTCGCCAGCTCGCGCGCCAGCTCTTCGTCGGCGTTGCGGACGTCGCGCTGGACGTTCTCGATGTCGCCGCGGACGTCGCGGCGAAGGTTCTCGATGTCGCGGCGGAGGTCGCCGAGGAGGTCGAGCAGAACGACGTTGAAGTTCTTCTGCCGCTCGGCGTCGGGCTCGGTCGCGCGGCGGAAGAGCCGCCGGAAAAACCCGAGGAGCCATTCGTGCCGCGAGGCACGCGGCCGGTAGCGCCGGTCCTGCAGCCACACCTCACGCCAGCCGTCAGCGCCGGCAGGGGCTTCGTCGACGAAACGTTCATCTGACATGTTGAAACGTTGTCCGTTGTCCGTTTTCCGTGCTGCGCCCGGCGGACCTTTCCCGCGGAGCGCAGCACGGACAACGGAAAACGGACAACCGAACTAAAAAAAATCGCGGCAGGGGAACAACTGCCCCTGCCGCGAAAACCCTACTCGCCGTCTTCGTCGCTGGCGCCGGCGGGCGCCAGGGCGGCCGCCGTCGATTCGTCGATCGACTCGACGCCGATCGGGAGCACTTCCACCTGGATGTGCGCCGTCACGTCGCGATGGATGCGAACCTCGACGTCGTGCAGGCCGGTGTTCTTGATCGCGTGAGCGAGCTCGATGCGGCGCTTGTCGACTTCGACGCCTTTCGCTTCGAGCGCGTCGGCGATCTCGCCGGCGGTGACGGAGCCGAAGAGCTGGCCGTTCTCGCCGACACGCTTGTGCACGACGATCTTGGTGCCCTTGATGGAGTCCGCGGCCTTCTGCGCCGCGTCCTTTTCCTTCGAAGCCAGGAGCGCCCACTTCTTGCGCTCGTGCTCGATCGCTTTGAGATTGCTGGTCGTTGCCTCACGCGCCAGATTCTTGGGAATCAGGTAGTTGCGCGCATAGCCGTCTTTCACGGTGACGACATCACCGCGCGTGCCGAGGCCACGGATCTCCTCAGTCAGAATGACCTTCATGAGAGTCGTCCTTTCGTTTCTTGAAATGTCGGAAATCGAAGAATGAATCGAACAGTCCCGCGACGCCGAGCAGCCCCATGCCGATGCCGCCGGTGAGGAACACCAGCAGCATCCACGCGAGCAGCGACCCGAACAGCCCCGCGCCCATCGCGACGAGCAGCGACCGGAAGATCGCCAGCCCCTGCAGCAGGTACAGCACCGCCACGACCACGAGGACGTTGGCGGTGACCTTCTGCAGCAGTCCATGCACGAGCGGCGTGAGGCCGCCGAACAGGAACGCGAAGAGGAGCCAGTCGGGGAGCGCGAAATTGCGGAACAGATACACGCCGAACGTCCCGCCGCCCGGCTGTTGCGCCGAATGCTCCCGCCACGCGCGCAGCCGCCCCAGCATCAACAGGCTGAGGATGACGAACAGCGCGAACCCCACGAGCGCGGAGCTGACGACGAGATACGACTGCGAGCCAATCCACTCGGCGAAGCGGATCACGTCCGCGGGCATCTTCGCCTCGCGGTACTGCTCCACCCAGCCGGCGGCGACCGTCTGCCACTGACGCACGGCCTCGCTGTAGAGCGAGATGCCGAACGCGCGGAAGGCGAGCTCGCCCGCCGCGAGCAGGCCGATGCTCCGCAACACCATGGCACCGACGACGCGGCCGAACGGCTCCGCGCGGATGACCATGGGGAGCACGGTGAGCGCCGGCACCGCGAGGCCGAGCAGCACGCCCGCCACGGAGGCGAACGCGGAACGCAGCTCCGCCGCGGTGGTTCCCGGCGCCTGCGCCGAGATCCCGAGGAAGAGCGCGACGAGCAGCACGGCACCGGCGAACGCCGTCCAGGCGCTGCGCCGCCCATTGCGCAATCCGCAATGCAGCAGCACGGCCGGCAGGAACACCTGCAGCGCGACGATCATCATCGCCGCGAGCACCGCATGGCCGATCACGCTGCGCGCGACCTGTCCCGAAGAACGGTCCGGAAGCGCAACCGGCTCGCTCGTGTGGAGGGACGTTTCGATCATTCGTGGTTAGTCGGCAGTGAACGGAATCAGCGCCGCGATGCGCGCGCGCTTGATGGCGTTCTGCAGCTTGCGCTGGTGCAGCGCGCAAGTACCGGAGATGCGGCGCGGCAGAATCTTTCCGCGCTCGGGGATGAACTGCTGGAGCGTCTTCACGTCCTTGAAGTCGATGTACTCGATCTTCTCGACGCAGAACTTGCACACGCGCTTGCGGCGGTAGAAGAACTTCTTCTTGCCGCCCGGGCCACCGGGGCCGCCCTGACCCTGACCGCCGCCCGGGCGATCCTGGCCGCCGCCGGCGGGACCACGTCTCGGATTCATCGTAGCCATGTTGTCTTTCCTCCCTCGTTACGCCTGCGGGGCAGCGTCATCGCCACCCTCGGCCGGAATCGCCGCGTCGCTGGACGCCGGAGCGGCAGGAGCCGCCGGCTGAGCCGGTGCCGGCTCGCTGGAAGCAAACGCCGGAGACGGGCGCATGCGCTCCTTCTTCGGGTTCCGCTTGGCCAGCTTGTCGGCGCGCTTCAGATCCTCGTCCGTGCGGACGATGACGTGACGCAGCACGCGGTCCACGTTCTTCATGCGGCGATCGAGCTCCGACAGAGCCCCCGCGCTTTCGAACACGAACAGGTGGTAGATGCCTTCGTTGAACTTGTGGATGGGATAAGCAAGACGGCGGCGGCCCCAGGCATCTTCGCTCTTGAGCGTGGCGCCCTGCTTCTCGGCGATGCCCTTGAAATCCTGGATGAGCGTCGTCGCTTCTTCCTCCGTCACTTGCGGAGAAAGGATGAACAGGACTTCATAAGTCCTCATGAATCCTCCTTCTGGCCTAGCGGAACCTCGCGTCTGCGGGGTTCAAGGAGCTGGCAGATTGTTAAAGAATAGTGTCCGGCCCGGATAGACCGGGGCCGGCAAGTCTACGCAAATGTCCGCGATACACCAAACTATTCCGCGCCGCCGGCGATCACCCCACGCGCCCGCCACCGACGGGGTCGGGTGGAAATGGGTCCCATTCGTCCCATAGGTCCTATAGGTCCCATCGTTTCCCTGCCGCCACAACCTACATCGGCAGCCAGTACGAAACCTTCACCAGAAACACGTCATGCGACGGCGCCGTGGGGATGGCGCGCAGGTCGCGGCCGAGGCGGAAATCGCCGATGCGTTCGGTTTCCTGGCGGTTTTCACTCCAGACAACGTACAGCGCCGAGCCCGGGCGGAACTCCCAGCGCGCCACGGCACTGCCGCGCACGCTGCGGAAGTTGAAGTCGCGGTTCGACACCGTCCCCGCGTACGACGCATAGTCGCGCGTGCGTGGGGCGACGAGCGCCCGGAAGTCGCGGTAGTCCCCCGAGGCGATGAACGGCTGCAGGTAGAGCTGGAGGGACAGCCGCGAGCTGAGCGTCCAGTCGGCGCGCGTGCCGAGCTCGAACGATGACTGATGCAGGTCCGCCACGACGTGCCGCGTGCCGTACGTCTCCGTGGCCGTGGCATCCGCCACCGGCGTCACGTACTGCGCCGTGTTGCGCGAGCGCGAAAAGCGCGGCTCGACGCTCAGCGTGAGGTTCGCGGCCGGCCGCGCCGTCAGCGCGACGCCGAGGGCGCGGTAGTACGAGTCATCGTCGGCGCGGTCGAGCTCCGTGTTCACCTCGAAGAAAAACTTCTTCCGCTCGTCGCTGCCGATGCTGCCTTCGAATTCCGCGCGCGACGGGCTGCGGACGACCGGGCCGCCGCGCGTCAGCCGGTCGTCGAACGCGCCCGGCATCACGTACGCCGCCGTACGGTAGTTCCAGTAGTTCTGCCACGTGGCGAAATGGTCGACGAAGAAGCCGCGCTCGAGCGTGTCGCCGTCGAAGTTGCGGTTCTGCCACGCGCCGAACCAGACGTTCTTTTCGCGGAAGCGCGGCGTGGTCCGCTGGTCGACGTACTGCATCAGTGCGTGCGTGGAGATGATGTCGGTGCGCTGCAGAAAGCCGGCGTCGTTCGTCTCGAAGCCGGGCGAGTACGCGCGCACCTGCACGATCGGGCGCCACAGGCCCGTCGCTTTCGACACCATCGCCGTACCGCCCCAGCCGGTGAGCGACGTGCGCGTCGGATCGAGCGTCACGTGGCCCGCGTCGGGACGCTGGTAGTACCGCGAAGAGGAGCGCTGCGTCGCCTCGATCGCTTCGCTGCTCCCGCGCACGCTGCTGCCGACGAGGTTTCCCTCGAGGATCCACGAGCGCTCGCGGAAGCTGGTGTAGCCGTCGACGCCCGCGGAGATCGCGGATTCGCGCAGTTGCGACAGCTCCTCGGCGAGCCGGCGATTGACGGAGGTGACCATGAAGCCGACGCGCGAGCCGGCGGCGAGCTCCTTCGCCCCGCGAGCGACGAAGTAGTTCGTCATCGGCTCGACGTGCCTGCGCTCGACCGGCATCTCGACGTCGTCATCCGGGGTCTCGTCGAGGTCGGCGAAGCGCGCGCGCTCGGTGTCGGTGAGCGCATCGAGGACGCCGATCGACCAGCCGCCGGCCAGGCGTCCCGTCACTTTCGCGGCGCCGAGGATCGTCGTCTCCGACGGCGCGACGACGAAGTCGGCGTCGGGCAGCGCCTGCGGCGAGCGGCCGATGCGGCGCGAGTAGAACATCTGCGGTGCGGAGAAGAAGTTGAAATGCGACGGCGCCGGGCTGTCGCCGAAGCGGAAGATGTTCAGCCCCTCGGTGAAGAACGGCCGCCGCTCGGGATAGAACGTCTCGAAGTCACTGAGATTGACGACGGCCGGGTCGACTTCCACCTGCCCGAAGTCGGGGTTGATCGTGCCGGTCAGCGTGAGGCTCGACGTCAGCGCGTACTTGAGATCGAGCCCGCCGTCACCGCGGAAGCCGCGGCGGTCGGTGAGCGGATCGCGCGAGTCGACGCGCGTCCGGAAATCGGAGCGGGCCACGGCATACGGCACGAGCTCGAACGGACGGCCGCGCTGGATGCCATCGAGGCCGGTGATGTCCGCAAAGTGCGAGACGAACCCCGTCTCCCCTTTCTTCGTGTTGACGATGCGCGCCCACTCGTTGTTGCGCACGGTGCGCCGCGTGATGTTCACACCCCACACATGCTGCGCCCGCTCCGGGAACCGCAACTGCGAGAACGGAATCCGCACCTCGGCGATCCAGCCGTCTGGCACGATCCGCGTGGCCGAATCCCACACGCCGTCCCAGCTCGAGTCCTCGCCGATGTCGTTGTATAGAACGGTGTCGACCTGGACGTTCGACGGGTTGATGGTGAACGCGTTGCCGGAGAGCCGGTCGTGCTGCGGGTCGAGGTTGATGGAGAGAAAGTCGCTCGTGGTGAACGAGTCGCGCCGCGCGAGCAGCGTCGTCGGCGCGTGCGGATCCTCCATCTTCGCGCCGAAGTAGATGGCGTCGTCGTCGTAGACGATGCGGATGCTGGTCCGCATCGTCGCCGGCTGCCCGTCGTTCGGGTCGTGCTGCGTGAAGTCGGTGAACTCCGGCGCCCCCTGCCAGGCCGCGTCCGACAGGTCGCCGTCGATCGCCGGCGCCACCGTCACCCGAACCGCGCGCAACGACGGCCGCTCCGGCCAGTTCGCGGCGTACGTCACCGTGGCCGTCATGACGGAAAGGAGGAAGATCAGTTTTCGCACCGCGCTAGTATGCAGAAACGTTCGAGTCACGAACGGCGAAGAGTTGTAACGAATCATCACGAAAGGTCACAGGAGCCATGTTCGACCCCGGCTATTTCGAGAAGATGCGCGGCCGCACGTTGCGCGTCGCCCAGGTGATCCCCGAGGAGGTCTTCGAGACCTCCCCCATCGGCCACGGCTTCAGCTTCGGCGACCTGCTGCGCCACATGGTGCACATCGAGCGCTACATGTACGCCGAGAACGTGCAGGGCCGCCCCAGCCTCTACGACGGGCACGACGGCCCCCGCGGCAAAGCGGCCGTGCTGGAGTACGTGGCGAAGCTGCACGCCGAGGCGATGACGGTCTTCCGTTCCCTCGACGCCGACGCGCTGCAGCGTCCCGCCACCACACCAGGCGGCGCGACCATGCCGGCGTGGAAGTGGCTTCGCGCCATGCTGGAGCACGAAGCGCATCACCGGGGACAGCTCTACACGTACCTGTCGATCCTCAACATCCAAACCCCGCCGCTCTACGGGCTGACCTCGGAAGAAGTGCGCGATCGGAAGGGCGGCGGGCAGTAGGAATAGGACAGATAGGACGAATAGGACGGATAGGACGCCGTTAGGCCCATCTGTCCTATTCGTCCTATCTGTCCTATCTGTCCTATTTCGCTTCGATCGAGGCATCCACGGCTTCCGCCTCGGGGGGACCGTCTCCCTGGCGGCCGGCGCGGTACAGCAGGGCGCAGACGGCCAGCACGATGGCCACACCCACCCCCGTGGCCAGGGCGCCTTCGCCCAGCATCGAGCGGCGGTCCTTGTCGAGGATCTGCCCTCCGACGAGCATGGCGATGGCCACGCCCGCCAGTCCTTCGCCGGCGATCATGCCGGAGGCTCCGAGCACGCCGGGGTCGCTGTCGCCGGCTTTGCCGCGGCGGCGGGAGTCGACGAAGCGCCGCACGGCGCCGCCGAGCCAGATCGGGGTCAGGGCTCCGAGCGGCAGGTAAATGCCGACGGCGAACGCGAGGCCGGGCAGGCCGGCGACGATCGCGCAGATCGCCAGCGCCGCGCCGACGCCGACCAGCCCCCACGGCAGCGAGCCGCCGAGGACGCCCTCGATGACGGTCTTCATCAGCGTGGCCTGCGGCGCCGGCAGATCGGGCGAGCCGAACGTGTAGACGCTCCCGAGCTTCTGCACCACGAACGCGACGGCCCAGCAGGCGCACGCGGCGCCGATGAACTGGCCGAATTGCTGGCGCGCGGGAGTTGCGCCGAGGAGGTAGCCGGTTTTCAGATCCTGCGAGATGTCGCCCGCTTTCGAGGCCGCGATACAGACGACCGTCCCCACCGTCAGCACCGCCGCGCGCGCCCACGGATCGGTCCAGCCGAGCATGACGAAGACGACGGAGACGCCGAGGAGCGTCACGAGCGTCATGGCGGACGTGGGATTGGAGGAGACGCCGATCAGACCGACGATGCGCGACGAAACGACGACGAACGCGACGCCGAAGATGGCCACACCGATGGCGGCGACGAGGCGCTGCGTGAGATTCATGTTGCCGGCGAGCAGGCCGGGGATGAACGCCAGAGCGCCGACGACGAGCGTGGGGACGACCACCACGACCCACGACGGCAGATCGCGGTCGGTGCGCGGTGTCGTCTCATCCTGCCCGGGATTCGCGCCGCCGCCGCGCAGGCCGCGCAGCACGGCCGCGAACGAGGAGACCATCGTCGGTAGTGCCCTGGCGACGGCGAAGATGCCCGCCGCTGCCACCGCGCCCGCGCCGATGTAGCGCACGTAGCGTCCCCAGATCTGGCCGGCGCTGAGGTCGGCGATCGGCGTCTTCAGCTCCGGGAACAGCGGCATCGCCAGGTTGGCGCCGACGATGGCGATGATCGGCGTCAGCACGATGGCGGAGATGAGGCTCCCCGAGACCATGATCGCGGATTGACGGTAGCCGAGGATGTAGCCGACGGCGAGGAGCGCCGGCGCGATCTCGAGCCCCACCTCCGCCTTCGGCAGCACCGGCAGGTGCATCGCGATCTCCGACGGCACGAGCACGAGCGCCGCGAGCGCGAGCTTCACCACCGCGCCGACGATCAGCCCGATGAAGATCCACTTGCCGCCGGAAGCGGATTCAGACGTCGTCGCGCGCAGTACGTCGGCGCACGCCGTTCCTTCCGGGTACGGCAGCTCGTGGGCGGAGTTGACGATGAGCAGCCGGCGTAACGGAATCATCGCCGCGATGCCGAGCAGGCCGCCGAGGAGCGCGAGGATGGCGATCTGCCAGTACGGCGGCGCCATCCCCCAGAGGAACAGCGCCGGAATCGTGAAGATCGTCCCCGCCGCCAGCGACGAGCTCGCGGAGCCGATCGTCTGCGACATGTTCGCTTCGAGGACGACGTCCTTCGCCCGGAGGAGCTTGAGCAACGCCACCGTGAGGACCGCGATCGGGATGGACGTGGAGACCGTCAGCCCGACGTGCAGCCCGAGGTACGCGTTGGCGGCGCCGAAGATGACGCCGAAGACGACCCCCGCGACCACCGCACGTGCGGTGAACTCGAGGAGGGAGGATTCCTGCTGGTGCACGCTCATGAGAGCGCGATGTTACGTGAACACCAATAGGACGAATAGGACCTAGGGACAGAGAGGACGAATGGAACGACGCACGAGGCGCAGATCCCATCGGTCCTATTCGTCCTATAGGTCCTATCTGTCCTATTCGTCCTATCGTTTTGCCGTTACCGCCCCACCCACCCCGACGTCACCGCCACCCGCCGCCCGGCGAGTGCCGTGGCCACCCGCGTGGCGTTGGCCACATCCAGCGGCGTCAGCGGACGCAGGACCTCCCCTTCGAGCACCGACACGGCTTCGCCGTCGCGGTAGGCGATGCGCGTGGCGGCGATGGCGCGTACGCGCTCGCCGTTGGTGATGATGCCGGTGAGGTTCAGCGGGTCGGCGGCGCTGAGGACGATCACGTTGCCGTCCCACGGTTCGCGGCGCAGCTCGCGCATGCGCTGCACGGCTTCGGGGAGCGCGAACTGCTCGCCCGACATGCCGCGCACGAAGCGGCCGCCGCGGATCTCGCCGCGCGCTTCGAGGCGGCGGTAGACGCGCGCCAGCTCCCGCCACGGCGCGGCGTTCGGCTCGCGCGTCAGCAGGCGGCGGAAGACGACGCCGTAGCGGCGGAGGAACGTCCGCGCCTGCGCTTCGACGACTTCGTCGCGCGACGGCTCGACGCGCTCGAGCAAAGACCAGCGGCCGGAGAAGTTGGCTTTCGGACGCCGCTCTCGTTGCGAGCCGACGAGCGCGCGCAGACCGGCGAAACCGTCGGAGGCGATGAGCCCCGCGGAGACGAGCTCGCCGAGAGCGTGGTGCAGGGCGTCGGGGTCGAGGGTGCAGTGTGCGGCGACCTCGCGCGGGAACGACGCGCCGCGCGTGCGCAGCATCGTCAGCACGCGCTGCGCCGCGTCGCTGAGCGTGACCTCGATGGACGTGGTCAGCTCTCGCGGCGTGCTGCGCAGGAAGAGCGCGATCGGCGTCGAGCCGATCGGCTGCGTTCCGGTCGCCGGCGAGAATCGCGCCCAGCCGACTTCCCCGGTGAGGCAGAGCATGTCCAGCATCGACGGCTCGTAGTTTTCGACGCGCGCGGGCAGGACGTGCTGCTCCCACGCGTTCGCCGCGACCTCGTAGCCGTCGAGCATGGCCACGACTTCCTGCACGCCGTCGACGCCTTCGAGCCGCTCCAGCGGCGCGACGTGCTGCCAGGAGAAGAGGAAGCGCATGAAGCCGGTCGCACCGACAGGCTCGATCTCGGCGCGCAGCCGCGTGAGGGTGTAGCGATGGATACGCGCGAGGAGGCGCCGGTCGCACCATTCATTCGGTGCGCTGAACGTACCCCGCAGCACGACGCCCTCGGACTCCAGCGCCAGCAGCGCGACGTCGACGTCGAATTCTTCGACGCCTAGGGTGTCGGCCAGCTCCTTCGCGGTGGTGGGACCCAGGATGCTCATGCGGCCGCGCAGCAGCTCCGCGAGGGCGGTTTCGGCGGTCCAGGTCTTCGTCAGGCGTGACGCTGGGGCGGCAAAGCCGATGGGACCTATAGGACGAATGGGACCTATGGGACCCCGCCCGACCATGTTGCTGGCGTCATCGTGGCCCCACACCGCCAGCAGTTCCGGCAGGCGTTCCGCGGCGATCCACAGCGGGCCGACCTTCCCTGCCCTGCGCGAGGCCACCAGGGTGTCCCACAACTCGGGGGCAATGGCGGATGCTTCGTCCTCGGTCAGGAAGCCCGCCGTCAGCAGGACGTCGTGCAGTTCGTCGGCGTCGCGCGGATCGGGGCGTTCTTCGTCGCGCACGCGGTCGATCGCCGCGGTGTCGAGCTTCGCCAGATCGCCGGACGACACATCGCCGACGCGGCGTGTGATCACGGCCTGCGTGCGCCGCTCCTCGAGCGGGGCGTCGTCGAGGAACGCGTACGGCTTCGCGTTGAGGATGTCGTACGACAGCACCGACGGCTCCCGCGTGTCGCGCGCCACGCACTGCAGCTTCTCGGCGTGGATCTTCGTCAGCACCTGCGCCAGGCCGTCGAAGTCCATCGCCTCGTGCAGGCAATCGCGCACGACCTGACTCACCAGCGGATGGTCCGGGATCTCGCGATCGCCGCCGATGTTCTCGAAGCACGCCGCGGCATCGGGGAAGCACGCCGCCATCAGATCCGCAGCGACCATGCGCTGGATCTGCGGCGCCACCTTCTTGCCGTTGCGGTTGCGCGGCACGGCCAGCGAGATCGTGGTGTTCCAGCGCCACCGCGTCTGGAACACCGGCGCGTCGAGGAACGCCTGCACGAGGACGTCGCGCGCCGTGTTCGGATGGAGGTAGCGGAACACGTCCGCCAGCGGGAACGAATGCTGCGGCCCGAGCGACAGCAGCAGCGCGTCTTCCGTCGCCGCGGCCTGCAGCTCGAAGTTGAACTGGCGGCAGAAGCGCTTGCGCAGCGCCAGTCCCCACGCCTTGTTGATGCGGCTGCCGAACGGCGCGTGCAGCACGAGCTGCATGCCGCCCGCTTCATCGAAGAAGCGCTCCAGCACGAGCGTCTCCTGCGTCGGCAGCACGCCGAGCGCACGCTTCCCCTCGGCGAGATACGCCACCGCTTCGATGGCGGCGTGTTCTGGCATGCCAGTTTCTTCGACGAGCCAGGCGATGGCCGCTTCTGCATCCTCGAGCAGCGATTCGATGTCGCGCCGCAGCTCACTCACCGCGCGCGAAAGCTCGTCGCTGCGCGCCGGCGCTTCGCCGAGCCAGAAGGGGATGCTCGGCGGCTGTCCCTTCGCGTCGACTACGCGCACTTCGCCCGGCAGCACCTGTGTGATCTGCCACGACGTGTTGCCGAGCTGGAAGATGTCGCCGGCCGTGCTCTCGATCGCAAAGTCTTCGTTGAGCGTGCCGATGAACGTCTCTTCCCCTTCGAGGACCACGCGGTAATCCGCGACTTCGGGGATCGCACCGCCCGACGTCAGCGCGAGCGTGCGCGAGCCGCGCCGCCCCTTCACGCGCCCGTTCACCTCATCACGATGCAGCAGCGCTCCGCGGCGGCCGCGCTTCGTGGCGAACCCCTCCGCGACCATGGCCAGCACTTTGACGAATTCGTCGCGTGCGAGCTCGCGGTACGGCCACGCGCGCCGCACGACGTCGTACAGCTCCTCTTCCCCATACTCCTCGCACGCCGCCTCGGCCACGAGCTGTTGCGCCAGCACATCGAGCGGCGCGTCGTGCACCACGATGCGATCGAGCTCCCCGCGCTTCACGGCGCGCAGCAGCGACGCGCATTCCATCAAATCGTCGCGCGAGACGGGGAAGAGGCGCCCCTTCGGCAAGCCGGAGACGGTGTGTCCGGAGCGCCCGACGCGCTGCAGCAGCGTGGCGATGCGATGCGGCGAACCGATCTGGCAGACGAGGTCGACGTGCCCGATGTCGATCCCGAGCTCCAGCGACGCCGTGGCCACGAGCGCCTTCAGACCGCCCGTCTTCAGCCGCGTCTCGGCTTCGAGGCGGTTCTCCTTCGACAGGCTGCCGTGATGCGCGGTGACGGCGTCGTCGCCGAGGCGGTCGGCGAGATGGCGGGCGACGCGCTCGGCCATGCGGCGCGTGTTGACGAAGACGAGCGTCGTCTTGTGCGCCGCGATCAGCTCCGTCAGCCGGTCGTAATAGTCTTCCCACACCTCGGCCGACATCACCGCATCGAGCTGCGACTTCGGCGTCTCGAGCGTGAGATCCATCGCCCGCTTGTGCCCTTCGTCGACGATCGTGCAATCGCCTCCGTTCGTCCCCACGAGATAGCGCGCAACGTCCTCGATCGGCTTCTGCGTCGCGGAGAGCCCGAGCCGCAAGAGCGGCTGCTCCGCGACCTTCTGCAGGCGCTCCAGCGTCAGCGCGAGATGCGCGCCGCGCCGCGTGCCGATGACGGCGTGGATCTCGTCGACGATGACCGTCTGCACCGTACGCAGCATGTTGCGGCTCTTCTCCGCGGTGAGCAGCAGATAGAGCGACTCCGGCGTGGTGACGAGGATGTGCGGCGGCGTCTTCAGCATCGCCGCACGCTCGGAGGAGGGCGTATCGCCCGTCCTCACCGCGGCCGTGATCCGCGGCGCCTCCATCCCCGACTCCTCGGCCAGCTTACGAATGGCGAGGCGCGGCTCCGCCAGATTCTTGTGAATGTCGGCACTGAGCGCCTTCAGAGGCGAAACGTAGACGACGCGAACTTCATCCGGCAGCGGCGCCCGCAAGCCTTCCTGGAACAGCTCGTCGATAGCCGTCAGAAACGCCGCCAGCGTCTTACCGGAGCCCGTCGGCGCCGCAATCAACGTGTGCTGCCGCTTCCGAATCGCCGCCCACCCCTGCGCCTGCGCAGGAGTCGGAACACCGAGAGTTTCAGAGAACCAGTGACGAACCAGGGGATGAAAGGAAGTCAGCGACACGGTAGGGAAACTATACCTCCGGCGAGGTGGAGGGGGGCTGCTCTACAGGAGGTAGGCCAGCACGGTGGAGGGGGACGATAGGACGAATAGGACGAATAGGACGGATGGGACAGAGGCGCTGCCGCAGGGTGGCGAAGGTGTCCTATTCGTCCTATAGGTCCTATAGGTCCCGTCGTCTTTCCGCTGCCGCTCTACAGGCGGTAGGTCACCCTCCCCGCGCCTGGTACGCCAGGTACAGAAAGATCACCACGATCACCAGCAGCGCGATCCGGCCCACGCCCATCATCCGTGTGTTCGCGACGTGCCGTGTGCCTTTGGGTTTGAGGCCCGTGACGGCGGCGATTCCGGCGATGAGGACGGCGAGACCAAGCCAGACGAGCCAGTTCATGGCGGACACCTCTACAAGATGCACACCAGGCGGCCTCAGGCGAGCACTGGGATCGCGTAGGGTTCGCTCCCGGCTTCCTGAAGTAACGCGGCCATGAAAGGATGGGGCCAAGGATAACGCCAGTGGATCAGCGGGGACATTCCTCGTCCCATTCGTCCTATCCGTCCCATCCTTCCTATTCGTCCCATCCGTCCCATTCGTCCCATCCCGCCCACCCGAAACGCCGGCACAGCGCGCCCGCACCATCGGGTATGTTGTCCGCCGTTCATGGCGAAGAAAACCAGCGCCGGTCTCCTCCTCTACCGCCGCCATCCGGAGCTGCAGGTGTTCCTCGTCCACCCCGGCGGTCCGTTCTGGGTGAAGAAGGATCGCGGCGCGTGGTCGCTGCCGAAGGGTGAGCTCGACGAAGCGGAAGATCCGCTCGCCGCCGCGATCCGCGAGTTCACGGAGGAAACCGGCTTCAGCGTCGACGGCGACTTTCGCGCGCTGGGCTCGTTGCGCCAGCCGAGCGGCAAGGTCATTCACGCGTGGGCCGTCGAAGGCGACTGCGATCCGGCCGCGCTGCGCAGCAACCTCTTCTCGATGGAGTGGCCGCCGAAATCCGGCAAGCAGCAGCAGTTTCCGGAGGCCGACCGCGGCGCCTGGTTCAGCATCCAGGAAGCAAAAGAGAAGATCGTCGCGGGACAGATCGGGTTTCTGGAAGAGCTGGCCGGCGCGCTCGGCTGAGCGCCATCGCTGACAGTGCCCCGCCGCCTCCCGGGCACACTTCCGGCAGGCGCCTTTCCCATGGTTCACTCGATGCGCCGCACCGCACTTGCCGCTCTCCTCACGATCCTCGCTCCTCTCCTGGCCACGGCTCAAACGTCCACGGTCACGACGGCCGCGGGCGACGTCCGGGTCGAGCAGCTGGCGACGCTCGAGTTTCCGTGGGGGATGGCTTACCTCCCGGACGGACGGCTGCTCATCACCGAGAAGCCGGGACGGCTGCGCATCTACGCGAACGGCCGGCTGTCGGCCCCGGTGGAGAACCTGCCGGCGATCTCGTACCGGGCGTCCGAGGGAGAGCAGGGAGGGCTGCTGGACGTGGCGGTCGATCCCGCGTTCGCGCAAAACAGCTTCATCTATCTCTCTTATAGCGAAGCGGCCGAACAGCAGCCGGCCGCGCTCGCGGAGACCGACGACGCCCGCTTCGGCGGTTACCTCGATCTCTCCGACAACCGCCTTCGCGGCGGCGCGGTCGCACGCGGCCGGCTGCAGGGCAACCGGCTGACCGGCGTGGAGGTGATCTGGCGCCAGGTGCCGAAGACGATCGGGCGCGGCCACTTCGGCCACCGCCTCGTCTTTGCTCCCGACGGGAAGCTGCTCATCACCTCCGGTGAGCGCATGCGTTTCGAGCCCGCGCAGAGCCTCGCCTCGAACCTCGGCAAGATCGTGCGCATCAACCCCGACGGCTCGCTGCCGGCCGACAACCCCTTCCGCGGCGAGGAGAACGCGCGCGGCGATCTCTGGAGCATCGGGCACCGCAACGTGCTCGCGGCCGCGATGCACCCCACCTCCGGCAATCTCTGGATCTGGGAGATGGGCCCCCTCGGCGGCGACGAGGTCAATGTCATCCAGCGCGGCCGCAACTACGGCTGGCCGGTCGTCAGCAACGGCGACAACTACGACACGTCGGTGATCCAGGACCATCCGGCGAAGAAGGACTTCGAGGCGCCGGTCCGTACGTGGACGCCCGTGATCTCCCCTTCCGGCGCGCTGTTCTACTCCGGGTCGCTGTTCCCGTGGCGCGGCGACGCGCTGGTCGGCGGCCTCTCCTCGATGGCGCTGGTGCGCCTGTCGGTGAACGGCACCCGCATCACCACCGAAGAGCGTATCGACATGAAACGCCGCATCCGCGACGTCATCGAAGCCCCGGATGGTGCGCTGCTGGCGATCACGGATGAAAAAGCGGGCGCGCTGCTGCGATTGACGCCGGCGCGGGGACGGTAGCGCGCACCTGAAGGACCTGCAGACGAATCGGCCTCCGGTCTTTGTCCTATTTGTCCTATAGGTCCTATTCGTCCTATCCGTCCCACAGGTTGTCTAAATGCTGGACGGTTGTCTGAAAAACAACAGCCTCCCAAGGAAGCATCAATCGCGCAAACCTCAACCAATCAACGACTTACATTGTAAAACTCAATGGCACTCCGGTTGCTGACTCTGCGCCTACGGTTCTGCCTTGAGAAACTTTTTAGACGCTACCGGCCCCGCTGCTTCCTCCGTTTCCGACACCACCACGCTGCTCGACACCGCGCTTTCCACGCTCTGCGCGGCGGCGGCAGCCGATGGCGCCATGGTCTTCGGCCGCCACCGGCGTGTCGTGGCGTCCACGGGTTTGACCGTCGACGATCTCAGGATCTCCATGAACGGCGAGGAGCGCTGGACCGGCGATACCTCGCGGCCGAACAGCGTCGCCCGCTCCGCCAGCGCGCTCGGCGCCGGCCTCCTCGTGCTCGACCGCGAGCACGTCGCCGTCCTGCTGCGCGCACAGCCGGGAGACTGGCACCCGCGCACGATCCACGTCGCGGAGACGTTCGTCCCCTTGCTCGCCCGCCTGCTGACGCGGGAACGGCCGGTCACCGAAACGCTGCTCGACGCGATCCCCGACGTCATCTGGATGAAGGACCTCGACTCACGCTACACCTTCGCCAACGCGGCCTTCGCCGCGGTCCTCGGCCTCCCGTCGCCAAGCGCCATCATCGGCAAGACCGATTTCGATCTTTATCCCCATGGAAGGGCGCAGCTGTTCCGCAACCGCGATCTCGCGGTGATCGCCGCGCGGAAGCCGATGCACTTCCTGCTCACGCGCACCGAAGCATCGGTCACCGCCGAGCTGATCAAAGCGCCGGTCGTCGACGCCGCCGGCCAGGTCATCGGCATCGTCGGGACGTCACGTGACCTCACGACGCATTACCGTGCCCTGGCCGAGGAGGCGGAGCGGCTCAGCGACACGATCGGCAACGTGCCGGGCGTCGTGTGGGAGGAGTGGTTCGACGGCTCGCCCGGCTTCGTCAGCCAGCACATCGAGACGATGATGGGCTACACGCCGGAGGAGTACCTGGCGCTGGACAACCGCTTCCTCTCGATCGTCCATCCGAACGATCGCGCCGCGGTGGAGCGCAGCAACCGCGCCATCATCGAGACGTGTGGCGGCGGCGTCCATCAGTTCCGCATCGTCACCAAGAACGGTCAGGTCCGCTGGTGCGAGTCGCACTGCCGCGCGATTCTCGACGCCGGCGGCAACCCCATCGGCATCCGCGGCGTCTCGATGGACATCACCGACCGCAAGTTCGCGGAGGAAGTGCTGCGCGACAGCGAAGAGCGCGTGCGGCACATCATCGATGAGGCGCCGGTGATGCTGTGGACGACCAACACGCGCGGTGAGTGCGAGTTCATGAGCCGCCGCCTGCTCGACTTCCTCGGGCTGGAGATGGACGAATCGCTCGGCTCCGGCTGGATCGACGCGGTGCATCCCGACGACCGCGAGGAAACGGCCAGCATCCTGCGGCACTGGACGCAGTCGCGCTCGTGGTCGCGCCGCGAAGTGCGCGTCCGCAGCAGCGACGGCTTCCGCAACTTCCTCATCGAAGCCGCGCCGCGTTACGCGGCCGACGGCACGTTCCGCGGCCTGATCGGAAGCTGCGTCGACATGACCGAGCGCGACCTGCTCGAGCAGCGCCTCGAAGAGCGGAAACGCCTCGCCAGCCTCGGGCGCCTCGCCGCGACCATCGCGCACGAGGTCAACAACGTGCTGATGGGCATCCAGCCGTTCGCCACCGTCATCACGCGCACGAACGACCGCGAAGCACTGGAGCGCGCGGCGATGCACATCACCAAAGCCGTCGATCGCGGCCGGTATGTGACGCACGAGATCCTCCGCTTCGCCAATGGCACCGAGCCCCGGCTCCAGCCCGTCGACGTCACGGTCTGGCTGCAGAGCTTCCGGCCGGAGCTCCAGGCCATCCTCGGTCCCTCCGTCGCGTTGACGCTCGACATCGCACCCGGTCTGCGCATCCTTGCCGACACCATCCAGCTCCAGCAGATCTTCACGAACCTCGGGACCAACGCTCACGACGCGATGGGCGGCAGCGGTCAGCTCTCGATCGAGGTGCGACCCGCCTCACCACGCTGGACCGCCGCGCTGCCCGCCGATCGCGAGTACGTGCACTTCCTCGTGCGCGACAACGGGCCCGGCATCCCTCACGCGATCCTCGACCACATCCTGGAGCCGCTGTTCACGACCAAGACGAACGGCACCGGGCTCGGTCTGCCGATCGTCGCCGAGATCGTGCGCAAACACGGCGGCGAGCTGGAGGTCGAGAGCGAGTTCGGCGAGGGCACGTGCGTGCACATCGTCCTCCCCGCCACCGGCGAAGCACCGGCGGGCGACGAGACGCGCGCAACCGGCTCGCTGCCGCGCTCCATCCGCAGAATCCTGCTCGTCGAGGACGACCTCTCCGTGGCTGACGGAATGGCGACCCTCCTCGGACTGGAAGGGATCGAGGTCGAGATCGCGGAGAGCGGCGCGCAGGCGCTCGAAGCCATCCAGCGGCGCCCCTTCGACCTCGTTCTGCTCGACATCGGACTGCCGGACATGCCCGGCACGGCCGTCTTCACGCACATCCGAGCCCTGCACCCGGACGTGCCGATCCTCTTCTCGACCGGGCACGGCGGTCAGGCCGAGCTCGATATGTTTTTGAAAGAATCATCGACCGGATACCTGCTGAAGCCGTACGATCTTGGAGTGCTCATCGCCGCCGCTCGATCGCTCGCCGGCGAATGAAGGAGGTCAAGTTGACGACCGCGACTCGTGCACTGCGCTTGCTCATCGTCGAAGATGATGCGAGATCCGCGTCCTCGCTGCGCGAGCTTCTCGAGCTCACGGAAGAACCGCGGTACATCGTCCAGCACCTCACGAGTGCCGCAGACGCCTGCGACGCGGTGGAGCGCGGCGGCATCGACGTCGTGCTCCTCGACCTCAACCTCCCGGACGCCACCGACCTGCAGGCGCTCGGCCGTCTCGAAGCGTGCCTGACCGAGATCCCCGTCATCGTCCTCACCGGCTACACGGACGACACGCTGGCTACCGACGCGCTGCATCGCGGGGCCGAGGACTATCTGCTCAAGGGGGCGATCAGCCACGATTCGCTGCTGCGCTCCATCCGCTACGCCGTCGAGCGTCATCGCGGCGTGCGCGATCTCGCACGGATGAAGAAGGCGCTCGAATGCGCAAATCGCGACCTCGAGCGCCTCACGATGATCGAGCCGCTCACCGAGCTGCTCAACCGCCGCGGTCTGCAGCAGGTGCTGTCGCATGAAGTCGAGCGCGTGAGCCGCGGCGCGTCGACGGCGGTGCTGGTGCTCGACCTCGACGACTTCAAGTCGATCAACGAAAGCCACGGTCACGCGGTCGGTGACGTCGTGCTGAAGGAAGTCGGCCGCCGCCTGCGCGCCTCCGTGCGCACCGTCGACTCGGTCGGCCGCATCGGCGGCGACGAGTTCATGCTCGTCCTCCCCGACACCGATCCCTCCGAGGTGACGCGCGTCGCGGAGCGCATCCGCCTCGCCGTCTCCGCGGACATCATTCAGCATGGTCACGGCACCGTGGCCCTGACGGCGTCGATCGCGGCGATCCTGCTGACGTCCGAGATGCCGGCGGTCGACCAACTGCTCACGCGCGCGCACCTGCTGCTGATGCGCGCGAAGAACGACGGGAAGAATCGCGTCGTCCTCGAATCGAACAACTTCGACGACACCGAGCGCCGCCGCCGCGCGCAGGCCGACATGTGCTCCAACCTCTCGCAGGGGCGGCACATCCTGACGGTGAAGCAGCCGATCTTCCAGCTCGACGACGAGAGCCCCGTCGGCTACGAGTTCCTCAGCCGCTACTCGAACGGCCGCACGGAGATGCCGGACAACTTCTTCCGCATGTGCTCCGAGCACAACGTGCTGACGCTCGTCGACCACGCCTGCCTGCGAGCGAGCGTCCACGCGGCCCTGCAGCTCCCGCCGTACGCGCGCTTCCACCTCAACATCTTCCCGACGACGCTGCTGGCCATCCCGCCGGAGCATCTGCTCGACCTCTTCCCCAAGCCGATGCCGGCGGAGACGTTCTGCCTCGAGATCAGCGAACAGCAGATCATCGGCGACCCGTCGTACCTCCTCCCCGCCGTGCGCGCGCTGCGCAACGCCGGCGTGCTGATCGCCATCGACGACGTCGGCTTCGGCAGCAGCTGCCTCGAGAGCCTCGTGCTGCTCGAGCCGGACATCATGAAGATCGACAAGCGGTGCGTGATCGGTATCGACCAGGACCGCATGCGCGCCCACCACCTCCGCCGCTACGTCGCCATCGCCAAAACCCTCGGTTGCACCGTCATCGCCGAAGGCATCGAAACCACGCGCGAATTGGATGTCGTGCGCGATCTGGGCATTGCGTACGGGCAGGGCTACCTGTGGGGCAAGCCGGCGTAGAGGGAACGATAGGACATATAGGACAGATAGGACGCTGCGCGAAGGCTTTGTCCCATAGGTCCTATCTGTCCTATAGGTCCTATTCGTCCTATCGTCCTCCCCGTAGAATCCCGCAATGCGCTGCCTTGCCGTCACCCTTGCGGCCTTCACCTTTGCCTGTGCCAGCAACGTGCGCGTACTGGATCCGCTGCCGAGTGAACCCGCCATCGCGGCGCTGAACCAGACCATTCCGGTCGACATCTACACGCCACACACGTTCCGCTCGCGTGAGGGCATTGACATCCCGTACCGGCTCCTGCGGCCGGCAGTGCCTTCGCGGACGCTTCTGGTGATCTTCCATGGTTCCGGGGCGATCGGAACCGACAACCGCGCACAGATCGGCGGGATGGCGCGGAGCTGGGCCACCGGCGCAATGCGACGTGACTACCCGGCGTATGTGCTGGTGCCGCAGATGCCGGCGCGCTCGGCGAACTACGAGGCCGACGAACGCGTGGGGCAGCGCTCCTTCGGCACCCCCACGCTGGAAGCAGCGCTGGAGCTGATCGAGCAGCTCCGCACGACAGAGCACATCGACCGCGTCTACGCGATCGGCTTCTCGATGGGCGGCTCGTCCGTCTGGAACACGCTCGTGCTGAAGCCGGGATTGCTCGCCAAGGGCGTCGTCATCGCCGGCGTGCCGAACCCGCAGGCGCTGCCGCTCCTCGGCGACACCCGGCTGCTGCTCGTGCACGGTGATGCCGATACGGAGAATCCGTTCGACGCCGCGTGGGCCACGTACCACCTGGCGCCACGCCGCCTGGAATTCTGGCGCTACCGCGGACTGGGGCACGACGTGCCGGCGCAACTGCTGAACACGACCGCCCTGGCGGAATGGCTGTTCACGAACCGATCGGACCTATAGGACAGATAGGACCTATAGGACAAAAACCTGCGCGCAGCGTCCCATTCGTCCTATAGGTCCTATTTGTCCCATTCGTCCTATCGTTCCTCTGTGGACTCCACCATCACCGCTACCCCCAGATCGCGCGCCAGCCGCAGCGCGGCCGCGTTGTCCGCCGTGGTGCGCGCGACGATCCGTTTCTCCGCAGGCGCCAACGCCAGCAGGACACTGCACGCTTCACGCGCGTAGCCGCGTCCCCAGTACGCCGGATCCAATTCGCAGCCCAGCTCCAGCACCGCGGGATCGGCTTCGTCCTGACGCACGCCGCACGTGCCGATGACGGAGCCGTCCAGCACCATCGCCAGTTGCCAGCGCGTGCGCGGCACCTCGGCCGCCCAGCCGATGAACATCGGCACCAGCGGCGCCGCCTCGGAGCCATACGCCGCCAGCCGCTCGGCGTCCTGCTCGACGAAGTCGCGCAGCAGCAGCCGTGTGGTGCGCAGCTCCATCAGCGCTTCCGCCGCTGCGCCGCCATCGTCGTCTCGTGCGCCTGCCGCAGGATGTCGGCCACCATGCCCCAATCGAGCCCGCTGTCGAGGCGCATCCCCACCCAGCCGCTCTTGCCCACGTACGGCGGCACGAAGTAATGCTTCGGCTCCGACGCCACCAGCGCCTGCTGCGCCCCCTCTGGTGCATTGCACCAGACGGCGACGTGCCCGCTGCCGTGATGGTTGTTGTCGACCGTGAAGAACAGCCGCTTCTTGGCGAAGAACGCCGGCTCGCCGTGCGACAGCTTCTCCGTCACCTCCGGCAGCGCCAGCGCGAGCTTCCGCACGCGTTCGATCAGAGCCTCAGCCTTCATCGGCGTGCTCATACGGCCGCGTTCTTCGGCTGATACACGCCGGCCTGCGCGCGGAACGACACCGCGATCCGGTTCCAGGCGTTGATGGCCACGAGGCCCACGTGAGCTGGACCAGCTCCTCTTCGCTGAAGTGGCGCAGCGTCTCCTCGTACAACGCGTCCGGGACGTGGGTCTCGCCGACGAGCGTCACGGCCTCCGTCCACGCCAACGCAGCGCGCTCGCGATCGCTATAGAACGGCGCCTCGTGCCACGCGCTGAGCAGGTAGAGCCGCTGCTCCGTCTCGCCGGCCGCACGCGCATCCTTCGTGTGCATGTCGACGCAATACGCGCAGCCGTTGATCTGCGAGGCGCGCGTCTTGATCAGCTCGAGCAGCGAGTGCTCCAGGCCGGAGTTGTTCGCGGCCTGGCTCAGCGCGACCATGGCGCGATGGATGGCGGGCGCTTTCCGGGCGTAGTCGAGTCTTGCTTCCATCTCGGTCTCCTTATCGGCCTAAAGAGTAATGCCTTACTCTAGCGCTCGATGTTCCGCCTTGCGCTGTTCTCGCTCGTCGCGCTCACCGCCTGCGCTTCACTCGACATGCACGACTACACGCTCGACTACGACACTCCCGTGACTCCCGCTCTGCAGGCTCGCGTCGAAGCCATCGACGCGGAGCTGCGCACGAAGTACGGGATGACCGCCGAGCAGACCGCCGTCGGCGTCCTCGACCTCCGCACCATGCGCTTGGCGATGACGAATCCCGACCGCATCGAGTACGCCGCGAGCGTCGCCAAGATCGGCATTCTCCTGGCGTACTTCGAGCTGCATCCGAACGCGCCGCTCGACGCCACCACGCGGCACGAGCTCGGCCTCATGGCCAAGATCTCCAGCAACGAGATGGCCGCGAAGTACTCGCGGCAGATGGGGCTGCGCGAGATCCAGGAAGTGCTGAACCGCCGCGGCTTCTACGACGCCACGCGCGGCGGAGGCCTCTGGGTCGGCAAGCACTACGGCCCCAACAGCGAGCGCATCGGCGACCCGGTCGCCGACCACTCCCACGGCGCCACGGTGCGCCAGCTGCTGCGCTACTACCTGCTGCTGGAGCAGGGGAAGCTCGTGTCACCGGAAGCGTCGAAGACGATGCGGGAGATCTTCGCCTCGCCCGGCATCCCCCACGACGACCACAAGTTCGTGAAGGGCCTCGCCGGCCGCGAGCGCCAGATCATCCGCAAATGGGGCTCCTGGCAGGACTACCTGCACGATTCCGCCGTGGTCACCGGCAAGGACCGCCACTACATCATCGTGGCGCTGACCCACCACGCCCGCGGCGATGAGTACCTGGCGGAGCTGGTGCAGGCGGTGGATGAGCTGATGTGAGAAGGGCCCAGGGCTCAGGGCTCATATGCGCTAACTTACGAGACGCTACGAGGGACCGACCGCTGCTTTGTTGCCCCTCTCCCCGGCCTTTGCGGGGAGAGGGTGAACTCGCGGGGACATTCCTGACACTTCGACGGGGACATCCTTGACAGTCGCCTACAGGCAAGACGAAAGCAACCTCCCGGGTGGGCGGGCAGCCCCGTGGAGG
>DASVEE010000058.1:0-115813 GCA_036380735.1 Thermoanaerobaculia bacterium | reverse complement strand
AGGAACGGGGCGTGTTCCCGTGGTTGACCGTCGAGCAGAACATCGGATTCGGACTCTTCCGGCTTTCCGACGAAGAGAAGAGGAGACGCATCGCTTACTACATCACGCTTGTGGGTCTGGAAGGCTTCGAGAGGGCCTATCCAGCGGCGTTGTCGGGCGGGATGAAGCAGCGGCTGGAAGTGGCGCGAGCGCTGGCGGTGAATCCTGACGTTCTCTATCTCGATGAGCCGTTTGGAGCGCTCGACTCCATCACGCGCCTGGGCATGCGTCGCGAGCTTCTGCGGATATGGCAGGCGGAGCGGAAGACGATTCTCTTCGTCACGCACGACATCGAGGAGTCGGTGCAGCTCGCCGACCGCGTGGTCGTGCTTTCGGCGCGGCCGGGGCGCGTGCGCCGCGTCGTCGACATCGACATCCCCCATCCCCGCGACCTCAGCGATCCGCGCTACCTCGAGCTGCGCGACGAGATCTTCGCCGAGATCGGACTGGCGCATCAGGTATGAGGCGCTACGTCCTGCCGCTCGTGACCGCGCTCGCGCTGCTCCTCGCCTGGACGGCCGCGGTGGAGATCACGAACGCGACGGTCTTTCCGTCGCCGCTGGCGGTGGCGAAGGGGCTGGGCAACCTGGCGGACGAAAGCCTGCTCTGGTCGTACATCGGCGACTCGCTGTTCCGCGTCGGCGCCGGCTACTTCATCGCCGTGCTGCTCGGCATCCCCACGGGGCTGCTGCTCGGCATGTCGCCGCTGCTGACGCGCGCGGCGAACCCGGTGATCCAGATGCTCCGCCCCATCTCGCCGCTGGCGTGGATGCCGCTGGCCGTCATCTGGTTCGGCGTGAGCAATCTCGCCCCGATCTTCCTGATCTTTCTGGCGTCGTTCTTTCCGGTCGTCGTCTCGACCATGAACGGCGTCCGCAACATGCCGCCGATGTTCCTGCAGGCGGGCCGCAACTTCGGCCTGACGCCGAACCAACTGCTGCGCCGCGTGATCTTCCCCGCCGTGCTGCCCCGCATCCTCATCGGCCTGCGCCTCGCCTTCGGCGTCGCCTGGCTGGTGCTGGTCGCGGCGGAGATGATCGCCGTCGACTCCGGGCTGGGCTATCTGATCATCGACGCCCGCAACGCCGGGAAGAGGTACGACCTCGTGGTGGGGGGCATGCTGCTGATCGGCGCACTGGGCCTGGTGCTGGATGTGGCCATCCGCAGGACGGAAACATTGAAGTTCGTCAGGTGGGCGTTTCGGGAATGAGAGAGGCAGTTTTCGGTTGTCGGTTTTTGGTTGTCGGTGCTGCGCTGTGCAGGAAGCATCGTGCAGCGCAGCACCGACAACCGACAACCGACAACCGAAAACCTGGAAAGGAGGTGGAGAAATGAAGGACACACGCAAAATCATCATCGGCCTGGCCGCATGGCTGGCGCTGATCACGTGGGCGCACGTGGGGCTCAACGTCGACTGGAACGTGCTGCTGAACGACCGGTTGCCGGAGTCGCAGCGGAAGCTGAACGTGGCGTACATCCCGGTGACGTGACACCTGGCGTGCCCGGTCACCGACTACATCTCCGCCTACTCGAAATCGGGGCATCTGTTCATCCCCCGAATGTTCCAGGGGTTTCCTGAAATCAAGGAAGCGCTCCTCTCGAACAAGATGCAGGCGGCGTTCATGGTCGCACCGATGGCCATCGCCCTGCGTGCTCAGGGCGTTCCGGTGAAGATCGTCTACCTCGGGCACCGCTACGGCAGCGCCGTGGTGGTGGCGAAGAACGGGCCGGTGAAGTCGTTCACCGACCTGAAGGGGAAGATTGTGGCCATTCCGAGCCGCTTCTCCGACGAGCGCCTCATCCTCTTCCGGGCGATGAAGGTGCACGGCATGACCGCCGCGGACATGCGCATGGTGGAGATGGCGCCGCCCGACGTGGCCGGTGCGCTCGCCGCCGGCGCGATCGACGCGTTCTCGATGGGGGAGCCGTATCCGTCGCAGGCGGAGATGGGCGGCTTCGGCCGCGTCCTCTTCCACGCCCGCGAGTACTGGCCGGACTACATCTCGTGCGTGCTCGTCGTGCGCGAGGACGCCATCGAGCGGAAGCCGGAGGCGGTGCAGGTCCTCGTCGACGGCATCGCGCGCTCCGGCCTCTGGCTGGAGAACCCGCCGAAGAAGCGCGCCCGCCGAGAGCACGCCGCCGACTTCGTCGGACGCTTCTACTTCCGCCAGGACCCGAAGCTGCTCCGCTGGGCGCTGATGAACCCCGACGACCGCGTGATGTACCAGCCGCTGTCACCGCTGCGGAAGGACTTCGACATCATCACGTCGCTCATGCGGGAGACCGGAGTGCTCGACCGCGACATCGCCTTCGAGGAGTACGTCGACACCCGGTTCGCCGAGAAGGCGCAGTACGTCACCGAGTGGCGCTACGAGCCCGGCGACGCCGTCGCCCACTGACCGAACTTCACGGGTGAACCCGCGAACTTCACGGGTTCACCCGCGAAATTCGCGCCCGGACCCGCCAAATTCGCGCCCGGACCCGCGAAATTCGCGCGCGGAACCGCGAAACTCGCGCACGGGCCCGCGAAATTCGCGCACGAGCCCGCGAAATTCGCGCACGGGACCGCGAAATTCGCGCGCGGACCCGCGAAATTCGCGCCCGGATCCGCGAAGTTCGCGCCCGGAACCGCGAAATTCGCGCACGGAACCGCGAAGTTCGCGCCCGGATCCGCGAAATTCGCGCACGGACCCGCGAAATTCGCGCACGGACCGCGAATTCGCGCACAGGACCGCGAAATTCGCGCTGACGCCGCTAGCTACGTCCCATCCGTCCCCTTGGTCCCCTCTGTCCCCTCGATTTCCGCGGCAATCCGGTCGAACTGCGCCAGCCCCAGCGTCTCCGCACGCGCATCCACGTCGATGCCGGCGCGCTCCAGCATGGCCAGCACGGTCGGGCGATCGAGGTCGCGCCAGTGCAGCAGGTTGTTGACCAGCTTCTTGCGGCGCATGCGGAAGGAGGTGCTGATCAGGTCGAGCAGAATCTCCGGTTTGGACGAGTACGCCGGCGGTCGCGGGTCGAGCACCACCACGGCGCTGCGCACCTTCGGCGGCGGATAGAACGATTTCGGGTCGAGCGTCATCAGCGTCCGCGCGCTGGCGAACATCTGCACATAGAGAGTGAGGTAGCCGTACTGCTCGTCGTCCGGCTTGGCGGTGAGCCGCTCGGCGACCTCCTTCTGCAGCATGAAGACGCCGCGGCGGCAGTTGGGGTCGGCGATGACCCGGCGGAGGATCGGCGTGCCGACGTTGTACGGCAGGTTGCCGACCGCCCGGTACGGCGTCGCCGGCAGCGGCGCCTCGGTCGCATCCTCGTTGCGCACCTCGACGCGCTCCCCGAACTGGCGGCGGATACGCGCGGCGAGGGAGGGGTCGATCTCGATGGCGACGACGGGATTGCCGAGCTCGACGACCTTCTCCGTCAGCACCCCTTCGCCCGGACCGATCTCGAGCACGATCTCGCCCGGCTCGGGCTCGATCGCGGCGACGATCTTCTCCACGGCTCCCCGGTTGCGGAGGAAGTTCTGGCCCCACTTCTTCTTCGGTTTGCTCATCAGAGCCAAAACTATATGGGACAGATGGGACCAATGGGACGGGCGGTGGGGGCGTTGTCCGTTGTCCGTTGTCCGTGGTCCGTTTTTCGTTGTCCGTGGTCCGTGCTGCGCGGCGCCGGGGTGGCAGCACGGAAAACGGACAACGGACAACGGACAACGCCACGACCGTCCCATCATTTTCCGCGTTAAAGTGTCGGCCGAATGGACCAGACCACCACCCAGACACGGATTGCCGAGGGGCACGAGGTCATCGCGCGCCTCCGGAAGGAAGTTGCGCGCGTCGTCATCGGACAGGAAGCGATCGTCGACCGGCTCGTGATCGCCCTCCTCATCCGCGGGCACGTCCTCATCGAAGGGCTGCCCGGACTGGCCAAGACGCTCCTCGTGAAGACGCTCGCCTCCGCGATCGACGCCACGTTCAAGCGGATCCAGTTCACGCCCGACCTGCTGCCGGCGGACATCACCGGGACGCAGATCTTCGACCCGGCCGGCCGCACGTTCAACGCGCGGCTCGGGCCGATCTTCGCCAACCTGGTGCTCGCCGACGAGATCAACCGCGCGCCGGCGAAGGTGCAGAGCGCGCTGCTCGAAGCGATGCAGGAGCGGCAGGTGACGATCGGAGATACGTCGTACGCGCTGCCGGAGCCGTTCGTGGTCATCGCCACGCAGAACCCGATCGAGCACGAGGGGACGTACGCGCTGCCCGAGGCGCAGGTCGACCGCTTCGTGATGAAGCTGAAGGTCGATTACCCGACGGCGGACGAAGAGCTGCGTATGCTGGGCCTCTACCTCGATCCGACGGCCGAGCGCGTGGCGGTACGGCGCGTGCTCGCGCTCGATGCGATCCGCGACGTGGCGAAGCTCGCGACGGCGGTGCACGTCGACGAGCGCATCGGGCGCTACATCGTCCAACTCGTCACCGCCACCCGCAAACCGGCCGACTTCCGCCTCGGGCAGCTCACGCCGCACATCGCCTTCGGCGCCAGTCCCCGCGCGACGCTCGCCCTGGCGCACGTGGCCAAGGCGTACGCCTTCATCCAGGGGCGCGCGTTCGTCATCCCGGAGGACGTGAAGTCGATCGCCCCCGACGTGCTGCGCCACCGCCTCGTGCTGAGCTACGAAGCCGCCGCGGAGAACCTGTCGGCGGAGAAGATCATCGAACTGGTGTTGAACGCGGTGGCGGTGCCATAGCGCCGCGCGGCGGCGCGCGGCGGTTGTCGGTTGTTGGTTTTCGGTTGTCGGCAAAACCGAAAACCGAAAACCGAAAACCGAAAACCGAAAACCAAACAAGCGGACAATAAACAACCGAACACGCTCCCCACGCCATGCCCTTCTTTCGACGCAAACCCGCCGACCTCCGCGCACCGCTGGTGCGGCGCGTCCGTGAACTGGAGCTGCTCTCCGCGCGCCTCATCCGCCTCGGGTTTGCCGGCGACTACCACTCCGCGTTCCATGGGCGCGGCATCGAGTTCTCGCAGGTGCGGGAGTACCAGCCGGGGGACGACATCCGCACGATCGACTGGAACGTCACGGCGCGCACCGGCGCTCCGCACGTGAAGGAGTTCATCGAGGAGCGCGACCTGACGGTACTGATCGCGGTCGACGTCTCCGCGTCGATGGCGTTCGGCTCCGTCGACTGGCGCAAGACCGACATCGCCGCGGAGCTGACCTCGGTCTTCGCCTTCGCCGCGGTGCAGAACTCCGATCGCGTCGGCCTGCTGCTGTTCTCCGGCGGCGTGAAGACGTTCATTCCGCCGCGGCGCGGCCACGCCCACGCGCAGGTCATCGTGCGTGCGGCGGTGGAGGCGGCGATGCGCGGCACCGGGGGCGACGCGAACATCGAGCACGCCACGAGCTTCCTGGAGCGTGTGGCCACGAAGCGCGCCGTCGTCCTGCTCGTTTCGGACTTTCTCGACCTCGACTTCGAGCGGCCCCTGAAGCGCCTCAACCGGAGGCACGACGTCATCGCCATCTCGGTCACCGATCCGCGTGAGGAAGCATTTCCCGACCGCGGGTTGTTGCGCCTGGTGGATGCCGAGACCGGGGAGGAGCGCCTCGTCGACCTGAAGCGCGCCGACGTCGCCCGCAGGGCGGTGCAGCGGCGGCAGCAGCTCGACCGCCGCTTCCGCTCCGCCGCCCTCGATCACCTCGGCATCTCGACCGTCATGCCCTACGACCGCGACGTGCTCCGCTTCTTCCGCGACCGCGCGAGGCAACGCCGCGCCTCATGAACCGCACCTCATGATCCTGGCCCTCTTCCTTCTCGTGACCGCCACGATCCAACCGCCGGCACCGGCGGTCGGCGATCTCATCACGGTCGACTTCGAGAACGCGCCGGTGCTCGACAAGTCGACGGCGTACGAAGTGGTGGCGCAACAGGGGAAGCGCGTCGTCGTCCGCACGTTCGAGCCGAAGCCGTTCACGATCACAGGCACCACGGGCGGCGTGCGCTTCGCCGACGTCGTCGTGCCGGTGCGGTCGGTGCTGCCGCTGAACGATCCGCTGACGCCCGCGCCGCTCAAACCGCCCCGCGAGGCGGCGATGCCGCGGCGCCCGTTCGTCGCCATCGGCCTCGCCGCGCTGGCCGCGCTGCTGGCGTGGCTGGCGGTGTACCTGCGCTCGCGCCGGCGCGTCGACGCGCCGGTCGTTCCGGCGCTGCCGCCGCAGGAGCAGTTCCGACGCACGGTCCTCACTCTGCGCGACGATCCCCGCGCGCCGCGCCGCTGGGCGGCGCTGGCCGATGCCACGCGCGCGTATCTGGCCGCCACGCAACCGCATCTCGGCGCGGAACTGACCACCACCGAGGTGTGCGCGCGGCTGTCTGTCGAACAGGGCGTGGTGACCGAGATCCTGCGCCAGGGGGACTACGAAAAGTTTTCCCCCTGGGGCGCGCCGCTGGCCAACTTTGACGCCATTGCGGACCGGGCGCTGGCGCTGATTCCCGTGGAACGGGAGGTGGCGGCGTGAGGGTGGGGGCGTTGTCCGTTGTCCGTTTTCCGTTTTCCGTGCTGCGCTATGCGGTCGCTTTCGGCGCAGCGCCGCACGGACAACGGACAACGGACAACGGACAACGCGGGCCCGGGTGCACCCCATGACCCGCTTCGAATCACCGTACCTGCTTTCGCTGGCGCTGCTGGTGCTGGCGCGGGTGGCGCTGCTCGTGTGGGACCGGCGGCGGCGGGTGGGGGCGTTTTCGTTTTCTTCGTTGTCGCTGGTGGCGCCGACCAAGGTGCGCCTGGCCGGGATCCCGTTCTTCCTGGAGACGCTCGCGCTGCTGCTGATCGTGGTCGCGCTGGCGCGGCCGCAGCGGGTGACGCGGCTCGCGTCGAGCGACCGTTTCGGCATCGACATCGTCGTCGCGCTCGATGCTTCCGGGAGTATGGCGGCCGAGGATTTCCGGCCGCGGAACCGGTTCGAGGTGGCGAAGGAGCTGATCGGCAACTTCATCGGCCGCCGGCAGGACGACCGCATCGGCATCGTCACGTTCGGCAGCCGCGCGGCGACGCGCGTGCCGATCACGTACGACCGCCGCATCGCCGAGGCGATGCTCGAGCGCGCCGACCTCGGCGATCACGGCAACGGCACGGCCATCGGCCACGCGCTCGCCACGTCCGTCAACCGGCTGCGCACGTCGAAGACCCGGAGCCGCGTCGTGATTCTCGTGACCGACGGCGTCAACAACTCCGGCAGCATCGATCCGATCGTCGCCGCGCAGCTCGCGGCGAACAGCGGCATCAAGGTCTACACGATCGGCGTCGGCAGCGAAGGGCCGGTGCCGATCCCGGTGAAGCGCCAGAATCCGTTCACCGGCGAGATCGAGACCGTCTACCAGCACGTGCGCGGCGAGCTCGATGAAAAGACGCTCTCGCGCATCGCGCAGCTCACCGGCGGCGACTACTTCCGCGCCACCGACGCCGAAACGATGAGCGCCGTGCTCGAGCGCATCAACAGGCTCGAAAAGACGCGCCTGACCTCCCCCAAGCACGAACAGATCGATGAGCTGTACGTCTGGCCGCTCGCGGCGGGACTGGCGCTGTTCACGCTGGCCATGGTGGCGGGGGAGACCGTGTGGCTGAAGGTGGGGGCATGACACGCCCGCACGCCCGTTGTCGGTTTTCGGTTTTCGGTTGCCGGTGCTCCGCTCGGCGAACCGTCACCCACCGAAAACCGAAAACCGACAACCGACAACCGGCCGGGAGGGGGAGATGAGCTTCCGCCTCGTCTCCCTCCTGTGGCTCCTCGGGCTGGTGCCGTTCATCCTGGTGTTCCTGGTGACGCGGGAACGCTTGCGGGCGCGCATTGCGCGCCGCTTCGCCTCGGAGCGGCTGCGCGGCAGTGCGGCTCGCGTGCGGGCGCTGCGGCCGTGGCTTCTCGCGCTCGCACTGGTGGCGGCGCTCGTGGCACTCGCCGGACCGTATGCCGGCTATCGCACCGTGCCGATCGTGTCGCGCGAGGCGAATCGCGTCATCGCCATCGACGTCTCCAACAGCATGGCCGCGGACGACGTCGGCACGACGCGGCTCGCCGCGGCGAAGGCGCTGGCGAAGCGCATCGTGGCGGCGCACGACGGGCGTGTCGCGCTCGTGGTGTTCGAGGCGGAGGCGGAGGTCGTCTCGCCGCTGACGAGTGACACCGACGCCGTCGCCTCGCTGCTCGACACGCTCCAGCCGGGCGAAGTGGGGCAGCCCGGCTCCGACATCGGCGGTGCGATCCTGACGAGCATCCGCCTCGTCGAGACCGACATCGCGCAGAAGGCCGACATCATCGTCATCAGCGACGGCGAGGATCAGGGGGCGCGCACGACCGACGCCGTGCAGCGCGCCCGCTCGCGTGCGATGGTGGTGCATACGATCCTGGTCGGGACATCCGAGGGGGCGGCGATCCGCTTCGAGGACGGACCGCTGCGGGACGAACAGGGACAACTGATCACGACGTACGCGCGCGCCGACGTGCTGCGCTCCGTCGCCCGCGGCGCCGGCGGCCGGCTGCTGGAGAACCCGTTCTCCGAGCGCGCGCTCGATCCTCTGCTCTACGACGGCACGGCGGCCGTGGCGCGGCGCACGGAAGTGCGCGTGCCGGTCGATCGCTACCAGTGGCCGCTCGGGCTCGCGTTCGTGCTGCTGCTCGGCGCGTCGCTGGCCCACCGAGGTGCTGAATGAAGAGTCTTTTCGCGGTCGCGCTGCTCGCCGTTTCGCTCGGGAAGTTCTGGCAGCCGACGAACTCGCACGCGGCGAACCGCCGCGGCATGGCCACGTACGAGCAGAAGCAGTACGACGCGGCGGCGCAGTCGTTCGCCGAGGCGCAGCGGCTCGCGCCGGATGCGACGAACGCGTTCAACCTCGGCACCGCACAGATCGCCTCCGGCAACCGCGACGAGGGCGCCGCCACGCTGGCGACGCTCGGCCGCGATGCCGACGCGCTCTACAACCGCGGCAACGCGGCGCTGGCGGACAACAAGCTCGACGAAGCGGTGCGCAGCTACATCGAAACGCTGAAGCTGCGACCCGAGGACGCGCAGGCGAAGCGCAACCTCGAGATCGCGCTCAACAAGAAAGACTCGGCGCAGCGCGGCGGCGCGAAAGGGCCGCAGCAGAAAGGCAACCAGTCGCCCCAGCAACAACCGCAATCCCCCTCGGCCGGCGACCAACCGCAGCAGCAAGCCCCCTCGCGCGGCGAAGCGGACCAGGATGCGCTGCTGCGGTCCGTGCAACAGCAGGAACAGGAAGAGCTGCGCCGGATGAAGAAGCCGTCACGGTCGGTGAGGGTCGGGTGGTGATGGGGGAGGGAAGTCAGAACGCAGAACGCAGAACGCAGAACGTAGAAATCGGGCGCCATGCGCGCATTCTTTTCTTCGTTCTTCGTTCTGCGTTCTGCGTTCTGACTTCATCTGCCTTTGCCAACGACCTCCACATCGACAAACGCACCCTTTCCCTGACCGACACCCTCATCATCACCGTTTCCCTGGAAGAGGATTTCGCCAACGTCGAAACGGTCGACGTGCCCGTGCGCAACCTGCGCATCCTCGGGGAGCCTTCGACCTCCACGGAATTCGCGTGGGTCAACGGGCAGACGACGCGGCGCAAGGTGCTGCGCTTTCGCGCGCGCGGCCTCGAGCCCGGGGCGGCGACGGTCGGGCCGCTCGTCCTGCGCGCGAGCAACGGGCAGGTCGACACGCTGAACGCGCAGGCGTTGCAGGTCATGGCCGACCGCACGTCGAGCTCCAACGATCCGGAGGTGATCCTGCGCGAGCTGCAGGGGAGCGGGCGCGATCTCTTCTTCATGGTCGCGGAGGTCGACAAGACCCGGGTTGTGGCTGGGGAGCAGGTCGTGGTGACCTGGACGCTCTACAACGCGGCGGTCGTGCAGCAGTGGCAGATCAGCGGCGTCCCGAAGCTCGAGGATTTCTGGAGCGAGGAGATCGACGTGCGCAGCGTGCAGCCGGAGCAGACGTTCGTCGGCGACGTGGTCATGCAGCGCGTCCCGGTGCGCCGCGTGGCGCTGTTTCCGCTTCGCAGCGGCCCGCTACGCATCAGCGGGATGAGCGTGGAGGCGGCGATCATGCGCCGCATGCGGGGCGGACCGTTCTCCGTCTTCGAGGGAAGCCTCGTCGACGTGACGTACACCGCCGCGCCGCTCACCATCGCCGTCGAGCCGCTGCCGATGGGGCCGAAGCCGGATGCCGTCGGCGAGTTTGTGCTCCAGTGCGGGAAGCCGTGGCAGGCGAACAACGGGCCCGTAGTGATCGACGTGACGCTGAGCGGCAGCGGCAACGCGCGCGCGTCCGCCGCACCGCGCTTCGCGGGCAGGGTCGCGGGCAACGTGCAGATCGAAGCGGGCGAAGTGACCGTCCGGCGCGACCTCGACGCCGTGGCGATGACGCGCAAGTGGAAGTACGTGCTGTTCCCGGCCGAGGCGGGGACGATGACGATCCCGCCGCTGGTGCTCGACGTCTTCTCACCGGCGACGCGCCAGCGCCGGCAGTTGCGTTGCGAGGCCGCGCTGCTCGTCGCGCAGACCGCGGGGCTGCCGGCGTCGGCATCGCGGCCGGCGGCGGTGAAACGCAGCGCCGCGATGCGACGCTGGGTGCCGCGCATCGCGGCGGCGCTGCTGCTCGCCGCATTCGCCGCGCTGGCGTGGCCGCGCTACGCCCGCTACCGGAAGCTCCGCGCGGAAGCGCGCCGTCTCGCCGCCGGGAGCGCGACGGAGATCCGCGAACGGGTCGATGAGCGCCTGCGCTCGCGCGGTGTCGACCTCGCCCGGCTGGCGCGCGATCCGGGGGAGCGGGGCGACGCGTATCGGGCACTTGTCTCGCTGCTCGACGCGCTGGAACGAAACCGTCACATCGATGCCGGAGAGACGGAGATCACCCGAAGGATTCGGGACCTGCTTACAATCGCGCCATGAAGCGTCCGACATTGACGACGCAGCGCCTCATGCTGCGCCCGTTCGAGCTCGAAGATGCGCCGGTCGTTCACCGGCTCGCCAGCGACCGGCAGATCGCGTTGAATACCGGCACGATCCCGCATCCCTACCCGGAGGGCGAAGCGGAGCGGTGGATCTCGAAGCATCAGGAAGGCTTCGACGCCGGGCGCGAGGTGACGTTCGCGATCCTGACGGGCGCGGACCTCGTCGGCGCCGTCGGCCTCTCGCTCAATCGCGACGACGACAACGCGGAGATCGGCTACTGGGTCGGTGTCCCTTACTGGAACCACGGCTACGCCAGCGAAGCCTCCGAAGCCGTCATCCGCTACGGCTTCGAGGAGCTGGCTCTCAACAAAATTTATGCGCGCTTCTTCTCCCGCAACGCCGCCTCCGGCCGCGTGATGCAGAAGCTGGGGATGGCGTTCGAAGGACGCTTCCGCCAGCAGCACAAGAAGTGGGGGGAGTACCTCGACACGGAGCAGTACGGATTGCTGCGCGAAGAGTGGACGCGGCGCGGCTGAGCGTCAGCGCGCGAGGAACGGCAGCAGGAACAGAAGTCCCAGCAGCAGAGCGATCCAGCGTTCGAGGCGGTAATCGTTGGACGTTTCCATGATTCGACCATTGAACAGGGTCAACATGGAGTGGGTGTGGAAAGAATGTGGCAGAAATGAGGCAGGCGCGGGAAGAACGATAGGACGAATGGGACCTATGGGACGAATAGGACCCATAGGACGAATAGGACGAATAGGACCTGTTCACCACGCACACCCCTACTAACGACGGTGCCTTTCCTGGCACACCGCGATGCTGGCCCATCCCGGTGCGCGTGACCCCACTAGCGCCGGGTTTTGCCCGGCGGCACCGGGGCTGCGGCGCGTCCCGGGCAAAGCCCGGGGCTAGCGGGTGCACGCCTCCCGCGATGGCGTCGGACTGGCGCACCACGAAAGGCGTTCCGGGCGGCACGCGTGGTGGATAGGTCCCATCCGTCCCATCCGTCCCATAGGTCCCATCCGTCCCATAGGTCCTATTCGTCCTATCGTTCTTCCCCTATCCCCGTTTCCTGCGTGAAGCGCGAAATCCCTGCGGCGTGGCATCCACGTGGACGAACCCCGCACCCGCCAGCGCGTTTTGTGCGTCCGCGGTCAGCGGGGCGCCGATCACGTCGATCGTGTCGCCCCGCTGCTGCAGGGTCACCAGGCCGAGGAGCTCGGCCCAGTCGGTGTGCGGGCGGAACATCGTCACGCTGATGTGAGGCCACTCCACCATCTGCCGCCAGGCGTCTTCCGCGGCTTCCCGGTTCTCCGGCGTGTCCGCCAGCCACACCGGGGTGTGGAAGCAGAGCGTCGGCAGGCGCGCCGAAAAGTCGGGTTCGAAGACGACGGCGATGGTGGAGGGCATCGTTTCAGCTCACCAGCCGCACTGCTGTCCCTTGTTCTGCACTTCGAGCCAGTCGAGCAGGGGACGGAAGTAGTCGACGACGGCCGTGGCGTCCATCTGGCGCTGGCCGGTCATCGCTTCGAGCGCTTCGGGCCAGGGGCGGCTCGCGCCCATCGCCAGCATCTTCTCCAGACGCGCGCCCGCTTCCTTGTTGCCGTAGATCGAGCAGCGGTTCAGCGGCCCGGTGTGTCCCGCCGCCTCGCACAGCGAGCGGTGGAACTGGAACTGGAGGATGCGCGCGAGGAAGTAGCGCGCGTACGGCACGTTGGCCGGGATGTGGTACTTCGCGCCCGGATCGAAGAACTCCTCGCCGCGCTCGCCGGCCGGGGCGATGCCCTGGTACTGCGTGCGGAGCTGCCACCACGCCTTGTTGTAGTTCGCCGGCGTGATCTGGCCGGAGAAGACGCCCCAACGCCACTTGTCCATCAGGATGCCGAAGGGGAAGAAGGCGATCTTGTCGAGCGCGTCGCGGAGGAGGAGCGGAATGTCGGCGGAGGCGGGCGGCTCCTTGTCGAGCAGGCCGATCTTCACCAGGTATCCCGGCGTCGCGGAAAGCGCGATCGCGTCGCCCACTGCCTCGTGGAAGCCGTCGTTCGCGCTGTTCTTGTAGAGGAACGGCTGGCGGTTGTAGGCGCGCTGGTAGAAGTTGTGGCCGAGCTCGTGGTGGATCGTCACGAAGTCGTCCGCCGTCTTCTCGATGCACATCTTGATGCGCAGGTCGTCGACGTCGTCGATGTCCCAGGCGCTGGCGTGGCAGACGACCTCGCGGTCGCGCGGCTGCGTGAACATCGAGCGTTCCCAGAACGTCTGCGGCAGCTTGGCGAAGCCGAGGGAGGTGAAGAAGCCTTCGCCGATCTTCACCATGCCGACGGGGTCGATGTCCTTCCGCTTCTCCAGGATCTGCGTCAGGTCGTAGCCGCGCTGGGCGTTCTTCGGCGCGACCACGTCGTAGACGTTGCCCCACTCCTGCGCCCAGATGTTGCCGAGGAGGTGGGCGGGGATGGGCTGGTCGAGGGGGACGATTTTGTCGCCGTACTTGCGGTTGAGGCTCGTGCGCACGTAACAGTGGAGTGAGTCGTAGAGCGGCTTGACCTGGCCCCAGAGGCGGTCGACTTCGGCGGCGAACGCGTCGGGCGGCATGTCGTACTTCGAGCGCCACATCGCGCCGACGTCCGGATAGCCGAGCTCGCGCGCTCCTTCGTTCATCAGGCCGACGAAGCGCGTGTAGTCGTCGCGCATCGGCGCGCCGACCTGCGACCAGCCGCGCCAGACGTCGAGGAGCTGGTTCGGGTCGCGGCTCGTGCGCATGATCGTGGTGATCTCGCTGATGTCGAGGCAGGCGTCGCCCGACTTGCCCGGGGGGCAGTACTTGCCGGCGCCGTAGTCGCCTTCGAGCTTGGCGGCGAGGCGCGTCATCTCCGCGGTCTTCGCCGGATCGGCGGGACCGGGGGAGGTGAGGGCGAGCTTGATCAGGTCGAGCTTGCGGCGGACGTCGTACGGCACGTCGACGGCGTCGAAGCGCGCGGCGTCCTTCGCCAGCTCGACGCCCGCGGCGATCTGCCGTTCGCTGGCGGCGGCGGCGATGCTCTGCGTGTCGGGGGTGATGTACGTCGACTGCACCCAGGCGGCGCGCTGCTGGTCCTGGTTCAGTTGCGCGAGCCGCGCCTCGGCCTGCTCGACGAAGCGGGCTGCTTCAGCCGCGGTCGGCGGGGGCGGGAGCACGGGTGCAGGCGTGGCGGGAGGGGCGGATTGCTGGCTGATCATTGTGTCCGTTTCGGGTACAGCGGCGGGCGCGTCGGTGGTTCCGGTTGTCGTCATGCACGCGCTCGCCGCGAGAAGCGCGAGCAGAGGGAGAGCAGGCCACTTCATGGTCGAGGTTTCCTCCGGCGGCGGAGTATAGCCAACGCCGTGCACGCGAGCTCCGTACAACCTGAGCGAAGGTGCTAAAATCCATATAACTTCAATCTGTCCTCGAGGAGACTCAATGAATCTGGGAAGCTCAATGCGCGGGAAGCTCGTCGTGACGGCACTGCTGTTCGTCGTGGCGCTTCCTCTCGCGGCCGCCGGCGGCAAACGGCGTTCTGTCCAGCATCCGGAAACCACGTCGCTGACCGCGGGCCTGCTCGCCGGCACCGTGCTCGATGAAACCAACAACAAGCCGGTGGTCGGCGCCGAAATCGCCGCCGGTACCCAGCTCGTCAGCACCGACGCGCAGGGTCATTTCGAGATCAACGTGCCCGCCGGCACCGGCGCCCTCATCGTCCGCCGCAGCGGCTACGAGCAGAAGGTGCTCAACGCCGTCTCGCCGAACATGACGATCCGCCTCAAGCCGACGCAGACCGTCGCGGTGCGGATGAACACGGGGACGAATTACCAGCTCGACATCGAGAGCGTGCAGTTCGCCTACATGGTGCCGTTCAGCGGCTACTCCCGGACGAACTACGCGAAGTTCTGCCGCGACGGCAACACCGAGTACGAGCCGGATCGCAGCGAGATCAAGCGCATCACCGGCCCGGCCACCCCGGCCACCAACTCCGCGTGCTGCCCCCGCCCGATCCTTTCGGCGAACGTGCAGCTCCGCAGCGGTGAGACCTTCACCGGCTACTTCATCGACAACTGCTTCGGCTACGACGTCTTCATCGTCGGCCGCGACCACGTCTCCGGCAAGTTCGAGTACCTGAACTTTGCGCAGATTGCGGAGATGGTGTTCCCGTAGTGCGCTGACGCGCTGACGCTGACGCGGTTTTCGGTTCTCGGTTTTTGGTTTTCGGTCCGGTGTGCGGCGCGCGTCGCACACCGGACCGTTTTGCTTTTACCGAAAACCGACAACCGAAAACCGAAAACCAACAACCGACAACCAGTACACTTTCGCCGTGACCCCGGCCGACCTCCACGCCCTGCAGCGCGCGCATCAACCGCGCGTGGGCGCCACCAACGCCGCGCAGCGCATCGCGAAGCTGCGCAAACTGCACGACACCGTGATGGCACGCCGCGACGAGATCCGCGCGGCGATGTGGGCCGACTACCAGAAGCCGGCGGCGGAGGTCGACCTCTCCGAGATCTATCCCGTGGTGGGGGAGGCGCGGCATGCGATGCGGCACCTGCGCAAGTGGCTGCGTCCGCAGCGCGTCTCGACGCGGCTCGCGCTGATGGGGGCGCGCTCCTACGTGCGCCACGAGCCGAAAGGCGTCGTCCTCATCCTCTCCCCCTGGAACTTTCCCTTCAACCTCAGCCTGGGGCCGCTCATCTCGGCCGTCGCCGCGGGCAACTGCGTGATCCTCAAGCCGTCCGAGATGACGCCGCACTCGGCGGCCTGCATGAAGAAGCTGCTCGCGGAAGTGTTCGAGGAGAGCGAAGTCGCGGTCGTCGAAGGCGACGCCAAAGTCGCGGAAGAGCTGCTGCGGATGCCGTGGGACCACGTCTTCTTCACCGGCAGCCCGGCCGTCGGGAAACTGGTGATGAAGGCGGCGGCGGAGCATCTGACCTCCGTGACGCTCGAGCTGGGCGGCAAGTCGCCCGTCGTCATCGACCGCACCGCCGATCTCGACGAGGCGGCGCAGAAGGTGGCGTGGGGGAAGTTCTTCAACTGCGGCCAGATCTGCATCGCCCCCGATTACCTCCTCGTCGACGAGAGCATCCGCCAGCCGTTCCTGGAGAAGCTGCGCGCCTCGATCGACAAGCTCGGCGACCAGTCGCGCGGCCTGATCGTGAACGACCGCCACGCCTCACGCGTGAAGCGGCTGTTCGACAGCGCCGTCGCTGGTGGGGCCAAAGTGTGGACCGGCGGTGGCATCGACGGACGGCGGGTGAAGCCGACGGTGCTCACCGACGTCGCACCCGATTCACCCGTGATGCAGGAAGAGATCTTCGGCCCGATCCTCCCGGTGATGACGTACCGCGACCGCGAGGAGGCTTACCGCTTCATCAACGAGCGCGAAAAGCCGCTCGTCCTCTACGTCTTCAGCCGCGACCGCCGCGTGGCGCAGGAAGTCATCGCCCGCACCAGCGCCGGTGGGACGGTGGTCAACGACACCCTGATCCACTTCTTCGAGATGTCGCTCCCCTTCGGCGGCGTCGGCAACAGCGGCATCGGCCGCGGCCACGGCCGCTGGGGCTTCGAAGCGTTTTCCAACCCCCGCGGCGTCCTCGACCAGAAGCTGAAACGCACCGGCCTGCAGCTGATGTATCCCCCGTACGGCGGCAAGGTGAAGGAGTGGCTGATCGACTTCACGATGAAGTGGCTGTAGCCGCGCGTTGTCCGTTTTCCGTGCTCGCGCTACACGGCCGAGTCGCGCGGCACGGACAACGGGCAACGGAAAGCGGACAACGGGTTTCCGTTACAGTGTTGTAACACCCGCAGCAAACCTCACCCGTCCCGTGTTATGCACCCCGCATGAAAAAGCTTGCCCTCTTGGTGGCGGTCGTTGCGATGGCGACGAGCGCCTTTGCGCAGGAGCGCCTCACGCGACTGCTGCGCCAGCCCGACATTCATGGCGACAAGATCGCCTTCGTCTATGCCGGCGACATCTGGATCGCCGGCGCCGCCGGCGGCGATGCGCGCCGCCTCACCAGCGGTGAGGGGACCGAGTACTTCCCGAAGTTCTCGCCGGACGGCCGCCAGCTCGCCTTCACCGGCGAGTACAGCGGCTCGCGCCAGGTCTTCGTCATCGACGTCGAAGGGGGCACGCCGCGCCAGCTCACCTTCTACAACGACGTCGGCCCGCTGCCTCCGCGCGGCGGCATCGACAACCGCATCCTCGACTGGACGCCCGACGGGAAGCACATCCTCTTCCTGCCGCACCGCGTCCCGTGGAGCGACCGCATGGCCCGGCCGTACGTCGTCCCGGCAGCCGGTGGCATGGAGACCCCGCTGGCGATCCCCGAAGGGGGCGGCGGCATGTACTCGCCGGATGGGACGAAGCTCGTCTACACGCCGATCGAGCGCGAGTTCCGCACCTGGAAGCGCTACCGCGGCGGACGCGCGCAGGACGTCTGGATCTACGATCTCGTCAACAACCGCTCCGAGCAGCTCACCACTGATCCCTACACCGACAACCAGCCGATGTGGATCGGTGACACGATCTTCTTCACCTCCGATCGTGAAGCGGGACGCCTCAACCTCTTCGCGTACGACCTGAAGACGAAACAGACGCGCAAGGTCACGAACCACGCCGACTACGACGTCCTCTGGCCCAGCGCCGACCGCACGCAGGTGGTCTACGAGCAGGGCGGCTATCTCTGGCGCTTCGACGCCGCCAGCGGCAAGAACGAGCGCATCCCGGTGCGCGTCTTCGGCGACTTCAAGAACACGCTGCCGTACTTCGAGAACGTGCGCGGCAACATCGAGCGCGTCATGATCTCGCCGACGGGACAGCGCGCCCTCTTCGTCGCCCGCGGCGAAGTCTTCACCGCTCCCGCCAAGCAGGGGGAGATCCGCAACCACACCGCCACGCCGGGCGTCCGCGAGCGCGATGCGAGCTGGTCGCCCGACGGCCGCTGGATCGCCTACCTCTCCGACGCCTCCGGTGACTACGAGGTCTACGTCCGCCCGGCCGACGGCGCCGGCGATGCGCGCCAGCTGACGCGCAACAGCAAGTCGTGGCGCTTCGCCCCGGTCTGGTCGCCCGACAGCAAGTCGCTCGCGTACTCCGACAAGGACCACCAGCTTTCCGTGAACGACGTCGCCAGCGGCAACGTCCGCACGGTCGACAGCGACAAGTACGGCGACATCACGCACTATCGCTGGTCGCCCGACAGCCGCTGGATCGCCTACACCAAGCAGAACGAAGCGCGCTTCAACCAGATCTGGGTCTGGAACGCCGGCGACGGCAAGACCCACCGTCTCACCTCGGGCATGACCGACGACACCGAGCCGGTCTTCGATCCGAAGGGGCGCTACCTCTACTTCACCTCCAACCGCGACTACAACCTCACGTTCAGCGGCTACGAGTTCAACTACCTCTACACCGACCCGACGCGCGTCTACGTGGGGATGCTCTCCGCCGACGGCCCGGCCCTCTTCCTTCCGCAGAGCGATGAAGAGAAAGCCGCCGCTCCGGCGCCGCCGGCCGCTGCCGACGCCGCCGCGGAGAAGACCACGACGCCCGCCACGCCGAAGAACGCGCCGCTGGTCGTGAAGATCGACCCGGCCGGCTTCGAGTCGCGCGTCCGCGCGATCCCGCACGGCTCCGGCCAGTACTTCAACCTCCAGGCCGTCAACAACGGCATTCTCTATCTCTCCGGCCCCGCCGCCCGCCGCGCGCTCAAGATGTACAACATCGACGACCGCAAGGAAGAGACGATCGTCGAGAGCGCCCGCGATTACGAGCTCTCCGCGAACCTCGAGAAGATCCTCGTCGTCAGCGGCCCCGATTACTCCATCGTCTCGGCCAAGCCGGGGCAGAAGGTCGCCGACGGCGTCATCAAGCTCGACGGGATGCAGATGAAGATCGATCCCAGGGCCGAGTGGGCGCAGGAGTTCACCGACGGCTGGCGCATCTTCCGCGACTGGTTCTACGACCCGGCCATGCACGGTCTCGACTGGAACGCGATCCGTGAGAAGTACGGCCAGCTCGTTCCCTTCATCGCCCACCGCTCCGATCTCGACTACATCCTCGGCGAAGTCGCCGGCGAGCTGAATGCCGGCCATGCGTACGTGGCGACGTCGAGCGGCTGGCAGGTCGATCGCGTCGAGAACGGCCTCCTCGGCGCCGAGATCGTCGCTGATAGCGGTGTGTTCAAGATCCAGCACATCTTCCCGGGCGAGAACTGGAACGAGTCGACGCGCTCGCCGCTCACCGAGCCGGGCGTGAAGGTGAAGGAAGGGGAGTACATCCTCGCCGTCGACGGCGCCACCACGCGCGGGGTCGACAACTTCTACCGCCTCCTCGAGAACAAGGCGGGCCGCGTCGTGACGCTGCTCGTCAACTCCCGTCCCGAGACCGCCGGCGCGCGTGAAGAGAAGGTGCGCCCCATCCGCAAGGAGACGAACCTCCGCTACCTCGACTGGGTGCAGCAGCGCCGCGCGTACGTCGAGAAGGCGTCGAACGGCCGCATCGGTTACATCCACCTCCCCAACACCGCCAACGAAGGCAACCAGGAGCTCTTCCGCGGCTTCTATCCGCAGGTCGACAAGGAAGCGCTGATCATCGACGACCGCTACAACGGCGGCGGCTTCATCCCCGATCGCATGATCGAGCTGCTCGACCGTCCGGTGCTCAACTACTGGGCGCGCCGCACCGTGGAGCCGACGGCGACGCCGGCCTACGCGCACAGCGGCCCGAAGGCGATGCTGATCAACGGCTACTCCTCCTCCGGTGGCGACGCGCTGCCGTACTACTTCCGCAAGCGCGGCCTCGGCACGATCATCGGCACCCGCACCTGGGGTGGCCTCATCGGCATCTCCGGCAACCCCGGCCTGATGGACGGCGGCTCCGTCTCCGCACCGCAGTTCCGCTTCTTCGACACCGAAGGAATGTGGGCCGTGGAAGGCGTCGGCGTCTCGCCCGACATCGAAGTCATCGACCGTCCCGAGCTGATCGCGGCCGGCAAAGACCCGTCGCTGGAAGCGGCGGTGAAACTGCTGCTCGACCAGCTCGCGAAGAGCCCGACGAAGAAGGTGACGACACCACCCGTCACCGTCGAACGGTAGACCCCCACAGAGCGCCGGCTGGAAACAGCCGGCGCTTTTGTTTGGGGGACCATGGGACGAAAAGGACCTACAGGACGGATAGGACCGAGGCGAATCCCATCTGTCCTATTGGTCCCATTGGTCCCGTTGCCCCAAACAAAAGCGCCGCCCGTGGGGCGGCGCTTGCGGATTGGCTGGTTGATCGACTAGCAGGTCGGTGGCGGGTTGTAGAAGTTGCCGAAGCACCCCGGTCCCAGCGGGTACTTGCACCAGCGGCTGCGGTACTGCGTTTCCTGCAGCACGTCCGTGTACGAGTTGTCGCAGTGCGTCGTCCGCTGATAAACGTAGCGCCGGTCGACCATCTCGATCAGCAGGTATGCGTAGCCATTGACGCAGATCTGCCCGTGGTTGTAACTGCCGATCTGCGTCCACGAGGTCGTGACCGTGGAGACGCTCTTCGGCTCGACGCATATCTGCGGGCAGCTCTCGGCGCAGTACTGGTAGTCGGTCCAGCAGTAGCTGCAGTTCCCGCGCTGGTCGCAGATGTTGTAGTAGCAGTCGACGTATGTGTCGTGGCATGCCTGCTCGCACTCCGGGTCCGGCTCCATGCCGTCCGTGGCGATACGAGGCCGCGGGATCTTCATCTCGATCTTCGAGCTCACGCCGACGGCCGCATTCGTCCCGACGCTGCCGCCGTCCGCTTCCTGGAACGCGACGTTGACCAGGATCTGCTCGCCCGCGCTCACCGTGAAACGGAGGGCGCCATGATTCGCCGCGTCCAGTCTGCGGATCTGCGCGAGCTCCTTCGGGTACTGGCTGAGGAACGTGACCGTCGGCGTCGCCGGCAGCGCGTCGGGCAGCACGACCGTTTCACGAGCCACCACGCGCACGCCGGCGAGCACCGCCAGCGTCACTTCCTTCGCTCCCTTCGCGGACGAAGGCAGGTCGAACCGCATGCCGTCGCTGCCGGGCACGACCGGCGTGAGCTCCAGCGTCCGCGTCTCCGTGGAACGGAGTGAAGCGTCCATCACCAGACCTTCGGGTGCCATTACCGGCTCTTGCGTCCCTTTCGGGCTTGCGGCAAAGGCTGCCGTGCTGACGAGCAGCATCGTTCCCACCACCAGACCGCGCAGGTACTCCCCTCTGACTCTTGTCTTCAAGGTGAAACTCCTTGTGAGGATTTGATGAACGGATGGTAGCAGCGAAGATGGAAGGAGGGAAGGGCGTCCACGGGTGCGTATGTCTCTATCCACTGCCTGCTAAAATGGAGGCTCACTCCTATGGGAAGAAAGCTCGAAGTCGCGGCGAACGTCGCGATTCTGATCGTGGCGGTCCTTGCGGGCGTATTGCTCGTCCGCAACCTGATGGCGCCGAAGAAAGCCGCGGCGCGGTCTTCGGTGGAGATCCCGGCCGGGACGAAGCTGCCGCTCCCGTTCGAGGGGAAGACCGCCGTCCTCGCGCTGAGCACGAATTGCCACTACTGCACCGAAAGTGCGCCGTTCTACCGGCGCCTGAGCGGAGAGCTCGCGAAACGTGGGGTGCACCTCACGATCGTGATGCCGCAGCCGCCCGAGGAAGGGCGCGGCTACGTGCGCGGACTGGGGCTGGACGCGGCCGATGTGCGGCAGGTCTCGCTGCGCGCGCTGAACATTCGCGGCACCCCCACGCTGCTGCTGGTCGACAAAGGGAGCGTGGTGAGCGAGGCGTGGGTGGGGATGTTGACGCCGGAGCGGGAACAGGACGTCGTCGAAGCGGTCCGGAAGTTCTGACTCGCCCTCGAGCGTCGTAGCGGCACACTGAGTCGCCACTACGACGCGAGGCGAGAGGGACGCGGCTAGCTGACGCCGCCGCTCCAGTCGATACAGAACCAGTTGCCGTCGCTCGAGTTCGCGCAGCAGGTGACGGGCTGGGTACAACCGTTCTCGATATCCCACGACCAACAGCCGTCCTCGCAGATCCAGGCCTCGGCCGCGGCTCCGGCTTCGCCTTCATCGGCGAGGGCGGGAGAAGTAGCGACGGCGGCGAACACGAGCACGAACGTCAACATCAAACCGAGCAGACGGAAGTTCTTCTTCATGGAACGCTCTCCTTATTTCCGGAATCTACGCCGCGCCGTCAGCGATGACAAGTATCTTTCGATACGTGTTTCCGTGATTGCTCCTCGCTCGGGCTCCGGCGTTCGTGAAGCGCCGGAAATCGCCGCGCCGTTAATCTCACCGTAGCCTCCGCCCATCAGAATGTGCTTACCGTGAACACCGACTCCACCATGTATCCCGAGGGACTTTCGCTCGAGCCGGTCTCGGTGCCGGGCGCGTACGACTTCGCGGCCATCTTCGACCACACCGGCCTCGGCATGGTCATCGCCGACGCATCCGGCCGGATGCTGCGCGTCAACGACGCGTTCGTCAGGCTCGTCGGACGTGACCTCCCCGAGTTGATCGGGCGCGATTCCACGCACATCACCCATCCGGACGATCACGACATGAACCGGCTGCAGGTGCACCGCGTGCAGCGCGGCGACGTCGTCACCACCACCTTCGAGAAGCGCTACGTGCGCGGCGACGGGGCGATCGTGTGGGCGCGCATCACGCTGTCGCCCGCGTACGACGACCGCCACGGGAAGTACCTCATCGCCACGGTCGAAGACATCACGGAGCAGAAGCAGATCCGCGAGGAGCTGATCGAGACGCGCCGCCGCGTCTCCTCCGCCGTCATCGCCGGCGAGATTGCCATCTACGAGTGGGACATCGACTCCGACCGCCTCTGGGGCGATGCGAACTTCGACCGCATCTTCGGTACGGTGCGCGATGCCGACGGCACCGCGCCGCTGGCCCGCTTCGTCGAGGCCATTCATCCCGACGACCGGCAGCGCGTCGTCGAAGCGGTCGACTACACGGTACGCACCGGCGCCGACTACGACATCGAATACCGCGTCATCAACAACGGCCAGGAGCGCTGGGTGAGCGCGCGCGGGCGCATCGAGCGCGAGGGCGAGCGCGGCATCGTCCGTTTTCACGGCGTGGTCCTCGACATCACCGCGCGCAAGCACGCCGAGCACGAGCTGCAGCGCCGCACGCGCCTCTACGACACCTTCCTCTCCGGCACCGACGACCTCGCGTACCTCATCGACCGCGAAGGGCGCTTCACCTTCGCCAACCGCGCGCTCCTCGGGCTGTGGGGGATGACGCTCGAGGAAGTGAGCGGCAAGACGCTCTACGACCTCGGCTATCCCAAATGGCACGCCGACATGAACATGCGCGAGTTCGCGCAGGTCTTCGCCACGAAGAAGACCATCACCGGGGAAGTGCCGTACACCTCGCCGACCGGCGTGGGCGGCACCTACGAGTACGTCTTCTCTCCCGTCCTCGACGAGAAAGGGGAGGTGGAAGTCATCGCCGGCACGTCGCGCGACGTGACCGAGCGACGCCAGGCCGCGGAGCTGCAGCGGCGCCTCGCCGACCAGTTACGCCTCGCGCTCGAAGCGGCGCGCATGGGGTGGTGGCAATACGATCTGGTCACCGGCCGCGTGTACTGGGACGAGCGGACGCGCGCGATCTACGGCGTGACCGACCCGGCGCAGACGTATGAAGAGGTGTTGTCGCGCATCGTCGAGGAAGACGCGCGCGTGGTCGATGCGGCCATCCGTGCCTCCACCGATCCGCAGGACGCCAAGCCGTACGAAGTCGAGTACCGGCTGCGCATGCACGACGGCTCGCTGCGCTGGATCGTGTCGAAAGGGCAGGGGATCTTCGAAGGGGAGGGCGCGCAGCGCCGTGCGGTCACCTTCGTCGGCACGGCGCTCGACGTGACCGAGGCGAAGCTCGCGCAGCAGGCGTTGCAGTCGCTGCTCGAATCGGAGCGTGCCGCACGCGCGGAGGCGGAGCGCGCCAGCCGCATGAAGGACGAGTTCCTGGCGACGCTCAGCCACGAGCTCCGCACGCCGCTCTCCGCCATCCTCGGGTGGGCCCAGATTCTCGGCGCTGGTGGCAACACGCCGGAAGAGGTGAACGAAGGGATCGCCGTCGTCGCCCGCAACGCACGCGCGCAGGCGAAGATCATCGACGACCTGCTGGAGATGAGCAGGGCCGTCTCCGGAAAGATCCGGCTCGACGTGCAGCCGCTGCAGCTCGCCGCGATCGTGCGCGCGGCCGCGGCGACGGTGCAGAACGCGGCCGACGCCAAGGGGGTGCGCATCACCCTCGACGAAGGCGATCCCGGCCTCCGCATCAGCGGCGATGTCAACCGCCTGCAGCAGGTGTTCTGGAACCTCCTCAGCAACGCCGTGAAGTTCACCGCGACAGGTGGCCAGGTCGACGTGCGCATCGCGCGCGTGGAGTCGCACATCGAGGTCTCGGTGAGCGACAACGGCGAAGGCATTCGCGCGGAGTTTCTGCCGTACGTCTTCGACCGCTTCCGCCAGGCCGACGCCACCACCACGCGGCGTCATGGAGGCCTCGGCCTCGGCCTCGCAATCGTGAAACAACTCATCGAGCTGCACGGCGGCTCGGTCAGCGTCGCCAGCGAAGGCGCGGGGCAGGGCGCGACGTTCACGGTCGTGCTGCCGCTGGTGGCGCTGCGCCAGCCCGAGCCGCGCGAAGAGCGGCGGACCGTCCGCCGCTCCGGCGTTGCGGCCGGCGAAATGTGCATCGAGATCGGCGGCCTGCGCGTGCTCGTCGTCGACGACGAGGACGATGCCCGCGGCGTCGTGCGCCGCTTCCTCGAAGACTGCGACGCCGTCGTGACGCCCGCCGGGTCAGCCGCCGAAGCGCTGGCGCTGATGCAGGCGGAGCCCTACGACGTGCTGCTCAGCGACATCGGCATGCCCGGCGAAGACGGCTACTCCCTCATCCAGAAGGTACGCGCCGGCGGCAACCGCATCCCGGCCGTCGCCCTGACCGCCTACGCCCGCCCCGAGGATCGCCTGAGGGCGATCAGCGCGGGGTTCCAGGCGCACGTGGCGAAGCCCGCCGATCCCGCGGAACTGATTGCGCTGGTGGCAGGGCTGGCCGGGCGCACGTAATTCGCCGGGACAGATAGGACGTATAGGACCTATAGGACAGATAGGACAGAACCTCCGCGCAGCGCAGCCGCCTTTGTCCCATCCGTCCTATCCGTCCTATAGGTCCTATCGTTCCCCGGCCCTTTCACCGAAACAACTCCCATCGCCCTTCCGTCTGCGTGTACCCGGCGTGCTTCACCTTCACCCACTCGGTGGTAGTCGCGTACGGATCGCTGCGCCGTTTCGCGATGACGCCTTCCAGGTCGCGCTCCGCGGCGACCGCAAACAGCGCGGGGTCATCGACGTGCTCCACGTACGCTACCGGCGTTCCCTCCAGCAGCTTTTGCAGCGCGCGTTTGCGGCGCCAGAGCGGCTGTTCGCGGAGATCGCGGCCGTCCAGCCAGAGCAGGTCGAACGCGGCGAAGGCCGGTGTGCCGCGGCGGAAGAAGAGGGCGCGGAAGTCGGGGATCCCTTTGCGCATGACGATGATCTCGCCGTCGAGGATCGCGCTCTTCACCGGCAGCGCCTGCGCGACGCCGTCGGCCAGCTCGCGGAAACGCTTCATCGGCTTCGAGGTCTTCGACGTGAACGAACCGCGGCCGCCCTCGATGGAGAGCACCCCACGGAAGCCGTCCAGCTTCAGCTCGTAGAGCCATTCGCGGCCGACCGGAACCACCGGCCGCCGCACCGGGCGGAGGGGATCGATGCGCGGAAGCACTCCGGCCGATTCTGCAAGGCACTGACCCGCGCGCGACGTCCCGGACAGGACAGCGGAGTGTCCTCCAGCCGGGCTAATCGCGGATGCGCAGAGTCACGCTGCCGCAGAAAGGGATGGCGATGCGCCAGCCGCACGGGCGGCGCGGCTCGCGCTCGCGCCGGGCGTCGCGTTCTTCGCGGCCGTCACGCTCGTCGCGCGCATCTCGCTCCCGCTGCCCATCGCGCGGCTCGCAGTCCTCACGGTAGCGCTGTCGTTCGTTCAGCATCCGACCCCCCAGACGAACATGAAGCCGGGGCCGACGATGCGGCACCCGTCGCGGTCGCAGTCGAAGGCGCGTGACTGCGCGGCGAGGATCACCTTGCCGCGGAGCGCGCGCTTCGTGTCGAGCATCGGCCCGGCCAGGTCTTCCAGCTCTTCGCGCGACAGCACTTCGCGCGCGAGCGGCAGCAGATGCTGCCGTTCCTCCTCGATGTGATGCGCGACGAGCTGCCGCACGAGCCGGATCTTCGCCGTGAAGACCTCCGACCCCGTATCCACCATGCGGAGGTGCGGCATGACCATGTCGACGAGTTTGTGCTCCTCCCGCGACTTGATGTAGACCTCTTCTCCCTCACTGCTGCAGGCGGCGCGGCGCACCGCCGGGTAGAAGTAGTCCTCCTCGATCGCGCTGTGAATCTGCAGCGCCTCTTCCGCCAGATCGAAGAGGTGTTCCTTCCGGTCGGACGAGGCGGTCGTGTCCAGTTCGCGCAGCAGACGGAGGATGCGTTCGTGGTCACGTTCGAGGATTTCGACAGCATCGAGCATTGCGAGTTTCCTCTTTTGATCTTGACGGACCTGTATATTTAAATTTTAATGCCTTCACTACCAAAAAGCCAATTCAATGATCCGTGGGGAGCGGTGCAATGACGCCTTCGCCGAACTACATCATGATCGGCGGTTTCCTCGGAGCCGGTAAGTCGACCTCCGTCATTCGGCTGGCCGGCTACCTGCGCGACCGGGGACGCCGTGTCGGTCTCATCACGAACGACCAGGGTGCAGGCCTCGTCGACACGGAGCTCGTTCGCTGGAGCGGCTTCGCGGTCGAGGAGATCGCCGACGGCTGCTTCTGCTGCCGCTTCGACTCCCTCATCGAAGCCGCGAACAACCTCTCCCGCGAGACGATGCCGGACGTCTTCATCGCCGAGCCCGTCGGCAGTTGCACCGATCTTGTATCTGCCGTGACCGTGCCGCTGAAGAACATCTACGGGGACAACTTCCGCGTGGCGCCGCTCACCGTCCTCATCGACCCGATCCGGGCGATGCAGATCCTCGGCATCGAAGGGAACGACCATTTTTCCAGCACCGTCGAGTACATCTACCTCAAGCAGCTCGAGGAAGCGCACGCGATCGTCATCAACAAGTGTGATCTGCTGAGCGCCGCGCAGTTGGAGCGCCTCGTGGCCGCGCTGGAACAGCGGTACGCCGGCGTGCGGATCTTCACCGTTTCCGCCCGCACCGGGGAGGGGCTGGACGACTGGTTCGACTGGGTCACCACGAACGAACAGCCGTCGGGCGACGCGATGGAGCTCAATTACGACCTGTATGCCGAGGGGGAAGCGCTGCTCGGCTGGCTCAATGCGTCGGCGCGCGTCTCCGGAAAGCGTCCCTTCGACGGCAAGCAACTGATGATGTACATCGCGCGCGAGATCCACACGGGGCTCGTGTCGATGGGCTACGAGGTCGCGCATCTCAAGATGGCGCTGCGCGACGAAGGTCGCGAGCGGGAGATGGCGGTGCTCAATCTCGTGCGCAACGACTTCGAGCCCGAGATCATCATGTCGAACCTGCAGCCGCTGACGGCGGGATACCTTACCGTCAACATCCGGGCGGAAGCGCCGCCGGAGTGGCTGCGCAGCGTGACGCTCGCCGCGATCGAGAAGCGGACGCAGACCTACGAGTCGCTCTCCATCGAGGTGGAGAACCTCGTGAACTTCCGTCCCTCGCGGCCGCAGCCGACGCATCGAGTACCGAACTACACCTCGATCGGAGCCTCGTGAAGATCAGCACCATGCTCGCCTGGCTCGGCCAGTACGTCCGGAAAGCGCCGATCCAGGAGATCGCCGCCGAGGAAGTGCGCCGCGGGCTCGGCACCGGCAGGTTCGTGCTGCTCGACGCGAACTTGTGGGGGCAGTGGGTGCGCGGGCACATCCCGGGAGCAAAGTACGTGGGCATGGAGGAGAGCTTCGACGGCGTGTTGCCACCGGACCGCGACGCCATGCTGGTTTTCTATTGCGAGAGCTCGCTTTGAATGGCCTCGCACGTGAGCGCCGTGCGCGCTCAGGAGCTGGGTTACCGGAACATCCGGATCATGCGGGAAGGAACCAAAGGCTGGGCGGCGCTGGGCTATCCGCTGGTGCGGGAACGCGACGACGCCCGTGAACACAAGGGAGGTCAGGATGCCTGACGACAAAGAGAAACAGACGCGCACTTCCGCCACCATTGGGAACACCGAGATCGACCGGGAGACGCGAACCCGTTCGAACGAGCAGCAGGGGTACGGGACGTACGGCGCCGCGGATCGCGACCCGGGCCGCGACCGCAATCGCGGCGGCTACGACGACGATTACTACGACGATCAGGACGACTACCAGGACCGCGCACGCCGCGGCGCCCGCGACATCGGCGACAGCGTCCGAGATGCGGGCCGCAGCGTCCGCCGCGAGGGAACGGACTTCCTCACGGCCGGCTGCGACTTCATCGGCGGCATCTTCATCGGCATCGGCGAAGCCATCTCGCCGCGCAGCCGCGGCGGCTCGTCGCGCGGCTGCGGCCAGGTGTCGTCGCCGTGCGGTGGCAGCGGGGGTGGCTCGTACGACGACGACCGCGACCGCGACCACGACTCGGGCTATCGCAGCAGCAACACCGGCTACTCGTCTTCACGCCCCCGCGGTGGACAGGATCGCGGCGGACGGCAGACGACCAGCCGTACCGAGATTCGCCGCACGACGTCGCGGTAAGCGCACGTCGCGTCTTCTTTCCCATCGAGCGGGACCGGCGGCCCGCCTCAGGAAAGGTTTGTCCGAGGGAGCCCGGCGATGGCGCAGAAGCCTTTCGAGGATTACGGACACCTCTACCGGAAAGATCCAGAGCAGATCGAGCAGCCTCGAAGCCTCGAGGCGCTCGGTCGGTTCCTGAAGCAGTGCAACCAGCAGCGCCGCCCCGTCACGCTCCGCAACACCGCCCATTCCTGCAACGGCCAGACGCTCACGAACCGCGTCCAGCTCAACCTCTCCGCGCTCACGAAGCGCCGCTTCGACCGTGAGGCGATGACCGTCACGACCGAGCCGGGAGCGAGCTGGAACTTCGTGCTGCGCACGGTCGACTTCCCCGAGTTCTGCACGCCGCTGTTTCCCAACAACCCCGGGCAGCGCATCCACATCGGCGGCACCGCGAGCGTCGGCGGCGTCGGCTACTACGGCTCGCACAGCGGCGGCTTCTGGAACGTCGTGCGCTCCATCAAGCTGGTGACGATGGAAGGCGACATCATCGAGTGCTCCCGCGACAAGAACTTCGACCTGATGCGTTTCTCCCTCGGCGGCTTCGGACGCCTCGGCGTCATCGGCGAGATGACGATCGACGTCATTCCCAGCAAGACCCACGTCCTCGGCATGCTCCTCATCTATCGCTGTGGCAAGGATTTCGAGCACGACATGGTGCAGGCGATGTACGACGAGGAGCTGAAGTTCGACGGCGTCGCCGGGCAGGAGGACATCCCGAGCAGCCGCTCGTTCGCCGACGACGTCATGACGAAGCTCGACCTCAAGATCCTCACCGTGATCAAGGAGGTCGACCCCGAGGACGAGGTCGGGATCAAGAACTTCGTGCGCAAGGTCCGCCTCAAGTACCCGTGCGGAATCATGCTGTTCATGAAGCTGAAGGACAACAACCTCGACGTCTCCCTCGACGTCACCACCTTCAAGAAGAAGGAGCTGGTCTACTTCACGCCGATGTCGCGCAAGCTGTGGATCTACCTGATCCAGCGCGTCTGCCAGTTCTTCAGCGGCGGCGTCTTCAAGTGCATCAACCAGCCGGGGGAGAAGCGCGGCACGAAACACCCGTGGACCGACTGCATCGTGCCGCTGAAGGACGAGGCGGGGAATGACGTCTACGGCGAGTTCATGAAGCAGGCGAAGGAGCTGATCGCGATGCGAGGCTTCGAGAAGTGCATCTCGAAGCAGTCGATCTTCCACGGCCTGGTCAACGTCGACAGCTTCGTGACGTTCCTCATCCGGAAGAAGAGCGACGACTTCCCCGTGGCGCTCGACCTGCCGGGCGACCGGCCGGTGTCGATGGGGCTGGCGATCATGCCCGACCTGCCGCCGGAGGACGTCGGACGGCTGCCGGAGCTGCTCGAGCTCTGCGATGAGCTGACCAATCTCACGTACGCGATGGGAGGACGGCGCTATCTCTACGGCTATCACCGCATCACGCGCCAGCAGGTCATTCAACAATACGGCATGGGCGTCATCCGGCAGTGGAACGACCTCAAGAAGCAGGTCGATCCGCATGGGCTGCTGAACATGGGCGTCCTCGAGCATCTCGATGAGCTTTGACGTTCCGATGCGCCAGACCGGATGGGACGCGCTGCTGCGGTGGGCGCTGCTCGTCAGTGGGATTGCGGACGTGCTGTTTGGCGCGGCCGTGCTGATCGCGTGGAAATGGTTCCTGGCGCTGCTGCGCGTGCCGCAGCCGGACAATCCGGCGTTCGTGAAGCTTGCGGCGGTGCTGTCGATCGGCGCCGGTCTCCTCTTCTTCGTCGCCGGGCTGGCGCCGTGGCGGTACCACGCGAACGTGACCGTGGCCGCGCTCGTGCGCTTCGGCAGCGTGGCCCTGCTGCTCTATCTCATCAGCAAGGGGTTGCTGCCGCGCCACATCTACCTGCTCGCGGGGGGAGAGGCGCTGCTGGGCATGCTGCACCTCATCTATTCGCGCCGGCTGGCGCCGGCAGCGGCGGGACCGCAGTAAGGGACGAACAGGACCCAGAGGGCCAGCAGGACGGATCGAGGTCCGGCGGCTGTACCGCAGTAAGGACGGAAAGATGTATAATCGCTGCACACATTCAATTCACTTCCGTCTTCGGGAGATCGGGTCATGCGCAAGCACTACGACCGGGTGAACTGGGATCTCATCAGCGATGTCGAGCTGCATCGCTTCAGCAGCCATAACGTCTGGCGGTGGCTCGCCGCGGTGGCGTTCGAGTGGATCGTCATCACCGCGCTGTTCGCCGTCGCCTTCCGTTTTCCGCACTGGTACGTCTGGCTGCCGGTGGCGTTGCTGATCGGCACGCGCCAGCACGGCCTGGCCGTCCTGGCGCACGACGGCGCGCATCACCTCGTCGTGCGGAGTCACTTCTGGAACGACGTGCTGACGAACTACTTCACGACGTACCCTCTGACGTTCACGGTGCAGGGCTACCGCACGACGCACCTGCAGCATCACTGGTATCTCGAGACACCCGAGGATCCGTCGAAGGTGAGCGTGGACAAGCATCCGGAGGAGTGGACGTTCCCGATGCCGAAGCGCAACTTCATCCGCATGTTCCTGCGCGACCTGACGCTGCTCAGCCAGCGCGCGGCCCTCTCGCTGATGAAGTACCTCTGGGACATCCCGGGCGGGCGCACGCCGCACGTCATCCGCATCGCCGTGATGCATGCCGCCGCGATCGCCGCGTTCGCGTATACCGGCCACCTCTGGGCGTATCTGCTGTTGTGGATCGTGCCGCTGTATACCGTGACGGTGGCGTGTTACCGGCTGCGCTCCGTGGCCGAGCATTCCGGCATCGGCCCGCAGTCGGAGCGCTACTCGCGCAACGTCATCGACAACCTGCGGACCACGCGCACGACCACCGGCTCGGGCCTCTCGCAGTACCTGCTCATCCCGTACAACGTCTCGTATCACATCGAGCATCACCTGTTCCCGTCGATCCCGACGTTCAACCTGCGCGGGCTGCACGCGGAGCTCGAGAACAATCCCGTATACGTGGAGAACGCGCACATCACGCGGGGGCATCGCGAGCTGTTCCGCGAGCTGACGGGGACGCCGGCCGCGCCGCCGCCGGTCACGCACGGCGCGAACGCAACCGCCTGACGCGGAGGCAACGATGGCCTGGCGCTTTCTCGGTCGCCCCGGCCGCCCGTGGCGAAACTGGTCGCGGAACCTGAAGGCTCATCCCGAGCGGGTCTTCTACCCGAAGTCGCTCGACGACCTCGTGGCCATCGTGCATCTCGCGCGTGTGGAGCGGAAGAAGATCCGGGTCGCCGGCGATTCGCACACCTGGTCGCCGCTCGTGCCGACGGACGACTACCTCGTCTTCACGAAGCACCTCAAGGGCATCCGCGTCGATCTTTCGAAGCCGGAGCGTCCGCGCGTCACCGTCGCACCCGGCACGACGATCGCCGAGTTCAACGACGCCTGCCGCGAGAACGGCCTCGTGCTCCCCACGAACGTCGTCCCGACCGAGTTCCACCTCATCGCCGTCGCCTCGACCGGCTGCCACGGGACGGGCATTCTCGAGCCGACCATCTCCGATTTCGTGGAGGCGGCGGAGATCATCGACTCCGCCGGAAACCTTCGCCGTTTCACGGAGCAGGAGCATGGTCCCGAGGTCATGAACGCCGTCCGCCTCAACCTCGGGTTGTTCGGCATCGTCTGGCGCATGACGTTCCGCGTGGTGCCGGCGTTCAACGTGCGCGAGCGCGACGATCTGCGTGTCGACATGGAGAGCGCGATCCCTCACTTCCGTGAGTGGGTCACGGGACACGAGTACACGGAGCTCGTCTGGTGGCCGTTCAACCGGAAGATGTGGGTCAAGCACTACGACCGCACGAGCGCCGCACCGACGATCACGCCCGGGCGGCATCGGCGCGATGAATTCATCCAGCGCGTCAAGTTGCGGCTGGGGCGGCTGACGTATGCGTTGATGACTGCCGTGCCGCCGCTGTCGCCGCCGCTCATGAGACTCATGTACCGCGTCTCCGGGGGGAACGTCGACGCCGTCATCCCGTTGCAGTGGGCGATTCACTATCAGGCCGGGTTGAAGATCGTGCGGGCCACGAACGCCGAGGTTGCGTTTCCGATCGACGACGATTTCGCGAATGTCATCGAGGCGTGGCGGGTCGTGGCGGCCAAAACGCGTGAGTACCAGGCGCGCGGCTCGCATCCATTCAACATGGCGCTGGTGGCACGTTTCGTACGCGGCACGCCGATTCCCCATTCGCCGGCGTATGGCCAGGGGCTCTTCTGCTTCATCGAGATCATGAGCTTCGCCGATACCGCGGACTGGGTGCCGTTCTCCACGGAAGTCATGGCGGCGTGGCTGCGGATCGGGAAAGCGCGGCCGCATTGGGCGAAGGCGGCGCGCCAGTTCCCCGTGTCGCTGATGCGGGACGTGTACGGCGAGGATCTGCGGCGATTCCTCGAGATTCGCGACCGGCTCGGCGTCGATCCCGGGAACATGTTCGTCAACGACTACCTCGAGGGAGTGTTGTACGGGAGACCGGGATGAAGTTCTTCCGGACGACCTTCGCGCGAGCGGGCGCGTTTGCCTTCCTGGGGGAGGGCGCGGCGCACGTGTACGTGCTCTATCGTCATGGCGGCTGGGTGCTGAAGGACCTCCCGTTGTGGGCCGACTGGTTCTTCCTGCTCCTCGGCGGCTACAGCTCGATCGGTCTGATTCTCTACGCGTACCGGGTGAAGATCCGGAACTGGCGGTCGTGGGCGTGGCTGCGGTTCGTCACGGCGTTTCTCATCGTGTCGGTGCTGTTGCACGGGTACATCATCGTGTTCGATCCGGGACATCGCATCCTGAGGATTTTTCCGTGGTGGTACAGCTTCCTCGGGCTGACCTACTGTCTCGCGTTCGCCTGGACGCTGCTGTGGGTGAAGTTGTTGCCGGGGGAAGAATGAGCCAGATCGAGTTCGAGCGGGTGCTGACGAATGGTGTGACGCTGCACTGTGCGGTGGCGGGGGAGGGGCCGGTGCTGGTGCTGCTGCATGGGTTTCCCGAGTTCTGGCGCTGCTGGGAGGGGCAGATCGAGGAGCTCGCGCGCGACTTCCGGCTGGTGATTCCCGATCTGCGGGGGTATGGGCTGAGCGACAAGCCCGTGTCCGGGTACAACGCGCGGTCGACGGCGGCGGACCTGTACGGTCTCATTCGATACTTCTGTGGAAGCAATCGGGCGCGGGTGGCGGGGCACGACTGGGGAGGGTACGCGGCGTGGGCGCTGGCGTATCTGGCGCCCGAGTCGTTGCGGAGGATTACGGTGCTCAATTCGCCGCAGCCGTGGATGTATTTGCGGCGGTTGTTCGTGAACGGGCAGGTGTTCAAGGCGTGGTATGTGATGTTCTTCCAGGTGCCGGGGATCGCGGAGTGGTTCCTGACGCGGGAGGAGGGGGCGGGGGTGGAGACCGTGTTGAGGAGGGGGTCGACGCGGTTCGAGCGTTTTCCGAGGGAGTACATCGACGCGTGCCGGCAGCAGATGCTGGAGCCTGGGGCGGCGCCGGCGACGCTGGAGTGGTACCGAACGGCGTTCCGGTACAGCTATACGGGGGCGCGTTTCATGCGCGGCACCACGAACGTGCCGGTGCAGATGATCTGGGGCAACGCCGACCCCGCGCTGTCCGAGTCACTCACGACGGGGCTGGAACGCTACGCCCCGCACCACCGCGTGGATATTTTGGAGGGAGTGGGCCACTACGTGACGCACGAAGCCGCGGGCCGCGTAGGAAGGTTGGTGCGGGAGTGGATGCTGGAGGAGTGAGCGGCACGCCCGCCTTCCCTCTGCGCTGGGAACGATAGGACAAATAGGACGAATAGGACAGATAGCACCTATAGGACGAATGCTTCGCCGCGCGCAGCCATCTGTCCTATCTGTCCTATAGGTCCTATTCGTCCCATCGTCCCCCATCACGTTAGACGCCGCGCTGTTCGGATCCTCCGGCAGTGCGCGCCGCTACGCCGCGGCCGGGCGTCTGGCGTAGCGCACCACCAGCGAGGCCTCGAACAGCACCAGCACCACGCCCGTCGCCAGCGCGCCCCACGCCATCTGCGGCAGCCAGGTGGGGAAGGTCCCGGCCGGCCAGGGCACCAGCGCCGAGGGCGCGTTCCGCGTCGGCCAGCCGGTAATTAAATAGATGGCCAGCGCGCCGCCCATCATCGTCGTGCCGATGAAGTGGATCGCCAGCTCCGCCGGCGGCACCCCGATCGGCGCTCGGCTCGCCGGCTCGATCATCACGTCAATCAGACTGTTCATCGTGTCGATCACCAGCAGCGCCGCCACGATCCAGAACAACGTCCCTTGGGGACGCCCCAACAACAGCACCGCGAAGATCGCCGGCACCATCGCCCCACGCACCAGATGCGTCAGCTCCTCACGCCGCGACTGCGGACGCTTGTACAACCGGAACTTCCACAAATGAAAGTACACAACGTCCACCGCCCCGATCGGACCGGCAATGAACAACAGCCACAAGACGAGATCCATCGTCACGATGTCATTCAATCCTCATCCCGCCGCGGCTTGCGGTCGCAGTAACTGCCGGTGAGGTCTTCCGCCACTCTGCCCGCAATGTTGATCGAGCCGACCAGCATGTCGCCCCCCGCACGGAACCAGGAAGAGCAGAGATGGCTGAACGCGTCCCCCGTGCGCCGCGTCCTTCTGCGCGCTATCCGCGAATCGTGAAGATCGCCCGGATCGAAGATGTCTTCATCCATTGAAGCCTCCTCTTTTACCGACTTGACATTATTGACTGCATTCCATAGGTCCGTTGACACGACGCTTTGTGCGACCTATCATAGATAAATCCCGAAATAAGGAGAAGCTGTCCATGCAAGAACGCGCGAGCGAGTCTGCCAACGTGTCTAGTGGGACGCACGGTTTCACCCCCTTCGTCCGCAGCGAAGGCTATATGAAACTGTTGTCGTTCGTCGTTTCCAACGCGAGACGCGGCGAGATCATGGCTGTCGACAACTACTCGGAAATGGTCCAGCTCATGCCGGACACCGACACCAAGATCGAGACCGTCCACCAAGCCAACGAGGAGTGCAAGCACATCCTCCTGCTCGAGAAACTGGCCTCCCACCTCGGCTTCGCCATCGACGACTCGATGGTCGAGCCACAGTGGAACAACGTGCGCCAGCACTTCCACGACGCCGCCCGCAAGAAGAACCTCGCGGGCTGCCTCATCATCCAGGACCTGATGGTCGAGAGCCTCGCCATCGGTCTCTACAAGCTGTTCTCCAGCGCCTCCAATGGCGATTTCGAAACGAACCGCATCGCCTCCAACCTGCTGAAGGACGAGCTCGAGCACCTCGACATCGGCGTCCGCCGCATCAAGGCCCTCATGGCCCAGGACTCGGAAGGCGTACACGACTCCCTCGTCTGGGCCCACCACCGCGTCATGCCCAACCTCTTCGAGATGGTCTACCAGTCGTGCGACTTCCTCTGCCACACGCAGAACCTCGACTGCGACGTCGTCGACAAAGGCAACGTGGCCATCGACCTCAACGCCCTGAAGGTCGCCTCCCTCGAGCACTACGTCGACATGCTCTACCAGGCGGGCTTCGATCTCGACGTGACGAACCAGCTCATCGCCAGCATGACCTCCTACGAGGTGCGGGGACGCGCCAGCATCGGCCTCGGCGACTGCCTCAAGGACTTCCTGTCGTCGAAGCCGAGCGGCAACGCCTGACCGCTTCCATTCAACGTCCAACGCCCAGAGGGAGAGAGGCAGCATGGAGACCACAGCCCAGGCAGCGCAGCCCATTCCTGTGCCCGAACGCGATCGCGGCTACTACAACCTCCTGTCCTACATCGTCTCGAACGCCATCGCCGGCGAGATCATGGCCATCGAGAACTACTCGGAGATGGTGCAGCTCATGCCCACACCCGAGGAGAAGATCGAGACGGTGGGGCAGGCGAAGGAGGAGTGCAAACACATCCTCCTCCTGGCCAAGCTCGGACACCGCCTCGACTTCGGCGTGCAGAAACGCATCGTCGAGCCGCAGTGGAACAACATCCGGAAGCACTTCTCCGCCGCCGTCGCCAAAGGCGACCTCCCGGCCTGCCTGATCATCCAGGACCTGATGACCGAAACGATGGCCATCATGCTCTACCGGACGCTCGGCAAGCAGGAAGACACGGACCCGACGACGGCGCAGCTCGCGACGAACATCCTCGCCGACGAGCTGGAGCACCTCGGCATCGGCATCGCCCGCATCAAGAAACTGCTGGCGAAAGACCCGGACGCGGTGCACGACTCGCTCGTCTGGGCCCACCATCGCGTCATGCCGGAGCTGTTCAGCATGATCAGCACCAGCTGCCACTTCCTCTGCGACGACCTGAACGTGGACTGCGGCAGCCTCTCGCTCGGCGAGATCCGCAACGACATCGAGTCGCTCCGCGTGCAGGCGCTCGAGCAGTACATCGACACGCTCGACAAAGTGGGCTTCGACACCACCGTCACCAACGCACTCGTCGCCAGCATGGCCTCCTACCGCGAAATGGACCGGCACGTCCTCGGTCTGCGCGCCGGAGGCGGTGAAGCCGCCGCGTGCTGCGGTCCCGCCGCCGCCGCGGGTGAAGGCGGACCGGCAAAGAGCTGCTGCTGACATGAACGCACGGAAAGCAGGACGCGGCGTTCTGCTCACCGGCGGCTCCGGCTACGTCGGAGGACTGATCGCCTCCACGCTCCTCATCCACGAGGACGTGACGATCGTCGCGCCGGTGCGCAGGACCGTGGACCGGCAGCGCTTCCTCGAGCCGGTGAGCGCCGAGGTGCGGCTCGCGGGGCACGTGTTCGACGAGGCGATGGCGTCACGCATCCACCTCGTCGAGCTCCCCGAGCGCGACCGCCTCGCCGAGCTGGATGACGCCGTCGCCCGCTTCGGCGTCGACGAGATCATCCACTCCGCCGGCTGCCTCGACTACTTCAACGCCGGCGCCCTGGAGAGCATCAACGTCGACCTGACGCGCGCCTTCGTCGACCAGGGGCGCCGCTGGAACGTGCGGCGCTTCATCTACATCTCCACCGCGTTCAGCAGCGGCTACGTCCATCACGAGATCGCGGAGACGCTGCACGCGGCCCCGGGCAAAGACCCTACGGATTACACGCGCACCAAGCGTGTCGCGGAAGAGCTGGTGGCGGCGTCCGGACTGCCGTACCTCATCGCCCGGCCGGCGATCATCATCGGCGACAGCCGCGACGGCCATTACAGCGGCAAGCAATACGGCCTCTATCAACTGTGGGCGGGGATGGAGCGGCTGCTGTGCCGCGAATGGCATCCGGAGATCCACGCCCTGGCACCGCGCCAGCCGGTCCAGCTGGTCCACCAGAACGCGTTCCAGGAGGCGTTCCTCGCCGCGTACCGCCACCTGCCGGACGACCGCATCATCAACATCGTCTCCGACCAGCAGCGGCTGCCCGACCTCCGCGCGCTGTGGGATCTCTGGCTCGACGCCTGTCTGCGCCCCGCCACCACGTTCTATTACGAGCGGATGGCCGACATCCCGCTGCGCGAGATCAACGGCAAGCAGCGCGCGCTGCTCGCCCTGGCCTCCGTGAACCTGCAGATCGCCGGTCATGCGTGGCGCTACGAGACGTCCAGCATGGACTACCTGCGCACGAAAGGCCTCCGCTTCACCGACGCGACACGCGAGTCGGTGGCGCTCTGCCAGGACATCTTCATCCAGGAATCGAAGCTCATCCAGGAGTTCCTCGGCGTGCATCGTCCCTTCTTCGCCAGCGAAACGATGCAGGTCGACGTCGTCCCTGAGACCACCCTGGCGCGGCCCGCCGCCGCCGCCGCGGCCGCGCCTTAGTCATGCCCTGATCCCATGCCGTAGACCGTCCCTGGACCATGCCGTAGTCAAGCCCGGAGCTGCCCATGTCCGCCATCGCTTATGACGACCTGCTGTCCCGCAATCTCGCGTTGATCCAGCGCGTGTGCAAGAAGACCGCGTCCGAAGACAGCCGCTTCATCGAGGACCTGGAGCTCGACTCGATCGACCTCGTCGGCCTCGTCTCGGAGATGGAGGAGGAATTCGGCGTCTTCGTGCCGGAGGAGCGTCTGCGCACGTTCCAGACCGTAGGCGAAGCGACGCGCTGCGTGCAGGAGCTGCTGGGCGCAGGGGAGCAGGTCGCATGAACCGCTCGATCGTCGCGGCGCTGTTCGACGCGGCCGAGCGTTACCCGGAGCGCGGCTACACGTTCGTGCAGGAGAGGGGAGACGGGTACCTCTCGTTCCCCGAGCTCGCGCAACGCGCCGCGCAGGCGGCGTCGGCACTGCGCCGCGGCGGCTTGCGGCGCGGCGATCGCGTGGCGCTGGCGCTGCCCGACACGATCGAGTTCATCACCACGTTCCTCGGCTGCATGGTCGCGGGGCTCATCCCGGTGCCGATGTACCCGCCGCTGCGCATCGGGCAACTCGGCCACTACCTCGACCACACCCGCCACATCCTCGACCGCGCGGGCGCGTCGATGCTCGTGACGGCACCGCAGATCAAGACCGTCCTCGGCTCGCTCGTGAATGCGACGCTCCGCTCCATCACCACGGTGCCGTCGCTGGAGATCGACGACCGGACGCTCGTCCCGGAGAATGCCGCCCTCTCCGACGTAGCCTTCCTCCAGTTCACTTCCGGCAGCACCGCCCGGCCGAAAGGCGTCACGCTGACCTACGGCAACCTCGAAGCGAATGCGCGCTGCATCCGCGACGGCCTGCACCTCGGCGCCGAGGACGTCGGCTGCGCGTGGCTGCCGCTGTTCCACGACATGGGGCTCATCGGCTTCGTCCTCACGCCGCTGTACACCGGCACGCCGATCGTCTTCATGCCGCCCCTCACGTTCCTCAAGCAGCCGACCGAATGGCTGCGGCGGATCACGAACCACCGCGCCACCATCAGCTTCGCGCCGAACTTCGGCTACGGCCTCTGCACCTCGCGCGTGCGGGAGAAAGACCTCGCCGGACTCGATCTGTCGGGGTGGCGCATCGCCGGCTGCGGCGCCGAGCCGATCCAGCGCAAGACGCTCGACGCGTTCGCCGAGCGCTTCGCACCGGCCGGCTTCCGACGCAAAGCGTTCCTCCTCGCGTACGGCCTGGCGGAGAGCACCCTCGCCGTCTCGTTCTCGCCTGTCGACGGCGATCCGCTCTACGAGGAGCTCGACTTCCGCGCGCTGTCCAGCGAGGGCGTCGCGCGCGATGCCGCCGACGGCGCGGCCAGCGTGACGCTCGCGAACTGCGGACGTCCGTTCGCCGGTCACGAGGTCGGCGTCCTCGACGGCAACGGCGAGCTCCTGCCGGAGGGGCGCGTCGGCGAGCTCGCCCTGCGCGGCCCCTCCGTCACCCGCGGCTACTGGCGCGACCGCGATGCCACCAGCGCCGCCATGCGCGGCGACTGGCTGCTCACGGGCGACCAGGGCTTCCTCAAAGAGGGGGAGGTCTTCGTCTGCGGGCGCAACAAGGAGCTCATCATCTTCGCCGGGCGCAACTACCACCCGGCGGACCTCGAATGGGTGGCGTCGGAGGTCGACGGCATCCGGCGGGGCCGCGTCGCCGCGTTCGGCGTGACGAGCGTCGCTGCGGACGGCTCCACGTCCGAGCGCGTCGTGCTCTGCGTCGAATCGAAAGCGCGCGGCGAACAGCGCGAGCGCATCGCCAGCGCCGTCAAGGCCCGCGTCCTCGACGCCCTCGGGATCAAAGTCAGCGACGTCATGCTGCTCGACCGCTCGGCATTGCCGCGCACGTCCAGCGGCAAGCTGCAGCGAACGAAAGCGCGCGAGTGGTACCTCGCCGGCCGCCTCGACACCGCGGGAGAAGACGAAGGGAAGCTCGCGCTCGCGCGCCACTTCCTCTCCTCCCAGTGGGGATTCCTGCGCGGCCGGATGCAGTCGCTGCTCGCGCGGCGCACCGCCATGGAGTGATCGACCATGAACACCGTGACGAACGAAGTCGTGAACGAGAACTTCGTCGAGCGCCACATGCTCGACAGCGAGACGTACCTGAAGTTCACGAAGCACAACCCGGCGCGCTGGCTCCTCGCCGTCGCGCAGGAGTGGGTGACGATCGGCCTCGCCATCTGGGCCTGCAACTACTTCGACAAGTGGTGGCTCTATCCCTTCGCCATCTTCCTCATCGGCACGCGCCAGCACGCCCTCGGCATCATGGCCCACGAGGCCACGCACTTCACCGTCGCCGCTTCGCGCTTCTGGAACGACCTGCTCGGCAACCTCTTCGCCGCCTATCCGCTGACGTACGCGGTGCAGGGCTACCGCACGAACCATCTGCGCCATCACCGCTGGCTGGAGACGCCGAAGGATCCGGAGCGCACCGCCCTCGATCTCTACCGCGACGAGTGGACGTACCCGATGAAGCGCGCGAAGTTCTATCTGCTCCTCGTCACCGACGCGCTCCTCCTGAAGCAGGTCCGTGCCTTCGACCTCGTGCGCTACGTCTGGGAAGTCCCGACGGGCGCGCTGCCGCACGTCCTCGCCGTCGTGCTGATGCACGGCAGCGCCGCCTTCCTCGCGTGGCGCACCGGCTTCTTCTGGTCGTACGTGCTGCTGTGGCTCGTGCCGCTCTTCTCCGTGGCCATCATGTGCTTCCGCATCCGCACCGCCTCGGAGCATTCCGCGCTGGGGCCACCCGAGGATCGCTACACGCGGGAGCTGCCGGACACGCTGGCGACGACGCGCACCACCGTCGGCGGGCCGATCGGCAAGTTCCTCTTCGCGCCTCACAACATGGCGTACCACATCGAGCATCACCTCTATCCCTCGGTCCCGGTGTTCCGGCTGAAGAAGTTGCATCACACACTCTTGCAGAACCCGGAGTACGCCGCGCGCGCACGTGTCGCGCACGGATATCCCGCACTGTTCCGCGAGTTGACTGCGACGGAGTGACTTATGCCGCGTGTTCGCGAAACCGACATGGTGACCCTGCGGGACATCGTGAGCGACGTGCTCTCGTGTCTCGGCCCCCTGCGTGCCTGTGACGATGCGGTGCAGACGTACGTCGCCGAGCCGCTGCAGGCGTACGTCGTCGATCCCACCATCAACTACTGCATCGATCCGGTGCGCCACGCGCTGGCCATCAATCCGTGCGGCTGCATTCCCGGTTGCGGAAGCGTCCCGACGCTGCCGCAGTACGACTCGCCGTCGCAGCAGGACATCCGCGACGCGCAGGTCGGCCGCGCGAAGTCGCTCTACCAGTACAACTACACGCTGGTACGAACGTTCCGGGAGGGACGGCAGGGGGAAGGCATCGCCATCCTCGACAGCGTCCCGATGGCGCAACTGCCGTCGCTCTGGTGGGTCTGCATCGTGTTGCAGCAGGCCATCATCGTGCTCGACAACCTCCTGCTCGTGCTCGAGCTGATGGCGGAGGGATCGCCGCGCGATCAGGCCGCGATGGCGGTCTCCGATGCCAACCGCGTCGACGGCGACGAGGAGCTCGACGAGCCCGACCTCAAGACCGTCGCGTGCGATCTTTCGCCCGAGCAGCTCGACGATCACCGGAACGAAGTGCAGGCGCTGCGGGCGAATCTGCTCGGCTCACTGGTGTGGGGCCGCAGCGTCACCGACGGCCTGCGCCGCGACGACGATCCGTACGATCCGGCCGCCGACGCGTACGACCGGCCGCTGCGCAGCAAGGTCCCGCCGCACGAGAGGTCCAGCCCGGGGGGCTCGTCGTGCTCCTGCCTGCGCTGCTCGCCGCAGGCGATCACGCGCGACGCGGTCGAGAACATCAAGCACGCCCTCGGCGAGGTCGTCCGCCGCATCATGCTGCTGCCGGGGCTCGACCGCCACCCCTACAGCATCAAGGCCTACAACGATCTCTTCCAGCGCATTCCGCTGCCCGACTTCGCGCTCTGGTTCCAGAACGACGACATGTTCGCGCTGCAGCGCGTCGCGGGGCAGAACCCGGTGGTGCTCGAGCGCATCGAGTGGACGGACGAGTGGTCGTCGCGCTTTCCTCTCACGAACCGGCAGTACCGGGAGGTGATGGGGGAGGACGACAGCCTCACCGAGGCCGGCGAAGACGGACGCCTCTACCTGTGCGATTACCAGAAGACCCTGCGCTGGGTGGAGGCGGGAGATTTCCCGCCGTTCGCCGGGCAGAAGTACATCAACGCGCCGTACGCGCTGTTCGCCCTGACGAAGGAAGACCGCTGCGTCATCAAGGCCGTCGCCATTCAGGTGGGGCCGCAGCCGGGGCCGGACAATCCGATCTTCACGCCGCCGAACGGTGCTGACGATCCGCGCCGCTGGAACTGGGAGATCGCCAAGACGATCGTCCAGAACGCCGACTGCAACGACAGCGAGTTCTATCGCCACCTCGGCTGCGGACATCTGCTGACCGAGGCGTTCATCCTGGCGACGTACCGCTCGCTGCCGCGCGAGCATCCGCTGTACGTCCTCCTCACGCCCAACTTCCAGGGGACGCTGTTCACGAACGACACCGCGGTCACGTCGATCAACGTCGAGCACTCCTACCTGAACATCACCGAGATGATCTTCTCCGGCACCGTCCCCTCGACGCTCGGGATCGCCGGCAATGCGGTACACGACATCGACTACAACGAGAGCATGCTGCCGAACGACCTGCGGCGGCGCGGCGTCGACGATCCCGAACTGCTGCCGAACTACCCGTTTCGCGACGACGCGCTGCTCGTGCGCGATGCGATCTTCCGCTGGGTGCAGGACTACGTCGCCCTCTACTACCAGGAGGATTGCGACGTCACCGGCGATTACGAGCTGCAGAACTGGGCGCGCGAAGTCAGCTCGCAGAACGGCGGCAGAATCAAAGGGGTCGGCGACGTGGCCGACGGACGCATCGAGACGCGCGAGTACCTCGTCGACGTGATGACGGAGGTGATCTACGTCGCGAGCGCGCATCACGCGCTGACGAACTTCCCTCTGCATGAATACGAGATCTACGAGCCGGGGTGGCCGGGCGCGCTGTACCAGCCGCCGCCGGCCTCGGACTCCGGCGCGACGCGCATGGATTGGCTGAGCTATCTGGCGAAGCTGAACATCGCGGTACTGCAGCAGGCGCTCGGGTTCCTGGTCGGCTCGACGTACTTCACGCGGCTCGGCTACTACCCGGTGTGCCACTTCAACGATCCGCGGGTGGCGGAGCCGTTGAACGAGTTCCAGCGGGACCTCGACGCGATCGAGCGGATCATCAACGAGCGGAACGCGACGCGCGTGCTCCGCTATCCGTTCCTGCTGCCGTCGCGTATTCCGGCCAGTACGAACATCTGAGACGCCGATGGCCTCGATGTCACCGAGGAGCGGTCAGTTCGCGAACGACGTTTCGACGCTCGCGCAGCTGGCCGTTGCGGTGTGCCTGGCGCCGTGTCTCGACGAGCCGTCCGATCCGCGCGCGCGGGACGAAGCAGGCGAGCTGCTCTTCCTCGCGCGGGAGATCAAGGCGGACCTGGACGTCTTCCTCACGGACGAAGTCCGCGCGGAGATCGTCCAGGTCATCGAGCACCTCGACCAGAACCGCGACCGCTACCGGCTGTCGCTGCTGCGCTGGGTCGATCTGCTCGAGGAGATCGCGTTCTACACGGAGACGAAGTGGGGGAACGGCGCGGGCGCGATCAAGCAGCGCGAAGTGCGCGCCGCGCTGTACTACATCCTCGAAGGTTTCCTGGGACCGGAGGGGCTGCCGACGGTGCCGCCGTGGATGCGGCCGATCCTGCTCGAAGTGGTCGTGCGGGTGACAGTGGAGTTCCTGGTGACGCTGGACCATCCGCGCGACGGCGGACGTCCGCCGCTGTGGCAGGACGCGCCGCGCGAGGGGTCGTATCGCTCGATCATCCCGAAGCAGACGCGCGTGCGCTGGGCGAAGTACCAGCAGTCGGTGGGGGAGCGCTTCGTCGCCTTCGTGGTGCGCATCTTCATGCCGCGGCCGCGCCTGACGGGCGAGCTGCGCACCCGCGTCGACGCGATCCTCGAAGACTGGGCCGAGCGCAACAGCCTCACCGGCACGATTCCGGTCGAGCGCTTCGCCACACCGATCGTGCAGACGGCGCTGTGGATCGGCGCGCACGGCGAAGAAGTCCGCGCCGCCATCGACGCCATGGCCACCGCCGTCTACGCGACGGCCCGCCTGAGCCGCCTCAGCCAGGCGGAGCGCCTGGAAGTGGTGAAGGAAGCGGTGATCCTGATGTTCGAAGACCTGGGCTACGACGGCCCCATGTTCCGCACCGTGATCCGCTTCATGGTGGACATGATGGCGGACGCCACCCAGAACCTGTTCCGCAAGAGAGGCGTGATTTAGCCGACGAACGATAGGACGGATGGGACCTATAGGTCCTGTTCGTCCTATCGGCCGTTGAACCACGCGCGTGCAATGTCCCGCGCCAGGTAGCCGGCGTGCAGGTACAAGCCGGGCACCCACCATGGCAGACCGCAGAAGGCGGGACGGGTGTATTCCATTACGCCCAGCCACACCAGGACGATTTCGCCGGCGGTGCCGGCCGCCGCGAGTCCTGCCGTGATGACCAGCACAGCCAGGGCTTCGCCGCCGCGCGGGCGTTGCAGGAGGAAACGCACCAGCCACACCGCCACCAGCACGACCGCCAGGCGGCGGGCGCGGGTGGCGTCGAACAGGCCGCCGGCGATGAAGGCCGCGACGAACCATGACGCGCTGATGGCGAAGCGCGCCAGCGGATCGCGCGGCGGCTCGGTATCGCGCGGAACGAGGTAACGCGTCACCAGTGCGGCGAAGTGCACCGCCAGGAGGCCCATGACGCCGTACTGCAGCGGCACCCACCACGGCTGCCAGAGGTGGTTCGGGTCCAGGGGGTAGTAGCGCATCGCGTCGAGGCCGATCCACGAGCGGTCGCACAGCGTGGCGACGAGGGCGAAGAAGAAGAACAATGCAGCGTTCTGACGCATCGGCGCCTCCGTTTCAGAGCCGCTCGATCACGTCGTGCGCGGCTTTCTCGCCCGAGGTGATCGCGCCGTTCATATAGGTGCACCAGTCGGCGGCGATCTCCGAACCGGCCCAGTGAATCCGTCCCTGCGGCGTGCGCATCGCCGCGCCGAAGTGCATCCACGCCCCCGGCGACATCACCGCCAGGGGACAGCCGCGCGTCCAGGGGAACGAGCGCCAGTCGGCCTCCTTGTAGCCGCTCGGCTTCAGCGCCCGCTTGCCGAACCAGCGCGCGAGCTGCGCGAGCACGGCGTCGCGCCGCTCGTCCGCCGGGCGCGTGTGCCAGTCGTGCGCGTACTTGCCGCCGATGAGACCGAGAAGCGCCGGTTGCGAGCTCGCGCCGGGCGTGGTGTTGTCGAAGGCGACGGAGAGCGGACCGCTGTCCGTGACGACCTGCCCGGACAGGCCGGCCTCGCGCCAGAACGCGCGGTCGTACGTGGCGAATACCTTCACCTCGGACCCCATCGGCATCCGCTGCGCCAGCCCCACCACGAGCCCGCCGAGCGGCGGGTCGTAGTCGATCGTCGCGGCGAGCGGCAGCGGCACCGTGACGATCGCGTAGCGCCCGGACCAGCGCCCACGATCGGTGTGCACGGTGATGCCGCGGTCGTCCTGCACGATGCGCCGGACGGGCGAGTCGAGTTGCACGGCGTCGCCGACGATCTGCGCCATGCGTAGCGAAAGCTGCTGCGAGCCGTACGCGAAGCGCTGCTTCTGCCCTTGCAGCGCGCGCAACAGGCCGCCGACGGAGTTCATGAAGAAGAGGAAGTTGAGGTACGACACCTCGTACGCCTCGGAGCCGAACGCCGGACGCAGGATTGCGTCGACCAGTCCCTGCACCTGCGCCGGGCGCCACCACTTGTTCTTCCAGACTTCCATCGACGTGGCGTCCCAGCGCCGTGCGTTGCCGGCGGTCCAAGGCTTCTGGATCGGCACGAGGCGGCGCAGCAGCTCGATGGGCAGCATGGAGACGCCGAGCCCCACGAGGTTCACCAGCGGAAACGGCTTCCAGAGCGACAGGGTGGGGAAGGGCGTGGCATAGCGCGAGATGCTGCCGTCGAAGTCCTGGATGTTCCAGCCGTCGGCGTGCATGTCGATGAGCTCGAGCTTGAGCTCCTTGGCCACCTCGAGGACGCGCTCCTGCCCCGGCCCGACGAACTGGCCGCCCATGTCGAACGTGCCCTGACCGACCTGTCCGTTGAGCGTGCGTCCGCCGACGCGGTCACGCGCCTCGACGACGACCGACGTCACGCCGTGCCGTTTCAACTGGCGCGCCGCGCTGAGCCCCGCGAGACCCGCTCCGACGATCACGACATCCGCATCGCATTCCGCTCTGCTGGCCATACAGACCTCCCTGGAACATCGTCATTCCAGTTTTCGCCACAGGACGAACATCGCCACGAAATCGATCGCCAGCCCCGCCCAGAGGAGCGGCTCCAGCGATACCCCGAACAGCGCGAGCTTCCGCGCCGGCATTGCAATGAGCAGGGAGAGCCCGAGGAACACGATGGAGAGCGTCAGGAGGCGCGTGCGCTGATTGCCGACGCGGCGCGACTGCTCCGAATCGAGCGTGCGCACCGGCAGGATGAAGCGGCCGTCCGCGACGTCCGAGAGCACCTGCTGGAAGTTGCCCGGCCCGGAGCGCACCAGATCGTTGATCTGCATGAGCCACGCGATCAGCCGCCCCGGCTCGAACGTCTCCAGCGTCTTTTCGATCTGCAGGCCGCGGAAGAAGCCCTGGCCCACGCCGCCGAGCGTCGCGCCGCTCTGCAACTGATAGGCGACCGATTCGGCGGTGAGCAGCGACCGGTAGAGCGAGAGCACCGACGTCGGCAGCCGCATGTCGTGCACGCGCGCGAGGCGCATCACGGACACCATGTAGCCCGCCGTCGGGGAGCGGGAGGTGACGTCGCGCGCGTCGTTCTTCTCGGCCAGCCAGCGGCTCGTCTCGTTGAAGAAGTCACGGCGGAACGCTTCCGCGTTCGTATCCGGCCCTTCGATGAACACCTGCGACACCGCGCGGTACATGCCGGTGACGTCTTCGCCGTAGATGGAGGAGAGGAAGTCGGCCTGGCGCCGCTCGACCGAGGGATCGAGCACGTCGGTCAGCCCGAAATCGACGAGGCCGATGACGTTGCCGCGCATCGCGATGAGGTTGCCGGGATGCAGGTCGGCGTGGAAGAAGCGGAGCCGGAAGATCTGGTGCAGCGCCGTCTCGATGAGGTCTTCCGCAAGGATGTTGCTGTCGATGCCGAGCCGTTCCAGCGCCCGCGGTCCGCTTTCGCGGAGGATCTGCATCACGCGGCTGAACGGCAGCCCCGGAAGGTACTCGCTCGTGACGACCTTCGCCGTCGAATATTCGACGTAGGGGCGCGCCACACGCACGATCGGCTCCGACTTCATCTCGTCGAACATGCGCTGCTGGCTGCGCAGCTCCCGGGTGAAGTCGAGCTCCTGATGCAGCCAGCGGTCGAGCTCCTCGACGACCTCCTCGGGTGACGTGAACGGGCTGACGCCCGACCAGTCGAGGGCGCGCGCGAGCCAGCGCACGCGCCGCAGGTCTTTCTTCACCCGCTCCTCGAGGTTGGTCCGCTGCACTTTCACGACGACGCGCGTGCCGTCATGCAGGGTCGCGCGATGCACCTGCGCGATCGAGCCGGCGGCGAGCGCCTTCGTGCGGATCGATTTGAAGATTTCTTCCGGCGGCGCGCCGAGCTCGCGCACCAGCGTCGTGCGGATGTTCTCCCACGGCTCCGGCTCCGCCTGATCGACGAGCTGCAGCAGCTCGTCGCAATACTCCTGCGGCAGCACGTCGGGGCGCAGCGCGAGGAACTGGCCGATCTTCACGAACATCGGCCCGAGGCGGATGAGGAGGCGGCGCAGGCGCGCCGGATCGATCGGTCCGCCGCGGATGACCGTCAGGTTCGTTTCCCGTAGCTCTCGACTGGCCGGCACAATCACCTCAGCAGAAGAATCAGCAGACCGATCCCGGCGATGCATGCGGCGATGAGCCGCACGTCGCGGCTCTCACTCCGCGTGCGTGCGACGGAGATCTCGCGGCGGACGGTCAGCAGCGGACGGTCGAGTGTGACGTCGTCGAGCAGCCGGGCGGCGTTCGCAGGCCCGGTGCGCGCGAGGTCGAGGACGTCCGTCGCCAGCTCCCGGCTGGTCACGAGCGACACGACGCGCTCGAACGGTGTCGGACGATGTTTCTCGAAGAAGCTCCGCAGCTCCCCGAGCAGGTCGAACTGCGCTTCGAAGCGGAGCGCGGTGGAGTCGAGCGCCAGCAGCGCGCGCCAGAAGAGGAGCGTGTCGAGCCCCATGCGCACTTTGTTGTCGCGGATGGCGGTGATGAACTCGCCGAAGTAGCGGCCGAGGTGACGGGCGGCGAGCGGTGTGTCGGGCTCCCGCGAGGCCTCGTACCAGCCGCGCATGATCGCGTGCACGTCGCGGCGGAGCTGCAGCAGATCCGTCTCCGAGGTCGGCTCGAGCAGGCGTACGAAGTAGCGGTAGCTCTGCTCGATGTTCCCCATCGCCAGGTTCTCGATGTACGTGGCGAAGATCTCGCGCCGCTCGGCCGACAGTTGCCCGAAGATGCCGAAATCGACGAACACCACGGTCGTGTCTTCGCGGATGAGGATGTTCCCGGGATGCGGATCGGCGTGGAAGAAGCCGGTGACGAAGAGCTGCCGCAGCGACGCGTTGGCCAGGTTGCGGATGGCGCGCTCCAGGTCGAGCGGCGGCCCGGCGCCGGTGTCGAGCGAGTGGATGAGCTCCGAGAGTGACGGCGCGTCGATGAACTCCATCGTCAGCACGCGCGACGTCGTCAGCTCGCGGTAGATGCGCGGCACGTCCTCCAGCTCGCCGCGGTTCTCGCGCAGCTTCTCCGCGGTATTCGCCTCGGTGCGGAAGTCCATCTCCCGGCTGGTGAAGCGCTCGAACTCCTCGACGGCTTCGACCATCGATTGCGGGCCGAGGAGACGAAGCACGTCGCCGGCGCGCGCGAGGCGGCGGAGATTGCGGATGTCGGCCGCGAAGATCTCGCGGATGCGCGGGCGCTGCACTTTCACGGCGACGCGCGCGCCGCCATGCAGCGTGGCGCGATGCACCTGGGCGATGGACGCGGCGGCGAGCGGCGTCTCGTCGAACTCCGCGAACAGCGTGGACGCCGGCTCGCCGAACTCGCGCTCGATGGTGGTGAGAACCGTTTTGCCCGGCATCGGCGGCACGGCGTCGAAGAGGCGCGCCAGCTCTCGGCAGACGTCTTTCGGCAGGATGTCGAAGCGCATCGCCAGGAACTGCCCGAGCTTCACGTACGTGACGCCGAGGCGTTCGAACGCGCGGCGGATGCGGGCGCCGACGTCGGCCGGGGAAACGCGCACCCCGCGCAGGCGCAGGAAGAGCGGAGGTACGAGCGTGCGTACCAGCATCGCCATGAGAACGGCAAAGCGGCGCACGTCGAGCAGTCGCCCGCCCCACGCGCCACCCGAATCCTTCTTCATGATTTGCGCTAAGATATCACTATGGCACAAAAGATGGTAATCCTCACTCTGCTCATCGCAGGGGTGGCGAATGCTGCTCAGCCTCTGCGCGTCAACGGTTCGACGACCGTCAACAGCGTGGCAACCGAAGCGGCGGAAGCGCTCCGCGCGCAGAAGGGGATGACCATCCAGGTCGACACGCAGGGCGGCTCGTCCGGCGGCATCTCCGGCATCGGCGACGGCACCATCGACATCGGCATGGCCAGCAAGACGGTGAGCGACGAGGACCGCCGCCGCTACCCGCGCGTGAACTTCGTCACGACGGAGATCGGCCGCGATGCCGTCGCGCTGATCGTCTCGCCCGACGTGTGGCAGGGCGGCGTGCGCGCGCTCACCAAACAGCAGGTGCGCGACATCTACGAAGGACGCATCCGCAACTGGAAGGAAGTCGGCGGCGCCGACCGCCGCATCGTCTTCTTCAACAAGGAGCCGGGACGCGGCACGTGGGAAGTGTTTGCGCACTGGCTCTACGGCGATCCGAAGAAAGCGCCGCGCGTGTCGCATCCGGAAGTCGGCGCCAACGAGGAGACCCGCAACAAGGTCGGAGGAACGCGCGGGGCGATCTCGCAGCTCTCCGCGTCGTGGGCCGCTGGCGGCGTGCGCGCGCTGGCGATCCGGCTCGAGGACGGCACCGTGGCCGATGCGACGGCGGCGAACATCGTCAGCGGCCGCTATCCGATGGCGCGCCCGCTGTTCCTCGTCACGAACGGTCCGCCGGCCGGGCAGGCGAAAGTCTTCATCGATTACGTCCTCTCGCTGCGCGGCCAGGAGCTCGTGCGCAAGCACGGCTATCTCGCGCTGCAGGACCTGAAGGTGCGCAAGGAGGGGGTCGTTGCGAAGAAGCCCTGACGTCGCGGCGCGTCGCCGCCGGACCGATGGCGTGCGCATCTGGAGCACCGCCATGACGGCGGTCGTCTGCCTCGCCGTCGGCGGCGCCGTGCTCTATCTCGTCGCCGGCAGCCTCACCGCGCTGCGGCAGGAGGGGTGGGCGTTCTTCACCACCGCGCGCTGGTCGTACCGGCACGGCGAGTTCGGCGCGGCGTCGATGCTCTTCGGCTCGATCGCCGTTGCGCTGATGGCGCTGCTGCTGGCGGTGCCGCTCGCGATCGCAGCGGCGGTGTTCCTCTCCGAGATGTGCTCGCGGCGCGTGCGCGTCGCGTTGAAGGTCGCGGTCGAGCTCCTCGCCGGGATTCCTTCCGTCGTGTACGGCCTCCTCGGCGTCCTCTTTCTCCGCGACTGGATCGCGGCGCTCTTCGACCGCGCGGGTGTCGACGCACTCTCCGCGGACACGCTGCTCACGGCGGGCGTGCTGCTCGCCGTGATGGTGTTGCCGACGATCGCCACGCTGTCGGACGACGCTTTGCACGCGGTCCCCCGCGTCTCGCGCGAGGCCGCCCGCGGCCTCGGGCTCACCCGCGCGGAGACGATCGCCACCGTCGTCGTGCCGCACGCCGCGCCGGGGCTCATCGGCGCCGTGCTCCTCGGCTTCGGCCGCGCCGTCGGCGAGACCATCGCGGTGTTCCTCGTCGTCGGCCGCGCCGACAACCGCGAGCTTTCGTTGAACGCGCTGTTCGATGCGGGACAGACCATCACCTCGAAGCTCGGCGGCTCCGAAACGAACATCGCCGCCGGCGATCCGATGCACGGCTCGGCCATGATCGCGCTGGGACTGGTGCTGCTCACGCTGGTGCTGTGCGCGACGCTCGCGGCCGAAGGGCTGAGAGGGCGGCTGGCGGGGGCGCGATGAAGCGGCGCGCGTTCAACGTCGGCTTCACCGCCGTCGCCGCGCTGGCCGCGGCGGCCTCCGTCGCGCTGTTCGCGGCGATCCTCGGGACCGTCCTGTGGCGCGGCTTCGACGCGCTGTCGTGGAGCTTCGTGTCCGAGGGGATGCGCGCGGCGGGGGCAGAGGGAGGCATCGTGTACCAGATTGCGGGGACGGCGATCCTCGTGCTCACCGCGGTTGCCGCCGCGGTGCCGCTCGCGGCCGGCGCCGGTGTGTGGCTCGTGATGTACGCGGGCAACGCGGCGAAGCGCGCGTTCGAGGCGACACTGCACGCCGTCAACGGCATCCCCTCGATCGTCTTCGGCCTCCTCGGCTTCGCCTTCTTCTTCGAACTGCTCGGGCTGAAGAAGTCGTGGCTCGCCGGCGGCCTGCTGCTGGCGCTCATGATCCTGCCGACGCTCGTCGTCGCGTTCGTGGAGAAACTGCGCTCGATTCCGCAGTCCACGATCCACGCCGCGTTCGGCCTCGGCTTGCGCCGCGGCGACGTCGTGCGCACCGTGCTGCTGCCGCAGGGGGTCTCCGGCCTGCTCACCGGCACGCTCCTCGGCATCGCCCGCGCGGCGGGAGAGACGGCGCCGATCCTCTTCACCGCGGCCATCTTTTCGGGTGCCACGATTCCTACCGGCATTGCCGACAATCCGGTGCTCGCGCTGCCGTACCACATCTTCGTGCTGGCGCAGGACTCGTTCGATCCGGCGATGCGCTCGGGGATGTGGGGGACGGCCGCGGTGCTGGTCGTGCTCGTGACCTGCGCGTCGGCGCTGGCGATTCCACTACGTCTGAAAATCGGGGAGGAAGCTGCCCGTGAATAACGTCCCACGCGACCTCATCAACGTGCGCAACCTGTCGGTCCGCGTGCGCGCCACCGGCCGCATGCTGCTGCGCGACGTTTCGCTCGACGTCCCGCAGAACCGCATCACCGGCATCATCGGCCCCTCGGGTGCCGGCAAGTCGACGCTGCTCAAGTGCATCAACCGCCTCATCGATCTCGTGCCGTCCGTGCATGTCACCGGTGAGGTGCTGCTCGACGGAGTCGACGTGCGCGCGAAGAGCTGCGACGCGGACGACCTCCGCCGCCGCATCGGCATCGTGTTCCAGCAGCCGGTGACGTTCCACGGGTCCATCGCCCGCAACGTCAGCTTCGCCGCCCGCCGCCTCGGGCTCGTCGACAAGAAGAACGAGGCGCAGGTCGTGGAGGAAAGTCTGCGCGCCGCGAATCTGTGGGACGAAGTGAAGGACCGCCTCCACCATGCCGCCCACACGCTGTCGGTCGGCCAGCAACAACGTCTGGCCATCGCGCGCACGCTCGCCGGCAGCCCCGATGTCCTGCTGATGGACGAGCCGACGTCCGCGCTCGACGCCGCCTCGACCGCGATCGTCGAGCGCACGATCCTCGGGCTGCGCAAGAGCAAGACGATCCTCGTAGTGACGCACCACCTCCAGCAGGCGCGCCGCCTGGCGGACTTCGTGGCGTGTCTCTGCTCCCAGGACGGCAGCGGCACCCTGGTCGAGTCGGGGGTCTGTGAGACCGTGCTGCTGACGCCAAGGCACGCCGAAACGCGCCGGCTGGTGGGGATCGTGGGATGACGATGGGACGAATGGGACGGATGGGGCTGCGCTGGTTCAACAGCCTGGTGCCATGGGCAGAGACCCGTGCAGGCTTCATCCCGTCAGTCGTGTTGATCCTATAGGTGCTATGGTTCTCCGGCCGCTACCCCGCTGCCTTTCGCGGTAAACGCCGGGAGTTGCCAGCCAGGCCTCTGCATTTGCGCGGATTGCGCGCTGACTGACGAGCGAGGCTCCACGCAGTGACGCGGCATTCGGCGAGCGTCGCGCGGAATGCGCGGTGTCTTCTTCGAACAGCACGCTGTATAGCAATCGGATGCACGACGCTATTTGTGTTAGTCACGGCGTATCGCTGGTCAGTGCACGACGCTATGCGGGGAAGTCACGGCGCATTCCTCGTCAGCGCACGGTGCTATCCGCCGAAGTCACGGCGCATCAGCGCGGAATGCAGGACGCTGGCGTGCAAGTCACGGCCTTTTCTTCGCAACTCCCCTCGCGATCCTCGGAACACACGAGTGTTCCTCACCAGAGGCGGGGGCTTACGGCTTCCTCGTCGTCTCGACGCTGTTCTGGCCGAAGTGGCGCCCGAGCGTCGTCACTTCCTTCTCCAGGCGGGTCATCATCTTCTTCGCGTCGCGGCGGAGGAAGAATTCGCCGGCGGGGCTCATCAGCAACTGGCGAAGCGCGGCGAACGGGGCGAGGCTCCTCGGGATGAAGATCTTCCGCTTCCGCCCTTCGATGCCGGCGATCAGCTGGCGCGTGCACTCTTCGACCGAGGTGATGGTGCCGAAGGGGCCGGGGAGGTTGCGGAGCATGGCGCGGAAGCTGTTGAGCTCACCCTGCGCGTCGCGGACGAGGTCCGTGTCGATCCAGCAGGGATGGGCGGAGCCGACGTCGACGCCGCGGTACGCGAGCTCGAGGCGGAGCGCGTTGGCGAAGTGCTCGACGCCGCTCTTCGAGGCGCAGTACGAGGCGAAGCCCGGCGTCGCGGCGAGGGCGGCGGCGGAGGAGATCAGCAGGAAGTAGCCTTGCCGCGCGGCGACGTGGTGCAGCGTGGCGTGGACGGTGCCGATGACGCCGATGAGGTTCACCTCGATGACGCGCCGCAACGCGCTCATCGGCGTCACGGCGACCGGCCCGTGCGCGGCGATGCCGGCGTTGGCCACGACCACGTCGAGGCCGCCGAGGGTGTCGACGGCCTGCTTGACGGCGCGCTCGAGCGACGCGGCGTCGGTGACGTCGCACTCCGCCCACATGTGCGCGGGGCCGAGCTCCTGCGCCAGCGCCGCGAGGCGCTCCGGTTCCAGTCCCACGAGCGCCAGCCGCATGCCGCGCGCTGCCAGGCCGCGCGCCAGCGCTTCGCCGATGCCGCGTGCCGGGCCGGTGATGAGTGCAACTTTGTCGTGGAGATCCATGGCGGGAATCATCGCATGGGGGAGAGAACGATGGGACGGCTTCGGTGGCGGCGCAACCTGCGGTAACGTGCCGCCATGCGTTTCAGCAACCAGGTCATCTGGATCACCGGGGCATCGTCCGGCATCGGCGAAGCGCTCACCGTGGCGTGGAGCCGCGAAGGGGCTACGCTCGTGCTCTCCGCGCGCAACGCCGCGGAACTGGAGCGCGTGCGCCGTCTCTGCACGAATCCCGACATGCACCACGTCGTGCCGCTCGACCTGACGGACACTGCCGCCATCAACGCCGCCGCGGCGAAGGTGCTGGCCGGCCTGGGGCGCGTCGACGTGCTCGTGCACAGCGGCGGCGTGAGCCAGCGCTCGACCGCGGTGGATACGGACCTGGCTACCGACCGCGCCATCATGGACCTCAACTACTTCGGCACCGTGGCGCTGACGAAGGCGGTGCTGCCGTCGATGCTGGCGCGCAAGGCGGGGCACCTCGTCCCGATCAGCAGCGTCATCGGCTACGTCGGCGTGCCGCTGCGCTCCGCGTACGCCGCCTCGAAGCACGCGCTGCACGGCTTCTTCGAGGCGCTGCGCGCGGAGACGGCGAAGGACGGCATCCGCGTGACGATGGTCGTCCCCGGCTACATCCGCACGAAAGTGTCGGAGAACGCCCTCCGCGGCGACGGCACGCGCCACGGGCAGCTCGACGACACGCACCGCAACGCGATGACGCCGGAGGTGGCCGCGCCACGCATCATCGACGCGGTCGCCACGAAAAAGCCGGAGATGCGCGTCGGCGGCAAAGAGACCCACGCCGTGTGGCTGCGGCGGCTGGTGCCGGGCCTGGTGCGGCGGATGACGCGCATGAAGTAGGCCAGGGAACGGATAGGACGAACAGATAAAGACGTTGTCCTGTCTGTCCCATAGGTCCTATTCGTCCTATTGGTCCTATTCGTCCCATCGTTCCCCACAAACTCTGCGCGGCGGTGTCATTCCCACCATGCCCTGGCGTTTCCGCAAGATCTTCGGCTTTGGGCCGTCGCGGTTCACGTTGACGCCGAGCGGCGTCAGTTCCAGCCTGCGGCTGCCCGGCTTCCGCGTCGGGCGCAACGCCGAGGGGCGGTTCTACGTCTCCTTTGGGATTCCGGGCACGGGGCTGTACTACATCCGCCACTTTTGACTGGGATGCGCGTAACGAAGACTGTGCCTAAAAAGAAGTCGTGATGCCCACACGCACCGCGCGTTTCTCCACCGGATGAAAGTGGACATCGTCCACGCCGGCGGCGTCCTCACCCGGCAGCCGCGAGGTGTAGAAGTAATCGATGTCGCTGACCTCGGCGTTCAGGACGTTGAAGACGTCAACCGAAAGGCGCAGCCGCGGAGCGATGGCATAGCCGACGCGTGCGTTGACGAGGTGTGAGGCATTGGAGCGCACGCTGTCGTCTTCCACCAGCGGCCGCGGGCCGAAGTAGCGGTAGCGCAGCTCCGCCGATACCTTGCGCAGGTTGACGAGGTCGAGGCCGACGGAGGCCACGCCTTCGACGGCGCCGGCGATGCGGTTGCCGTCGCGGAAGCGGGCGCGCGAATAGGCGTAGTCGGCGTGCACGCCGAGCCACGGCGTGAGGTCGTAGTGCGTCGCGAGCTCGATGCCGGTGCGGCGGCTCGCGCCGCGAGCTTCGGTCGTGCCGGCGTCGCCGACGAAGAGGAGCTCCGAGTCGAGGTCGAGTGCCCACAGCGTCGCCGCGGCGTGCAGGCGAGGGGAAGGTGCGGTGCGGACGCCGACCTCGGCTCCTCGCGAGAGAACGAGCGGCGTCGCTCCTTTTTCGAGCGCCGCGCGCGCATCGTTGCTGTGAAAGCCGGAGCCCGCGTTGACGTGCAGCTCCGCGGTGCGCCACGGCCCGAGGATGATGCTCAGTTTGGGGCTGAGGAGGTCCGCCGAGGCGTCGGTGCCGCCGAGGGCGAATCGATAGCGGTCGCCACGAACGCCGGCGACGGTGCGGAGCCAGCGCGTCCACTGCACCGACGACTGCGCATGGAGCGCTCCGCTCGTCTGCCGCACGCGGTCCGCGCGCGTCGTCTCCAGCCGCACGCGGTCGCGCGTGTGATACAGCCCGACGGTGCGGATGTCGTCGTGACGCAACTGCACGCCGGCGACGTTCTCGGAGCCCCACGGCCCCAGCCAGCGATGCGACGCGCTGCCGCCCATGAACCAGCGGTCGTCTTCCTGCTCGAACTGATCGCCACGCTCGGGATCGTCGAGAAAGTAGGTGAAATTGGAGAAGAGGTTCAGCCGGTAGCGCCCGGCGTAACCCGAGGCCTGCGTGGCCTTGTTGCCGGAGCCGCGTAACCACTCCGACGCCAGCGTGTAGCGCGACGTGAGCCCGCCGTTGCTCGCATCGATCAGGCCGAAGCGTGACACGATCCCCTTCGCCACGGCGCGCGTGGGGATCTGATCCGTGGCGTTCCATCGGGCGTCGTAGCCGCTCGCTGTGATGCTGAAGCCGCCCGTCTGGTTGCCGCGCGTGTAGCGGAGGAGCGCGTTGACCTTGCGCAGATCGTCGGCGCGTTCCCACGGTCCTTCGTTCTGCACCGCTTCGAGCGCATAGAGCAGATATCCCTCACCGAGGCGGGGAGAAGCGGCGAGGAGGGCACGGCCGTAGCCGAACGAGCCGCCCTGCGCTGTGAGCAGCGGCTGCTCGAGGAGGTTCACGTAGTGGATGTTCGCCGCGCCTGCGCTGGCGAAGTCACCCTCCTCCGCGTAGTACGGTCCCTTCGTGTACTGGATCGCGCTGACCAGCTCCGGGATCAGGAAGTTGGCGTCGGCGTAGCCCTGCCCGTGCGCGTGCGTGGGCATGTTCACCGGCACTCCGGCGACGCGGATGGCGAGATCGGTTCCGTGATCCAGGTTGAAGCCGCGCAGGTAATACTGATTGGCCTTTCCTTCGCCGCTGTGCTGGCTCACGATCACGCCCGGCATGGCCTCGAGCACCTCACCCGGACGCTGGAACGGGCGCCGGTCGAGCTCCGCGCCGCTGATGACGCCGGTACGCTCGGCGAAGGTTTGTTTGGCGGTGACGACGACGTCGGCATTCGCGGCGAGCATGAGCGTGACGTCGAGCGTACGTGCCGCGCCGTCGCCGATCGTGACGCGCTCCGTCAGTGTGGCGAAGTTGAGCAGACGGAACGTGACGTCGTAGCTGCCGGCCGGTACCGTCAGCCGGTAACGTCCCGCGGCATCCGTCACCGCGAGAGCCGGCGCAGTGCCGGCGCCCACGATTTCGACAGTGACGCCCGGAATCGCCGCAGCGGTGGAGTCGGCCACACTGCCGGCGAGCGCCGCCGCCTGCAATGACGCGCTCACTCCGAACAGAGTGATGATGAGTAGGACGTGCTTCATGACCGCGGCTCCTCCGATGAGGCGTGCGCATCTGCGCGGCGCGTGCCGCCGTGCGGTGAACCGCACGTGTCCTGCGTCCTTTCTTACGATGGTGGGGTTTCCCTCAGCTGTGCCTACAGGCTTTCCTACAGTCGCCGCAGGACTATCTGACTAGTTTGGGCGTAATTGTGGACATGGAGCTGCACTGGTCTGCGCCGCACACAAGGAGGAACAAGCATGCAGCAAAAGATCCGATTCCTGTTAGCTGTACTGACGCTCACCGCCACCACGATGCTGGCTTCGTCGCATCGTGAGGCACCGCTCATCACTGAAGATCCGACGCACGACAACACCGACGTTTACGTCTTCCGCAGCCCCGACGCTCCCGACACCATCACCATCATCGCCAACTACATTCCGTTGCAGGAGCCGTCGAACGGGCCGAACTTCTACAACTTCAGCAACAGCGGTGTGTACGAGATCCACATCGACAACACCGGTGACGCACGCGAGGACATCACTTACCAGTTCCGCTTCCGCACCGAGACGCGCAACGCCAACACGTTCCTCTACAACACGGGTCCGGTCCTCACGATCGATTCCGAGAACCTGAACGTGCGGCAGTTCTATACGGTGAACCGCATTACCGGCGCCCGCCGTGGCAACGCCGCCACGTCGCTCGGTGCGAACTTCCAGGTTGCGCCCTACAACATCGGGCCGAAATCGACGCCCGACTACGCCGCACTCGCGAATGCCGCCATCTTCTCGCTGCCGAACAACGGCGGCCGCGTCTTCGCCGGTCCGCGTGACGATCCGTTCTTCGTCGACATCGGCGCCATCGTCGATCTTCTGACGCTCCGCCCCGTCCAGCAGCTCCACCAGGTTCCGCCAATGGCGCAGTCGGCGGCTGGCGTCGATGGCCTGCGCGGCTACAACGTTCACACCATCGCCATCCAGATCCCGATCTCACAGCTCGTCGCCGGCGGCAGCACGCCGACCGGACCGACCGCCGGCAACGCCGTCATCGGCGTGTGGGCGAGCGCAAGCCGTCCGCGCGTCAGCGTCCTGAGCCCCGGCCTGACGCAGAACCTCAGCGGCAACGCGCAGGTCTCCCGCCTGGGCCATCCGCTGGTCAATGAAGTCGTGCTGTCGCGCGCCTTCAAGGACATCTTCAATGCGTCCGAGCCCAGCGGCGACGCGCCGCTCTTCACTTCCAATGAGACGTTCCGCAACCGCATTCTCAATCCGGAAGTCGCCACGCTGATGAAGGCGCTCTATAACATCGACGCGCCGCCGGCACCGCGCAACGATCTCGTGCAGGTGTTCCTCACCGGCGTGCCGGGCCTCAATCAGCCGGCGAACGTCGTTCCGGCCGAGATGCAGCGCCTCAACGTCGCGATCCCCGTCACCGCGCAGCCGAACCGCCTCGGCGTCATCGGCGGCGACACCGCCGGCTATCCGAACGGCCGCCGCCTCGGCGATGACGTCGTCGACATCGCGCTCCGCGTCGTAGCCGGCGTGCTCGTCCCGGGCTTCAACCGGGCTCCGAACAATGCACTCGGCGATGGCGTCGACGCCAACGAGCGCGCGTTCCTCACGTCGTTCCCTTACGTGGCGCTGCCGCACCAGGGCTTCGAGAGCCGGCCGCACGCGAATCAGTGAGACCGATCATGAGAAAACTCCTGCTCATACTCCTCTTCTTACCTTCGATCGCGTTCGCCGATCACTACAGCGACCTGTACATCATTCCCGCCGGGGGGCATACCCCCGGTGCGAATGGCACGATGTGGATGAGCGACATCGCGCTGCAGAACTTCCAGAGCACTTCGCTCGACGTGCAGATCATCTTCATCGAGAGCGGTCTGGAAAACAGCGACAACGTCTTCCCCGTCGAGATGGGCTCCGTCACCGTGCCGCCGAACGGCAGTGTGCTGCTGAAGGACGTCGTCAACGGCCACCGTGGCATGACCAGCACGACGGGAGCGTTTCTCGTCGGCGCCGACCGGCCGTTCGCCGTCACGAGCCGCTCGTACAGCATGAGCCCCTCCGGTGACACGATCGGACAGACCGTGCCGCCGGCGCGCGACTTCATCGACAACACGACCGGCATCACCGATCTCGCCACGGCCGTCGCTTACGTCCCCGGCGTCATTCGCAGTGCCCGTTTCCGCACCAACCTCGGGTTCGTCGCCGGCAACGGCAGCAATTCCGAGGCGATGCAACTGACGATCACGGTCCGCGACGGCAACGGCGCCGTTTCGGGCACGCGCAACTACTCGATCGTTCCCGGTGCCTTCGTGCACACGCAGTTTCCGATGAGCGACATCGTGTCGCGCACGTTCGACATCGGCTCCGTCGAGTACCGCATCACGGCGGGCAGCGGCGCGGTCGTGCCGTACGCGTCGGTGATCGACAACAACACTGCCGATGCGGTCTTCGTCAGCGGCGTTTTCCCGGAGAACCCGCAGCCCTCCGGCAAGGGTGCGCCGCGCTCGATCTTCCGCGATCTCTTCGAGCGCACCAGGGCAGTCCAATGATGCAGATGTGCAGGAGCGCGCTCACGGGCGCGCTCCTTTTTGTTTCGACCTCCGCATTCGCCCACGATTTCTGGCTGGAACCGTCGACGTTCCGCCCCGCGCCGGGGACGAACGTGGCGGTGCGCCTTCTCGTCGGCGAGCACTTCCGCGGCGAGGCGGTCGGACGCAACGACCGCAAGGTCATCGAGTTCAACGCCCGGCAGGGGACGGCGGTCACGCCGCTGCGCGGCCGGCATGGCAGCGATCCGGCGGGGGAGCTCACCGTCTCGAATCCCGGCCTCGTCGTCATCGGCTATCGCAGCCGCGCGAGCGACGTCGAGCTGAGCGGCACCAAGTTCGAGCAGTACCTGCGCGAGGAAGGTCTGGAGCGCATCGCCGCGCTTCGCGCCCAACGTGGCGAGAGCGACAAACCGGTGCGCGAGCTGTTCTCACGCTCGGCGAAAGCGTTGCTGCGCGCCGGCGGCGAAGCCAAAGGCTTCGACGTGCCGCTGGGCTACCGGCTGGAACTGGTCCCGGAGAGCAACCCCTTCGGCGATGCACGTTCGTTGACCGTGCGCGTGTGGTTCGAAGGGAAGCCGTTGGAAGGAACGCTCGTCGTAGCGATGCACCGCGACGATGAGCGCCGCCATCTGCAGGCGCGCTCTGACGCAGAAGGCCGCGTGACGTTCTCGCTGCCGCGTGAAGGCGTGTGGCTGGTGAAGACCACGCACATGGTGGCGGCGCCCGCCGGCGGTGATGCGGACTGGGAAAGTGTCTGGGCATCACTGATTTTTGAACGGGGTAGATAGGACCGATAGGACGAATAGGACTGATAGGACCTAAAGACTCATACAGGTGCCCGGTGTCCTATCCGTCCTATCTGTCCTATCTGTCCTATTCGTCCTATCGTTCCCCCTACCGCCAATCGCGATAGCATCGCGCGATGAAGACCATCGTCATCACCGGGGGCAGCTCCGGCATCGGCGCGGCGGCGGCGCGGGCGCTGCGGGCGCAGGGGCACACCGTCGTCATTACCGGCCGCTCGGCCGAGACCACGCACCTCGCGCAGCTCATCGGCGCCGATTCCTACCTCGTCGACTATGCGAAGCTCAGCGACGTGCGTGCGCTCGCGGAGAAGCTGCTCGCGAAGTACCCGCGGATCGACGTGCTGGCGAACAACGTCGGCGGCGTCATTCACCAGCGGCAGCTCACCGGCGACGGCCATGAGAAGACCTTCCAGGTGAACCACCTCGGCGGCTTCCTCCTGACGAAGCTCCTGCGCGAGCGACTCGAAGCCTCCAACGCGACGATCATCAACACGGCCAGCGGCGCGCATCGCGTAGGGCGCCTCGATCTCGACGATCTGGAGAACGCCCGCCGCTACTCGCCGATGCGCGCATACGGCACGGGGAAGCTGATGAACATCCTCCACGCCGCGGAGCTCAATCGCCGCTTCAAGGGCGTGCGCGCGGTGTCGTTTCACCCCGGCGTCGTCGCGACCGGCTTCGCGCGCGAAGGATCGTCCCTCCTGCGCGCCGCATACGGCGGCCTGCTCTCGAAACTGTTCATGATCACGCCCGAGCAGGGCGCCGACACGCTGATCTGGCTGTCCACCACCGAGAGCTGGACCCCCGGCGAGTTCTACATCAAACGGAAGATCGCCTCGAAAAGCCGCCAGGCCGGCGATGCCGACCTGGCGCGGCGCCTGTGGGACGCCTCGGAAAAGATGCTGCGCTAACTTACGCCACGCGCACGTATTCGTAATCCACCGGCAGGTTGTTGATGCCGCGGTCGGGGGGGGCGATCCAGTTGGCCACCTTGCCCGGCTCGTTGACCGGCTTCATCAGCGACATGACGAACGCTCGATCTTCCGGCGTCGGCACCCACTGCGAGAGACCGGCGGCGAACGCTTCGCCGGAGATCGGGTTGCCCGCCGGATCGGTCGGGACGTTGGCCCAGCCTCCGACGGTGCGGCGGAAACGGGCGCTCGGGAGGCGCAGCTCGAAGTCGACGCCACCCTTCTTGATGATGCCGTTCCAGCGGCGGACGCCGTTCTCGCAATCGCGGATATACGACGCGCGCATGACTTCGTTCATGGCGTTGCGCAGCGACACCGTCTCCGTGCGCACGCCGCCATTCGCGTCGGGCATGTCGATCGTGTAGTCGCCGTGCGCTTCGTGCTCGTCGTAGAGCGACTCGTCGGGACGTCCCTTCAGTCCGTTCGCGAAGTAGCTCGCCGCGTTCGACGAGATCTCGGAGCCGAACAGGTCGAGCGCGGAGCTGAACCAGAAGTTCATGTACTTCTGGATCGTGAGCAGGTCGATGCCGCCGGCGGCGCGAACCTTCGCCGGATCGTCGGTGCGCAGCTCGTTCATCAGCTCCACGGTGCGGCGGACGACGCGGCCGATGCCGGTGTCGCCGACGAACATGTGGTGCGCTTCTTCCGTCAGCATGAACTGGCAGGTGCGCGCGAGCGGATCGAAGCCGCTCTCGGCCAGCGCCTTGAGCTGGAACTTGCCGTCGCGATCGGTGAAGTACGCGAACATGTAGAACGACAGCCAGTCCTCGATCGGCTCGTTGAAGGTCGTGAGGATGCGCGGCTTGTCGGCGTCGCCGGAGTGGCGCTCGAGCAGCCCTTCCGCTTCCTCGCGGCCGTCGCGGCCAAAGTACGCGTGGAGGAGGTAGACCATCGCCCAGAGGTGGCGTCCTTCCTCGACGTTGACCTGGAAGAGGTTGCGCAGGTCGTACAGCGACGGCGCGGTGAGGCCGAGCGCGCGCTGCTGTTCGACCGAGGCGGGCTCGGTGTCGCCCTGCGTGACGATGAGGCGGCGCAGCGTCGAGCGATGCTCGCCCGGCACGACCTGCCACGCCGGCTGGCCGATGTTGTCACCGAAGCCGATCGTGCGGTTCGGCTTCGGGTCGGCCAGGAAGATTCCCCAGCGGTACTCGGGCATCTTCACCATGCCGAACGTCGCCCAGCCCTGCTGGTCGACGGACGTGGCGGTGCGGAGATAGACGTCGTTGTTCTGGAACACGGCGGGGCCGAGCTCCTGCCACCAGTCGAGGAAGCGCGGCTGCCAGTGCTCCAGCGCGCGCTGCAGCGTGCGGTTGTTGGAGAGGTCGACGTTGTTCGGGATCTTCTCGTCGTAATTGAGGGCCATTGGTCTCGTGCTCCAGTTCTTTCCGTGTGGCGGCGTCAGACGCGTTCCCAGGCGAAGCGCGGTTTGGAACCGCTGCCGAAGAGCTTCAGCGCGCCTTGCTCGCCGACGGCGTTCGGGCGAATGAAAATCCAGTTCTGCCAGGCCGACAGGCGGCCGAAAATCTTCGTGGCGACGGTCTCGCGGCCGGCGAAGCGGAGGCTCGCCTCCATGCCGGTGAGCGCATCGGGGGAGAGGCTCGCGCGCTCTTCGATGGCAAGGCGGATCTCGTCCTCCCAATCCAGCTCGTCGGGGGCGAAGGTGACGAGCCCGAGGTCGATCGCTTCCTGCGCGTCGAAGGCTTTCTCGCGCACGATGTCGACGTCACCGCCGAAGCGGGTCTGCAGGCGCGTCAGCGCGTTGACCATCGGGAAGGGGCCAAAGTTCATCGCGCTCAGCGCGACGCGCGGTCCTTCCTCCTCGCCGAGGAGCATGTACGAGCGGTCGGCGGCGAGCGCGAGCTCGAACAGCGTCCCGGCGAAGCAGGAGTCCTGATCGATGACCGCGTAGATGCTGCGCGAGGAGACGTCGAGGCGCGCGAACGTGCGACGGATGTTGCCGAGCGTCTCGCGCACGAACCAGTCGTTCTTGTTCGCCTCGAGCGCGCGATCCATGCGGAGGATGTTCTCCGCTGCGCCGCGCGTCTTCACGATCCAGATGCCGGCCTCGCGCACGTTCGTGCGGAGGTGCAGGATCGCGTCGTCGAGCTCGCGCGCGAAGGCGAGCGGCCACCACGCGGCGCCGCGCGCCATGATCTGCGACAGCTCGGTCGCTTCATCGGCAGACGGTGCGTTGACGGTGATGGTGATGGTGCGCGCGTCGGCGTCGATCATGACGTCGACGTGCTCGTAGTGGATGCCTTTGTCGTCGACCGTGCGCTTCAGCGGTGTGAGGGCCACCCCCTTCGCGTCGCGCGGACGGTCGGTCTTCGCCGCGAGCGCGGCGGCGCGCTCCTTCACCTTGTCGGGGAAGGAACGGGGAGGGACGACATCGTCGACGAGGCCCCACGCTTTCGCCTTCGTGCCGCCGAGGCCCTCAGCGGTGGTGCAGAAGACGTCGGCGAGATCGCGGCGGACGTGGCGCTTGTCGACGAGCCGCGTGAGCCCGCCGGTTCCCGGCAGCACCGCCAGCAGCGGCACTTCGGGGAAGCTGACCGTGGACGAACGGTCGTCGACGAGCACGATCTCATCGCAGGCGAGTGCGAGCTCGTAGCCGCCGCCGGCCGCGGTACCGTTCACCGCCGCAAGGAACTTGAGGCCGGAGTTTTCGCTGGAGTCCTCGATGCCGTTGCGCGTCTCGTTCGTGAACTTGCAGAAGTTCACCTTCGTGGCGTGCGTGGCCTTGCCGAGCATGTAGATGTTGGCGCCGGCGCAGAACATCCGCTCCTTGCCGCTGGCGAGGACGACCGCGCCGACCTCGGGGTGCTCGAAGCGGATGCGGTCGAGCGCGTCGCGCAGCTCGATGTCGACGCCGAGGTCGTACGAGTTGAGCTTCAGTTTGTAGCCCTCGTCGATGCCGCCGTCTTCATTAACGTCGAGGGTGATGGTCGCTACAGGGCCGTCGAAGGTGAGCTTCCAGTGCTGATAGCTCCCGGGCTCACGGTCGAATGTGATCATGCGTACTCCAAGTAAGGATGCGGAATTATAATTCCGGTTTCTGCTTCAGCAACTCTCGCACCGACTCGTCGATGCTTCTTCCGGTGGTGTCGATGGTGATGTCGGCGCGGCCGTACAGCTCGCTCCGCTCTTCGAGGATGCGGCGGAGGTCTTCCATTGCTTGCTGCGAGCCTGCCATCGGCCGCAGATCTCCCTGCGCCAGCACGCGCTGCATGTGCTCCTCGGGTGTCGTGCGGACCCAGACCGTCGTGCAGCTTCTCAGCAGCAGCTCAAAGGTGGCAGCCTCGGCCACGATGCTGCCGCCGGTGGCGACGATGAACTGTGGATGCGCGGCGAGCAGCTCCTGCAGTGCCTGCAGCTCGTAGCGGCGGTAGGCCTGCTGGCCGTACAGCTCGAGGATGGCGCCGATGTACGTGCCGGAGAGGCGCTCGATCTCGCGGTCGAGCTCGAAGAAAGGGAGGTTGGTCGCTTTGGCCAGCGCCTGCCCGAGGGTGGTCTTGCCGGCACCGCGGAGTCCGACGAGCGCCAGGCGCCCGGCGCGGGAGACGTTGGCGTCGGAGGCAAACCATTGCGTCAGCGAGGCATACGCCTCCTGCAACTGCTCCGGGTTGAGGCGGGCCAGGAACTGCCGCACGAGGGTCAGCTCCGGCGAGAGGGGAGTGTCCTCGACGAGGCGGCTGAGCGGCACGCCGAGGGCTGATGCGAGGTGGCGCATGAGGAGGACGGAGACGTTCCCTTTGCCCGACTCGAGCTGGGTGAGGTAGCGCTCCGAGATGCCGGCGTGGTCGGCCAGGAGCTTGCGGCTCATGCCGCGGCGGGCGCGCTCGCCGCGGATGCGCTCTCCGAACTCGCGGAGGAAGGCTTCGTCGTGTTCCGGTTCCGGTTTGGCCACGGCGGGCGGAATTATAGTTCAGCGGGGTGGCGGCAGGGAACGATGGGACGAATGGGACAGATAGGACGAATAGGACCTATGGGACCAAGGCTCCGCGGTAGGCCGCCGCGCCATCAGCCCGGGCCGATCGGGCCTGCGGCCTCTGTCCTCTAGGTCCTGTCGAAATTGCTCCTCGCAACGAATTTTGCGCCGAGGAGCGCATGAGCAAAGGATGTGCGCGTGTACACTGGCGGCGATGGCGGGGAGGCTGAAGCGCGAGCTCAAGCAGAAGCGGCCGTTCAGCAGTCTGCAGGAGGAGGTCGTCCTCTCCCTCCTGCGCACGGCGGATCACGTGATCGTGCCGCTGAACGCGTTGTTGCGGACCGCCGATCTCAGCCAGTCGCAGTACAACGTGCTGCGCATTCTCCGTGGCGCCGGTGACGACGGCCTCGCCTGCGGCGAGATCTCCGAACGGATGGTCCGCCGCGATCCCGACCTGACGCGCCTGCTCGATCGCCTCGACGGACGCGGTCTCGTGACGAGAACGCGCGACGCCCGCGACCGCCGCATCGTCCGCGCGACGATCACCGCCGATGGATTGGAGTTGCTGGCGTCACTCGACGCGCCGGTGGTGGATGCGGTGAAAGGAGCGCTGTCGCACATCCCCTCTGAACGACTGCGCACGCTGCTGGAACTGCTGGAAGATGTGCGGTCGGTGGACGATTGAGAAGCAGGCCGGCCCTGTTCGTCCTCTAGCTCTTGTTTCCCCGCCCGACCACCAGCACCGGCACGTCGGTCTCATTGATGACTTCCAGCGTGCGGCTTCCGAGTGGCTTTCTGCCGGAGATCCCGGTCGCGCCGATCACGACCAGGTCGGGACGGAGCTCGGCGATGGCGGCGAGCAGCTCTTTCTCCGGCATCCCGTGACGGACGTGATGCACCACCGTGCAGCCGCACTCCGTGGTCAGCTTCGTGAACTCCGCGTCGATCCACGCGCGGACCTGGCGCTGCTGGTCTTCACCCGTCTCGAACTCGCGCACGCCGGTGTTCTTCATGGCGATGCGGAGGTCGAGGACGTCGATGACGGTGGTGGCGATGACTTCCGCGTCGAGTTGCCGGGCGAGGCCGAACGCGTAGCGGGCAGCGTCGCGCGAGGTATCGGAAAAGTCGACGGGAACGAGGATGCGGCGTACGTCGGTCATGGCGGGAGTTTATCCGCGAACGGGAGGCGTGGGGAAATCGCAGCCTCGCCATCGCTTCGCCACCGTTCCGCAACGTCAGGACGCCGCGCCGCCGCTAAGCTCGCGCGCCATGACGAAACCGATGTCGAAGTCGCTGTTGCTCTGCTTGCTGCTCCTGGTTCCCACCTTTGCCTTTGCCACCGAGGCGGAGCTCGATCGCGATGTGTGGAAGCCGTTCGTCGCGGGCGTGAACCAGGACAAGCCGGAGCTCTACGTCGGCGTCCGCGCCGCCGACTTTCACTGGGTGGCGCCGGGCAGCAAGGGACGCGTGATGGATCTCGCCGAGTACGACGACGATTCCCGCCGCGTGATGGCCAAGCGGAAAGAGGACGGCACGACGAGCGAGATGGAAGTCCGCTTCCTCGAGCGCAACGTCAAGCCCACGTTCGCCGCCGAAAAGGTCGTGATCAAGTTCACGATGCGCGAGAAGGGCAAAGAACCGCAGACGAGCTACGGCATCGCCCACTACTTTTCCCGCAAGGAAAACGGCGTGTGGAAGGTCTTTCTGCAGTACGGCAGCCGGGAGAAAGGCACCGTGGAACTGTGGGAAGGGGCTATGGCGGTGGGGGCGGGGAAGAATTAAGAATTTCGAATGAAGAATTTCGAATGAAGCGCGCCGAACGCCGCTGCTGGTGACGGGTCCTTAATTCTTCATTCGAAATTCGAAATTCTTCATTCGACTGCGCGCTACGTCATCCGGTATTCGACCAGGCGGAACTCCCGGATCGGGTGTTCCGCCTTCACGTAGCACGTGCCGTACGCGGCGGCCGTGGCGACGTGGTGCTCCAGCGTCACGTCGTGCATCGTGCCGTTGGTGTCGCGCAGGGTGATGTGCATGCGGCCGTCGAGGAGCAGCTCGCGCGACTGCAGGCGGAAGGCGTCGCGGGTGAGGACGTGGCTGGCGCGGCGGACGAACGTCTCCGCCGCCTGAACGGGGCGTGACAGCGAGCTGCGGCCGCGGTAGCCGGGGAGGAAGATCTCGTCGCGCTTGATGCTCTCGGCGAACATTTCCGCGTCACGTGGCTCGACCGGACCGTAGTAGAGCCCCCACGGCAGCACGAGCGCGTTCGCGGCGAAGCGGTCGCCGCCGACGTGGGAGCACTGCCAGACATCGAGGTCGTCGCGCTCGCGCAGCGCGTCGTACAGCGGATAGCCGCGGCGCCCGCAGCAGGAGTCGCGCTGCCCGTGCGTGCAGACGAGGACGAGCGGCGTCGGCATCGGCTTCGTCTCGGCCGCGAGCTGCACGAACGGCACGGTGGCGACGTCGTCGAGCGACGGCAGCTCGAGCATGACGGCCCCGGGACGCGGCGCGCTGCGCACGACGTAGACACGCGTCGGGCCGGGAGACTCGACGCGGCGGCGGATGAACAGCAGCTTGCTGCGGGGGATCTCCGCCAGCGCTTTCTGCAGCGTCTCCCTCACCGCGGCCGGCATCGACGCCTCGACCAGCGGATCGCGCCCCCAGGTGATCGGGAGCTCGACGAGCAGCCAGACGTCGACGCGCGCGGCGGTGCCGGCGTTGTCGTCGCCGCGCAGGCGCGCCGCGTCGGAGCAGAACGGCCGGCGAACGCTGCTCACGCCTCGCGCTCGCTCTCGATATCCGGTTCGCCCTTGACGCTGACGAGCCCCTGCCGTGCCAGCTCGCTGACGAACTGCTGCACGGTCGCTTCATCGAGCCCGTTCGCCGCGTCGCAGAGCTGAGCGACCGTTGCCGGTCCCCGCGCCAACGTGTGCAGCAGCGGTTCGGCGGTGGCGTCGAGCTGCCACGCGCGGCCGTTCGCGTCGAAGCGGATCGACTGCTCGTCGCGCACGAGCTGCAAGCCACGCGGTGCGGCCAGCGAGATGCGCGCGTCGAGCGGCGGCGGTGCCGGCGACGTGACGGTCCACGGCAGACTCGCCCAGCCGCGCGTCCGTGCCCGCGAGTTCTGGTGAGCGAAGTAGCGCGCCAGCAGGTCGTCGTCGATGACTGCGAGAAGCTGGCGGCGCAGCTCCGCGAACTGCTCCTGCTGTTCTTCCGGCGACACAAAGCGGCGCAGTGGCGCGCGGAACTCCGTCGACGCGCGCAACTGATCGGCCACCCAGTGCATCAGGCTCACGCCGGTGCGCTGGTGGATGCCGAACGTCAGGTGCAGCGTGACCTCGCCGACGCCCGACGCCTCGTGCCACCAGCCGCGGGGGATGTAGAGCGCGTCGCCGTCCTCGAGCAATCCTTCCCAGACGACCTGCTGCGGTACGTCCTTGTTCGGGACGATGTCGTCCTTCAGCGGGTGCGGCCGGCCGCCTTCGTAGACGCGCCAGTATTTCTTCCCATACACCTGCAGGACGACCACGTCGTGCGTGTCGCAGTGGCGGTTGAAGCCCTGCTGCTCGCGCCACCCGGCGTACAGGTTCACCTGCACCCCTTCGTGCAGCACGCGCTCGAAGTCCTCCGCCAGTTGCATGACGCCGTCGACCATGTCGTCGACCGCGTCGATGATGAGCGTGTAGCCGTCACGGAGCTTTTCTCCGAGCTTCTCCGGGACGACGAACGGCACCTTCGTCCCCTCGTAGCGGAGGAAGGCGCTCTTCTCCGCGAACTGCCCGCCGCGCGCGAGGCGCAGCCGCGGTGGCTCCAGCCGGTGCTTTTGCAGCATGCCGTTCACTTCCTCCCAGGAGAGGAGGTCGTGGAAGCGGCCGCGCGCGCCGGGGAGATGGGCGAACGTCCGGCCCCAGATGCGCGTGAGAAAGTCGTCGACGCCGATGCTGCCGAGCGCGGACGCGAAGGTCGTGGTCAAGGGGTTCACCTCGGGTTGGCTGTGCGGCGCATCGGTACGCCGCGCACCGCGTACCGTACTACAGAAGGCGGACAACCGAAGGGGAGGCAGTCGTGCCGGCGCACACGAGCGCGCGCCGGCACAGCCGTCAACTAGGCGTTGTCGGTTCCGTCGGAGTCACTGTCGTCCGTCCCGTCGGCATCGCTGTCGTCGGTTCCGTCCGTGTCACTGTCGTCCGTGCCGTCCGTATCGCTATCGTCCGTCCCGTCCGTGTCCGTCGCGTCCGTGCCGTCACCATCCTCGGCATCGGTCGCGTCGGTGTCCCCCTGTTTGATGGGACTTCCACCATCGGTCCCATCAGCGGCGGCGGCGAGCCTCACCGGTTCCAGCTCTCGGACATCCTGAAGCAAACCCGAATTGATCTCTTCGTTCATGCATACCTCCAGTCGACGGACGTGCGTGCAGCCGTCGGGCCAAGCCTAGTCCGGCAGGCGTCGGTGTCCAATATGCCGACAGCCGGCGGCATGTGATCCGCACCTCGCGCGGCGCATGGCGATCCGCGTACGCACCTCCGGATGTCTTTTCAGCATCATTGCTTCGGTGGTATTGACGATCCTGCTGAACCTGATGCTGAGAGGATGTTCGTGACCGAATGAGCGCTGTCGGCGTACCGCCGGTGACGGCTGCCCCGGTGCCGCCACCGGTTGCCGGTCCCTCGCGGGCGGCGCGGCTGGCGCTGCGCGTCGTGCAGGCGGGCAGCATCGCCGTCGTGCTGGCGGTGTCGACGCACAAGGTATTCGACCTCGACCGCTTCTTCGTCCCGAAGGAGCTGGTGCTGCATCTGACGGCGTTGCTCGCCGGACTGCTCGCTGTCCGTGCTTTCCGGCGGGTGACGGTGTCGTGGCTCGATCTCGCCCTCATCCTCTATTTAACGGCCAGTGCGGTCTCGGTGCTGCTTTCGACGAATCCCTGGCTGGGGATCCGTGCGTTGGCGGTGAGCGCATCCGGCATTGCGCTGTTCTGGGTCGGCCGGACGCTGCGCGGCGCCGGGCTCGCGCGCCCGCTGCTCAACGCGCTCGCCTTCGCTGTCGTCCTGGCGGCGGTGACGTCGTTGCTGCAGGCGTACGGCGTGCGGCTCGACGTCTTCGCCATCAACCGCGCCCCCGGCGGCACCCTCGGTAACCGCAACTTCATCGCCCACGCGGCGGCGTTCGGCTTTCCCGTTGTGCTGCTGGCGGCCCTCCATGCGCGGCGCTTTCTCTACGCCTCGACGGGCGTCATGCTCGTGACGGCGTCACTGGTGCTGACGCGCTCGCGCGCGGCCTGGCTGGCGTTCGGCTTCATGGCCATCGTCTTCCTCGTGGGGATGCTGTTCTCCCGGCCGCTCCGCCGCGACGGCCGCACGTGGCGCCGGCTCGGCGCGATCCTCCTCCTCATCGGCGCGGGCGTGGCCGCGGCACTGCTCGTCCCGAACACGCTCCGCTGGCGCAGCGACAATCCATACATGGATACGGTGCGCGACGTCGCGAACTACCAGGAGGGGAGCGGCCGCGGGCGCCTCATTCAATACGAGCAGTCGCTGAAGATGGCCGCCGCGCATCCGATCCTCGGCGTCGGCCCCGGCAACTGGTCGGTGCGCTATCCGGAGCACGCCGCGCGCCGCGATCCGTCGCTCGATCCTTCCGAGGGAGGGATGACGTACAACCCCTGGCCGAGCAGCGACTGGGTCGCCTTCGTCTCCGAGCGCGGCGCCTTCGCTTTCCTGGCGCTGGCCGTGGTGTTCGTCGCCCTGGCGTTCGGAGGTTTCCACCGCCTCGTGCGGGCGGCGGATGTGGACGAAGCGCTGCTCGCCGTGACGCTACTGGCCACATTGGTCGCCGCGGCCGTAGCCGGCGCCTTCGACGCCGTGCTGCTGCTGGCACTGCCGACGCTGTTCGTCTGGACGACGCTCGGCGCGCTGTGGACGCCGGCCTCCGTATCGGTGATGCCCGCGCGCACGCTGCTGTTCTTGTCGGTGCTGGCCGTTGCCGCGCTGGGCGCGTTCCGCAGCGGTTCCCAACTGGTGGCCATGGAACTACAGGCCACGCGCGGCGACCGCGAAGCGCTGCGCGACGCCGCCCGCATCGACCCCGGCAGCTACCGCGCGCACTTGCGCCTGGCCAGAAGTGGAAAACGCCAGGAACGCTGTGAACACGCGCTGAAGGCTAAGGCGCTGTTTCCCAATGCGGATGCCGCGCGTAGCGTGGCGCGCGGGTGCGATTGACCCGGCAAGATGAATTCGAATTTCGAATGAAGAATTTCGAATGAAGAAACGCGCGCGGCGCAGCAATTCAAAATTCTTCATTCGAAATTCGAAATTCTTAATTCAATGCGTTCCCTCACCGCCCGCCCGGTTCAATCGGCGCTTCCACGATTTTGGTGACCGTTCCCAGGACGATCCACTCATCCGGGTGGCCCAGCCTTACCGCGGGATGGGCGATGTTCGCCTTGCGCAGAAACACCTCCGCGCCTTCGCGGTGCCAGCGCCCGAGGACGCCGCCTTCGTGTTTTTTGTAGACGGCGACGAGCGCATCGTCGGCTGGGTACGTGCGGCCGGTGTCGACCAGCACTTTCCAGCCGTGACGGAGCTCGGGCGCCATGGAGTCGCCGAGCACGCGCACCACCTGGAGGCGCTCGTCCCAGATGCGGGGGTAGTCGTAGTCGCGGGCGACGAACTCCTCCGGCGCGACCGGCACGCGTGCTTCGTCGGAGAAGGGCGGCGGCTCGGCTTCGAGCGCGTCATCGTCGAGATCGAACAGCTCCGTGAGGATACGCGTTGCGTCGCGGAGCGTGCGACGCTGCGCCGGCGTCAGCAGCTCGCGCGGGCGCTCGTAGCCCGGCTCGCCGAGGAGGTCGCCGACGGTGGTCTCGAGGGCGTCGGCGACCTGTTGCAGCTTGAAGACGCCGGGGATCTTGGCGGCACGATCCTGCCGCTCGGCGCCGCGCGGACGGTGAGGGCGATACTCCGGCACGTGCTCGAACAGGCGCGACAGCGTGTGGTCGACCGGCACGCTCATGCCGTGGTGCCGGCGGCGATACTCCACCCACCGGTCATAGACGCGGCGCGCCAGAGACGCGATGTCGCGGATGCTGCCACCGCGATTGGGCTCGATCGCCATGAAGTGCATTGGTACTTTGGTGATTGGTTGGGCGACAACGGACGCTTGTGGCGAATCTGCCGACTGAAGTGACCTTGAAGCGTCCGATCTGTGCAGAACAGACACCTATAGTTTCCAAAGAACCGCTGAACGGCAAAAACTGGCGCAATATCGGTGGCAATCGCGCATCACGGGCGTTACTCTCCCTCGGCAACGGGAGGCACGATGAAACTACTGAAGAAGCGCGAAAGGACACTGGCGCTGGAGTTCGGCCGGCTGGTGACAGTCATGACGCTGGCGACGCTCACCGCCGTCACCTGGAAGCCGGAGCTGTCCCCCGCTTTGACGACGCTCGACAAGCCGGTCGCCGCCCTCGTACTGCTCGCCTTCTTTTATTACCTTTCGCCGCGCGGCGAGTAATCGTCCCTCGGATCAAACCGAGATGCAAGATCCTCGGCGGCAAGTAGATAATCGCGCCCGCATGCGCCGCAAACACGCCCAACCGACCATCCTCGCCGACCGGCCGCCGGTCGGCCGTACGCTCCTCTTCCGCATTGCTCCCGACGGCGACATCGTCGAGTCGCTCCGCAATCTCCGCGACAAGCTCTCCGTCGACTGCGGCAGCATCGGCGTCGGCGAGCCCCTCGTCCTCGCGCTCGGGCAGAAACTGCCGGGGCTGCGCACGTTCCCCGCTATGTCCGGCCCCGCGTGCAGCGTCCCCTCGACACAGGAAGCGCTCTGCTTTTTCCTCGGCGGTCCGGATCGCGGCATCGTCTTCGATCTGACGCAGGACATCCGCGGCTACCTGGGCGACGCCTTCCAGCTCATCGACTCCAACGACACCTTCACCTACCACGGCGGCAAAGACCTGACGCGCTTCGAAGACGGCACCGAGAACCCGAAAGGGGACGAGGCGGTCAAGGCGGTGCTGCGTGAGGACGGCTCGACATTCCTCGTGCTGCAGCGCTGGGTGCACGACCTCACGCGCTTCCGTGCGTTCGAAGAGGAGCGCCGCGAGATGCTCATCGGCCGCCGCGCCGAGTCCAACGAGGAGATCGAGGACGCCCCCGAGTTCGCTCACGTGAAGCGCGCGGCGCAGGAGAGCTTCGATCCGCCGGCTTTCATGCTGCGCAGCTCCATGCCGTGGGCCAGCGCGACGCAGGAAGGGCTGGAGTTCATCGCCAAAGTCGAATCGCTCGACCGCTACGAGCGTGTGCTGCACCGCATGGTCGGCCACGACGATGGCATTGTGGACGGCCTGTTCAAGTTCTCCCGTCCGGTGACGGGCGGCTACTACTGGTGCCCGCCGGTGAAGGACGGACGCCTCGATCTGAGGCAGCTCGGGATCTCATGAGCGATCTTCAGGAAGCGCTGCGCCGGCTGGATGCAGGGGAGTTGCCGCTGGCCGAGGCGACGGAGTTGTTCGGCACGTTAGACCGTGAGGAGGCCGTGGCAGCGCTCTCGGCGCGCCTCGACGCAGCGCCGGCCCGGACAACGGTAGCGATGCTCCTGCTGGCCCTCGGGGCGCATCCCGACGAGCTCCCACCGTACGCGGCGCGCCGTATCGCAGTGCTCCGCGAGCAGCTCGTCGAGGAGAAGCAGAGCGGCACCCCGTTTCAGGCGCTGGCCGAGGTCGATCTCGACGATCAGGACGAGGTTCTGGCCGTGATCGAGAAGCTCGTCGATACCTTTCTTGCCAGCGATGCAAGCCTCGACGAAGACGCCGGCGAGTGGGTGAACGAGCTGCTGGTGCTAGCGTACGAGACGGGGTTTCCGCTGCCGATGTTCTTCGATCGCGCACACGCGAACGAGCTGTTGCTGCGCGTCATCCCGACCGAGCTCGCGTTCCAGTCGCCCGACGATGCAGCCGCCGCGATCGACGCTTTCGCCGCATTCTTCCGCTGGATGAACCGTGTTACGACGACACGCGATGGTGCCCGCATCGACGCCTACCTGCAGGAACTGCAGCCGCTCTACCCGGAGATGATGATGCAGGTGAAAGCCGCGCACGCCGCCGCCCGCGGCGAACGCATCGCGCTTGCCCGGAAGAAGAAGGATCAGACGAAGCGCAAGGCCAGGATGGAGAAGGCGTCGCGCAAGAAGAACCGCCGGAAGAAGTAGGGCGGGGAACGATAGGACCTATAGGACGAATAGGACTGATAGGACGAATGAGCTGCGCGCCTGTCCTATCAGTCCTATTCGTCCTATAGGTCCCATCGTTCCCCTTTTGAATCGGCTACCATCGCCGCATACATCATGATCTACGCCTTTGGCTCCTTCGAGCTAGACACGCGCGTCTTCGAACTGCGTGAAAGCGGCGTGGTGCGCCCCGTGGAGCCGCAGGTGTTCAACGTGCTGGTGTACCTCGCCGCGAACCGCGATCGCGTCATCTCGAAAGAGGAGTTGCTGGAGAACGTCTGGCACGACCGCTTCGTGTCGGAAACGACGCTCACGTCGCGCCTCAAGGAAGCGCGCAAGGCGGTGGGCGATACGGGGAAGGCGCAGCTCGTGATCCGCACGCAGCATGGGCGCGGCTACCGGTTCGTGGCCGAGGTGCGGGAGCATGACGGCGAAACGGTCGTGACGCCGCGCCGCGTCCCCGCGCCGCGGCCCACGGGGTTCGTCGGACGCGAAGCGGAGCTCGAACGCCTGGACGCGGCGCTGTCCGAGGCGGCGACGGGGAAGCGCAAGGTGGTGTTCGTGGCGGGGGAGGCGGGGGCGGGGAAGACCACGCTGGTGGAAGCGTTCCTCGCGCGCCACGCGCAGCTCCTCGCCGCGCGCGGTCAATGCGTCGAACATCGCGGCAGCGGCGAGCCCTACATGCCGCTCCTCGACGCCCTCGGGCGCCTCTGCCGCGCGAATGCGGCGAGCATCGAAGTGCTGCGGCGCGTCGCCCCGAGCTGGCTCGTGCAGATGCCGTGGCTCGTACCGGACGACGAGCTGGCGGTGCTGCGCTCGCGCACCGGCGCGCCGGGCGAACGGATGCTGCGCGAGCTCGGCATGGCCATCGAGCAGCTCACCGCCGCGGCCACGCTGATCATCCTTCTCGAAGACCTGCACTGGAGCGACTTCGCGACGCTCGAAGCGATCGACCTGCTCGCGAAGCAGCCGCACGCCGCGCGCGTCCTCGTCATCGGCACGTATCGCCCGGCGGACGTGAAGGCATCGAAGCACCCGGTGTACGCCGTTGCGCATGAGCTGCGCGCGCGGAAGCAGTGCGACGTCGTGGCGCTGCCGCTGCTCGCGGTGCGCGAGCTGGAGGAGTACCTCGCGTTGCGCCTGCCCGACGCGGCGCACGCCGACCTCGCTGTGCTGCTGCACAAACGGACCTCGGGGAATCCGCTCTTCGTCGGCAATCTCGTCGATTCGTGGGTCACGCGCGGCTGCATCGGCGCACCGCTTGAGACGCTCGCGCGCGACGTCCCCGACTCGCTGCAACAGCTCATCGAGAAGCAGATCGCCGCGTTGTCGGACGAGGAGCAGCGGATGCTGGAGACGGCGAGCGTCATCGGGCGCGAGTTCCCTGCCGCGATCGTCGCCGCGACGCTGCCTGCCGATGACGATGACGTCGAGCGGCGTTGTGAAGCGTTCGCGCGCGTAGGGCGCTTCCTGCGCGCCGCGGGCACCGAACAGTGGGGCGACGGCACGTTCACCTCGCGCTTCGCGTTCACGCACGATCTCTACGTGGATGTGCTCTACGAGCGCATTCCTCTCGCACGGCGGACGCGCCTCCATCAACAGGCGGGACTGGCGCTGGAGCGCGCGTGGCAGGGACGGGAGCGCGAGCGCGCCGCGGAGCTCGCGCTGCACTTCCAGCGCGCGCAGGACCGCGAGCGCGCCATCCGCTACCTGCAGCTCGCCGCCGAGCAGGCGCTCGGCCGGAGCGCCTATCGCGAAGCCGCGCTGCACTTCGCCGCCACGGTGGAGCTGATCCTGGAGCTGCCGCCGTCGATCGAGCGCGACCGCCGCGAGCTCGCCATCCGCGCCCGGCTCGCACCGGCCATCATCGCGACGCGCGGCTGGGGCGACGTGCAGGCGGAGAAGAACTACTTCCGCGGCGTCGAGCTCGCGCGTCAGCACAGCGACATGCCGCACCTTTCGCAGTTGCTGTACGGCCTGGCCATCATGTACGAGTATCGCGGCGAGTACGTGCGCGCCGAGCGCATCGCCCTCGAGCGGCTCGCGCTCGACGAGACGAGCACGAATCTCATCGAGTCGCACGAGCTGCTCACCTGCGCGATGCTGCATCAGGGGCGCTACGTGGAAGCCGTCCGCCACGCGGAGCTCGCGTTCGCCGCCGGCGCAAATCTTCCGGTGGACGTGCCCAACACGCTGCTGCTCGTGCAGACGCACGGCTGGGTCTCGGGCGCGAAGCTGTTCGTCGGACAGGACGAGGAAGCGCTGGCACACAACCGCGAAGCGCTTCGGCTGGCCGAGGCGATCGGCGACGAGCTGGCGAAAGCGAGCGCGCTCCTGCAGGCGGGCTTCCTCCGCTTCTACCGGCGCGAGGTCGAGGAGTGCCGCAAGCTGGCGGAAGCCGGATCGGCAATCGCGCGCGAGCGCCGCTTCCCTTTCCTCGTCTCCTGCGGCCGCATCCTCCTCGGATGGTGCCTCTCCTATGACGGCGAGCACGACGAAGCCGTGCGCGAGATCCGCGCCGGCATCCGCACCGCACAGATGATCGGCGCGCGTATGGACGTGCCGCTGTTCCTCGCCATCCTGGCCGAGTCACTGACGCGCAGCGGCGACCGTAACGGCGCCGTGGAAGCGCTGGAAGACGCGATGGCGCTGGTGAACCGCCACCGGTCGTTCTTCTACCTCCCGGAGCTGTACCGCATGACCGCGCACCTGGTCGCGGAGCGCGACCGCGACACCGCCGTCAACGCGCTACGCCGCGCGCTGGCCATCGCCGAGGAACAGCAGTCGCCCCTGTTCTGCGTGAGGGTGCGCCGCAGTCTGGAGGCATTTGCCGCGGGTGCAGAAGAGGCGGACCCGATGGCGGTGGTGCAGAACCGATAGGACGAATAGGACCTATGGGACAAGCCCGCCTTCGGCGGGCGGCAGCGACTTCTAGCCCCGGGCGTAAGCCCGGGGGTCCGCAGCCCCTTCTCTTCTGAGCCGGCGTGAGCCGGCGCCACAGGGCTGGGTGTGCCGCCGGCGCAGGCCGGCTCCGGTGGTGTGGGGGCTACAACCCCGGGCTGACGCCCGGGGCTACGACGCTGCCGCCCGCCTGAGGCGGGCTGGCGCATCGCGGCGCGGCGACTCTCTTGAAAGCTGTGCTCTATGGGGCAGCGCCTTTGTCCTATTCGGCCTATCAGTCCTATAGGTCCTATTCGTCCTATCGTTCCCCTACGACGCCGCGGCCAGTTCCCATTCCGCCAGCAGGCGCATTTCCGGCCGGGTGGCGCGGCTGACGTCGCGTAGCAGCCCTTCCAGTTCGTCGCGGTGCCAGTCGTACGCGGCCAGACGCTCCGTCACCGCGAAGAGGTCCTTCGTCACGCGGTCGCGCGTGGCTTCGTAGTCGGCGAAGCTCGTGGTGCCGTCGACCGCTCGTGCGAGCAGCTCCGCGTCGCGAAACGCGTCGGTGATGCCATGGTTGACGATCGGGTCGCGGAAGTAGCCGGCGTCGCCGACCAGCGCCCAGCCGGGGCCGTACGGTTTGCGGTAGTAGCCGCGCACGCCGGCGAAGCCGCGGAAGCGGCCTGCGTGCGTGCCTCGCGCGATCCGCTCCGCGACCGCGGGCGACGCCTCTTCGAGGATGCGCGTGAAGCCCGCCTCGAGGTTCGGCTGCACGTCGCGGCGGAACCGCTGCGTCGAGCCGCCGGCGAACACGCACAGTTCGCCGTCGTTCGTCGGGATCAGCCCCGCGGCGACGCCGTCGCCGTAGATCCACTCGTAGCCTTCCGCCTCGACACCGCGGAAGTAGCCGTAGACGCACGCGGCGCCGGCGGTGGCCTCGCGTGTGACCGGCGCCGCCGTCTGCTGCGCCACCACGGATCGAATGCCGTCCGCACCGATGACGATGCCGGCGGAGAGCGTGAGGTCGTGCCCGTCGTCGTCGCGTCCGCGGATGCCGGTCACGCGGCCGCTCGCATCGAAGCGCAGGTCGTCGACGACGACGCCGAAGCGCACCTCCGCGCCCGCCTCGCGCGCTGCATCCGCAAGAATGCGGTCGAGCACCGTCCGCCGCGGCGCATACAGCGCCTCGATGTCGAGCCCGACGCTCTTGTCCGGATAGTGGAACACCGCGCGCAGCACCGGCGGCGTCCCCGCGTCGATCACCTCGGACAGCAACCCCCAGCGCTCGAGCTGGATGACCGCGGGCCGCATGAGCGCATGCGTCGACAGCGTGTCGCTGCCGTAGCTCGCGCGGTCCACCGCGAGCACGCGCATGCCGCGCCGCGCGAGCAGCATCGCTGTCGCGGCGCCGGCGGCGCGAGCCCCCACGATGACTGCGTCGTAATGGTTGGTCTTCACGCTGCCTCCCTTCGCGCCACTGGCGCAATCGCCTCCGCCAGCTCCTCGGCATCGCGGCCCACGCCGTCGAGCAGCGCCGAGTTGCGCCGCGTCATGAACTGCAGTCCGAGGACGTAGAGCCCCGGCAGCGGCGTGCGGCCGCGGCGGTGGCGGATCTCGCCCTGGGCGTCGAGCACCGGCGCGTGCAGCCACGGATAGCTGCGCTGGTAGCCCGTGGCCCAAAGCACGGTGCGAATGTCATGCAGCTCGACGCTGCGCGGCGCGTCGTCGACCGGTACCGCGGCCGGCGGCGCATCCGCCGGAAAGCGGCGGCCAGCGCCGTGCCCCGCGATGTGGCGGTCGATCTTCGCGAGCACGCTTCGCAGCCGGCGATCGGCGTCGCCGACGCTCAACGGCAAGTCGCCGGCGAAGTGCGCGCGCGTCGCGTCGAGGCTCGTCAAATGTCCGGCGAGCTGCACGCCCATCGACGCCAGCTCGTGGAGGTCGAGATTGCGATCGCCGCCGATGAGCTGCAGCGACGGCTCGTGCCGCGCGTAGTCGGTGTCGCGCACGTCGCTCAGCGCGCGCGTCATCAGACCGACGCGATCGAGCCAGTAGTGGATGTCGCGTCCGCGATAGCGCCGCGGCATGCGGCTGTGGCGGCCGACGGCGATCACCACGTCGTGTCCGGCGCGGCGCAACTCGCGTGCAAGCTGGACGCCGGAGGCCGAGGCGCCGACGACGAGCACGCGTCCATCCTGCACGCTCGACGGGTTGCGGTATGTCTGTGTCGTGAGCTGCTGCACGTGCGGCGGCAGCTCGCAGTCCGGCACGCGCGCTTTGTCGCAGTGACCGGTGGCGATGACGACGTTGTCCGCGCGCCAGTTGCCGCGCGTCGTGGCCACGTGCCACTTGCCATTCACCGTGCGCACGCTGAGGACGGTGGTGTCTTCCTCCACCGGCGCGTCGAACGACACCGCGTAGTCGCGGAGGAAGCGGACGACGTCGTTGCGGCGGAGGAAGCCGTTCGGCTGCGGGCCGCGATACGACCAGCGGGGGAGGCGCGTCATCCAGTTCGGCGTCAGCAGGCGCAGCGAATCCCAGCGCTCGCTCCAGCGCTGCGCGACGCGCCCGCGCTCGAGCAGCACGTGCTCGACCCCGCGCTCCGTGAGGCAGCGGCTGAGGGCCAGCCCGGCCTGTCCGGCGCCGATGATGACCGTGTGGATGTTCATTGAAGGACTCCGATGGGACAAACGGGACGGATGGGACTGTCCCATCCGTCCATGGTCGTTTAGGTGGTCAGCACGGCGATGTCGATGGGCACGCCGTTGGTCAGCACGTCGTAGACCGCGCTGCGGTCCTTCGACCGCGCCACGATCTTGCGCAGCTCTTCCTCGGAGGCGTTGCCTTTGATGCGGAACGTCACCTTCAGCCCTTCGTAGCCGTTGCGGACGTTCCCGTCGATGCCGAGGAGGCCCAGCAGGTTGATGTCGCCTTCGATGGTCGACTCGACCTCGGTCAGATCCACGCCGCGCGCCGCGGCGATGTTGCCGATGCCGGCGGTGAGGCAGGAGAGGAGGCCGACCAGGAGGTACTCGATCGGCGTGGGTCCTTTGTCCTGGCCGACGAGGACGGTCGGGTGATCGCCGTCGAACATGAAGATGCTCTTGTGCTCCTGCTCGCCGCCGGCACCGTAGAAGCCGCGGATGGTCGTGCGGCTGTGGGTGCCGGCGATCCAGCGATTCGTCGCGCGGAACTGGAACTTCGCGAGGTCGCGCTGACCCTTCACGGCATCGAGCGTGGCGAACAGGGCGGGGACATTGACTCCGTTGCGTGGCGTCGGGGTGGTCACGGTGGACATGGGTGTTGTTCTCCTTCGTTTTTCCAGCGCCGCATCGCAATGCGGCCTGCACGCTGCTCAAGATAGGCAGCGCCGGCCCGCGGGCCTTGGAGAGGAGATGGAGAAAATGTGGGGAAGGGTGGTGGGAAGGCGTCAGGAAGGAATAGGACGGATAGGACGAATAGGACCTATGGGACGAATAGGACAGATGACATTGGCCTGTCTGTCCCATTCGTCCTATCTGTCCTATAGGTCCTATTCGTCCTATCGGTCCTGCCCTGGCGCCCGCCGGTATACTCCGCCCGATGCGGATCCTGATTGCCGACGACCATTCCCTTTTCCGTGACGGGCTACGCAGCCTGCTGACGGCGCAGGGGCATGACGTCGTCGGCGAAGCGCGGAACGGCCGGGAAGCGATCGCGCTGGCCAAGGAGCTGACGCCCGACATGGTGCTGATGGATTTGTCGATGCCGGAGCTCGACGGGATCGCCGCGACGAAGCTGCTCACGGCGGAGGTGCCGGGCATCAAGGTCGTGATCCTCACCGCCTCCGAAAGCGACGCCACGCTGTTCGAGGCGATCAAGGCGGGCGCGCAGGGCTATCTGCTGAAGAACCTCGAGGCGGAGGATTTCTTCGCGCTGCTCGACCGTGCGAGTCAAGGGGAGCCGGCGCTGACCCCTGCGCTGGCGCGCAAGCTTCTCGTCGAATTCGCCAAACCCGCCGCGGAGCCCGCGACTCACGATGACGACGCGCTCACCGCGCGCGAGCGCGAAGTGCTGGAACTGATGGTCGACGGCGTCGTGTCGAACCGCACGCTGGCGCGCCGCCTGGGGCTTTCCGAAAACACGGTCAAGTTCCACGTGCGCAACATCCTCGACAAGCTGCGCCTTCATAACCGCGCCCAGGTGGTGGCGTACGCGCTGAAGAACAAGATGGTCGATCAGGACTGACGTCCTATCGCTACCCCACCGCCGCCCCCAATCCCATCGCAAACCTCACCGTCGTCCCCGCCCCCGGCGCGCTGGTGATGTCCAGCGTCCCGCGGATGCTTTCCGCGCGCTCTCTCATCGTGGTCAGACCGAAGCGCGGAAAGTCGCCGCGGGTCGTCAGCGCGGTGTTGAAACCGAGGCCGTTGTCGACGATCTGCACGACGAGCTGGCCGTGCTGGCGCGTCACGTCCACGCGGACGTTGGTCGCGCGCGCGTGTTTGCGGACGTTGGTCAGCGCCTCCTGGATGATGCGCACGACCTGCAGCTCGACGGACGTCTGCAGGCGCAGCTCCGGGTCGATCGAGAGTTGCGTGCTCACGCCGCTCTGCGACTTCCAGTGCTCGAGGAACTCGTCGAGCACTTCGGCCAGCGTGCGGTCGCTGCCGGGGAGCGTGCGCAGGCCGACGATCGCTTCGCGCACGTCACCGTATGCCTGGCGCGCGGAGACGGCGAGCTCGCGCAACTGCACGCTCGCCTCGTCGGTCTTGCCGCGCACGAGGTACGCGTTCGCGGCCTGTACTTTGGTATTCACGTAGCCGAGGACCTGGGCGAGGCCGTCGTGCATCTCGTGGGCGATGCGGAGGCGCTCGCGCGCGGTTGCGATCTCGTCCGCCTGCGCGTGCAGATGGGCGTTGTCGATGGCGATCGCCGCCTGCACGGCGAAGCGCTCCAGCGTCTCCTCGTCGTCTTTGCTGAACGGCGAGCCGTCGACCTTCTCGCTGAGATAGATGTTGCCGCGGAAGGGGCCCTTCGTCGCCACCGGCACCGCGAGCAGCGTGCGCATGACCGGGTGGTTCGGCGGGAAGCCCTGAGAGCGCGGGTGCGCGCGGAGGTTGTCGAGGCGGAGGTGCTGCCCTTCGAAGAGGGCGACGCCGAGGACGCCGTGGCCGACGGGAGGCGGCCCGATGGCGGCGCGCTCCTCGTCGCTGATGCCCGAGGTGATGAACTCCTTGATGTTGTTCTCGCGGTCGATGACGGAGAGCGCGCCGTACCTGGCGCCGACGAGATTGCGCGCCTGCTCGACGACCTTCTTGAGGACGACTTCGAGCGAGAGCTCCGACGCCACGTCGAGGCCGGCGCTGTGCAGCGCGAGCAGCTCGCGGTTGCGCCGCTCCAGCCGTGCCTGCATCTGCCCCACGAAGCGGAAGATGATCGTCGAGAAGAGGACGATTGCCGCGACAGTCACGGCATCGAGCGTCAGCCGCTGCCACAGCGGCATCTCGCCGACGACGAAGTAGCGGACCGCTTCGATCCCCACGACTGCCGCGATGGGCGCGATCGTCGCGATCAGTTTGAGCTGCTTGAGCGTCATCACCAGCGAAGGTTCGCCGAAGATCCACTCCGCGGCAATCTGTTCGTGCGCGGTCATCCCTGGACCTCCAGCGTCAGATCGAAGCGAACCGTCAGCTCGTCGCGCGCTTTCACGGCGCCGAAGAGCGCCGTGGGCGGCGTCACGCCGAAGTCGGTCATGCGCAGCGGCAGCACGGCGCGGAAGCGGAAACGGGTGGGGGAGAGGCGCTGCGCCGCGAGCGTCAGCGTGATCGTGCGCTTGACGCCCGCGAGCGACAGGTCGCCGGTGATGTCGGCGTGATACAGCCCCGTATCGACGTCATGGCGAATCCCCCCCTTCATCCCTCGGAAAGCAAACTCCACATGCGGATTCGCCTCCGCCTTCAGCGCGCGGCGCATGTCGCTCTCCATCACGCGGTTGCCGCACTTGAACGTGGAGACCGGCACGCGCAGCCGGAAGTCAGGAGGATCGAAGCGTGCGGCGGAGGGGTTGCTCATCCAGACGCCGATGTTGCCGTCCTCGATGCGATCGATGACCGCGTTGAGGTGAGAGGGGGAGGTGGGAACGACCATCAGCGCGTCGACGGAGGTGCCGCGGCACTGCCAGTCTTTGACGTTGGAAGAACCGTCGAGGACGACGGCGCTGCCGCTGCCGGCGGCGAGACGCGTCGCCTGGGCGGCGGTGGGCAGGGCGATTAGAAGAAGAGAGAAGATGAACGCAGAACGCAGAACGCAGAACGAAGAATTGAGAATCTTGGCGGTGCTGTTCATCGTGCCTCCTCTGCCTTCTGCCTTTGACTTGCGCGTTCCACGTTCTGCGTTCCACGTTCTGCGTTCTGACTTCTGCGTTCTGCGTTCTGCGTTCAGCCTTTTGCCTTCTGCCTTCTGCCTTCTCAGTTCCTACTTGGCCGCCACCACCCAGCGGAACGTCACCTTCACGTCATTGCCGGTCTTGATCGTGCCCATCATGGCTTTCGGCGGTTTCATGCCGTAGTCCGTCAGCTTGATCGGGAGCTGGCCGTTGAGGACGTAGTTGCCGGCCGGTTCGCGGATGCCCATGACCTGCATGTCGACTTCGCGCGTGACGCCGGCGATGGTCAGCTTGCCTTTGGTGGCGACGGTGAACGCGGAGCCGGGGGCAGCGAGCGTGGCCTTGGTCATCTCGTAGTTGATGACGGGGGTCTTCAGCGTCTCCACCATCAGCTTGTCCATCTTCGCGTGCTCGCTCTTGATGGAGGCGACGGGGATCGTGACCTTCACTTCCGCCGCGGCGGTGCCGTTCTGCCACTGTTCGATCGGCGGGGCGCTGATGGCGCCGTCGATGGTCGTGCCTTCCATCTTCCAGTCGTGCAGCGTGGACGTTCCTTCGATGCGGACCAGTGAGCCTTTGGCGGGGGTGTAGCGGTCGCCGGCTGCGACGCCGGCGACGAACACTGCGAGTGCGATGACTGTGATGAGCAGGCGTTTCATGATGTCCTCCGAGCGGTTGCGCCCCCGGTCACCGGGGGCGCGTCATCAGTGCGTTGGGAGCGAGTGTCAGAAGGCGAAGCTCACTTCGGCCACGAAGCCGTTGAACTCCGGGTTGCGCCACGCCTGGATGCCGTTGTTGACCATGTCGCCCTGGCGGAAGCCGTCGTACTTCTGCGTCACGTACTCCAGCTTCATCAGCATGTTGCGGGTGAGCCAGAAGCCGCCGCCGACCTGCAGGCGGTTGACGGTGCCGTCGGTCGTCTTACCGCCCAGCATCTCGGTCTGCGCCGCGCTGTAGCGCACCGCGCCGTAGAGGGCCGGGGTGAAGCGGTAGACCACGTCGCCGGCGTAGTAGTTCCAGGTCTCTTCCGGCGTGCCGGCGGCGCTGCCGTTGATGTCTTTGTCCTGCGTGCGGCCGAGGTGTCCGTAGAGCTCGATCGGGTTGTTGTCCTGCTTCCAGGTCGCGTCGAACTGCGCCGCGCTGAACTTCTCCCCAGCCTGAGGGAACACGTTGCCGGGTGCCTGTCCGCCGCCCATGACTCCCGCATAGCGCTCGCCGCTGCGGTTGCCGGTGAACATCTGGAGCTGGCTGCCGCCGCCGGATTTGTTCGGGTTGTCGCTCTGGTCGGCCATCATGTAGCTGACGGAGGTGCGGAGCGGCTTGATCGGGTAGAAGATCAGCTTTCCGTTCGCCGCGAAGCCGCGCCCGACGCTCCAGTCTTCCGTGGTGGTGCCGTTGTTGGCGCCGAGGAGCCAGCCGAAGCGCTGTCCGGGCTTGCTGCTGACCTGCATGCCGATGCTGACGATGTTCGGGTCGACGACGAAGTTGCCGACGAGGGGGTTCTTCTGCACGATCGCGTTGTTGGAGCGGTGCTGCAGGCCGTCGCCGAAGTCGACGAGGAAGTGACCGGCCTTGATGTCGACCTTGCTCAGGACCGGCTCGAGGAACTTCAGGCTCTGCAGGTTCTCCGGAACGCCGCGGAGGATCATGTAGCCCTCGTTGCCGTAGGTCTGGGAGGGGTGGTTGCGGCTGGAGAGGTAGAGGTCGAAGACCACTTCGATCTCCTGGTTCTTGCCGAACTTGCCGATGAAGCCGAGATCGCCGAAGGCGTTCTGGAAGCCCGGCTCGATCTTCGCGATCGGCTGTCCCTGGGTGTTGAAGACGTTCTTGTGATCCAGCGTCTGCGCGGTCCCGACCGTGTGGACGGTGATGAAGAGCTTGTGGGTTTCGGTGTCGGTCAGCTTGATCTGCGCCATGGACGGGATGGCGAAGGCGAGCAGCAGTGCGATGGTGATGACGATGCGTTTCATGACGTCCTCCATTTCGATGAGGTCATTCTCCGCAGCGCGCGTCCGCCGCACGACGAGCCCCGGGGCGGGCAGCCAAAACATTCCGGGGCGGGTGGCGCCCACCCCGTGGGGTGGGGGGCGATAGGACGGATGGGACAGATAGGACCAGTAGGCCTGTGGTCCCTGCCCCCTTGGGGTGGGTGGGCTCGTGGTGGGGGCCTGCCTATCCGTCCTATTCGTCCTATAGGTCCTATACGTCCTCGCTTTCCGGCTTCCGCGAGGCGTTTGCCCGTATCATCGGCGGTCTCGGCTTTGACCGAGAGGAGAGGTGTTCCATGAATGCAGGTAAATTGAAGCGTTTTGCAGGCGTTGTGTTGCTCGTCGCAGCGGGTGCGTGCAGTTCCGGTCCTCCGGCCATCAGTGAAGTGAAGATGGGGAAGGACAAAGACGTCACTCAGGCGGCGACGACGTTCGACGCTCGCGACACGCTGTTTGCGGTCGCGAACATCGACAACCCGCCGGCGAACGGCAAGGTCGTCGGCCGGCTGAGCGTCGTCGAGGTCGAAGGACAGCAGGCGGGGCCGATCCCAGGTCTGGAGACGGCGCTGGACCTGGGCAGCAACCTGAACACCGCCAACTTCAACTTCACGGCACCGACCGCGGGATGGCCCAATGGCAAGTACCGCTTCGATGTCGTGCTCCTCGATGAGGCAGGCGCCGAGAAGGGGCAGAAGAGCGCCGAGTTCACCACCTCCGGCAACACGCCGCCCGCGGAAGTGGCCACGGAGCCGGCGGCAGTCGAAGGCGAGGAAGCTCCCGCCGAGGAAGACGCAGCACCGCAGCAGTAAGCAGCAGCATTCCGATGGGACGGATGGGACACGACGTTCCATCCGTCCCATTTTTTTTGGCAAAGATGCGCGCTCTTTCCGCGGTTGAGCTGGCAACGCACGCTGTTTTCCCTCCGTACCATTACGCATGTGGCGACTGCTGGCGTTGTGCCTCGTGCTTTTCGCTCCGTGCGGTTTCGCGCAGGTCCGGCCGGACGCGGCGGATCGTGAGGCCGCGGTTCCGAACGTGCTGATTCCGATTGCCGGCGAGGTGGCCGGCGCCTTCGGCACTCGGTTCCAGACCGATGTGACGATGGCCAACCGCACCGCCGTCGCCGCGCGCGTCGCGATTTTCTGGTTGCCGCAGGGGCGTAGCGGCAGCATCACGGTTCCGCTGCGGACGCTCACGCTGCCGCCGCACTCGACGACGCAGTTTCCGCGGTTCGTGAGCGAGACGCTCGGGCAGACGGGTCTGGGAGCATTCATCGCTCGGGCGGTGAACGACGACGGCACGACGAACTTCAGCGGCCGCATCGATGTGTACGCGCGGATCTGGAGTCCGGCGCATACGGGGCAAGGCACGTACTCGCAGGGTGTTTACGGGACCACGTTACTCGGGCCCGGGACGGACGATCTGCAACCGATTCATGCGTTCGTGTACGGGCTCCGGCAGGACGCGAACTTCCGCACGAACTACGGCCTCGTCAATCTGATGTCCGAACCGCGCGGCTTCACCATCACGGTGACGGGTGAGAACGGCAGCAGCTACGCGCGCGACATCATGGTCCCGGGCGCGTCGATGATCCACGAGCCACTGCCGCCCGAGCAGCACTTCGGCGCGCTGACCATCGAGATGATGATCCACTACGTAGCCCCGCCGCAGGTGAGTCTCCCCTGGGCCGGCTTCGCCTCGTCGGTCGACAACTTCACCGGCGACGCGTGGTACTCGAAGGCGCAGGCGGCGTACCGGAACAACCAGCCGTGAAGAGCACGCGCATTGTGCTTGCACGGACGTAAGCTCCGCCGCAATACTTGGCGCCCCGCCGGGAGTTGATAGGCGGGCATTGGGTGCGGGAGACTTTCCCGCAGGGTCACGGACGGTCGGGCCGCCGTCCGAATCTGGAGCGACGTTTCGTGACCATTACCCAGTTATTGCTCACGCTGCTGGCGATCTTCGCCGCGGCCAAGATCTTCGGAGAGCTTGCCGAGCGCATCGGCCAGCCCGCCGTCCTCGGCGAGATGGTCGGCGGCATCGTCATCGGTGTCTCCGGCCTGCACCTCATCGACGCCCACAGCCCCGTGCTGCACGTGCTCTCCGAGCTGGGCGTCATCCTGCTGCTCTTCCTCATCGGCCTGGAGACCGACATCTCGCGCCTGCTGAAAGCGGGCGGCGCTTCCGCATCGGTTGCGATCGCCGGGGTGGCGGTGCCGTTTGCCGCCGGCTATGGCGTAGGGATGTGGCTCGGCTATCCGACCACCGTCGCGGTCTTCCTCGGCGCCGCGCTGACGGCCACGTCCGTCGGCATCACGGCGCGCGTGCTCTCCGACCTCGGGCACCTCAAGAGCGACGAGTCGCAGGTCATCCTCGGCGCCGCCGTCGTCGACGACATCCTCGGGCTGGTGCTGCTGACGGTGATCAGCGCCGTGGCGGCAGGGGAGCCGCTGACGGTGCTCGGCGTGGGGAAGGTGTTCGGTCTCGCCTTCGGCTTCGTCATCGCGGCGGTCGTCATCGGTTCCCTGCTCGCGCCGACGCTCATCCGCCTCATCGCGAAGGTGCGCGTGGCGAAGGCGCTCTTCTTCGCCTCGATCATGTTCGCGTTCGGCCTGGCGTACCTCGCCGACGCGCTCGGCTCGGCGCTCATCATCGGCGCGTTCGCGGCGGGGCTCGTCCTGGCCAAGACCGATCGCGGGCGCGACATCGAGCACGAGGTCTACGACGTCGCCCAGTTCTTCATCCCGATCTTCTTCGTCTCCGTCGGCGCGGCGGTCGATCTGCGGCAGCTCAATCCGTTCGATCCCGAGGGGCGGCAGTTCCTCATCGTCGGTCTGCTGCTGACGGCCGTGGCCATCATCGGGAAGCTGGTCTCCGGCTACGCCATCATCGGCAAGCCGCTGCGGAAGTTCGTCATCGGCGTAGGGATGGTGCCGCGCGGCGAGGTCGGCCTGATCTTCGCGCAGCTCGGCCTGACGGCGGGACTGCTGACGGCGGGCCTCTACAGCTCGGTGGCGCTCATGGTGATGATCACGACGTTCGTCACTCCGCCGGTGCTGCGCGCGCTGCTGGCGAAGAAGGGCGTGGTGGACGATCCGGGTGCCGTCTCTGATGTAGTCACCGAAGCGATGTCGGACGGCGATGAGCGGCGCGAACGAGACCGGCGTCAGCCGGAAACGGCGGTGCGGTGAGCAGAGCCGACGTATGTGCCCGAGGATAAAAAAGGACCGACAGGACAGCGGCATTGCCCTGTCCCATCGGTCCCATTTGTCCTATAGGTCCGGTTTCTTAAACCGACGCGATGTCGCGTTTGGACGGCCGCTTTACCGAGGAGGCCAGCCCCATCTTTTCCAGCAGGACGATCGTGTACCAGCCGAAATCGATCTGCCAGAAGCGCCAGCCGAAGCGTGCGGAGGACGGCTTCGCGTGGTGATTGCGGTGCCAGTTCTCGCCCTGGAAGAAGTGCAGCGGCGCGAGCCAGGCGATGTTCTGCGATGAGTCCTCGCCCGGTTTCCGCCCTTCGCGCATGTGCGCGATGCTGTTGACGAAGCACTGGCCGTGGAGCGAGGCGACGAGGCGCATCGGTCCGAGCCAGAAGAATGCGGGCCAGCCGAAGGCGAGACCGCCGAAGACGGAGACCGCGAGGAGCGGCGTCTGCATGCGGCGCCAGAACCGGTACTCCGGCTTGTCGAGATCGGGGCACCAGCGGTCGAGAGGAATGTGGCCTGCCTGCCAGAGCCAGCGCAGGTGAGCCCACCAGAAGCCGCCGATGGCGGGGCTGGAGATGTCCTCTACCGTCTCGACTTTCGAGTGATGCTGCCGGTGGTTCGCCGTCCAGGAGTCGGGCGAGCCGGAGCCGTTGAACATCGCGAAGAAGATCAGCGTGTGCTTGATGACCGGATGGAGCCGCAGCGCGGTGTGCGACAGCGCGCGGTGATAGCAGACGGTGACGCCGAGGGCGCCGATCCAGGCCAGCGTGACGGTGGCGGCGATGATGCGCCAGCCGGGGGTCGCGAAGAACACGAGACCGATGGCCGCGAGGATGTGGATCGTGACGATATAGAAGAAGGTCGGGCCGTCGCCTTTGGCGACCTTCCACCACGGATGGGTCCACGGCTCGGGGCCGAGGCTCGAAACGATGGGCGCGTCAGTGGGTCGGGAGCGGCGTGTTTCCACCAGCGCGGGGGCCGGTGTTGCGGTACTGGAGGTCAAGTAAAGCCTTTCAGCGGTTCGACCTGCAGTCGAGCGCGGGAACGAAACGGCAAGATAACACGTGTGTAGCAGAGGCCGGTCAGGGTCGTGCAACGAAGCAAGGTGAGGGCGAATGCGTGAATCAGACCATCACGAGAACAACAGCACCCAGCGCGCCCACTCCCGTCCCTCCGATTCCGCCAATTCCGTGCGGCAAGTCTGACGCGCGTCCTAACCCGATCTGCACGAACAGCGCGCGTCCGGACGTCACGAGTCCTGGCGGGAGCTCCTCCGCTATACTTTCTCTTTCCTTACACACCAATTCGGATCCACGGGACGCCTGCAACGCTACTGTCGTGCAACGCCTCCGCTGCACGAGTGAATTGTGTGCGAGCGTCCGTCAATCGACACGAGGGAACTCGTGACAGGAGACGCGATGCTGGCTTGGGGAGCGAACTACGGTGCCTGGCGGCGCACTGCCGCGGTCGTCGTCGCTGCCGCTTGTTGCCTGACTTTGCTGGCAGTGGTGTATCAGCGCCAGCGCGAGCCCCAACGCGACGAATCATTGATCGCGGCTCTCGTCACTGCTGCAGGTAAAGACGTCCGGCCGCTCGAACCGCGTCTCAGCAGCGCGGTGGCGTGGGCGCCGTTCCACGGCGGTCGGGAGCCGTCGCTGATGATGGCCGCCACGATCCAGACGACGCTGGCGAAAGTTCGCGGAACCGCCTCGCCGGTGGCGAGCCATACCACCGGTGTCGCGCAGTTGCTGAAAGGGGAGACTCGCGATGCAACGGCCACCTTGCTGGCGGCGGCCGAGGCGTCGAACCAGCCGGCACTCTGGAGCGACCTGGCCGTCGCCTACTACGAGACGTCGCTCCGCCACGACGCACCGCAACTCCTGGCGGATGCGCTCATGGCTGCAGACCGCGCCCTCGCGCTCGATCCGCGTCTGCACGCGGCGCTGTTCAACCGTGCCCTGATCCTCGAGCGCCTCGGCCTTCGCGACCTCGCTCGCGAAGCTTGGGAGCGATACGCAGCCGCCGACCCGGCCAGCGACTGGGCGGCCGAGGCGCGAACACACCGGGACGCGCTGGCCCCGGAGAAGCCGTTCCTCGAGGTCCTCGATCGCGAGTACGAGCGCGTGGCCAATGACCCCGCAACTGCAGCGGAAATGGTGCGGCGCGATCCTCACGGTGCCCGCGCCAGAGGCGTTCAGGAGATCCTCGGCCGCTGGGGACGCGCAGTGCTGAACGGTCGAGCGGGCGAATCCGCGCGCCACCTCAACGTGGCGCGCCGTCTCGGCAGTGCCGTGACCGCGCACGGCGGCGATCGCATGCTCGAACGATCAGTGGCGGCAATCGACGCTGCCGACGACGCGAAACGAATGCTGCTTGCGCAAGGGCATGCTGATTACGACGCCGGCTTGAGCGCGCTTCAGAAAGGTGAGCCGACCGAAGGAGCCGCGGGCCTCCGCCGTGCGGCCGCGAGGTTCGAGCAGGGCGGCAGTCCGATGGCGCTGGCGGCCCGCTACTTCACGGCGAATGCGGTGTACGAGCAGGGACGACGTGCAGAGAGTGAACGAGAGATGGAGCGGCTGCTCGCGAGCGTCGGGCCGGAGTTTCCCGCCTATCGTGCGTTCATCGAGTGGCAGCTCGGGATCTGTCACGCGTCGCGCGCCGATTACGGCGCGGCGATCGAGTTGCTGGAAGCGAGCGCGGCTTCGCTCGACCGGCTGGGTGAGTCGGACAACGCGGCGGGCGTGAGACGAATCCTCGCCGTCATCCACGATCGCATTGGTGACCATACGACCGCCTGGACGTATCACATGGCCGCACTGCGCGGTCTCGGCCGGCGGCCGGGGATTCCGCTGGAGAAGGCGGTCACCTCGGTTGCGGATTCGGCCATCGTGCGGCGGGACTGGGCCGTCGCGGCATCGTTCCTGACGCTCCACATCGAGACTGCCCGCAGGCTCGGACACGATCTTCAGGAAGCGAACACGCTGCTGATCCGCGCCGTGGTGCTCGATCGCCTGCAACAGGGAAATGGTGCGCGTGCCGACATTGCCGACGCGGCTCTGGCCGCGGCACGCGTGAAGGATCCGGCTTACGTGGCGTTCCTGCGCATGGCCAGTCTGCGGGCGCGAGCGATGCTTGCGGACACGCCGCCGGTGGAGGCCGATGCGCTGCTGACGGAGGCGATCGAGTTCCAGGCAGCGCGCAGCGATCCGTTCAACGTGCCGGGTCTCCTGCTGCAGCGTGCCCGCGCGCGGCGGAGCGCCGGCAACCGAGAAGGCGCGATGGCGGACGTCGAGAGCGGGATCGCCACTCTCGAAAGACATCGGCAGTCGCTGCCGCCGGGGGAGGCGCGGTGGGGCGCATTCCACGCGGCCGAGGAGCTCTTCGACGAAGGAATCGAGCTCGCGCTGTCCGAGAAGGATGCCGTCGCGGCATTCGTGTTTGCCGAGAAGGCACGGGGCCGCGCGCTGCTGGAGGCCTATCGGCAGCCGGCGGCGATCGACTTCCGGAAGCTGCCGCCCGGCACGACGATCATCGAATTTGCGGCGCTGCCGTCGCAACTCGTCGTCTTCACCGTAGATGCCGGCGGCGTTCGTGCGAGCACGGTCGCGTGCTCGCGCGAGACGCTGCAGCGAGAGATCGAAGCGCTGGTGCGCGCGGTTCGCGCCGATGACCAGTCGGCGCTGGCGTCCGCGGCTCGCGCCGTGTACGAGCGTCTTCTCGCTCCCGCCGCCGCACAGGTGGCGGGAGGCGGAACGCTCGTCTTCGTTCCGGATGCGGCGACAACTGCAGTGCCGTTCGCGGTCCTGCGTGATCCGCAGGGACGGCATCTCGTGGAAACCCACACCATTGCGGTTGCACCGAGCGCCGCGGTGTATGCGGCGGCAGCCGCGCGGCGGCGGCCCGTGCAGGCACCTCGTGGAGCGCTGGTCGTCGCGGCGCCCGATGCGGCGGGCGGCGGCGGGGCGCTGGCGTTTGCCGACGCGGAAGCGAATCGCATCGCGGCGCTCTACCCGGCTGCGACGCGCATCGCGAGGAGCGGCGCACAACTCGAGGAGTTGTCGGCACTCGCTCCCGAGGCGGACGTGATCCATTTCGCGGGACATGCGGTCGGCGACGAGCGCGGTTACGCGCCGGCGTCGATTTTCCTGCGACACAACGGCCGCGAGCGGCGAGTGAGGGTGGCGGAACTGGCGAAACTGCAGCTCCGCGCCGGCTCGATCGTGGTTCTCGCGGGCTGCAGCACGGCACGCGGAGAACGAAAGGCTTCCGAAGGAGTAGTCAGCGTCGCACACGGCTTTCTTTCGGCGGGTGCGTCGTCGGTCATCGCGACGCTCTGGCCGATCGACGACTCCGCGGCCTCCGCCTTCTTCCCACGGCTGCACGCGCAGCTCGCGGCCGGAGTTTCACCGGCCGAGGCCGTGCGCGCGATGCAGCTCGACGCGCTGCGGAATCGAGACGTGCCGGTCTCCTTCTGGGCGGCACTGCAGACCATTGGCTATTGACGGCGCGTCCGAGGCGCGAAGCGAGTAAGGAGAGAGCTCATGTACAAGGTAATGGTTGGTGGCCTGGTTTTCTTCAATGTCGGAACCGCGAACGCACCGTTCGCGCTGATTCCTGACGGCCGGACGAATCCCGGCGCGGAACCTCCGATCTACGCGAGCCTCTTCATCGAGCCGCACCAGTACGCCACCGATGACTGGTGGCCGGAAGAGCGGCTGGACCGGCAGGTGACGGTCGTCAACAACGAAGGGCGGCGGGTGGCGGTGCCGATCAAGGAGTTCCGCATCCCACAGTTCGTCGAGCTGACGTTTCCGGTCGCCAAACCAGGGCAGGTGGATGTGGTGAACTTCGACACTACGTTGCCCAGCCTCAAACAGATCGATCCCGGGTTCGTCCTCGACCTCGGCACGGCGGACAAGCTGGCCAGGGTGCCGATCCGCGGAGGACGGCTCGAAGTGTTCGGAGTGCGCGATGTGGCGACCGTGCAGTGGACCATCACCGACCATTCGGGCCCGATCCGGATTCTTGCGCGGACGCAGAACAACGACATCCGCTCGATCACGCTTCATGACGACCGCGGACTGGCCGAGATCGTCCTCACCAACATCCCGGACATCATCCCGGGCCAAGGACAACAGCCGGGCAATGCGACGGTCGTCGCCAACGCCGCGGCGACAGGTCTCGGCGGCCACTTTCAGTTGTACGGAAAGCTGAATGTGGGACGCGATGCGTCGAAGCTGACGGCGCCATCCGACCGGCCCAAACTCGCGCGCCTGGCGTTCAACCATTCTTTTTTCCGTTTTATCGAGTCCAGGGACGAGTTCCCCGATCCGCAGTGCGTCCCCACGCGCGGCTGATGGCGTCTCGGAGTAGAAAGGAGTCACACCGATGATCCCCCCCGAAACACGTGGAATGCCGATCGCTCCGCAAGCAAGAGAAGGACTCGAGGGATTGAGCGAAGCCGAGTTGCCGGCGAAGTTGCAGGAGTTGCTGAGGCAGCGGGCAAAAGCAGCATCGGACGTGGAGCTGCTCGACGAGCGTATCCGTTTCGTCAACGCCTCCATTTGCGTCGCACGCGCTGAGTTTCAGGATGTTGAGAAGTACGAAGGCGGTCTCGGAGTCTCGGAGGCGTTGGTCGACGCGACAGAACCAAAAGTCGGGCAATTGCAGTGGCTGAGCAACCTCGCCCCGCTCTTCCCGGCGCCCGACACTCCCGGTACCGTTGCCGGGCAGGACTGGGGGACAGGGGCGCTCATCAGCCGCCACCTCTTCCTTACCGCCGGTCACTGCTTCGATCAGGACGGTCAGTTCTGGACGCGGCCGGAGCGCAACGGGAAGCCGATCAGCCCCGCGGAGGTGGCAATCCTGATGCACGTCAAATTCAACTTCCAGGTGAATGGTGCAACTGACGTGTTGCGGCCAGGGGAGTCCTTCCCCGTGGTCCAGCTCCGCGAGCATCGCGACGGCGGCGTCGACTACGCCATCATCGAGTTAGGGCCCAATGCTGCCGGCCAGTTGCCGGGCGACATCTACGGTTGGCTCCCGATCGCCCCCGTCGATGCCAAGACGCCTGGCACCACTTTGTGCATCATTCAGCATCCCGGATCTGATGGGAAGAAGATCGAAGCCGGCACGCTCCTCAACAACATCGACGGCACGCTGAGTTATAACAACATCGATACTTTGCCCATCTCGTCAGGCGCGCCGATCCTGAACGACAACGGGGAAATCGTGGGCGTGCACGTCTCCGGCGGTTGCTATGTCAACGGCTGGGGTCTGCCGAACCAGGGGGCGAACCTCGGGGAAGCGATCGGTCGGATCCGAGACGCGTCGCAGTTGATCTGAGCACGGCGAGTGGGACGAACGGTAATCACGTTCGTTCCTACGCGCCCTACCCGATCTGCACCGTCAGCATCGAGATCGATCCTCCGTCCACGCCCTCCACCGGGAAGCTCACCTCATCATCTTCCTGCTGCGTGCCGAGGATGTAGAGCAGCGGGAGGTAGTGATCGGGGGTGGGGGCGGAGAGCTGGGCGTCGCGGCCGAGGGCTTCGTAGTTGATGAGGGGGTCGTGGTTGTGCGTGACGATCGCTTCGCGCGCGAGCGCTTCGAAGCGCACCGCCCAGTCGAACGGCTCCGGGTTGTGCCGCCCCCACGCGTAGGTGTGGAGGTTGTGGACGAGGTTGCCGCTGCCCATCACGAGCACGCCCTCGTCGCGGAGCGGCGCGAGGCGGCGCCCGAGGTCGTAGTGGAACTGCGCCGGCTGCGTTTCGTCGATGCTGAGCTGCACGACGGGGATGTCGGCGTCGGGAAAGACGTGCACGAGCACCGACCACGTGCCGTGGTCGAGGCCCCATCGCTCGTCGCCCTCGACGGTGTCGGGTGCGAGCAGCGTGCGGATGCGCTCGACGAGCGACGGCTCGCCCGGCGCGGGGTATTGCACCTCGAACAGCGGGCGAGGGAAGCCGCCGAAGTCGTGGATCGTGCGCGGCCGCGCGTTCGCCGTGACGAGTGTCGCCGGGAGGTACCAGTGCGCCGAGACGCAGACGATCGCACGCGGCTTCGGCATCGACTGCCCGATGGCGCGCCAGCCGTCCGTCCACGGGTTGGTTTGAAGGGCGTTCATCGGATTGCCGTGGCCGAAGAAGAAAGAAGGATGGCGCATGGGGGAAGTCTATCGGAGGAGGGAGGGGAGAAGGCAGGAGGCAGAAGGCAGAAGGGCAAAACGCAGAACGCAGAACGCAGAACGCAGAACGCAGAACGCAGAATGAAGAAGACGGGCAATGGTGAATGTTCAATGTTGGATGATGAATGTTGAAGGCGGCGGGCCGGCATTCAGCATTCAACACTCACCATTCATCGTCTTTCGTCATCGCCTCCCCTTCTTCATTCTTCATTCTGCGTTCTGCGCTCTGCGTTCAGCTTTGCCCTTCTCCCTTCTCCCTTCTGCTTTGCTTTTTTGCCGTCCCCGGGTAGGGACTTTCCCTTCTCCGTCACTCCTCCGTTAGGGTCCCAGTAAACCAAACATGGAGGGCGCCGGCGATGACCGCGGACGGGCGGAGCACTGCAACAACCACGCGATACGAGCGCGTCAAAGAGATCCTCGATCAGGCGGCCGGCGCGAGCACGGCCGATTACGACGGGCGCGGTGCCTTCTGGCACCTCCCGCTGTCAGAATTCGTTGACGTTCAGGTTCACGGCGTGCGGATGATTGCGCCGGCGGACGAGGCGGCGGCGGAGGCGTGTCCCTGCTGCGTGCCGGAGAGCCGCGCCGCGAAGTCGGGTCTCATCCGCGGCCTGCGCGGTGAGGCGCCGTTCGACGGCTCGCGCTTCCCCGCGCTCCCCTGGGGCGGCAAGCGCGTCAGCGAAGAGGACATCCGCTACATCGCCGACTGGATCGACGAAGGCTGTCCCGGCGAGCAGACGACCTCCTTCGATCTGAAGGGAGAGTCGGAAGCGCTCGGCCACACGAAAGCCGGCGCGGACGCCCGCAGCTTCGACGTCTACGAGGGCACGGCGAACGAGTACCACTACGAGCACGGCGAGCTGAAACAGCGGCCGAACCTCGACTGCATGAGCGAGCCGCAGGTCGACCGCCTGCGCCTGGCTTTCCGCGAGCTCTACAACCTCAACAAGTGGCCGAACGACCGCCGCAGCTTCAACAACCAGGCGCTCGTCCATCAGAACCACTGCCAGCACGGGTGGGAGCGTTTCCTCCCGTGGCATCGCGTCTACCTCTACGAGTTCGAGCAGACGCTCCAGGACTTCGCGCGCGACGTCACGATCCCGTACTGGGACTGGACGATGCCGAAGTACAAGCCGGAGAAGCCGCAGGACGGCGAGATCATCCCGCCGGCGTTCAAGGCGTACCTGACGCGCGCGTCGCTCATCTATCTCGAGAACGCCACGCCGAGCGTGCCGAAGAAGGAAGCCGACATCCTTCTGAAGGACATGATCGAACCGGGCACGCGTTATACGCGGCTCACCGAGTTCTTCGAAGCGGTGGGAAAGATGATCGGCGCGAAGTACACCGTCGGCGACTACCGCGAGCGCTTCATCGACGCCCTCCTCGCCGCCAACTCGCTCTGGTATCCGCTGCGCTATCCGGCGCAGTACCAGAAGAACGGGAAGCCGGTCACGGTCGAGCAGAAGTTCCACTATCACTACCCAACCGCGGACGACATCGACCAGATCATGTCGCTGCGGACGTTCCGTGATTTCGGCGGCGGGAGCCTCTACAACGACTCGTTCGGCTTCATCGACCAGAATCCGCACAACACGCTGCACATCTGGACCGGCGGCCAGAATCCGGAGTACGTCGATCCCGCCTCGCTGCCTCCCGGTGATGTGGCGAATGCGCGCAACCGCGGCGTGCAGGTGCGCGGCCGCCGCTTCCACACGCGTGAGGACATGTACCAGCAGCCGATGTTCGGCGACATGCTGAGCAACCTCACGGCGTCGTACGACCCGGTCTTCTGGCCGATCCACGCGAACGTCGACCGCCTCTGGAGCGAGTGGCAGACCATCAATCCGCACTCACTGCCGGCCGATCTCGACTCCGTCCTGACGCCGTGGAGCTACACGATCCGCGACACGCTCGACTGGACGCGCTTCGGCTACGAGTACGTGAAGTCGTCGTACATCGTGCCGGTCGGCCTGTCCGCGCCGGTCGGCCGCTTCGTCTCCCGCCCCATCGACATTCCGCAGGCGGCGCGCACCTCGTTCCGCCAGGCGGAAGTGCGCCTCCACCGCGTGCCGCAACTGCCGCGCTCGTGCTTCATCCGCGTCTTCCTCAACAAGCCCGACGCGAACGGCGACACGCCGATGGACGATCCGAGCTACGGCGGCTACCTGGCCGTCTTCGGCCATGGCGAGTGCATCGGCGGGCCGGGACACTGCGAGCTGCCGGCGAAGAGTCCACGGCCGTACGACCTGCGTCCGCGGAGCCACAACACACCGCGCAATCACCGAATCAACGTGACGAAGACCGCGCGCCGGCTGCTCGAAGAAGGAGCGTCGTCGCTGCAGATCACGCTGGTCGTCATCGGCGCGGATTACTCCGAGGATCACGAGCTGCTGCGCCTGGAAGGCGTGTCGCTCGATCTGCTGGATTGAGGAGAGGAACGGACATGCCTGCCAAATACAAAGTTCATCCCGGCATCGGCATCGCGCGCCTCGGCAACAGTCCGGACGCGTTCTGCATCTCGCCCGAAGAGCCGGCGACGCTGCCGCTCGAATGTGACGACCAGGGGAACGTGAAAGTCGGCCCCGACGGCGTCACCGAGCTGCGCGTCAAGCGGTTCAAGGACAAGGAAGGGCGCATCAAGCGTCAGGCCGCGCGCTTCCAGATCTACGTCTATGACGAGAAGAGCCCCGAGGGGCGCCCGCTGAAGATCGGCGACCAGGTCGAGGGCGGCGGCAACGCCGGCACGCTCGTCAACATCCACTGGCGCGTCTATCTCGCGAACAAGAAAGCCGTCTGGTACGAGTTCAATCAGCTCGAAGGGGAGAACGGCTACGGCCCCGATCATCCGCGGCGCAACGCCGACGTCACGGGCGACGCCGCGCGGCAGCGCCTGATCATCGATCCCGGGCCGCGTGTCGTCGACCACAAGAACCAGCGCCGGGCCGAATTCGACCGCGATGGCGGCGACATCTACGCGCCGACGTTCCCGCCGCCGCTGAAGCCCAACGACATCGACACGCTCGGCTCGCTCATCACCGACGACAGCGGACGCCTGCTCGTCCTCGGCGGCCACGGCAACTCGGGGTCGTATCTGTACGACGACTTCGGGCAGCCGCGCATCGACGAATACGCCAACAACGACGGCTGGTTCGACGACACCTCGGACGGCCCGGTCATGGCGCGTCTGGAGATGTTCTCGCAGCTCGTCCAGGCGACGCGTTTCGTCGACGTCGAGTACCCGGCGTGGTGCGTCGTCGGCTATCCCGGGTACGTCCCGGAAGTGCTCGACATCATCACGGCGGACGAGGCCATCGAGGATATGAACGTCCGCGAGTTCGCCACGCGGCCGGAGCTCTACGGCACCGCGGGCACGTTCGACAATCCGCAGCGCATCGATCCGACCGACCAGGCCGCGCTGACGATGTGGCGCGCCGGGCGGTTGCGCTGGAACCCCGCGTACAAGCCGTGGTTCTACCGCGACATCTGGTCGCTGCTCTTCCGCCCCGACCAGTTCTCCTATCTCTGCAACATCCTCGGGCAGTCGAATTTCCCGCACAACCAATCGACGCGCGGAACGTTCGACCCGTGCAAGCTCGGCGTGCCGCCGACGGTCGACTGGAAAGCCGTGGAGCGTTGCCAGCGACGCTGCCTGGAGAAGCATCACAGCGGCGAGCTGTTCGTCGAGAAGATCGCGCCGGTGCTGTCGACGCTGGAGAAGTCCTCGGCCGCCACGTCGAAGACGGCGTTACGCGCGAAAAGCGGCGACGCGGCCGAGGGCGGCGCGATTCCGGGCGGCGCGATTCCGGGCGGCGCCACAGAGGACTTCAAGCAGGACCTCCGCGCCTCGCTGGCGAAGTTCGCCACCGCGACGACGGGCGAAGCGACGGCCGCAAGCGCGGAAAGCTTCGACGAATATCAGAAGCAGTGGCGCGGCAGCGCGAACGCGTCGGCGAAGCGTGACCTGGAGGACGAGGTCAACGCGCTGCTCGACAAACTCGCGGGTGCGTTGCCCGACTGCGCGACGGAATTGCGCCGGCTGACGCTGGAGCAGCTCGCGGCGTACCAGTCGGGACGCCTCCTCGAGTCGTGCCGCCGGCACTGCATCGAGACCAACACGTACGATCCGTATCGCGCCGACCGGCAGTTCCTCTTCGACCTCGTCCGCGAGCACGGCGAAGAGAACAACTTCTTCCTCGGCGACAAGCCGAGCAGCCGCGTCTACAACCTGCCGCTCATGCCGCTGCTCGCCGGCGACAACCCCATCTCCAACACGCTGCCGTCGAAGTTCCTCCGCCTGACCGACTTCCAGTTCTATCTATTGAAGCAGTGGGCCGAAGGGCTGTTCTACAACGAGCTGGTGGAGGGATGGGTCACCGAGGTGAACCTCTGGTGGCCGACGGCCAACTGGGTGAACCGCACGGGGCGCGATCTCGATCGCGGCGTGCTCTCCAACCTCCTCGGCGGCGCCTTCTGTCCCGGCGGCGAGATCGGCTGGATCATGCGCAACCCCGCCGTCTACAAGGAGCCCTACCGCATCAAGGCCGATCCCGGCTTCTACAGCTTCGCGCAGACCCCGGCCACCGCGAACACGAACGGCACGACGACCGGTGAGGGCGACTACGCCTCGTACACCGGCACCGACCTCTCGCAGGACAACGACTTCACCATCGGCCTGCAGCCGGGCGACCTGACCAAGTACATGGCGCTGCCGTGGCAGGCCGACTTCAACGAATGCTCGACGCAGACGATCGACATCACGTACGAGGAGTGGAACAACATCTACCCCGACAGCGAGAAGAACGGCGTCATGAAGCGCGAGCAGCGCATCTGGGAGACGCTGTGGTGGCCGGCCCATCGCCCGCTGCAGACCTACGAGCTGCAACCCGACGGCAGCACGCTGTGGCTCGACTGGACCCCCGGCGTGCCGCAGACCAATGCCGGTGACCTGAAGATGGTGACGGAGTGGTGGCGCCTGAGCTTCGTCATCCGCAATCCCAAAGGAACCACGAAACCGAGCACCGTGCCGCCGGCCGACCCCCCGCCGTACATCAGCGTGGAGAGAACGCGCAGAGAGTGACGCCTGACGGCTGACGACTGGAGCGTTTTCCGTTTTCCGTTTTCCGTTGTCCGTGGGCGGCGGGACGGACAACGGACAACGGACAACGGACAACGCAAACGGAGTGTGACATGACCAAACATGAAAACCCCTTCATCGGCACCTGGACTTACCGCAGCCTGCTCAACGATCCGAATCCGAAGACGGCGTTCAACGACCTGGAGTTCGGCCTCGGGGAGCTGGTCATCAAAGGCGACTCGTTCGACACGCTGACCGGGAAGATCGGCGGGCCGGGATGGTCGCTCGACCTGCATGGCTCGTTCGGCTACGGGTCGCCGATGCAGGTCCGCTTCCAGGGGAAAGGCGTCGTCAGCGGCGCGGAGTGGATCTACGACTACATCGGCTGGCTGGTGCCGGTGTGGCCGAACAGCACCGCGAACCTGCAGGTGCCGGCGATCGTCGGCTCGATCGTGCGGACGATTCCGCATCCGTCAGGGACCGGCGGCGTCTCGCCGGCGGGAGTGGTGGCCTCGTTCTACGCGGTCCGGGCCTGAAGCGTTGATCGAGTGTGATGTGGCCATTGCCGGCGGCGGTCCGGCAGGCTGCGCGACGGCTCTGTCGTTGCGCAGCCACGCGCCGGCGCTGAAGGTCGCGCTGGTGGAGGCGTCGCTCTACAACGAGCCGCGTGTCGGCGAAACCCTTCCTCCCATTGCCCGGCAACTGCTCCAGCACCTCGACGTCTGGACCCCGTTCGTCGAGCAGGGGCATCGCGAGGTCGCGGGGACAGTGTCGTCGTGGGGCTCGCACGCGCGCGTCGACAACGACTACGTCTTCTCCACGGGCGGCAACGGCTGGCACCTCGACCGGACGGCATTCGACGCGATGCTGGCCGACGAGGCGGAGCAGCGCGGCGTGACCGTGCTGCGCGGCGGCCGCGCCTCGGAGTCGCTCAACGCGCGGTTCCTCATCGACGCCACCGGCGGCTCCGCCACGATCGCCCGGCGGCGCGGGGCGACGTTCGTCAACGCCGATCACCTCGTGGCGGCGGTCCGTTTCTTCGACGACGGCGCCGACGACCCGCGCACGTTCGTGGAGGCGTTCCCCGACGGCTGGTGGTACACGGCCGGGCTGCCGGAAGGGAAGCGGGTGGTGGCGTGCATGACGGATTCCGACATCGCGCGCGTCCTGAGGCTGGCGGATGTGGCCTGCTGGACGCAGTTGCTGGAGACGACGGCGCACATCGGTGCGATGGTCCGCGGCGAGGGGTCGGCGGTGGTGATGCGCCCGGCGGATTCGCGACGCCTCGACCGCGCGGCAGGGGAGGACTGGCTGGCGGTCGGCGACGCGGCGTCGCGGTTCGATCCGCTGTCGTCGCAGGGCATCACCAAAGCGCTGCGGTCGGGGATCTTTGCGGCGTACGCGGTGGGCGATTGGCTGACGCGCGGCGACGACGCCGGGCTGCGCCGCTACCGCCGCTACATCGAAGACGAGTTCACCAGCTATTTAGAGGTGCGCGCGCGGTTCTACCGCCAGGAGCAGCGCTGGCCCGACCGGGAGTTCTGGCGGAGACGCACAGAGTGACGATAGGACGGATAGGACGGGACCTATAGGACGAATGGGGCACCGCCCCCCGGGCATGTGACGCCGCGCCACCGCGAGGCGCACGCGCACACCGGGAGTGCGCACTGCGCGCCGGCGGATGCGCACGCCCACACCGGCGTTGTGTCACTGCGCGCCGGCCGATGCGCACGTGCACACCGAAGTTGCGCACTGCGCGCCGGCGGATGCGCACGCCCACACCGGTGGTGTGTCACTGCACCACCGTGGGTGCGCACGTGCACACCATGGGTGTGTCACTGCACCACCCAGGGTGTGTCGTTGCACCACCCAGGGTGTGTCACTGCACCACCATGGGTGTGTCGTTGCACCACCCAGGGTGTGTCGTTGCACCACCCAGGGTGTGTCGTTGCACCACCCGGGGTGTGTCGTTGCACCACCAGGGGTGTGTCACTGCACCACCGTGGGTGCGCACGTGCACACCGGCGGTGTGTCGCTGCGCCACCGAAGGTGTGCACGTCCACACCCCTGCGCCGCGGCGGGGCGGTGGGGTCGCATTCGTCCCATTCGTCCTATAGGTCCTATTCGTCCTATCGTCACCCTGTACGCCACGGGTGTGGCGTCGCGCCCCGCACGTCCCCTTTTGCACGTGGCGCAAGAAATGCTGCGCTTTTGCGCATGCCGCGTTCCCGCCCCGAGGATTTGCCCCCGCACCTTCGTCCCGCGCGTCCGCCTCGCGTGCAGCAGGAACAGATTCCGATCGAGGCCCCGCGTCCCGACCGGGGCGACCAGCCCGCTCCGCCGCCCGAGCCGCCGCCGACGGAGCCGTTCCTCCGGCAGTAGGCGAAAACAGCCTCAGCTCGCTAACTCGCTGACTCGTCTGAAGTCACGGATGTAAACATTTTCCCTAGTTGGTGAATCCAGGGTAGGGAAATGTCTGTCCAAGTCACCCCTAGTGGTGAGAGAATCGGACAGCTCCAAGACTCCTATGACAGTCAATTCACCCTGGGCGTGGGCGGCTCTCCGCCTTGCGTTTGCGTCGGCGCTTCTTTTCTACGCGGCTTCCTGTTCGGTCGGGCCGAAAGTGCGAGGCATGTTCGGTGGCGAGCTGCCGGTCGAAGTCAAGGTTGCTCCCGACGCAAACCTCGACAGCCCGGTCGCCGTCGACCTCCTCATCGTCTACGACAAGAAGCTCGTCGAGAAGCTCCTCGCCATCCCGTCCGCCGAGTGGTTCGCCAAGCGCGAGCAGTTCCTCCGCGACTACCCGAAGCAGCTCGCGGTCGAGGCGCGTGAGTGGGTACCGGGCCAGCAGGTCGAGCCGCTCACGCTGACGTACCGCCCCGGCGCCGTCATGGTGATCGTCTTCGCCGATTACGCCACCGACGGCGAGCACCGCGCCGCCGTCGATCCGCAGCAACTCTTCCGCCTCGTCCTCGGCGAGCGCGATCTCACCGTGGAGGCGCTCCAATGACCGATACGCTTTCGATCCGCCGCAAGCAGGGGCGCGCCACCACCACCGCGCGCGACGTGCCTCCGGCGATCCAGTGGCACGAGGGGATGCTCCTCGCCCCGCAGCATTTCCAGCAGCAGGCGCTGCGCCACGAGACGCTCCTTCATTACCACTCCGCCGCCATCGCCCCGTTCCACTGGGGCGTGCGTCACGTGCGCATCGATGCCGGGAAGCTGCTCGACGGCGTCCTCCGCATCGAAGAGCTCGAAGCCGTGATGCCCGACGGTCTCGTCGTCAGTCACAGCGCGGGCGACGGCGCCGATCTCTCGCTCGACCTCACCGCGCGTGTCGACGAGCTGAAGGCGCAACCGCTCACGATCCATCTCGCCGTCGCCGCGCGCGGCCGCGGTCTCGAGCTCAAGGAGCGCTTCGGCTTCGCCGACGCCGGCCCGCTGGCCGACGAGAACACGGGCGAAGGGGAGGTCGCGCTGACCGTTCTCCAGCCGAAGCTGCATCTCCTCGCCGGCGACGACCCGCCGGCCAAGTACGTGACGTTCCCGCTGGCGCAGGTCGCTTACCGCAACGAGGTTTTCCTGCAAACCAGGTTCGAGCCGCCCTGGCTGCGCGTCACGCCGGGCTCCTCGCTCTACGAGCTCTGTCTCTCCATCGCCACGCGCATCCGCGAGAAGGCGATGTTCCTCGCCGATCAGGTCCGCGCACCCTCCTCCGCCGCACGCGTCCCGCAACTCCTCGACACGAAGCAGCTCGTGCACTGCCTCGTCGGCGAGCTGCCGGCGTACGAAGCGGTGCTGCGCAGCGGCGTCGCGCATCCTTTCTCCATCTATCTCACCCTCTGCTCGCTCCTCGGACACGTCGCCGGCCTCGGCCGCACGCTGATCCCGCCGGTGCTGGAGCCGTACGACCACAACGACCTCATGGCGACGTTCGAGCCCGTCCGTCTCGCCATCGCCCGTTTCATCGATGAGGGCGTCTCCGAGGCGTACACGGCCTATCCGTTTTCACGCGAAGGCGACGAGTTTCGTCTTTCTTTTGACGCCGACTGGGCCGCGTGCTCGCTCATCCTCGGCGTCCGTATGGCGTCGGGCGCCACTGAGGCGGACACCGACGCGTGGGTCGACGCGAGTCTCATCGGCAGCCGGTCGCGCATCGTTTCGCTGCGGGACCGTCGCGAGATGGGAGCACGCCGCAAGAAGATCGAGAGTGACGCCGACTTCATTCCGTCGCGCGGCGTCACGCTCTACTCGTTTCAGGCGGACGCGAAGTTCGTGGTTGCGGGGGAGGAGCTCGTCGTCGTCAATCCGAACGATCGTGGACGGCGGCCCGACGAGATCGTGCTCTACGTGAGAAATCGCACCTGAGGTCCGTTCCATGTTCCTGATCGACAAGTTCCAGCAGTTCTACTCCGAGGTCGTGCGCATGAAGGCGCAGGTATCGGAGGGGAGCTGGGCGTTCGACGGCGGTGACGCCGCGGCCGCGGTGGAAGCGCGCGTTGGCGCGAGCACGCCGGGTGCGGTGTGGCGGCGGCTGTTGTCCGTGCTGGAGCGGCAGGCCGAAGAAGCCGGACGCAACGGCGGAGACGTGGCGGTGGCGATCTATCGCCGCGCGCAATACGCCATGGCGGCCCTGGCGGACGAGATCTTCCTGCACCTCGACTGGCCGGGACGGGAGACGTGGCGCTCGACGCTGCTCGAGTCGCGGCTGTTCTCCTCGCATCGCGCCGGCGAAGAGCTGTTCACCCGGATCGAGGAAATGCTGCGCGACCGCGACGACTCGCACGTCGAGCTGGCGCGTGTCTATCTGATGGTGCTGGCTCTCGGGTTCCAGGGAAAGTATCGCGGCGAGCCCGAGGCGGAAGAAGAGCTGGCATCGCTCCGCCAGCGGCTGCACCGTTTCATCTTCGGCCGCGAGCCGCAGGCCGTCCGCGGCGCGGAGCATCTGGTTCCGCAGGCGTATCTCTCGGTGGTGGACCGCCGTCCGACGCAGCTCGCGCATCTGCGCCCGTGGTTCTGGGCCCTTGCGGCGGTGCTGGTCGTGTGGCTGGGCGTTTCCCACATCATCTGGAAGGTCTCGGTCAGGGATCTGACACCGCTGGTCGATGAAATCCTGGATGCGCCGGCAGTGCCGGTGGCGCCGGCGGAAGGAACCAGGACTTCCGAGGGCAACACCGGGACCGATGAGACCGACGGGACAGCCGCGGCCAGTCTTATTCGTCCTATCAGTCCCATAGGTCCTATTCGTCCCATCGCCACCCCCTCCCGTGGAGACCTCACATGAGCGCCGCCTGGTGGCCGTACGCGCTGGCCCTGGTGCTGTTGGTGGCGCTGGCGGTGCTGATCCTGCTGGTGCTGCTGCTGCGGCGCTCCGCGAAGATGTCGCAGTATCCGGAACCGGGCGATCCGCCCGCCGAGGATCTGCATGAAGAGGAAGAAGCCGAGGCGCCGGCGGAGGATCTGGGGCTGGTGGCGCCGCTCGCGCTGGCGTTCCATCGCGCGAAGAAGCTGCTCAACCGCAGCGCCGGCGGCGATCGTTACGCCGTCCCGTTCTTCATGCTCCTCGGCACCGACAAGTCGCGCGACAACGATCTCCTCGGCACGTGCGGCGGCGACCTGCCGTTCGGCGGCCCGGCCGATCTCGGGATGTCGCTGGGCAAGGGGCGCGGCTTCTGGTTCTTCGATCGCGGCGTGATCTTCGACGCCGCCGGCGATCACATCCTCCGCGCCGACGGCCGCACGAGCGACGAATCTGGCTGGCGGAGCGTGCTGCACCAACTGCAGAAGCTGCGGCCAAAGCGTCCCGTCGACGGCGTCATCCTGACGATCCCCGCCGCGGAGCTCCTCGAATCCGCCACCAACGAACAGGCCCGCAGCGACCTCGCGTCGCGCTACGGGCGCGTCTACCGCAAGCTCACCGGCGTTCAGCAGCGCCTCGGCTTCCGCCTGCCAATCTACCTCGTCGTCACCGGATGCGAGGCGCTCACCGGCTTCGAGAGCCTCTGCGACAGCCTCACGCCGAGCGCGCGCAAAGAGATCGTCGGCTGGTCCAGCCCCTACAACATCGACGCGTCATGGCGCGGCGAGTGGATCGACGAGGCCTTCGCCGCGCTCAGCAGCCGCCTCGCCGACCTGCAGCTCGAAGTCTTCACCAACGGTGCGCGGAAGCCCGACGACCTCCTGCGGCTGCCTGCGGCGGTCTCCTCGATGAGAGCGGCGTTGCGCACCATTGCCGATCATCTCTTCCGCGCCAGCGCGTACGCCGAGCCGATGATCGTGCGCGGCGTCTACCTCACCGGCCGTCACGAGACCGAGACCGCGTTCCTTCTCGACCTCATCGAGGCGAAGGTCTTCCCGGAATGGGGCGTCGGCTCGCCGCCCAATCGCATCCTCCACGCGCGCAACCGCTCGATCCGCTACGTGCAGATGGCGACCGTCGCGCTGGCCGTGATCCTCGGCAGCGGCCTGCTCTACGCGAAGTACCGTCTCGACCAGGAGAAGGCAGTCCTGAAGCCCTTCCTCGAGAGCACCGTCCGGCACATGCAGGCCGGGCGGCAGTCGCATGACGGCATGTCGGACGCCGTGCTGCAACGCGCCGCGCTCGAGCTGCTGACGGGGATGGCGGCCATCGACTTCGGCCGTTTCGCCTCGCCGTTCGTGCCGAGCTCCTGGCTCGGCGGGTTCGAAGGGCGGATCGACGAGGCGACGGCACAGGCGTTCAACGAGATCATCCTCAAAGCGATCCGGCTCGAGCTCGAGGAGGAGACGCGCACCGCCATCGCCTCCGCCGAACCGATGCAACTCGTCCCGGCGAATCAGGGGATCATCGTGGCGCTGCCGCCCGTCACCTCCATCGCGGAGATGGAGGAGTTCCGCTCGCTGCAGCAGCTCGTGGCGAAGCTGCGCGCGATCGAGCAGTACGGCGCCTCGTTCAACCAGCTCTCCGCGCGCGGCGATCTGAAGGACCTGGCGAAGCTCGTCGAGTACTCGTTCGGCCAGCAACTGCCCGATCACTTCTTCCAGAAGGGCCACCTCTATCAGCGCGCACTGCGCAACGCGCAGTACGCGCCGTTCGATCCGACGCGCTTCCGTCCGGCCGCCGGTGCACGTGCCGAAGCGCTCGGGCGCGCCTTTTTTGCTTCGCTGTACGGCCGCAGCCCTTTCGGCGCGCGGCTGCAGCAACTCGCGACCGACCTGCAGCAGGTGCAATGGCAATCGGACGCCGCCGCGCGCCCCGACACGTACGTGAACCTCGTCCGCCGGATGAAGGACGTGGAGACGACGCTCGCGCTGCCGGACGTCGAGTGGGCGTTCCGTCCCAGCTTCAACCTCGGACAGGCGTTCAACAGCGTTCTTCACGATATCGACCGCTCCGCCTTCCTCGGGCCGGAGCTCGCGAACGCCATGCGCACCGTCGGCGCCGCCGGTCTCACGGAGTACCAGCGCGCGCTGGCGTCGACCGGCGCCCCGGTCACCGGCCCAATTCTCAACGTCGCCGATGGACGTCCGCAGATGCAGCTTTCGCCGGACACGTTGCTCCTCAAGTCGGCGCTGGAGACGTTTCTGGGGCAGGGCTTCGTCGGCGCGGAGGACGCGGGCGCCACCGGCTATCGTCAGATCCGGCCGGATGTCCCGCCGGGTCATCGCCTCGGCTGGGATCCGATGCGGCTCGAGCAGGCGCATGCGGTGGCCAAGGCTTACGACCGCTTCAAGGATCGCACGCTGAACCTCTTCCCGCCGGACCTGCAGATCTCCATCGATCAGGTCGCGCGCCAGCGGGCGCAGAACCGCATGGTGACGCTGCTGGCCGAGGCGCAGCAGTACAACCCGGTGCGTCCGGCGGCGAACCCGGAGCAGGAACTGCGCAACGACATCGGCGCTTTCGTCGCGTCCGTGCAGCCGCTCGGCAATGAGCTCGACACGTTCACGCGCCTCCGCTTCACCGGCCATCACAACGCGGCCGCCGCAATGACCGACGAAGCGTACCGGCTGCTCCTCGGCGTCGATCAGTTGCTCGCGCAGGAGCAGCCGTATCGTCCGCGGCTCGGCAACTTCTCCTGGTGGAACGGCGGCGGCTCCCCGTCACCGGCCGCGTGGGGCGTCGGCGATCCCGCGGAAGTCGCCGCGTATCTCGACACGACGCGTGCACGCGTGACGCTGCTCGCGCGCAGCTACGCGCAGCCGGTCCTTTCGTGGATCCTCAAGGGTGACACCACGGGACGCCCGGAAGTGCAGGCGCTCGCCGCGAAGTGGCAGGGGATCCTCGACGACCTCCGCGACTACGAGGCCAAGAAGCCGGGCAACGCGGTGGCGGTGCTCGAGGACTACGTGGCCGCGTCCATGCCGAAGGTGGCGATGTCGAGCTGCTCCTCGGCCGCGCTGCCGCAGTCGTACCGTGCGCACGCCGGCTTCTATGCCTCGACGCTGCAGACGCTGTCGTCCCAACTGTCGAACCGCTGCTACGCGCTCGCCAGCCGCAACGTGGTGAAGACGTACGACGACCTCGCGCGCTACTTCAACCAGCGGCTGGCCGGGCGCTACCCGTTCTCCACCGAGCCGCCGCTCTCCAATGAGGCCGAGGCCGATCCGGACGACGTCCGCGCGTTCTTCCGCCAGTACGACGAGACCAGGAAGCTGCTGCTCGCGATTCCGCGCGACAGCGACCTGGGAGCGACGCTGGCGCCGGCGCGCGACTTCGTCACGCAGATGGACGGCGTGCGCGCGTTCTTCGCGACGTTCCTCGACGCGCCGAAGCCGGAGCGCACGCCGGCGTTCGACGTGGAGCCGACGTTCCGCGTCCTCCGCGAGCGCGAGATCGACGGCAACCAGATCATCGGCTGGGCGCTGCGCGTCGGCACCGAAACGCTGACGAACCGCGACAAGGCGGCCAAGCTGCGCTGGACGCCGGGCGAGCCGGTGCGGTTGACGATGCGCTGGGCCACGAACGCGCCGCGCGTCCCGGTCGTGCCTCCCGGCACCGGCCGCGGCGTCTCCGTGCGCGACCGCGCGCTGGTCTACGAATACACGAACCGCTGGGCGCTGATCACCGCGCTGGCTGACAACCGCGCGACGCTCGCCGAGCTGCCGCAGCACGACGACATCGATCCGGTGACGCTGTCGTTCGACGTCTTCACCCAGGCCGCCGAGGGCGGCCCGATCGACGACACCCCGGCGCGCGTCTTCGTGCGCCTGGCGCTGCTGGCGCCCGGCACCACGCAGAGCGTGGAAGTCCCCGCGCGTTTCCCCACGCGCGCCCCCCGCATCGACAACCAGGTGGCGGAGGACACGCCATGACGGCCGCGCGCAACAGGGCGAATGCGTGGGGGCGGGTGGGTCCCATCTGTCCTATCCGTCCTATCCGTCCTATTCGTCCCATCGTTCCCCGGTCAAAGGCCCCGAAAGCATGATCACTGAAATCGAACGCTTCGCCGTCCCCATTGCGCCCGAGACGCCGGCCGGCGAATCGCTGCGCTTCGACGCCGTCTACGACGACGTCAAGCGCCTCCGCGAACACGACGACGCCACGCTCCCGCAGGGTGTGTGGCAGCGTGAACTGAAGCGCGCCGACTGGCCGGCCGTCGCGCAGCTCTGCTCCGAAGCTCTCGAGAAGCGCAGCAAAGACCTGCAGCTCGCGGCGTGGCTCACCGAATCGTGGGTCCACCTGCACGGCTTCTTCGGCCTCGCCGGCGGGCTGCGCGTCATCAGCCGCCTGTGCAAGGAATTCTGGCCGGTCCTCTATCCGGCCATCGACGAAGACGGCAGCCTCGACGCGCGCCTCGCGCCGGTCATCTGGACCGTCGACAAGATGGTGCTGCCGCTCAAGTCCGTGCCCATCACCTCGCCGAAGAGCGAAGACGCGCTGCCGTACGGCTGGAAAGCGTGGGAGTCGGGGCAGTACCTGACGCAGCTCGCGAAGAACGACCCGAAAGCGGCGGAGTCGGCGCAGGAGCGGGGGATGGTGCCGAGCGCCAAGTTCCTCGTCAGCGTCTCGCTCACGCCCTCCGCGTGGTACGGCGAGCTGGTCACGGAGCTGGTCGACTGCATGGCCGCCGTCGACGAGCTCGACGCCGTCCTCACCGCGCACTGCGGCGAAGCCAACGCGCCGAGCTTCGCGCCGCTGCGCACGCCGCTCGCGGCGATGCAGGCGTTCGTCGGCCGCATCGTCGGCGAGCGTGTCGACGCCGGCGACCTCCCGGTGGCCACGCTTCCCGTCGGCGCGGTGGCTCCGGAGGAGAACGCGGCGCCGTTCCTCCAGGCCCCTTCGCACGAACCGCTCAGCGGACGTGCCGAGGCGTACCAGAAGCTGCGGGAAGCGTCGGAGTACCTGATGCGCACCGAGCCGCACAGCCCCGTCCCTTATTTGGTCCGGCGCGCCATTTCGTGGGGAAACATGAGTCTCGCGGAACTGCTCGACGAACTGCTTCAGAAGAACGCTGACGTCAACACGATCAATACGCTTTTAGGCATTCGTAAATGAGTGTGAGGTAGTAGAAAAGGAGGGTCCAGATGAGTGAAAGTACACAGAAGAAGTTGACCCGCATCCGTCCCCCACGGGTGCAGATCTCGTACGAGGTCGAGACCGGCGGAGCGATCGAGAAGAAGGAGCTGCCGCTGGTCGTCGGCATCCTCGCCGATCTCGCCGCCAAGTCCGACAAGCCGGTGCAGCCGATCAAGCAGCGCAAGTTCGTCGAGATCGACCGCGACAACTTCAACGACGTGATGGCGTCGATCGCGCCGCGGCTGGCGTTCAGCGTCGACAACCGCCTGAGCGACGAGGACAGCAAGCTCAATCTCGAGCTGCGCTTCAAGAAGATCGACGATCTGCGTCCCGAGGCGATCGTGCAGCAGGTCGAGCCGCTGCGGAAGCTGTTCGAAGCCCGCCAGCGTCTGAACGACCTGATCGCGAAGCTCGACGGCAACGATGATCTCGACGCCCTCCTCCAGGAGATCGCCGCAAACACCGACCAGCAGCAGAACATCAAGAAAGCCGTGGAAGGAGCGAACTGATGGCGAAAGGAACCACTCCCGCCCCCGACGCGCAGCCGGAGGCAGCGGTCGTCGCAACGGCCGCCGCCGAAGAAGGCTCGCTTCTCGACCAGATCATCTCGCGCGGCAAGCTCGCACGCGATGAGAACCAGAAAACACGCGCCAAGGATCTCGTCGGCGAGTTCGTCCACCAGATCCTCGACAAGGGGATGACGGTCAGCCGCGACACGATGACCATGATCCAGGCGCAGATCGCCCGGATCGACGAGTTGATCAGCAACCAGATGAACGAGATCGTTCATCATCCCGACTACCAGAAGCTCGAGGCGTCGTGGCGCGGCCTGCACTACTTCGTCATGAACACCGAGACGTCGACGCGGCTCAAGCTGCGCCTGCTCCCGATCTCGAAGAAGGAGCTCTTCAAGGACCTCGACCAGGCCGTCGAGTTCGACCAGAGCGCCATCTTCAAGAAGATCTACGAAGAGGAATACGGCACGTTCGGCGGCAACCCGTACAGCCTCCTCGTCGGCGACTTCGAGTTCGGCCGTCACCCGGAAGACATGGCTCTGCTCGAGAAGATGGCCAGCGTCGCCGCGGCCGCGCACGCGCCGTTCATCTCCGGCGCTTCGCCGAAACTGTTCGACATGGACAGCTTCACCGAGCTCGGGAACCCGCGCGATCTCTCCAAGCTCTTCGAGAGCTCGGAGCTGATCAAGTGGCGCTCGTTCCAGGAGAGCGAGGATTCGCGTTACGTCACGCTCGTGCTGCCGCACATCCTGCTCCGCCTCCCGTACGGCCCCGACACGGTGCCGACCGAAGACTTCAAGTTCGTCGAGGAAGTCGACGGCAAGGATCACGGCAAGTACGTGTGGGGCAACGCGGCCTACGCCCTCGGGCAGCGCATCACCAACGCGTTCGCGCTCTACGGCTGGTGCGCGGCGATCCGCGGCGTCGAAGGCGGCGGTCTCGTGCAGGGACTGCCGACGCACACGTTCAAGACCGATGAAGGCGACAAGGCGCTCAAGTGTCCCACCGAGATCGCCATCACCGATCGCCGCGAGAAGGAGCTCGACACCCTCGGCTTCGTCGCCCTCTGCCACTGCAAAGGCCACGACTACGCCGCGTTCTTCGGCGGCCAGACCACCCAGAAGCCGAAGGCGTACGACACCGACGCGGCCAACGCCAACGCGCGCATCTCCGCGCGCCTGCCGTACATCCTCGCGGCGTCGCGCTTCGCGCATTACCTGAAGGTCATCTGCCGCGACAAAGTCGGCAGCTTCCAGACCAAGGACAGCCTCTCGCTCTACCTCAACCGCTGGATCATGACCTACGTCCTCGGCACCGACGACGCCGGCCAGGAACTGAAGGCGCAGTATCCGCTCCGCGAAGCGCGCATCGACGTCTTCGACGTCCCGGGCAAGCCCGGCGCCTTCCGCGCGGTCGCGTTCCTCCGTCCCCACTTCCAGCTCGAAGAGCTCACCGCCTCGATCCGCCTCGTCGCGGAACTGCCGCCGCCCGCGGCGGCCTAGTAAAGGAGACTAACGATGTCGAGCAACATGTACATCAAGTTCGAGACCCCGAACATCGAGGCCGCCAGCAGCGCCGCGGGTCACGAGAAGGAAATCGAGGTCCTGAGCTGGAACCATGGCTTCGTGCAGCCGACGAGCCCCACGCGCAGCACCGCCGGCGCGGGCACGGTCGAGCAGGCCACGCACCAGAACATCTCGTTCACCAAATACCTCGACGCGTCGACGCACGCGCTGCTCAAGCACTGCTGGAGCGGCAAGCAGATCGGCAAAGCCACGCTGACCTGCTACCGCGCGTCGGGCGCCACCGACAACAAGCCGGTCGAGTACCTGAAGGTCGTGATGGAGCACGTCATCATCTCGAACTACAGCGTCTCGGGCGGCCCGGGCGATCTCCCGGTCGAGAACGTATCCCTCGACTACGGGATCGTCCAGTACAACTACGTCGATCAGAAGGCGGCCGACGGGAGCGCGGACGGCAACAAGCCGGCCAAGCACAACCTGGAGACGCGGGTGATCGAGTAAACGATGGGGAACGCGAAAGTCGAGGTGCGGACACCTCTGTTCGACCGTCTCGTCGATCGCGATCCGAGACTGCGGCACGAGCTGCGTCCCATGCGGACGCTCGATCGTGCGGGTCTCAAAGAGTCGGTGCGCCGCGAACTGGAGCAGCTGTTCAACACAC
>DASVEE010000057.1:0-84658 GCA_036380735.1 Thermoanaerobaculia bacterium | reverse complement strand
GGGCAGGTTATCCACGCGTTACTCACCCGTTCGCCGCTCGACTAGCCCTTGCGGGCCGCCTCGCTCGACTTGCATGTGTAAAGCACGCCGCCAGCGTTCATTCTGAGCCAGGATCAAACTCTCCAGTTTGAACTCTTCGGCCTAAGCCGATTCATCTTGGATGCTTGATTCCTAAACATCAGCCGTTTGAACGACTGTTGCTTATTCGGATACTACTGTTTGATGACACACCGGGGGGTGTGCCATCGGATTCTTGAAGTTCGCAATTACGAACCTCGAAAGGAATCTTCGTTGGTCTATTCTTTCCTATTCAGTTGTCAAGGAACCGGCTTTCGATCGCGAGGATCGACGCTGCCCACAATCATTTGCTGCTGCCTCTCGGCTTGATTGCGACCACCGTTGATGCTCGCGGCCCGCTTCATTTCGTCGCGGGATCATGAACAACTTTTGACCCCGGCTATTTATTTCAGCGGATTCGACTTTCGCGTTTTCTGCCCCGCGTCCGCCGTCACCGTTTTCACTGCAAGGACCGCTGCTAACCACGCTGCCCTGCCGCTCATTCCCGGCTTCGACGATCGCGCTGTTTTTTTTCGCGTCCGCCGCTCATTCTCAAAGATCAGGACCGCTGCCAACCAGGCCGGCTTCGCGGTCATTCCCGCTGGCCTGCCCCACCCCTGACCCGTCGGATCAGCGCGTGGACCGACGCTAACCGGACGGTTGGAATGTCCATTCCCAGATTGATGGGAGAAGTTGAAGGGCGGTAGCCGGCGGCCCAGGACCGTCTGCTTCGGGAGGCAGATTTTCCGTATCGAGAGACGGATTTTCTACCGCGAGAGACGGAGATTTTGCCTCTCGAGACGGATTTTCTGCCTCTCGAGACGGATTTTCTGCTTCGCGAGATGGACGGCTCCGTATCCAGAGGTAGATTTTTCGCATCACGAGGCGGAAATTCTGCTTCGTGAGGTGGACGGCTCCGTATCGAGAGGTAGTTTTTTCTCATCGTGAAGCAGAAATTCTGCTTCGTGAGGTGGACAACGTTTGATCGAGAGGCAGATTTTCCGCTTCGTGAGGTAGAAAATCCGTCTCGGGAGGCAGATCGGCTGCTTTCCGAGGTAGCCGATCTGCTTCCGGATACGGATTTTCCGTTGCGGAGGGCGGCGATTCCGTGTCCAGCGACGGATTTTACGGTGGGGAACGATGGGACTTATGGGACGAATAGGACCTATGGGACGGATGGGACAACGGCGGAGCCATTCGCCGGCCTACCTTCACCAGTCCGGCTGCAAGCCCTACATCCCCATCGGGTGCCAGACCGTCTTCATCTCCTGAAAGTCGAAGATGGCGTACGGCCCCTGGGAGCGCCTCGTGTCGTCCCAGCCGATCTCGGCCGCGTCGAAGTGCACCACGCGCTTCACGTTCTCCGCCGCGGCTTTGGCCACGCTGCCCAAGTCGGGCGCCCCGGTCGCGTCGATGGCGTTCACGTCCATATGGGCCGCCAGCCACGGGATCAGCTCGCTCTTCAAACCCGAGATGAGGTTGATGACGCCCGCCGGGACGTCCGAGGTGGCGAAGACTTCGCCGAGGGTGATGGCGACGAGGGGGTGGGCCTCGGAGGTGAGGACGACCGCCGTATTGCCACCCACGATCGCCGGCGCCACGCGGCTCACGAGCCCCAGCAGGGCCGGTTCCTCGGGCGCCACGATCCCGACGACGCCCGTCGGCTCCGGGACGGTGAAGTTGTAGTAGGGGCCGGACACCGGGTTCACCGAGCCGAACACCTGCGCGTACTTGTCGCTCCAGCCGGCGTAGTAGACCCAGCGGTCGATGGCAGCCTCGACCTCGCGCCGGGCGTCGGCCGCGGCCGCGCCGGACTTGCGCAGCTCCTCCACCAGCTCCGCCGCGCGCGCTTCGCACACCTCGGCGATGCGGTAGAGGATCTGGCCGCGGTTGAAGGCGGTCTTCCCGCCCCAGCCGGACTGCGCCTTACGCGCGGCGGCTACGGCGTTCCTCAAATCCTTCCTCGATCCTCGGCTGGCATTTGCGAGCAACTCTCCCCCCTTCGCACGGACAGGGTAGTAGCGTCCGGACTCGGATCGCGGAAACTCACCATTGATGTAGAGCTTGTACGTCTTGCGGACGTTCAGACGCGGCACGATCACTCCCCTACGATAGATGGACGTACGGCGCGAGTCCGTGCAGGCCGCCTTCGCGGCCGAAGCCCGACTCCTTGAAGCCGCCGAACGGCGAGGCTGGGTCGAATTTGTTGTACGTGTTGGCCCAGATGACGCCGGCGCGGAGCTTCGACGCCATCTTGAGGATGCGCGAGCCCTTCTCCGTCCAGACGCCGGCCGACAGACCGTACGGCGTATTGTTGGCCTTCTCCAGCGCCTCTTCCGCCGTGCGGAAGGTGAGCACCGAGAGCACCGGGCCGAAGATCTCTTCCTGGGCGATGCGGTACGAGGCGGCGACGTTGATGAAGAAGGTCGGCGCGAACCAGAAGCCACGCGTCGGGAGCGTGCACTGCGTCTGCACCATCTCCGCCCCTTCCTCGATGCCGCTGTCGACGAGCTCCTGGATCTTCTCGAGCTGCGCGCGCGAGTTGATGGCGCCGACGTCGGTGTTCTTGTCGAGTGGATTGCCGACGCGCAGCGTGCCGACGCGCTCCCGCAGCTTGCGGATCACGGGCTCGACGATCGACTCCTGCACGAAGACGCGCGAGCCGGCGCAGCAGACGTGCCCCTGGTTGAAGTAGATGCCGTTGATGATCCCCTCGATGGCCTGATCGATCGGCGCATCCTCGAAGATGATGTTCGGCGCCTTGCCGCCCAGCTCCAGCGTGAGCTTCTTGCCGGTGCCGGCGAGCGAGCGCTGGATGCGCTTGCCCACCTCGGTCGAGCCGGTGAAGGCGATCTTGTCGACGTCCTTGTGCGCGACGAGCGCGGCGCCCGTCGCCCCTGCTCCATTGATGATGTTGACGACGCCCGGCGGCAGCTCCGCCTCCTGCAGGATCTCGGCGAGAACCATGGCCGTGAGCGGCGTGGTCTCCGCCGGCTTGAGGACGACGGTGTTGCCCGCCGCGAGCGCCGGCGCGAGCTTCCACGCGGCCATCAGCAGCGGGAAGTTCCACGGGATGATCTGCCCCGCGACGCCGACCGGCGTCACGTTGCGGTTGGGAAATGCGTATTCGAGCTTGTCGGCCCAGCCGGCGTAGTAGAAGAAGTGCGCGGCGGCGAGCGGCACGTCGATGTCGCGCGATTCCTTGATCGGCTTGCCGCCGTTCATGGTCTCGAGGACGGCCAGCGCGCGCGCCTTCTCCTGGATCAGCCGGGCGATGCGGAAGATGTACTTCGCGCGCTCGCTCGCGGGGAGCTTGCTCCACACCTTGTCGTACGCGCGCCGTGCTTCCTGCACCGCGCGATCGACGTCCTCGGCATCGGCTTCCGCCACCTCGGCCAACGTCTCTTCCGTCGCCGGGTTGATGGTCGGAAACCACTTCTTCGAATGCGGCTCGACGAACTTGCCGCCGATGAAGTGGTTGTAACGCGACTCGATCCTGACGTGATCGATCGCTTCGAGCGACGGCGCGTACTCCCAGAGAGGAGTGGCGGGGCCGGGAGAGAGGCGGTGCTGGGTGTCGAGGTCGGTCATAAGAAGGCAGAGCTCAAAAGACGAACGCAGAACGCAGAACGCAGAAGGAAGAATTGAGAGCGCCAGAGCCGACGGCTGCGGTGTTCAGTTCTTCATTCTGCGTTCTGCGTTCTGCGTTCTGCATTCATCTAATCCAGAGTGAAATAGTCGCCCGACTGGTAGGCGCCGGTCTTTTCCTTGCGCAACTGCATGAGGATGTCGTTCAGCAGCGACGAGGCGCCGAAGCGGAACATGTCGGGGTTCATCCAGTCGGGTCCGAGGGTCTCGTAGAGGACGACGAGGTACGAGAGCGCGAGCTTGGCGGTGCTGATGCCGCCGGCCGGCTTCATGCCGATCTTCTTGCCGGTGGTGTGGTAGAAGTCGCGGATCGCCTCGAGCATCACCAGCGTCACGGGCAGCGTGGCGTTGACCGTCACCTTCCCCGTCGACGTCTTGATGAAATCGGCGCCGGCGTACATGGCGATCATCGAGGCCTTGCGGACCTGATCATAGTTCGCGAGCTCGCCGGTCTCGAGGATGACCTTGAGGTGCGCCGGACCGCACGCTTCCTTCACCTCGGCGATCTCGTCGAACACCTTCTGATAGTTGCCCGAGAGGAAGGCGCCGCGATCGATGACCATGTCGATCTCGTCGGCGCCGGCGGCGACGGCATTGCGCGTCTCCTGCACCTTGATCTCGCTGTAGGTCTGGCCGCTGGGGAAGCCGGTGGCGACGGACGCGATGTGGATCCCGCTGCTGCCGAGGGCTTGTTTGACGAAGGGGATCATGGCGGGATAGACGCAGACGCACGCCACGTGCGGCACGTCCGGATCGCTGGGATCGGGACGCATCGCCTTCTGGCAGAGCGCGTGGACCTTGCCGCGCGTGTCTTTCCCTTCGAGCGTGGTGAGGTCGATCATGCTGATGGCCAGCTTGAGACCCCAGACCTTCGAGTCTTTCTTGAGGGAACGCTTGGCCAGCGAGGCGGCGCGCTCCTCGGCCGCGACGGCGTCGACGCCGTGCGCCAGCTCGAGCGCGTCACCAAGGCTGCGGCGGAAAGCCGCGGGTGCAAAGCCGGAGGATTGGGTTACGAGTTGCTCGCTCATGCGGGGGAGATAAGGTATCACCAAATGATGAGGGCCGGCGCTGAGGCCGGCCCGTGACGCTGGGTCGATAAAGATGAGGGTGATGCTTACCGCACCGTGCGGCGGCGCGGCAGGTTGACTCCGCGGCGATACGGTTCCTTCTCCAGCGACCATGTGCCCGAGGCGAACTTCCAGGTGTCGGAGATGAAGTAGCCCTTCCAGCCGGCGTAGAGCACGAGCTCGTCGGCGGCGGGATCGAAGAAGAACTGCGCGTTCTCGCGGCCGAGGCCGGCCGGCGAGGGAGTCGTGCTCTTGGTCCAGGAGGAGCCGTTCCAGGTCCAGGTGTCGTCGGCGTAGATCTGGACCTGCTTGCCGTCGGTCTGGGTGGTGAGGAGCAGCCCGCCCATGAGGACGGCGGTGTTGGTGCGGGGGTCGACGGCGAGCTGCGCGCCGTAGCGAGCGCCCGGCGTCGGCGTGACGTTCATCTTGGTCCAGCCGGTGCCGTTGAACGACCACATGTCGTCGTAGCGGGTGATGCGGTCTTCCGGATCGGGACGGCCGATGCCGCCGTAGAACATGACCTTTTTCTGCGTCGGGTCGAACCACATCGAGGTCAGGGCGCGAGCGGTGGGCCGGTTCTTCTTGATCTCGGTCCAGGTGGTGCCGTCCCACAGCCACGTATCGTCGCGGTAGCGGGTCTCGTCGAAGCCGCCGAAAAGGACGGTCTTCTTGAGCTGCGGGTCGTAGACCATGCTCGCCAGGCGGCGGGCGTCGGGGAAGCCCTTGAGGCCTTCGACCACGCGCCATTCACCGGCGAACACGCCCTCGGCGTTGGCGGCCCACTTCCACTCGTGCATCTTCCCCTCGGTGCCGCCGCAGAAGAGGACCGTGACCTTGCGGTCGCTGTCGTAAGACATCAGCGGGGCGACGCAGGCGGAAGGGGTCTTGTCGTTGGTGATGCGGGTCCACTGGCCGGCCTGATAGCGCCAGAAGTCGGGGGCGTAGCCCTCGTTGACGAGGCCACCGAGGAGCCAGACGGAATCGGCGTCGGGATCGGACGAGATGCCGGCGAGGGAACGCGGCGCCGGCCGGTTGACGATGCCGGCGACGGCCCACTTGTTCTCTTTGTAGATGTACGTATCGTCGCGAGCGCTGCTGAAGGCGACGGTGCCGCCGAACTCGACGGTCGAGGAGCGGCTGGGGTCGTACGCCGTGGCCTGGCCGAAAACGCGCGCGGGCTCGGTGTTCGTGGTGTCGCGCTTGGCCCAGGTGGTGCCGTCCCACTCCCACGTCTCATCGGTGATGCCGGAGTTCTGGCAGACGCCGCCGTGCACGACGACGCGGTTGTTGTGCTGCTGGTAGACGGCGTTCGACTGGTTGACGCACGGAGGCAGCGCGGCGGGGGTCTGGCGATCCCAGGCTTTCGTCTCGTTGTTCCAGTAGTACATCAGGGTCTCGGCCTTTTCGTTGAGACCGAGGAGCATCATGCGGTTGGCGCCGCCGTCGTAGACGAGGAGGGGACGGAGGACCGTGGGACCGGTCTCGACGCTCCGGGTCCAGGTCGTGCCGTCGAACTCCCACGTGTCGTGGACGGCAGTGAAGATGCGGCCGTCGGCCGAGCGGACTTCGCCGCCGACGAGAACGACGCGGTCGCGGAGGGGATCGAAGGCCATGGCCGGGCGGATGCGCTTGGTCGGCGCGTTCGGGGTGACGACTTCGCGCCAGTTGTCGAACTTCCAGACCCAGGTGTCATTGAGCTCGGTCGCACCCTGGCGGCCGCCGAACATGACGATCTGGGCACGGTTGGTGTCCGTGACCATGGCGTGACCGGAGCGGGCCGGGGGGGTGACGGAGGGGTAGTGCTGCACCCAGCGCTCACCGAGCCAGAGCCACGTTTCCGCGAGGTCGTAGGAGGTCTGCGTCGCGCTATCGCGATCGGTCTGGCCGCCGAAGAGGACCAGGTTGCCGGTCATCGGGTCGTGCGCCATCCGGACTTCGGTACGCGCCGAGGGGTAGGCAGCAAACAGAGCCTGGGTCGTGAGGAACAGAATGGCGCCGAGCCAAGCCCGGTTCCGTGGGAGAACGCTCATCCGTGTGAAGCCTCGTTTCGCAGAGTTAACTTCTGATGGTGTCGCGAGTTGCCCGAACCGGGGGGTTCCGGGACAAATTCCGGCGCGAAAGTGGGACGGATGAGGGGGGAAAAGGATGCGGTGAGGGGGAACCCGGGACCGTGAATGGGACCGATAGGACGAATAGGACGAATGGGACGAATAGGACAAATATCCTTCGGCCATAGCCGGACTTAGCCGCCCTTGGCAGTCTCATTGCTCAGTTCAACCCCCGGAGGACATGCAATGAGAAACGAGATGATTGGCGCCATCGTGCGTAGGGCGATCGAGCACCCGGAGTTCCGCCGGAGGCTGATCGACAACCCCCACGATGCGCTCACCTCGCACGGCTTCGCCCTTGAATCCAACGAGATGGCCGAGATCGAGCGAATCCGTACGTCCCTGGGGCAGGGCGATACCGACGTGGAACAGCAGTTGGTGTCGATCGCCGAGCAGTACGGTGTGAAGCCGCGCCCTGAATAGGCAACCAGCTGCCAGGACCGAATAGGGCTGGATGGCTTGGTCCCATCCGTCCTATTCGTCCCAGCTGTCCCATTCGTCCTATCGTCTCCTACGCGTCCCATCGCCACCGTAACGTCACCAGGGTCTCCGTGACGTCGAGGGGGCGCGGTGAAACGATGTCGTGAATGCTGTGCTCTACCGTGAGGTCGAGGCCGTGGGTGAAGCCGACGCGGACGCCGAAGTCGGTTTTGGTCCAGTCCCACCAGAGGCTCGGGGCCGGGAACGTCGGGCGGCCGCGGAAGCGGTTGTCGAGCTGGCTGTAGCGCACGGCGGGCTGGACGTACTGGAGGCAGCCGCGCTGGAGCGGCAGGCGCCACCCCACCTCCCCTTCCCACCCTTCGCGCCAGAGGCCGGCGAGGTTCTGCTTGGTGAACTGGGCTACGCCCGTCAGGCCGTACCACTCGGCGTAGAGGCGGCCGCCCCACTCCTCTTTCTTGCGGCTCGTCAGCGGCAATCCGACGTTCTGGTCGAGCACGTCGTCGATGAGGTCGAGGTCGCCGCCGTAGAAGGTGCCGGTGAGCTCGGCCCGGTCGGCGAGCTCGCGGTCGTAATGGAAGAGGAGGGCGTCGAAGCCGAGGGTCTGGTCCTCGGTCCGCCAGCGGTAGCCGAGCCCCTGCCCGAACTGGAGGTTCGACGTGTCGAAGAAGAGGTCCTCGGTCTCGGCGTTGTAGAGGATGGGGAAGCCGGACTTGATCGCGGGGTTGGGGAACGGCTCGCGGAGCTCTGGGATGCCGTTGTCGCCCGCCAGCGCGTTTGCGTCGCGCATGAAGAGAGGATTGCCGTTGGCGACGACGAGCCGCCAGTAGAAGTTGCGGCCGACGGTGCCGCCGCCCATGAGCTGGACGTCCTCGAAACGGTTGAATGACGTAGCGGCGAGGCCATAGCTCTCGAGCAGACGGACCGGCTGGCGCTCCATCCTCGGCGCCTTGCCGGCGAGGAGGAAGAACGTGGTGCCGTCGGGGCGCTCGAGGAGCTCGGGCATCTGCCCGAGGCGGACGAAGAGCTCGTCGGCGTCGATCTTCCGGTCGGTGGAGGTGGGATTGCGGCGGTACTTGTCCTCGAGGTGGATTCGTGCGCGGGCGCCGAACCATTCGCCGTAGCCGAGGTCGAGCTGGAAGGCGGCGACGCTGAGCTCGACGTTGCCGCCGGCGTCCGGCGTCTCCATGAAGCCCTTCGTCTGCCCCGGCGGCAACGCGATGGGAGGAAAGGGGAACTGCAGCTCGAAGCGCGCTTCCGGGCTGTTGCGGTAGTTGGCGCGCAACTCCGTGCGGACGCGGTACGTCCAGCTGTCTTCCTGCGCCAGCGCCGGCAAGGCGGAACACACGGCGAGCAACGCGGCAGCAAGGCACTTCCATGACGGCATGAAGCGGATTCTAGCGCGGAGGGTAGAGGCCGTTCCGGAGGAAAAGGATGAGGCGAGGGCTCAGGGCCCAGGGCGCAGGGCTCAGGAGGAACGCTCCGCGACGGGCGAAACCTCTGAGCTCGGGCGGAACGGCTCCGCGGTAGCGAAGCCCGGAGCCCTGGGCCCTGAGCCCTGGGCCCTGAGCCCTACCCCTAATCCACCCTTCGCAACAGCGTCCCCGCCCGTTCCAGATCCAGTCTGCGTTCGCGGCGGCGGACGAAGGCTTCTTCGAAGGTGACCTGGATGATGGCGGCCAGCGGCACCGCCATGATGGCGCCGACGATGCCCAGGAGCGACGCGCCCATCATGAAGGCGATGAAGATGGCCAGGGGGGAGACCGACACCTTCTTCGACATCACCCGCGGCACGATGAAGAGGTTCTCGACCTTCTGCAGCACGACCGCGAAGATCAGCACGGCCCAGAACTGCCAGCGGGAGTGCAGCAGAGCAATGATCAGCGCGGGCACCGCCCCTACGGTCGGTCCGAGGACGGGAACGAGCTCGCCGACGGCGGCGAGGATGGCCAGCGGCAGCGCGTACGGGACGCGCAGGATCAGCAGGCCGACGAACGTGGAGATGCCGATGATGAACGAGAGCAGCAGTTGGCCGGAGAGCCAGGAGCTCATCCGCTTTCCCATGCGGGTGAACGTGCGCCTGCGCTCGCCGCGCACATCCGGCGGGTAGACGAGCAGCACGAGGTTCCGCAGCCGCTCGGCGTCGATCAGCATGTACGCCACCATGAAGAGGATGGCCATGACCGAGGCGATGGCGCGGCCGGCGCTGCGTACGTAGAGGAAGACGCGCGCACGCGGCACCTCGACGCCACCGCTCAGCTGCTCGCGGATCATGCCGACCGGCACGTAGCGCTCCATCGGCGTGAGGATGTTCTGCTCGACGAGCGCGGGAAGCTGCTGCGCGAGCTCGCGCGTGTCGGCGACGAGGCGCGGCAGGATGAAGAGCAGGATGAGGACGACCACGATCAGGAACGGCAGGTAGACGATCATCACCGCCGTGCCGCGCGGCAGCCGCTTGCGGAACCAGTAGCGCCACATCGCGCGTACCCGCCGCACCGCCGGGGCGATGCCCGCGGCCAGGACGGCGGCGATGAACACGAGGACGAGGATCTCGCGCACCATCCAGAGCAGCGTCAGGACGACGCAGACCGCGGCCACGATCGCCACCTTCTGGAAGAAGAGGGCGAGCTCGCTGCGGCGCTCCGGGCGGAGTGGGTAAGGCATGCTCATCCCAGGAAGCGCGCGATCGCCTGTTCGATGCTGCCGCGGGGAACGGCGCCGGTCACGCGCCCGGCCTCCATGCCGTCGCGGAAAAAGACGAGGAGAGGGATGCTGCGGACGCTGAATTGCGACGAGGTCTGCGGGTTCTCGTCGACGTTGAGCTTGGCGAACTGCACGTCGGTACGCGACGCGGCCAGCTCTTCGATCACCGGGGCGATCATCCGGCACGGCCCGCACCACGCGGCCCAGAAGTCGACGACGTAGCGTCCTTTCGCGATCGTCGAGCGGAAGTTGGTGTCGCTCAGCTCGACCGGACCGCCTTGCGCAGCCGTCAGCGGCGCCTTACAGCGCCCACAGACGGCCTTACTCCCCTCCCCCAGCGGCGGGACGCGATTCGCCTGTCCGCAGGAGGGGCACGTGGTGATCTGACCAGTCATCGAGGGCGGCTGTTGCGAAAGAGCTGCCGAGAGCGGTGCGCGTTTCGCGCAGTTGTCCGTTTTCCGTTGTCCGTTTTCCGTGCTGCGCCCGGCGGGACGGTTCTTCTCACCACGGCGCGCCGCATAGAAAACGGACAACGGACAACGGACAACGGACAACGGACAACGGACAATGGACAATGGACAAACAGAATACTTGACACGTAAAACAATCCGACCTACATTGTCCTCACGATGACGCGCTCCCGCCTTCTGGATGAGATCAAGCAGACCCGCCCCTTCCGGTCGAAGGCGGCCGAGGCGGGGATTGCGTTGCTGCGGACGGCGAACATCGTTCATCGCGAGGCGGACGCCATCGCCGCGACGGAGGGGATCAGCCTGGCGCAGTACAACGTGCTGCGCATCCTCCGCGGGGCGCGCGGGCCGCTGCCGACGATGGAGATCGCGGAGCGGCTCATCGAGCAGACGCCCGGGATCACCCGCTTGGTGACGAATCTCGAGCAACAGGGGCTCGTGAAGCGGGAGCAGTGGGCCGGCGACCGCCGCCAGATCCTCTGCCAGATCACGCCCGCCGGGCTGAAGCTGCTCGAGCGCCTCGACGGTGCCATGGACGAATACGACGACCGCGCTCTCGGCAATCTGAACGAGAGCGAGCTCGAGACGCTCATCGACCTCCTCGACCGCATCCGCAACGGCCCTCCTCCCTCTTAGAACAACGCTTTTAGACAACGATCAGCCACTCAGACCGCGGCACCGCCAATACTTTACGCGTCAAACAAAAAGGAGAAAACGAACATGTCCAGCATCACGATCGACCGCCCCAGCTTCAAAGGTGACACCACGCGCCGGGCCCTCTCGGCCGCGCTCTTCAGCACGGACGCTTCCCTCCCGCTGACGATCCTTCGCATCGCCACGGCGGTCGTCCTCTTCGCCCACGGGATGCAGAAGATCGGCTACTTCGGCGGCTACGGCTTCGAAGGGACGATGGGGTGGTTCACCAGCATGGGCATCCCCTGGATCCTCGGCGTCGCCGCGATCGCCACGGAGATCGGCGGCGCGGTGCTGCTGGTCGCCGGCCTGGCCACGCGCCTCGTGGCCGCGGCGACGGTCGTACTGATGGCCGTGGCGGTGCTGAAGGTCCACCTCTCCTTCGGCTTCTTCATGGACTGGGGCAACACCCTCGGCGGCGAAGGCTTCGAATATCCGCTGTTCATCCTGGTGGTGGCGGTGGCGCTGGCCATCGGCGGCGCCGGACGGGCATCGCTGGATCGGGTGATTGCGGCGCGGCTGAAATGATTCTTACAGGGAGACGATAGGACGAATGGGACCTATGGGACCTATAGGACGAATGGGACCCCGCCCACCCCTTCACTAGCCACCGTCGGGGTTGGGCGGCCCATGGGGTCCTATCTGTCCTATTGGTCCTATCGTCCTTCCGCGACACAATCGCGCCGATGATCCGCACTGCCACACGCGATGACCTCCCCGGTCTGACCGACCTCCTCCGCGACGCCAATGACGCGCCCTATGACGTCGTGCGCGTCGCGGAGGAGAAGTGCTTCGAGGACGGCTTCGCCGGGCCTGCCGTCGCGCGGATCCATGGCGACTTTGACGGCGTGGCGGTGTCGTGCGGCAAGACGTTGCGGCTGCTGGCGGTGAGGCGCGGTCAGCGGCGCCAGGGCATCGGCAGCGCGCTGCTGGCTGATGCGGCGCAGGTCAGCGTCATTGCGGCGGAGGGGGGGAACTACTTCACTCCGGGGATCGTGGAGACGGATGCGGGCTCCCTCGCCTTCTTCCGGCGGCACGGCTTCACCCGGGAGCGGTGGACGTGGAACCTGGAGGTGGAGCTGGCGGACTACGACGAGCAGCCGGTCCGCCGCGCCGGTGACGCTCGCGTGCTCGACTTCATCGAACGGGAGTTCGGGCGGATCTGGCGGTTCGAGGCGGCGAAGAACGCGGGCAACCTCTTCGTGACGGAGACGGGCGGCGCCATCACCGGCTTTGCCGGCTACGAGCTGAACAACCGCGGGCTGGCGTGGTTCGGGCCGACGGGGGTGGCGAAGAGCGAGCGCGGACGCGGGCTGGGGCGGCAGTTGCTGCTCGCGTCGCTCCGCGAACTACGGAACGCCGGACACCGGAAAGCGATCATTCCGTGGACCGATGCGCTCGACTTTTACCGGCGCTCCTGTGGCGCGGAACCCGCACACCGATTTGTGACGCTGTCGAGGTGACGGGCTCCCCAACGCCCAGCCCTGCCCTCGACTCGATATACTGCGCCGCCGTGACGAAGAAGAAAAAGAGACGGCAGACTTTTCTGCCCCTGGCCATTGGCCGCAGCGGCGGCATCCTGCTCGCCGGGCTCGCGTTCTGGTTTTTCAAAGAGCAGGCGGACCATGTGGTCGAAGGGCATGCCGACCGGTATGACGACGCGATCATGCAGGCGGTCCACACCATCGACAACCCGGCCACCACGCGGACGATGCATGCGATCACGCAGCTCGGCTCGCACGTCGCCATCGGCACCGCCGCCGGGGCCACCGCGCTCTGGATGCTGAAGCAGGGGCGCAAGCACGATGCGTGGACCGTGGTCGTCTCCACCGGCGGAGCGATGGCCATCAACACCATCCTGAAGAACATCTTCCGCCGCCAGCGCCCGCAGGAGCTGGCGCGGCGGATCAAGCTGCCGAAATCGCACAGCTTCCCCAGTGGGCACTCGCTGCTGTCGGCGGCCACGTACCCGATCGTCACGCATCATCTCGTGGAGAACACGTCGCTGCCGGTGCAGGCCGCGGCGCACACGCTCGCGGGGATGATCATCGTCAGCGTCGGCTTCTCCCGCGTCTACTTCGGCGTGCACTTCCCCTCCGACGTTCTCGGCGGTTTCGCCGCCGGGTTCGGCTGGCTGGGGCTGACCTCGCTGTCGCACACGCTGGTCGAAAAGGCCGAGCGCTCCACGACTCCACCGCTGAATCCGTCCTGAGCGCAGCGAAGGATCTCCGGTGGCGCGGCGAAGCCATCACCACCATCGCCTGAGCCACGGAGATGCTTCGCCACTGCCGCTCCTCAACATAGACTCTCGCCAGCATAAACTGCGGCCCGCAACGGTTAGGAATACAGCCATGTCAGTCACTCAGGCCTACGGGGCCAACATCGCTTTCATCGAAGAGCTTTATGAGAAGTACCGCGCCAATCCGGAGAGCGTGAGCGCGAGCTGGCGGGAGTTCTTCACGGATTACCAGCCGGTCGCCGAGGAGGAGCTCGCGGAGGACGTCGCGGCGAATCAGGCGCAGGCTGTCGCGGCCCAGCCGCTCGCGCGTGTCGCCTCTGGCGGCGCCGCTGCCGGTGGTGGCACTGCCGTCGCGACCGCGCCGGCGCCGAAGCCAGCCGCACCCGCGGCTCCGACCCCGGCGCGTCCCACCGCCGTCCCCGCCCCGCCGCCCGCCGGCGCCGCGAACCAGACGGTCGTCGCCCTACGCGGCGCCTCGGGCAAGATCGTCCAGAACATGGAAGCGTCGCTGTCGGTCCCGACCGCGACCTCGATCCGCAACATCCCGGTCAAGGCGCTCGAAGAGAACCGCCGCGTCATCAACAATCACCTCGCCCTGATCGGGCAGTCCAAAGCGTCGTTCACGCACATCGTGGCGTGGGCGATGATCAAGGCGATCGAGAAGTATCCGCGGATGAACGCCGGCTTCACCGTGCAGGACGGCGTCCCCTCGCGCATCGACCGCCCCGACGTCAACCTCGGCATCGCCATCGACCTCGAGAAGAAGGACGGCTCGCGCTCGCTGATGGTCCCGAACATCAAGCGCGCGAACACGATGGACTTCGCGCAGTTCCTCAAGGCGTACAACGACATCGTCCGGAAGGCGCGCAACAACCAGCTCGAGATCGCCGACTTCGAAGGGACCACCATCTCCCTGACGAACCCCGGCACGCTCGGCACGATCGCGTCGGTTCCGCGCCTCATGGCGTCGCAGGGGACGATCATCGCCACGGGCGCGATCGACTACTCCGCCGAATACTCCGCCTCCGATCCGGCCGTCCTCGCCGACCTCGGCATCTCGAAAGTGATGACGATGACGTCGACGTACGACCATCGCATCATCCAAGGCGCGGAGTCGGGCGCCTATCTCTCCCGAGTCCACGAGCTGCTGATCGGCGCCGACGACTTCTACGATCACATCTACCGCGACCTGCGCATCCCGTACGAGCCGGTGCGCTGGGCCCGCGACCGTCACCGTCTCGCCCTCACCGGCTCGACGTCCGACGAGATCGTGGCGCGCGAAGCCGCCGTGCTGCAGATGATCAACGCCTATCGCGTGCGCGGTCATCTCCTCGCCGACATCGATCCGCTCGAGTATCACGTCCGCAAGCATCCGGAGCTCGACCCGCAGTACTACGGGCTGACGGTGTGGGACCTCGACCGCGAGTTCGTCTGCGGCGGTCTGTGCGGGCGCCAGGTCTCCAAGCTGCGCGACATCCTCGACACGCTGCGCGAGACGTACTGCGGCAAGGTCGGCCCCGAGTTCATGCACATCATGGATCCGGAGCAGAAGAAGTGGCTGCAGGACCGGATGGAGCCGGCGCGCAACAAACAGTCGCTCGACCTGGCGACCAAGCGCCGCATCCTGATGAAGCTCAACGACGCGGAAGCGTTCGAGCGCTTCCTGCACACGAAGTACGTCGGCCACAAGCGCTTCTCGCTCGAAGGAGCGGAGACGCTCATCCCGATGCTCGACTACCTCTTCAACGAAGCCGCCTCTGACGGCGTCGTGGAAGGCGTCATCGGCATGGCCCACCGCGGCCGCCTCAACGTGCTGGCGAACGTGCTCGGCAAGTCGTACGAGCAGATCTTCCGCGAGTTCGAAGGCGACATCGACCCGAACTCCCGCGAGGGATCGGGCGACGTGAAGTACCACCTCGGCGCGGACGGCGTGCACCAGACGCCCGCCGGCGGGCACATGAAGCTCGCGCTCGCGTCCAACCCCAGCCATCTCGAAGCGGTCGACCCGATCGTCGAAGGCATGGTGCGCGCGAAGCAGAAGCTGATCGGCGACAAGAACCGAGCGCTCGTCATCCCCGTGCTGCTGCACGGCGACGCGGCGTTCGCCGGCCAGGGTGTGGTCGCCGAAACGCTCAACCTCTCGCAGCTCAAGGGCTACCGCACCGGCGGCACGGTGCACGTGGTCATCAACAACCAGGTCGGCTTCACGACCGGGCCGGAGTCGGCGCGCTCCTCGACCTACGCGACCGACGTCGCGAAGGCCGTGCAGGCGCCGATCTTCCACGTCAACGGCGACGATCCGGAAGCGTGCATCCGCGCGATGAAGCTGGCGTACGACTTCCGCCAGCAGTTCCACAAGGACGTGGTCATCGACCTCGTCTGCTACCGCCGTCACGGCCACAACGAGGGCGACGAGCCGTCGCTCACGCAGCCGCTGATGTACAAGCTGATCAAGGACCACCGCTCCCCGCGCAAGATCTACACGGAACAGCTCCTGCGCAAGGGCGACATCGATCCGCAGGAAGCGGAGCAGTGGCTCGACCAGTTCCAGGCGAAGCTGCAGGAAGCGTTCGACCGGACGAAGGAGCAGCACGCGCCGCCGTCGCACCGCGATCCGCTCTGGACGGACGAAGACGTCACCGGCTACCAGAACGAGCCCTCCCCCGACACCTCGGTCGCGCGCGAAGAGCTGGCGAAGGTCGCGGAAGCGCTGGCGAACACGCCCGAGAGCTTCACCGTGCATCCGAAGCTGAAGCCGGTGCTGACGAAGCGCAAGTCGATGGCGCTGGGACAGGAGCCGATGGACTGGGGCACGGGCGAGCTGCTCGCGTTCGGGTCGCTGCTGCTCGAAGGCTTCCGCGTGCGCCTGTCGGGACAGGACGTCGGCCGCGGCACGTTCTCGCACCGTCACGCCATCATTCACGACTACGCGACGGGCAAAGGCTACGTGCCGCTCAACGCGCTGGCGAAAACGACGCAGCCGGCGCCGGTCGCCGACCCGGTCGTCGTCGACAACGCGCTCTCGCAGGAGACGAACAACCCGGTCGCGGACGTCAACTTCTCCGTCTATGACTCGCTGCTCTCCGAGTACGGCGTGCTCGGCTTCGAGTACGGCTACTCGGTCGCCGATCCGGGGGCGCTCGTCGCCTGGGAAGCGCAGTTCGGCGACTTCTTCAACGTCGGCCAGGTCATCGTCGACCAGTTCATCTCCAGCGGCGAAGAGAAGTGGGGCCAGCACAGCGGCGTCGTGATGCTGCTGCCGCACGGCTACGAAGGACAGGGCCCGGAGCATTCGTCCGCGCGCCTGGAGCGCTTCCTCACGCTCTGCGCCGAGGGGAACATGCAGGTCATCTATCCGACGACGCCGGCGCAGTACTTCCACGCGCTGCGCCGCCAGATGAAGAACAAGCCGCGCAAACCGCTCGTCGTGATGACGCCGAAGTCGCTGCTGCGCCATCCGCAGGCGGTGTCGCCGCTCGAGCAGCTCACCAGCGGCCGCTTCGAGCCGGTGCTGCCGGACACGCAGATCGACGGCGGCGACGTGAAGCGCATCGTCCTCACGAGCGGCAAGGTCTACTACGACCTGAAAGCCGCGCGCGACAAGGCCAGCGCGAACGTCCCGGTCGTCCGCCTCGAGCAGTTCTACCCGTTCCCGCAGCGGTTGCTGGCCAACGCGCTGAAGCAGTACCCCAACGCGACGGAGGTGATGTGGGTCCAGGAAGAGCCGCGCAACATGGGCGCCTGGCCGTTCCTGCACGAGCACCTGGCGTCGCTGCTGAGCGACGGCCAGAAGCTGCACTACGTGGGACGCCCGGTCGCGGCCGCGCCGGCGACGGGGTCACACCACCGCCATGAGGAACAGCAGAAGGCGCTGGTGGAAAAGGCGATCGGCTAAGGGGTGCACCGCGGTCCGGCTGCGCCGTGCGTGGCTGGACCGTGGGCGCCGGCGGTTGAATAGGACGTATAGGACAAATAGGACCTATAGGACGAATAGGACCGAAGGCACAGGGTTGAACCCCGGGCCGTTGGTCCTATCCGTCCTATAGGTCCTATTCGTCCTATCGATTCCCTGGCGCTATCGCCTACGCGTCCATTTCCAGCAGCGGCAGCGCTCTTTTGGGGGCGCCGGGCATCGGGGCGGCCACCTGCCCTACCCTTCTGGCGCCGAGCTTCACGTAGAACGGCTCGGCGCTGGGGTCGGCGATGATCACGATCAGGCCCTGGGCGATGCTGCGGGCTTTCTCGACGAGGGCGCGGCCGACGCCGCGGCCGTGGACGCTGGGGTCGACCCACACGTGCTCGAGGACGGAGCGGCCGTCGGGCTCGCGCAACTGGCAAACGCCGACGACCTCTCCTTCCACCGACGCGACGAACGTCGGGTGCTTTTCGATTTCTTCGGCCGTGATCGCAAGCTCGCTGCGCCAGGCTTCCATCCATTCGACCGGATAGCCCCAATGCGCTTTGCCCTTGTGCGCGATCTCGGTCGCGCGTTCCGAATCGGTGGGCGTCGCGCGACGGATCTCGATCTTCATGAGTGCGATTATGCGCCCGGCGTGGCAGCGAGTCTTGTCAATTCGTCACGTCGAATCGAACGTCCGTGATAACCGACGATCGTTTCCGGTACGAGCTTCAGCCGTTTCAGCTCGCCTTCGAGCCAGCGGGAGAGCACCGGCGACATGTTCATCTCACGCTCGCGCGGCATGATCACGAGATCGCTCTGGAACAGCACCTTCTCTTTGGGGAACCACGCCACGAGGATGCTGTCGACGTGCGGCGTCTTCGTCAGTTCGACAAGCTCGAAGTTGCCGATGCGCTTCCGCCCTTCGAACGTCTGGACGACCGGCGCCTTCGGCGCCCGCGCCAGTGCATCCGGCGCGATCGTGCGCTTCCCTTCCGTCGCGGCGCGCTGGATCCACTTCACGTTCGACGGCGTCGTGATGATCGGGATGCCGGCGGCGATGTACGCGCGCACGCCGCCGCTGTGGTCGTGGTGCCAGTGCGTCATGACGACGCCCTTGATCTCCTTGCCCGGCAGCGTCTCGCGGACCTTCGCGATGACGCGCTCGGCGAACGCCGCATCCTGCGACGCGCCCTCGATGATGTACACGCCGCCATCCGCCTCGGCGAACATCATCGTCGGATCGGGCATCTCCAGCGTCCAGACGCCTTCGCCGACTTTCGTCACCTTCTGCTCGCCGCCGGCCGGCGGGCCCCACCCCTCCGGCACCTTCAAATCGGCCTCGGCGATCGGGGTGTTGAACTTGATGCCGGTGAACGCGAGGTCGCGCACGACGACGCCGTTCTCGCGGCGCACCATGCGCACCGGCATCTGCACGCCATCAATGGCGCGGTACTCGGGGTACGTCGTCTCGGCGAGCACGTCGCCGCGGATCGGATCGGAGAAGAACGTGACGACCTTGCGCAGCATGTGCGCGGAATCGAAATGGAGCGTGTTCTGCGATCCGTCGGTGTCGGCAAAGACGATCACGTCGTGGCCGTCTTCATTGCCGAGGTAGCGGAGCGTGTTGGCGCGCTCGCTGGCAAAGAGCAGCAGATGATGCGGCCGGCCGCGGAGCGTCGTGCGGAACTGCTGCGGGACGTTCTGCACGGGGAACGCCGTGTGCCAGGAGACGTTCATGTTCCAGGCGTTCGCGCCGTCGAAGACCGTGCGTCCGCGGAACTCGTAGTCCGGCACGTAGCGCTGGGAGCTTTCGACGAGGCCGCGCTGCTTCTCGCTGTCGAGGTAGATGCGGCCGTCGGTCGGCACGGTGTCGAGCGGCTTTTCGGGATCGGCGCTCTGGCCGACGCGCCACTCCGTACCCGTGAAGGTCATCGAGACCTGCTTCTTCGAGCGCAGGGCGTCGACTCCGCCCATCGCGGCGAGGCCCCGATCGAGGACGGACTTGGCCTTACGCCAGGAGTCGAGAAGGTCGGCCTGCGCGGCCGATGCGAACAGAAGGAGTGCGGCGACGATGAATGATCGTTTCATTTGCGCGCATCGTACGGGCCGCGGATTCGCCGGGTTGCCGGAGTGGACCGTTTCGTTGAAGAGCTGTTGCGCGGTGTTGACCGGCCAAAAATGGGGCCTAGCCGACCAGCGCCTTATGCCACGAATCGGCGGCGCGACGCTCCCACGTGCCGCTGCGGACGTCGCCCAGGCGCTCCGCCAGGATGTCAAACACCATTGTGTCCGCGGTGCCGGCCGTGCGGAACTCGCCGCGCGGTAACGCTTTGACACGCCCTTCGTCACCACGCAGAAACACGCGCGTGCTGTCGAGGATGGTCACGCCGAGCGCCTGTTCGAGCTGCTTGAGCGTCCCGAACATCTTGTCGATCGAGCAGCCCGAGGTTTCGGAGCGCTTATCGACGGCAACCACGAGAAAACTTCCTTCGCGGAGCTCGCGGGCCGAGGTGATCGGCGTGCCGTGTGCAGCCCAGTCGTGCAGGAAGCGATCGACGCGCTCGAGAAAGGCCGCGCTCTGCTGTTCATTCAGTGCCGGCGAGATCCCAAAGATCCAGATGCGGGCGTCGTTCGAGAGGTTTTGCAATTCGATGAGAGGCATAATCGGCCTGTGAGCTTTACAAAACTTGTCTCGAGGATCAAGTCCGGCCTGACGGAAGCAGCGCCGGAGCCCCACAACCGCCATGAGCCGTTGCGTCTTGCGACGGCCGCCGTGCTGCTCGACATCGGTTACGCCGACGGCGAGCTGAGCGCCTCGGAAGACGAAGATCTGGCCGGCTATCTCGCCGGACGCTTCGAGCTCTCCCCCGGCGACACCAAGGAGCTGATCGAAGCCGCCGCCGAGATCCGCGGCCGGACGATCGACCACTTCGCGCTGACGTCGTTCATCCGCAAAAACGCCACGCTCGAGGAGCGCATCGAGATCGTGAAGACGATGTGGCGCATGGTCTTCTCCGACGGCAAGCTGACCGATTACGAGAACTACCTCGTGCGCAAGCTCGCCGACCTGATGGGCCTCGAACACCACGTCATGATCGCGGCCAAGGTGTCGGTGCTGGACGAGAAAGCGCCGGATCGCCATGCGTAGCCGCACGGAGGAGCGTTGAGCGAGCTCGAGAAGTACCGCGTTGCACCGGACAGCCCGGTCAAGCTGAAAGACTTCGATCCCGACGACACCTCGCTCATCGGGGATAAAGAGGCGGCGAAGGAAGCGAGCGCGAAGCTGCAGGAGCGGCTGGCCGCGCTGCAGGAAGTGCTCTTCGCCGAGCACAGGAAGCGCGTGCTGATCCTGCTCCAGGGGATGGACACGTCGGGCAAGGACGGCGCGATCCGCCACGTCATGGGCGGTTTCAATCCGCAGGGGACGCGCATCGAATCGTTCAAGGCGCCGACCGAGCCGGAGCTCGAGCGCGACTTTCTCTGGCGCGTGCATATGAAGGTGCCGGCGAACGGCGAGATCGTCGTCTTCAACCGCAGCCACTACGAAGACGTGCTCGTCGTGCGCGTGCACGACCTCGTCCCCTCGTCAGTCTGGAAACCGCGCTACCAGCAGATCAACGACTTCGAGCGTATGCTCGTCGAATCCGGCACGCTCGTGATCAAGCTCTTCCTCCACATCAGCAAGAGCGAGCAGAAGAAACGGCTGCAGGCGCGCGTCGACGATCCGACCAAACGCTGGAAGTTCCAGCACTCGGATCTGGAGGCGCGCAAGCTCTGGAGCGACTACCAGAAGGCGTACGAAGCCGTCCTGCAGAAGACGTCGACGCAGTCAGCACCGTGGTGGGTCGTCCCAGCGAACGCGAAGTGGTACCGCAACTACCTGGTCGCCTCCATCGTGGAACAGGAGCTGGCAAAACTGCAGATGAGCTACCCGGAACCCGATCTGTCCGGCGTCGCCATCGATTGATCGAGGGTCCGACGCACTGCGTCCGGGCTCCGACACATCGCGTTCAGGCAGGACGCGCCGCGCGGCCGGTGTTGGATAACGATGGGACCGAAAGGACCTATAGGACCTATAGGACAGATAGGACGGACGGGACGGATCGCGGTCGCATAGGTCCTATCCGTCCCATAGGTCCTATTCGTCCTATCGTTCTTCGCCCTAGCCCTGCGTGAGCAACGCGAACCCGATCATCTTGTAGAGCAATCGCGCGCCGACGTTGGCGTCCCACTCGGTGTCGCCGGGTGACACTTCGCACAAATCCAGCCCCACGATCCGTTTGCCGGCACGCTTGACGGCGCGCAGCAGGGCGATGGCTTCGTTCCACGAGAGGCCACCCGGAACCGGCGTGCCGGTGCCGGGGCAGAGTGTCGGATCGAGGCCATCGATGTCCCAGGACAGATAAACGTCATCCGGCAGCTCGGCGACGATCTCGTCGGCCAGCCGGGCGAACGGGACGCCGTCGTCCTTGCGCGCGGCGAGGTCGCCGTCGAAGAACGTGACGATGCGGCCGTCGGAGCCGGCGATCATCTCGCTCTCCGCCTGCCCGAGGTCGCGGACGCCAACCTGCACGAGCTTCCCGACCTTCGGAAGCTTCGTCATCACGTTGTGGAAAATCGAGGCGTGGGACCACGTGAAGCCTTCGTAGGCGTCGCGGAGGTCGGCGTGCGCGTCGAGGTGCAGGATGCCGAGGCCAGGGTACTTTTCGGCGTAGGCCTGGATGGCGCCGAACGGCACGGCGTGATCACCGCCGAGGATGACGGGCATCTTGCCGGCGTCGAGCAGCGCGGCGGTCTGTGCGCGCACCCATTCGTTGACGCGGGTGCCGTAGTCGTTGACCTTCGCGGCGGCGTTGCGCGTGGCGTCGTCGATGACGCCACCCTGCTCGATGACGTGCTGCGCGATGCATTTCGCCTCTTCGTTCCACGCGGCAATCTGCGCCGGGACGTCGAGCATGGCGATCCCGGCGGCGTAGGGGCGGCCGGTCTCGTGATCGTAGAGGTCGACCTGCTTCGACGCTTCGAGCACCGCCGACGGGCCGCCGGACGTCCCGCCGCCGTAGGAGGTCGTGGCCTCGTACGGGACCGGGACGATCACGACTTTCGCTTCGTCAGGAGTGAACGGGAGTCCGTAGATACCGTCGCCGGTGGCAGGGGCGTCTGGGTCGAAGGCTGGTGCGGAGTGGTTGGTTGTGCTGGTCATGATGGTTGTCGGTTTTCGGTTTTCGGTTTTTGGTGAGGACCGAAAACCGACAACCGACAACCGAAAACCGGCCGTCAGTCCATGTCCATCGGGTTGATCACCTTCTCGTCGGACTTCTCGGCGCGCTCCAGGGCTTCGCGGAACTTCTCCTCGAGGATGCGTGCGCGGTCCTTCTGGCTCTCGAGCTGCCGTTCGAAGCGCTTCTCCGCTTCGGTCTTCTGCGACTCGAGGCCGGCGACCATCGATTCGAGCGAGCCGGAGGCACGGGGGCGATCCTTCGCTTTATGGAGGAGGACTTCGCCGCTGAGCCGGTCGATGACGAGGGTGGCCTCGCAGCAGGGGCAGACGATCTCGAAGTTTTTCGCCATGGCGAAACGGATCTTACAACGGAGCGCCGGCCTGGGCGGCCGGCGCTCCCCCTGCTGAGAGCGATCGAAGAGCTACGGTCGTGTGGTGCGGCGGCGCGGAGAGGTCTGCTCCGGCACCGGGAACTGCGTGGTGACATGGCCGCGGTTGCCGGTGGCGATGCTGAAGCCCTGCTCCAGCAGGCGGCGGTAGCGCGTGACGAGCGCAATCTCGGACGCCGTCGGCTCGCGCGAGGGATCGGCCATCAGCACCGTCAGCACGCGGAACTGGCGCTGCGTGTTGGGCCACGCCGGATCGCGCGGTCCCATCGCCTCGACGACGTTGTCGATCGTCACGTCGCGGCGCTTGCCGGCGAACGTCCGCGCGGGCGGCGGATAGTACGCGCCGCCGAGCGTCGGATTGCTCTCGGCGATGTAGAACCACGGCCGCACGTCGGAGCCCGGGATGAGGCCCATCAGGTAGAGATCGAGGTAGCTGTACGAGTAGGAGGAGTACGGCGGCGAGTTGAATGTGCCGTTGCCGTTGTCCGTGAACGTCGCACCGCCCATCACGGACGAGTCATCCTTGGAGAAGACCTGATACGGCGCCGGCGTATGGACGTACTGTGCAGGATGCGCGCTGATCGGATTCAGCGCCCGCGTTCTCGTGCCGTTTTCCTTGATGTCGATGTGCAGCAGCCAACGGTGTCCGAGCTCGTGCAGGACGACGTGCGTCGCCGACTGCTCCGTCATATTGACGCCGTACGCCACCTTGTTCATGTGCAGCAGCGCCGGTGACCGGGGGCGATCTTTCCTCATGGTCGAGCGCGTGCTGATGCCGTCGACCTGCGGATTGCCCACCGTGGAGTACGCACCGGCGTAGTAGATGATGTCCGTGTAGAAGTTCTGGTAGATCGCGACGCCGTCCCAGTCGGCCGGATCGAGGTTGTACGCCGCGCGCAGCGTCTCCCAGACCGCGTTGACGCTGAGCACCGGCACGGTGAACGATTCGAGGATCGGGCGGCTGAAGTCCGCCGACGTCAGCTTGGAGAAGTCGGTGCGGATCGGCACCGCGGCGGAGCCGAGGTTCACGTCGACGAACGCGGAGTCGCCTTCCGTCTCGCCCCACTGCGTGAAGACGGCGATCTGGTTCACGTTCGGCGGCAGCAGCTCCTCGGTCAGGTTGAAGACGACCTGATCGCCTTCCAGCCGTGCCGCGTTGCTGTTCGTGAGCAGTCCCCAGCCCGGGATCTGATACTGATTGTCGCCAGTGCGGCTGACCTCGAAGAGGGCGTACGTCGCGTTGTCGAACGCGACGACGAACAGCAGCGGGCTGCCGCCGAGACGGGGCTTTTCGATCGGCCCGGCTACGTCGATGCGAAACTCGAGGAGATCGCTGTTGGCGATGCGGTTGACCGTCACGTTCTCGATGTCGGTCATCGCCGTGATGAAGGTCGACGGCGCATTGGTGACGTCGCCCACGGGATCGCTTTTCTGGCCCAGGACCGAGCGTGCGTCACGCCAGGCTTCTTTGCCCGAGGTGATGACCAGCGCGCCAGAGGGAACTTCGTCGATGACGTTGTACGAGAAGCGGATGTCGCCGTTGGCGAAGAGCTTCGCCTGCACCTCGTACTCCGGCTGCGCCCACGTGACGGTGAGCGAGTCAGCCGTCTGGCGCGCGAACGTCGACGCCGGCGAAGGCTGCGCCGTGCTCGTCGCCAGGAGCGGGGCGATGACCGGCTGCCGCAGCGACGCGAGCTCCAGATCGCTGAACTGCTCGAACGCCACGCCGCCCGGGAACGACAGGAAGATCCCGTTGTTCGCGGCGGGGTACACCTTCTTCACCTTCTCGTCGAAGAAGGGGAACTCGAACTGCAAGTCGATGGGCGACGCACCGGTCGGGCTCTGGATGTTGAGCCGCGGACCGCGCTCGCTGTCGAACTGCAGCGGACCCACGGTGGCGGTGAACGTCGAGTTGTCCTTCCGCGTGAAGTGGATCGTCTTCCCCTGCAGGTCGACGGGGTTGAAGAACGGAGCGGTGAAGTCGTCGGCCGGCAGCACGACTGTGCCGAAATCGCGCACCGTGGCATTGACGCCGGGCTTGAAGCCCTTCGCCATCAGGTGCTCGCGCCGCGCGGCGCTCCATTTCGCCACCTGCTCGTCGCGCCGGATGACGGCGTCTTTGGTGCCGCAGCTGAAGATTTCCGCAAAAGCAGACGTCGAGCAGAGAGCGAACGACAGGGCGAGTACGGCTGTGATGGACAGTCGAGTGGGCAGTCGATTGGACATGGGAGGGTTATTTTACCGAATCATGCAAGCGCGGCGGCAAGATCGTCGCGTAAGTCACCGAGATGTTCGAGCCCCACGGACAGCCGTAACAGATTTGCCGGGGTGGTGGAGGACGGCCCCTCGCTCGACGCGCGATGCTCGATGAGGCTTTCGACGCCGCCGAGGGACGTCGCGCGCGTGAAGACCTTCACTTTCGCCGTGACGGCCAGCGCCTCCTCTTTGCCGCCGCGGACGAGGAACGAGAGCATCCCGCCGAAGCCCGACATCTGGCGTGCGGCCACGTCGTGCCGCGGATGCGACGGCAGCCCGGGATAGTGCACGCGCTCGACCCGAGGGTGCGTCTCCAGAAACGCCGCCAGCGCCATGGCGTTCTCGCAATGGACGCGCATGCGGGCGCTGAGGGAGCGGATGCCGCGCATGACCAGCCACGAATTGAACGGCGAGGCGACGCCGCCGGTGAGCGTGCGCACATGCTCGACCGAATCGTGGAGCGCGTCCTTCTTCGCGAACGTCAGCGCGCCTCCCTGCACGTCGCTATGGCCGCCCAGGTACTTGGTCGTGGAGTGGAGGACGACGTCGGCACCGAGCTCGATCGGCCGCTGCAGCGCCGGCGTGGCGAACGTGCCGTCGACGAGAAAGCGCGAACGGTTCTCCTTCGCCAGGCTCGCCAGCGCGGCGAGATCGACGATCTTCATGAGCGGATTCGACGGCGACTCTGCCCACAGCAGTTGCGTCTCCGGCTTCAGCGCCGCTCGGACAGCGTCGAGATCTTCCATCGCCACGATGTCGTACGTGAGGCTCCACCTCGCGAAGCAGTCGTGCGCGAGGAGGCGGTACGCGTAGTAGCAGTCATCGGGGAAGACGACCTGCGAGCCCGCGGGAAGCGCCTGCAGGACGGCCGCGCCCGCGGCCATGCCGGAGGCGAAGGCGAGCGACGCTTCACCGGAATCGATGGCGGCGAGCGCCTGCTCGAGGCGTGACTGCGTCGGATTCGCCTCGCGGATGTAGCCGTAGCCGCGCGGCGTCGAGGCGTCGGTCTCCTGCTCGAAGGTGGTCGAGAGATGGATCGGCGGCGCAACGGCCCCCGTCTCCTTGTCAGTGGCGTTGCCGGCGTGAATGGCGCGCGTGTCGAAATGCATCCGCCGATGCTATACGGAGGCGGCCGGCCGCCGCGAGCAGTCGCTGTGCGCCAGGACCGCGACTTCCTTCACATCGACCGGTTTCGTCAGCACGAGCTTGACGACGCTGGCGCAGGCCTCGTCCCGCACGCGCGCCATCGGGTCCGCGTTCGCCGTCACGACGAGAACGGGCAGCGCCGGGTACGAGTTGCCGATGAGGCGGATGAGGGCCGGACCGTCGGGCGCGGGCACCGAGAGGTCGAGGATGACCGCGCAGTAGTCCTGGGCGTTGCGCCCGAGGAAGGCGACGGCTTCGCGTCCCGTCTCCGCAATGTCGACCTCCACATTGGTGCGCTGCAGGAAAACAGCGAGCGCCCAGCGGAAGGCGTAGTCGTCTTCGACGACCAGGATGCGGTGATGCATGGGGAACGCATCATGCGCCGATGGAAGAAGGTTGTCAGGCGCGACCGTAGCGGCGGGGACGATGGGACGAATGGGACCTATGGGACCAATGGGATCCCGCCCGATGAGTGCCGCTTTCCATCTGTTCTGTCCGCCTCATCCGTCCTATCTGTCCCATCCGTCCTACTCGTCCTATTTGTCCCATCGGTCCCATCGCGGCCTCACGCGATTCGGCCATTGCCTACAGGTGGTCCGTTATTTGAATCGTCTTTAGCGCCCTTGACTGACTCCGCCACTCACCTGCGACGCCGTACCGATCACCAGCCTGAGGATCCGACGCTACGCGCCCTTGTCGTTGAAGACAACGATCCTTACCGCCAGTACGTCGCCGTCCTCATCCGCCGCTTCGGGTTTCACGTCACCTCCTGTGCGGATGGCGCGGAGGCGCTGACCATCCTGCGGGAACGGACTTTCGACCTTCTCGTCGTCGACTGTGAGATGCCGTTCGTCGGAGGGTTGGAGCTGATCGTCGAGCTGCGCGCGCAGGAACGTCACACCGATGCGTACGCGGTGATGCTCACCGGCCGAGACGACGTCGAGACGAAACTCGCCGCGCTCCGCCTCGGATACGACGACTTCCTGCTGAAGTCTGCGAGCGAGCTGGAGATCACGGCCAAGCTGAGCGTCGCCCGCCGCCTCGTCTCCCGCCACCGCCGACTCGATGCCGCCGTCCGCGAGCTCCATGGGCTGGCGACGCGCGACGAGCTGACCGGCCTCTACAACCGCCGGTACTTTTTTGCCGAGGCGGAGCGGATGCTCGCGGAAGGAACGACGATCAACCTCGTCCTCCTCGACCTCGACGACTTCAAACGGATCAACGACACGCACGGCCATCTCGCCGGCGACCGGATCCTCCGCGACATCGGCTCCCTCTTCCAGCGGAGGACCCGCCACGACGATCTCGTGGCCCGCTACGGCGGCGACGAGTTCGTGATGCTCGTGCAGAAGCTGACGCCGCCGGAGGTCGAGGGACTGATCGGACGTGTCTCCAACGAGATCGCCTCGGTGCAGTGGACCATCGGGACCGAAACGATCGGCGTCGGCGTCACCACCGGCTTCGCCTGCTCCACGCTCATGGAGCGCCCGAGCGTGCCCCAGCTCCTCAGCGCCTGCGACCGCGATCTCTACAAAAACAAGTGGATGCGGAAGAACCCCGACTCCGACCCGGCGCTCTACGCGTACGAGAGCAGCCGCGACGCACGCGTGGTCGATATCGTCACGATGAGCGACGAGGCGGCTCGGAAGCTCGAGGGGTAAGAAACGGGCGACGGACCCCGTGATACCCTCCCCTGCGCATGCTCCACCTGGGCACCATCCGCGGTACCACCATCGCGATCGACTTCAGCTTCATCATTCTCTGCATCTTCTTCGTGGTGATGAATTTCAACGCGCAGCGGGGGATTCAGTACGCCCTCCTGTGGGTGCCGATCCTCTTCATCAGCGTCCTCGTGCACGAAGCGGCGCACGCGTCGATGTTCGGCCTCTTCGGCTACGGCTCCAGCGAGATCGTCCTCGGCGGTATGGGCGGCCACACGCTGAACCGCAACGTGCACACGAAGGCGTGGCATGACCTCCTCATCAGTGCCGCCGGTCCGCTGTCGAACTTCGGCTTGACGGCGCTCGCCTGGGTCGTGATGCGCAATACCGGGCTGATGGCCGATCCGTTCTTCAATGCGCTGCTGCCACTGCTCCTCTGGGTCAACGTATTCTGGGGCGTCTTCAACCTCATTCCCCTCAAGCCGCTGGACGGCGGCCACGCCATCCGCAGCTTCACGCGTCTCTTCATGAGCGACCGCAAATCGTTCGTGGTTTCCATCTGGATCGGCATCGTCGTCGGGTCGATCTGCGCGCTCGCGGCCGCGGTCTTGACACGGCAATACTTCATCGCGCTTTTCATCGCCTGGTACGTCTTCATGAACTTTCAGGCGTGGCAGGACTTCAAAGAGCGCGGGTACCCCGGGGACTGACGGCAAAAATTCGCCTAAAATGGCAAATTGAGCCCGCTCCCCCGATGACCGTTCCGACGCCGCTCCCCTCCGAGCCTCACCTCTCCCGTTTTCAACGGGCCAGGCGATCGCTCGCGCGCCTGATCCGCAGCGGCGAGGCGGCCACGCGCGAATCGTTGCGCACGACGGTGGCCATCTTGCGCGCACAGCAGGAAGCGACGCTCGACGGCATCCTGGTCGTCGACAACCGGGGACGCATCCTTTCGTACAATTCCCGCTTCCTCGAGCTGTGGCGCATCCCGGAGAGCGTCGCCGAGACCGGCGACGACAACGAGCTGCTCGGCTACGCGTCCGAGCTGGTCGTCGACTGGAACGGCTTCATCGATCTGGTCAACCGTCTCTACGAGAAGCCCGACGAGGTCCGCAGCGGCGACTCCGTGCCTTTGAAGGACGGGCGCGTCTTCTCGCGAGCCACCGTGCCGGTCATCGTCCGCGGGCGCATCCTCGGCCGCGCCTGGTACTTCCGCGACATGACGGACGCGCAGAAAGCGGAAACGCTGCAATCGGCGCTGTTCCGCATCGCCACGCTGACCGTCGAATCGAAGAACCTCGACGAGCTCTACGCCGCCGTGCACCGCATCGTCGGGGAGTTGATGAACGCGACGAACTTCTTCGTCGCCGAGTACGACGCGGCCCGCGACATCCTCACGTTCCCCTACTTCGTCGACGAGTACGACCAGCCGCAGGACGTCGACGGTCTGAACCCTGGTCGCGGCCTGACTTCCTACGTCCTTCGGACCGGCAAGCCGCTGTTCGCCACGCCGGAAGTCTTCCAGCGCCTGCAGCAGGAAGACGAAGTGGTGGAGATCGGCTCGCCTTCGGTCGACTGGCTCGGCGCACCGCTGCGCACCGGCGACCGCACGTGGGGAGTGATCGGCACGCAGTCGTACCACGAGCCGATCCGCTATACGGAGCGCGACCTCGAAGTGCTCAACTTCGTCGCGCAGCATCTCGCCTCCGCCATCGAGCACAAGCGAAAAGAGGACGCCCTTCGCGAAAGCGAGCGCCGCTACCGCCAGATGTTCGAGAACAACCGCGCGGTGCAGTTGCTGGTCGACCCGAGGAGCGGGGCGATCATCGACGCGAACATGGCGGCGTGCGATTTCTACGGCTACACGCACGACGAGCTGCTCGCGCTGCGCATGTGGGACATCAACGTCCTCGGCGAAGAGCAGGTCCGCCTCGAGATGGCGCGAGCGCGCGAGCAGCAGCGCAGCTACTTCGTCTTCCGCCACATGCGCTCGAACGGCGAGATCCGCGACGTCGAAGTGCACTCCGGCCCGATTCAGGTCGGCGGCCGGCGGCTGCTCTACTCCATCATCCACGACATCACCGAGCGGAGGCACGCCGAACAGGCGCTGCAGCAGTCGGAAGAGAAGTACCGCAACATCTTCAACTTCGCCTCCGTAGGCATCTACCAGTCCTCGAACGACGGCCGCATCATCACGGCCAACGACACGCTCGCGCGCATCCTCGGCTACGCCTCTCCGGACGAGCTGCTCACGCGCAACCTCGGCGACGACGTCTACTTCCATCAAGGCGAGCGCGCGGCGCTGATCGACCGCTTCGAGCCCAACGGGCTCCCGACGAATCACGAAGTGCTCTGGAAGAAGAAAGACGGCTCCCCGATCTGGGTGCAGCTCAACGTCCACTCCGTGATCTCGCCGCGCGGCTCCATGTACTTCGAGGGCTTCGTCTACGACATCACCGAGCGGAAGCGCGCAGAGCAGTCGCTCGCCGCCGCGAACTCGCAGCGCAAGGCGGTGCTCGATGCCGCGATGCGCGTCTCGATCATCGCCACCGACGCCGACGGCAGGATCACAGTTTTCAACGCCGGCGCGGAACGGATGCTCGGCTACAGCGCGAGCGAGATCATCGGACAGCGCTCCATCGTCGACCTGCACGTGCCCGAAGAGCTCGAGGCGGCGGGGCTTTCGACGGAGACGGAGCGCGAGTGGACGTACATTCGCAACGACGGGCAGCGGCTGACGGTGCTCGTCTCGCTGACGACGCTTCGTGCGGACGACGGCTCGATCACCGGCTTCCTCCACGTCGGCACCGACGTCACCGAGCGCAAGGCCACCGACGAGATGCTGCGCAAGCAGTCGGCGGCAATGACCGCGTCGATGGACGGCATCGGCATCCTCGACGAGCGGCTCGACTTCACGTACGCCAACGATGCGCTGGCGAAGCTCTTCGGCTATCCGACCGCGCAAGCGGTCCTCGGCCGCTCGCTCTGCGATCTCTACGAACCGCCGGAGCAGGTGCGCATCGTCACGACCGTCATCCCGACGCTGCAGCAGCGGGGACGGTGGCGCGGCGAAGCCACCGGCGTGCGCCGCGACGGCTCCACGTTCCCACAGGAGATCTCGCTCACGGCGCTCGACGGCGGGGCGATGGTCTGCGTCGTCCGCGACATCACCGAGCGCACGTACGCCGAAGAACAGATCAAGCATCTCGCCTATCACGACGCGCTCACCGGCCAGCCCAACCGTCTGCTATTCAAGGATCGGCTGACGGTCGCGCTGTCGCACGCGCAACGTGAGCGCACGCGCCTGGCGGTGCTCTTCCTCGACCTCGACCGCTTCAAGGTGATCAACGATTCGCTCGGCCACAACATCGGCGATCAGTTGTTGCAGGCGGTCGCGGCGCGCATCCAGTCGTGCGTGCGCGACAGCGATACCGTCGCCCGACTCGGCGGCGACGAGTTCACGATCCTGCTCGCACGGCTGCAGCGTTCCGAAGACGCCGCACCGATCGCGGACAAGATCCTCGAAGCCGTGCGCCACCCGTTCCACATCGAGGGACGCGAGTTCTTCATCACGACCTCCGTCGGCATCAGCCTCTACCCCGAGGATGGAACCGACGCGGAGTCGCTGATCAAGAATGCCGACACCGCGATGTACCAGGCGAAAGAACAAGGACGCGACAACTACCAGCTCTTCAACGCCTTCGTGAATGCGAAGGCACTGCAGCGGATCGCGCTCGAGCACGGGCTGCGCCGCTCGCTGATGAACGACGAGCTCGAGATCCATTACCAGCCGATCTTCGACCTCCGCACGCACCGCATCACCGGCATGGAAGCGTTGCTGCGATGGAGCCATCAGGAGCTCGGCCGCATCCCGCCGGCGACGTTCATCCCCGTCGCCGAGGCTACCGGCATGATGGTGCCGATCGGCTACTGGGCGCTGCGCACCGCGGCGCTGCAGGCGAAGGCGTGGCACGACGCCGGATTCCGCAGCCTGTCGCTCGCGGTGAACCTCTCCGTGACGCAGTTGCAGCAGCCCGATCTCGTTGCCCGCGTGCGCGAGATTCTGGAGGAGACCAAGCTCCCCTCGAGGCTGCTCGAGCTGGAGATCACCGAGAGCAGCGCGATGGTCAGTCCCGAGAACAGTATCCGCACACTCTACGAGCTGAAGAAGCTGGGGATCCGCATCTCGCTGGACGATTTCGGCACCGGTCACTCGTCGCTGAGCTATCTGAAGCGGTTCCCTATCGACACGCTCAAGATCGATCAGTCGTTCGTCCGCGACATCAACCACGATCCCGATACGGCAGCGATCGTTACGGCGATCATCGCCATGGCGCACTCGTTGCGGTTGAAGGTGATCGCGGAGGGGGTCGAGTTCACCGAACAGGCGAACTTCCTGGAGCGGCATTCCTGCGACCAGATGCAGGGTTACCTGATCAAAGCGCCCGTCTCGGCCGAGGAGTTTCTACGGTTCGTAGAGGCTCAGTAACACCGAGGTACGATCAGTGGGTATGGACGAGAAAGACTTTCAACGACTGCTCGAAGCGAACACGGCGCAGATCCTTGCGCACTTCAATGCAACCACTGCCGAGATCCGGAGCGACTTCCGCGAACTGAGGCGCGAGTTCACCGCACTGGACGAAAAGTTCAACGGCCTTCGCGGTGAGTTCAACGAACTGCGGCGCGAGTTCACGGTCATGCGCGACACGTTCGGCCCTGAGCTCGAGTTCCTCCGGCATCAGGTCGAAGGGCTCTCTGAAGCGGTGGCGCTGGTGAACGAGCGGCTCACGCGCGAAACCGCGGACATCCGCGACGAGATGCGCCGCGGCTTCGCGGACACTCACGCACTGATTCAGCGGTCCCACGGCAGTCTCGACCGCCGCGTGACCGCCCTCGAAGCGAAGTTCCAGTAGCCTAGCGGCGCACCGACCGGCGCCGCGGTGTCGGAGGAGGAGGCGGAGGCGTCACTTCGTCGACCACGCGCACCGTCTTCTTCGTCACGGTTCGCGCACCGGCAGCATCGCGGACCGTCAGCGTAACGGTGAACGTGCCGAGCTTCTCGTAGCGGTGCTGCCCGACCGCCGTGCGATCGACGCGGCTCAGGTCCCCGTAGTTCCATTCGAACTCGAAGGGGCCGGAACCGCCGGTGACGTGAGCAGCGAACGTCGTCTCCGTGAGCACCTGGATTTCCGACGGAGCCTCGATGGTCGCCGTCAGCGGGCAGTGGCGGATCAGGTACGAGTCACTCCCCTCCGCTCGCGCCAGAAAGCGCTCGGTCTGCGTGACGTACGCCTCCCCGGTCCAGACGAACGGATACTCCGTGGTGAACGTGCTGCGCAGCAGCTCGGGCGAGAACTGCGTGGCGCTGATCCGGTTGCCGCTGCGCTCGAAACGGTAGAGACGATACTCGCCGGGAAAGCGCTGGAAGCCGAGGCGGGAGTCGAGGTATGCGAGGGCGAACTCGTCCCGGTCGGCGTTGTAGAGCAGATTCACCGGCTCGACGTCGATGCCACGGCCGGCGAAGAAGAACTCCTCCGGGACGAGGATGCGCGCGTTCTGGTCGAGGCGCGTCCACCAGATCTCCGTCGTCGCCAGATCGGCGCTTGGCCGCGAAGCCACGACGACGAAGCCGTCGCCGCTGGAGGCGATGCGCGGCGCTTTCCCCGTGCTCATCACGCGCGTGCTGAACGAGCGGCCGTTCGGCTCGATGCGCGCGACGTAGATGGCGTTGGTGGCGCTGTGAACGTAAGACAGGCCGATCACGCCGTTCGATGCGACCGCCACGCGGGGAACGGTCGGCGTGGCGATGAAGAAGTCGATGAGCTGTTCGCTGCGCAGGGCGCCGTCCGCCTCGAGGAACATCGCCCACAAGCCACGCTCGTTGCCTTGCGTGATCGTGCGGACGACGACGTAGGCCTCGCGCGTGGGATCCCAGATCATGTCGTACTCGTCGGCTCGGAAGCTCGAGTGGTGCGACCCGACCGGCGTCGGCGCCGCCAGCGGCTGTCCGTTCGCGCCGATGCGCGCCAGCATGAGCTGGGAATCGGATCGCTGGTAGAAAAGGCCGAACTCGCTGCCGGTCCAGACGAGCCGGAGGGCGCCCGCACGCGAGGCGTCGGCGATGCGGACATCCGCCGAGAGCTGCGTCAGGTCGCCGCTGTAGAGGGCGAACCAGATCTCGTTACGGTCGAAGACCGGCTCGTGGTCGTTCTTCGCGACGCCGAGCGTCGTGCCCGACCAGGCGATCGCCGCCGCCGCCCGGTTGGGAAACGTCCCGCGGATGGCAACCGGCACTTCCAGTGAAACGCAGTGGTCAGCCTGCACCGCGGCGGTGCAGACGAATAAAGCGGTGGCAAGCACCGCGCGCAGAGTTCTGGTGTGTTTCACAGCCGGGCCCTCGTTGGATTGTGGTTATTTGCTGCGTGAGTCAGCCCGGAGTATAGCTTGATTCTGGCTTTGACCCACCTGATCGAAAGGCAGGGCCGCCATCCAACGATGGGGTGAAGAGGACCGACAGGACGGACAACTCTCTTCCCATCGGCCCTAAAGGTCCTGTTCGCTTATCGTCCCAAGCCTTAGAACACGTACCGCGGATTCGCGTGCACCTGCTCGAAGGCGTGGGTCAACCCCGGTCCCGGCTGCACCTTGAAGTGATGGTTCACGCGCAGTTTGAGCTGCGGTCCGGCGCTCGCGGCGAGCGACGCCGGCAGGTCGATCAGCGTCACCGTCAGCGGGATCTCGCCGAGGTTCTCTTCGACGATCTCGCGGATCTTACGCACCGTGTCCTCGCTCATCGCCGGATAGGCGACCTCGAGTGAGATCTCCTTCACCTTCTTGTCGCGAATCCCGTCGAGCGGCGTGATGTCGAGCGCGGACAGCTCCGGCGTGATCGGCGACTCGTGGAACGCCGCGGCGTGCGCAGCGAAGTTGGTCGTCACCTCGGGCGTCAACTCGCTGACCAGGGCGTTGAATTCGTCGACCTCCGACGGAGCCGCGCCGCCGAACAGTCCCCCGCCGACGATGTACTGGTCGACGTCCGCCCCCACACGCTCGCGCTCGATGTCCTTCGGATCGCGATCGTCCTCTTCGCCGATCTCGTAGTACGAGATCTGGTACGCCGAGACCCGCGCGCGCGCCGTCTCCGGATGGCCGCCGTACTCGTCGTCGATCTGGTGCGCGTTCTGTTCGGCACTCTGCAGCGAGGCCGAGCGGCCCGCCTGCACGCCGCCCGTGTCCTTCACGTTCGCGGTCACCAGAATGGCCACGCCGTTCTCCAGCCACCGCTGATACTTGGAGTAGAGATCGGAGAAGCAGACCACCTCGACCGAGCCGTACTGATCGTCGAGGAAGAACTTGGCCATCATCTTCCCCTCGTTCGGCCCCTTCTTGATCTTCGACTTCTTGATCTGCGAAACGATGCCGCCGATGTTCACGACTTCGTCGACGTGCTTGTAGAGCGTCTCCGTCGTGGCATTGGCGAAGAGCCCCAGCTCGTCGCCGTATTTGTTCAGCGGATGCCCGGTGATGTAGAAGCCGAGCGTTTCCTTCTCGTAGCGAAGGCGCTCGTCTTCCGGCCACTCCGGCATCTTCGCGATCGCGGCCGGCGTGCTGCTCGACTGGATCGAGCCGCCGCCTCCCAGCATGCCGAAGAGCGAGTTCTGCCCCTTCTCTTTTTCGTCCTTCGCCCGCTGCGCCGAATCGGCCGTCGCTTCGAGTTGCTCGTACAGCGCGCGTCGCGACGTGCCGAGGAAGTCGAACGAGCCGGACTTGATCAGCGCTTCGAGCACCTTCTTGTTACACGCGCGAAGGTCGACCTCTTCGCAGAAGGCGAGGAGCGTCTTGAAGCGGCCGAGCTTCTGCCGCGCCGCGAGGATCGATTCGATCGCCCCCTCGCCCACCCCTTTCACGGCGCCGAGGCCGAAGCGGATGTTCTGGCCCACGACAGTGAAGAGGAAGTTCGATTCGTTGATGTCGGGCGGCATCACTTCGATGCCCATCTGCTTCGCTTCGCCGATGAACTTGACGACTGCGTCGGTGCGGTCCATTTCCGACGACATCAGTGCCGCCATGAAGTGACGCGGGTGATGCACTTTCAGCCACGCCGTCTGGTAAGCGACCAGCGCGTACGCCACGGAGTGCGACTTGTTGAAGCCGTAGCGCGCGAACGGCTCGATGTAGTCGAAGATCTCGTTCGCCTTCTTCTTTTCGTAGCCGTTGTTGACGGCGCCGTCGACGAACTTGCCGCGCTCGGCCGCCATGACCGCCGCGTCCTTCTTGCCCATCGCCTTGCGCAGCAGGTCGGCCTGTCCGAGGGAGTAGGCCGCGACCTTCTGCGCGATCTGCATGACCTGCTCCTGGTAGACGATGACGCCGTACGTCTCCTCGAGCACGTCTTTCATCACCGGCACGAGGTACTTCGCCTTCGACGTGCCGTTCTTGCGCTTCACGTACTCGTCGACCATGCCGGCGTCGAGCGCGCCCGGGCGATAAAGCGCGTTGAGTGCGGCGAGGTCTTCGAACTGCGTCGGGCGCGCTTTCCGGAGGAGGTCGACCATGCCACCGGATTCGAACTGGAACACGCCCTTGGTCCGCCCTTCCTGGAAGAGGCGGAAGACATCCGGATCGTCGAGCGGGATGCGGTCGATGTCGATGTCGATGCCGTCGACGCTCTTCGCCGACTTGATCGCGTCGTCGATGACCGTCAGCGTGCGCAGGCCGAGGAAGTCCATCTTGACGAGGCCCATCTTCTCGACGACGCGCATGTCGAACTGCGTCACGATTTCATCGCGGTTCGTGCGGTATAGCGGCACGTAATTCGTCACGGGCTCCGGCGTGATGACGACGCCCGCCGCGTGCATGCCGGCGTGGCGCGACAGCCCTTCGAGCTTCTCGCCGATCTCGATGATCTTCTTCACCTCGGCGTCGTTCTTGATCGCCTCGGCGAGCTGCGGCGAGTCCTTCTTCGCGTCGGTCAGCGTGACGCCCGGACCGCCGGGGATCATCTTCGAGATCTTGTCGACGAAGCCGTACTGATGCCCGAGCACGCGGCCGACGTCGCGGACGACCGACTTCGCGGCCATCGTTCCGAACGTAATGATCTGGGCGACGTTCTCCTTGCCGTACTTGTCGCGTACGTACTCGATGACTTCACCGCGACGGTTCATGCAGAAGTCGAGGTCGATGTCGGGCATCGAGATGCGCTCGGGGTTGAGGAAGCGCTCGAAGAGAAGGTCGTACTCGAGCGGATCGACGTCGGTGATGCCGAGCGAATATGCGACGAGCGAGCCGGCGGCGGAACCGCGGCCCGGGCCGACGGGGATGCCGTGGTCGCGCGCGTACTTGATGAAGTCCCAGACCACGAGGAAGTAGCCGGGGAACTGCATGTTCTTGATGATCTCGATCTCGCGCTCGAGCCGGTCGTAGTATTCCTTCGGCTCGTGCTTCTTGCGCTTCGCGGCGAAGAGATGCGCCATGGCGCTCATGCGCTTGTCGAGACCCGCGCGCGCAACTCTCGCGAAGTGATCGGCGAGCGTCGATCCCTCGGGCACCGGAAACTTCGGCAGGTGGTGCCCTTTGACGTCGAGCGAGAGGTTCACGCGCTCCGCGATCCGCACCGTGTTGTCCACGGCCTCGGGGTAGTCGGCGAAGACGCGGCGCATCTCGTCCGGCCCCTTCACGTAGAAGTCGTCGGAGTAGAACTTCATCCGCTTCTCGTCGTTGAGGGTCTTGCCGGTGCCGATGCAGAGCAGGACCTCGTGCGCGAAAGCGTCGGACTTGTCGAGGTAGTGCGAATCGTTCGTGGCGACCATGCGCAGCCCGACTTCGTCGGCGAGCTTCGCCATCATCGGCACGATCTTCTGCTGATCGGGGATGCCGTGATCCTGGATCTCGAGGAAGAAGTTCTCCGGCCCGAGGATCTCGCGGTACGTCAGCGCGGCGTCTTTGGCTTTCTGCCAGTTGCCGCCGGCGAGGCTCTGCGAGACTTCGCCCTTGAGGCACGAGGAGAGGACGATCAGCCCTTCGCGGTGCTCGCGCAGCAGCTCCTTGTCGATGCGCGGCTTGTAGTAGAAGCCCTCGGTATAGCCCGCCGAGACGAGCTTGACCAGGTTCTTGTAGCCGGTGTCGTTCTGCGCCAGCACGATGAGGTGGTTGTTCGCGCCCGCGTCCGCCTGACCGTCTTCGACGCCAGCCTTGTCGAAGCGGGAGCCATACGCGACGTACATCTCGCAGCCGATGATCGGCTTGACCCCCTCCTTCTTCATGGCGTTGTAGAACTCGACCGCGCCGAACATGTTGCCGTGGTCGGTGATGGCGCAGGCAGGCATGCCCTGCTTGGCGACACGCTTCGCGAGCTCTTCCGGTCGCGAGGCGCCGTCGAGGAGGGAGTATTCAGTATGGAGATGGAGATGAACGAAGGACATGAGGCGCCGCCATTTTACCGCGTGCCGCCCCGTAACGGCAGGAAGGTGCGAGGGGGCGCCGGCTACGCTTCCGCCCGGCGGGCGCGGCAGAACCGATAGGACGAATAGAACCCATGGGACGGATAGGACGCTGCGCGACTTCGACGTGATCCTGTCTGGCTTACGCCGCGGCACCAGCGTCACGCGGATGCGCCAGACCGCGCAGGCTTGTTTGTCCCATAGGTCCTATTCGTCCCATGGGTCCTATTCGTCCTATCGACCCGCTACGCCGCCGCCGCAAACACCGTCATGCGGATCCGGATCGCCTCTCGCGCGAGCTCCAGCTCGTCGCCGGTGCCGATGCAGTCGAGGACCGCGCGGAGGAAGCCGCGCATGCGCTGGCCGTTGTCGGGCAGCAGTTCGACCCACGACTCCCACTTGGCCACGTCGTCGCCGTGGAGCTCCGTGATGTGCAGCGCAGCCAGGTACTCCGCCAGCGGATCCAGCGTGAAGCGGACTTCGGCGCGTGCCGGCTCGCAGATCTCGATGAGCGCCAGGTCGCGCTCGAGGTACTCGAGCAGTTCGTCGGCGTCGTCGCCGACCGCGCGGCGGATGTCGTCGAGGCGGGCGCGTGCAGGCGCCAGCTCCTGCTTCACGCACTCCCATGCCACGAGCCTGGCAGCGCGCTGGATCTCGTCGTTGTTCGGATCGCCCGGCTGCCGCGAGACGTTCATGAAACGGACGTAGCGCACCATCAGCTCCGGCACGCTGCGCGGCAGAATTTCCATCTTCTTCTCTTTCGCGGAGATCATCAGATCGGCGAAAAGCCGGGCGAGGAGAATCGTCGAGTCGCGGCCGTGCGTCATCTCGGCGAAGTTGCGGCAGGCCTCGTGGAACTCGCGGTCGCTGAACAGCTCCAGCTTGTCGCGCAGGCGGAGGTAGTGCTCCATGAAGCTGGTCAGATCGCTCCAGCGGATGCGCGTCGGATTGATGACGGTGCGCCCGAGGAACTGCTCGTCGTTGCGCGAGGTGATGATGACGGCGCGCGCCTGCTTCGTGTCGATCTTCCGGCGCGACGTTTCCTGCAGTTCGGAGTAGTGGTCGATGATGAGCAGCACGCGTCCCTGGCGGAGCAGCTTGCGCGCGAGCTGCGGCGCGACGTTGATGCCGAGGAGGTCGTGCAGTTGTTCGCGGACCTCGTCGAGGAGCGTGCCGTCGAAGTCGTGCTCGATGAGCACCGGCAGCATCGGCTTCTTCGCGGCGAGCGCGTCGTTCGCGAGCTTCACCGCGATCGACGTCTTGCCGGAGCCACCTTCGCCGCTGATGAGGAGCACGCACCTGCGGCGGAAGAGCGCGCGCATGGCGTCGTCGACGTCGTCGGCTTCGATGCGGCGGTCATTGAGCTCGAGCGGCATCGGCACGTACGCGGAGCGCACCTTCACTGTTTCCTTCGCCGCGAAGCGCTCGCGCGCGACGCTGAGATGCTTGCGCACCCAGCGATCGAGCACGATGGGTTGTGCGATGAAGAAGGCGAGCAACGCGAGCGCGCCGAGGAGCACGACGGCCGCCATCGGCGAGATGCGCGGCAGCGTGAACGCCAGGCCGTCGGCGCTCGCCGGCGCGGTGGTCATCGCCGAGGCGAGCGCCGGGGCGGCGGCTGTGGCCACAGGACGATCGGGAGCGGCACCGACGGCGGCGAGCGCCTCGAATGCCGCGCGGCGCAGCCGCGGCGTGAGCTGCGGACGTGAGGCGAAGTTCGTCAAACGGCCGGTCGCCTGCGCGTCGAGGCGGCCGAGCGAACCGACGGCGCCAAGAGCGGCGTCGCGGAGCGCTTCGGGCGCGGTGTCATCCGTGGCGATGCGCAGGAGCATCCCCGGATCGGGCGGCGCGTTGACGCCGCGTTTCTGCAAGTAGAGGAGCGCGGCAATGCGGCGGTGCGTCGCCGCCGGACGGGCGACCACGTCGAGCATCGCGTGATCGAGTCGCGTCGCGTCCTTTTGCGGGAGGCGCGCGGCGGTCGACGCGAGCAGGTCGAGCAGCTCGTTGCGCGACTGCCCCTCCAGCACCAGGCGCGACGCTGTGGCGGCGACCGTCGGAAGGTCGGCACGATCGAGATCCTGCTGCAGGAGCGGCGCGATGGCCACGACGACGCAGGGCGGCGTGGTTTCGCTGGAGAAGAGCGCGTGCACCGGCGCGCGGTTCCCGCCGGCGCTCCAGTAGCGCGTGACGGCGGCGGTGCGAAGGGAGCAACGTGCCTTGCTGTCGCTCGCGAGCGCGAGCAGCGCCCGATGGGCGCCCATCGCGTCGATCAACTCGAGGCGCAGGTCGTCGGAAGCCGTTTCGAACGTCGGGAGCAGACGCACGCTGGCGTCGACGGGGATCTGGCTCAACACCTGAGCGGCATCGCGGCGGATCTCGGTCGAAGCCTGCTTGTCCTCGATGACGGCAAGCAACCCCTCGACGATGGGCGCCGGATCGTCCGCCGCACGCGAAGCCGCGACGGCCGCGGCACGATCCCCGCGGCGAACCGCGTCGACGACGCCATCACCGACGGCATCCGCGGACGCGGCTACCGCCACACAGACGAGGCTGCAGGCAAAGAAGATGTTCCGAACGTTGCGCATCAAATCTCCGGGACGGGGGACGTGACAGCAAGGTAGGTCATCTGAACGAAATGCGCAAATAAAATGACTTCGGTCACAGGCGACGCGATCGCGGCCGATTCGAGCGTGGTCACGCCGCTTACAAGTGTGAGCACGGCGGCTTCGAGTCCGATCACGGCGGTTTCGAGTCCGGTCACGGCGGTTTCGAGTCCGGTCACGGCGGCTTCGAGTCCGGTCACGGCGGTTTCGAGTCCGATGACGGTGGTTTCGAGTCCGATGACGGTGGTTTCGAGTCCGATGACGGTGGTTTCGAGTCCGATCATGGCGGTTTCGAGTCCGATGACGGCGGCTTCGAGTCCGATCACGGCGGTTTCGAGTCCGATGACGGTGGTCTGATTACCCAAAGGGCGCGCTCTGACCACCGTGTTCGGACCTCAAACCGCCGTGCTCGGACGTCAAGCCGCCGCGCTTGGACGTCAAACCACCGTGCTCGGACGTCAAACCGCCGTGCGCGGACCTCAAACTGCCGTACGCGGACCTCAAACCACGGTGCTCGGACGTCAAACCGCCGTGCTCGGACCTCAGACCGCGGTGCGCGGACCTCAGACCGCCGGGCGCGGACATCAAACTGCCGCGCGCGAACGTCAGACCGCGGTACTCGGACTTGGAACCGCCATGCTCGGACCCTGAACCGCCGTCTTTCGGACGTCGACTACCGGGCCCGGACCCCGAACCGCCATTTCGGAGCTCGAACCGCGGTGGGCGGATCTAAACCGGTCAATCGACGGTGGTTGGGAGCAGCCGGCCAGCCGCCAGATGGAGCCAGCGGTTCTCCGAAGCGCCGGCTTCCGCCGGCGCTCCGAGAGATTTACTGCGGCATCTCAGTGCCCCAGAAGTACTTGTCGAAGAACGGCTGGTAGTCCTTCTTCGTGAGGAACTGCGCCAGATTCGCGAAGTCGGCCGTGTTGCCGAACTTGAAGCGCCGCGACTTCTGGTAGGACTTCAGCAGCGTGAGGAACTGGTCATCGCCCATTTCCTTGTGCATTGCGTACAGGACATACGGTCCCTTGTTGTACAGCAGACCCGTTCGGCGCATGAAGGCGTCCTGCGGATCGCCGGCGATGCGGTTGGCCAGCGCGATCGGGGCGATGTTGCCGGCGTCCTTCGCGCTCTGCTTCCATCGGGCCACCATGCGTTTGTAGACGCCTTCTCCCTGGTATTTCCGCAGCGCGAGGGCTGCCGAGTACTCGGCAAACGACTCCGTCAGCCATTGCTCCTCGAGGCTCGGCATCTTCAGCGAGTGCGCCCAGTACTGGTGCGCGATCTCGTGCGCGAACAGCTCGTTCGACCCGGTTGAGAAGATGCGGTTGAGATCACCCATCGTCGGCTGGAAGACCGAGTTGGTGACGAACATCGTGCCCGGAGGCGCAACACCGTAGCCCCAGTCGTTGATCTGGATGATGTTGAACTCCTCGAACGGGAAGGGCCCGAGGAAGAACTGGTAGTACTCGACGAGCTGATACGTGAGGTTCGTGAGCTGCTTTTCCGCGCGCTCGTTCTTGCCGGCATACGCCGCGACACGCACCGTCAAGCCGCCCCGCGTCTCCTCGGAGTACTCGTATTTGCCCGCATGCACCACCGCGAACTGCACCGGCTCGCTGAGTCGGTTCTCGACGACGTTGTAGTCCCCCTCCGTGACGCGGCGGATGGTCTTGCCGGGGGCGAAGGCGATCCACGGCTTCTTCACCTTCACGACCGAGTGAACCGTGTAGTACTGGCCGTTCAGATCGGGCTGCGGGAACCACGGCTCGACACCGAGCTGCCAGAACGCGTCGCCGTTCGGACGGATGAGGTAGTCGCCTTCGATGTCGAACGTGAGCTTGATCGTCTCGCCCTGAATCCCTTCGACGCTGACGAAAAGGCTCGTGTCGGTGAAGTCGAACGGCAGGCTGCGGCCGGTCGCGTCCTTCACGCTGTTGACCTTGTAGCGGCGCGGCGCCACGCCGAGGCGCGGCAGGGAGATGTCGTTGAGCGTAAAGCGAAGAGCCGTTGCGTGCGCCGGACGGTAGATCGTCTCCGTCGCCATCATCTTGGCGTTTTCGCCATCGGCGACGAGCGTGTAGTCGAGGTCCGTCAGCAGGTACGGAGCCTTCGGCGGCGTCTTGCGGTCGCGATCGATTGGCAACGCTGACAGCGTGGAGGAGCGCAGCCAGCTTCCGACGGTCCGGTCCTGGATGCCGATGTTCTTCAGCGTCACGAGCGACTCTTCGGTCGTCTCGGCGCCGTCATAGATATACAGAAGGTTGTCGCCGCCGCCGCGGATCTGCGCGCGGACGACTTTCGATGTCGGATACGCGAGCTTCTGCAGCGCGAGCTGATGCTCCTGCGGCACGCCGCGATCGCGCTCGAAGTACTCGACGTTCTTCTTCAGCTCTTCGGCGATCGAACCCGCCCCGCCACCGGTGAGCTTCGGCAGCTCGACTCCGGCGCCGAGGAGCAGGATCTCGGTGAACTTGTCGCTCAGGACCGCCTCGGTGCCTTTGATGCTGGCATCGAGCTTCGCTTCCTTCTTCGTGTTGTACGTCAGGATTGGAATCTCGACCTTGTCGGCTGAGACGTATTGAAACGACCCCTGCCCCACGAAGAAGATGCCGGCCTGTTCGCCGGCAACCATGAGCGGCGCCGCCTTACCCGACTCGAGCGTGATCTTCATGTGCCCGATCGTGAACGTGACGCCGCTGACCTGAGTGGCATCACCAGGCTGCAAGTTCTTGTACCCGTTCACCAGCGATTCAAAACGGCCGGCCGCCAGCAGCGGCGTAGTGATGGCGAGCGCAGCAACGGCGAGCGCCAGACGGATGGATTTCATCCTGTGATCCTCCTGGAACGATGTTGTGACCGCAGGTTGAACGGCGGAAGGGTAACAAAGTTTCCATCCCGGTACGAGTGAGCGGCTTGCGGGTACGAAGCGCCGCGTCACCACGACGAATGCCGTCCGGCTCCAGGCGGGATCCCACGCCGTCTGGCCAGGTACGGCAAGGCGCCGGAATCCTTCTCTAATTGAACGCCAGCCGGCGTCACCTTGTGTCAGCGGAGCCGCCATAACTTTGAAGCGGCGGCGCCGAAGGAGAAGGCATGTCTTTACGTGTGAATAAGTTAGCTGCCACCACTGCCCTGCTCGCAGCGATCGCGCTCACCCCGATGGCATCGGCGTTACCCGCCGCCGGACGCACCCGAGAACAGATGAGCCGCCCCGCGGTGGTCCGTTTCGTCATCTGGCTGCTCGGAAAACCGACGCCGCCGTGGCCTTGACGGTTCAAGGAGCACGAACCTCAGTCAAGCGTGTCGGCCGCAGTTGCAGAGCAGGGTCCGCCATGCTGTGGATGAGCGAGCGTGTCAGTCGCGCCGCGGCGTCGACGTCGCCCTTCATCCAAGCAAGCCCTGGATGCCCCTCCTCGATCAGACCGAGGAGGGCATTCCATCCCGCGAGCAGTTCCGCCAGCTCAGCGCGAGCTTCATCTTCAGGGCTGGGCATGATGATTCTTCTGGTGGCGCCGGGTGCGCGCGGCGGGTCGCTGGCGCTTTGAGTTCCCGCTCGAAGGCCGCCGCTGATGAGAGATTGGAGAGGGCCGTACGCATTCATTGCCAAATGCATCCAGCAAAGCTGCGGGATCATCAGTGCTGTCCCAGCCACGTCGAGTTGACATACCTTTGCAATCTGCACCGGTCGCACGTCGGTGCCGCCACCGGACTGGTGCCGAACGAGCGAAGACGGCCGCGCACGATGCCCAGCGAAGTTCCATCTGCAGCCTGATCGACGGTGATAGCCAGCCGCGCCCGCATACGCAGACTCGTGACGGCATCGGTCAGAAGGAAGTTCGCAACATCATACGAACCACCGCGAACCACCGGCAGACGAGGCACGAGGTGCACACCGTCCGGAATAGGGCCAAATGCAGTCTGCCAGCGGTGGACCACGCCGAACCGCGTGAAGTGCTCGAACCGCTTAGAGATCGTGTCGCCCCACTCCTCGAGGTTCCGCCCCATCCACTCCACAGCGGCAGTTTCCGGATCGAAGGCGTAGACCCCCTCGGCAGACATGCCAAACTGCCATCCCAGTGCGTTCTCCGCGAACACGAACATGTCGCGCCACAAGCCACCGTAAGCAGCCTTCCACAGCACTGGTGCATTCCATCGTTCTGCATCCATCGGGAGGATGTTGTGTGCGCTCAGTGGGAACACGTGAACTGCCTTCGCCAGAAGGTAAAAACCATTCCGAGCTGCCAGCAGTTCGTATACCGACCGAGGGACTGATTCCTCACAGGAAGCTCGGATCAGTGCGGGCCCCAGTGGATCGCTCGCGATGGAAAGCAATTTGTCTAAATGCATACCGGAATGTTGCGGACGATACGCGAGGGGTCAGAGTGCGTCCACTATCATTTTGTAAGCTTATTGCGGTATTCCTCGGGGGTGCATCCATACCTCGCGACGAACGCGCGGAACATCGTTGCTTCCGTTCCAAACGCCGCCCTTCGGGCAATCTCGGATACCGTGAGCCGTGGCAGCGATGTGAGTAACCCGGCGGCGAATCCGAGCTGACGTTCGCGCAGCACTTGTAAAGGCGTGGCGCCAAAACACTTCGGCGCACCTGCGCGTCAACAGCGGTCGGCTGACGCCTATCGTTTCCGCAAGCTCCGTTACACGTGCAGCCGTGCACGATTCGAAGCAAAGGCCCAGATACTCCTCGATTCTCACGGCAAGCACGACGTCGTCGTGAAGAGTAGACCGCCTTCTTGCGCCCATGCGGCGCGATCGTACGGGCGAAGCACGCACTCAAAATGTTGCACCGGCCCACTCCCGCTCAGCGGAGCGGCTCGAACCGCTGGCCCGGGTGTGTCGGGAGCGCCGCCAGATAGTCGCGCACGTGGCGGATCTTGTCCGCGCTCACGTCGTTGCTGCCAGCCGCCTCGCGAAGGTACGCGAGAGCCAAGTTGGCGCTGCGCATCAAGCCCTCGTTCGAGAACGTCACGATCACGCCGCTCAGAATCAACGGCACGTCGGAGGCTCGCCCGGCGAGAATCAGCGCCTCCGCAAGATCCAGACTGGCGAGCGCCGCGTCGTTGATCATTCCCAGCGCTGCGAAACGGCCCGGCAACAATGCTAGTTGTTCGATTCCCGCGGCCATGTGGCCCTGTCGGACGAGCAGCGCTGCAACTGCCCACTCGACACGGACGCACTCCGTGGTAAGTCCGAGCTCATCCCATCGGGTCGCCGCCTCCGCGTAATGGTCGAGAGCGGTATCGCACTCGTTCAAGCCGCTGTAGCAAAGTGCCGCGGTGTGATGAGCCTGCGCGAGCAGCAGCACGTCATCAGAGTGGCGTGCAGCGGCGACGATTTCCTGCGCGATGATCGTCGCGTCCGCGTATCGGTTTCTGTAGATGTCGACGTTCGCCACGACCATTTGTGCTTTCAGATAACGCGTCATATCGCCCGCTTCGCGGAACACCGCGGCCGCGGCGGCAGCCTCACCGATTGCTTCGTCGTATCGCTCGCTGTTCGAATAGATGACGCCCCGCGCCAGCCCGACGCAGGCGTACTCCCAGTCCGTCGCTAACGGCGCCTCGTCCAGCGCGGCGGCCGAACGCTCCAGCGCAGCTTCGGCGCCTGCGAACTTCCCCGTCATTCCCAGTGCAATGCCTCTCTCCAACTCCGCCCGGGCTCGTAGCCCGAGCGTGCGAGGTGTCCGTTCCAGCTTTCCGGCAATCGTGGCAGCGGTTGTCGCCAACGCCAATGCGAACGAGGGCCGTCGTTCGCGCATCTGCTCGGCGGTGTTGCACAGAATTTCCACGCACGCGGCCGTCTGAAATGAAGGTTGCCGTACCACGTCGTGACGCTCGAATTCGGCCGGTGAGATCAGGACCGGCTGCAGCAGGCGCGCCGCATCCTCGCGCTCAGCGTCAAGCCGCGCGGCAAACTGCCGCAGTCGTAAGGCGCTGTCGGCACCTTCAACGCGAAGGTGTTCCGCCGCCGCCCAGACGTCTCTCTCCCGCAGGCCGGCATCGATCGCGGCGAACGACTCGTAGAGCGCCCGGCATGATTCACACGCTTCGAAGTGCAGACGTGCGCGTTGGGAAGATGCCTGGGATGCACTCGCCAAGTCCCAGAGTTCGGCTTCCGAGAAGTGTTCCGTCATCGTTTGGGCTCCGTCAGCGCGCGGAAGATCTCCCGAATCCGCCGTCTGCACGTATGCAGGATCTGAGAAACATTGCCGGGCGTGGTGTTCATGTCGCGTGCGATCGAGTCGGGGCGCTCCTCCGCGAAGTAATAGCGGAACAGGGTTTGACGGCACTTATCACCCAGCTTGGAAAGCGCTACTGAAAGACTCACGTTCAGGGCCCAGCGGTCGAGGCCTGCGGCCGTGGCGTCATCCGACGTCTCGGCGTGCGCCGGCAGGAACGGGCTCTCATGCGCACGCTTCCGCCAGTAATGGCGGGAGGCGTTCCTGATCGCGCCGAGCAGGTACGCGCGGGAATCGCCGACCTTCGGTTGCCGCTCCAGGTAGGAGGCGAATACGTCATGAACCAATCCGTCGGCATCCTTCGGAGGAACGTGATAGCGGCAGATCGCCGTGCTCAGGAGGAGCGCGCAGTTCTCCCGGTACAAGCGATCCAGAACTTGTGTTGCCGAGGAATGGTCGTCGATCTCGTCCATGGCAGAAGCCAGCCGCTGCGGCTGTGGCGAGAATACTGAAACCGCAAGAGTGTCGCCACAAACGGCGGTGGCGCCCGCGAAGGTCAACAACGGCTCCACGTCAAACAAGTCGGTAACGCGGATCGGCCACCCGGTCATGGCGCGCAGCGTCGCAACGAGGAGAATCATCTTCTCCTGCGAAGTCCGCGCACCGTTCCGAATGCGCAGGAGGTGGTTGCGGCTGAGCTTCCGCACTCGCAGGAGCCGTGCAAAACGCGCAGCTTCCGCCACCACGCTGGACGGCCGCAGGCGGAACGTGCGCATCACGATTTCCAGCGGCGCGACCCTCCCGCTTTTCTTCTCTCGTGGCATGTCGATGCTCTCTCCGAAGGAGTGACGTTGCGCGGCAACTCCCTACCGCCACCTTTACGTACCGCCATCGATGCGCCCGATTCTCGCACGAACGAACACGCGCGGAGTCACGTCTTTCGTTCGCTTACAAATTGATAGTGGACGCGCGACACACCGTCCGCTAACGTGCCGCCCATCATTCCTGCCTGAAGTAAACCGATGGCCATCTGAGAACGTCCCGGCAGAGGAATGCCAATTGACGTGTGGCGCGGCACGGGCCCCCCGGCCCGGTGGAGATCCGCGCCCAACGATGGAGATTTCGATGAAGAAGAAACTACTGGGTCTGAGTGTCGCACTTCTTGTAGCCGCTCTTGCTGTCCCCGGCGCGTTCGCGGCGAACGATTGGACCGTCGATGACACGCGGATGGCTTCGCTGAAGGTGGCCGAGCTCGGCGTCACCGGCTATCGCATCGACGTTCAGGAGAACAGCACAGAAGTAGAGTTGCTGGACGAATCGGCGAACGTCACCGCCCGCGTCAGCACACAGGCAACGCGCTCCTTCGCGCGCGTCATCACCTATGCGTCGTCAGCAGCCGAGTTCCAGCTCGAGTGGGATGCGAAGACGCCTTCGCTGACGCTCGTGGAAAAAGATGGCGGCCGGTTCACATTGACCGCCGGTGCTGACCGGTCGACCACGGCCACTCCCGGCGCGGAGGTGGCATTCGCGCGCCGCGAAAAGGAAATCGCGCTGGCGGTGGAAGCACTGGGCGACCTCGCGAAGAATGGTGTACCTCTGCACGGCCGGCTATCCCGCCGTGCGAAGGTGGATGAGAGCGGCACCTTTCCCGATGGTCCCGGCGGAGAGACCTTCGAAGGATTCGAAACGGACTCCTGGGAGGCGCCAGGCGGAAGCTGCGGCGGGCTGTGGGTGCGCGGAACCGCCTACGGCTTACAAGGCGCGGACCCCGCAACGCTCATCCGGTCGATGCTCTGTTATCAGGCCGAGCAGGACGCTCACGTGAAGTGCTGGAACAGCCGTTGTATCGGCTGCTGCCGCGTCCTGCAGTGCGACGCACACTGCTTCGTCGGCGACTATTTCTGCACGATGGCCGGCGTGTCGGGTCAGTCCTGCAAGTAGGTAGCACGACGTCTTGATCATGGAAGGGCGGCGGTGCCGCCCTTCCATTGCCGTCGTCACTCGTTGCTACGGGTTTGCGGCCGCCTTCGTGACCCGTTCTGGGCGAGCTATACTCCAGAGATGCTGGATGACGATCCCCACGGACTCAGCCTTCCGGTGCACGTGGAACAACCCTTTCGCGCGGTCTACGATGTTGGTATTGAACTGCAGAACGATATTGCGGCCCATCTGGAGAGCTGGCCTTCGGACGATGCCTATGACCACCGCGGCGACCGATTGCCGCCTGAATCGTCGCCATCATCGCCGGTCTGCGCGATCGTGCTCATCGGTGGTTTAGCCTTGTCGCCACAACCGTCCTGCCATACACCCCTCACAGTCGCGACGATATTGCGCGCCTGCTAAGCAAAGTTAGCGCAGCGATAGCTGGTTGCAAGTTTTTCGTTGAGTATCGACCTGCAGCGAACTCGAAGGCGTCAGGATTTTTGCTTACTGCGCTTTCTCCACAACCGAGCTTCGATGAAGCGCGCGAGGCATCGATCGACACAGCCAAAGTAGAAGCACGCAACGCGATGAGTGACGCGCTCCGCATCGTTCGCACCGCCCACGCGGACAACCCTGCATCTGCGACCAAAGTTCGGCAGTCGACGCACACACCCAACACAGCTTTCATCATCATGTGGATGGATCCGTCGCAGCCACAATTGGCGGATGTGCACGTGATTGTCAAAGAGACGTTCGCTGAATTCGGCATTGCTGCGGCGCGTGCAGACGACATCGAGCATCAGGGGAAGATTACGGAGGTCGTGTTGGAGCATATCGCGCGTGCCGAGTTCCTCTTCGCGGACTTGTCAGGTGCTCGCCCCAATGTTTACTACGAAATCGGCTACGCGCACGCACTCGGCAAGCGGCCGATTCTCTACCGCCACGAGGGCACAGCACTTCACTTTGACCTCTCAGTACACAACGTGCCTGAGTACCGCGGGATCACCGATCTCCGACAAAAGCTGCGAGAGCGGTTGACCGCAATGACAGGCCGGAGCCCGCACCAGCAGTGAACGAATACTCAGCAGCAAGCACCCACGGTTCCGCAGTGCCGTCAACGTCGGACATCAGCGGACACTGGGGCGGCTCCTTCCTTCGTTTTGCGCCCGCGTCCCTCCGCGCCAAACTCGTCTGCGTGCCCGTGCAAGACGGGAGTCCTCGGTAATCGAGCATGACTCCGTGAGAACGGATCGACACTCCGCGAGGTTTCCGTCGGACGTCCAGACCATCCGAAGGGAGGTTCACGGCTGCCGCCCGAAACTCCGCGGTTGCCAGGCGGAGCTCCGCACGCGAAACGCCGGGACCGTGGGGCGAAGCTCCACGACGTCGACTCGAAACTCCCGGGCTGCAAGTCGAAGCTCCGCAGCATTCACGCGAGCCCCCGAGGATGAGACTGCGAGACTCGAAACCGACCTTCAGTGTCCTCAGGACGAGAATGCAACACTCGAAACCGACTTTCAGTGTCCTCAGGACGAGAATGCGACGCTCGAAACCGACTTTCAGTGTCCTCAGGACGAGAATGCGACACTCGAAACCGACTTCGCGATACTCGAAACCGACTTCGCGACACTCAAAACCGACTTCGCGACACTCGAAACCGACTTTGCGACACTCGAAACCGACTTTGCGACACTCAGAGCCGGCTTTGCGACACCCGGAACAGAGCAAGCGTTACCCAAGACCGACCGTGTGACACCTGAAAAACAGCGGCGCGACACGTAAATCAGCCGGTGCTGCAGCCTGGCTGCCGGGGCTCGTCGGCCTTGTCGCTAAAACACCAAACTGTTTCTCACCAGCCACCGGCCGCCGAACGTCAGCGGCACGCCGGGGGCGGAGCCGAGCTTCGTCCCTCCCCGCTCGGCGTGGATGTGGAGGTGAGGCTCCGTGGTGTTGCCGGAGTTGCCGACTCTGGCCAGGGGCGTGCCGCGTTTCACGGGGGCGCCGGCCTTGACGGCGACGCTCCCCTTCTGGAAGTGAGCGAGGTAGACGGTGGCCGCTCCGCAGCGGAGCACCACGTGGTTGCCGGCGAGGTTCTTTGGGTCGGTCTGGCCGACGCGGTTGTCCGCCAGTCCGTCGACCGCCGCGAGGACGGTGCCGTCGCACGGGCTCACCACCGGCGTGCCGAAGATGGCGTAGCGTTTCGGCTCCTCGGGCAGCAGCCCCCAGGCGCGCATGCCGAGGGGGTTGAGGCGCTGGACGTCGAGGGCGTAGCGCTGGGAAACGTCGACATTGTGGTAGTTCAGCGTCATCGTCGAGCCCCCCTGTCCCACGATGGCCACTCCCTCGGCCAGAGGGAACTGCATGTCGATGGCGCCGGAGGGCTCGCGCCACCCGGCCAGAGCATGCCCGAGGCCGTTGAAGAAGAAGACGGCGAGGGCGAAGCGGCCGACGATGAAGAAGGGGTTGTCCTTCTGCGGCTCCGCATCCTTGCGGCGCCACGAGGAGATGACCGAGCCGATGAAGAACGCGAGCATCAGTACGCGGATCCCGTAGCCGAGCCACCCCCAGGGAGCGGCGACGACGCTGACGCCGACGAGCGCCGCTGCAAAGGCGAACGTGGCGATCCAGCCGAGGCGCGGCTGCGGGGAGCGGCGGAACATCCAGAGGATGCCGATGCCGGGCAGCAGCACGGTAAAGAGAATGAAGAACCAGAGCATGCGGCGCGCATTCTACGGCGGCGTGGGGCGCCGTCACCGGCGGTATGGCGGATCCGGCCGGGGGAGACCGGGCCGGGCGGACGATAGGACGGATAGGACCCATGGGACCTATGGCATCGGTCTGCGTCCTATTCGTCCCATCGGTCCTATTCGTCCTATTTGTCCTATCGTCCCCCGGCCCCAACCCCGGGATGCGCAACTTCAACGTTGAGGTGCGCGACTTCAACGTTGAGGTACGCGACTTCAACGTTGGGGTCGGCGACTTCAACGTTGGGGTCCGCGACTTCAACGTCGGGGTGCCGCGACTTCAATGTTGAGGTCCGGGACTCCAACGTCGGGGTCCGCGACTCCAACGTCGGGGTCGGCGACTTCAACGTTGGGGTCCGCGACTTCGACGTCGAGGTCCGCGACTTCAACGTTGGGGTGCCGCGACTTCAATGTTGAGGTCCGGGACTCCAACGTCGGGGTCCGCGACTCCAACGTCGAGGTCCGGGACTTCAACGTTGGGGTCCGCCACTTCAACGTCGAGGTCCGGGACTTCAACGTTGGGGTCCGCGACTTCAACGTTGGGGTCCCGCCACCTCAACGTCGAGGTCCGGGACTTCAACGTTGGGGTCCGCGACTTCAACGTTGAGATGCGCGACTTCAACGTTGAGGTCCTCGATCTCAGCGTCGTGACGTCCGGCTCCGCGTCGCAATGGACAATCGCGGCGCTTTGCAGTACAAAGTTCACCATGTACGACCACCGCGCCGCCGTGAACGTGGCCCTCACCGGGCTGGGGATCGGGCTCGCCGCCTCGGTGCTCCTCCGCCACATCCCGTGGGGACTGAATGTGGCGCTCTGGACGCTGCTGTTCGTCGCCGCGGCCGTTACGCTCACGCAGCGCTTCCGGCCGCAGCCGCTCGTCCGGCTCCTGTTGCCCGGCCTCTGTGCGCTGCTCGCGGCGATCGGGATCGTCTGGCGCGACGCGGCGCCGCTCGTCTGGCTCGACGTGGTGGTCGGTCACTTCATGCTCCTGCTCGTCGCGCTGCCGGCGCGCGAGGTGCGGGCGACGGCCGCGGGGTTGATGGAGCTCGCCGCGGCGATCGTCACGACCGCGGGGCAGACGATCGGCGCGCTGTTCCAGCTCCCCTTCTCCGACCTGCAGTGGCGGCGCCTGGCGAGCGGTGACGGCAGCTCGCGCCTGATGACGCTGATCCGCGGCGGCCTCCTCGCCTTCCCGCTCCTCCTGATCTTCGGCGTCCTCCTCGGCTCCGCCGATGCGGCGTTCGCGGAGCTGTTGCGCGACCTGATCTTCGTCGACATCATCGACCTCTTCGCTCACGTCTTCGTGACGCTGGTCGTCGGCGTCATCGCGGCGTGCTTCTTCCGCAGCCTCATCGCCAGCGGCCCGATGCCGCGCCGGGAGAAACCGCGGGTGCTGACGCTTCGCGCGGCGGAGCTGAACGTGGCGCTGACGCTGGTCAACGTGATGTTCGCCGCGTTCGTGGCCGTGCAGTTCCGCTATCTCTTCGGAGGCACGACCGTCATCCGGGTCACGGAATCGCTGACGTACGCGGAGTACGCGCGCCGAGGGTTCTTCGAGCTGGCGATCGTCGTCGCACTGGTGATCCCGCTGCTGCTTTTCGCCGAGTGGATCGTGAACAAAGAGGACGCGAAGGCGCTTCGTTTCTTCCGCATCCTCACCTACGCCATGGTGGCGCTGGTCCTGGTCATCGCCGCCTCGGCTTACCGCCGCATGGAGTTGTACCGCGACGAGTACGGTCTGACCGAGCTGCGCGTGTACACGACCGCGTTCATCGTGTGGCTGGCGGCGCTGCTGGTCTGGCTGGCGGTGACCGCGCTGTCAGGACGCCGCGAGCGCTTCGCCATCGGAGCGATTGCCACCGGCTTCGTCGCTCTGATGACGCTGCACGCGATCAATCCCGACGCGCTGATCGTGCGCACGAACCGCGCTCGCGCGAGCGCCGGCGTACGCCCGTTCGACGTCGGCTACCACGGCCGCCTCAGCGCCGACGCCCGCCTGGCGCTGCTCGAGCGCGGCACGCCGCTGCCACCCTGCGCCGCGAAGCTGCTGCTGCGCACGCAGCCGACCACCCCGCCGCGCTGGCGCACCTGGAACGTGGCGCGGTCGAAAGCGTGGCATCGCGTGGAGGAACGCCGATGGGAGTTAACGCGCGATGCGGCGGCATGTGCAAGGCCACGGGAACTGCGGCCGGCGGGCGTAAGGCCGTAAAACAACAGGGCAATAGGGCAACCGAAACAGCAGTACGTATGGTACCTACCTCGGTAGCCCCACCGATACGCGGCGCTGCGGTCCCATAGGTCCTATTCGTCCTATCGGTCCCATTCGTCCTATCTAGGGGCGCCGCTAAGAATCGAAGGCCACGCCGCCGATCGGTCGGCGGGATGCGCGCCCCAGCGGGTCGACGCGGCCGTCCATCAGTTCGCGGAGGTTGGTCATCTCAAGGAAGAGGTGGCGGTGGCGGATGCAGTGGACGGCGATGGCGAAGAAGAGGATCGACAACACGGCGAAATAGACGCGCGACGCGGGGGTCGCGGCCGGGAGCGGGGCGGCCGAGGTGGCGAGGAAAAGCTCCTGCAGCAGGATGAGCGCGAACAGCGGCAGCGGCAGAAAGACGAGCGCGGAGAGGAAGCGGCTCGCCTGGATGCTGAAGTACGGCCGCAGCGCCAGAAGGCTCATGGAGAGGAAGAAGCCGAACGCCAGCACCGACGCCAGATGCAACTCGCCGAGGAGCGGGGAGGCGGCGACGTCGCCACGGACGATGCGCCACTGGACGAGGAGCGCGAAGGCCAGCGAGATCAGTCCACCTGTGACGGCGACGATGCCGAAGAAGGCTCCGAACAGGTTGCGGGCAGCGAGCAGCGCCGACATCCGCAGGAAGATGGCCGCGATGGCCAGCCCGGCGAGGAGGGCCACGAAGATGGCCCACGGCGACGCAGCCGACAGCGGCAGCCCGACGAACGCGAGGGCGCTCGTCTCCAGCTCACGGAACGCCTCCGCGCCGCTGGTGAGGGCGAGGAAGAGGCAGAAGGCCGTCCCGACGTAGAAGAGAAGTTTGGGCATCGTGTAGGGCTCAGGGCTCAGGGCTCAGGGCTCCGAGAAGCCCGGGAAGCCTGGGCCCTGAGCCCCGGACCTATTCTTTCATCGAGATTATATGGTCCAGTCTGATTTCGAGCGGCCCTGAATCCGAGGCGAAGCGGACGAACTCGGCGCCATCGGACGTATATACGTCCTCGATCTTGCCGCGTTCCTTCTGAGTCACCCCTTCCAGCTCGAACTCCAGCTCCACATCGTTCTTGTGCATCGCTGCGGCTTCGAGCTGGTCATGGTAGTCGCACGAGACGGGCTCGTAACGTTCTTCGGCCATGCATACCTCCGCTCCTCTTATTTACAACATCGGTGCCGAAGCGGGTCCGGCCGAATCTGTTACGATTTCGGCGGTCCGATGAACATCTTCGAGCTCGACAGCATCGCCGCGGCCACGCCGCTCCTCTTCGCCCTCGTTCTGCTCATCATCCTCATCATCTCCTTCCGTTCCCGCGCGGTGGTGTTCTGCCAGTACCTGGAGACGATGACCGGCATCCGGCTTGAGCCGTCCGACGTCCGTCGCGTGTACCGCGAACGGGGAGCAACCGGGGTGCGGGAGCTGTTTCTGGAGCTCATCATCCGGGAGGACTTGAAGGAAGGGCCGCTGGAAATTGAAGAGCGGGCCGCGCCGGAGTGACGGAGGGTTGAATTTCGAATTTCGAATTTCGAATGAAGAAAAAGGAGGCGCTTCGCGCGCGCAACCTGACGCCGGCCCAGAGGGCCGCACCTCTTTCTTCATTCGAAATTCGAAATTCGAAATTCAACCGTCCGTCGCGCAGCACCACGGCCACCGAAAACGGACACCAGAAAACGATAACGCCCCCGAATGTCCGCAACCTCCCCCGCGTTAACCTCGTAAGCAACCCTGCGGCACTCTGTCGCACAGCGAACACAAGAGGAGAACTATGTTCCGTAAACGCACTCTGGCCGCGCTTTGCGCCATGATGCTGCCGATGTCCCTCGCAGCGCAGGCGCCGAAGAAGGCCGACAGCAAGATTCTGCCGTTCAAGATCTCCGAAAAGACCCTCGAGAACGGCCTGAAGGTGGTCGTCGTCCCGACCGGCTTCCCGAACATCGTCTCGGTGCAGATCCCGGTGCAGACCGGCTCCCGCAACGAGGTCGAGCCCGGCAAGTCCGGCTTCGCCCACTTCTTCGAGCACATGATGTTCCGCGGCACCAAGCAGTATCCGCCGGACCTCTACACCTCGATCATCACCAAGGCCGGCGCCCGCCAGAACGCCTACACCTCGGATGACCTGACGAACTACCACGTCACGTTCGCCAAGGAAGACCTGGAGAAAATCCTCGAGATCGAGGCCGACCGCTTCCAGCACCTCTCCTACGAGGAAGCCGCCTTCAAGACCGAAGCGCGCGCCGTCCTCGGCGAGTACAACAAGAACAGCGCCTCGCCGGTCCGCAAGATCATCGAGGTCCAGCGCGACCACGCGTACACCACCCACACCTACAAGCACACCACCATGGGCTTCCTCAAGGACATCGAGGACATGCCCAACCAGTACGAGTACTCGAAGCTCTTCTTCTCCCGCTGGTACCGCCCGGAGAAGACGACGCTGATCGTCGCCGGCGACGTCGAGCCGGAGAACGTCTTCCGCCTCGCCGAGAAGTACTGGGGCAAGTGGGAGCGCGGCACGTTCAAGGTGGACATCCCGCAGGAGCCGGAGCACAAGGGTCCGGTCTACGCGCACGTCCCCTGGACCTCCCCCACCCTGCCGTGGGTGTCGGTCGCGTTCCACGGCCCGGCGATCTTCGACTGGCGCGATTCCGCGGCGGTCGACATGATCCTCGACCTGGAGTTCGGCCAGACCTCCGACATCTACCGCCGTCTCGTGGAGACGGAGCAGAAGGTCGATCAGCTCTTCGCCTTCGGCGGCTCCGGCTTCGACCCGGGCCTCTACACGGTCTTCGCGCGCGTCAAGGATCCGAAGGACGCCATCTACGTCCGCGACCAGATCATGAAGACGTTCGCCTCGCTGCGCGAGAAGCCGCTCGACGCGCAACGCGTCGCCGACGCGAAGTCGAACGCGCGCTACTCGTTCCTCCGCGCGATGGACAACACCGACGCGATTGCCTCGACCATGGCCAGCTTCGCTCATTACGAGCGCAACCCGGCCGGCACGATCGAGAAGGCGTTCGCCGCCCTCAATGAAGTCACCCCGGCCACCATTCAGGCCGCCGCGAAGAAGTACTTCACCGACAAGAACCTCGTCGTGACGACGCTCTCGAAGGACCCGCTGCCCGAGGGGATGTCGAAGCTGCCGGGCGTGGCGGAGGTCCGGGCGACCGACGCACCGATGACCAGCGCCCAGGGCGAAACGAAGGCGGACATCCGCTTCGTGACGCAGAAGTCGGTCATCCCGAACGTGATGTTCAAGCTCCTCTTCACCGCCGGCTCGGCCAACGATCCGAAGGGGAAGGAAGGGCTGGCGGTGCTCGCCGCGTCGATGCTGACGGAGTCGGGCTCGAAGGCGATGGGCATCAGCGAGATCAACAAGGCGCTGTACCCGATGGCCGGCTCGATCTTCGATCAGCTCGACAAGGAAATGACGACGTTCACGGGCGTCGTGCACAAGGACAACTGGAAGAAGTTCTCCGGGATCGTCCTGCCGATGATCCTCGACCCGGGCTTCCGCGAGGAGGACTTCAAGCGCCTCAAGGACGCCCAGCTCAACGCCCTCAAGCAGGACCTCCGCAACAACAACGAGGAAGAGCTGGGGAAGGAAGAGCTGCAGAACGTGATCTACGCCGGCACGCCGTACGGCCACACGCCGCTCGGCACGATCGCCGGCATCGAGTCGATCACGCTCGATGACGTGAAGAAGTTCATCGCCGCGAACTACACGCGCGGCAACCTGGTCGTCGGCCTCTCCGGCGACTACTCCGACGAGATCCGGAAGGCCCTCGAAGCGTCGCTGGCGAAGCTTCCCGCCGGCAGCGCCGCCACGACCGTCGCCTCGGCCAAGCCGTTCAAGGCCGACCAACCGGAAGGCCTCGAGCTGACGATCATCAAGAAGGACACGCGCGCGACCGCGATCTCGATGGGCCTCCCCCTCCCGATCACGCGCGAGGACGCCGACTTCGCCGCGCTGAACATCGCGCGGTCGTGGCTCGGCGAGCACCGCATGTCGTCGTCGCACCTCTACGATCGGATTCGTGAGAAGCGCGGCATGAACTACGGCGACTACGCGTACATCGAGTACTTCAATCGCCCGGGCAACCAGTTCTTCCCGAGCCCGAACATCGCCCGCCGGAACCAGATCTTCGAGATGTGGATCCGCCCTGTGATGCCGGAGAACGCGCAGATGGCGATGCGCATCGCGTTGTTCGAGTTGCAGAAGCTCATCGACAACGGCATGTCGCAGGAAGCCTTCGACAACACGCGCGACTACCTCATGAAGAACGTCTACCTCATGACGTCGAACCAGAACCAGCGCACCGGTTACGCCCTCGACTCCTGGTGGTACGGCACCCCCGAGTACACCGAGTACATGCGCGGCCAGTACGCCAAGCTGACGCGCGAGGACGTGAACCGCGCCATCAAGAAGTACCTCTCGGCGAAAAACCTCCACGTCGTCATCGTGGCGGCGGACGCTGAAGGGCTGCGCGACACCCTCGTCAAGGACGAGTTCTCCAGCGTCAAGTACGACGCCCCGAAGCCCGAGCTGGCCGACGAGGACAAAGTCATCGGCAACTACAAGCTCGGCGTGAAGGCGGAGAACGTCCGCATCGTCAACGTGGACGACGTTTTCGCGAAGTAAACGGCAGCGATCGACTGAGAAGGGCGGCCGAAAGGCCGCCCTTTTTGTTTTTGGGGCGGGGAACGATGGGACGAATAGGACCTATAGGACGAATGGGACGGATGGGATAGAGGCGGTCGACGTCCGAGAGGTGCTATTCAGCGTTAGTCTGGCGCTGGTGAAGGACGATCGGCAGGACGCGCGCGAAATGCGTGAAATCCTCGTCGGTGGTGTAGATTGAAAACTCGCGGCGCACGGCAACGGCGCAAATGAGAAAGTCGGTGTTCGATCCCTGAATCCCCTTCTCACGGCAACGGTTGTAGAACGCCGCCGCTTCTTCGTAGTCGGCGGACGTGATCTCAGTGTCGCTGAAGGCCCGCAGGTTGTCGCGCAAACGATCGAACTGCGCTCGTTCTTTGATGCCGGACAGCAGTTCCTGCCGGATCGGTCCGATGATGGCGACACGCCGCTCATGGATCAGTGACGCCAGCTCCAGGGTCGCGGTCTCGTTCCCCCGGCCGCTCTTGCGGCGCAGCGCAAGCGACCAGACCGCCGTATCAACCAGCACATTCATGCCTTGCGGCGCTGCTTCTTGTAGTCGTGTTTCGGATCGAATTCGACCTTGCCGAAGAGGTCAAGGATCTTCACCTGCTTCCGGTGCTGAATGTACTCCTGCAGAGCTTCGGTCACGGTCGCCTTCTTCGTGCGATGCCCGCCGATCTTCTGTGCTTCTTCGAGGAGGCGGTCATCGATCGCCAGATTGGTCGCCATGGCTAAATCTTACACACGTCGTTGTGTAGCGCAAGGGAACGATAGGACGAATGGGACAAAGGCGGTCGACGGCGATGGGTTGGCGCGGATCGGTCCTATAGGTCCTATCCGTCCTATCCGTCCTATTCGTCCTACCGTTCCCCCTTGCCCCTTCCCCGCGCGGTTCGCCCCATCGTCGGGGGCGGTGGCGGCGCAGTCCCAATACAATGCGCGGCAATGATGCGCGCACTTGTTTTTGCTTTGCTCTTCCAGACCGCGATCCTTCCTCCTCTGCCGCCGTGGGACGGGGCCAGCCGGCGGCTGGTCGTGCCGGCGAACGATCCGTGGATCACGCCGAGTGAGAAATCCGGCTTGCGGGAGACGCCCACCTATGACGAAACCGTCGCTTATCTGAAGCGGCTCGTCGCCGCGGCGCCGCAGCTGCGAATGGTCAGCCTCGGGAAGTCGGCCGAGGGGCGGGATATCTGGATGGTGATCGCGTCGACGGGGGCGGATGCGCTCAAGCGCAAGCCGACGCTGTTCGCGCAGGGCGGCATTCACGCCGGAGAGATCGACGGCAAGGACGCGGGGCTCATGCTCCTGCGCGACATGACCGTGCGAGGAACGAAGAAGGAGCTGCTCGACTCGGTCAACTTCCTCTTCGTCCCCATCTTCAACGTCGACGGCCACGAGCGCACCTCGCGCTTCTCGCGCCCCAACCAGCGCGGGCCGGAAGTCAGCGGCTGGCGTACCACGTCGCAGAACTACAACCTGAATCGCGACTACATGAAGGCGGACACGCCGGAGATGCAGGCGATGCTGCGGGCGCTGGCGACGTACGCTCCCGATCTCTACCTCGACCTCCACGTCACCGACGGCGCCGACTATCAGTACGACATCACGTTCGGCTTCAACGGCGAAGGGGCGCACTCCCCCGCCATCGCCAACTGGCTGACCACGACTTATCGCCCCGCCGTCACCAACGGCCTGCGGCAGATGGGGCACATCCCCGGGCCGCTCGTCTTCGGCATCGCCGGCGACGACGTGACGCAGGGGATTGCCGATCGCCCGTCCGATCCGCGCCTCTCGCACGGCTACGGCGACGCGCGGCACATGGCCACCGTGCTGCTCGAGAACCACTCCCTCAAGCCGTACGACCAGCGCGTCCTCGGCACGTACGTCTTTCTGGAGCAGTCGCTCCGCACGCTCGGCGCAAACGCCGCCGCGCTGCAGCGAGCAACGGACGAGGATCGCGCACGCAAAGCGGCGACGGTCACGACGTCGTGGAAGCGCCCCGACGGCGACCCGCCGACGATCGAGTTCCTCGGCATTGAAGCGAAGCCGCACCTGTCCGCCGTGAGCGGCGACGTGCGGTGGGAGTACACCGGCAAGCCGGTGACGCTGCGCATCCCGTACTTCCTCGCCAGCCAGCCCGCGACGACCGTGACGCGCCCCGCCGCGTACTGGGTGCCGGCGTCGTGGCGCGACGTCATCGCGAAGCTCGACCTCCACGGCATCCGCTACGAGCGCCTCGCCGCGCCGCGCGAGGTGGACGTGGAGATGCTCCGCCTGGAGAGCCCGAAGTTCGACGCGCAAGCGTTCGAAGGACGGGTACGCGTGAATGCGACGCCGGTCGCCGAGCGGCGCCGCGAGCGCTTCCCGGCCGGCTCCGTCCGCGTGCCCACGGACCAGCCGCTCGGCACGCTCGCCGTCCTGCTCCTCGAGCCGGCGTCGCCCGACTCCGTCTTCCAGTGGGGCTTCGTCAACGCGGTGCTCAACCCCACCGAGTACATCGAGCCGTACGCCATCGAGCCCATGGCGGAGAAGATGCTCGCCGATGACCCGAAGCTCGCCGAGGAGTTCCGCCGCAAGCTGGCGACGGACGAAGCGTTCCGGTCGAGTGCCACGGCCCGGCTGCGCTGGTTCTACACGAAGACGCCGTACTACGACGAGCGCGCCCGGCTCTACCCGATCGCGCGGGAAGTGCGGTAACGCCAACGCCATAGGACGAATGGGACGGATGGGACGTATAGAACTGAGGTAAGCAGGCGACAGCCTTGCTCGCAGGTTCCGTTCGTCCCCTCGTCCTGCCGCGATCTCCCGGATAACACTTGCGCCCGGCGGCTCCTATGCTGTAAAAGCATAAACGTCCCGCTCGGGCCTCCGTTCGCGGAGCTCGAACAGAGAGAACCGCAATCACGGAGGTCCACCTATGCGTCTTCGCCCCGCAGCGATCGCAACCTTCCTCGGGCTTTTCCTTTCCCTTTCCGCTCACGCCGCGACCTACACCGTCACGAACACCAACGACAGTGGCCCGGGGTCGTTGCGAGCGGCGCTCATCGCGGCACAAGCGACGGCCGACGCCGACGAGATTCACTTTCAGATCGGCTCCGGCCCTCAGACGATCAGGCCGGTGACGGCGCTGCCGACTGTCGTTTGGCAAGTCTTGATCGACGGAACCACGCAGCCGGGTTACGCCGGCGTACCGCTGATCGAGATCGACGGCTCGAATCTCACCACAAATCCGGAATTCGGAATGATGATTGGCCACCCCGCTTCCCTGATCCGCGGGCTCGTCATCAATGGCTTTCCGCGTGTGGCAATCTGGATCGGTGGCACGGTGAGCAACTGCTACATCGGCCTGGATCCAACCGGAACCGCGGCACGACCGAACGGTACGGCGGGCATTGAAGCGCTGGAGACGGCGATCATCGAAGACAACGTGATCTCCGGCAACAACATCGGCGTTCGGGGCCGACGCTACATCGCACGCCGCAACATCGTCGGTCTCAACGCGTCCGGCACGGCCGCCGTACCGAATGGCTCAGGTCTGAGCGATCCACGCCTGGTGGGCGGCGAGGATCCCGCCGACGCCAACATCATCGCCGGGAACCTGTCATCGGGGATCACGACGGCCGACATCCGCGCCCTCGTCCTCAACAACTACATCGGCATCACTCCCGGAGGGCAGATCTTCGGCAACGGGCACGCGGGAGTGCACGTGATCTGGAATGCCCGCATCATCGGCAACACGATCGCCGGCAACAATACCGGGATCCGGGTTGGTTATCAGGGAAGGAACGTGGTCATCAGCGGGAACTCGATGTTCGGCAACCGCGACTTCGGCATCGGGTTCGACAATAGTTACAGCGGCGGTATCCCGCCGAACGATCCCCTGGACAGCGACAGCGGCACCAACGACCTGCAGAACTTTCCTGTCCTCACGTCCGCCGCCCTCATCAACGGCACGACACGCATTCAAGGGACGCTGCACTCGACACCGAACACGCAGTTCAACCTGGAGTTCTACGGTTCCCCCGAGTGCCATGCCTCGGGTCACGGCGAGGGGAAAACGCCGCTCGGAATCCGCACCGTCGAGACCGACGGCAGCGGCAACGTCGCGTTCACTGCCTTCGTCGTCCCGCAGCCACAGGGCAGCGTGATCACGGCGACCGCGACACGACTGCTCGTCGGCACGTCGGTTTTCTCGACCTGCGTTCCCGTCGAAGGTCCGGGAGTCTTCAGCGTCACCGGCGCCATTCCGGCGACGGAAGGCCAGGGATTGACGTTCACCATCAGCCGCAACACCGCCATCGGTCCTGCCGGTGTGTCCTTCGCCACGAGCGACATCGATGCGATCGCAGGCCTCGACTACGTCGCGCAGAGCGGGACGCTGGCCTTCGCCGACGGCGAGCTGTCGAAAACCGTCACGGTCGCGACCATCGACGACACGCTGGTCGAAAAGGCGGAAGTCGTCCGGCTGACGCTTTCGAACGCCACTGGCGGCGCGTCGATCGGCGGCGTCAGCTCGTGGAAAGTCGCCATCAACGACAATGATCGCGTGACGCTCGCGATCTCCAACCCCACGGTCGTCGAAGGCGACGGAGGAACGGTGGACGCGGTGTTCACCGTCACGCTCTCCGCCGCAGCCGAGATCCCGATCTCCGTCAAGCTGAACCCCTTGAACGGCACGGCCAGCGCGAGCTCCGATTTCGTCTCCGTCGGCGGCACGCTCGTGTTCGCACCGGGAGAGACCGCGAAGACTTTTGCGGTTGCCGTGATCAGCGACCACACCGCCGAGAACGACGAGTACTTCCTGCTGCACGGTTCGTCGGCACACGCCACCGGGCCTGCGACCAGCATGGCCACGATCATCGACGACGACGAGGTCGCGACCATCTCGGTCACCGATGTGACGGTGCTCGAAGGCGCCGGTTCCGCCCTGGTCACGTTCACGGCAAGCGAGCCGAACACCGGATATGTCGAATTCCGCCTCGTGCCGGTGAGCGCCAGCTCGCCGCAGGATTACACCGGAACGTGCTGCAGACGCTTTTTCGGTGGAGGCACCACGGCGACGATCTCCATTCCGATCGTTGATGACAGCCAGGTGGAGCTCGACGAAACGTTCCTCGTCCGTCTTCTTGCCGCCGGGAACGGCGCGCAGCTCGGCGCCGACACGATCGCCACCGTCACCATCCTCAACGACGACGCCGGCATCGGCCCGGCCACGCAGGAAATCGCCGTCGGCAGCAGCGGCGGCGTGCGCATCGACCTCGGTGCCCCGGCCACCGCCGCCGGCACCATCCTCATCGAAGCGAGCAACGACGCGGTCTCCGTCCCGGCGTCGCTGACCGTCCATCCAGGCGACCGCGGTGGCGTGTTCGAAGTGCGCGCGCTCACACCGGGCGCCTCGGCCCAGATCACCGCCACGCTGCCGCCATCGCTGGGCGGCCAGACGCTGAGCGTCTCCGTCTCGACGTACGCCGCGGCGAAAGTCGTCTTCTCGCCTGCTTCGCTCTCGCTCATCGAAGGGCAGACCGCCACGGTGCGCGCGACACTAGAGCCGGCGCATACCTCACCGGTGACGATCGATCTCGAGACGACCGGCGGCGTCGAAGCGCCGTCGTCCTTCACCATTCCCGCCGGCGGCAGCGGCACATTCGACGTGAAAGCGCTCGAGCAGGGCGGCTTCGCCATCACCGCCACCGCGCCCGGCTCCGCCAGCAACACCTCGCTCCTCCTCGGCGACGTCCGGGCCACGCCCGATGGGCCGGCGATCCTCCGCCTCGAGCCGGCGAACGGCCCCACCTCCGGTGGCACGCTCGTCGACATCATCGGCATGAAGCTGCGCGGCGACTGCGTCGCCATCTTCGGCGGCGTCCCGGCACGCGAGACGACGCTCATCAGCGAAACGAAGCTGCAGGCCACCACGCCCTCGCATGCGGCGGGCGCGGTCGACGTGCTCATCTCCTGCGGCAGCGATTCCTCCGTCTTCACCAACGGCTTCACCTACTTCGCCGCCTCCCCCACCGTGCAGAACGTGATGCCGCGCGGCGGCAACGTCGCCGGCGGAACGCACGTGCGCATCGAGGGCCTCAACTTCCGCAGCGGTTGCTGGGCGTTCTTCGACGGCACGGCCGCGCGCGGCGTGGAAGTGCGTAGCGCCACCGAGCTGACGGCGATCACCCCGGCGCACGCGGCCGGTGAAGTTGCCGTGGCCGTGAAGTGCACCGGCAGCGCAGCCGACGCGATCACCTCGAAGGAGCTCGTCACGTCGTTCGAGTACGTCACCGCCGCTGATCCGGCGGCGATCCTCGAAGCAGCGCATCCGCTCTTCGCGGCACCGGGGGAACAGGTCACGGTCACGGGCCTGCACTTCCGCGCCACCGACCGTGTGCTCTTCGACACGACCGATGCCACGATCCTCGACACCGCCCCCGACGCGCACGTGGTCCGCGTGCCGGAGCTCGCGCCCGGCAAAGTGGCGATCTCGCTAAAGGGCGGCTCGACCCTCGGGCCGATCTTCACCATCCTCGAGCCGGAGCGCCCGCAGATCACCGCCATTGCGCCGGCGCAGACGACCGCGCACGGCGAGATCGTCCTCCAGGGGAAAGGCTTCCGCCCCGGCTACTCGTTCTTCGTCGATGGCCGCAAGCTGGCGATCGTAGGCGAGAGCTACACGCGCCTCGTCGCCCGCATCCCGGCCGGCGTCGCCGTCGGTACGTATCCGATCGAGATCACCAACGCGGCGGGGCAGCTCGCCGCGGTCGGACCGACGCTGCGCATCGTGGCGGACGGCGTCACCGTTCGTGCCGTCGCACCGGCGTGCGGCTCGAATGATGGTGGTACCGAGGTCACGATCGACGGCAGCGGCTTCACCGTCGGCGCCAGCGTCACGTTCGACGGCGTCGCCGCCACGCAGGTGACGGTCGTCGACGCCACGACGCTCCGCGCCGTCACCCCTGCAGGCGTGGTCGGCCGGCCGCGCATCGTGGTGACGAACCCCGGCGGCGCCGAGGGCGCTCTGACCGGTGGGTTCGTGTACGAATCGCCGTTCGATCCGGAGGGCGGCTGTGCGACGCGCAGCCGCGCGGCACGGCACTGACGGGATAGGACGCATAGGACGAATGGGATGGATGGGACTTTCGGAGTCCCATTTGTCCCATTCGTTCGTCGCTTCTTGACACGGCGGGCGCGTCTGTTGCACTCATGCGCGCGACATGAAGCGTGCTGTGGCATTTCTCGCCCTCTCCCTCTCTCTTCCGCTCGCCGCCCAGACGACGCAGGCCACGAATCCGCTGCTGCGGAACGTCTCCGGCACTGCCGCCAACCCGGGGCAGGGCGCACCGCACCTCTTCTCCGACGGCGCGTGGAAAGCCTTCATCGATACGGCGGCCTTCGCCACCTACGTCAGCGAGTCCGGCCCGGCCGAGCAGCGCAACGAGGTCTTCTCCACGAACTTCCTCACCATCGGCCTCGGGCGCGACCTCTTCGGCGACCGCGCCACGCTGCTCTTCCGCGGGCGCGTCTCACTCGAGCCGTACACGCTTCCCGAAGAGGGCTATCCGCAGGTGCTGCAGTACGTCAGCCCTGAAGCCGGCGGGCCGCTCATCGACTTCATGCGCCCGCATGACCTGATCGGCGAAGCCGCCGTCCACCTCGGCGTCCGCACGACGCAGAGCTCGTGGCTGCATCTCTACGGCGGTCTCGTTGGCGATCCGGCCTTCGGCGCCGTGCCGTTCGCCCAGCGCGCCTCCTCCATCGATTTCGCGGAAGCGCCCTATGGCTACGAGATCCACGAGTTCACCCACGATTCCTCCAGCGTCGTCACCCTCGGCTGGACCTCGCGCTTCATCAGCATCGAAGGGAGCGTCTTCCACGACGCCGTCACCTTCGACGACCACACCGAGCTGCCCGACGGCGACATCGACTCCCGCTCCGCGCGCGTGACCCTTACGCCGATCCCCAGCCTCTCGCTGCAGGCGTCGCGCGCCGAGCTCGGCGACGCGGAGCGCGAGGCGACGTCGGCGTCGATCTCCTGGCATTCGCGCGCCGTCTCCGCGACCGCGCTGTGGACCAAGCGCGCCGGCGACGAGCTCCTCATCCCCGATTACGAAGCGATCGGCCTCGAGCTCGCGCTCCGCGCCGGACGCAGCACGTTCATGGGACGCGCGGAGCTCGTCGACCGCCCGGCGAATCTCTTCGGCGACACCGGTGAAGAAGGGCCGACCGACGAGACCACGCACTACACGATCGGCTACCTGTACGACTTCATCGCCGGCAACACCTGGCGCACCGGTGTCGGCGTGACGTTCGATTACCACACGCAGACCCACGACCTGGAAGAGCTGCCGCAGTACGGCCACAAACCGCAGGGGATTTATACGTTCGTGCGGTTCCGCACGAATCGGTAGCACCTTGGGGGACAGGGCTCAGGGCCCTGGGCCCTGAGCCCTGTCCCCCGTGTGACCGCGCTAACGTAAGTGCAGACAACCAAGAGGGTAAACTCCCGTGATGCTCCGGTTCCCTGTCCTCGCCCTCGTCACTCTCCTGGCCACGAACGCATTTGGCGCCACCCTCCTTTGGACGGGCGCCGTCGACAATCGCTGGTCGACGGCTGGCAACTGGAGTCCGGCGCAGGTTCCGGTGGACGGCGACACGCTGCGCTTCCTCAATCCCTCGCCGAACGCGAACCTGCTCAACGACCTGAACGTCTCGCTCGAGCGAATCCACTTCGAGAGCACGCCTTACACGATCGGCGGCAACCCGGTGCGCGTGCGGTCGCACATCGCCGACGGCGGCTGCGTCGCCACCTTCACCGCTCCTGTCGAGGCAGAGGGACCGATCATCACGTCGGCCGCGAGCTACAGCACGCTCGAGGTCAACAACCAGACAATCACGCTGATCCGCTGCGATTTCAACGGCTCGATCACCGGCCACGGCACGGTCATCGTCTACGACGCGATCCGCGTCAACGGCACGCATCCTTTCACCGGTCAGGTCTTCGACGGTGTCTCCGGCTTCGAGCTCGCCGGCTCGCTGAGCAATGCGTCGTTTCGCGTCAGCCATGAATTGGCCGGCAACGGCTCTGCCGGAACCGTCGACGCGTATGGCCGCATCGCGCCCGGCGCGCGCGCCACGAACGACACGGGGACGCTCACCACGCGCGACATCGCGCTCCGCGGCTCGGCGTTCGCACCCGAGGAGTTGGGCGCGTACATCGTGGACATCAATGGTGGGGGCCACGACCAGCTCGCGGTCAACGGTACGGTCCTGATCGAGAACAAGCCGCTCGAGCTCCGGCTGCCGGACAACTTCAACCCGGCACTGAACACGACCTACGTCATCGTGGCGAACGATGGCGGCGATCCGATCAGCGGCACGTTCGGCCGGCTGCTCCCCTCAGGAGAGATCGAGCCGCTGCCGGAAGGGGCGACGTTCAACGCCGGACGGAAGACGTTCCGCATCACGTACACCGGCGGCACCGGCAACGACGTCGCCGTGCGCGTCCAGCCGCAGCGCGTGGCGACCAAGGTCAACGCGTTCTACGGCGCCGCCGAAACCGGCCGCACCTTCCCGATCGACGTCCTCGTCGAGACCGACCCGGCCGGCGGCGCGATCAACAGCGGCACCGTCACGATCCGCGAAGGCTCCACGATCCTCGGCAGCGCGCAGGTCAGCGAGAACAGGGCCCAGGTGCTCGTCGGGCCGCTCTCGCGCGGCGTGCACACGCTCACCGTCGAGTACTCCGGCGACGAAACGCATCTCGGCAGCTCGACGAACATCTTCGTCGACGTCATCGCGCCGCAGTCGATGATCTCGATCGCCGACGTGTCGCGCAGCGAAGGGAACGTCGGCAACGCGACCGTCGACGTCGTCGTCACGATGTCGTCGTCCGCGCTCTTCCCCATCACCGTGGATTACGCGACAGGCGGCGGCACGGCGACGCCCGGCGTCGACTACCTCGCTTCGAGCGGCACCTTGACGTTCGCGCCGGGCCAGTCGACGCGGCGCATCACGCTCACGATCGTCAGCGACGACGTGCGCGAAGCCGACGAGACGTTCTTCGTCACGTTGTCCAACGCCACCGGCGGCGTGCTCACCGACGCCACCGCCGTCGTCACGATCCTGAACGACGACCAGAGCGGCACGTTCCATCGCGACGTCGAATTCGCCCGCCCCAACGGCATTCCGCTGCGGATGGATCTTCTCGTCCCCTTCGGTCCGGGGCCGCATCCGCTGCTGATCGTCGTCGAGGCCAACGACTGGGCCGCGCCGCGGCGCAACTCGACGCCGGCTGGGAGCTTCGGCACGCGGTACGCCACGGCGTGGATCGATTTCCGTCCGACGACGCTGGCGCAGTTTCCGGCGCAGGTCAGCGACGTGAAATCCGCGATCCGCTATCTGCGCGCGTTCGCGTGGCAGTACGGACTCGACACCTCACGCTTCGGCCTCATGGGCATCGGCGCAGCCGGCGGCCATCTGGCGTCACTGGCGGGGATGACGGCCGATGCGGCACCCGACGATCTGAGCGGCGGCAACTGGGGCTACTCCTCGCGCGTGCGCGCCGTCGTCGATCTCGGGGGAGCCACCGACCTGCTGCAAGCCGGCGGCTCCTGCATCGCCACAGATTCGATCACGCAGTTCCTCGGGTGCTCGCCGTTCTCCTGCGCCGGCACCGCGCGCTTCGCCAGCCCGACGTCGCACGCCACCACGGACGACCCGGTGTTCTTCATCAGCGGTGACTGCGCCGCGCAAGGGGAGCTGCTGCGCAACGCGCTCCGCGCGGCCGGCGTGGAAGCCACGATCGGCGATGCGACCGCGGTGGAACCGTTCCTGGTGGAGAACCTCGTTGAGGTGCCGCGCAAAGGACGCGCGGTGCGGCGGTGATTGGCGGGGAACGATAGGACCTATAGGACGGATAGGACAGGCCTCGTCAGTCCTATAGATCCTATCTGTCCTATAGGTCCCATTCGTCCTCTCGTCACTCCCCCAGCTTTGCCTTCAACTCACGCAACTCACCGGTCAGTAGCGCGACCTGCTCTTCCAGGCGCGCGACGCGCGCGCTGAGGGGTTCGCCGCGCTCGGTGGGGCCAGCGGCTTCCGGTTCGGTTTCCACGAAGACGCCGCCCACGGTGTGGACCCAGCGCTCTTCCTTCTGACCGGGGCGGCGCGGCAACTGGCGCACCAGCGGCTCGCTATGGGCGGCCATGTCGCGCAGCACCTCTTCCACCTCGGCCACGCTGTCGAACGTCTGCAGGCGGTCGCTGCGGCCGCGCAGTTCGCCGGCGGTTTGCGCGCCGCGCAAGAAGAGGAGCGTCAGCAGCGCTTTCTCCTGCTTCTGGAGGTGCCACACGTTGTCCAGGTTGTGGTCGTAGCGCGTGGCGCGGCCGCCGAGGACTTTCCAGACGAGCTTCTCGTCCTGGAGGCGGTCGAGCGCACGGGTCAGCTCCGCATCCGACAGCTCCATCACCGGCTCGCGATTCGATTTCTGGTTCGCCGCGGCGGAGAGCGCGTTCAGCGTCAGAGGGTAGTACTCGGGGGTGGAGAGCTGCTTCTCCATCAGGCTCCCGAGGACGCGGATCTCGGCCGCATCGAGCTCGCGCGGGATGCGAGGGCGTTGTTTCTTATCGGTATCCAGCGGTGGGATGAACGTCATGCCCGAAGTCTATCGCTTCTCCGGATAGATGGCAGGCCGCGCCTCCCTCGTCCGCCCGAACGCGTTGTCGACGCGCAGCGCCACCTTGCGCGCCAGGGCCATGAACGTCGTCAGCTTGCCGCCGAAGACGTTGATCAGCGTGCCGCTGCGGACGATGCGCGCGTCGCGGCCGATGGCGCTCGGGTTGGCGGCGCGGCCTACCAGCGGCCGCACGCCGGCGAACGTCGACTGCACGTCGTCGCGGGTGATCGGCTCGCGGAAGTAGCGGTTGAAGCGGGCCAGCAGATAGTCGATCTCCTCGTCCGTCGCGTGCACGCCGTCGAGCGGCTCCTTCTGCACGACCTCCGTCGTCCCGACCAGCGTCGTCCCCTTCCACGGCAGCACGAAGAAGACGCGCGAGTCGGTCGTCGACTGCAGCAGCAGCCCCGCCTCGCTCACTCGATGCCGCAACACGAGATGCGAGCCGCGCACGAGTGAGAGGACGTAGCGCGCGCGGATGCCGTTGGCGCGCAGCAGCTCGTTCATCCACGGACCGGCCGCGTTGACGACGAGGTCGAACTCCTCCTCGTCGCCCGCGCTCGTCCGGATGCGCCACTGCGCGCCGTCCCTGCGCAGCGACTCGACGCGCGTGTGCTCGCGCACCTTGGCGCCGTCGAGGATCGCGGCGGCAATCACGGTCCGTACGAGCTGCCGGTCGTCGACCTGCGCATCCCAGTAGGAGAAGCCGCCGAGCAGCCCCTCGCTCCGCAGAGGCGCGCGTGACGCGAGCTCCTCCTTCGTCAGCTTGCGATGACGGTGGATGTTGCGCCGGCCGGAGAGCACGTCGTACAGAATGAGACCGAGGCGGATCGTGGCGCGGCTGCGGGGACTGTCGGTGTAAACCGGCAGCAGGATCTCCAGCGGTTGCACGAGAGAGGGCGCGGCTTCGAGCAGATGCGCGCGCTCGCGCAGCGATTCGGCGACCAGTCCGAAGTGCAGTCCCTCCAGATAACGGAGACCGCCATGGACCATTTTTGTGGTGGCGGAGGAGGTCTGCGCGCCCGCTTCCCCCTTCTCGAAAAGAACGACCTCGTAGTCGCGCCGGGCGAGCTCCCAGGCGATTCCCGCCCCGTTGATTCCACCGCCGACGACGGCCACACGTCCTTCCGTACCGCGCATTTGCATCCGTTGGCAATCGGAATGCAATTGCTCAGCCGTATGGATGCCGCGATCCCATTTCCGCCACACGCAAATCCGTCCGGCGGTGGCGAGCTGGCCGTGATGCTCACCGGGGGCGGCGCGCGCGCGGCCTATCAGGCCGGCCTGCTCAAAGGGATCGCCAAACACTTCCCTCACGTCCGTTTCCGGATCGTGACAGGAGTCTCCGCCGGCGCCATCAACGCCGCCTTTCTCGCCGCACGGCGCGGCACGCTCGCCGAGCAGGCGCACGAGCTGGCGCGGCTCTGGTCCAGCCTCGAGTGCAGCAACATCTACCGCTTCGACTGGACGAAGCTCGTCCCCTTCCGCTCGGCGCTGGCCACCCTCTATCCGAGGAAGAAGTGGCACCATCCGCGCGGCGTCGTCGACACCACGCCGCTCCGCGATCTCCTCAGCCGCGTCCTCGGCTGCCGCCACGACGAGCCGATCCCCGGCATCATCGACAACCTCCGCCGCGGCGACCTGCACGCGCTCGCGCTCATGACCCTCGACTACTCCAGCGGTCAGTCCGTGCGCTGGGTCCAGGGGCGCAACTTCGACGTCTTCGAAGGACCGAATCACCGCGGTGAGCTGAAGGAGCTGACGGTCGAGCACATCCTCGCCTCCTCCGCGCTGCCGTTCATCTTCCCGGCGGTGAGCATCGGCTCCGCATGGCATGGTGACGGCGGCATCCGCCTCGCCGCGCCGCTCTCCCCCGCCGTTCATCTCGGCGCCACGCGCATCCTCGCCATGTCCACCGGCTACCAGCGTACGCCCGACGAGGCGAGCGCTCCGGTGGTGTGCGGCTATCCACCCGCCGCACAGGTGCTCGGGCAGCTCGTCAACGCCGTGTTCCTCGACAACATCGACGAGGACGTCGTGCGCATGGAGCGCCTCAATGAGATGCTGCGTAAGCTGCCGGAGGAGCAGCGCAGCGGTTTGCGCCCGATCGAGCTCGCGGTGCTGCGCCCCTCCGTCGATCTCGGGAAGCTCGCCGGCGAATACCAGCAATACCTTCCGAAGAACCTCAAGCTCCTCATCCGCGCCCTCGGCACCGACGAGACCGACTCTCCCGACTTCGTCTCGCTGCTGATGTTCGAGACGCACTACACCACGCGGCTCATCGAGATCGGCGAGCAGGACGTCGAAGCGCGCCTCGACGACCTCCGCATCTTCTTCGGTGAAGCGAAGAAAGAGGAGCTCGAGGCGATGGCCGCCGGCTGACGCGGACGGCCTCGCGGCGCCTTTATAGTTGACTGAAGCCGCCACATAGTCATAATTAACGCTATCCCCATGAAGATAGCGGCCCCGAAATCTCTCTCCGAGATGATTCAGGATGTGGTCAGCAGTCTCGCGAATGAAACGCGGCGACGCGCGGTCTACACACTGGTTCTGGGCTCCGGCTTCAGCTATCCCGTCATCCCAACGCCTTCACAAATGTTGAAGGGCGACGTCGCGTTGTGGAACTTCTGTAAGCAAAAGAAAAAGCAGTTTGGACACCGCGACGCTGTACTCGCCCTGGATGCCGCGTTTCCTAAAGAATTCGCCGAGAGTGAACGCGCAATGTGGCAGCGCATCCACCGTAAAGCACAGGCCTCGGACGGAACGCGCTTTCTTCTCGATGAGTACGGCCTGCCCGATTTGAGTCAGCCGTCGTCGATTGGCGCGGTCTATCAGGCGGTCATGGCGGAAGCGCTGCCAAACAATCGAATCCGCCGCGAATATCTCCGCGCCGTCGTGCGCCGCAGCGCCAGCAAGGTCAATCCGGCGCATCTTTTTCTCGCCTCGATTGCGGAAAGCCAGAGTCAGGAGTGCTGGCCGTGGACCGGCGAGTTCTGCCGTACGATCTTTACGACGAATTTCGATCCATTGCTGCAGCGCAGCTTTCAGCTCGTCAATAAGCTGTACTTCATGACCGACCGCCCCGATCTGCTCGACGCGCCGGATGACGACGAAAGTGATGACGCGATTCATTTGGTCTACACGCATGGCAGCGTGCACCGCTATGACCTGAGAAATACCGACATCCAGATCGAGAAAGCGCGCGCCGCCAATTCGTCAAAGCTGTCGAAGTACTTCGAACAGCGCGGTGTGATCGTGATGGGCTACAGTGGCTGGCACGACACGACGATGGATGCGCTGCTCAAATGCACCTCGTTCGAGTCCAACCTCTACTGGTGTGACATCCATCCATCGAACGAGCGGGAGTTGGAGTCGAAACTGCGGCCCGAGGCAAAGGAACTGCTGGAGAAGCATCCAAGCGATGCGTTTTACGTTCAGATTCCGAGCGCCGACGAAGCGATGATCCAGTTGCATCGCGAATTGCAGCTCGGCAGCGTCCCGCGCTTCATGGTTTCGCCGATTGACACGCTGCACGAGCAGTTGGGCCGCGTGGAGATCCGGACGGAAACGGATCCGAGCAACCTGAACGAGACGTTGCCCTCGGTCTTGAAACGCACCCTGACGCGGCTGAAGGCGGCTCGCGAAGCATTCGACAGTCCCGATCCCCTCAAGAAGATGACTGACGCGTTTATCGCGTACGGCGCCAACCAGTACCAGACGGCCATCGATCTCTGGACCGGCGTCGTTACGGATCCGGCGGTCTCCGACGAGGAGCGGGCACGCGCCTACCTCAATCGCGGCTTCGCTTGGGAGGCGCTCAAAGAAGAGGAGAAAGAGTACTCCGATTACTCCGAGGTCATCGCGATCGCCAACGCCCGGCCCGAGGACCGCGCCAGGGCGTTCCTCGCGCGCGGGGTCTGGTTCGCGCAACGCGGCGAGACGGCGAAAGAAGTGGAGGACTACACTGCGGCCATCGAGATCGAGAACGCACCTTTCGAGCCGCGATCCTTCGCCCAGGTCTATCGCGGCATGACGATGCACGAACAGGGGGATCTCGACGGCGCACGAAAAGACTTCGATGCCGTCATTTCCAGGAGCGACGCCGCCCCCGAGATGCGCGCCGAGGCGCTGCTGCAGCGCGCGTACGTGGCGAGGACACAGCACCGCACGGACGATGAAATTGCCGATTACACCGCCGCCATCGAACGATCCGCGGCCTTCCCTGACATCTGGCTCGCAGCGCTGATGAATCGCGCTGCCGTCTACGAGGATCTGGCCCGGTGGCCGGAGGCCCTCGACGACCATCGTGCGGTCATGACGTCTTCGGAGGCTGGGGACCTCGATCGTGCACGCGCCGCGATGCATCGCGGCGACATCCTCTATCTCCACATGGACGCCTATCCGCGCGCGCTGGGTGAATACACCGTCGCGCTGCATCTCGGGATCGATGACGAGTCACGCCCCGCCATCCTGCGGCATGTCGCGTGGATCCTCGGGGAGACCGGCGAAACGAGAGAAGCGTTGAAAACTTACGAGCGTATCCTCGAGGACCCGCTGACGGACGCCGAGACTCGTGCCGACGCGTTGCTCAACATCGGTTGGTGGCGTTACAAACTCGACGGCAATGTTTCCGCGCTGGTCAGCGACTCGATGGCGGCTCGCCGGCTCGATCCACGACGCTGCGAAGCGCGGATGAATCTGGCACTCGGGCTGCTGCTGTCGGGTGACCTCGCGAACGCGCAACAGGCGTACGCGGAGTTCCTCGCGCTGACGGCGGACGAGAACGACGTCCGCGGTGCCCTCAACGACATCCGAGAGGCGGTCCAGCAGCGCGGGCTGGTTACGGGTGCCGACGACGCCATCGCGCTCATCGAGGGCAATCTCGCCTCGCGTGCCCTCATGGTCAACCCCTCGCCGACGGCTCCAGCGGCCCCTCCGCAAATTTAGTCTCCTTCCCCTTCGGCGAAACCCTGCGATAATGGCCCGCCCTGAACGCAGGTATGGCTCTTCTGTATCTCGATCTCTTTGGCGATTTCCGCATGCGCTCGGATGCCGGTAACCTGGTATCGATCTCCGCGAGAAAGTCGCAAGCAATGCTGGCGTACTTGGGGGTGAAGCCTGCCCAGTTGGTCTCGCGCGACAAGATGGCGTCGCTCCTCTGGAGCAGCACGGCGCCGGAACAAGCGCGGCAGAGCCTGCGGCAGACGCTCTCCGGCCTCCGCAAGGAGCTGGGCCAGATCTCACCCACCCAGAAACTGCTCGTCGAGGAAGGGGACTTCCTCGCCATCGACGCGACCCTCGTGCACGTCGACGTCGCGGAGTTCGAGGCGCTCGTGAACAACGGCTCGGAAGAATCGCTCGCACGGGCGACGGAGCTCTACGCCGGCGATTTCCTCGACGGCTTCGCCATCGACGAAGAGAAGTTCGACCAGTGGGTGCTTGCCGAACGCGATCGCCTCCACCGCACGGCGTGCCGGGTGCACACCCAGCTCGCCGACCTCCAGGCGAAGCGCGGCGCGACCGACGAGGCCATCGCCACGCTGCAACGCGCGCTGCGCATCGATCCGCTCCAAGAGCCGGTGCATCGCTCGCTGATGAAGCTCTACCTCCAGAGCGGCGACCTCGTGAACGCGCTCCAGCAGTACGACGCGCTGGCGAAGATCCTCCGCCGCGAGCTGCGCGTCGAGCCCGACGCCGAGACGAAAGCGCTGCAGCAGCAGATCGTCGCCCTCCGCACGAACCGCAGCGCGTACGTCAGCGCGGAGCACGGCAACGGCAAGAAGACGGTGCTCGTCGTCGAGGACAACGTCCTCAATCGGGAGCTGACTAACGCCGTCCTCAAGACCGCCGGCTACGACGTCATCCTCGCCAAGGACGGCGCCGAAGCGCTGATGCTGATGGGCCACGAAAAGGTCGACCTGCTGCTGCTCGACATCGACCTCCCCTTCATCGACGGCACGAAGGTGCTGGAAGCGCTGAAGGAGAAGGGCATCAACGTGCCCGCCATCTTCGTGTCCGGCCTCCCCGGCGACGAGCCGGAGATCCGCGCCTTCGACATCGGCGCCGCCGACTTCATCCGCAAACCGGTGAAGAACAACGTGCTGCTGGCCCGGATCGCCAAGGTCCTGCGGGAAGCGTAAAAGCAACAAGACGAATAGGACCTATAGGACGGATAGGACCGGTGAGAGTCCCATTCGTCCCATAGGTCCTATCCGTCCTATCGTTCCCCTACTCCGCCATGACGTACGTCGGATCCTGGGTCACGTTGTCCACCACGGAGCCGTACGCCACCACCTTGCCGCTCCCGCCGATGACGCGCAGGGAAACCGTGGCGTTGTAGGCGTCTTCCATCCCCAGGGTCTTCAGCATCGAGTTGAGCTGGCGGTATTCGTTCGCCTTCAGCGGCACCTGCACGATCGTGGCGATGCGCCGTCCCGGAAGCGTCACCGACAGCTCGACGTTCGCGTCCGCTCCGTTGACCTCGGCCAGGCCGATGTTCGTGCGGAAGCGTGGCGACTCCTCGGCGTGCAGGATGAAGCGCGGCTGGTCGCCGAGCGTCAGCGCGTCGGTGGACGACGCACCGCGGATGAACTGGCCGTACGTGCCGTCGCCGCGGTTGTGGTACGTGCGCGCCGTCGGCACGACCGCACCGGCCAGCGCCGTCGTGACGCGGATTGCGCCGCCGATGGAGTTTTGCTCGAACAGCGTGCGCAGCACGTCGTCGGCCGCGCGCGTCTCGCCGGGCTGCAGCGTCAGCTCGCGCGTGACCGTGGGCGTCGTGGCCCCCTGCGGGTAGAACTCGAGCTTCGTGGCGACGCTCGCACTCGTCGTGTTGAAGAGACGCAGATCGGTCTGCCAGCGGCCGGTCGCCGTGGCGAGATCCGCCGCGCCGGCGATGACGTGCGTCGTGGCGCTCGAGCTGTTGAAGGCGGGGATGAACGACGGGTCGCCCGTCTTGTTGTCGACGACCGAGGCGTAGGCGTAGGCGCGTCCGGTCGACGAGACGACGCTGACGTTCACGCGCGCGTTCGCCGTCGAGACGTTGTTGGCGGCGAAGAAGGCGCCGAGCTGGCGATGCTCGCCGGGCAGCAGATCGAGCATCGACTCGAACAGCTTCGCTCCGGCGTGGTCGAACGCTTCCACCTTCACGCGCGCCGCTTTGCCCGATCCTTCGACGATGCCGAAGTTCGTGCGGAACGCGTCCGACTGCGCGAGCTGCGTCAGCGTCAGGCCGTGCGCGCCATTGGCGATGAAGCGTGAAAGCGGCACGGCGGCGATGAACTGGCCGAACGATCCCTGCGCGGCCTTGTTGTACAGCCGGCTCGCGGCAATCGTCCGTCCGGGTGCGACCGGCGTGTCGAGAGGCCGCACCAGCAGCAGTCCGCTCATGCTGTCATTGAGCGCGCCGGCGCCGAACCAGCGGGCGAGGAGGTCGTCCAGCGCGAGCGTCTGGTTCGGATTCACCGTGACGGTCGTCTGCATTCCCTTGCTGCCGTCGGCGCCGGTCGTGGTGAACGTCAGCTCGTAGCGCATGGCGATCGGCCACGTGTGCGCCAGGCGCACGTCGCTTTGCCACTGCGACTGGTTGCCCGCCGCGTGAGCCACTGCCGGGATGACGAGCAGGTCGTCGCCACTGGGGCGCGGCGCCGGACGGACCGGCGTCACCAGCGACACCGTCACCGGCACGCTGCGCGATGAGGTCGTGTCGTTCGTGCGCAGCGCGCCGCCGAGCGTGCCGATGCGCAGCGAAGCGGCGCTGGTGCCCTGCGGCATGTCGCGCGGATCGATGATGAGCGTGAACGTCACGCCGCCGGCCGGAACGAGGCCCGACTGCGGCGCGATCGACATCCACGGCTCGGAGGTCGAGATGAGGAACGTCGTCCCGGCGCCGCCGAGCGTGGCCGCGTCGAGGTGCAGCGTCCGCGTGATCAGCGACAGCGTCCCGTACGGCGCGACGAAGTCGGTCGGCGACTGCGACTGCGGCAGCACGACGACGCGGAGCACCTCGGAGTGCTCGCCGAACGCGCCGTCGCACGTGCGGACGGCGCGGACGCGGTAGAAGAACGCCGCCGGCTCGGTAACGTCATGGCGGAAGGCCGCGGCTTGCGCCTGCGTCGTCACGACGCGAGAGTTCGTGAAGTTGGCCGAGGACGATTCCTCGACCTCGTAGGCGAGGCCGGCGCCGAGCGACGGCCAGCCGATCTCGTACGGGATGCCGGTGCGGGCGCGAGCGACCGCGGATGCGGCCGGCACCGGAACGTGCCCGTTGCAGTTCGCGCGGCGCTCGACCTGGACCACGATCGTCGCATTCGCGGTACCGCAGGCGTTCGTCGCCTGCACGCGGAACGGCGTGGTCTGCGTCAGGGCGGGCGTGGTGAACGACGGGCCGCTGCCGACGGAAGTGTTGTCGCGGAACCACTCGATCGTGACCGGCTCCGTGCCGGTGACCGTGACCGCGAGCGTCGCCGTCGCCCCTTCTTCGATCGCAATTTGCGACGGCGCGAGGAGCGTGGGCGCCGTGCAGGCGGCGGTCACCGTGACCGTGGCGCTGCTGCTCGTCGCCGTACCGCAGGCGTTCGCCACCTCGGCCCGGTACGTCTTCGTCTGCGTCAACGTGGGCGTCGTGAACGACGGGCCGCTGCCGACGACGTTCGCGCCCTCGTACCATTTGATGGTGAGCGGCTGCGTGCCGTCGACGGCGATGCCCAGCGTGGCCGTGTTGCCTTCGACGATGGTCGTCGACGATGGGTGCGTCGTGATCGAGGCAGGCGAGCAGACGGAGACCGCGACCGGCGCACTCTGCGCCGTGCCGCAGGGATTCGTGACGACGCAATGGAAGCTCGTGGAGGTGGTGACGGTCCGGGTGAGCGTCGCCCCCGTACCGATGCTGTTCGTCCCTTCGTACCAGGTGATGCTGCTCGCCGCGGTGCCGGTCACGTTCGCCGTGATCGTGATGCTCTCACCGGCGACGGCGCTGGTCTTCGACGCGCTCGCCGTGACGGCGGGTGCCTGGCAGGAGCCGAGCGCGTTGAACTTCAGCGAGCCGGAGGTGCACGACTCGCCGCCGGAACCGATCATCACCCGCCACTTGATCTCACCGGCGGGCAGGCTCGCGACGAACTCGTCCTGGAACGTGCGTCCGAGCTCCTCTTCCTTGGCGTTGCCGCCGCCGACCGTATAAAGGATGCGGAACTCGGGCGTGTCGTCGTTGTCGATACGCCCGCCGCTCCAACGGAAACGCACCGGATTGGCGACCTGCTGATTCCCGAAAGAGTCACCGGGGCCGATCAGCTCGGGCGCTCGACAGTCGTCGTGGTCCTCCACGCGCGCTTGGAAATTCGTGGTGCTTCGTGAACTGCTGCTACTCCAGTGGCCCTTCGCGGTTTCCGTGATGGAGACGGCCGGCGCGCCGGGAAACGCGTCTGCTGCGGCTGTTGCGGAATCGGCAATCAGGTGCCGCGTGGAGAGGAGCGTAGTCACGAAGAGTATTGCAACTCTTCGGCTCGGTACCATGGTTCGGTTCCATCCTCGTCGACATTTTTCGCGTCACTACCCGGCACGCCGCTAGTGCAGCGCAAGTGCCAAATAACAGACAAGCTGGACCGTTCCGCGCGGGCTTCATGGCCGTGCTTGCCTGCTTCTTGCAATCACGCCTACCCTGAGGCCTACATGAGAAGAGACGAAAAGATTCTCGTCGTCGAGGACAACCCAACCATCTGCCAGGCGATCGAGGAGGCGGGAGCGCGACTCGACATCTCGTGCGACTGCGCGTCCGACGGCTGGGAAGCCATCGAGAAGCTCGAGCTCGAGGATTACGCCGCCATCTTCATCGACACCGACGTGCCGCGCCACAGCGGCTTCGGCGTGCTGACGTATCTCCGTGAGGAAGTCGGCGACGACCTCGCCAATGTGATCCTGCTGACCTCCGCCACCGATCACGACGACCTGCGCCGCCGCGTCGGCGCCGATCTCCGCGTCGTCGCCAAAGGCGACGCCGTCGCCGAGGTCACGCGCGTCTTCGGCAAGGCATAGGACGAACAGGACCTGCAGGACAGATGGGACCGCGGATGGTCCCATTCGTCCTATAGGTCCGATCGTTTACCGCGCCGCGTCCCACGCCCGCAGAATCGCTTCGCCGCTGCGCACCACGTCCTCTTCGCTGGTGGCCCAGTTGGAGAACGACACGCGCATCGCCCCGACGCCGTGCCACGTGGTGCCGCCCAGCCAGCAGGTGCCGTCCTGCTGCACGCGGGCGATGACGTCGCGCGTCTTTTCGTCGTCGTCGCCGAAGCGCACCAGCACCTGATTGAGCACCACGTCGTTCAGCACATCGACGCCGGGCGTGCCGCGCAGCAGCTCCGCGAGCTGACGGGCGCGCGCGCAGTTGCGGTCGATGAGGTCCTCGACGCCGCGGCGCCCGAGCGTGCGGAGCGCGGCGTAGACGGCGAAGCCGCGGGCGCGGCGGGAGAACTCCGGCGCCCAGTCGATCGCGTCGCGCTCCTCGCCGGTGGTCTGCATCAGGTACGCGGCCTTCGACGTCATCGCCGCGCGATGCGCCGCGGTGTCGCGCACGAAGACGATCCCGCTGTCGTACGGCACGTTCAGCCACTTGTGCGCGTCCGTGGCCCACGAGTCGGCGAGCTCGATGCCGTCGGCGAGGTGCCGCAGCGCGTTGCTCGCGCGTGCCCAGAGGCCGAACGCGCTGTCGACGTGGAGCCACGCCCCATGCTCGTGCGCAATCTCTGCGATCTCGCGCAGCGGATCGAACGCGCCGGTGTTCACGTTCCCGGCCTGCGCGCAGACGATCGTCGGGCCGGTCAGGTTGTCGAGCAGGCGGCGCAGGCGCTCGGGACGCATCCTCCCCTGCCCGTCGCTCTCCACGCGCAGGATGTTGCGCGTGCCGAAGCCGAGGAAGCGGAGGGCGACGTCGATGGTGACGTGCGACTCGGCGCTGGCCACGATGTTGATGCGCGGCGCGCCGATGATCCCGTCTTCTTCCACGTTCCACCCGGCGCGGCGCAGCACGCCGTGACGCGCCGCCGCCAGCGCGGTGAAGTTCGCCATCTGGCAGCCGGTGACGAAGCCGACGCTCAGCTCCCGCGGCAGGTCGAAGAGCTCCGTGAGCCAGCGGCCGGCCACTTCCTCCACCGTGTTGCCCACCGGCGACGTGGCGAAGATGCCGGCGTTCTGGTCCCACGTGCTCGTGAGCCACTCCGCCGCCAGCGTCACCGGCAGCACGCCGCCGATGACGAAGCCGAAGTAGCGCGGGCCGACCGTGGCTACGGCGCCGCGCTCCGCCTGCGCCACCAGCGTCTCCAGCACGTGCTCCGCATCTTCCCCGTTCTCGGTGAGCGGCGCGTCGAGCCCGCGCAGCAGCTCTTCGCGCGAGGCGCGCGCGCCGACGTGGCGCTCGCCGACGCCCCGCAGGTACTCGACGGAGCGGCGGTGCGCCAGGTCGAGGAGGCCTTCATCCAGCAATTCGGTGCGCGGTGCGGCGGCGGTCGTGTCGGTCATCGTCGTCATGGTGCATTGATATAGGTGCTACAATCGCCATTCGTCAAGTATGACAATCGTCTTATGACAATTTGGACACCGAGACTCACCGAAAGTGATGCGCCGCTCTATCAGCGCATCGCCGACGCCCTCGAGCGCGACCTCGGCTCGGGCGTCCTTCTCGCCGGCAGCCGCCTGCCGACGCATCGCGAGCTGGCGCGCCAGCTTGGTGTGACGGCGGTCACGATCACGCGCGCTTACGCCGAGGCGGCGAAGCGCGGACTGGTGGAGACGACGACCGGGCGCGGAAGCTTCGTGCGCAACGTGCGCCGCGAGACCGCGGCCGGCGTGCCCGAGGAGCTCGACCTCGCCACGAACCTCCTGCGCTTCCCGCTGCCGCCGCTCGCGCAGGCGACGATGCAACGGATGGCCCACGCGCTGGTCACGGCCAGCTACGAGCCGCCCGGCGGCTCGGAACGGCATCGCGCGGCGGGTGCGTCGTGGCTTGGTGCGCCGTCCGAGGCTTCGCGCGTCATCGTCACGGCAGGCGCGCAGCAGGCGATGTTCCTCTCCCTCGCCGCGCTGACGCGTGCCGGCGACACCGTGCTCACCGAGAGCGTCACGTATCACGGCCTGCGCTGGCTCGCGTCGCTGCTGCATCTCCGGCTCGAAGCAATCCCCATGGATCGCTACGGGCTCATGCCCGACGCGATCCGCAGGACGAAAGCGAAGGTGGTGTACACCACGCCGTCGCTGCAGAACCCCACCGGCACGGTGCTGCCGGAGAAGCGCCGCCGCGAGCTCGCCGCGCTCGCCGAACAGCGCGGGCTGACGATCGTCGAGGACGACGTTTACGGCTTCCTCCTCGACACGCCTCCCCCATCGATTCGCTCGTTTGCGCCGGAGCGCACGATCCTCCTCACCGGCACCGGCAAGAGCCTCGCCCCTGCGCTGCGCACCGGTTTCGCGCTCGCGCCGGAGGCGCTGCTGCCGAAGATGCACGCCGCGCTTCGCGCGTCATCGCTCTTCACGTCGCCGGCGCTGGCGGAAGTCGCCGTCACCTGGATGGAGGACGGCACGGCCGCGCGGATCATCGAACAGAAGCGCGCCGAGATCACCCTCCGCAACCGCCTCGCCCGCCGCCTCCTCGGCAACCGCGTCGCCGCCGGCGATCCCCGCTCGCCACACCTCTGGGTCGAAGTGCCGCGCCGCTGGAACGGCGATTCGTTCACCGAGGAGGCGCGGCGGCGAAAGGTGCTGGTGGCGTCGGGGTCCACGTTCGCCGTCGACGACGACGCCCTCCCCCGCCACGTCCGCATCTGCCTCGGCGCCGCCACGAGCGTCGCGGAGATGGAAAAAGCACTGCACATCCTCACCGCAATCGACGAGGAGAGGGCCGAAGGGCCGGTGGTCTAGCGCGGGAACAGGGTGACGATAGGACGAATAGCACCTATAGGACCTATAGGACGTATAGGACGTATAGGACCATGTGCCGCCCAACTCCTGCGGTGGCAGACGTCCGGGTGGGAGGGGTCCCATTCGTCCTATCCGTCCTATAGGTCCTATTCGTCCTATCGCCCCCCTGGTGGAGCGCCGGCCAAACGCCGGCGCTCCACCAGGCGTTACCTCACCACCACCGTGGCCGCGCTGCTGTTGACCACTCCGCACGTGCCGGTCACGCGCACCCAGTAGGTGTACGTGCCCTTGCTGGGGTGAGAAACCTGCAGCGTCTGATTGTTGGTGCCGACCGGCGTGGTGGTCGTACCGGCGGCGCCGCGGTACCACTGATAGCTGAGACCCGTGCCGGTGGCGTCGATGTCGATCGACACCGTCACGTTGCGCGACGTCTGCTGCGACGACGGCGTGGGCTGCTTGGTGATGGCCGTCCCGGCGAGCTGCGTCACCGTGGTCGTGGCGCTGCGCACCGTGCAGCCGTTGAGCGTCACGTCGACGTGGTAGCTGCCGGTGCCCGCGCTGATCGTGGGCGTCGTGGCGCCCGTCGACCAGAGGTACGTGTAGCCGGCGCCCGTCGAAGCGCTGAGCGTCGTCGTGCCGCCGGGGCAGACCGTCGTGGTGCCGCTGATGGCCGCCGCGGGCAACTGCTTCTCCGTCACGGTGGTCGTGGCTGAACGCGTCGTGCAGCCGTTCAGCGTAATGTCGACGTAGTAGCTGCCCGCACCGGCGGTGATCGACGAAGCGGTGGAACCGGTGGACCAGACGTACGTGTAGCCCGCTCCCGTGGGCGCGCTGAGCGTGGTGGTCGTCCCGGCACAGATCGACGTCGCGCCGGTGATCGTGGCGCTGGGGAACGGCTTCTCCGTCACGACGGTCGTGGCCGAGCGCGCCGTGCAGCCGTTGACCGTCACGTCCACGTAGTAGTTCCCGCCGCCCACCGTGATCGAGGGCGAGGTCGCGCCCGTCGACCAGAGATACGTGTAGCCGGTGCCGCTGGCCGCGGTGAGCGTCGTGGTGGTCCCCGCGCAGATGGACGTGTTGCCGCCGATCGTGGCCGTGGGCAGCGGCTTCTCCGTCACCGTGGTCGTGGCTGAACGCGTGGTGCAGCCGTTCGCGGTGACGTCGACGTGGTACGTGCCGGCGCCAACGGTGATCGTCGGGGAAGTCGCGCCGGTGGACCAGAGGTACGTGTAGCCGCTGCCCGTCGCGGCGCTGAGCGTCGTCGTCGTGCCTGCGCAAATCGAGGTGGTTCCGCTG
>DASVEE010000056.1:0-116159 GCA_036380735.1 Thermoanaerobaculia bacterium | reverse complement strand
GGCGGGCCGCCCGAAGGCGGCCCGCCGCACGACTAGAAGATGATCTTGGCCGCCAGCTGCACGATCCGCGGCCCGACCGACGCGCTCGGGGTGCCGTAGCCGGTCAGGGGGTTGGTCTGCGGCAGGAAGCCGGTCACGGCTGGCGTCGAGCCGGGGATGGTGCCGAAGCCGTAGAAGGTGTTGCGCTCGAGGCTCACGTTGCTCTCGTTGAACACGTTGAAGGCCTCGGCAATGAGCTGAAGGCGCGCGCCGCCGAACATGGCGATCTCCTTCGTGATGCGCGGATCGACGGTGAAGATGCTGGGCAGGCGCTCGCTGTTGCGCTCCGTTCCCGGGACGCGGTCGTTGCGGTTGTTGCCGTCGTTGTTGAGGTCGGAGCTGACGAGCCGCGAGTACGGCTGGCCGGTCTGGTACGAGGCGATGCCGCTCACGCTCCAGCCGCCGAGGAGGGCGCGCTGCCAGCCGCTCGTGCGGCTGGCGTAGCCGTCGAGGTTCCACACGCCGCTGAAGACGATGCGGTGGCGCACGTCGTTGTCGCCCGGCGCCCAGTCGCCGTCGATGTTCAGCGGATCCTGGATGAACTTGGCGTCGTCGCCGCCGCCCGGCACGACCGCGGTGGCGTCGGGCTTGTTGTCCTCGACCCTCGACCACGTGTACGACAGGCGTGCCTGCCAGTTGTGCGAGAAGTGCTTGTTCACGTCGACGGTGTAGCCGTTGTAGAGGGAGTCGGCGGTGCTCTCGAAGACGATGATGCGCGCGAAGTTGGCGAACGGCCGCGCGCCGGTGTAGCGCCGGTAGCTCAGCGAGCCGCCGCCCTGGATCGGCGCGGTGACGATCTCCGAGGAGCCGACGTTGATGTCGCGCGAGCGCTGGAGGTCGTTGCCCTGCACGTGCTGGTAGCTGAAGCCGACGGAGAGGTCGTTGCGGACGGCGCGCTCGACGCCGAAGCTGGCCTGGTGCACCTCGGGATTCTCGAACTCGGGGCTGAAGGCGAAGATCGTCGGACGGCCGACGGTGGCGCCGGTCGGCAGCGTCGTGAGGATCGTCGGATACACCGGCACCTGCGCGCCGGTGAAAGTGATGGTCTGCACGTTGATGCCGTTGTTGGAGTGCGCGGTGCCGATCATGATCGCCGGCGTGCGGCCGTAGAAGATGCCGTAGCCGCCGCGAACGACGGTGCGGTTGTCGTTGCCCGGCGTCCACGCAAAGCCGACGCGCGGCGCGAAGTTGTTGGAGTCCTCGGGGATGACGCTCGTGTCGAGTCCCGCCGCCAGCAGTTGCGCGTCCGGATTGCGCACCTCGGGCTGCGCGATCCGCTGGAAGTCGTAGCGCAGGCCGGCGTTGAGCACGAGCGACGGGCGTACGCGCCACTCGTCCTGCACGAACACGCCGGTCTCGGCGATGTCGGGATTGGTGATCGGGCCGCTGGTGCCCGGACCGGCGAACGCCTGGATGTAGCGCGAGGCGCGGCCGGCGTCGAAGTCAGCGAGCGAATCGAACGTGTACGAGCCGGAGAAATTGCCGGGGAAGAAGTTGAGGATGTCGTCCTTGCTGTAGTCGAAGCCGGCCTTGAACGTGTGATCGGCGAGCGCCCACGTGCCGGTGTCGGCGAGCTGCCAGCGCTTGATCGTGGTCTCACGCGGCGAGAAGTTGTTGCGGCCGATCGTGAGGACCGTCGCGCCGTTATGGCGGACGAGCGCTTCCGGCATGGCGCTGTTGGCGAGGCCGGGCTCCTGGTCCTTCGCGTACTGGAAGCGCGCCTCGTTGAATAGCGTGTTGCTCAGCGTCGACGTGAGCACGAGCGAGAAGGTGTCGGTGAGGACGTTCGAGTTGCCGGTGTGCTCGGCGGCGTTCGTCGGACCGCCGTTCTCGAAGTTCTTGCCGACGAAGTCCTGACGGTTGTAGCGGAACGACAGGTGATTCGCGGCGCCGAGCTCGTGATCGGTCTTGATCAGATAGACGTCCTGATCCTGGTTGCGGCTGTAGTCGCCGGCGAGCGCCTGGAGCTTGGCCAGGCCTGAGGCGGAGGCGGCGTCGGGCGGCGTGTAGTTGGAAGGGAGCCCGAGGACGATGAGGTTGGGGAGCGAGTTGCGCTGCGCGTCGTAGTTGACGAAGAAGAAGTGGCGGTCGGGGACGATCGGGCCGCCGAAGCTCGCGCCGTACTGGTCGAAGTGGTAGGGGCTCTTCGCGCGGTTGTTGAAGACGTTGATGAAGTCGTTGGCGTTGTACTTCTTGTCGCGGACGAAGTAGAAGGCCGTGCCGTCGAAGTCGTTCGTGCCGGACTTGGTGATGACGTTGATCACGGCGCCGCCGGCGCGTCCGAACTCGGCGGAGTAGGCGTTCGACTGGACGTGGAACTCCTTCACGGCATCCTGCGAGAACTGGTAGGGCGCGCGGCCGGAGCCGGTGCGTCCGAGGGTCTGGCCGAAGAAGGTGTTGTCGTTGTTGGCGCCGTCGATGACGAGGGAGTTGAGCGTGCCGCGCTGGCCCGCGAAGCTGATGTCGCCGGCGCGCACGTCGCGCACCACGCCGGGCGTGGTGAGGACGAAGTCGATGAAGTTGCGCCCGTTGACCGGGAGGTTCTCGATGTAAGTCTCGTTGACGACCGAGCTGACCTCGGATTTGGTGGTCTCGACCACGGGAGCCTCGGCGGTGACGGTCATGGTCTCGGAGGCGCCGACCTGCAGCTTGAGCCGGACGTCGACGCTGACGCCGAGGTTGACCGCGACGTTGCGGGCGACGGCGGGACGGAAGCCTTCCAGCTCGGCGGTGACTTCATAGGTGCCGGGCTGTAGCAGCGGGATGTTGAAGGAGCCGTCGGACTCGGTGATGGTGGTGCGGGACGCGCCGGTGGCGACGTTCCGCGCCGTGAGGGTGACGCCGGGCAGCGCGGCGCCGGAATCATCGGTGACGGTGCCGTTGATGGAGCCGGTAGTGAGCTGCGCAAACGCCGCGACCGGCGCGAGCAGACACACGACGAGTAACAGAGACCGGATGAGGGTGCGCGTGGCCATGATTGCTCCTTCTCGTGAGCGGTTGAATTGTGGTTGAGGGCCCGTTGGATTCGGGCAAGGCGAGAATAGCACGCGGGGTGTGAGGGTGAGGGGGACGATAGGACGACTGGGACCTATAGGACGAATGGGACGAATGGGACCTATGCGCGGCGGGGTATCGTTACCCGGCCGGGCGGGGTCGCATTCGTCCCATAGGTCCTATATGTCCTATTCGTCCTATCGTTTCCCTGCTGAATCACCGGCCCAGCGCCCTTACCGCGAAGCCGGGGGTTGTTATTCGGACTGTTAATTGCAGTCCGATGACTAATGACTGAATCGGCTGTCGTTTTTACGAAGGAAACCAGGAGTGTCGCGGCGGGTGAAGAGCTGGGGATGCGGCTGCGGGAAGGGTTGTCCGGCAAGTCGCCGGATGCGGTGATTCTTTTTGCGTCGTCGCAGCACGATTACGTGCCGCTGTTGGAGGCGCTGCATGACAGTTGCGGGCCGGGTGTGCTCGTCGGCTGTTCTTCGGCGGGGGAGTTCGTCAGCGGCGATCGGGGCGAGGGGTCGGCTTCGGCCGTTGGCATTCGCTCCAACGTGATGCGCTTCACCGCCGGTCTGGGACGGAACCTGCGCACCGACCGTCACGCGGCGGCGGCGGAGATCGCGAGCTCGTTTCAGGGCTTGACGACGCATCAATATCCACATCGCGCCGCTCTGCTGCTGGCTGATGCGCTCGCGGGCTACACCGACGACTTCATCGAGCAACTGAGTCTCGCCACGCTCGGCAACTACCGCTTCTTCGGCGGCGGTGCCGGCGATGATGCGCGCTTCACGAAGACGCACGTCTTCTGCGGCAGGGAAGCGTTCACCGATGCGGCGGTCGCGCTGGAGATCCTGGCGACGAAGCCGATCGGCGTCGGCGTCAGCCACGGCTGGGAGCCGGCCAGCGAGCCGCTGCGGGTGACCGAGGTGGAGGGCTCGACGGTGATCAGCCTCAACGCGGCTCCGGCGGTGGAGGTCTTCGAGGAGCACGCGGAAGCGACGGGGCAGCGCTTCGACCGCAGCGATCCGATTCCCTTCTTCCTCCACAACGTCCTCGGCATCGAGACGGATTCGGGCTACAAGCTGCGGGTGCCGCTGGCGGTGCTGGAGGACGGCTCGATCGGCTGCGCGTCCGACATCCCGGCGGGCGCGACGGTGCGCATCATGAAGACGACCGCGCAATCAGCGTCCGAGGCGGCGATGCGCGCGGTGAACTCGGCGATGGGAGACATGCGCGGCACGCCGCCCGAGGTGGCGCTGTTCTTCGATTGCGTGGCGACGAGGCTGCGCATGGGAGGCGAGTTCGGGATGGAGATGGACGCGCTGCAGCGCGCGCTCGGCGACGTTCCGTACGTGGGCTGCAATACGTACGGGCAGATCGCGCGGTCGGAGGGGCAGTTCAGCGGCTTTCACAACTGTACGGCGACGGTGGCGCTGCTGCCGGACTAGCGGTGCGCTCACGGTGACGCGTCCCGATGAGATGACCCACGTGCTGCGGGCTGCGGTGCGGCTTGCGGATCCGGAGCAGAGGCTCGAGGCGGCGGAAGCTCTTGCGCGACGGTGGGGCGCCGACGAGCTGATCGTGTTCATCCGCGATACGGCGGTGGGCCGCTCGCTGCCGGCGCCGGGCTTCCGGCAGACGCTACGCGGAGCGCGCTCGTGGCGCTCCCTGGTCGATCGCGCCATCGCGGATGGCTCCGCCGCGGGCACGGTGCAGCACGCCGGCGGAGAGACTCGCGGCGCGCTGGCGATCGGGCTGGAGGACGGCACGGCCGCGGTGCTGGTGGGCGACGCGATCGCGGAGCCGGCGTATCCGTTCCTGCACGCGCTGCTGCCGCTGTTCGGCGCGCTGTTCCAGACGGAAGCGGCGGCAGCGCGTGCGGAGGTGCAGTCGAAGATGGCGCGGCAGGCGGCGGCGCAGGCGGCGTTGCTGGCGTCGAAGCTCGACATCACGCGCGCCGAGCTGCAGCACGCGCTGACCGTGGCGGAGACGGCATCCCGCGCGCGTGACGAGTTCCTGGCGACGGTGTCGCACGAGCTGCGCACGCCGCTGACGAGCATCATCGGCTGGATTCAGTTGCTGCGTCTCGACCGCGACGAAGCTTCGCTGGCGGAGGGGCTGGACACGATCGACCGGAACGCACGCGCGCAAAGCCGGCTGATCGAGGACATCCTCGACTTCGCGCGCATCAACGCGGGGAAGCTGCGGCTGAGCATCGAGGCGCTCGATCTGACGGACGTCGTCAGCGCGGCAATCGACATCGTGCGGCCCGCCGCGGACGCGCGAGGCGTGCACCTCGAGCGAGTGCTCGATTCGGAGGCGGGGCACGTCTCGGGCGACGTGGACCGGTTGCAGCAGGTGGTGTGGAACCTGTTGTCGAACGCCGTCAAGTTCACACCGCGCGGCGGCAGGGTGCTGATCCGGCTGGAGCGCATCACCTCGCATTGCGAGCTGACGGTGACGGATTCGGGCGAAGGGATCTCGCCGAAGTTCCTGCCGTACGTGTTCGACCGTTTCAGCCAGGCCGACAGCAGCTCCACCCGGGCTCACGCAGGCCTCGGGCTCGGCCTCGGCATTGTCCGCCATCTCGTGGAGCTGCACGGCGGCACGGTGCAGGCGTTCAGCCCGGGCGAAGGGCAGGGCGCAACGTTCGCCGTGCGGCTGCCGCTCCTCGTGGCTCACGATCGCGCCGGCGAGGCGAACATCGAGAACACCGAGCCGCCGGCCGTGCGCACGCTCGAGCAGAGCTTCGCGGATCTGACGGGCGTGTCGGTGCTGGTGGTCGAAGACAACGATGATTCGCGCAAGCTGCTGCAGATGATCCTGACGCGCTCGGGCGCGGCGGTGGAAGTGGCGGAGAGCGTGCCGACGGCGCTGCGCCTTCTGGCGGGCGCGTGGCCGGACATCGTGATCAGCGACATCGAGATGCCGGGCGAAGACGGCTACTCCCTGATCCGCAAGATCCGCCTGCAGGAGCCGCCGTCACGCCGCGTCCCGGCAATCGCGCTGACGGCGTACACGCGCAGCGTGGACCGCGTGCGCGCGCTGGCGGCCGGCTTTCAGACGCACATGAGCAAACCGGTGGAACCGGCGGAACTGGTGGCCGCGGTGAAGAGCCTCGCGGCGGGACAACGGCGGTAGGGCGGGGTGCCGGCAGGGAACGATAGGACCTATGGGACGAATAGGACGAATGGGGCCTATGCGCGAGGGTCTTCGCGGCAGGGCCGGTCGTTGCTGTGCCGTGTTTTCCCCCGCACAATTCCCTCACCCCCGCCGCGCCGCCTCCGGCGTCGTGGGCGGGGGATTCGGGATGACACCTTCCTCGCGGGATTGGGCGGGGTCCTGTTCGTCCTATAGGTCCTGTTTGTCCTATTCGTCCCATCGTTCCCCGTCGTTCACCGCCCCAGCGCCCTTACCGCCGCCACGAACGCCGCGCGCTGGCGCCGGGAAATGGGGACGCGGGCGCCGCACGCCAGCACGGCCACCAACTGGCCGCCCGCCGGGGTCAGTGCGCGCACGCCTTCCACGCGCACCAGGGCGGTGCGGTGGGCGCGGACGAAGCCGTGGGGGGTGACGCGGGTCTCTAGTTCCCGTAATGATTCACGCACCAGGTGGCCGCGGGGGCCGGTCCAGATGCGGGCGTAGTTGTCGGCGGATTCGATCCAGTCGATCTCCTCGATCGTCAGTAGCGTCGTGCCGCGCGAGGTGGTGACGAGGATGCGCGGCGCGCGCGTCGCGGTGGCGCCGAGGATGCGGGTGAGGCGGTTCATGGTCGCGGCGAAGCGCGATTCGACGACCGGTTTGAGGAGGTAGTCGAGCGCCTGCGCTTCGAACGCGCGGATCGCGAACTCGTCGTACGCGGTGAGGAAAATGACGGCCGGCATGCGCTCCGGCGTGCGGCGGCGGATGACTTCGAAGCCGTCGATGCCGGGCATCTGGATGTCGAGGAAGACGACGTCGGGTTGCAGCGTGTCGAGGACGCCGAGGACTTCTTCGCCGTTGCGGCACTCGCCGACCACGGTGAAGGCGGGGAAGGCGGCGAGCAACTGCCGGACGCCGCGGCGCGCGGCCGGCTCGTCGTCGGCGATCAGCACGCGCCACTCACTCATGATCGGGCTCCGGAGTTGATTCGATGGGCAGCTCGCGGTACGGGACGCGCAGCGTGCCGATCGTGCCGCGCGGCACGTTGCGCGTGACGGTGAGCGAGGCGCGCTCGCCGTAGAGGCCGCGCAGGCGCTCGCGCGTGTTCGCGAGGCCGTGTCCTTCGACGTGGGGATCGGCGTCGACACCGGGGCCATCGTCCATGACGGAGAGCTCCAGCACGTCGCCGTCGCGTTGCGCGCGCACGAGCAGCTCTCCGGCCTCGGGAGCGCGCGCGATGCCGTGGCGGATCGCGTTCTCGACGAGGTGCTGCAGCGCGAAGCTGGGGACGGCGGCGGAGAGGAGCGCGTCGTCGATCTCGACCCGCGGTCGCAGCCGGTCGGAGAAACGCGCCTGCTCGATGGCGAGGTACTGGCGCACGAGCTCGAGCTCCTGGGCGAGGGTGACCTCGTGGCTGCGGTGGCGGCTCAGCGTGGAGCGCAGCACGTCGCCGAGCTGCTCGATGATGCGCGTGGCGGCGGTGCGGTCGCCGTCGCGCACGAGCACGGCCATCGTGTTGAGGGTGTTGAACAGAAAGTGCGGATTGACGGTGGCCTGCAGCGCAGCGAGGCGTGCGCCGGAGAGCTGCTCCGCGAGCCGCGCCAGTTGCAGCTCGCGGTCGCGCGCCTCGACGAAGTAGCGGATGGCGTGCTCGATGCCGACGACACAGAGGTAGACGGCGACGCCGAAGGGGAACGTGATGAAGAGCCAGCTCAGGAAATGCGCTTTCGGCGTGCCCCACAGCGACTGCGGCGTCAGCCACATCTTCAGCAGCGTGCCGCCGCCTGCCCAGGCGGCGCAGAAGAGGAGCGAGATGGCGAGATGGAAGAGCGCATGGCGCACGACGCGCGGCCGCGAGAGCGGCCAGCGGCGCGAGAGCATGAACACGCCCGGCGTGAAAAACGCGTAGATGAGCCAGTCGCCGAGCCCCCAGAGCAGGTCGGGGATGCTCAGTCCCGGCCTGCCGCTGAGACGGCGCTGTGCGTACTCGTTGACGGCGCCGAGGATCGCCGGAACGATCCAGGCGGCGGAGACGAGCATCCACGGCTGCAGGCGCACGGCACCACGGTAGCGCCGCGCGACACGGTGCTGCAATGCGGCGCGATGCCGCTCGCGGCAGAAGCAGCGCCGCTGGCGGATTTGGCGTTGCCGTCAGGCGAGGGGCGGCTCATGTTGCGGCCATGCGAATCACGATGATGCTGCTGCTCGCACTGTTCGCCGCCGCGCCGTTGCCTGCCGCCGATCCTCCTTCTACTCCCGCTCAATCGCCAGGACCCGAGCACGACTTCGACTACCTCCTCGGCGACTGGGAGTTCACCGCCAACAGCAAGCAGTGGGGCAAGTTCCATGGGTTGTGGAGCGCGGTGCGATTGGAAGAGGGGCAGATCCTCGATGAGTACCGCGTGGTCGGCGACGACGGGAAGACGATCTACGTGACGACGACGCTGCGCAACTACAACAAGGCGACGCAGGAGTGGGAGCTGGTCGGCGTCGAGGCGGGCAACGGCCTGCGCGACGTCGGCACCGCAAAACGCTCCGGCGCGGAGATGCACATCCAGCAGAAGTTCGGCAAGTCGCTCGCGCGCATCCGCTACTCCAACATCGAAGCGGACCGCTTCTCCTGGAGGTCCGACCAGTCGCTCGACGGCGGCAAGACGTGGTCGACGAACCACATGACGATCGAAGCGCGCCGGATCGGGCCGGCGCGAACGTTACCGGCGCTGACGAAGGGCGGGGCGGCGGCGCGGTAGCAACCGAGGTGTGCCGCCGGCGAAGCCGGCTCCGAGGGTGGGACGCGAATGACCCCGGGCTCACGCCGGAAGCCGGGGTTGCCGGTGCCGCTGACGGTGGCCTGGCCGTTGGCAATCGAGACGCTCGCTCCCGGGACCGGCGGCATGCCGAGCGTCGGGAGCGGGACCATCGCGGGAATCGGCGTGCCCGCGGCGATCTCGCCGTCGGGCAGCGCGCGCGAGCCGGCCGCCGGACGGCCGTTGCCGTCGAGCGGCGTACCGGCCTCGAAGACGTCGTGCACGCGCCAGAGCGCCCACATCCCCTGCGCGAAGTGGGGATAGAAGTGGCAGTGGAAGATGGAGTCGCCGGCCGTCTGGTTCCGGTTGCCGCTGCCGTTGTACGTCATCTCCAGCGTGTAGGCGGAGCCCGGTCCGATCGCCTGGCTGTCGAGGTAGTTGGAGTTGTCGCTGTCCGGCGTCAGCAGCCACTGGTGCGCGTGCTGGTGATGGACGTGATGCTCCTTCGAGCCCGCGTGGAGGATGCGGAACTTCACGTGATCGCCGAGGTAGCTGTGATAGACGTTCGACGGATCGTCGGGATAGAAGACTTTCGTCGCCTTCGGTCCCGGCGTGGGCAAGCAGGGATTGCCGTCGGCCATCGACTTCGGATTGCACGGCGCGTTGGCCGGGACGTCGACGACCATCGCCGGATCGCCGACGGTCCAGGAGGAGAGGAAGAACTCCTCGTATTTGCACTCGGTGCAGGCGTGCATCGGCCCGACGCCGAAGCGGTTGGCCAGCACCTCGGCGCCGGCGCCGCCGGTGCCGTAGTTGATGGCGAAGGCATCGCGCGCGCTGTGCAGCGTGTGGCTCAGCACGGGATCGGAGAACTCCGCGAACGCCTGCACCGCGCCGATCTCGTCGTGATAGACGATCGTGAACTCGCGGAACGGCTGGTTGCGGTCGGGCGTGGCGGGGTTCGGCCGGTACGTGCCGGTGGGGAAGCGCCCCGCGTTCGGACCGGTGATCAGCGCCGTGAGATCGGAGTGCACGATCTCCGTCCCCTTCGTCATGCGAAGGATGGGGAGGCCGGCGAGCGCGTGACCGGTGGGGTAGACGGCGTTGTAGTTGAGGATCGGCTGGCCGCCTGCGGTCGTACCGGTCTTCGCCAGCGCGAGGTCGGCGTTGGTGACCTGGCTGCGGTACCACTCCGCTCCCGCCGGCTGGACGGTGATGGCGCCGAAGAGACCGGCGTTGATCGAGCCGCCGTTGCCTTCGCCGCCGGTCTGTGCCGCGCCGCTGTACAGCAGGTGCGACGCTTCACGCTCGGCGTAATACGTATACGTCGCCTTGCCGCCCGGTGCGACGAGGCTGCTCGCGTTCGTCCCGACCTTCGAGCCGTCGGAGGCGATGCTGTTGACGAGCTGCAGTCCGAGCGCGCGGATCGAAGCGGTGCGCGTGGCGGGCTGCTGGTTGTCCACCGGCGCGGCGGCCAGCAGGTTCTGGAACTGAATGGTCAGGCAGTCGCCCACATTCATGCGCAGCACGAGGGGGCGCGGACGCTTTCCTTCGCGAAGCTGCACGTTCCCCGGCTGGAGTCCGTACGTGGAGTTGATGGGGACGACGTCGCGACGGAGCGCGTACATCATCCCCTGAGGCTGGACCGCACCGAGGCGGTTCCAGAAGAAGGCCTGGTCGAGCGCGACGACATCGGCCGTGAGCGTGCGGCTGCACTGGCCCATGGCGTTCGTGGCTCCGCCGGCTGCGAACAACAACGTGATGCATAGAAAGAGAAGCGAGCGTAGCCCTCGGGCCCTCGCCGTCCCGCGTAAGTCCATGAATCCCCCTTGCTGCGGATGGAGCAACACGCGCTGCCGCCTGCGTGTCGCGCTCAGTTATTCGGATGCGGTGTCAAGTTATCTTCAGCAGCTTCCGGGAGGAATCGAACGTTCGGCGGGGTGGAGATCGGACGAATGGCGGAGGAGGCGTACACGCCGCGGCCGATGGCTGGGCGGAAGGGGGGAGGAGGCTGAGCCAAAAAGACGATTCAGGCGCCGATCTGTCCGCAAGCGGACAGATTTCAGCGCCGTGTCGAACGGGAGGGGTGGGAGCCGCTCAGCGGAGCTGCATCAACGTGGCGGCGACGGCCACGATGAAAGCCGGAGCGCCGACCGCAACAAACACGCGCCAGGTCTCACGCCCTCTGCGGATATCGGTCATCGTCTCGTTCAGGAATCGGCTCATGGTTGATTCTCCTGCGAGGGGCTAGTCCAAGGGGAGTGCCACGGCGGTGGATCGGGGGAAGTTGTTTGTTGGTGTGTGGTTAGGCCGATTGCGCACGGTGAGGGGCTTGTTTGAATGTGCGACTGGCGTGTGATTTCTGGACAGTCAGGGGGGGGACGATAGGACGAATAGGACCGATAGGACAGATAGGACGAATAGGACGACGGTGGCGCGTTGAGTCGACGGTACAGGGCAGAGCGGCGGGCAGTCGGCGGTATGCGCAGGTAACACGCTGCACGGGTACGCGGTGCAGGCGGGGACGCCTGCGGTACAGCCGGCGGGACGCTGGCGCTCCTGCAGAAACGCGCTGCGCTTTTTGGAACGCCGGTGTCCCGCCGGCTGGCTTGCGGGCGTCTCGTCCGCATGTGCCCACGCAGCGCAACAGCTACCGCGGGGCGTCCCATCTGTCCTATAGGTCCTATAGGTCCTATTTGTCCTATCGTTCCCTTGCGGCCGGGCAACGCCGTGCCGCAGCAGGGTGTCGTCCTATTGCGCGCTTTCTTCCGGCCGCCTCAGCTGCGGGGCCGCATCTCTTTCTTTGAGGCCGGGGTAGTTGCGGCGCTGGGCGGCGCCGAGGCCGAGGATCTGGAGGATTGGCTCGGTGTGGCTGAGGGTGCCGACGATGCGGTGGCCGGGGTACGGCGACTCGGTGATCAGCGTCGGCGTCATGTAGATCTTTTCCGTGAGCGCGCGTGTGGGGTCGAGCAGCACGTCGACGATCTCGATCTCATAGCGGTCGGGGAGGTGCGTCTCGCAGAGCTGCGCGAGGTTTGCCATCGCCTGCAGCGAGTTCGGCGCATCGCCTGTGATGTAGAGGCGGAAGTTGTACACGTCCGGGCTCATTTGGCGCCGCCCCGTTCCTCGCGCCCTGCATCGGTGCCGCGTAGCTCGCGAATGCGCTCGCGGCCGAGCAGCAGCTCCTGCTCGTGGATCTCCGCACTGCGCGCGAGCACCGCTTTCTCCGTCAGCTTCGCGGCGAGCTCCACCTGCAGCGATTTGACGCGCGCATCGAGCTCCGCTTCCTCCGCCTCGAGCTTCACGGTGCGCAGCTTCACGGCGACGGCGTCGGCTTCGCGCGCGTGGCGCTCGGCGGATTCTTTCTCCCAGCGCATGGTTCCCATGAGCACTTCGCCGCCGGCGGTGTACGTGTCGGTGACGGTGATGCCGGCATCGCTGAGGATCAGCTCGCGCACCTGGTTGGAGTGCGCGGTCCCACGCGACTTGATGATCGACATGCCGCGGTTGCGCTCTCCGGCCTGGACGAGATAGTTGAGGTGAATCCAGGTGTCGGCCAGCGTGGAGATCTGCAGCGGCGAGCCGGCTTCGGACTGGCTGGACATCTCGTCGAGGAGGCTGGTGCAGACGAGCGTGATGCCCTCGGCTTTCGACCAGTCGATCAGGCGCTCGGCGACGCTGTGCGCGGTCAGCTCGTTGCCCGACTTCGACAGCGTCGAGACGGGATCGACGACGAGGCAGCGCGCGCGATGCTCTTTCGCCAGCGTCTTGATGCGCACGAGGTACGTCTCGGCGCTGCCGGTGATCGTGCGCGCCGACACCATGTGCAGGGTGCCGTCGTCGACGAAGCGGTTGAGCTGGATGCCGACGGAGCCGAGGTTGCGGATCACTTCATTGGAGTCGGAGTCGAAGCTGACGAACATGGTGCGCTCGCCGCGCTGACACGCCGCTTCGGCGAACGCGCCGCTCAGCGTCGTCTTCGCGGTGCCGGGGAAGCCGGTGATGAGGACGCTCGCGCCGCGGTAGTAGCCGCCGCCGAGCATGGTGTCGAGCCGTTCCACTCCGCTCGACACGCGCTCGTTCGTCACCTCGGCGTCGCCGCGCCCGAGGGTGCGCGTCACCGCGACTTCGAAGCCGCTTTTGCCGATGAGGAAGGGCGATTCGTTCTCGTCGAAGCTCGAGCCGCGGTACTTCTGCACGCGCAGGTTGCGCTGCGAGACGCCGAGGACGACGGTGTGGTTGAGGATGACGGCGCAATCGACCATGAACTGCATGAAGCCGAACGGCTGATGCAGCGAGCCATGCGTGTCGCTTTCGGCCTTCAGCGTGACGATGCCGGTCAGCTCGTGCGCCAGCAGCCAGGCGTGCAGGCGGTAGATCTCGCGCCGCTGGGCGATCGGATCTTCGAGCAGCGCGAGCATGATGTCGAGCGCATCGAAGACGATGCGTTTCGCGCCGAGCTCCGCGGCCTTCGCGCCGAGCGCCACGAGCATCCCGCTGAGATCGAACGTGCCGGAGCGCACGAGGTCGGCCTGCGGCTGCGCGTCCATGAAGAACAACTTTTCTTCCAGCAGCTCGGGCAGGTTCCAGCCGAAGGTCTCGGCATTGCCGACGATGCGTGCCGGCGTTTCCTCGAATGCGACGAAGATCCCCGGCTCGTCGCGCTGGCGGATGCCGTTGACGAGGAACTGCAGCGCAAGGATGGTCTTGCCCGAGCCCGAGCCGCCGACGAGCAGCGTGGTGCGGCCGCGCGGCAAGCCTCCGCCGGTGATCTCGTCCAGCCCGGTGATCCCGGTCGGTGCTTTGGTCGTGAGGTTGGGGCGGATCGGCTGGACGGTCATGAATTCTCCGGTTGAGGGTGAAGAAGGAGGAACGACGAGTAAAACGAACGCGAATGCGTGCGAGTGCGGAGATTCAGCCGATGTTTGACGGATTCAATGCCGCTTCACTGCCACATCGGTGTTTGCGTTCGTAAAGCGGCGCGCAATCCGCATTGAATCCACGCACACCCGTCCGCCGCGGCTCGCCGCTCGAACGAACGTAGAAAGGTTCGATCTGACGCGAGCGACATATTGCGACGTGCGCAGCCGTTGCTCATGGTGTTCCCCATTAGCTCGAAGTGCAGGTTCGCCGGCCCGGCTCGCCTGGGGCGAAAGGCAGCCAAGGAGAAGCGCATGACCGGACCCGCACCACTACGAGCCCCACCAGCGAAGCGATCGAAACAGGCAGGCAAGGCCGCAACGTCGGCAGTCGAGGCCGGGCGCAGGAAAGCGCTGCTGAAGACCGGAGCGCTGCAGAACGCAATTCTCAACAGCGCGAACTTCTCCAGCATCGCCACGGATGAAAAGGGCGTCATTCAGCTCTTCAACGTCGGCGCCGAGCGCATGCTGGGCTACTCCGCGGCAGACGTGGTCGACCGGATCACCCCCGCGGAGATCTCCGACCCGCAGGAAGTGATCGCGCGCGCCGCCGCCCTGAGCGTCGAGCTCGGAACCACCATCACGCCCGGCTTCGATGCGCTGGCCTTCAAGGCCTCACGCGGCATCGAAGACATCTACGAGCTCACGTACATCCGCAAGGATGGGACGCGCTTTCCGGCGATCGTCTCGGTGACGGCCCTGCGGGACGACGAGCTGGCGGTCATCGGCTATCTGCTCATCGGCACCGACAACAGCGCCCGCAGACACGCGGAAGAGAAGCTGCGGTGGACGGAAGAAAGCTTCCGCCTGATGGTCGAGAGCGTTTCGGATTACGCGATCGTCATGCTCGATCCGCAAGGGCACGTGGTGAGCTGGAACACGGGGGCGCAACGCATCAAGGGATTCCATACCGACGAGATCCTCGGGCGTCACTTCGCCACCTTCTATCCGGCGGCCGACGTCGGGGAAGGCAAGCCGCAGCGCGACCTCCAGCAGGCGGCCGTCGACGGCCGGTACGAGGACGAAGGGTGGAGGATGCGCAAGGACGGCTCGATGTTCTGGGCCAACATCGTCTTCACGGCCATTCGCGATCAGGCCGGCAATCTGCGCGGCTTCGCGAAACTGACGCGCGACCTGACGGAGCGGAACAAGGTCGAAGCGATCCTCACGGATGCCACGGCGGCCGCGGAGAAAGCGAACCTGGCGAAGTCGGACTTTCTGTCGAGCATGAGCCACGAGCTACGCTCGCCGCTCAACGCGATCCTCGGCTTCGCGCAGTTGCTGGAGTCGGATTCACCGCCGCCGACGCCGGTGCAGGGCGAAAGCATCATCCAGATCCTGAACGCGGGGTGGTACCTGCTCGAGCTGATCAACGAGATCCTCGACCTGGCCACGATCGAGTCGGGGAAGCTGTCGATGTCGCTCGAGCCGGTGACGCTCAACGAGCTGCTCCTCGAATGCCATTCGATGATCGAGCCGCTGGCGCAGCGCCGCGGGATCCACATGAGCTTCCCGCGCAGCGATGCGCCGTTCTGCGTCAACGCGGACCGCACGCGCATCAAGCAGGTGCTGATCAACCTCCTCTCCAATGCGGTGAAATACAACCGGGCCGGGGGGCGCGTCTCGGTCGATTGCAGCGCGAATACGGCTTCCGGACGCGTGCGGATCACGGTTACGGATACGGGCGCCGGCCTGCCGCCGGAGAAGCTCGTGCAGCTCTTCCAGCCATTCAACCGTCTGGGCCAGGAGTTCAACGGCGAAGAGGGGACGGGCATCGGCCTCGTCGTCAGCAAGCGGCTGGTGGAGCTGATGGACGGCGTCATCGGCGTGGAGAGCACGGTGGGGGAGGGGAGCGTTTTCTGGTTCGAGCTCCCGTCGTCAGCGCCGCTCGAGCTGCCTGCCGCGGTGGAGCCACTGACGGCCGCGGACGCCGCCGCCGAAAATCCGGAAGGGTTGCGGACCCTCCTCTATGTGGAGGACAACCCGGCGAACCTGCAACTGATCGAGCGGCTCATCGGACGCCGGAAGGACGTGCGGTTGCTGAGCGCGGTCGACGGCAACCGCGGGGTCGAACTGGCGCGTACCTGTCTGCCCGACGTGATCCTGATGGACATCAACCTGCCGGGGATCAGCGGGATCGAGGCGTTGAAGATCCTGCGCGGCGACCGGACGACGGCGCACATCCCGGTCGTGGCGCTGAGCGCCAACGCCATGCCGCGCGACATTCAGAAAGGGATGGAGGCGGGATTCTTCCGCTATCTGACCAAGCCGATCAAAGTGAGCGACTTCATGGACGCACTGAACGTAGCACTGGCTTACGCGGAAGAGAACCATGGCCTCCAACCTTGAAACGGCCGGCCCGAAGATCCTGATCGTCGACGACCAGAAAGCGAACGTGCGCCTGCTGGAGCACACGCTGCGCCGCGGCGGCTTCACGGACGTGATGGCGACGACCGACCCGCGCGAGGTCACGCCCCTGCACCTGCAGCACCGCTACGACCTGATCCTGCTGGACCTGCAGATGCCGCAGCTCAGCGGCTTCGAAGTGATGCAGCAACTGCAGGAGATCCGCGCCGCCCATCCGGTGGCGATCCTGGTCCTGTCCGCGGATTCGGCGCAGTCGACCGCGGCGCTCAAAGAGGGCGCCGACAGTTTCATGGGAAAGCCGTTCCGTTTGACCGACGTGGTGGAGCGCGTGCAGTCGATGCTGAACAGCGCCGCCCACAAAGGCGCGGAGCCGGCGCCGCTGCGCGCGCAGTAGGCGATCGGGGCGACAGGGAACGATAGGACGGATAGGACCTATGGGACGAATAGGACCTATAGGACGGCGGTGGCCGCACGCGGCGGTCTGCGCAGCGGGTGCGTGGTGCAGGTGGGGACGCCCGCATGTGCCCACGCAGCGCAACGGCTACCGCGGCCCGTCCTATCTGTCCTATAGGTCCTATTCGTCCTATTTGTCCTATCGTTTCCCTTGCGGCCGGGCAGCGCCGTGCCTCAGCAGGGTGTGGCGCTGGCATACGAAGGCTCCGGTGAGGAGGCCGCTGAACCCCGCGCTGACGCGCGGGGCTACGATGCTGCCGCCCGCCAAAGGCGGGCTGAATCGCGGTGGAAGGGCAGCGCCGCGCGGCCGTCCACGCACCCGCCGCGACCCTGCACCGATGCCACGCGAGGCTACGCCGATGCCGCGCGAGGCTCCGCCGATGCCGCGCGAGGCTACGCGGATGCCACGCGAGGCTACGCGAATGCCACGCGAGGCTCCGCCGATGCCGCGCGAGGCTCCGCGGATGCCACGCGACCCTGCGCGGATGCCACGCGAGGCTGCGCGGATGCCACGCGAGGCTACGCGGATGCCACGCGAGGCTCCGCCGATGCCACGCGAGGCTGCGCGGATGCCGCGCGAGGCTACGCGGATGCCGCGCGAAGCTCCGCGGATGCCACGCGACGCTCCACGAGTCCCACGCGATGCTCCGCGACTGCCACGCGCTGCTGCGCGACCGCCGCGCGATGTTCCACGACTGCCGCGCGACTCGCGCCGGCTTCCGCGCGTGTTACTCGTCGTCGCGCGTGATGGGGAGGCGCTCGCCGAGGATGGGGGATTGGGTGGCGGTGAGGTGGTCGGCGAGGCGTTCGCGGGGCGTGGCGCGGCGTTCTTCGAGCAGCGCCGCACGGCGGAGGAGGCGTTGGGCGCGCGTGCGGAGCGCCGTCACGACCGCGGCTGCCACGGCGCTGACGGCGGCGACGACGTCGCCGGCGTGTTTGACCAGTGCCGCTCGGGCGAGCGCCGGCTCGTTCATCGGCGTCCCTCGCAAGCCAGGCTCGCGCGCTGAGCGAACGCAATCCCGGCAGTTCTGGCGACGTCAGCCACTCCTCGCCCGCGGGCGACGCGCGATTGTCTGAGAATTCGACCGTCCACCGCCCCTTGTGTGATGCACGACACTGGCCAGTAACAGGCAATCCCGGTGGTCTCGGGAAATGGCACGCTTACCGCGTCCGTTACCCTCAGTACACGCCTGATCCACCGGTTGCGACAGGCGCGTCCGGCTCGGCTGCCATTCGGGCACGCCGCGGACGCGTTCCGCCACCGGTATCTATCCTCAGACGAGTTCCCACGTCCAACGCGCCGCCAGTCCGGCGCGGCCAGCAGCAGGAAAGAATCAGGTGAGCAGATGAGACAAGCGGTTCGTACGACGGCAGGCAAGCTTCTTCGCAGTGACGATCTGATCGCGGGGGAGAAGGACCTTGCCGCCGGTTTCCTCCGGGCCAATCCCGAGGTGGGGAATCCGCACGTGGTCCGCTGCGGCTGGTGCCGTGAGACACGTACACTCTTCCGTGATGAAGCGGACGGGCCGTTCCAGCTCACCGCGCACGGCTGGCGCTGTGACGCCTGTGAAGTCGCTGCCTGGAGCCAGGAAGTGAAGTTCTGAGCGCGGAGCTGAAGGGCCGAACGATGGTTGATGGGTACGCGCCGACCGGCATCTCCGGTCTCGACGAAGTGCTCCGCGGCGGCTTGCCGGAGCATCAGATGTACTTCATCCAGGGCGATCCGGGAGCGGGGAAAACCACGCTGTCGTTTCAGTTCCTCCTGGAAGGCGTGCGCCGCGGCGAGAAGACGCTGTACGTGACGCTCTCCGCTTCGTCGCGCGATCTGAGCCGCGTGGCGCGCTCGCACGGCTGGACGCTCGACGGCATCGACATCTACGAACAGTTCCAGACCGCCAGCGGGGCCGACACGACGATCTTCCGTCCTGCCGAGATCGAGCTGGCGAAGACGGTGAAGGCGATCCTCGACGCGATCGACGCGCGCCAGCCGGATCGCGTCGTGATCGACTCGCTCGCGGAGATCCGGCTCCTCTCCGAAAGCGCGCTGCGCTACCGGAAACAGTTGCTGACGCTCAAGGAGTTCTTTCGCGAGCGGCGCATCACGGCGCTCGTGCTCGACGACCGCTCCGTCGCCGCCCGCGACTCCGAGGTTCAGGGGCTGGCCGAAGGGGTGATCGTCCTCTGCGCCTCGGCGCCGATGTACGGCAACACGCGGCGGCGTCTCGAGGTGGTGAAGCTGCGCGGCGTCGCGTTCCGCGGCGGATTCCACGACTTCACCATCGACAAAGGCGGGCTGACCGTCTTTCCGCGCCTCACGGCGGGAGAGCATCGCGTCAGCCGCGACGAAGGGGTCATCGTCAGCGGCATCGCGGAGATGGATGCGCTGGTCGGCGGAGGACTGGAGCGCGGCACCACGACGATGATCATGGGGCCGGCCGGCGTCGGCAAATCATCGCTGGCGCTGCAGTTCGCAACCACGGCCGCCGCGGCCGGCGAGAAGGTGGCGTTCTTCATCTTCGAAGAGCACATCACCGTCTTCCTCAAGCGTGCCGCCTCCCTCGGGTTCGAGCTGCCGAAGCTCATCGAATCGGGCCACATGCGCGTGTATCAGATCGATCCCGCGGAGATGTCGGCCGGCGAGTTCGCCCATGCGATCCGCACCGCCGTCGAAAAGGACGAAGGCTCCGTCATCGTCATCGACAGCCTGAACGGCTACTTCAATGCGATGCCGGAGGAGCACTTCCTCACGCTGCACCTGCACGAGCTGCTCAGCTACCTCGCCTCGGCCGCCGCGACGACGATCCTGATCGTCTCGCAGCACGGGGCGCTGGGCCACGTCTCCTCACCGGTAGACGTGAGCTATCTCGCCGATGCCGTGATCCTGCTGCGCTATTACGAGACGCATGGCGCCTTCCGCCGCGCGATCTCCATGCTCAAGAAGCGCACCAGCATCCACGAACAGAGCGTGCGCGACTACCAGCTCACAGCGAGCGGCGTGCGCGTGGGCAAAGTACTGACGGAGTTCCGCGGCATCCTGTCGGGGATGCAGTCGATGGAAGCGCCCGTGGCCAACGCGAAGGTGGATCCGGGGCAATAGGACCGATGGGACGAATGGGACCTATGGGACGAATGGGACCTGGGCCCATCGTCCCCTGTCCAGCTCACGGCGCGGCGCGCACCGGCAGCGACACCACGAACTCCGCTCCCTTCCCCAGTCCTTCGCTGAACACCTGGACCGTGCCGCCGTGGCTTTCGACGAGGTGCCGCACGATCGCCAGCCCGAGCCCCAGCCCGGCGTGCGATTTCTTCGTGCCCCCCTCGGCCTGGCGGTAGCGCTCGAAGACGTGCGGCAGCAAGTCGGCGGAGATGCCTTCGCCCGTGTCGCGCACGCGGATCACGGCGACGTCCCCCTCGCGTGCGAGGGCCACGTGCACCTCCCCTTCGCGCGGGGTGAACTTGATGGCGTTGGAGATCAGGTTCCAGCCGACCTGCTGGATGCGCGCCTCGTCGGCCCAGGCGAACAGCGGCTCCGGCGGCAGGTCGGCGGTGAGGCGGAGATCCTGTTGTTCGGCGGCCGGGCGGAACGTGGCGACGACGTTCTTCACCAGCGGCCCGAGCTCCACGACGGCCGGCTCGATCATCACCTTGCCGGCGATGATCTTCGAGACGTCCATGAGGTCCTCGACGATGTGCGCCTGCACTTTGGTGCTGGCGTCGATCATCTCCAGCGCCATGGCCGCATCCTCGGGTGGGAGATCGCCCTCTCGAAGCATGCGGATCCAGCCGCGGATCGCGGTCATCGGCGAGCGCAGCTCGTGGCCGAGCGTGGCGAGAAACTCGTCTTTCGCGCGCGTGGCCTCTTCGTTGGCGCGGTGGACCTCGGCGGCGGACTTGGCCAGCTCGTCGAGGAGCCGTTTCACCTGGTACTGCCGCCTGCGGCTGCGCAGCGCGGCTTCCGTCGCGGTGAGGAAGGTGGCGATGCCGAGCGGCCTTTCGAGCAGGACGATCTGCACGCTCGCGCCGAGCAGGTCGGCGAGCGGGAGCGAGGCGCTTTCGACGTTGCCGCCGAGGCAGAGGATGGGGATCTCCGACCACGAGTCCTGCCGGTCGAGTACGTCCCGGAGCACCGCGACGCCTTCGGAATCGACGAGCACTTCGGAGGCGACCGCCAGGACCCCTGCGCCGGCGAGGAGCTCGCGCGCGAGCTCTTGGAGCGTGCCGACGATCTTCACGCAGAACCGCTGCTCCTCGAGGATGTGCGCCATCAGCGTCGCGTCATCGCCCGTCGGCGCAAGGATGAGGACGCGCTCCGTCTGCAGGCGTGCCGGGGATCGGCGTTCCAGAAATGGAGCGTTTGGCTGCATGACCCTCGCTGAGGCTGCGAGTTGTGCGCCAGCGCTCGGCTCAGCCGTGCCCGTCGCCGGAGGAGCGGTGGCCCGTGCCACCGCTCCTCCGGCGGTCACTGTCAAAGCGTGAAGCGGCGCGCGGCGAAGACGCCGACCGCGGCCAGCAGCAACGCCATCAAAGCCAACGGCATCGGATCGAGCAGCGGAATCGCCGTGACGTTCCCGACGAGAACCGACAAGGTGTAGGGCCGCGCGCCGGTGCAGCCGCCGGCGTCGGTCGCCTGGATCGTGAAAGAGAAGAGGCCCGGGGTCAGCGGCACGCCGCCGATCTGTCCCGTGGCGGGATTGAGCGTCAGCCCGGCCGGCAAGGCGCCGCTGGTCAGTGCGTATGTGTAGGGTGCGGCGCCGCCGGAGGCGACGACGGACTGTGAGTACGGGATCGCCGTCATGGCCGGCGGCAGCGTGGCGGGATTCAGCGTGATGAGCGCGCAGTTCGGCAGCGCGATGCCGATCGTGTAGGGACGGCTGCCGAGGCAGCCGCCGGCGTCGACGGCGGTGATCGTGAAGTTGAACGTGCCGGCGGTCGTGGGGCTGCCGGTGATCGCGCCGGTCGCTGGGTTGAGCAGCAGCCCGCTGGGGAGCGCACCGCTCGAAACGGAGAACGTGTACGGCGCGGTGCCGCCCGTCGCGGAGACGACCTGGTTGTACGGCGTTCCGACGGAGCCGTTCGGCAGCGAGGCCGGGTTGATGGTGATGACCGGGCAGACGATCGCGGTGCCGCACGTGTTGACGTTGTTGGTGTCGAGCGTGACCGCGCCGTTCCTCGCCAGCAGCTTGCCGGTGGTGTTGGCGCCGGTGGTCAGCGTGATGCTCGTCAGCGCCAGGATGTCGCCGGCGAAGGACGTGCCGGTGCCGATCGTCGCCGAGCTGCCGACCTGCCAGAAGACGCGATTGCAACTGCTGCCGCCGTTGATGAGGGTGACGGAGGAGCCGCTCGCGGTGGTGAGCGTGCTGCCGATCTTGAAGAGGAAGAGCGCGTTGGGATTGCCTTGCGCGTCGAGGACGAGCGCCCCGGTCAACTGTGCCGAGGAGTCGAAGCAGTAAACGCCGGGGGTGAGGGTCAGGCCGCCGAGGTTCTGGCCGGTGAGATCGACCGTGCACGGCGTGGCGGCGATCTCGTTGTAAGCAGTGGTGAGGTCGTTCTGCGCCTGCACGGCGACGGCGTCATTGCTGTGGATCGCGCCGCCGACGACGACACCGGGAGGAAAACCGGTGACGGAGGTGCCGGGGCTGACGCCGACGTTGCCGTTGACGGTCGTGGCACCGGTGTTGGTGACGGCGGAGCCGCCGAGGGCGCCGAAACTCTGCGCGGTTCCGAGGGAGATTTGCGCGGCGAGGGGAGTGGCGGCGAAGAGAGCCACGAGCATCGCGGCGAGCGATGCCACACCGGAGGAGCACTGCTTGGACATGGGCGATTCCTTTCCTGCTGCAGGTTCGGAAGCGCGTCTCGCTTGGCGATGGCGTTAACCGGCGTCCTGCGCCGGGACAACCGGGACGTTGCTCGCGATCGAAGAACCGATGATCGCACCTTTCGCCGGAGCCGGGCGATAAATCGTGAATTCTGTACGAATAGGGAGGGGAGAGGATCGCGGCGAAACGGCCGCTGATCATGGACAACCGCAGACGCCGCCGTGTCCCGAACAGCAGCCACGCTTGTCCGCGCAACTGAAGCAGGTCGGAGATCGAGTCTTGTCGCAGCAGAGCAGGCCGCCCGGTGGCGGCGCCGGCTCGGTGACGGTGATCCTCAGCACGCTGTTCGCCGCGCCGCATGGCCCGCCGCTAGTCGTCAGCGTTACGGTGTCGGTGCCGCCGTGCGTGGCGCTGTAGGTGACACCGAAGGCGCCGGGACCGGTGCCGGCGTCTGGGGAGAAAGAGTTGCGAAGTGAAGAGGACAGCGCCCACGACGATGCGCCAGAGATGAAGCACGAGAGAGGCGCCGGTTTTCCCCGCTCGACGGTCGTCGGCCCCGTCAGTCTCGCCGAGGACGCGGCTTGCAGGCTCACGACGACCACTGCCTCGGCGCCGCTTCCGCACGAAGTCGTCGCGTGTCCCGACCATACACTGGTCGACGAGACGGTGACAGTGGCCGTGCCCGATGCCGGGAGCGAGGCGCCGACGCCATCGATCGTCACGGAGGCTCCTGATTCGGAGGCCTGCCAGCTCAGCACGAGGGGCTCACCGTCGCAGGCGCTGGTTTTGGACGCGCTCAACGTCAGTGCCGGCATGTGGCAGGTTGGGGCGGCCGGTGTCGGGGAAGCGGCGCGGCGGCGCGAGGAACGCTGCTGCGGCGGCTCCGGCAGGAAGGCCGGGAAGATGTTGATGTAGGTCACGGGATGGAGGGTGAGACCGTTGGGCGCGGCGCCTCGCTCGCCGGTGAGAAAGTCGAAGAAGCCGACGCCGTGAACCTCGATCGGCATCATGGCGCTTTGAGGGTTACTCGTCGCCTGGAACCGCGATTCGAACGCGCGACGCGCCATGCCCATCGCCGTCGCGTAGCGGCTTCCGCTGACGCACGCGGGTGAAGGGAGCACGGCGAGGATCGTGCGTCCCTGTGCGTCGGACAGAACGAGGTAGTAGTCGCCGTGGTCGTCGCGCCGGTACTCGGTCAGCATCGCGGAGACGGAGTACGTAGTCATCTCGACGGGACGGATCCTCCGCTCCTGCGGCAGCGGCCGCAGCGCGGCGGGGATTCTTCGCAAGGCGTCGATGCTCATCGGAATCGCCGTGGCATTGATCAGTGCCGCTTCCGCGTCAACGGCCGCTTTGACGGGGCCGCGCGCAACTGTGCAGTCCGCGTGGAGTGAAGGCACGAACAGCAGCGACAGCGCCAGCACCGCGAAGAAGTGATTCATGCGGTGAATGACACGGTGTGGGCGCGAAGGTGGCGGCGGAAGGGGAACCGATAGGACGAATGGGACGGATAGGACGGATAGGACGGATAGGACGGATGGGACGACATGATCTTGTCCTATCTGTCCTATTCGTCCTATCGGTTCCCCTTCACCGCGATCGCCACAGTTGCGCGGCGGCGTCCTGGTAGATCAGGTCCATGCCGCCGTCGTCTTGCGGCGGCGTGCAGACGCGCCTTGCGATGAGGAAGTAGCGCACCTTCAGAGGCTGCAGACGCTCGGCGATGGTGGTGGTCGTGGCGGCGCCGGAGAGGACGCGGTGGTAGGCGTGGGGGCCGAGGAAGTCGCCCAGGAGCATGCCGCGTGCGTGGTACTTCAGGTGTTCGCCGCCGCAGGTGTAGACGGGCTCCGCGTTCGCGTGCATCAGGGCGGTGTATTCGGGGATGCGCTTCGCCAGCATCTGCGCGCGTTGCTCCGTCGTGGATGGCGGGAGGCCGAGGATGGCCACGCGATAGATGACGTAGAGCATGGCCGGCGCGATGGCGAGGCTTGCGAGTGGGAGCATGAGCTTCGGCCAGCGCACGGCGGTTGCCGCTGCCGCGGCGAGGAAGACGAGCGGCAGCAGCGGGACGAGGTAGCGCGAGTCCTGCGGCAGGAACGAGAAGATCGCGACGTAGCCGGCGGCGAGGAGCGCGACGCCGCGGGCGCGCACGTCGCGGAGCGCCGCGGCGATGACGATGAGGAGCGCGGCGCCGAGGAGCGGGGTGAGGGGCGGCTGGTGGTTGACGAGCTCGCGCGCGAAGGTGACGCTCCAGAGCAGCGCGAGCGTCTGCTTCGCCTGCGTGGCGAACGTGACGGACGGCAGCGACTCGGCCCACGGCGTTGCGCCGAACACGCGCGTCAGGAAGGGGAACACGGGATTGCCGGTAGTGACGGTCAGCCAGAGCGTCGTCGGTAACGCGGTGACGAGGCAGCCGGCGGCGAACGTCGCCGCGGCGCGGATGCGCGGCCGCGCGAGGATGGCGACGAGCACGAGCGCCGCGACGGCGAAGTAGCCGCCGAGGTATTTGGTGCTGCAGGCGGTGCCGAAGAAGAGGCCGGCCAGGAGGAGCGACGCGGAGTCCGTGCTACGCAAAAGCGCGCGATCGAGGCAGTAGAAGCCGGCGGTGACGAAGAGCGTCAGCGCGGCGTCGGCGTAGCCGATCGTGGCGAGGTGGATGACGAGGGGACTGCCGAGAAAGAGCGTCGCCGCGAGGACGCCCGTGTGCGCCGCGTAGCGCCGCCCCCAGTCGAACAGCAGCGCCGCGGTTAGGAGCACTTCCACCAGCGACACGAGGTGCGTGGCCACGTCGCCCGCGAGGAGGAGGAGCGGCACGCACAGCAGCTCGTGCAACTGCGGGAACACGGGGAAACGGAGGCCGGCGAGGAAGCGCAGCTCGCCGCTCTCCGCCAGCGCGCGCACGAAGGGAAGGTGGTAGAGCGTTTCGTCGAACGCCAGCGGCGGGTACAACGCGAGAAGAAACCACGCGGCGAAGGCGATGACGCCCGGAATGACGATGCGTGCCTTCAGGTGCGACTTCAGTCGACCGCCGCGCGCGACACCACCGGCGACGGCCACCCCCGCCAGCACGAGCATCGGCAGCGCACGCAATTGCCCGAAGAAAGCCAGCAGGAACAGCGCATGCGCCCAGAGCATCAACCCGAGCGCCGCGCGCAGCGGAAGGCTGAAGGCGCGCCCCGCCGCCAGCGTGCCGGCACCGGCCGTGACGACCAACAGCAGCGCCAGCGCCAGCGCGTGTTTACCGATGAACAGGACGAAGGACAGCAAGCGCTGCACATGATGGGGGAAAACGGCGGGGAACGATGGGACCTGTGGGACCAATAGGACGATGGGACCTATTGGAGGGCTAGCCCGGTCTGAAGTCCTGTCCGTCCTATAAGTCCCATCTGTCCTGTTTGTCCTATCGTTTCCACTGCCGCGCCGGTACGAAATCCGCTAAATACCTCCTTGTGAGTGCTACGCCCCGTGCCCCTTTCCTCTTCGCCCTCGGCGTCGGCGCGGCCGGCGCGTTCGCCCTGATGGCGCGTGCCGTCGCGCGGCGCAAGACCGCCCCCATCGACCACGAGATCCATGGCCGCGTCGCGGTCGAGACCGGCCACCCGATTCGCGAAGCAGCCGAGGTGGCGTCGCCCATCGGCAAGTGGTGGACGTATGTGCCCGCCGCCGCCGTTACCGCCGCATGCGTCGGCGGCTGCAGCACACGCGCCTCCCGCGTCCACGGCGCCGCTGCCATCGTCGCCGCAGCGGCCGCCGCGGCCCTCATCAACAAACGCCTCGACGAGCTGCCCCAACCACCAGCTCCACCGGGACGTCCGTCACCGACGCACCCAGTCTTTCCGAGCGGCCACGCCTTCGGCACCGCCGCCGTCGCCCTCACCGCAGCCTACATCCTCTCTCGCGAAGAGCTCGTCGCCGCCACCATCGGCTTCCCCCTCGCCATGACCGTCCCCACCCTCGCCTCCCTCGCCCGCATGGCGGAAGAGAAACACTGGTTCAGCGACATCATCGGCGGGCACCTCGCCGCCCTAACGCTGGCGGCGATGGCAACTGCCGCGTATGAGATGGGGAGGGCTCGGGGGACGGGGGAGTGAACGATGGGACCTATGGGACCTATGGGACGAATGGGACAAATGGGACTCCCATAGGTCCTATTGGTCCCATAGGTCCCATAGGTCCCATCGTTCTACCGTCTGTAGTCGCCGCGTTCCTGCAGCCGAGCGCGCGTCATGCGTTCCCGGATGCCGCCGCGCTCGAGGAAATCCTGTTCCAGCCTGCGAATCTGCTGGTCCAGCAGGTAGTTCGTCTGATGGATCAGGCAGATGGCAATGTTCGCCACCACCGTGCCGGGCCGTGTTTCACAGAAGGGGCGATAGGTTTCGTACGAAAGCGTGTTCCCTCGCCCCAGCTTGCGGATGTACGTGGCTTCGCGTGAATTCTTCGCCCACAGCGGCTGGTTGCGCACGCGCAGGTAATCTTCGTAATCGATCAGCAGTTCTTCGAGGCTGGCGCGCGCCACGTTGGTCAGCTTCAACTCCGTCTCCGTCGAGGTGCCAGACGCCTGACTCCCTTCGGCGATGTTCTGCTTGCCGGACCGTGCGGCCTGCACCATCTGGTCGACGGTGCGATCGCGCTTTTCCAGAAAGCGTTCACAGAAGTGAACAGTCACGTCATAGACGATTTCGGCCTTCCGGTAGGACAGAAGATTCCGGTAGTTGCCATGCGGCGGAATGAACCCTGCCATCAAACCGAGGGTACCTCGGAACGCGGCTCGGTCAAACAGGTCCTATCGTCCGCCCCCTCTCAACCACGCCTCCGCCTCCACCCTCGTGCGAAAGTGCACCCGGCAGCGGATGCTGCCGTCCGGCGCCATCACCGTGACCCGCCCGGCGTAGTCGCCGTTCTCTCCCAGTGACGTCTGGATGTCGTTCTTCTGCAGCCAGGACGCCGGTACTCCCGCCGACTTGCCGTCGATGGTCAGCGTCACATGGTTGCCGGTGAGCGTCACGCCGTCGGTGGCGTCGGGTTGGGGGGAGATGTGCACGGATCGGCCGCCGGTGTAGCGGGCGTGCTTCAGGTCGATCGTGCGGCCGTCCACGACCAGGAGGCCGTCGGCGCAGCCGTCGCAGACCTCCTGCAGGCGGTAGCCGGGCTCGTCGAGCATGCCGGCGGCGATCATCGGCGGGCGCACGCGCTGGTCGACGAAGCGTTCGAGGTCGACTTCCCACCAGTCGAGCGTCCATTGCGGGTGCGCCTGCTCGAGGGCGTCGATGGGGAAGTTCGCGCAGAAGACGGCCGCCGCGGCGAGCGTGATCGCGCTGAAGATGACGAGCGCGATGGCGGCGTTCACGACGCGCCACGCGGCGCCGATGGCGAACGACGCTCCGGTGCGCAGCGTCACGGGCGCGAGGAGGGCGCGGCGGTCGGCCCGGTAGATGCCGAGGGCGCAAACGTTCGTGTTGGGGAGGAGGACGCTTTCGTTGAGGACGCACGCCCCGAAGTTCGTCTCCAGCGGCGCGCGGTGATGGTCGTAGCGGTAGTGGCCGTCGCTGTGCGAGAGGTCGGGCTCCGTCACCTTCATCGGCGCCGGCGCGAACGTGGTGCTTTCGACGAAGTGTTTCGCGTTCGCCTCGTGCGTCCGGCTCTTCGCGTGCGTCACCGGGAGCTTCGGGATCGCCGGCCTGGCCAGGATGCGGACGCGCTCCACGCCGTGCTCGATCGACAGCGGCGCCATGGCGAAGCCTTCGTACATGCGGCGCTCCGTGGTCTCGCCGTCGTGAACGTCGCGCGTGATGATCTCGTAGGAGTAGAGCACGCAGCGCTCGCGCCGGAAGGGCGACTGCAGCTCGCCGTAGCCGCGAAGCGGTCCGATGATCGCGGCGCGTTTGCCGTCGCGCGGCTCGGCGCCGAAGCGGGCGCGCACGATCAGCCACCACTCCGCGAGGCGCACCGGAATCGCGACGATCCACGAGAGCACGATGATCAGCAGCACGCCGCCGCCGAAGCCGCCGAAGAAGGCGACGCTGCCGTCCGGCGCGCGGCGATAGACGAACCAGCCGGCGGCACCGGCCAGCACGAAGAACAGCACCGTCCAGACGAGGCAAGTGGCCTTTGCGGATTTCACGGGAGCGGTGACTACTATACCGATCCCGGCGCGATCTCAGCCGCGCGCCTCGCGTGTCATCGCCACCAGCACCCTGCGCGCGTCCTCGCGCGAGCGCACCGGCTCCGGGAACTGGATCCGCACGCCTTTCATGCCGGCGCTCGTCTTCGCGCGCACGACGAACCCCAGCCGGTCGCACGACGTCATCGTCGCCTCCTCGGCATCGAGCTCGCCGAAGTGCCGCGTGATGTGGCGCAGAGCGTCGCCGTGATCAGCGTTCATGTGGCTGATGATGTGCGCCGCCGCGTCCACCAGCGGATCCGCTTCGGCCGTGCGATAGTCGTCCGCGGTGACCCACCCCATGACGCCGAAGCCGCCGACGAAGTAAACGTCGCTGACGTCGAGGCGGAAGAACGAAAAGTCGGAGAAGTCGATCCAGTACTTCGCCGAGGGGTGGCGCTCCAGGTAGAGCGCGCGCATCGCGTCGGTCGGTTCGGCGATACGGCTGGCGGTGCCGAGCAGCGTCACGCGCGGCGCGCCGAGAGGATCGGCATCGGCGCCGCTCTGCATGACGAGCAGACTGGCGCGCGGCTCGGCGAGCAGGTTCTGCGTATGAATGGCCATCCCGCTGATGAGGAACAGCGGCGCGCCGTCCTCGCCGAGCGCGAACGGCATGACCGAAGCGAACGGCCACCCCGGATGCCGCTGCGACTGCGTCGCCAGCGTGCCGAGCCGCTCGCTGACGAGCAGCGTGCGCGACCGCTCGGCGTGGGAGGGCTCCAGTCCCGGCGGCGGAACGGAGGAAGAGGTCGCGTGCTGGGTCATGGGAGGCAGTATCGCAGAAGGGGGGACGAACGCGGACGAATGGAACGACAGGGCGAATGGGAATGACACGCGGAGCGATGGTGAATTAAGAATTTCGAATGAAGAATTTCGAATTGTGAAGCGCCGCGCGCCGTTCTGAATTCATCATTCGAAATTCGAAATTCTCAATTCTCTTACGTCTTCTCCCGTTTCTACGTCCTACCGTTCCGCGGCTTTCATGGGCACCGTGAACGCAAACGTACTTCCCACACCAACGGTGCTCTCTACGCCGATCTGGCCACCGTGGGCTTCCACGGCCAGCTTGCAGAACGCCAGCCCCAGGCCGGTGCCGACCTTGTTGCGCGCGTCGAGCTGACCGAACTTCTCGAAGATCCGTTCGAACGCCTCGGACGGGATGCCGTCGCCCGTATCGCTCACGGCGAAGCGGATGCTTTCCGGCGTGTCGTGTGCGGCGCGGATCGTGACGGTGCCTGAGCCCGTGAACTTGATGGCATTGCCGATCAGGTTCACCAGCGTGCGCAATAGCTTGTTCTCGTCGCCGGCGAACGGCTGCACGCCGTCGGCGATGTCGGTCACGAGGATCGTCCGCTCCATCGCCGCGAGCGACGCCACCTGCTCGACCGCCGCGGTGATGAGGTCCAGCGCCGTCAGCTCCTCGTACTGCAACTGCGTCGTGCCCGACTCCATCTTCTCCACGTCGAGCAGGTCGTTGATCATCGCCAGGAGCGTCTTGCCGCCCCCTTTGGCCATGGCCAGCATCTCGCGCTGCGTCTTGTTCAGCACCCCGTGATGGCCCAGCATCTCGACCGCGACGATGACCGCCGTGAGCGGCGTGCGCAGGTCGTGCACGATCATGTTGCGCATGTCGTCGCGCAGCTTCTCCACTTCCAGCAGCCGCTTGTAGTTCTTGCGCAACTGCTCGTACAGCACGTTCTCGCGATCGCGGCCACGCTTCTTCTCCAGCGATGCGCCGACGCGCGCCTTCAGCAGCGTCGGGTCGAACGGCTTCGTCAGGTAATCCTCCGCCCCCGCCTCGATGCAGCGCACCACGGAGCGGACTTCATCGATGGCCGAGATCATGATCACCGGCACGTCCTGCAGCCGCGGATCGGCCTTGATGTGGCCCAGTACTTCGTAGCCGTCCATGTCCGGCATCATGATGTCGAGCAGCACCACGTCGAAGGCGTGCTCGCGCATGAGCTGCAGCGCCTCCGGGCCGTTGCCGGCGGTCATCACCTCGTGCCCCTGCTGCTTCAGCCGGCGGGAGAGGACGTCGCGATTCGACGCATCGTCATCGACGACCAGCAGGAGCCCCGGATCGAGCGCCGGCTGCTCCGTGTGCGCCACGTCCGCCTCGGAGGCGTAGCCGGCGAGGACCGCGGTTCTCGCGACGAGCTCCTCGCCTGGCGTCGAGGTGAAGTTCTCCTCGAGCAGCGCGAGGATCTGATGCCCGGCGGAGCTCACCTTCTGCAGATCGGCGATGAATCTCTCGCGCGGCTGGTCCGCCTCGGCGTCCTCGCTGAGCATCTCCGAGTAGCCGATGATCTGATTGAGCGGACTGCGGAGATCGTGGAGGAGCTGCGACGAAAGCGTCGTCCGTTTGTTCGACGGCGACTCGTCGCTCACGGGCTCACCGCCGGATGCACCGCGGACACGAGCAGCGCCTCGATCTTCCCGAGCAGCCGTGGCAGCTCGATGGGCTTCGTGTCGTAGTCGTCGCATCCGGCTTCCAGCGCTTTCTCACGGTCGCTGGCCATGGCGTGCGCGGTGAGGGCGATGATCGGCACGTGCCGCAGCGCGTCGTCGCTCTTCAGCAGTCGCGTCGCTTCCCACCCGTCGATGACCGGGAGGCTCATGTCCATCAGGATGAGGTCGGGCGTGCTGGCGCGCGCGACGGCGAGACCGTCGGCACCGTCGACGGCGAGCACGATGTCGTACCCCTTGCGCGCGAGACGCCGCGACAGCATGTCGCGATTCATCTCGTTGTCTTCGACGATGAGGATGGTCGTCATGACGCCACCACCTTCGCCGGGCCAGCGGCGAGTCGCGCCGCTTTGCTGCCGGCGAGGAGATCGCGCACCTGTTCGAGCAGCGCCTCGCGCGAGTCGCCATGCTTGCGCAGGATCGTCTCGACGTGGCCGTTCAGCCTGCGGCGGTCGCCGTTGGTGAGGTCCTGCGACGTCACGACCACGATGGGAATCGAGCGCCACTCGGGGCGCCGTCCCACTTCCGCGGCGAACGCGAAGCCGTCCATGCCCGGCATCAGCAGGTCGAGGAAGATGAGGCTCGGGCGCTCCCGTTCCATGCTCTTCAGCGCGGTGACGCCGTCTTCGGCTTCCGTGACCGCCCACCCTTCCTTCTCCAGCATCGCGCGTGTCAGCGCACGGGCCGAAGGGTCGTCGTCGATGACGAGGACGGGGCAGGGAGGATGGAGGCAGGTGTACTTCTGCAGGATCTGCGAGAGCTGGCGGCGGTTGACCGGTTTAGTCGCGTAGTCGGAGGCGCCCAGCGTGAAGCCGCGCACCGGATCGTCGACCATGGTCAGCATGATCACCGGGATCTCGCGCAGCCCGGCGTCGCTCTTCAGCGCCGAGAGCACGCTCCAGCCGTCCATGTCCGGCATCATCACGTCGAGCGTGATCGCCGCCGGCAGCAGCGATTGCGCGAGCCGCAGCCCCTGCGCGCCGCCGTTGGCCGTGCGCACCGTGTAGCCTTCCTTGTGCAGGTAGCGCTGCATGAGGTCGCGCTGCAGCGGATCGTCGTCGATGACGAGGACGCAACTGCCCGGCGCCGGTGCCGGCTCCGCTTCCAGCGCGTCCATATCCGGATCCGCCGCTGCCGGTTCGCCGTCCCAATCCGCCAGCTCGGTGGACGGCTCGTTGAGCGTGGCCGGCAGCTTGATCGTGAAGATGCTGCCTTCACCCGGCACGCTGTGCACCGTCACGTCGCCGTTCATCAACTGGCAGAAGCGGCGCGTGAGCGCGAGCCCCAACCCCGTGCCGCCGAACTTGCGCGTCGTGGAGGCGTCGGCCTGCGTGAACGGCTGGAAGAGCCGCACGATCTGCTCCGCGCTCAGCCCGATGCCGGTGTCGGAGACGCGGAACACGATCCACTCGCTGCCGTTCATCGCCTGGCGTTCGGCGAGCACGCTGATCTTGCCCCCATGCGTGAACTTGGCGGCGTTCGAGACGAGGTTGAAGAGCCCCTGGCGCACTTTGCTCAGATCGCCGCGCATCGTGCCGATGGCCGGGTCGTACGTCACCTCGAGCACGTTGTCGTTCTTCGCGATCTGCATCTGGATCGTCGACGTCACTTCGTCCATCAGCGTGGCGATGTCGAACACCTCCAGGCGCAGCTCCATCTTCCCGGCCTCGATCTTCGACAGATCGAGGATGTCGTTGATGAGCCCGAGGAGGTGGCGGCCGGAGGAGGAGATCTTCTGCAGGTCGGCGCCGAAGTCCTGCAGGTTCCGCTCGACCGCTTCTTCCTGCAGCATCTCCGAGTAGCCGACGATCGCATTGAGCGGCGTGCGCAGCTCGTGGCTCATGTTCGCCAGGAAGAGGCTCTTCGTGCGGTTCGCCGTCTCCGCCGCTTCCTTGGCTTTCGCCACCGCCGCCTCGGCGCGCCGGCGGTCGGTCACGTCTTCCATCGCCAGCACCAGCAGCTCGGCGTGATTGCGCTGGCGCATCTTGCGCGCGTTCAGCAGCATCACGCGCCGCCCGAGCACGGGGAAGTCGTGCTCGAGCTCGAAGTCGTTGAAGACGGAGCTCATCGGCACGATGTCTTCGAGGAGGATGCGCAACGCGGGGATGTCCCACTGCCTGTTGCCGAGCTCGTAGACGAGCTGGCGCTCCGTCTCCGCGCGCTCGACGTGGAACGTCTGGTAGAACGCGCGGTTGGCCGAGTGCACGCGCAGACTGCCGTCGAGGATGAGCAGCGGCTCGCGGACCGTGTCGACCACGTCCTGCGCATACATCTCGATCTGATCGAGGAGGCTCTGCGAGCGGCGGCGGTCGGTGACGTCTTCCATCGCCAGCAGCACCAGATCCGCCTGCAGCTTCCGCGCGTTCAGCAGCATCACGCGCCGGCCGATGTTCGGGAAGTCGTGCTCCACCGCGAAGTCATTGAAGGCGGCGCCGTTCGGGATGATCTCCTCGAGCAGCGTGCGCAGCGACGGGAGCGCCCACTGCCCGTTGCCGAGCTCGTGGATGGGGAGCCCTTCGGTCTCCTCGGGCGAAACACGAAACGCTTCGTAATAGGCGTGGTTCGCTGTGCGCACGGTCAGCGTGGGATCGAGCACGAGCAGCGGCTCACGCACGCTGTCGAACACATCGCGTGCAGATTCGATCGGTACGGTCATGGGAGCGCCTCCTGGGCGGCTTCAACCGGACGCGATCGCAAGGCGCGGCAGTCGAGGAAACAACGTGAAGGAGAGGAAAACGACGATTAGATGTAAACCGCTATGCACGAATGGCGCCGTGGGAGGGCTCAGGGCCCAGGGCTCAGGGGCTGCGCCGGGCGGACATCTCTCGCGAAGCGCAGCCACCCTGAGCCCTGGGCCCTGAGCCCTGAGCCCTCCTTTTGAGCGACAATGCGCTCGCGTGAAGGACAACCCATGATCGAAATCGCGGCCCGTGATCCGCAGGCCGTCGCGCTCGTCGCGGCGATTCAGACCGGTGACGTCGACGCCCTGCAGCGGATGCTGGACGAAACCCCTGCCCTGGCCACCGCCCGCATCGTCGACGAGCAGCGCGTCAGCCGCACGCTGCTGCACATCGTCGCCGACTGGCCCGGCCACTTTCCGAATGCCGCGCGCGCGGCACGCCTCCTCATCGAGCGCGGTGCCGATCCCGATGCGCGCGTCGTCATCCCCGGCAGAGCGGGGAAGGGGGAGGCGCCGCTGCACTGGGCGGCGAGCAGCGACGACGTGGCGCTCATCGAGGCGCTGCTCGATGCGGGAGCCAGCCTCGAAGTGACGGGCGCCGTCTTCACCGGCGGCACGCCGATGTCCGACGCCGTCGTCTTCGCGCAATGGAAAGCGGCGCGGCGGCTGCTCGAGCGCGGCGCCCGCACCACCATCTGGCAAGCCGCTGCCCTCGGCTTGCTCGACCGCGTGCAGGAGGCCTTCACCAGCGGAGAGCCGCCCTCGGACCACGACGTCACCAACGCCTTCTGGAACGCCTGCCGTGGCGGACAGCAAGCCGCGGCGGAGCTCCTGCTCGCGCGCGGCGCCGGCGTCAACTGGATCGGCCACGACGGCAAGACGCCGCTCGACGCCGCGCAGGAATCGGGGAACGCGGAGCTCCTCGCCTGGCTGCGGCAGCAGGGCGCAACAGCGTCGCCGCATCGCGCACACGGCTGAAGCGCGTGCTCCTTTTTCGCGGCGCTCATGAAACGGCCGCACCGCTGGTGTCACTACCCGGTGGTGCGGTCCGTCGAGACGGCCGCTCGAGGAGAACGCAATGAACAGACGCGATTTGCTGAAGCAGGGTGGGTTGGCTGCCGTCGGCCTCATGGGAGTGACGGCGACCGCGGCGGCACAGACAGCGAGTCCGGCGGCGTTGCATGCCGTCTGGGTCCACGGGAGCTCCGTCGAAGTGGAAGACACCGCCGTCCTCAACGCCACCCGCCGCCTCGGCTGGGGCACCGTCTTCAGCGGCAAACCCGGCAAGTTCGCCTGGTTCCACATCAACATCCCAACGCCCGTCATCGTCAACGACGTCCGCGCCGTGCTGGAGAAAGTGTTCATCTTCTACAAGACCGACGGCGCCAGCATCCGCAACGTCCACTTCTGGGACGGCCCGCACCAGATCAAAGCGTTCGACGGCCTGATGCTCACCGGCGACCGCAGCGGCGGCATCGTCGCCACCAACAGCTGGGCCATCACTCCCGCCGCGACGATGCGCTACGGGCTGGGGCTGTCGATCGGCGTGCAGTACAGCATCGGCTTCGACTCCGCCATCACCACGGACATCCTCTTCACCACCGCCGGTGCCGACTTTCGTCTGGCCACGCCCGCCGAAGTGGAGGATCGCGTGCGGATGACCCCACCGGTACGGCGCGTACCGTAGGGGAGGCGACCGATGGGACGAATAGGACCTATAGGACAGATAGGACCAATAGGACTGAGGCCTCCGCACCTGGTCCTATCCGTCCTATCGGTCTCCGGGTGATGCCACAATGCGCGCCCATGATCCGCCGATCGCTGTTCGTCCTTCTTGTCATAGCCGTCTTTGCCGCGCCCTTCGCACATGCGCGGCGGCGGGCGGTCACGCCGAAGGACTCGCCGGAGATTCGCATCGGCGCCCTCTTCTCCCTGACCGGTGACGGCGCCTCTCTCGGCGCCGCCAGCGCCGCGGCGCTGGAGCTCGCGGTGCGCGACATCAATTTCGAGCTCGCGGAGATGGATCTCCCGTGGCATGTGGAGAGCGACATCGAGGACACGCGCCTCACCGCCACCATCGCGCGCGAGAAGATCGAGGCGCTGCACGCACTCGGCGCACGCTTCGTCCTCGGGCCGCAGTCGAGCGCGGAGGCCGCCGCGGTGCTGTCGTACGCCAACGAGCACGGCATCGTCGTCATCAGCCAGGCCAGCACCGCCTCGACGCTGGCCATCGCCGGCGATCATCTCTTCCGCCTCGCGCCGAACGATCGCCTCGAAGGCCTCGCCATCGGTGCGCTGCTGCAAGCCGACGGCATCGACACCATCGTGCCGATGTGGCGCGATGACGCCGGCAATACCGGCCTCAAGGAAGGCACCCGCCGCGCCTTCGAAGCCCTCGGCGGCACCGTGCTCCCCGGCATCGCCTACGCTCCCACCACCACTGACTTCGCGACGCAGGTCACCGCCCTCGGCGATGCCGTGCGCGCGGTGCGCAACACCCGTCCGAACGCACGCGTCGCCGTCTTCCTCGCCTCGTTCGAAGAAGCCGCCGAGATCTTCCGCCGCGCGCGCCTCGACACCGACCTCGCGGCCGTCCGCTGGTACGGCGCCGACGGCGTGACGCAGAGCCGCGCGCTCGTCAGCGACCCCGCCGTCGCCGCCTTCGGCATCACCACGCAGTTCACCGCCCCGAACGTCGGCCTCGACGAGCTGACGCGCGACCGCTGGGAGCCGCTGTCCGAAGAGATCCGCGCCCGCATCGGCTTCGCGCCGGACGCGTACGCGCTGTCCGTGTACGACGCCGCGTGGGTGGCGGTCCTCTCCGCGATCGAAGTCGACAACGAAGCCACGCTGCTGCGCGAGTCGTTCAGCCGCAACGTCCAGCGCTACTGGGGCGTCACCGGCCCCACCGCCCTCGACGCCGCCGGCGACCGCAAAATCGGCAACTTCGACTTCTGGACCATCAAGCAGGTGAACGGCACCCCCGACTGGCAACGCACGGCGCAATACAACGGCCGCATCGTGCGGTAGCGCGGTGCATGGACCGATAGGACGATAGGACGAATAGGACCCATAGGACGAATAGGACCCATAGGACGAATAGGACGGCGGTAGGTCCCATTCGTCCCATCCGTCCTATAGGTCCCATTCGTCCTATCGTGCCCCCCCTTGCGCAACACCACGCAGTGATGTAGTGTTGCACCTGTGTACAACACCGCGACAGAGGCACCATGCTGGTGAACCTCGATCCGAATGATGCGCGGCCGCTCTACCTCCAGATCATGGATGAGGTGCGGCGCGCGGTCGTCGTCGGCACGCTGCGGGCCGAGGATCCGCTCCCTTCGGTGCGCGAGCTCGCCGGTGAGCTGGTCGTGAATCCTCGCACCGTCTCCCAGGCCTACCAGGAGCTCGAGCGCGAGGGCGTCATCTACGTGCGCCGGGGACAGGGGACGTTCGTCTCGCCCACGGTCAAGCGTGGCGCCGGAGAGCGGCGCACGCTGGCGCTCGCGGTGGCCAAGCGCGCGCTGCTCGAGGCGCGGCGGAACGGCATCGGGGCAGAGGAGCTCGTGACCATGATCCAGAAACTCGCAGCGAAGGAGGACGAATGAACGGCTCCGAGTCATTCGCCGTCGCGACGCACGGCCTGTCGATGCGCTACCGGAAGCAGGCCGCACTCGACGCTGTCGATCTGCGTGTGCCCGAGGGCGCGGTGTACGTCCTCATCGGCGCGAATGGCGCGGGGAAGAGCAGCGTCATGAAAGCGCTGCTGAACCTCGAGCGGCCGCACGAAGGGCGTGCGGAAGTCTTCGGGCTCGACACCGTTGCGGATGGTCCGCGGGTGCGGGCGCAGGTGGGCTACATGCCCGAGTCTCACGAGCACGACTACAAGTGGCTCACGTGCGAACGGCTGATCCAGCACGTCGCGGTTCATTACCCCGCTTGGGATCACGCGTATGCCGCGCAACTCGTCGAGATCTTCGGCGTCCGTCCGGAGCGTAAGATCGGCACGCTGTCCAAGGGCGAGAGCCGGCGGCTGCAGTTCGTGCTCGCGCTGGCCCATCGTCCGCCGCTCCTGCTGCTCGACGAGCCCACCGACGGTCTCGATCCGATGGTGCGCAACCGCACGCTGGCGCACCTCGCCGAGCATCTGGCCGACACGCCGACCACCGTCGTGATCGCAACGCATCACACCCATGAGGTGGAGAGCCTCGCCGATCACGTCGGCGTGCTCAACGCCGGACGTCTCGTTGCCCAGATGTCGCGCGACGACCTGCGGAGGACCGTCCGCCGCTATCGCGTGGAGGTACCGGAAGGTTGGCAGGCGCCGGCCGAGCTGCGCATCCCGAGCCTGCGGCGCTCGCCGGCGGGGCGCGAAATGCAGTGGACGCTGATCGGCGAAGAGCGTGACGTCACCGCGCGCCTCGCCGCCGCCGGCGCTACGGTTCGCGACGTCACGCCGCTCGCGCTCGAAGACGCCGCGCTGGCCTTTCTGGCCGAGGAGGTGGCGCCGTGACCGACGTGACTTCTCACCCGGGGCCGCGCTGGCGCGACGTCGTGCTCCAGCAGGTCGCGATCGTCGGTCTCAGCCTCCGTCCCGCGGCACTCGTCCTGGCCGCGGTCCTCGCCGCCGGCACGGTCATGGTCGGTGGGGAGATCATCAGCGGAGGTCAGGGTTTCGATTCCAACGAAACGTTCCCGACCGCCCTCATCGCTTTCCTCTATCCCTTCGCGGTCTGGAGAGGCGAGAAGCGCTTCGGCCCTGCGTTTCTCTGGACCCTTCCGGTCGACCGGCGCCGGCTGGCGCTGGCAAAAGTGTTCGCCGGCTTCGTGTGGTTCGCGGCGGCGCTGACGTTCTTCATCGTGTGGCTGCTCGGGCTGGGACATCTGGCCAGCGCACCCGCCGCACACACCATCCTGCGCGTGCCGGTCATCGCGACCCTCGGCATGTACCTCTTCGGCAGCGCGCTGGTCGTGGGCCTGCGCCACCCGCTGCGCTGGCTGATCGGAGGCGCCGGCTTGATCGTCCTGATGGGCACCGTCGGTGAAGTGATCAGCCAGCCGGACGACAGCGAGTGGCAGTACGTCCCCGGAGCAAGGGCCTTCTTTGCCGCGGTCGAGCAATTCATGGCCGCCTGGCTGAACGTGCCCGAGTCCGCACAGTGGACCATCACCACCTTCCTCTGGTTCGGAGCCGGCCTGGCCGCGCTCTGGGCCGCCGCCTCGCGGCATCGCGAACGAAAGCGGCGTTGATTCCGTCCGTCCTCATCAATCCATAACCACCAGGAGAACCCCATGCTCGAACTTCACGGCGTGAGCCATATCTATCCGAACGGAACCCGCGCCCTCGATGGCGTGACGCTGTCCATCCCCCGCGGTATGTACGGCCTGCTCGGCCCCAACGGCGCCGGCAAATCGACGCTCATGCGCGCCATCGCCACGCTGCAGACGCCGAGCGAAGGAAAGATCCGGTTCGGCGAGATCGACGTCATTCGCGAGCCCGAGAAGCTGCGCCGCACGCTCGGCTACCTGCCGCAGGATTTCGGCGTCTATCCGCGCGTCTCCGCGTACGACATGCTCGACCACATGGCGGTCCTGAAAGGCGTCGCCACGGCGGCCGACCGCAAGACGACCGTCGAAACGCTGCTGCATCAGACGAATCTCTGGAGCGTGCGCAAGAAGATGCTCTCCGGTTTTTCCGGCGGCATGCGCCAGCGCTTCGGCATCGCCCAGGCGCTGATCGGCAATCCGGGGCTCATCATCGTCGACGAGCCCACGGCCGGTCTCGACCCCGAGGAGCGCAACCGCTTTCTAAACCTGCTCGCGGAGATCGGCGAGAGCGTGGTGGTGATCCTCTCGACGCACATCGTCGAGGACGTGTCGGATCTCTGCCACCGCATGGCGGTGATGGCCGACGGGCGCGTGCAGATCGAAGGGTCGCCGCAGCAGCTCATGCAGTCCACGCGCGGACGCATCTGGATGAAGGTCATCGAGCGCGGTGAGCTGGCGCGCTACCGCGAGCAGTACGAGATCCTCTCCACGCGTCTCTTCGCAGGACGGACCGTGGTGCACATCCTCTCCGACCGCGATCCGGGCAACGGCTTCACTTCCGTCGACGCCGGTCTCCAGGACGTCTACTTCTCCACGCTCGCGGAATCGCGCCGCGCGGCCTGAGGCAAAAAGATGCTCATCCAGATCGCCCGCTTCGAATTCCGCTACCTGCTCCGGAACCCGCTGCTGTGGCTCACGGCGCTGTTCACCTTCGCGATGATCTTCTTCTCGATGAATCTCGAGGGGTGGGAGATGGGCTCCGAAGGGGGTCTCGTCCGGAACGCCGCCTACGCCACGCTGCGCAACTCGGTGATGCTCTCGCTCATCTTCATGTTCGTGACGACGTCGTTCGTCGCGAACGCGGTGATCCGCGATGACGAGACCGGCTTCGGCCCGATCATCCGTTCGACGCCGATCACGAAGTTCCAGTACATCCTCGGCCGCTTCCTCGGCGCGTTCGCCGTCGCCGCCGTGTGCATGCTGGCGCTGCCGGTGGCCACGTATCTCGGCTCGATGATGCCGTGGGCGAATCCCGAGAACCTCGGGCCGAACCGCATCACCGACCATCTCTACGCGTACTTTCTGATCGCGCTGCCGAACCTCCTCACGCACTCGGCGATCTTCTTCGCCCTGGCCACGATCACGCGCTCGATGATGGCCACGTACATCGGCGTGATCAGCCTGGTGGCCGGCTTCTTCAGTCTGGAGGGAGCGCTCAGCCGGCCGCAGCTCGAGAACGCCGTGGCCATCGCCGAACCGTTCGCCGCGCGCGCCGTCAAGGACGCCGTCCGCTACTGGACGGTCGCCGAACGGAACACGATGATGCCCGACTTCAGCGGCGCGTTGCTCTACAACCGGTTGGTGTGGCTCGGCGTCTCGCTCCTCTGCCTCGCCGCCGCCTACGCCGCGTACCGCTTCGCCGACCAGGGGATGTCGAAGCGGGAGCGCAAGAAGCAGAAGCTCGCGCAGCGGCTGCCGGCGGAAGCGCCCGTGCCTGCCGCTTCGCTGGCCGCCTCGCTGCCCGCCGCGCGCCACGGCAATGCCGCGCTCCGCGCGCTCCTGTGGCTGCGCATGAAGTTCGAGTTCCGGCAGGTCGTCCTCAGCCCCGCCTTCCCGGTGCTGATGCTGTACGGGATGTACCTCACCGTCTTCGTCCTGCTCACCCAGCGCTATCCCGACTACGCGCCGGAGTACCCGACCACGCTGACGCTCATTCCGGAGATCGCGGACGCCTTCCGGCTGGCGCTGATGATCGTCGCCGTCTACTACGCGGGTGAGGTCGTGTGGCGCGAGCGCGATCGCCGCGTGCACGAGCTCATCGACGCCGCGCCGCTCCCCAACTGGGCGTACGTCGTGCCGAAGACGATGGCGCTGGCGCTCGTGCTGGTGTCGATGCTCGTCTGCAACGTCGCCGCGTCGATCGTCCTGCAGCTCTCGCTGAATTTCACGAACATCGAGCTCGGGAAATACGTGCTCTGGTACGTGCTGCCGCAGAGCTTCGACATGCTGCTCGTGGCAGCGGTGGCCATCCTCGTCCAGTCGCTCAGTCCGCACAAGTTCATCGGCTGGGGAGTGATGGTGCTTCTCCTGATCTGGCGGGAGCTGAACAGCATGGCGCGCTGGGTCAATCACCATCTCCTCAATTTCAGCGAGACCTCGAGCGTGCCGCTCAGCGACCTCAATGGAGCCGCGGGGTTCTGGAAGGGCGCGTGGACGTTTCGGCTGTACTGGGGCGCCTTCGCCATCCTGCTGCTGTTGGCGGCGCATCTCCTGTGGAGACGCGGCACCGAGATTCGTTTGAAGCCGCGGCTCGCGCTCGCGCGTCGCCGTCTGGCCGGGGCGCCGGGACTCGTGGCCGTCGCGGCGCTCCTGATGTTCGCGGCCACGGGCGCCTATGCGTACTACAACACGAACATCCTCAATGAGTACCGGACGAGCGACGAGCAGGAAGCGCTGGCCGTCGATTATGAGAAGCGCTTCGCGAAGTACGCCGGCCTGCCGCAGCCGTCGCTCGAGGAGTTGACGCTCGACATCGCCCTCGACCCGGAAGAGCGGCGGGCCATCACCAAAGGCCGCTACCTGCTCCGCAACCTGACGGACCAGCCGGTCGCGGACCTGCACCTTCGTCTCGTCGAGGAAGGCGTCGAGCTGACCAGCGTCACCATCGAAGGTGCGCGGCCAATCCTCGACGGCACCCCGCACAAGTATTGGATCTACCGCCTCGCGCGCCCGATGCAACCGGGTGACGCGCTGCAGCTCTCCTTCGAGACGCAACGCTGGCACCGCGGCTTCCGCAACGGAGGCCAGGCCACGACGATCGTCGACAACGGCACGTTCCTCACCGAGGACGACCTCATGCCGGTGCTCGGCATGAACTTCGGCGCCATGATTCAGGACCCCGAGGTGCGGCGCGAGCACGGGTTGCCCGAGCTCCCCGGGCCGCCGAAACTGGAGGACCTCTCCGCGACGACGCGGGTGTCGTTCGGCAACTCATGGGTGAGGAAGGCGGACATCACGCTGTCGACCGCCGCCGATCAGACGCCGCTAGCGCCCGGCAAGAAAATGTCGGATGTGACGCGCGACGGCCGGCGCACGGCCCGCTTCGTCTCGACCGCGCCCATTCGCCCGCGATTCTCCGTGCAGTCCGCGCGCTACGCGGAGAAGCACCGGCGGCACGCCGGCGTCGACTTCGCGGTCTATTACCACCCGGAGCACGCGTGGAACGTCGACCGGATGCTCGACGCCATGGTGGCCTCCCTCGACTATTACCAGGCGAATTTCGGGCCGTATCAGCTCGATCATTTCCGCGTCGTCGAGTTCCCCGGCTACAAGAGCTACGCGCAGGCCTTCGCCGGTACGATTCCGTTCTCCGAGGCGGTCGGGTTCATCGGCGACTTCACCGGGAAGGACACCTTCGATTTCATCACCGGCATGACCGCGCATGAGTTCGCGCATCAGTGGTGGCCGTATCAGATGATGGGCGCGGAGATGGAGGGCTACACGTTCTTCGTGGAGACGCTCGCGCAATATTCGGCGCAGAGGGTGATCAAGCAGTTCCGCGGCGAGGATCAGGTCCGTCGCTATATGCAGCACGAGCTCGATCGCTATCTCCAGGGCCGCGCCTGGAACCCGAAGGAACCGCCGCTCGCCCGGGTCCTCGGGCAGAGCCACGTCGCCTATCGCAAGGGCTCCATGGTCATGCACCTCCTGACGAAGCGCATCGGCGAGGACGGCGTCAACCGCGCATTGCGCAACATGCTGGCGCGCTACCGGTTCAAAGGCGCGCCGTATCCACGGACGCTCGACATGATCGCCGCCTTCAGGGCCGAGGCGAAAACAGCCGAGGATCAGGCGCTGATCACCGACCTCTTCGAGCGCATCACGCTGTACGACCTCAAAGTGACGGAGCCGGCGGCGGTCCGCCGCGCCGACGGCAAGTGGGACGTGACGGTGCCGGTCGAAGCGAAGAAGTGGTACGTCGACCCTGCCGGCGGCGAAGGCGCGGAGCACGAGACGCCGCTCGCCGAGCGCATCGAGATCGGCCTCTTCACCGAGGCGCCCGGACGCCTCGCGTTCGACAAATCACACGTCTTGATGATGGAGCGCCGCCCGATCCGCTCCGGCAAGCAGGTCCTGAAGTTCGTCAGCGACAAGAAGCCGCTGTTTGCCGGCGTCGACCCGTACAACTACTACATCGACCGCGATGCGGGGGATAACGTGATGGGAGTGAAGGTTCAGTAGGACGGATGGGACGGATGGGATGTCCTATTCGTCCCATCGTTCCCCGTGGACTCCACAGAAAACCCGCCGCCGGGCGCACAGGCGCCCGGCGGCGGCACTACGAACGTGTTACTCGGCGGCCGGCGGCTCCGGCTTCTCCGCGGCGCGGCGGCGTCCGAAGCGCGCGACGCGCTTCATCGACTCCACCAGCGGACGGAGGGTGGCGTACTGCTTGGTCTTCGCGAGCTGCTGACTCACGTGGTACACCTCACGGGCAGTGACGCCGAGGCGGTAGCGGCGGGTGGCGATGGCTCCGATGATGCCGGAGCGCAGGCTGTCCAGCTCCGCGAGCATGGCGCTCCAGCGCTCCGTGAGATCCAGCTCCGCGAGCAGCTCCGCCGCCGGCGTCGTGGCCATGGCCGTCAACGGCGGGACGGTATCGATGGCCACGAACGCGCCGCGCAAAAACTCGGGGTGCAGCGAGGCCGCGTTGCTGAGGCGCTTCGGCTCACCGGCTTTGAGACCGGCGAATTCGGGGATCAGCTCGCGCATCGCGCGCAGCTGCTGGATGGCTTCTTCCGGGGTGAGGACCGTGGGGATCTGGTTCGGTACAGTCATGTGAGACCTCCATTGAGCATCCCTCGGCACGAGGGATGGTTAAGGCCTCCGGCGACGCGCCGGGGGCACGGTGAATGAGAGGCCCGAGTCCGGAACTCGGGGGCCGCGGGTGGATACACGTAGGGCATCCTGCTGCTGCACGGAACGCTCGCCTCAGCGTCCGTGTGGCTACCGTGGCACGCTCTCTCACCGTCGAAGGGTCTCGTATCGGGCGCTGTGCCGACGTACCGCGAACCGGTGGTAGGTTGTGCGAAAAACAGTTGTAGTTCAGGCCAAGGCGCAGCCTGTTACGCAAAGAGCAGTTGCACGAGTGACGTCTCACCCGTACCGACGGCCAAGCATATTAAGGTAGTGTCCGCTGACCTGTCAACAGAAAAGTTGAGCACGCTGAAAAAAAGTTTTGGCGGCGCAAGGCCGGCGAGAGCGCGCGGCCGCGCAACCTCTCCCGGAGGAGCCGCAACAGCTCCGCGAAGTCTCCCAACACCTCCGCGCAGTCTCCCAACCGGTCCCGGAAGTCTCGCACCCGATCCGCGGAGTCTCCCGACCGATCGGGGATGTCTCGCAACCGATCGCGGATGTCTCCCAACCCATCCGCGATCGGTTCCCAACCCTCCGGCGAAGGCTCGCGATACATCCGCGATGCGTTCGCGACCTTCCGGCGATGTGTTGGGAGCGATCCGCGATCGGTTCGCAACGTGTCGGCGAAGTATCGGGAGACATCTGCGATGGGTTGGGACCGGTCCGCGATGGGTTGTGAGACATCCACGATGGGTTGTGAGACACCCGCGATGGGTTGTGAGCCATCCGCGATGGGTTGGGAGGCATCCGCGATGGGTTGTGAGCCATCCGCGATGGGTTGCAACCCGCCGGCGACGGTTCGCAACTGGTCCGCGATGGCTCGCCACCCTCCGCCGGAGTGCTTGACTCCGTCCGCGATCGAACGAAAATCGCTCCTCGAGCGCGGCACACGCACCGCCGCAAGGAGAGCCCCGATGACCACCTTCAGCACCTCCCGGGAGATCGCCGCCCCCGTCGACCAGGTCTTTGCCGCATTCCAGGACCCGCAGCGCCTGGCCCGCTGGTGGGGCCCGGACGGGTTCACCAACACCTTCGACCTCTGCGAGCTCCGGAGCGGCGGCCGCTGGTCCTACGTCATGCACGGCCCCAACGGCAAGAACTACCGCAACGAGAGCGTCTTCGCCGAGGTCGAGCCACCGCACAAAGTGGTGATCCAGCACGAGTCGCAGCCGAAGTACCGCCTGACCATCACCCTCCAGCCCTCAGCGACCGGCACCCTCGTCTCCTGGTCCCAGGCCTTCGAAAGCGCCGAGATGGCCAGCCGCATCGAAGCGATCGTGGTGCCGGCCAACGAGCAGAACCTCGACCGCCTGACCGCGGAGGTGGGGAGGGGGTAGGGGGGTATGGGGTATGGGGGAGTGCCTCTGCCGCTCAAGTCGCAATACAGAACGCTTGCGTGACCGCCGCGGAAGCCTCTTGCGATCACTGCGCGCGGGCTGCGCTGGTGGATCGGCAAACAGCGACGAAGCTGCCAGAAGGAGTCACGCGACCGCGCACTTGATTTCCGGTTTCCTCGCATCGTATGATGCTGAAAAAGCGGAAATCGAGTAACTTGGAGAATGGTCCAATGCGCTTAACCCAACATGCAGAGGCCGGCGACCGACTTGAGCAGATCGGGCTTCTTCCTTACCCGGTCCTGCTTAACTCTCTCACTGCCGGGCAACAAATACTCGCAACTTGCACGTTGGACGATCCAGCTAGCGCGAGGGGGGTGTACGTCTGGGGCACTGTGACGAGAACGGCGCGGCAGCTTGGGCGGCCACTCGGTTGGGTACGGTGCGACGCCGGGAACCTGAGTACCGTCCTGTCGCCTGACGGCCGACTGCAGATCATGGTGGCCACTGGTGACGAGGCAACCGGGCTCGCCGGCGTCACGCCTAGGACAAAATATCCGCGCGGCGCAGCGAGCATCCGCGCGATCAACGACAACCAGCTCTCGTTTCCGGCGTTGGAGCGCTTCTTCATCAAGAAGCAAAAGGTAGAGCGGACACCCGGTGTCCTGACATGGATTCTGCTTCACCGTCGGCTTCGCGACGCAGTCAGATGGGAATTGTCTCTTCCCAAGCTCGTCGGCAACGATGGAGTGATAGTCGAATGGGAGGAGCGGATCATTTTTAATCCAGTGTCGTTTGATCCGATCGACGACGACTTGCTCGGTAACGACTTCGACCACGATGGCGATGACTTTGATCCTACAGTGACGAGGAAGCGGTGACGGCCGGTGACCCCGGAACTTTCAACCCGCAGCGGCTTGAACTTGCGAGGCGTCGTCGTGGCCTCTCAATCATTGACTTCGCGCGTCTAGTCGGAGTGACGACTCGCCAAGTTACCAATTACGAAAGCGGCCGGTCATCGCCGGGTGCATCCACTTGGGACAGCATCGTGGAAACCCTCGGTTTTCCGAAGGACTTCTACTTTCGTGCCGCGCTGTTGAACCTGCGCGATGAGAACGCCACGTTTCGCTCGCTCCGCCGGACGACTGCGACGCAGCGCGGACAAGTGTTGGCGGCTGGCGCGCTCGCTATGGAGTTATCGTCATGGATAGAAGAGAAGTTCAATCTGCCTGACGTCGACATCCCCGACCTGAGTGTCTATGCAGGACAACCAGAAGCGGCTGCGGCGGCTCTACGGTCTCAGTGGGGTCTCGGCGAGCGATCAATTTCGCACACGATAGGATTGCTCGAGACTCATGGAGTCCGAGTGTTCTCACTCGCCGAGGAGCTACGAGAAGTGAACGCGTTCTCCGTTTGGGTGGGGAAGCGTCCGTTCATCTTTTTGAACACGATGAAGTCTGCTGAAGCGAGCAGGTTTGACGCGATGCACGAGCTGGCGCACCTTACGATGCACCGAGAGACTGGGGATTTACGTGAGACGGAGACGGAAGCAAACGCATTTGCGGCAGCTGTATTGATGCCGGCGGCAGATGTACTAGCGGTCGCGCCGCGCCACGCCACATTGCAGCATATTATCAAGCTCAAGAAGAGGTGGGGCGTCGCCGCCTCCGCGCTTGCCCGGCGGTTGCACGATTTAGAGGTGATCGGGCCATGGCCGTACAGAACCCTGTGCATCGAGCTGAATCGTCATGGATTCAAAACTAACGAGCCGCATCCCATTCCCCAACGAGAGTCGTCGCGCGTCCTTACTAAAGTTTTCAACGATCTCCGACAGGACGGCATCACGCTAAACACGATTGCCGCCGAGCTCGCAATTCCGCGTACAGAATTGCAGCGGCTCGTCTTCGGCCTCGCGATGATGGGGGTCGGGGGCACTTCGGGGGCGCGTCAGAATGCGTCACGCGCGGCAACTACACTGCGTCTCGTGAGTGATAGCGACTCGGTGAGCTGAAACATGTACCAGGCGTTCTTCGACGAGTCACAAGCAGACGCTGTATATCTGATCGCCGGCTGGGTCGCAGCGGCCGATGAGTGGACCAAGTTTGATGCTGCTTGGAATACTGTCCTTACTGCTAAGCCAACCATCAGGTACTTCCGTCATCATGACGCGAAAACTCGGAAAGGTGAGTTTTCGGGATGGACTGCTGAAGAGGTCGACGCGAAGCTAACCGCGCTTGTCGAAGTCATTTGCCATTACGACATGTACGGCGTTGCCACAGGGGTGAACACGCAAACATGGAACCGGGCATTCCGCTCAAAGGTGCTTAGTCCCAAGCGACTAAGGGGCTTGCTTAAGATCACCCATTACTACGAATCATGTTTCCACAGCGCTATCGGTATGGTGATGCAGCGACAGATGGAGCTTGGCTACGTGTCTGACGTGATCGACTTGATCTTTGATCAGCAAGACGGTCTGCTGAACGAGAGCATGAAGCACTATTCGGAGTTCAAGAAAGCGTTCCCCAGCCAATTGCAAAAGATCGCCGGGAAGACGCATATTGGAAACGATAGAGAGTGTCCGGCTCTCCAAGCCGCTGACCTACTGGCTGGCCAGCTTACGACAATGTTGAGATCGGGACCGGCGCCGACATATCAGAAGCTTGTCGGGTGTCATGAGGTTTTACAGACGACCGCATATCCCCCTGGCTTTCATACCTTTCCCGCGCTTGTTAACGCTGTTAGCTGGGCATGGAACGAGAGGCGGAACGTGAACGCCGAGATCGCCGCTGCCGAAAGACGTTCTCGTGACGATGACTAGCGTCGGCCATGAACTGCTCAGTTCGCACTCTACCGCACGCGATGATGGGCCAAGGGTTTTCGAAACAAGGTGCTCGGGCGACGACTTGTTCAACCGTGATGAGGCTGCGCAGGCAAAGCCGCCCGCCGGACGCGAAATGTCTCACTCGTGCTGCAATGGAGGGGTTGCCGCGTGTAACAACTGTGAAGGTGCGGAGGAGAGGGATCGAACCTCCCTGCGTTCACTCTTGGACCAGGCAACAGCTTAGATGCTGCTGTGCAACTCTCGCATGGAGGCGCGGACCACCGACTGGCTCCGCAGGAACGCCGCACCTACCCACACGCTTTGGAACAACATGCTTGGTTTAGTCACTGCGAACCCTCCAAGTTGGATTAATAGCAACGCGGAGATCACGCCAGCGCCCCCAAGCGAGATTGCCACAGAAACCGCCACTGTAACCTTTAGTGCCAAGCTGTCTGACACGTTTAGGCGTTGCGCAGCACACGCAACCCGCCTCGGAACATCGTTGCCGGCAATCGCATTCCAGTCGCAGGCGACAAGACGTCGTGCCAGCAAGCCTTCGTCGGAGTGTGGCCATTACCGACGCCTGTCGGACAGTACATGACCGCTACTTCGGCACGAGCTTCGCCAAGTCTTCCTTGTCGAACACGGAGACAAGTGCGCTCATCTTGCAGTCGAGCGCGAGCGCGAGGCGTAGGAGCGTGCCGAGGTTGGGCTGCAACTGGCCGAGCTCAATCGCGCTGACGTGCGTCTACGGGATACCGGCGATCGCCGCCAGAGCTTGCTGCGTCAGGCGGCGCTTCGTGCGGAGTTCACGAAGGTGTTGGCCGAGCATCAGACCGGCGGGCGTTGGGTCTTTCACCACACCAGCAGACCCTTGACGCTGCAAACGCGGATCGGTACATAGTATTTTATGTAAGCGACAGGAGTTCATCCATGCTCGACCCAGCCCTCATCGAACGCATCCGCGCCATCTTCCTACATCGCGAGCCGCAGGTCACGATCGACGCGGCGGCCGGGCTCCTCGGGTGGTCGTGCGCGGAGGTGGATCGGGCCATTCGGGATGGGGAACTGGAAGTCGTTTCAGCGGGGAGAGGATCGAGCTGCGCGAGCTTGCCGGGTATGCGCTGCAGCGGTGGACGCTGACCACGATCGAGGAGGCGCTCGGACGTCAGGCGACGTTGATTCTACCGCCGGCGTTGCGCACGCGGAAGCTCACCGTGCCGCGCTATCAGATCGGTGCGCTCAAAGTGCTGGCCGAGGAGGGGCGGGAGTCGGTGGACGCCCTGCTGACGCGGATGCTGGAGGACCTGGCGGAGCTGAATCAGGAGCGGCTCGCGCGGCGCGTCCCCGGGCTGGCGGAGGCGATGGCGTGGCCGGGTGGGGATGTGGCGGTTCGCTGAATGCGGTCGGTCGTTTGGCTGTGCTAGACGCGAGCGGTGGGGCGGAACGCGCCGGTGGCGGCGTCTGTGGTGTGCGGCGGCCCCTCCCCAATCTTCGCTGCGCTAAGAATCGCCCTCCCCGCAAAGCGGGGCGAGGGGCATGGGGGTGTTCGCGGCCGTTCCGGGGGGAGGGGGACGTTGATCTGTCGCGCTGGTGCGCGGTGAGGGAAACGATGGAACGAATAGCAATGGCCTTAAGTTAAGCGAGCGGCCGTAAGTCACTCAAGAAGTGACATTTACGCGCCTCCTAACGACCGCCCGTAAACGGATCCCTCGGCCTACTGGAAAACCACAGCGATTTCAGGCTCGGAAGTGCCGCTTGTAAGCCCTGGAGCCACCACGTCTGGAACCAGGTGCGATCCTGCGCCGAATAGAGAACCGTCGCCAATCGTCAATGGCAGGCTAAGTGCCGTGGTTTGAGCAGGTTGCCTGCCATCGTTTCTTAACTTAAGACCATTGGGACGAATAGGACCGATAGGACGAATGGGACCTATAGGACGATTGGGACGTATAGGACAGCGCCATCACTGCGAGGCGCGGCCTGGCTCGGCGGTGGCCCTCCTATTCGTCCTATAGACCCTATTTGGACTATTTGTCCTGGTTGTCCCACCGCTCCCTGCAACAGCTACCCCAAAGTGTGGCCACAGCCGGCTGTCCCGGGGGCGCGTCGGACGGCGTCATTCCTTGCGGGACAGACAAGCGTGTCTGTCCTCCACTCTGTGTCGCGGATGCCTGACTGTGCGCGCTACGCGGGGCAGTTAAGTGCTATTCGTCCTATCGTTCCCTGAGTGGTTACGGCAGGTTGACCAACGGCGGGTTGTCCTGGGCGCTCAGTCAGCAACCCTTGAGGGCGCAGTTGGCCTTCGTTCCCAGGTAGAACGCGGTCGCAGCGATCTTCGCCAGCCACGGCAAGCCTGCATACCACTGTTCCACCCGGACGCATTCGCGGCACTTCTCCGGCACGGGCGCTGGTGCCTCGGTCACAATGGGGGAGGCTGCTTCCGTCGAAACACCCGACCCGTGGTACATGGCACCTCCGGCGACGGCAGCAACGACGATCACCGCGATCACTACTGCAACGATCCACATAGTTTCTCCACACGAGTTTTTCCTCGTAGTGAAGGATTCGGCGCAGCCGTTTCATCGTTGCGGGTCGAACTTCCTGCTCACCGCCCCACCGCCCGCCGCCGCTCGTCGAGGTCGATGACGCGGAAGTAGCTGCGCTCTACGCCCAGCTGGTCCACATCGGGCCATGCCTTTGTGTAGATCACAGCTACGTCGTCCGATGGCGTGCGCGCCAGTGCCGGCGCGCTCACTACATCCGTCGCGATCACTTTCGACTGTAGCGGCAGTAGCGCGCCTCTGGCGGCGACAGTGCCGAGGAGGAGGGGGGACTGGGGGAGGTTGGGGATGGTGGCGGTTTTGTGGGCGACCGCGTAGCGTTTGCCGTCCCACGTCACGGCGGGCGCGATGCCTTCGCCGAGGATCGACGCGTCGGTGCCTTCGAGGTTGCCGTTGCGCAGCACGCGGCGGGCGACGAGGTGGCGTTCGTCGAGGTGGGTGACGACGAGCCAGTCTTCGCCGTTCGACGCGACGGACGGGGCGCCGAGCCAGAACGCTCCGCCTTTGGCGACGATGAGCGGCGCCGGATCGAGCAGCGCGAGGCTGCTGGAGACGCGCGCGGCCTGCACGCTCCGCGCGTGATTGACCAGCAGATTGCCGCGGGGGCCATCGAGCTGGTCCCAGGCGACGAGCAGCATGGAGCCGTTCCACGCCAGCGCCGGATGCCCGGTCACCATCCCCTCGGGTGACACGATCGACGGGAAGTCGGGCGTGGAGGAGCCGGGCGCGACGCGCGCCATGCGCACGCGGAAGTCGCCCTCGCCGACCCAGGCCAGGTACGCGGCTTCCGGCGACACGGCGAGCGCGAAGTTCTCCCAGATCCACGCCTTCACCGGCACGTTCACCTGGGCCAGGATCCGGCCGGTTGCGGGCGCGATGTGGACGACGCCGATGAAGCCGTTGTCGAGCCAGGCGACGACGTAGTTCGTGCCGTCGAATGCGACACGCACGGCGAAGCCGACGGAGGAGATCCTCACGCCGCGGCCGTCGAGCGAGTTGCCGTTCGCATCGATGCGCGTGGCGTAGACGCTCTGGTTCTCGCGCCACGCGGCGATGTGGCCGGAGGCGCTCGAGGCGATCGCGGGGCGCTCGTGCGCATTGCCGCTCCACGACAGCAGCTTCTGCACGTCGGGGTCGGGTGAGCTGCCGCGATACAGGCGCGCGACGAGACGGCTGGTGTAGCTGTCCGGATCCTTGTATGCGACGAGGACGTCGCTGCCGTTCGTGGCGGCGACCGGCTGCGGCACGGTGTAGCTCTGGAGCGGATCGCCGCGCCGGCTGGCGACGTTCTTGTTGCCCTCGCGGTCGAACTCGATCGACATGAGGCCGTACGGATTGATGCGCGTCTCGGTCTGTGACTGGTGGCCGGCGATGACCTCGTAACGATCGTCGCGCCACAACAGCGAGAGCGATTCGACCGACTGATCGCTGGCGAGCGTCTGAATGGCGCCGAGCTGTGTGAGCTGCGCGCCGGCGGTGCGGCTCATGACCTCCCAGCGCGCGACGTCGGGCAGCCAGTGGCGCCACGCGATGGCGAACGACGTGCCGTCGGTGGCGATGACGGGATCTTCGCCCTCGCCGATCAGCGCCGGGCTGCCGACGCTGCGGCCGCGGCTGTCGAGCGCGATGGCGAACACCTTCGACTGGCCGGTGCCCCAGGTGACGAGGAAGTGCGAGGCGGTTGCGGCGATGGAGACGCCGTGGCCAAAGGACGGCGAGTCGATGCCGAGGAACTGGCGATGGGTGACGTTGCCCTCGCGGTCGAGGACGGCGAGCGTCACCGTGCCCCACGCGCGGACATTCCGGTACGCGATCACGGTCACGCTGCCATTCGAGGCCGCGTAAACGCCCTGCGTGGTCTGCATCTCCTGGGCGATCAGGCGCGGCGCGGCGAGGACGTGGCCGTCACGATCGACGCGCGTCGTCCACACCTCGTGGCGCTCCAGCATTTCACCGAAGTGCATCCCCTGCGACCAGACGACGACGTACGCGACGCCGTCCCACACGGCCAGCGGCTGTCCCATTGCGGCGGGCGCGGACGCGATGCGGATGCCGAACGGATCGAGCACCTCACCGCCGCGTGTGACGCGCGTGCCGACGATGGCTCCGCGGCCGGGCGTGCGGTGGTCGACCCAGACGACGAAAAAGTCCGTGCCGTCCGACGCCGCCGCCGCATCGCCACGAGAATACGGTGCGGGCGCGGCAACCACGGCGCCGACCTGAACCTCCGGCGAGTCTGCAAACAGCGGTACCGCAAGCGCGATCAGTGCGAGCAGAAAGAGGGAGTGCCGGAGGTTGGTCATGGGAGTGACCGTATTATCCACGGATTTCCTGGGAGAACTGGCCGAGGCGCCATGAATGGTGGGGAAGGGGGAAGGCAGGAGGCAGAACGCAGAAGGCAGAACGCAGAACGCAGAAGGCAGAACGCAGAACGCAGAACGCAGAAGGCAGAACGCTGCCTTATGGCGCCGATAGGACAGACAAGGCCCATGCGGTGCCCATCCGTCCTATCCGTCCTATCGGTCCTGTCCGTCCTAAGTCCTATCGTTCCCCGCTGCTACTCCCGTTTCTTCACCCCACTGGGGGCCGCCACTGCCGGCGCCGGTTCGGCCAGGCGCTGAAAGCGCAGATCCGCATTGCGGGAAATGCGGCCGTCGGGGAGGACTTCGTCGGCGCGGTTGGCGATGACCTGCCACTGGACGGTGGCGTTGGAGCGGCCGCCCTGGCGCTCGATGATGTCGAAGCCGGTGGCGGTCTTGTTCTTCACGATGACGCCGGCGGAGTCCTCGTCGTCCTCGAGCTGCAGGAAGACGCGGAGCGGGTGCGCTTCGTCGATCGTCACGGCGGCGGCGAATCTGGGATCGAGCGTCACGTGCGCTTTGCCGTCGACGAGCTGCACCTGGCCGAAGTCCATGAACACCGGCTCCGGTGCTTCCGGCGCGTGGAGAACGAGGCGGCCCGGGTTCGGCTCGTTCGACGTCAGGTTGGGGATGGTCGTGGAGACGCTGCCCGTGCCCTGAATCTTGTACTGCGTCGTGCCGTCCCAGTAGTTGACCCGCACGATGGAGCCGAAGTTGTCGGTATAGAGCGCCTGCGATACGCCCGCCGCGTTGGTGCGCGCGTAGACCGCGGTCGAGAAGCCGGTGAACGCGCCGCCGCTGCCGGCGACCAGCTTGTTGGCGGCCTGGTTGTTGCCGGCGCCGACGACGGCGGTGCCGTTGGTATGTCTCGCCTCCCCCCACACGCTGGCGGAGCCGGGGCCGCTCTGACTGGTGATGCCGACGACGCCGGAGCCGCCGTTGGTGCCTGCGGCGGCGCCATTGACCCCCAGGATTCCGTCGCCGCCGGCGTTGTTCTGCTGCACGACCATGGCCGCCGTGGCGCTGGATGTGATCAGGCCGATGCCGGTCGCGTCCTCGAACAGCAGCGAATCGCCGCCCGTGGTGGGGCTGGTGAACTTGATCAGCCGGCCGGTCGTCCCGGCGATGTTCGTCTCGCCGGTCGCTCCGGTCGCGCCCGTAGGTCCGGTGGCGCCGGTCGCACCCGTGGCGCCGGTGGCTCCGGTGGCGCCGGTTGCTCCGGGATCGCCGGTGGGTCCGGTGGGTCCGGTGGCGCCTGTCGCTCCGGTGGCGCCGGTCGCGCCGGTGTCCCCGGTCGGACCGGTGGCTCCCGTGGCTCCCGTGTTACCGGTGAGGCCGATGGCGCCCGTCGCCCCGGTAGCACCGGTTGCGCCGGTATCCCCAGTGGGACCTGTGGCTCCCGTGGCTCCCGCGTTACCGGTGAGGCCGATGGAGCCCGTGGCTCCGGTTGCGCCGGTGGCTCCGGTGTTACCGGTCGGGCCGGTGGCTCCTGTCGCTCCCGTGCTGCCGGTGGGGCCGATCGGTCCCGTGGCACCCGTCGCTCCGACCGCGCCGGTCACTCCCGTAGTGCCAGTGCTGCCGGTCGGCCCGGCGGGACCGGTGGCTCCGGTCGGCCCGGTCACGCCGGTGGCGCCTGTCGCACCGGCTGCACCGGTCGATCCCGTCGCACCCGTCGGACCGGCCGGTCCTGTGGCGCCCGTGGCTCCGGTCACGCCAGCCGGTCCTGTGGCACCGGTGGCACCCGTAGGACCGGTGCTGCCCGCCGGTCCGGTCAGGCCGGTCGGACCGGTCGGTCCCGGCGGACCCTCGGCTCCGCGCTCCCCCGCCATCGCCTCGGCCGCAATCGTCAAGCCGTTGCCGTCTTTGGTAATGGAGACGTTCGGACCAGCGTAGAGCTGCACCGCTCCGGTGAGGCCGTTCAGACTCGTGACGACGGGCAGCGTCGACTCCAGCAGCTCCGGCCGGAAGCTCATCTCGAAGCCGGTCGAGTCCTGGCTCGCGTTCGCGACGAGCGAGCCGGCGACGATCAGCTTTCCTGCCCGGGAGACGACGCGGACGTGGAGCTGGGCGCCCTCGATCGGAGCACCGGCGTTGAGCGCGGCGGTGTTCGCGAGCAACTGTTCGTACGGCAGCAGCTCGTACGGACGGCTGGCGATGACAGCGCCGCTGGCGTCGACCAGCTCGACGACGGCGCTGAGCCGCTCGCCCGAGACTTCGACGAGGAAGAAGTTGTAGCGGAAGTCGGCGTTCTCCGTGACGCCCTGCAGCGTCGCCTGCTGCCCTTGGCCGATGGCGAAGCTCGTCGGTACCGCGGCAAAGTAGACGCCCTGGGTATTCGCGGCGGTCGCGCCGGGCGACTGGTTGAAGATGCGCGCGCTGACGAGGAGGCGATTGCTGCTGCGCACCCGCACCGCGCCCATCACGCCGGGCGCGTGGAAGACGGTCTCGCCGGCGTTCTCGTACGTCTTCGTCTCGCCGGCGGCGAGCGTATCGACGACCGACGGCGCGTTCACGTTCGCCTGTCCGGCACGCAGGAACTGCATCTGGATCTGGACGGGCTCCGACGAAGGGTTGCTGACCCAGAGCGTGGTGTAGAACTCACTGCCGTTCTGCCCGCTGACGCGCCCCGCAACCGGCACCACGACGTCCGCCGCGGCGAAACTGCCCAGGAGGGGGGAGGTGGGGACGGAGGCGGCGACGATTCCCACGATCAGCGCGACGGCCAGCGTCGCATTCAGCGTCAGTTGACGATGCATGAGTGACTCCTTCAGGTCCGAGGGCGGGGACGCCAGGAGCGGGAGCCCGGCGTCATGAAACAGCGCGAAAACGGAAACGGATCGCATTTGCGCACGCATGGACGGCGGTGTCAAGGAAGGGACGGCGCCGCGTGGAAACGTGCTTGCAACGCATCCGGGCAGTGTCTCTCACGCTATCCGCGGCCGCCCGCGCGTCCGTCGCGCTCGGCCGCGAGCTGTTTCGCGAATGGAAGCACGACAACGCTTCGATGCTCGCGGCCGCGGTCGCGTTCTACGCGACCTTCTCCGTCGCGCCGCTGCTCGTGCTGAGTCTCACGATCGCCGCGATGGTCCTCGGCGAGGAGGCGGCGCAGCGCGAGGTGGTGGAGGTCATCGGCCGCACCATCAATCCGCGTACGGCGCTGGCGGTGCAGCGGCTGCTCTCTCCTGCGGTGGCGGACGACAGCGTCGGCGTCACGATCATCAGTGCCGTGCTGCTGCTCGCCGCGGCATCCGGCGTGTTCCGTCACCTCCGCGTTGCGTTGAATCTGATTCTGGACGTGCCGACGGCGGAGGCAGCGGGGTGGATCGCGGCGATCCGCAGCCGTCTGATCGCGGTGGTGATGGTGGTCGCGGCCCTGGCGGTGCTCCTCGGCTCCGTGGCGCTCACGGCGGTGCTCGCGGCAGTGCGGAACTTCGTGCCGGCGATACCGGCCGGCGAGGTCGCGGTCTGGCGAGGGGTGGAGATCGCGGGGACTACGCTGATCATGGCCGGCGTCTTCGCGGCGATCCTGAAGCTCGTGCCGAACGCGAAGCTCGCGTGGCGCAACGTGCGGGTGGCGGCGGTCGCCGCCGCGGTCCTGTTCGGCGCCGGCCGTTACCTGCTCGGCGCATGGCTGTCGCGGACGAACATCACGAGTCTGTACGGTGCAGCGGCGTCGCTCTTCGTCATCCTCGTGGCGACGTATTTTGCGGTGCTGGTGCTGTTTCTGGCGGCGGAGCTGACCGAGGTGCTGGCGCGGCGCGATGAGGAGTTCACGGAGGACCGTGCGCGCAAGCAAGCGGTGCTGCGGCATGAGCGCCGCAAGCCGGACCGCGATCCGCTGGAGGGGGTGAGCGAGTGAACGAGCGCGGCACGCGACGGCACTGACCGTCTTGCAGGCGTGCGCGGCTGACCGGGCGCGGCGCGCGTGGCCCGTTTTCTGCCACCGCTGGGAACGTCATGCATTCGGTGGAAACACAGCGCGTTCGCCTCCTGGTTCAGCTCGAGCAGTTGCTGGAGCGTCCGATGATCGTGCTGTCGCTGGTGTGGGTGGCACTGGTCGGCATCGAGCTCGTGCGCGGCCTGACCCGGCCCGTCGAGATCGCGGGGCTGGTGATCTGGGGCATCTTCGCGGTCGACTTCGTGCTCAAGTTCGCCATCGCGCCGCGCAAATGGCTCTTTCTGCGGCGCAACTGGGCCACCGCTTTGTCGCTGCTCCTGCCTGCGTTCCGTCTGCTGCGGATCGGCCGGGCGTTGCGTGCCGCGCGCGTCCTTCGCGGCGTCCGCTTCGCGAAGGTCCTCGGCTCGCTCAACCGCGGCATGCGCGCGCTGCGCCGCTCCATGCGGCGTCATGGCTTCGGCTACGTGGTCACCCTGACGCTGCTGGTGATGTTCAGCGCGGCCGCGGGGATGATGGCCTTCGAGCGTGAGGGGCCGAATCACGCCGTGTTCGCGACGTACTCCTCGTCGCTCTGGTGGACGGCCATGCTCATGACGTCGCTCGGCTCCGAGTACTGGCCGAAGACAGGCGGAGGACGCGCGCTGACGCTCGTCATCGCCCTCTACTCGTTCGCGGTGTTCGGCTACATCACCGCCACGCTGGCGTCGTTCTTCATCGATCGCAACGACGAGGAGCGGCGGAGCCGCGACTAACGCACCGTGCGCCCACCGCGACGGCGGACGCACGGATCGGTAGGAGCATGGGCGCGTCCTCCTCGCGGGCTCAGGCGGCGGGAACGGTAGTGAGCGAACGCCATCGTTCGAGACCGACGCCTTTGGTCAGCAGCCAGATGGCGAACGACAGCTCACCGGCGAACGAAATGGCCATGACCATGAACACGACATCGGCGAACCGCGGCGCTGTACCCCCCTTAGTGTTTGCATCGTGCGGTGGGGTTGCTGAACGGACGCTGAACGGCGCGTTCAGCCGCCGTTCAGCAGGGAAGCGCCACTCTGCCAGCCATGCTGAAACATAACCACCTGCTGATCGTGATGTCGCTGCTCTCAATCGTGCTGCTGTCCCTTCACGTGACGGACGACATCGTTCGCGGCTACGACCGATGGGGCTACGACAAGCTCAGTTTCGTGCTCATCATGGTCGTCTGGCTTTACGGCACGCTGCTGTTGGCCGATCGCCGCGCGGGGCAGATCATCATGCTCCTCGGCGGATTCCTCGCCGCGGCGATGCCCGCCATCCACATGCGGGGCACGGGCGCGTTCGTCAAATCCAGCGGCGCCTTCTTCTTCGTCTGGACACTCTTCGCGGTGGGCACATCGGGCGCTCTTGCGGTCATCCTCGCCGTGCGCGCACTGAGGAGCCGCGCATCGGTGGAAGGTGATGGGACAATGACCGCGAGCCCGAATGAGAATCCTGATCGTCGAAGATGAGTCGCTGCTGGCGAACCGGCTCGCCGCGACGCTGGGCGAGTCGGGGTATGTGGCGGATGTGGCGACGGACGGGGAGCAAGCCGACTTCCTCGTCACCACCGAGGCCTACGACGCCGTCATTCTCGACCTCGGGTTGCCGCGCATCGACGGCTTGACGCTGCTCCAGCGCTGGCGCGCCGGCGGCATTGCGGTGCCGGTGCTCGTGCTCACCGCGCGCGGAAGCTGGAGCGAGAAGGTGCGCGGCATCGATGGCGGCGCCGACGACTACGTGACGAAGCCGTTCGAGATGGCGGAACTGCTGGCGCGGCTGCGCGCGCTGATCCGGCGCGCGAGCGGCCAGCTCACGCCCGAGTTGCGCTGCGGCGCGGTGGTGCTCGACCCGCGAACGTCGCAGGTCACGCTCGAGGGCGAGCCGGTGAAGCTGACCAGTCACGAGCTGCGCGTGCTCTCGTATCTCATGCACCATCGCGGGCGCGTCGTGTCGCAGGGCGAGCTGACGGAGCACATCTACGCGCAGACGTTCGACCGCGACTCCAACACGGTGGAGGTGTTCATCGCGCGCCTGCGGCGGAAGCTCGGTGCTGCCACCATCGAGACCGTCCGCGGCCTCGGCTATCGCATCGGGACGCCAACGTGAAGGGCTCACTCCGCACGCGCCTGATCGCCGGCGCGCTGGTCTGGATGACGGCGGTCCTCGTCGCTGTCATTGCGGGCGTGGTCCGCCTGACGCGAAACCATCCGGAGATCGCGGTGCGCCACGCGACGCACATCACGATGCTGCTGCTCGTGGTGGCGTCGCTCGTCGGCGGCGTGTTCCTCGTGCAGCGAGCGGTGGCGCCGTTCCGCACGCTGCGCGCCGGTCTCTCGAAGGTGCGCGAGGGACGCAGCCAGAGCATCGAGGGCGACTACCCGAGCGAAGTGCAGCCGCTCGTCAACGACCTCAACGCACTACTCGACGACCGCGAGCGCGCGGTGACGCGAGCCCTCACCACGGCAGGCGATCTCGCGCACGGCCTGAAGACGCCGCTCGCGGTGCTGGCGCAGGAGGCGGAGCAAGCCTCTGCCGCGGGTCACCATGAGCTCGCGGCAACGCTCCGCCAGCTCGTCGAGCGCATGCAGCGGCAGGTCGACTACCACCTCGCCCGTGCGCGTGCGACCGCGTCGACCGGCGCCGCACCGGGCCTGCGCTGCGCGGTGCTGCCGTCGGTCGAAGGCCTCGTGCGCACGATGCGGCGCCTGCACGCGGAACGCGACCTCACGATCGACGTCGAGGTGGCGGCCGCGCACGAGATCCGCGGCCGCCGCGAGGATCTCGACGAGATGCTCGGCAACCTGCTCGACAACGCGTGCAAATGGGCGCGCTCGCGAGTGGCCATCGTGTCAGCAGTCGACGACGCGCACGTCATCATCACGGTGGACGACGACGGCCCGGGCCTGGATCCGTCGCTGCGCGAGCAGGTGCTGCAGCGTGGCGTGCGCGCCGATCAGCAGGTGCGTGGCTCGGGGCTGGGACTGGCGATCGTCAGTGAGTTGGCGGAGTTGTACGGGGGCGGTGTGACGCTGGAGGCGTCACCGCTTGGCGGGACGCGGGCGCGGCTGCAGCTGGCGCGGCCGGGGAAGACCGAATAGGACGAATAGGACGAATAGGACCTATAGGACAAATGGGAAATGAGTCCTTGGCTTAGTCCTATCGGTCCTATCCGTCCTATATGTCCTATCCGTCCTATCGGTTCTATCAGTCCACCGCGACAGCCCCTCCCGGTCCCACAAACCCCTTCCTTCGCCAGCCGAACCAGTACACCGCCATCACCAGGCCGAGCGCGAACATCGTCCAGAGCACCAGTTCGTTCGGAGGGAGCACGAAGATGATGGCGATGAAGACGCACCAGAGGATGGCGATGGTGTTGATGGCCGGGCCGAAGCGGCCGAGGCTCCAGTGGGCGAGGTGGCGGGGGACGCGGTTGCGGAGGTTCAGCCAGATCGGGATCACGTACGCCAGATACAGCGCGATCGTGCTGATCGACGTCACCACGGAGAACGCCGCGGCGTAGAGGCACACCAGTACCGCCAGGATGCTCGTGATGAGGATGGCCCACACCGGTGTGTGACGGCGGCCGCTCACGCGCTTGAGCAGCGACGCGCCGGGCATGCCGTCATCGCGGGCGAAGGCGTACCACATGCGGCCCATCGAGGTGATCGATGCCGCGCCGCACAGCCACATCGCGCCGCCGATGATGATGGCGACGGCGTTGGCCATCGCGCGCGGCAGGTTCTGCGACACGATGTAGAGCACGGGGTAAGGATCGGCCGCGGTGCGCGCGACGTCGCCGTCGGGGATGCACCACGTCAGCACCATCAGCATGAGGTAGCCGACGACGGCGGACACGGCGACCGACAGGAAGATGCCCCACGCCGAGTTGAGGCGCGCCATCTTCGTCTCTTCCGCGACGTGCGCCGAGGCGTCGTAGCCGGTGTACGTCCACTGCGCCTGCAAGAGCGCGAGGACGAACAGCAGCAGCGGCGGCGCGGCGTTGTACAGCTCCTGCAGCGGCGGCAGCAGCCGCAGGAGGATCGAGTCGGTCGCGAACTCTCCGGCCACGATCGTGGTCGCCGGCGGTGCGCTCGGCGCGTAGGAGAAGAGAAACGCTCCGCTGTTGTGGTGCGTGCCGAAGACGGTCAACAGGATCGTGATCAACAGCACGCCGGCGATGTGCCACCAGACGCTGATGTCGCTCAGCAGCGCCGTGATGCGGATGCCGTAGATGTTGATCAGCACCTGCGGAATCATGATCAGCACCATGACGCCGACCTGAAAGAGCCAGGTGGTGTACAGCGGATCGGGAGCGAGCCCGAAGATCGTGGTGGTGGCGCCGATGAGATAGATCGCCGCGGCGATGTTGATTCCGGCAGTGATCGTCACCTGCCCGATCATGTTCAGCCACGCCGTCACCCACGCCCAGCCGCGGCCGCCCAGCCGGTACGCCCAGAAATAGAGGCCTCCCGCGGTGGGGTAGGCCGAGGCGATCTCCGCCATCGATGCCGCCACGGCCAGCGTGAACAGGCTGACGATCGGCCAGCCGACGGAGTTGACGATCGGCCCGGCGAGCTTGAGGCCGTAGCCGTACAGCAGCACGGCGCCGGTGAGGATGGAGATGATCGAAAACGAGATGGCGAAGTTGGAGAAGCCGCCCATCTCCCGGAACAGTTGCTGCGCGTAGCCCAGGGACCGGAGGTACTCCTCGTCATCACTTTCGTGCATGGCGACATCGTAGCGGAGCCAGCAGGGGAGAGGATGGGACGAATGGGACCTAGAGGACGGATGGGACGAATAGACCATTGCCCATTCGTTCTATCCGTCCTATCCGTCCTATCCGTCCTATAGGTCCCATTCGTCCTATCGGGCCGCTACCGCGCAAATCGCGTTCGGTTGTTGATGATCTGCTGCAGGTCCTCCGCTGACACCGGAATCCTGGTGCGGAAGATTTCCCAGCCTCTCGCGATGCTGCCGCCGGGGACGCTAAGGTCGGAGCCGTAGAGGATGCGCTTCGGGCCGACCTGGCGGATGCGTTGTGCGACCAGTGCGGCGTCGGCGGGGGTGATCTCGTCGGTGATGTTCGCGGAGACGTCGAAGTAGAGGTTGCGCATGCGGTGGTCGTTGCGCTCCGCCGCGGCGGCGAACACCGCCATCACCTCATCGTTCTGTGCCGGGTAGCCGGGGCTGGAGGCGCCGAGGTGGGCGATGACGATCTCGATGTCGGGGGCCTGCGGCACGATCTTGTCGAGGAAGAGCTGCGCATCCTCGGCACCGTAAGCCGCGCCGCCGCGGGCCCGCATGTGCGCCAGGACCGGTACGCGGCGGCGCTGCGCGAGCGCGAACACCTCCTGTATGCGCGCGAGATGCGCCGGATCGCGCAGGGTGATGCCGGCGTTGCCGAGGTGGAGCTTGATGCCGGTCATGCGGGGGAGGTTGAGGCAGCGCTCGAGCTCCTCGAGCGCAACAGGGCGCAACGGATTGGCGCTGCAGAAGCCGATCAGGCGCGGCGCGTTCTTCACCACCTCCGCCGAGGTCCAGTCGTTTTCTTCGCTCGTGAGGCGGTCGGGATCCGTCAGCTTTTTGCGCTCGTCGCCGTAGGTGTAGCCGACGGAGAGCACGAGGGCTTTCTCGATGCCGGCCGCGTCGAGCTCCCGGACCAGCGCCGCGCCGTCTCGTTCGGGCAGCTTCGCGATCGGGGCGAAGGCGGCGCTGACGAGATGCTGGTGATAGTCGACGAGAGGCGCCGTGCGCGGGGGAACCGGCGCGGCAGCGGGAGTCGTCGCGCAAGCAGCGAACAGCGGCACTGCTACAACGAGAAGGGACAGTTTCATGGGCATACGCTACGTAGGCAGCGCCGCAAAGGTTGCCTGGCCGATGGCGGGGTGCGGGGAAACGCTGTAAATTGGTGCCACCCCCTCCCATCAACGGCAAGCTGGCGGACACGACACTACTACTATGTGTGCAGTGGATGAATCGCGCGACAGGCGCCGCGAACGGCGGCCGGCGCTCGTAGATCGGCTGCGGATGCAGGCCGAGAGCGGGCCGGCACGCGTCGCGCTCCTGGCGCCGGGGCGCGCGCCTCTGACGCACGAGCAGCTCCTGCGGCAGATCGAGGAAACGGTTGCGCGGCTCAACGCGCTCGGTCTGGGACGCTCGAGCCGCATCGCGATGGTCCTCCCCGACGGACCCGAGATGGCCGCCGCGTTCCTCGCCGTCTCGGCCGGTGCGGCGTGCCTGCCGTTCCATCCCGCATGGCGGAGGCAGGAGCTCGAGAGCGCTTTCGTGCGATCCGCTCCCCATGCCGTGATCGTCCCGGCGGGGAGTGTTTCTCCCGCCGTCGCCGTCGCCCGCGCCCAGGGCGTTCCGGTGCTGGAGCTCCTGCCGGTGGCCGGAGAGGCGGGACGGTTTTCGTTACGAGGAGGCGGAGTTTCCGGTGCTGTCGCCGGCGGCACGGCTCACGCGGACGACCCGCTTCTGCTCCTGCAGACCTCGGGGACCAGCGCCGCGCCGAAGCTCGTCACCCTCACTCACCACAACGTGGTGACAGCGGCCGGCGCCATCGCCGCCGCGCTGGAGCTGACGGCGGCGGACCGCTGCCTCAGCATCATGCCGCTCGTGCACATCCACGGGCTCAGCGCGGTCTTTGCCTCGCTGACGGCCGGCGGCAGCGTGGCGTGCGCGCCGGGCTTCTCGCCGCTCGCGTTCTTCGACTGGCTCGACGAGCTGCGCCCGACCTGGTACACCGCGTCGCCGACGCTCCACCGCGCCATCGCCGAGGAAGCGCGCCGTCATCCCGGGCGCGCGGCGCGCTCGTCGCTGCGGTTCATCCGGTCTGCCTCGTCGGCGATGCCGCGCGACCTCGCCCTCGAGCTGGAGGATCTCTTCGGAGTGCCGTTCCTCGAGGCGTACGGGATGACCGAGGCGGCTCCGCAGATTGCGAGCAACCGGCTGCCGCCTCACGTGCGCAAGGCGGGCTCGGTCGGCATGCCGGCGGGACCGGAGATCGCGATCTTCCCTCCGCGCGTTGATGACGTGTCGAGTGCTGACGCCGAGCCGTTGCCAGCGCACGCGGCGGGGGAGATCGCGATTCGCGGCGAGAACGTCTGCTCATCTGGCTGGCTGCGCACCGGTGACCTCGGCTATCTCGACGGCGACGGTCATCTCTTCGTCACCGGGCGCCTGACGGATGTCATCAACCGCGGTGGCGAAAAGATCGCACCGCAGGAGATCGAAGCCGCGCTGCGCGAGCACGAAGCCGTCCGCGAGGCGGTGGCGTTCGGCGTGCCTCACCCCACGCTCGGCGCGCGAGTCGCGGCCGCCGTCGTGCTGCGGCCGCAAGCGGCGACTGACGCCGTCACCCTGCGGCGCTTTCTTGCCGAACGCCTCGCCCCGTTCAAGGTGCCGCAGCCCGTGCTGATCGTCGACGCCATTCCGCATGGCCCGTCGGGCAAGCTGCAACGTGCGCGGCTCGCGGAGCTGCTCGGCCTCGTCCACGCGAATGGAGAAGGCGCGACGGCCGCCGCACCGGCCGCGCCGGCCACTCCGCTCGAAACAGGTGTGCTGACTGTCTTCGGTGAGGTGCTCGGAACGGTGCGGCTGGGAACGCACGACGACTTTTTCCACGCGGGCGGCGACTCACTGTCCGCCATGCAGGTGATCGTCCGGCTCAACCAGAGGCTCGGGGTCGAGCTCCCGGCCGACACACTCTTCGAGCATCCGACGGTGACGGAGCTCGCGGCGTTCCTCGAGGGGCGGCTCGCGCCCACCGGCGGATCGATCCTCACGCGGGAGGAGCACGGCGAGCAACGTCCACTCTCCTTCGGACAGCACCGGCTCTGGCTGCTCGATCAACTCGAACCCGGCACGCCCGACTACAACATGCAGGTCGCGCTGCGGTGGTCGGGAGCGCTGAGCGTCGCCGCGCTCGAGGAGAGCCTCAGCGAGATCCGGCGGCGGCACGAGGTGCTGCGGACGACGTTCCCCTCAGCCGGCGGACAACCGTTCGCGCGCGTCGCGGAGCCCGCACCGCTGCGTTTGCCCGTCGTGACGCTGGCGCGCCTGCCGGTCACGGAGCGCGAGAGCGAGTTGCGCCGCCTCGCCGTCGAGGAGCGCGCGCGGCCGTTTCATCTCGCACGCGAAACGCTGTTCCGCCCCCTGCTCGTGCAACTCGGCGACAGCGATCACGTGCTGCTGCTCACGATGCACCACATCATCTCCGATGGCTGGTCGACGAGTGTGCTCCTCCGCGAGCTCGGCTCGCTCTATCCGTCGTTTGCCGAAGGGCGCCCCGCGTCGCTTCCCGAGCTGCCGATCCAGTACGCCGACTTCGCGGCGTGGCAGCGCAGGCTGCTCGATCGGAACGGCGGCCGCGAGGCGCAGCTGCGGCACTGGCGCGACGCGCTCGCCGACCTCCGTCCGGTGCTCGACCTGCCGGCGGATCGTCCGCGGCCGGTCCAGCGGACCGGCGAGGGCGCCGGCTGGGTGACGACCATCGGCCGCGACACGACGGCGCGCCTGAGAGCCTTAGGCCAACAGGAAGGCGCCACGCTCTTCATGACGGCACTCGCCGCGTTCCAGACGCTGTTGCTCCGCTACTCGGGGCAGGAGGACTTCGCCGTCGGCACGCCCATCGCCAATCGCGCGCATCCTGCCACGGAAGGACTCATCGGCTTCTTTGCGAACACGCTGGTGATGCGCGGAGATCTCTCGGGCGACCCGTCGTTCCGCACGTACCTCGATCGCGTCCGGCGTTTCGCCCGCGGCGCCTTTGCGAATCAGGACCTCCCGTTCGAGGAGGTCGTCGACGCCCTGCGTCCGCCGCGTCATGCCGGCCGCATGCCGCTGTTCCAGGTGATGTTCGCGTTCCAGAATTTCCCCGGCGCATCGGGCTCGTTCGCGTCGGATCTCGAAGTGGCTCCCTACGCGGCCGCCGCATCGTCCGCGAAGTTCGACCTTACGCTGTACCTCTCGGAAACACCGGAGGGCTTACGGGCGCTGTGGCAATACTCCACGGACCTCTTCGAGGAGACGACGATCGCCGGCATGGCCGCGTCGTACGAGGCACTGCTCGAAGGCATCCTCGCCGATCCCGACTGCCGGCTTTCCGCGCTCCCGCTGCTTGCTCCCGCGCGGCTGGACGCTGCGCCGGCGGCGATCGCGGAGCTCGCGGAGGCGGACAGCAGCTTCCTGGCGCTCTTCGCCGCGCACGTGCAGCAGACGCCGGACGCCATCGCTGTTCGCTGCGGCGACGAGGCGCTGACGTACTGCGTCCTCGATGAGCGGGCGGCGACACTGGCGGCGCGCCTGCGGCGCAACGGCGCCGCCGGCGCGCTCGTGGGCGTCTGTGTCCCGCGGACGGCCAACGCGCTCGTGGCGCTGCTCGCCGTTTGGAAAGCCGGCGCGGTGTACCTGCCGATCGACCCGGAGTACCCGGACGAGCGCATCGCTTTCCTGTTGCGCGATGCACGCGTGGCGGTCCTCGTCACCGAGACGGCGCTGCGCGCGTCGCTGCCGGCAGGCGACGCGACGGTCGTCTGCCTCGATCGCGCCGATGGCGATGAGGCCGATGCCGCGGCGCCTTCGGACAAAAAGTTGTCCGTTGTCCGTTTTCCGTTGTCCGTGCTGCGCTCGGTGAACGCTCGCGCTGCGCAGCACGGACAACGGACCACGGATAACGGCGACGACAGCCTCGCCCCGGCGCCGAACGATCCTGCCTACGTGATCTACACCTCCGGCTCCACCGGGCCGCCCAAAGGGGTGATGATCTCGCACCGCAACATCGCCCACTACCTCGGTTCCATGCGCGCGGCGCTCGGAATCACCGCGCACGATCGCTACCTGCACACCGCGTCGTTCGCGTTCTCGTCGGCGATGCGGCAGTTCCTCCTGCCTCTCGCGTGCGGCGCGACCGTTGTCATCGCCACGTTCGACGACCTCGTCGATCCGCTCGCGCTGCTCGACCGCATGAAGGCGGAGAGGGCGACGATCGCCGATCTGGTTCCTTCCTACTGGCGGCACCTGATCCGGCAGCTCGCCGCGCTCCCTTCGGAGGTGCGGGCAACGCGCCTCGACAACGACCTGCGCCTGCTGCTGTCGGCGAGCGAGCCGCTGCTGCCGGACCTGACGGCGCAGTGGGCGGAGCTCGGCCATCCGGCGCGGCTGATCAACATGTATGGCCAGACGGAGACGACCGGCATCGTCGCGACGTACCCCATTGCCGCGGAGGCCGCGGTCGAAGCGTCCCGCGTACCGGTCGGGCGGCCGATTCCCGGTACCGGCATCCATATCGTCGATTCCGTCGGACGGCCGGTGCCGCCGGGCGTCATCGGTGAGCTGGTTGTCAGCGGGCCGGCGGTCGGACTCGGCTATCTCGGCCGCCAGCAGGAGACGGTGCATCGCTTCGTGACTGATCCGTCGCTTGGTCGCACCTACCGCACGGGTGACCTCGCGCGACTCCTGCCCGACGGCACGCTCGTGCTGCTGGGCCGCATCGACGAGCAGATGAAGGTGCGGGGCTTCCGCATCGAGCCGGGCGAGATCGAAGCAGCGCTCGCGAGCGATCCTCGCGTCGAGCAATGCGCCGTCGTCGTGCGGCGCGATCGTGCCGGCGAGGATCGGCTGGCCGCCTTCGTCGTGCTGCGGCCGGGCACAGGGGAGCCGCCGGACGCGGTCGCGGCGGCGCTTCGGGTCTCGCTGCGCGCGAAACTGCCGGCGTACATGGTGCCGCCGCTGATCGTGGCGGTCGACGCCCTGCCGCTGACGCCGACGGGCAAAGTGAACCGCGCCGCGCTCGTCGCGCCTGAGGTGTCGAGCGCCGCGGCGCTCGAGCTCACGGACACCCCCATCGCCGCACCCAATCGTGCCGAACCGCTGCTGGCGCGGCTGTGGTCGGAGGCGTTGGGCCGGGAGCACGTCCGCACCGACGACAACTTCTTCGACCTCGGCGGCGACTCGCTGATGGGCATCCGCATGATCCAGGCGGCGAACCACGCCGGGCTCGCACTGACGCCGCAGCACCTCTTTCGCCACCAGACGCTCGGCGACCTGGCCCGCGCGGCCACGCAACCCGACGTGGTTCCGGGGCCTCACAGCTCCGTGCTCGCGCCGCCGATGCGGGTGACGCTGGAGAGCGCACGCCGCTGCGGCGAGGAAGCCCTCATGCGGGCCGGGCTTTCGCGCGAGCACGCCGCGCTTTTCACCGAGGTGCAGCTCGAGGCCAGTCTGCGCGGACAGACGACGCACAACCTCGGCGCCATTCCCCGCTACGCGCGCCGTCTGGCCTCCGGCGCGACCAACGCCTCTCCCGATATCCGGATCGAGCGCGAAACGGGTGTGAGCGCACTGCTCGACGGCGACAACGGACCGGGCCAACTGGCGGCGCTCGCCGCGATGGAGCTCGCGATCCGCAAGGCGGTCGCCAGCGGCATCGGCGTGGTCGGTGTCCGCCGCTCGAACCATTTCGGTGCGGCCGGCCACTACGTCCTGCAGGCCGCCCGCCGCGGACTGATCGGGCTGGCCACGACCAACAGCGCGTTATGGCTCGCCCCGGCCGGCGGCGTCACGCCTCTCTTCGGCACGAACCCGCTGGCCGCCGGCATCCCGGCGGGCCGACACCACCCGATCGTGCTCGACGTGTCGATGAGCGTCACGGCCAAGGGCAAAGTGGCCCGGCATCTCGAGGAGGGCCACCCGTTGCCACCCGGCTGGATTCTCGACGGCGCCGGCCGCCCCTCGGTCGATCCCGCAGACCTCGTCGCCGGTCTCGGCATCCCGATCGGCGGGCACAAAGGCTATGGTCTCGCGCTGGTCATGGAGACGCTCAGCGGCGTCCTCACCGGCGCCGGCTTCGGCTCCGATCATCGGCGCGAGCGACTCAGGCAGCCCGGCGTCGCGGCCGACTTCGGGCACTTCTTCATCGCCATCGATCCCGAGCTGTTCCTGTCGCGGGCCGAGTTCGCGGCGCGCGTCGACCGCATGATCGACGAGGTGAAAGGCGCCAGACGCATGGAAGGCGTCGAGGAGATCCTGGTGCCGGGCGAGGCGGAGCTCCGGGCGCGCGAGCACAACCTGCACGCAGGAGTGCCGCTGCCGCCGGCCGTGCATCAGGCACTCGAAAAGTACCGGCGGGAAGCGGGGCTCGTGACGGAGCTCGTCCTCATGCCGGCGCACGAAGACGAGGAGCAGCTTGCGCGCCGCGAGCATGCGTGACGTGTCCGGGCGGCTGGCCATCAGCCGCGCCGAGATCGAGCAGACGATCCCCGCGCGGTTCGAGACCGTCGTGCAGCACGTCCCGGACCGGCTCGCCCTCCGCGGCGGCGGCCAGTCGTGGACGTATGCGGAACTGAATCGCGCCGTGAACCGCATCGCCCACGCCCTGCGCGCTTGCACCCCGGCCGGGAGTGGCCGCATCGCGTACCTCGTAGACCAGTCGCCCGAGATGGTGCTCGCGACTCTCGCCGTGCTGAAGACCGGCAAGACGTACGTCGCCATTCATCCGCACCTGCCGCCGGCGGCGCAGCGCGAGATCCTCGCCGATGTCGCCCCCGACCTGTTGCTGACCACACCGGCGCGCGAGCGCGACGCTCGCGCAATCGCGGCCGGCCTCTGCGACGTGCGCATCCTCGGTACGTTCGAACGCCACCAGCCGGACGGTGACCCTTCCCCGGCGGCGGCACCGCGCGATCCCTCGACTCTGTTCTACACGTCCGGCTCCACCGGCCGCCCCAAGGGAGTCGTCAAGAGTCACCGCGCGGTGCTCCACCGGGTCTGGCTCTCGTCCCAGTACGACGCTATCGCGCTCGACGACCGGCAGTCGCTGCTGACCCACTGCAGCTTCTCCGCGTCGGAGTCCGACATGTTCGGCGCGTTGCTGCAGGGCGCGGCCGTGTGCACGTTCGACATCGCGTCGCGCGACTTCTCCGAGTTCCGCGGGTGGCTCGAGTCCGAGCACATCACGCTCCTGCATCCGCCTGTCCTGTTCTTTCGCCGGTTCCTGTCGACACTCGAGCCGGGCCACCGCTTCCCGGACGTCAGGATCGTCGCGCTCGCGGGCGACGTCGTCCTGCCGGCCGACCTGCAGCAGTGGAGGCAGCACTCGTCGAGCGACTGTGCCGTGCTGCATCGCTTCTCGATCACGGAGGGGGCGCTGCTGACGGTGTCGAGGTTCGATGGCGCGGAGGAGCTGCGCGGCACCATCCTCGAAGCCGGCCGTCCTGTCCCCGACAAGACGCTCCGGCTGGTCGACGCGCAGGGTGCGCCGGTCGCCCCCGGCGAAACAGGGGAGCTGCTCGTGCAGAGTGACTACCTCGCGGACGGCTACTGGAACCGGCCGGAGGAGACCGCGGCCGCGTTTGCGCTCGATCCTGCCACCGGCCGGATCTACCACACGGGTGACCTCGGGCAGTTCTCCGTCGACGGCACGTTTGTCTTCCTGGGGCGCCGGGACGACCAGGTGAAGATCCGCGGCTATCGCGTGGAACTGCGGGAAATCGAGGCGGCGCTGATGCAGCTCGATGGCGTGCGCGAGGCCGCCTGCGTCGCGGTCAAAGAAGACGCCGAGCCGCGCCTGCACGCCTTCCTCGTGGCGAACGACGGCCGCGCGCCGGCTCCAGCCGCCATTCGTGCGCGGCTCCGGGTATGGCTTCCGGAGTGGAAGGTGCCGGACGACGTTCACTTCGTGCCGGCGTTGCCCGCGACGCTGACCGGTAAGATCGACCGCAAGCTGCTCCGCGAGCTGGCCGTGTCGCCGCGCAGCCGCACTCCCGTCGCTGACGGTTCCGACGCCGCCGCTGGCGGTGAAGGTTGCCAGCGCACGATCCTCGCCATCTGGTCGCGCGTCCTCCGGCGGCCCGTCGGGCCGGACGACGCGTTCTTCGAGGATCTCGGTGGCAGCTCGCTCGATGCTCTCGAAATCGTGAACGACATCAGCCGCGTCAGCGGGCGGCACATGCCGCTGTCGCTCCTCCTCGAGCTGAATACCGTTCGCAAGATGTCGGGCTATCTCGATGCGCAACCCGACCGCGAACGGACGGTGATCGCGCTGCAGAGCGGTGGCTCGCGGCCGCCTGTCTTCTGCGTCTCCGGCAAAGGCGGCAGCGTGATCGCCTTCCGCGCGCTGGCCCGGGCGCTCGGCACCGGGCAGCCGTTTTACGGCATCACGTACCACGGCATCTCGCCGGAGGCGCTTCCCTCGACGCTGGCCGCGCTGGCCGCCTGCTACGCGGACGCCATTCGCGAGCAGCAACCCGACGGCCCGTACTATCTCGCCGGCTATTCGGCGGGCGGCTTGATCGCCTTCGAGGTCGCGCGTCAGCTCGCACGCGCCGGCCATCCCGTCGCGTTCATCGGCCTCCTCGACACCTCGGCCGCCGGCGAGCGTGCCCCGCGCTGGAAAGTCGCTCGCAAGTACGGTCCGATCTTTCTCCGTCGCCCGGCCGCCTTCATGGTGCGCCTCGGGCGTGGTCTCGGGTGGCGGGCGTCGCACTTCCTGCAGTGGGCGCGAAGCGGAACCTGGCCTGCCATTCCGGAGCCCGTGGAGAACCGCTTCTATCAGTCGCTGAACCTGCAGGCCTCGCTGCAGCCCTGGCCTGCTCCCGTCACCCTGTTTCTCGCGCGCCAGGGCACGGGTGCGCAGTCGGCGCGCCGTGACGCCGGCTGGGAAAGGCTGTGCAGTGCGGGGTTGAGCATCGTCGAGATCGACGGTGAGCACGACACCATCCTGACGAGCGACGTCGGCGGCCTCGCGGCCGCGTTCTCCACCGCGCTTTCCGGCGCGCGCGATGCACCACGATGCCGCACGTCCGGCGGCGGTCCGCCGCTAAACTGAGCGGCCATGATCGCGTTCCTGCTGGCTCTGACCCTCCTCGCGCAGCCTTACGACGTGGTGATCCGCAACGGACGCATCGTCGACGGGAGCGGCAATGCCTGGTTCCGCGGCGACATTGCCATCAACGGTGACACGATCGTCGCCATCGCGCCGAAGATTGAGGGTGAGGCGAAGCGCACCATCGACGCGAACGGGAGCGTCGTCGCGCCCGGCTTCATCGATCTGCACACGCACGCGCGGCGCGGCATCTTCGAAGTGCCGACGGCCGACAACTACATCCTGCAGGGCGTGACCACGATCTTCGAAGGGCCGGACGGCAGCTCGCCGTTACCGATCCGCGACTTCCTGGCGCGCGTCGAGAAGCAAGGCGTCGCGCCGAACTTCGCCACGTTCGTCGGTCACGGCAGCGTGCGCGAGAAGGTCATGGGCAGCGTCGATCGCGCCGCCACGCCGGCGGAGCTCGAGCAGATGCGCGCGATCGTGCGCGAGGCGATGCAGGACGGCGCCTTCGGGCTCAGCACGGGCCTCTTCTACGTCCCGGGCAACTTCGCATCGACGGAGGAGGTCGTGGCGCTGGCGAAGGTGGCGGCGGAGTTCGGCGGGCACCACACCTCGCACATGCGCGACGAAGCAGCGAAGGTGACGGACAGCGTGCGCGAGACGATCCGCATCGGCGAGGAAGGTGGGCTCCCGACGCAGGTCACGCACCACAAAGTCGCCGGCGTGCGCAACTGGGGGCGCAGCACCGACACGCTGAAGCTGATCGACGAGGCGCGCGCACGCGGCGTCGACGTCACCGCCGACAATATCCGTACACCGCGTCGAAGACCGGCCTGAACGCACTGTTTCCGCGCTGGGCGCTCGAAGGCGGCCGCGAAAAGATGCTGGCGCGACTCAAAGACACGGACACACGCGCAAAGATCCGCGAGGCCGTGATCGAGAACATCAAGTACGACCGCGGCGGCGGCGATCCGAAGAACGTGCAGATCGCGAACGCGCCGCACGAGGCGTCGCTGGCCGGCAAGACGCTGGCCGACATCCTTCGCGCGCGCGGTATCACGCCCAGCGTCGAGAGCGGCGCCGACCTCGCGATGGAGCTCGTCGAGAAGAGCAGCGTCGGCGCGATCTTCCACACCATGAACGAGGAGGACGTGGTGCGCATCCTCCGCCATCCCGCGACGATGATCGCCTCGGACGGCGAGGTCCCCATCTTCGGCCAGGACGCCCCGCATCCCCGCAGCTACGGCACCTTCGCCCGCGTCCTCGCGGTGTACGTGCGCGAAAAGAAAGTGCTGTCGCTCGAGGAGGCGGTGCGCAAGATGTCGTCCTTCCCGGCGATGCGCGCAGGCATCACCGACCGCGGCCTGCTGCGCCCCGGGATGAAGGCGGACGTGGTGGTGTTCGATGCCGCCCGCATCATCGACAAAGCCACCTTCACGCAACCGCACGCCTACGCCGAGGGCGTGTCCCACGTGCTGGTGAACGGGGTCCTGGTGGTGGATGGCGGCAAAGTGACGAAGGCTACGCCGGGGAAAGTGCTGCGCATACGGAGTGGGGAACGATAGGACGAATGGGACGGATGGGACGAATAGGACAGATGGGGCTCCGCCGAGCGGCAGGCATTCGCATCAGTCCCATAGGTCCCATTCGTCCTACAGGTTCTATCGTTCCTGCGCCTGCCGTAGACTGATTGCACAGCAGCCATGGCCGCCGACTTTCCCACCGCCGTCCCTGAGATCCCGGTCGACGACCTCGACGCGGCGCTCGACTACTACGCCCGCCGCCTCGGGTTCCGCGTCGATTGGGGCGGTGAGGGAGGCGGCATCGCGGGCATCTCCCAGGGCAATTGCCGCCTGTTCCTCACCAACGCCGCGTTCCGCGAGCTCCACGGCAACCACGCCCCGGTGGTGATCTGGTTGAACGTCGATAGCAAAGAAGCGGTCGATGCGCTGCACGAACGCTGGCGCGCCAATCAGGCGGAGATCCTTGCTCCCCCCGAGTCCAAGCCCTGGGGTCTGCACGAGTTCATCGCCGCCGATCCGGACGGCAATCGCTTGCGCGTGTTCTACGACTTTGGGACGGCGGAGAAGGCGGAAGAAATAGACGGGACGTATCAGTCGCACTCGCCATCCAAAGCATCATTCCCGTAGGTCCCATCGGGTGCACGCGATCCAGTAGGCGTCCCGCGGATGCTATGGGTGCCTGCCGATCCCGCAGACGACGCCGAACGAACAGCAGTGTCGTGACGGCGTCAAGCTCTGCCCGCCTGGATGCGAACGGCACTCCAGCTGTGGACTTGGGTGGCGACAGCAGGCGCTGCGTGAGCCTTGCGCCGGAAGATGGAGGGTGACCTGCATGGCTGCTGGATCGGTCGTTCAGCCACTTGTCGCCGCTGCTCCCCGAATCGGCCAGCGGCGCCAACTTTGGAGAGTATAATCGGCGGCTGATGTTTCCGCGACCTCCGGCTACCTTCCTGCGGGAAGTCCGAATCCGCAACTACAAGAGCATAAGCAAGTGCGCAGTTTCGTTCCGTGCGGTGACGCTTCTAGTCGGGCGAAACGGATCCGGGAAGAGCAACTTCCTGGATGCGCTACGGTTTGTAACTGAAGGTCTTCAAAGTTCGCTTGATCACGCGATTCGAACACGTGGCGGTATCGACAACGTTCGCCGGCGCAGCACGGGTCACCCACGAAACTTCGCGATCGAGTTAGTGATTACACTCTCCGATGGTCTAAAGGCCACTTACGGTTTTGAACTAACCGCAAGACAGAATAGCGGCTTCGCGGTGAAACGTGAAGACATGTCGGTGCAAGATCATGGTGGCCGGAGGGTCGCGTACTACCATCGCGAAGAGAAGACCGTCGTTCAGGCGTCGCACAAAAACATGCCGCCAGTGCTGGAGGATCGACTTTACCTTGTCAACGCGTCAGGCCTTCCTGACTTCCGTCAAGTCTACGACGCTCTGCTTAGCGTTGGTTTCTACAACCTCAATCCCGAGAGCATGAAAGAGCCACAAAGTCCTGATGCGGGGGAACTCCTCCATCCCGATGGTTCTAACATCGCTAGTGTGGTGGGTCGACTTGCGCGACAGCAACCCGAAGCAATCGATCGCATTCGCGTCTACCTTACGACCATCGTTCCCGGGATTTCTGGTTTCGAAAGCGTTACGCTAGGCCCTCGTGAAACGCTCCTGTTCTCGCAACGGGTGGAAGGCGCTCAACACCCCTGGCGCTTTTACGCTGCGAGCATGTCCGATGGAACTCTGCGAGCTCTTGGCGCTTTGGTAGCTGTAGGTCAACTTGGTGTTACCGGAACCGACGTGAGGCTCGTCGGATTAGAGGAGCCCGAAACCGCCCTGCATCCGGCCGCTGCGGGCGCACTGATGGACGCGCTCCGTGAAGCGAGTGTTCATACACAAGTTATAGGCACGACCCACAGTCCTGATCTGTTGTCGGAGGTGGATCTTGACACAGATGGTTTGCTAGTAGTGGTGTCGCGCGATGGGAATACACGGATTGGCCCAGTCGACGAGCCTAGCGTCGAAGCTGTACGCCGCCACCTGTACACACCGGGTGAATTGCTGCGACTCGACCAGTTACAGCCGGATGAGCGCGACTTACGTCGTCAGGAACAGCTTAATCTCTTCTCGGGAATCGCTGTCGCATGACCGTACTCGCGATTGCACCTATCGTCGAGGGGCATGGTGAGGTCGCGTCGGTCAGGAAATTAATCGAGCGCACGCTGGAAACGGTGGCGCATTCTTGTGTGCCTTTCGTTTTGCAACCCATTCGGGTACCCAAATCTAAAATTGTGCAAGACGTCAGTGAGCTGTTGCGCGCCGTAGACTTGGCCGCGTTAAAATTGTCGTCCGCGCCCGCGGATCGGCATACAGTACTACTGTTGCTTGACGCCGACGATGACGCTGCTTGCGTGCTAGGACCGTCGCTGCTATCGGCGATCCAGAGTGAGCGTGCACATCTCGACGTGACTTGTGTTATCGCGGTGGTCGAATACGAGACGTGGCTCGTCGCCGGCGCAGAGACACTCGGGTCCTGCATGGTTGACGGCTTTGCGACTCTCATACCGACCGATCCAGAGGCTCAGCGGATTGGTAAAGGTTGGATCGAACGACTCATCGCTGGGCCGAAGTATTCTGAGACAGTCGATCAAGTGCGGCTCACAGCTCGCTTTTGCGTCTCGACAGCACGTGAGCGCTCGAAATCATTTGACAAATTTTGTCGAGAATTAGAAAAGCGATGCCTGGGTACCGGACATCCCGCTCCGCCCTGAGATGTTGGCTTATGCAAAGGACTGGACGCTCAGCGCCCCTTCAACGTGAAGGGGCTGACCCCGGGCTGACCCGTCAATTTAATGTCGTAGCTGAGAGTCAGGTACGTGCGGCGACAGTTTCTCTTTGTCCTTGCCGCTCTTCACGCGGCGATGCACTCACGCAATTGACCGATGGGAACACGGATTCCAATCCCGCGGCCCGATGAATGCGTTCGATGGGTGTTTCGGCCCGCTCGGACGCTTCAGCGCTTACCACTCTTCTCCTCGCTCCAGCGCAGCTGAAACTCGAGCTCGTGGTCTCCGGCGGAGGCTTCGTGCTCGATGTTGAAGGCGGCGTCGCTCGGAATGCGGAGGCGCTGGCCGGCGACCTGGATCGTGAACGGCTCACCCTCCTCGATCGCGTCGGCCAGGCGCCGCAGCTTCGCCACGAACTCCCGCCGGGGGTAGGTCTTCTCGATGTCGCGTTTCGTCTTCTTCTTAGATGCCATGAGCGGAACGATAGCGCAGGACAGCTCTAGCTGGTTCCATCCGCCATCCGCACGATCGCCTGCGCGAACCGGCGCGGCGCGTCCGCATCGCGCGCGAGGAACAGTGATGGCTCCGTCATCTCCAGCTCCATCAGCAACAGCCGGCCGTCGCGGTCGACGCCGTCGACGCGGGCGTAGAGCCACGGCTCTTCGATCGTGGCGAGGATCGCTTGCGCGTCATCGATGAGCGCTGGTGGGGGCGTGGCGGCGGCGGCGCTGCCGCCGAACTCGTGCTGGACGCGAAAGTCGCCGGAGCGCGGCTGCTTGAGCACGGCGTGGCTGAACTCACCCGCTGCGAAGAGGAGCGACCATTCGCCTTGCGTCGTCACCTCCTCGACGAACGGCTGCACGAGTGCTTCGAACTCGGCGACGAACGACGTGTCAGTGACGGTCGTGAGATACGCCGACGCGGAGACGGCGGGCTTCACGACCACGCGTGAGGTGACCTCGACGTGCTCGCCCGTCTGCACGAGGCGCGTCGGAACGACGTTGGGCATGGAGAGGAGGTAGCTCTTGTGCAGGTTGCGCTCGACCACGCTGCGCGGGTTCCAGAGCGGGGCATCGCCCAGGGTGGCGAGCCAGGCGCGGAAGTCGTCGAAGCGCGTGTGGTAGTCCCACGTGGAGCGCAACACGATGGAGTCGAACGCATCCCACCGCACGCGTGCGTCGTCCCACACGGCGGCGGTGACGTGGTGACCCTCGCGCAGCAATTCGTCGCGCAGGAGTTGATCGTCGGCCGAGAGGCCGGGAAGGCCGGACCAGGTGACCAGTGCGACGCGCATCAGCAGTCGCACGCCACCGCGGCGTTTTCGCGCAGCGTCCCCTGATGCGTGCCGATGACGACGGGGTAGCCGTCGACGCGCACCCACCAGTCGAGACCTCCGATCATCTCCTTCGCCCGGAAGCCGAGCTCCGAGAGCCGCAGCGCCGCGCGCGTCGAAGCGTTGCAGCCGGTACCGTCGCAGTACGTGACGTACACCTTGTCGCGCGACAAGGAGGCTGTCGTCTGGGCGTTCATCGTGCGGTGAGGAAAGTTGATCGCGCCGGGGACGTGCGCTTTCTCGTACGAGGCGGCGGAGCGCGCGTCGATGATGACGATCCCCTCGTTCCCGTTGCGGAGGTCGTCGAAGACGTCGGCGGAGTCGGTCTCCAGCGCGAGCTTCGCGGCGAAGTGGCGGCGAGCGGTTTCGGTGTCGATCTGCATGCGAGGAGTATGCGATCCTGTGGCCCCATCGAGGAGGCCACTTTGAGACTGCAGCAGGGACCACTTCTGAGCGGGCTCGCCACCGCGGACGACGACACGCCACGCTACCGCCACGTCTACCGTCACATTCGCGCGGCCATCGAGGAACGCCGCCTCGCGGCCGGCGAACGGCTGCCTTCGACGCGCGCGCTCGCCGCGGAAGCGGGCCTGGCGCGGAAGACGGTCGAGGAGGCTTACGCGCAGCTCGAGGCCGAGGGCTACCTCGTGCGGCGGGGCGGCTCGGGGTCGTTCGTGGCGGACGTCGCCCGCGCGATGCCGGCGCGCCATCAGCGCGTGGTGAAGCTCAGCGGACGCCGCACGCTCTCGAAGCGCGGCCGCGCGATCGCGGCGAGCACCGCCTGCGTCGAGCCGACCACCGTACGCCCCTTCGCTGCCGGCCTGCCTGCCGTCGACGCGTTCCCGCTCGAGCTATGGCAGCGGCTCGTCACGCGCCACGCCCGCCGCCTCGACGGCGCCGCGCTGATCTACGGCGATCCCGCCGGTCATCCCCCGCTCCGCGAAGCCATCGCCGCCTACCTCGGCAACGCCCGTGGCGTTCGCTGCGACGCCTCGCAGGTAGTCATCGTCAGCAGCTCGCAACAGGCGCTCGATCTGATCGCCCGCCTGACGATCGATCCGGGCGACGACGTCTGGATCGAGAATCCGTCGTATCCGGGCGCACGCGCGGCGCTCCACGGCTCGGGCGCGCGGCTCGTGCCGGTGCGTGCCGACGACGACGGTCTCGATGTGGCGCAGGGCATCGAGCTGGCGCCCGCGGCAAGGCTCGCCTACGTCACGCCGTCGCATCAATACCCGCTCGGCTCGACGATGTCGCTCGAGCGCCGCCTGGCGCTGCTGGCGTCGGCACGCCGCGCGGACGCGTGGATCGTGGAAGACGATTACGACAGCGAGTTCCGCTACGACGGCCGCCCTGTGCCTGCCATTCAGGGACTCGACACCGCAGGCCGAGTGATCTACGTCGGGACGTTCACTAAAGTCTTGTTCCCGTCGCTGCGCCTCGCGTACCTCGTGCTGCCGCCTGACCTCGTCCAGAGCTTCGTCAACGCGCGTGCACAGATCGACGGCCATGCTCCGCCGTTCCTGCAGGGAGTCGTGGCGGAGCTGATCACCGAGGGACATTTCGGCGCGCATCTGCGACGGATGCGCGCGCTGTACCGCGGCCGGCGCGACGTGTTCCTCGAAGCCGCGCAGAAGCATCTGCGCAGCCTCGAGTTCCCGGTCCTCCACGCCGGCCTGCGCGCCACGGGGTTCTTCCGCGACGGCCGCGATGACCGTGAAGCGTCCCGGCAAGCCGCGCGCCGCGGCATCGAGGCGCCGCCGCTATCACGCTATTACCTTGGCGGTCCCGCGCGCACCGGCCTGGTGCTGGGCTACGCCGGCCTGACGCCGGAAGAGATCCGCAGGGGCGTGCGGGAATTGGCCAAGGTGGTGTGAGGGGCGGGCGCAACAACCGGCTTTGTTCTATCCGTCCTATCCGTCCTATAGGTCCTATCCGTCCTATCGTCCCCCTGCCCCCGCCGTCACAACGCAACTCCGCAATACTTGCAATGCGTCGCATCGTCATCATGCCCTTCACGCCCGCACGAAGGGCACGACTGGCGCGAATGGCCGCGCCCCCGCGCGGCAGTCAGCTCCGACGTCACGATACCCGTCGGCACGGCGATGATCGCGTAGCCCAGAACCATCACCACCGACGCCAGCAGCTTGCCGAGGGGCGTCTGCGGGGAGAGGTCGCCGTAGCCGACGGTCGTCAGCGTCACGATGGCCCAGTACATCGACGTGAGGATGTCGTGGAAGCCGTGCGCGGGCCCTTCGACCACGTACATGAGTGACCCGATCAAGACCACCAGCGTCACGACGGCGAAGAGGAAGACGGAGATCTTGCGCCGGCTCGCCCGGAGCGCTCCGATGATCACGCCTGCCTCGGCGAGGTACTCGGTCAGCTTCAGGATGCGGAAGATGCGCAGCAGCCGGAGGACGCGGACCGTGAGGAAGAACTGCGCTCCCGGCACAATGAGCGCCAGCCACGTCGGTGCGATGGCGAGCAGGTCGATGATGCCGAGCATGCTGCGCGCATATACCAGAGGCCTGCGCACCGCGATCAGACGCAGCACGTATTCAACGGTGAAGAGCAGCGTGAACACGATCTCCGCGGCGAGTAGCTCGCGATGCCACCGCGCGTCGATCGAGGCGATGCTCTCGAGGATCACCACCGCCACGCTGGCGAGGATGCAGACGATCAGCGCCACGTCGAACGCGCGCCCCGCGCGCGTGTCCGCTTCGAAGATGACGGTATGCAGTCGCTGCCGCCAGGTCGACGTGTCGTAGGCCATGCGTAAAGCGTAGCCTATGACGGCGAAGGATCGGACGGAGCCGCTGCGGCTCCGCCGATCCTTCGCTGCAGTTCAGGTGAGAGTGAAGCTTAGAAGCGGAACTTGATGCCCGCCGAGTAGATCAGCGGATTGAGCTCCGCGCTTTCGTCGGCCGGATCGCCTTCGCCGCGCGTCTCGTACGCGATGTACTTCGCGTCGGCGAAGATGGAGATGTTGCCGGCGTAGCGGTAGGCGAGGCCCGCATTCGCCACCCAGGTGGTCTCGCTCTCGAGGTCGACGGTCTCACGCTCCTCTGTCTCGTCGTCGATGATGAAGTCCGCATCGCCGGTGATGTGGGCGACGCCGCCGCCGACGTACGGATCGAGCATGCCGTTCGGCGCGAGGTGGAACTGCGCGATGGCGGTGAACGCGAGGAGGTTCACTTCGCCCGCTTCGAAGTCGAGGTCGTCGACTTCGACGTTGAGCTCCGAGTTGAGTGCCTGCGCCGCGAGCTCAGTCGAGAGGTGTGACGTCCAGTAACGGTTGAACGAGATGCCGTAGCCGATGCTCTCATCGAACGCCGCCTGGGCGTCGACGCCGAGGTCGTCCTCGATGATGTTCGAATCATTGAAGCTCGGGAGCGTGACGAAGACGCCGATCTCGTTGCTCTGCGCGGACGCAATGATGGGGAAGGTGAGAATCGCAACTGCTGCCATGAGTGAACGGGTGAAACGCAAGATGATGAATCCTCCTGGACGCGGAGGATCTTCGCCACGCGCAGCCGCTCGTGTGATGCAAATCGCAACGTGACGCGTCGTTCACGGCGCGGCAAAGGAGACGTTGCATGTCACCACTGACCGTTCGGTTTTCCGCGCGAACCCGGCCCGTACCGCGGTGCGCGCTGGACCGGCCGCAACGCGGCGGGTGAGCTCGTGGAGAACCCGGCGTTCGGCACGCCGGCCGCCTTCGCCGGCGATCCGCTGCAGAGCGAACAGCGCCTGATCCAGTTGGGCATCCGTTTCAAGTGACTGATGAAACACACGGGCGCCGCGGCGCCCCACTTCGTCCTAGTTTGCGCGGTCGTTCAGGCGCATGAACTTCACGTTGCGGATCACCGGATTGCTGTAGTCGAAGGCCACGACTTTCCCGTCTTTGTCGCGCAGGAAGCGCACGGTCATCCCGCCGCGCTGGAAGGTGTCACGGTCGACGGGGCGGAACTCCAGCGTCTTGTCCGGCGCGTTTTCCAGGCGAATCGTCAGCATGTCCTCGCCGGGCACCAGTTGGAACACGGTGCCGATCTCGCCGCTCTCGAAGCGGCCGGCGAACGCCTGCAGGTCGGCGGCGGTGGGCGCATAGGGCTGGGCGCGGCGGTAGCGCGTCGTCTTCCCTTCCATCGACTTCAGCTCGAACTGGTCGGGGGAGAGGAAGCGCAGCTCGAACTCGTCCTGCGACATGAACGACAGCGCGGCGCCGGCACGTTTGAAACGATCGGCGTCGACCGGCACGAGCGCCGGGCCGCCGGCGATGCGAAAGCGCGAGCCGTCCACGACGAGGCGCAGCGGCTCGCCGGTGCGCTCGTTGAAGAAGAGGCCCTGCCGGCTCTTCAGGTCGACGTCCACTGCGGCGGGCGCATTCTCTTCAGCGGCGGCTTCGCGCGTGCCGGGTACGAAGAGGTCGTAGAGGCGGCGTGCGAAGGCCGCCCGGTTGGTGTCGTCGCCGGAGTTGCACATGATGGCAATGGAGAGCGCCTGCTCCGGAAAGCGGCTCAGCATCGATTTGTAGCCGTCGGCGCTACCGGAGTGCCACACCACTCGGCCGCCGCGGTTCGTGTCGAGGAAGAGGCCGCGGGCGTAGCCGAGCTTCCGACCGTTGCTCAGCATGGCCGGTTCCTGAATCTTCTCGCTGACGAACTTGCCGAACCGGCCGCTGGTCAGCGCCTCGTTCCAGAGGAGGAGATCACCCGTGGTGCTGAGCAGCGCGCCGCCGCCCCCTCGGTCATTGTCGAGCAGCATCGCCATCCTCCACTGACCGAACTGCTTGTCGTAGGCGAGGGCTCGGTTCCTGACCACGGCGCGCAGATCGTTCGTGTACGCGGTCGACTTCATCCCCAGCGGCTCGAACAGCCGCTTGCGCGTGAACTCGGCGAACGACATGCCGCTGGTGCGGGCGACGATTTCCTTCAGCAGCACGTAGCCGCCGTTCGAGTACGCCCATTCCTCGCCGGGCGCGAAGTTGAGACCGCGCTGCCGCAGCGTCAACGTCAGCGCATCGACGTTGCCGCCGGTGAGCGGCAGCATCCCGGTCCAGTCGCGGATCCCGGAGGTGTGCGTGAGGAGGTGGTCGAGTGTGATCTTCTGTCCGTAATCCGGCAGCTCCGGGATGTACTTGTGCACGTCTTCGGAGAGCGACAGGCGTCCTTCCTCGACGAGGAGAAGTGTCGACGCCGCGACGAACTGCTTGACCAGCGAGCCGGCGTCGAAGACCGAGTCGGGGCTGAGCGGCACGTTGCGCTCCAGGTCACCCGAGCCGTACGCGCGGTTCACCACCACCTTGCCGTGCTGCGCGACGGCGACCGCACATCCCGGCGCGGTGGGCGTGGCCCAACTGAAGATCTTGTCGATTTCGGCGAGCTTGTCCTGCGCTGAAACGGGGGTGCCGAGGAGGAGTGTGAGGACCGCGAAGGAGGCTGGCCAGATGCGAGGAACGGGTTTGATCATGCGCGCCACTTTATGACACAAAGCTAGGCGCTGCAAGACGAATTGCGAGCCATGCAAGCACTTCCGAAACGGTTTTCAGAGGTCGCGCTGGTAGCGCGCGATCATCTGCTCCTGCGTCTCGACAGGAGTGCCGTCGCCGATGTGGTCGGCGAGCATCTGCCCCATCGTCGGCAGCACCCCGCGATCCTGCCGCGCCTCGTCCGCCCAGAGCCGCGAGCGCATCAGCGCCTTCGCGCAATGAAGGAACGCTTCCTCGACGGTGATCTCGACCACCACTCGAGGCGTGCGCTTCTCGGTGGCGAAGTGCGCGAGCTTCGCCGGATCGACGGAGATGCGTGCGGCGCCGTTGATGCGGAGCGTTTCGTCCACGCCGGGGATGAGGAACAGCAGCCCGGCGCGTCCGCTCGCCACGATGTTGGCCAGCGTATCGAGGCGATTGTTGCCGGGAGAGTCGGGGAGCCACAACGTGACGTCGTCGACCACCTTCACGAAGCCGGGTGCGCCGCCGCGCGGCGACGCATCGAGTTGCGCGCCATTCGCCGTGGCCACGACCACGAACGGTGAGAGTTGAATGAAGTTGCGGCAGTGCCCATCCAGCCGCGCGAGCTGTTTCTTCAGCGTGCGCTCACCGGGCGCGGCGTAGTGACTGCGCAGGTCGTCAATTGAGTCGATGTATCCCGTCATTCGGATTTCTCCAAGGAGGACGATAGGACGAACGGGACTTATAGGACAAATAGGACGAATGGGGCAGGGGTTGACGCATCCGTCCTATAGGTCCTATTTGTCCCATCGTCCTTCTGCCCTTCACGAAACGCGCTTTTCCGCGATTGCCCCGAACCGGCGGTCCCTTGCGCGATAGTCGTTCAGCGCCGTCGTCAGATCGGCGCCGCTGAAGTCGGGCCACAGGCGGTCGCTGAAATGCAGCTCCGCGTAGGCGGTCTCGAACAGCAGAAAGTCGCTGAGGCGCTTTTCGCGTCCGGTGCGGATCAGCAGGTCCACATCCTCGATCGTCGAGTCGGCGTGGATGGCCATCGACAGGCGCTGGCGGAACGAATGCTCGGAGCATTTGTCGCACGTCGCGCGCGCGATCGCATCGCGCGACGAGTAGTCGATGGCCAGGCGCAGGCGCAGTTTCGTGCAGTGCGCGGTGGCCGCTTCGGCGGCTTCAATGTGACGCACCAGGGCAGGGGAGAGGCGGTCGCGGCGGCCGATCACGTTCAGGCGGACGCCCGACGCGACGCAGCGCGCCGTCTCCGTCGCCAGAAACTGCTCGAGGAGCGCCATCAGCGCGTCGACCTCGTATTGCGGCCGGTTCCAGTTGTCGGAAGAGAAGGCGTAGAGCGTGAGGAGGTCGATGCCGGCGGCAGGCGCGGCTTCGACGACCCGGCGCACCGCGTCGGCCCCGGCGCGATGCCCCTCGGGCCGCGGCAAGCCTCGCTCCGTGGCCCACCGTCCGTTGCCGTCCATGATGATCGCTACGTGAAAAGGTCCTCGCATCGTGAATCCTCCGGTCATAGAAAAGGGGGCGCTCATCCACGCATCGTGTGGATCAGCGCCTCCATGCGGTCGAGATAGTTGCCCAGCGCCTTGCGGCCGGTGCTGGTGAGTGTGTAAGCAGTTTTCGGGAGTCGTCCCACGAACGACTTCGTGCAGGCGATGTAGCCCGCGTCCTCGAGCTTGCGCGCGTGGACGCTGAGGTTGCCGTCGGTGGTGCCGAGCATCGCGCGCAGATCCGTGAACGTCAGCGACGGGTTCACCGCCAGCGCGGAGACGATGCCGAGGCGGAGCCGCTCGTGGATCAGCCGGTCGAGCTGCGCCGCGCCGATGGCTGGCGCTTCGAACTTCGGCCCTGTGGGCGTCGGCGGCTCGGTGGTGGTCGGCGCTTTCTTGAGCGGTTTAGCCACCGTACCTCCGCACGATCACCAGCCCGCCGGCGATCTGGACGAGGCCGAAGCCGAGGCCGAGGAGCAGGTTCGCGGCGGCGAACGGCACCAGGAGGGCGGCGACGCCGATGAGGAGCAGCAGCAGCCCCATGAACGGCACGACGCGCACGGAGAGCGCGCCTCCGGCCGAGATGGCGACGCCGTAGAGCAGCAGCCAGATCGCCGGCAGCAGGTCGAGCTCCGCGCGGCTGACGAGGACGGCCGTCAGCGCCGCGGCCGCCGCGATGGCGGGGAAGAAGGCCAGCGCGAACCGCCGCGCCGGCGCCGAGACGAGCGAAGCCCCCGCGCGCCTGCTCTTCCAGGCCATGGAGAGCACGCCGATGGTGGCGGCTACGACCGCCGCGGCCACCCAGATGGCCAGCCAGCGCATGGGCGAGCCCGTCTGCGTCGCCGCGACGATCGCCGCCACGAGTCCGGTCACCCCCATGGCCACCCCGCCCCGTCCGGAGACCGCGGTGAACTCCCCCGCGTTCTCCACGGCCGAGCGGATGTACCGCAGATCATCGAGCGCCTGCTCGTGCATCGATCGAGGAACCGCGGAAGGCCGTGTCATGCGCTCACCATAGCACGGACTACTTTGTGCAACAAAGTTGCCACTGAGAAAAGAGGACGCGGAAGGGACGGGACGGGAAGTACGGACCGTAGCGGGAGACGATAGGACGGATAGGACCTATGGGACGAATAGGACAGATGGGACAAAAGGGCTTGGCGCCAGTGCGTACGGGGTCAGGCCTTTCTTTTGTCCCGTGTGTCATCCCGAATCCCGCCGTATGGGGGTGCGGGTGGGGGAGGCGGGTGAGGGATCCGTGTGGGGGCAGGTGACAGTCCTGCGATGCCGCCTTTCCCCCGCACAGATCCCTCAGCGCCCTCCCCCGCCCTGCACACCCATACGGGCGCTTCGGGATGACACGGAGGGGCGTCCCCCTACAACCTCAGGTTGTTCTCCACCACATACCGGATCAGATCCGCGTTGCTGCTCATCATCATCTTCTCCAGCACCCGCGCCCGGTAGGTGCTGACGCTCTTCACGCTGAGGCCCATCTGCGCGGCGATCTCCTTGAGGCTCTTGCCGGCGCCGATGAGTTGCAGCACCTCCATCTCGCGCTCGGACAGGGTGTGATGCGGCGACTGTGTCGCGGGCGACGCGTATGCGAACGCGATCTTCTCCGCGAGCGTCGGCGTCATGTACCGCCCCCCGCGCATCACTTTCTGGATCGCGGCGATCAACTCCTCGGGCGCCGTCTCCTTCGTCAAGTAGCCCGATGCACCGTTGCGCAGTGCGCGGATCGCGTATTCGTCCTCGCCGTGCATGCTGAGGACGAGCACCGGCAAATCGCGCCGCTGCTGCTTGAGCTCCGTGAGCAACTGGAAGCCGCTGCGGTCGGGGAGCGACAGGTCGAGGATCACCAGATCCCAGTACGCATCCTGTGCGAGCTCCAGCGCCGCGGCGCCGGTCGCCGCTTCGCCGATGCGCACCAGCGGCTCGAACTGCAGCAGGATCTGCTTGACGCCCTGACGGAAGATCGCGTGATCGTCAACGCACAGGATGCGCATGGCCGGACTCGCCCTTCGTCAGCGGGAGCGTGACGATGACCGCCGTGCCTTGGCCCGGAACGCTGTCGATCATCATGCTGCCGCCGAGCAGCTCGGCTCGCTCGCGGATGCCGAGGAGGCCGAGGGATTTCGGATCGTCTGCTATGGCGCGAGGCATCCCTCGCCCGTTGTCCCGGATCGTCAGCACCGCCGCTCCCCCTTCCAGCCTCAGTGAGATCTCGACCGCGGTTGCTTCGGCGTGGCGGACCACATTCGCCAGCGCCTCCTGTGTAATACGGTAGAAAGTCGCGCCGGTTAGCGTGTCGATCTCAGGTTCCTCCGGCACTGTCAGCGTTGTGCGTATGCCGGTGCTCTCGCGCAGCCGCCGCAGTTGCTGTTCGAGCGCCGCCGCGATGCCGAGGTCGTCGAGGATCGCGGGGCGCAGATCGGCGGCGATGCGGCGGACGATGTCCACCGTTTCGTCGATGGTGCGCGCGATGCCGGCCAGCGGCTCCTGCAGCTCTCGATGGCGCCGCCCGACCTGCTGCAGATCGATCTTCATGGCGGTCAGCGCCTGCCCCAGCTCGTCGTGCACCTCGCGCGCGATGCGCACGCGCTCCTGCTCCTGCACGGAGAGCAGGCGCTTCGACAATCGGCGCAGCGACGTGTCGCGCTCCGCGATGCGCGCGGCCATGTCGTTGAACGCCGCGGCGAGCTGCCCGATCTCGTCGTCGCGTCCGGCGGGCACGCGATGCTGCAGTTCGCCCGCGGCGAGCCGCCGCGCGCCCGCCGCCACTTCGCGCAACGGCCGCGTCAGCAGGTTGCTGACCAGCGCCGCCGCCGCCAGTCCGGCCGCGAGGATCAGCGCGCTGAGCAGCCCGATGGCGAGGCGCATGTCCGCGAGCTCGCGGTTCAGCCGCGCGAGCGACATCCCGATCTGCAGCTTCGCCAGCTCGCGCCCGCCGTCGCGAATCGGTGTGACCATCTCGTACAGCGTGCCATCGCGCGACACTCCGCGCCCCGCCGCGCCTTTGCGCGTCTCCCGCTCCGGATGCACGCTCGCCAGCACCTTCCCCGTGGGATCGCGCACGATCACGTACGCCACGTCCTTGTCGCGGCGCGTGCCGCTGAGCGCTTCCTCGAGCGCCGCGCGGTCGTGGAAGTAGATCGCCGGATGGATCGTGAACGCTGTGAGCTGTGCCAGCGTATCGGCCTTGTGCGAGATGAGCGCGATCGCCTCCCGTTCGAGCTTGCGCGGCAGGTAGAGGTAGATCGACACCGCGATGAGGAGGATCAACGCGCTGATGGTCAACGCGAGCCGCGCGCGGAAGGAGAGCGGCCTCATGGCGTCACCGCGATCGCCTTCACGCCGCCATTCAGCGGCGTCCGCGCATCCACATACCCCACCGCCTCGGCATGACGCTGCACGAAGTCCAGTACCGCCGCATCCGAGCGCAGCACGCGCGGTGGCACGGCACGCCCGGAGAAAATCAGCCGCTGCCAGTAGCGCGTCACGTACGCCACGCTCTTGCCGTGCACCGCGCGCGAGAACCGCTCGCGCAGCCGCGAGTCACGCCGTTGATCGACAGGGAGGATCGCCGTTCCGTCGCGCCAGCTCCGCGTGCGCTTCATGTAGATCGCGGACAGCTCCGCGCGCGTCAACGAGCCCACGGGATTGGACACGTGCACCACCACGCGATAGGCCGGCTCGTTCGCCGGAGCAGGCCACTCCTCGGCCGTGGCTACACCGGCCATCAGGAGCAGGGCGAGGATGCGGAGCATGTGATCGGCAACAGTCCCTAGAAACTGGCGACGACGCTCGCGATCAGATAGCGCGTCTCGGACGGCGGGTCGTAGAGGTTCTGCGGCCTGTCCTCGCGGAGGAAGCCCTCGTTCGTATGCCCCTCGAGCTTGAACACGACCGCCGGATGGACGGCATAGTTGAGCGACAGCGCGAGATCCTCGCTGAGCGTCGCGGTGGTGGTGCCGTAGTCGTCGTCCAGCGCCGTAATGCGCGCCACGGCGCCGCGCGCGTGCACGCTGAAGCGCGGCGTCACCTCGTAGCCCGCCTGCGCATACCACGCGCGATAGCGGCCCCACTGATCGAGATCGCCGCTCAGGTATTCAGTGGCCAGCCGCCAGCGCTCGAGGTCCGCTTCGATGGACGCGTGCAGCATCAGGTAATCGGCCGTCTCGCCGTAAGGCGCCTCGACGTCGCAGCGATACGCGCCGCCGCCGGCGCGCACGCCTTCTACGGGCGTATTGACCCACACCTGGCCGCCCCACGCATTGCGCGCGTCGGACTGTTGTCCTTCGTCGCCGTAATCGACTTTCCACTGTCCGAAGTAGCCGTCGACGTCGAAGCTCCAGGCGTCCAATGTCCCGAACGATACTGAGCCGAGGACGCCCTCGACGGTCTTGCTCGTATAGCCGCGCTCGTAGAACTCGTTCGGCGGACGGAAGAAAGGGGAGGCGGTGGCGGGGCCGCCGGCCTCATTGAAGATGCCGAGCGGCAGCGGGATGCGTCCCGCTTTGAACGTGAGCCGCTCGGAGACGTTGTATTGATAGAACGCCCAGTCGAGCTCCACGTCGTCGCGCTGCCGCGGACTGTCGCCCAATCGCTCCTGCCGCAACTGCAGCACGAACGCGTGCTCGCGGTCCGCGTCATAGCGGAACTGCAGTGCGAGATCGCGGTAGTCGGTCGTGCCCTCGGTGGGGATGCCGAAGATCGGATGATCCTCACTCACCGCATACGCCTGGCTGATGTAGCCGTGGAGCGACAGGCGCGACAGCCACTCCGGCATTTCCTGCGCGAACGCGGCTACCGGCACAAGGCCGAGAACGGCAGTGAAGAGGAGCGGGCGCATGGCGATGACTCATGGTAGCGCCGGAACGCGATTCTTACACCTATAACCACTTCCTCATTTCCTACACGGGAGCGCGCGTCCTTCCATTTCAGCGCGCACGCCGGGTACCTACACTCATTTCACCCGCAACAACCAAGCAAAAGGACCTCGGCCGTTCGCGTCTTTACTGATGCGTATGCGGCCGACGGTATCGAGAGAGAGGAGGTGATCCGCGTGAAGGTGAAAACCAGCGTGCAGGGCGGCGGTGTGCTGATGGGCGACTGACGCCTCGCGATTGAAGAGCGCAACGTCTCGTTCCGTGGACCTGCGCTGACCCTCGAACGGAAAGCCCGCTTCAACTACCAGGAGACATCAATGGTGAAGAAAACCTCGGCTCTCAAACTCCTCGGCCTCGCTATGCTGCTCGTCGCTTCGATGGGCGTTTCGCAGAGCGCGCTGGCTCAGGACACGATCATGGTCTCGGCGACGCCCTTCCACCGCTTCATTACGCAGAACGCAACGCTCGGCCACTTCCTCACCAGCAACTTCAGCGAGGGATCCGGCTACCCGTACAACTACGCGTACCAGCCGTTCCCGTATGGCGGCGACATCATCCCCGTCGTGCCTGGCTATCAGCCGCGCGCGGGACAGGGCCTGGTGCCCGTCCACCGCTGGCAGGTCGATCAGCGCCCGCGGATCTATTACTACTATTCGATCTATTACGCCGCGCACGGCAGCGACTACCGCTATCAGGGCATCGCCGGCTACGCGCTGGCCGCGAACGACCCGCGCGGTACGCCGTTCCACTATTGGTACAGCCAGAACTACGGCTACTACTTCACCACGGGTCCCGAGTACCCGCCGTACTACTCGTTCTCGTACCACGGCACGTCGTGGAACCTCCCGGTGGGCGGGACCTACATCTTCGACAAGATCCCGGAGCCGTGCGCCGGCTTCGAAGCCCAGCGCGAACAGTGCGAGCTGAACGGCAACATCTGGAACGAATCCACCTGCAGTTGCCGCGTCTTCATCTGCCGCTTCTGCGAAGAACCGGTCCTCTAATGAAGGATGCGGCGCTGTACCGAAAGGTACGGCGCCACTCCGCGCGAAAACCCGCCGCCGGGCGCACACGCGCCCGGCGGCGGCACTACGAACGGGGACTACTCCGCGGCCGGCGGTTCCGGCTTCTCCGCGGCGCGGCGGCGTCCGCCGAAGCGGGCGGCGCGCTTCATCGTCTCCACCAGCGGGCGCAGGGTGGCGTACTGCTTCGTCTTCGCGAGCTGCTGGCTCACGTGGTACACCTCACGTGCGGTGAGGCCGAGGCGGTAGCGGCGGGTGCCGATGGCTCCGATGATGCCGGAGCGCAGGCTGTCCAGCTCCGCGAGCATGGCGCTCCAGCGCTCGGTGAGATCCAGCTCCGCGAGCAGCTCCGCCGGCGGCGTCGTGACCATGGCCGTCAGCGGCGCGACGGTGTCGATCGCCAGGATGGCCCCGCGCAGAAAGTCGGGGTGCAGCGAGGCATTGGGGCTGAGACGCACCGGCTCGCCGGCTTTGAGACCGGCAAAGTCGGGGATCAGCTCGCGCATCGCGCGAAGCTGCTGAATGGCTTCTTCCGGGGTGAGGACCGTGGGAATCTGATTCGGTACCGTCATATGAGACCTCCATCGAGCATCCCTCTGCACGAGGGATGGTTAAGGCCTCCGGCGACGCGCCGGGGGCACGGTGAATGAGAGGCCCGAGTCCGGAACTCGGGGGCCGCGGGTGGATACACGTAGGGCATCCTGCTGCTGCACGGAACGCTCGCATCAGCGTCCGTGTGGCTACCGTGGCACGCTCTCTCACCGTCGAAGGGTCTCGTATCGCGCGCTGTGCCGACGTACCGCGAACCGGTGGTAGGTTGTGCGAAACAACAATTGTGATTCAGGCCAAGGCGCGGCCTGTTACGCAAAGAGCAGTTGCACGAGTGACGTCTCACCCGTGCCGACGGCCAAGAATACTAAGGTAGCGCTCGCTGGCCTGTCAACAGAAAAGTTGAGCACGCTGAAAAATTTTCCGGGAGCCGCCAAATCCAGGCGTGCTGTGGCAGAGGCCACCGCTCTCCTGGATCGTTCCCGGTCGCAACACCCCCGCGAGGTCTCCCAACACCTCCGCGGAGTCTCCCAACACCTCGGCGGAGTCTGCCAGCACCTCCGCGGAGTCTCCCAACAGGTCCGCCGGGCCTCCCCATAGGTTTCTGAAGTCTCTCCACAGGTTCGTGCAGCCTCCCAACGGGATTCTGCAGTCTCCCAATACGTTCGTGCCGTCACCCAATAGGTTTTTGCAGCCTCCCAATAGGTTTGCGGAGTCTCCCCACAGGATCGTGAAGGGTTCGCAACCTTCCACCGGAGGTTGGCAACAGGTTGACAACCGGTTCGCAACCTGCCGGCGGGGTATTGCGACACCTCCGCGAGGGGTTCGCAACCGTCCGGCAAGGGATTGCGACACCTCCTGAAGGGCTTTGCAACCCTCCGGCGGGGTGTTGGGAGAGGTCCGCGAGGTGTTGGGAGGCTGCAAAAAGGTGTTGGGAGAGGTTCGGGAGGGGTTTGCAACCCTCCGGTGGAGGTTCGCAACCGGTCACGGAGGGTTGGCAACAGGTTGCGATGGGTTCGCCGGCGCAACAGCGGTGTTCTACGGCGCCTGCTTCCTTGGCGGCGCATCCAGGAAGTCGTTGACCATCGGCACGATGACGTCGGCTTTGTCCATCAGAGTGACGTGCGTCGTATTCGGCAGCACGGCCAGTCGCGATTCGGACCTCGGCCGCATGTCGCCGAAGATCTCGTCGCCTTTCAGGCGGAACAATTCGGCGATGTGGTCGAGGCGCACGCCGTCGGCGTCGCCGTGGATGAAGAAAAACGGCGCTTTGGTCGCCTTCAGTTTCGCGGCGCCGAAGTCGTACGGCTTGACGTCCATCTGGATGACGCGTCGGATGAACCGGTCGAACTGGTCGGGGGTGGGGCTGAGCTTCTTGTACTCGATCTCGATCGGCGAGCCTTTGAGCATCGCCGGATCCATCGTGGGAAACGCGTCGACCGCTTCTTTGACCCAGCCGTCGTGACGGAACACCGCCGAAATGCTCACGACTTTCCGGACTTTCTCCGGATGGCGAATCGCCACCTGCATGGCGACGCCGCCACCCATGCTGTAGCCCAGCAGGTCCGCTCGCGGGACCTTCAGGTGGTCGAGCAGCGCGGCGACATCGTCGGCCAGGTGTTCGTGGCTGAAGTCTCGATCGATGTCCGCGGTGCGCCCGTGGCCCTGCAGCTCGACGGCGATGACTCGCCGGCTTCTGGACAGCCGCGCGATCATGTCCGGCCAGTTGTTGGTGATGGTCATGAAGGAGCCGTGCAGCAGGACGACCGGCTCACCCTGACCGTGGATTTCGTAGTACATCTTCATGCCGTTGATCGGCGCATAGCCCGTGATGGGCTCTTTTGCAGACGCCGCGATGGACACCAGAAGCGGCAGGAGGAGCGCTGCTCTTTTCATGATCGGCATCGTAGCGCGGCGGCCGTCCTATTCGTCCCATTCGTCCTACTCGTCCTGTCGTTCCTCCGTGCCATCCAGCGCGCGGATCGCGGCAAGGTACCGCGCAGGCATCAACAGCCGTTGCACCAGCGGCCGCAACCCTGCGCGGACCAGCAGGGGATAGATCCACAAGAACGGGCGCAGCCACTGCGCGCGGCGTAGCCGCAGCAGGCGGCGTACGTGGTCCGGGGCCAGGATCGATTGCACCGCCAATAGCACCCGGTACCGCCACCCACCAAGGTGCATCCGGTACTGTGCGTACAGTTCCGCCGTGCCGTCTCCGTTGAACAGGTCGCGGCGCAGGTGGACGTCGCGATCGGCTTGCCACTCCGCGTACGTCCGTGGCAGATCGGGGATCTGCAGCCCGATCCCGACGCGGTAGAAGACGTCATAGAGCTCTTGCTGCTCGTCCGCGGTCAAGCGCCGCGCGAGCAGCTCGTGCGCTCGTTCGGAGTAGTCGATGAGCATGTAGAGCACATCGCGGTGCGCCCAGTCGGGGATGCGCTTGCCGCGATCGCGCTCGACGGCTTCGTGCGCCGCGCGGATGCGGCCCAGCGTGCGCGCAGCGGTCGCCGTATCGGCGAAGACGATGCCTTGCGCGTAGCTTGCGGTGGAGAAGAGGCGGCCGATCGGATCGGCGGGCAGCTTGCCGGTGAAGAACAGCCAGTCGACGGCGCGGTTGAGCGCGAACTCGGCCGCCGAGCCGGCGAACACCACGAGCACCATGTCGCCGTTGCCCCAGATCGTGCGCACGACGGAATCGCGCGCGACGAAATCGCTCATCGGCACCCTGGGTACGTCAGCGGATGCATCGCCGGCGAATGCGCGAGGAAGAAGATGCCGTCGAAGTCGGCGAACGGGCGGAACGTGTAGAAGCCCATCGGCATGACGTGGTACTGGCGTCGCCCGCCTTGCGGCCGCGCGAGCAGCGTTTGGTGGCCGAACGTCGCCAGCCGCTCTTCCGCCGAACCGGGTTTACGCGCGCCGAGGGCGCAGACGCCGGGAGCGGCAGCTCGCTCCGATTCGTAAGCCGTGATGGCGAAGCTGACGTAGTCGCGGCCGAGCGCCGCTTCGAGATGACTGCCGAGGGGACGCTCGCCGCCGGGGAGGACGTTCTGTGCGATGTGAATGTCGGCGGCCCAGAGCGCGGTCTTCGCGTTCGGCGCCTTCATCGCGCGGTGCAGGTGGAACGCGTACGCCATCGCCTCGTCGCGATAGTTGAAGCCTTTCGCGAAGTCGTCGCGGATATGGAACGTCTCTTCCTGGTGCGCGCGCAGGCCGATGACGCGCAGCATCGCGATCTCGAAGTCGTGCCGCGACGTGCGCTCGACGATCGTCGTCCGGTTGGCCTGGAGGAACGACTCGACGCCGGCGATCGCCTCGAGGCAGGTCGCGTGCACCGCCGGCGGGATCTCGCCGAACGGATGGGCCAGGCCGAACGCGAGCTCGCACGAGCGGAGCCCATTCACCCGTGGGTCGCTCTCCGGCACGCCGAACTGCGCGAGCAGCGCGGCGAGCGCCGGGCCGTCCTTGTCGGGCTGCTGGATGTCGAAGCCGAACGCGGTGAGGCGGTCGGCGGGATCGGGGTGCGTGCGGTTCCACTCGCACATCCAGCGCATCAGGTCCGCGTACTCGGTGCTCTGCCACACGCTGTACTGCTCGCTGATCGCCTCCTCGGGCGTGCCGGCGCAGGTCTGGACGTACGTGTCGGTGCGCTCGACCGCTTCCCAGTTGCTCTCCATGGCGAAGGCGCGGAACCCCATCTCCTCGACGAGGAAGCGGAAGAGCCGGTGCTTCATCAGGTAGAAGCCGCCCGACGTGTGCCAGCTCTCGCCGAGGGCGACGACGGTGGCGTCGCCGACGAGCACGCGGAAGGGCTCGAGGTCGGCGGTAGTGGTGAGCGTGGGGTGGTAACCGGCGAGCGCGTGGATCTCGAGGGCGCTTTCCGGAGCGCGTGCCGCGCGGCGGCGGGACGACTGCGCGTCGAGAGTGAACGACAGTACGGCAAGAAGGGTGAACAGCACGCAGCGGCGCATATGGGGTTCCAGAGTTGTCCGATTTGGCGACAGTATGCCGGAAATCACCCGAAGGTCCGATGGGACAAATAGGACCTATAGGACGAATAGGACAGCTGGGACAAAGCACCGCCTTTGCCTCTGTCCTCTAGGTCCCATTCGTCCTATAGGTCCTATTCGTCCCATCGTCCGCTTACGTGGCGCGCCACTGCGGCGCGCCACGTAACGCGAATCCGCTACCAGATCCGCACGCGGTCCTCTGGTTTGATGTACAGCTTCTGGCCTTCCTTGACGCCGAAGGCGTCGTACCACGCATCGACATTGCGCAGCGGGGCGAAGGCGCGGACGAAGCCGGGGGAGTGCGGCCCGGTGGTCAGTTGCTGGCGCAGCGCTTCGTCGCGGAAGAGGGCACGCCAGATCTGGGCGTAGGCCAGGAAGAAACGCTGATCGCCGGTGAAGCCGTCGATGACAGGGGCGGGCTTGCCGTTGAGCGACAGCTTGTAGGCGCGGTGCGCGACGAGGACGCCGCCGAGGTCACCGATGTTCTCGCCGGCGGAGAGCTTGCCGATCAGTTTGAAGTCGTCGCCCTGCGGGAACTTCACGGCCTCGTATTGCGCCGCGAGCTTCGCCGCCTGCGCGTCGAACTTCGACGCATCGTCGGCCGTCCACCAGTCGCGCAGCATTCCTTTGCCATCCGACTTGCGTCCCTGGTCGTCGAAGCCGTGCGTGATCTCGTGGCCGATGCCGCTGCCGATCGCACCGTAGTTCACGGCCGGATCGGCCTGCGGATCGAAGAACGGCGGCTGCAGCACGGCGGCCGGGAACACGATCTCGTTTTTGACCGGCGAGTAGTAGGCGTTGACGGTGTGTGGCGTCATCGCCCACTCGTCCTTGTCGACCGGCTTGCCGATGCGCGCGCGGTCCCACTCCCACTGGAACTTGCCGGCGCGCTCCACATTGCCAACGAGATCGCCGTCCTTGATGGTGAGCGCGGAGTAGTCGCGCCACTTCGCCTGATGGCCGATCTTGACCTTGAAGTTGGCGAGCTTCGCCAGTGCTTCCTTCTTCGTGTCGGGGCTCATCCAGGCGAGGTTGTTGATGCGGAGCTTCATCGCCGCCAGCAGGTTGCCGACGAGCTGCTCCATCTTCACCTTCGACTCGGCCGGGAAGTACTCGGCGACGTACGTGCGGCCGATCGCGTCGCCCAGCGTGCCGTCAGCCCAGCCGAGGGCGCGCTTCCAGCGCGGACGCTGCTCTTTCGCGCCGGAGAGGAACTTCGAGCGGAACTCCCAGGCCGTATCGACGAAACGCTTCGACAGCAGCCCCGCCGAGTTGTCGGCGATGGCGAACGCCTGCCACGCCTTCAGCGTCTCGATCGGCGTGGCGGCGAGGGTCTCCGCCATCTTCGGCAGCGCGGTGTTCTGGCGGACGACGATCTTCTCGATCTTGCCGAGGCCCGCTTCGGTGAAGGCGGCGCGCCAGGGGTAGCCGGGCGCGTACTTCTCGAGCTCCGCGAGCGTCATCGGGTTGTACGTCTTGTCGCGATTGCGGCTTTCCGCACGCGTCCAGTGCGCCTCGGCGATCTTCGTCTCCATCGCCACGATGTCGGCGGCGTGCTTCTCCGCGTCGGGATACGCGACGAGCTTCAGCATGTCGGCGACGTACTGCTGGTAACGCTCTTTCTGAGGCTTGAAGTTGTCGCGGAGGTAGTAATCACGGTCGGGCAGTCCGAGGCCGCCCTGACCCATGTAGAGCGTGTAGCGGTCCGGATTCTTCGCGTCGTCGGTGACGTAGACGCCGAACGGCGTGCGGCTGAACGTGGTGGAGTTGGCGGCGATCCACTTCGCGAGCTCCTCGTGGTTGTTCACGTTCCAGAGCGACGCGAGGTAGGGCTTGAGCGGCTTCGCGTCGAGCTGCTCCGCGGCCGCTTCGTCCATGAAGCTGCGGTACATCGCGGCGACTTTCGCCTCGTCCGAGCCGGCCTTGAGCTTCTCGTCGGACGCCCACCGTTCCACGATCCCTCGCACGCGCGCTTCGGACAGGTCGCCGAGGATGTTGAACGAGTTGTACGCGACCTTGTCGGCGGGGATCTCCGTGGAGGCCGCCCATTTGCCGTTGGCGTACGCGAAGAAGTCATCGCCCGGCGCGACCGAGCGGTCCATGCCGGCCACGTCGACACCCCAGGTGCCGTATCGTTTGGCGGGGGTCTTGTCGACCGCGTCGGCGCCGAAAGCCGACACCGCGACGAGCAGCGCAGCCGCGGCCGCGAAATGCTTTTTGATCATTGAGTTTCCTTTCGAGGAGTGATTGCTGCGGACAATACGCGCGACGGCGGTCACGGTTCGCGCAAGGCCGAAAGAGTTCGGTGACGGGCCGTGTGACGGAACTGTGTCGTCGGGGCGCCTGCGGTCATCGCAGCTGTCCCATACGTCCTATCCGTCCTGTAAGTCCCATCTGTCCTATCGTTCACAACAAAAAAGCCGCCGCGGTTTCCCGCGGCGGCCTCATGGAAAAACGTGATCCTCGACTACAGCGGGCACGGCATCGGGTTCGTGAACGACTCCGTGATCGTGGCGGTGCCGTCGGTATTGGCCACGCCCTTCGCGCCCTGGCCGACGCCGAACTGCGCGAACGCCGTCCACACCATGCACTGGCGGTCGGTGCCCGCGGTGGCCTGCAGCACGCCATCGCGCATCTGCTCGTACGTCGGCCGCGCCGGCGTGTAGTTCATGCCGTTGACCATGTCGCGGAGGACCTGGTCCTTGGCCGGGGCGAGGCCGTAGCGCGCCTCGTACTGCTTGAACAGGTTCCAGCCGATGGCGCCATAGACTTCGCCGTCGTAGTGGACACCGTTGGTGCCGTTGACGGCGCCATAGGAGCGCGGGAACGTGCCGTAACGCGAGGAACGGATGCCGGCGGTGTTGCGCTCCGAGTACTCGCCGATGGCGTCGTCATTGTTGATGACGATGGCGAGCACGTCGCCCATGCCTTCGCCGATGGCGCCGGCGAGCGGACCGCTCATCGACGTGATCATGCGCCAGGTCAGGCCGTGGCCGTACTCGTGGTAGACGATGTCGGAGTCGAGGTCGCCGTCGCGGAAGATCGGATCGATGCGGATGCTGCCCGAGCTCCCGGCTTGCGCCTTGATGGCGATGCCGTGGGTGTAGCCGACGAACGCAGCCGGAATCGTGATCGTCGTGTCGGTACCGCTCATGCCGGAGATGGCGTCGCCGCCGGTCACATGGTTGGCGATGATGACGCCCCTGGCTCCGGCGTTCTGCGCGTTCTTCGTCTTCACGACGAAGTCGCACGTGCCGCGATCGATCACCGCGAGCTTGCCGGTGAAGGTGCCGGCCGCGAACGCGACGCAGCCTTCCGTGTTGCCCGCCGGAGCGACGGCGATGGGGCCGTTCGCGCCGGTGGTCGTCAGCGCCGGGCCGAAGCTCGCGGTGCCGATCGGGTTGTAGCTCGTGCCGGCCACGGACACCTCGTTGTGACGCCAGACGTACATCTGCATGCGCGGGTTCGTGCCGTCACGCGGCGTGGAGAAGTTCGCGTTGTTGTAGCCGCTCCCGTCATGCGCCTCGGCGTCCACCGAATCGGAGCCCGAGCCGCCGCGGCTGAAGTTGTTCTCCTGGAAGTTGAACTCGCTCTCCACGAAGCCCGCTTTGTACAGAATGTCGTGGATGCGGTTGTTCAGAAAGAACAGGTTATGGACCGCGACGGCGCGGTTCGTCGTGGTGTTGACGAGCGAGGTCGCGCTGAAGACGCTCGTGAAGTTGTACGGGCTGCTCACCGTCGTGCCGCCGCTGTCCGCACGGTTGTTGCCGTCGGCATCGAGGTAAGCATGGACGTTGTTGCCGAAGATGCTCGTCGTTTTCTGCACCACGCCCGTGTTGATCCAGCCGCTGGGCGACGGGTTCGTTCCGGGGACCGAGACCGGCGCGGGGCCGACCACGAGCGACTGCACGCTCTTCACCGGATCGAGGTCGAAAACGTTGTACGAATCGGTGTTCGTCCGCGTCTCGACGTCGAGCACTTCGCCTTTGCCGCTGACGAGCGTCTCGTGCAGCAGGTTCTTCTCTTCGCTCCACGTCTCGACGAGATAGCCTTCCTCGAGCGAGCCGTCGGCCATCGGAATGGCGACGCGCGTGGCGGAAGGATCGGCGTGGAAGAAGGTGCCACGCGCGAACGACGTGGTCTCCGCCTTGCGTCCGGAGACCGGGAGGTCGGCCGTCAGGCCGGGATAGAGGCGGCCGAGGGCCGCCGCGAGCGCCTGGCGCTCGTCGATGGACGCGCCGGCAACGCGGCCCGCCGGAGCGAGATTCTCGATCAGGTGCACGAGCTCACCGCGCTCGTTGATCGAGGCCTTCACGTAGGCGCCGTGGACGGCCACGCCGTTCACACGCTGCTCCATCCGCGAGTGCGCCACGCCCTGGCTGGCGCGGCCGTGCGACACGAGCGTGATGCTGCGGAGCGTCGCCGCGTCGCGGCCTCTGGCGCCGAGGAACTGGGCGACGATGGCGGTGGGCGAAGCGGTCGACGGCAGCGTCAGCGCCTGAACGCCCTCCGCGCGGTAAATGTTTGCGGAGCGGTCGTTCCAGCGACCGTTCCCCTGTCCCATCACCGGCGATGCGGCGATGGCTGATGCGAGCAGAACTACAGCCAAACGGTTGTGTCTCAAGAAAGTCTCCCTCTTTGCGATTAGCAAGCTCCGCCACGCATGGCACGCGTTACCGGCGAAACCTCGAATTTGGTGTGCAACTGACCCCTGGCCATACTGCAGGCCAGCCGCCATGACGTAAGTTATTGAGTGCAAAGAGGAGCGCTCGCCGGAGGGGTCAGTTATGCTGCCATTACACACAATAACGGTGGGTCACGAAGTGTCCGCAGGGGCAAAGAGTGACCCGTACGCGAGGGCCGAGCGGTAAGCTTTCGCCCACGCAACGCAGTGTGGGGTTGGAAACGCCGGCGATGAACGTCAGCACGGACGGTTTAGACCGGCACCAGACAGAGGCGCCAGGATGGACTGCCTCACCCGGAAAGGTCACGCCTTCGACTGTTCACTTTCGCGAACGATTCAGTAGCGAACGCACGAAAGGCGCGGCGTGGCCCTCGACGCCCTGCTCGCGACGATCGCCGACATCGAGCAGGCGAAGGCCGCGCAGGTCATCGGGCGTACGGCGCCAGAGGGCGGCCGGCACACGATGCGTTCACGGCGTCACTGCCACCTTCATCACACCGTCGAGCCGCCCGCCGAAGACGCGGTAGGCCTCGTTGATGTCCACGAGCTTGAAGCGATGCGTGATGAGCGGACGGAGGTCGAGCCGGCCGCTGCGCACCATGTCCAGGAGACGGCGCATCCGCTCCTTGCCGCCCGGGCATAGCGTCGTGATGATGCGCACGTCGGCCAGGCCGGCGCCGAATGCCTCGTAGGGGATCTCCAGCTTGCCCGAGTAGACACCGAGGCTGGAGAGCGTGCCGCCCGGACGGAGGACGCGTAAGGCGTTTTCGAACGTCGGCTGCGTCCCGAGCGCTTCGATCGCCACGTCGACCCCGCCGCCAGTGAGACGGCGGATCTCCGAGACCACGTCGACCTTGCGGTAGTCGAGCACCACATCGACGCCCATCTTCTTCGCCATGGCGATGCGCGCGTCGTCGCCGTCGACGCCGATGACCATCGACGCGCCGAGCAGCCGTGCGCCGACCGAGGCGCAGAGGCCGATCGGGCCCTGCGCGAAGACCGCCACCTTGTCGCCGAGGGTGACCTCGCCCGATTCCGCGCCACTGATGCCGGTCGAGGCGATGTCGGCCAGGAGGACCACCTGTTCGTCAATGACTTCAACCGGGGAGCTCATCCGAGATGACGGCCATGTTCGCCTGCGCGTTCGGGACGGGCAGATACTCCGCCTGCGCACCGTCGATCGTGTTCCCGAACCGCCAGCCGCCGAGCGCCTCGCAGTCATTGCCATGCCCGCACTGCGAGTGATGGCCGGAGAGACAGGCATTGCATTGCCCGCACGGCGTGATCGCCCCGACGAGCACGCGATCGCCGACGTTGTACCCGGCGACGCCGGCGCCGAGCTCCGCGATGACGCCGACCGGCTCATGTCCGATCACCAGCCCCGGGCCGGACCGGATACTCGCCTTTGACGATATGCAGGTCCGTTCCGCAGATCGTGGTCGTGGTGACCCGGATCAGCGCCTCACCGGCCGGGCATGCGGCCGCGGAACGTCTTCGACGCGGATGTCCCCCGGGCCATGGAACACCGTGGCGCGCATGGTCCTGGTGGTGAAGGGTTTGGTTTCCTCGAGAGGGGGGATCAGTGTTGCCGTCATCGAGGACCTCCGCGAACATGATTCGTTGCGATGCACGCGGGGGCGGTGATGGGGGGGACGGGTGGGGGTGAGGGGGGTCACACAACGCGGCCATGGTTTCTATTCGCGGCGACAAGTGACGCGGACCGCTCGTCCGGCATCGCATGCGCCAAGCACCACGCGGCGCCCCTTCAGTGTCCACCGGAAGTGTGCTCGCGCGCGATGAATCGTTGATCATCCACCTCGTCTGAGCGCCGAACCTCGCGCGACAGGATAGTCAGCAGGACTAGATGACCTCTGTACAGCACTGGCCTCCACACGCGGCACAAATCGATGATAGCGATCCTATTAAAGCGAGCGCCTTCATTCGGTTCTGAGTAGCTTTGTGACAATGCGCGGCGGAATGCTAACCCAGCTGCCTGACTACTGCCACGCGTCGCGGTGCCGTGTGCCACTAATCGCTAAAGTAGGCTGGGGATTCGGCCAACCCGTTATGGACCTCTCGCGCAGTCGCACGTGGCTCAACCGCTTGGCCAACCTGAACGCCGCATATCGCGCCAGATCCGCTGCCGGAGACGCTGTCCCGGCTATGCCAATTCGACACGCAACTTAGCAAGCACCTCACCCATCAGGTTCGCGAACGCTATTCGGCTGTCAATCGTGCTTCTCGCGAACAGAAGACCGACAGCAAGATCGTCTCCATCGACGACGAGCGAGCCGCTGTCGCCGCGGTCAGCAAAGGCACCATTAACACCGACGATTTCAAGCTGGTCATCGAAAAAGCGAATGTCGCCTGGCCCGAATTCGACCGGCACATCATTCATGAGTTCCGCCCCCAAAGCGCCGTCTGTCCGCTCCGTCGCTGCGCCGACCTTGTAGACGGCGATACCCTCAGTGGTCGGTGTCATCCGCTGCCCGCGGAGGACCCTCGCCTGATCTCGAATTCGCCGCGAAGTGGCGACGTCGACCTCCGCGATGGCAGCGTCCACAAGATTGTGCTTACGGTTAGTGGGAAATGCCTCCGTAAAGAGGGCTATCTGCTTATCGCCAAAGTGCGAAGCGGCCGGCTGAATGATCTTCTGGTCCGCTGGACGTGCGATGACATGTGCATTCGAAAGGAGAAACGTCGGGGACTGCGTGTTCTCACGGTGTACAAAGCAGCCGATTGTCCCGACGTTGCCGAATTCGGTACTACATGACAACCCGATCTCGAGCGGACGCACTTCGTCACGAGCGGACAGAAGCTCGGCTACACCAATGTGGCGCTCGTCGATCTGCCCTTTTCCCACTTCGTCTTCGATCGCTCGGACCAGCCGCCGCGTCTCCGCAGACCTATCGATAGTCCTTACGGCGACGCGGTACTCGCCCTCGCGCCCGATGATGCCTACTGCAATCCCAGCAGGCGCCGCCACCGTTTCCCTGGCCGCGCCTTTGCGCCAGTGGTCATGTTGCGCCGTCAGCCACCTATTCCTAGCGGTTACGGCCTCTTCGTATCGCATGGTCGACCTCAGTTGGTGAAGAATTTCAACGAGTTGATCGACACCGTGAGCGACCAGTAGTGCGAATTTGCGAATCCTTGACGCGTCCGGATGGCTTCCTTGTTTGGCACCGGGTCACCAATGCTCTGGCCGCGCAACTCCGTAATGCGCTGGCTGGTGCCACCCCATCCAAGGCGAATGTAAGGACCGAGGCCGTAGGAGATGCCCCAGAAGAACGCTGGCTTTTTCGTGTCGACCGCCGCACCCACTTGCGCGCCCAGGCGCTGCAGATATTCCGGAGCGTTCGGCGTAGCAATACGAAATGGAAGGTAGTTAAACATCATTGCGAGATTACCAGCGCGGCTCTCCTCGTCTGCAATAGCGATCGCGCCGTCCTGCACGCCGAATGTCGGTGATTTGAGGCGCGTCGCCGTCACAGCCACGCCAAGATCCCAAGCGCGTGAACCGACAGCCTTCGCCCGGAATGATGTTTCGACTGTCGCCGGCCGCGACGGCACAACATCCGCCGCGAACGGTGAATCGGCGGCCACTTTGATTGGCTGTGGATTAATCTTGTCCCACCGGAGATTGGACGCGTTATTCGGAATAACAATGAATCGAGCGACGTCTTCCTGACCGCTGCAACGCAGCGCGGGCGCGGCACCACAAGGATGCGGTGGCCGGAGCACATTTTGCAGCAGCCGCACGCGGAAGCGCTCGACTTGCAATGCGGCCTTGTTCATCGCAGCCGATGCGGTGATCAATTTCCCCGACGCATCGATTGACATTGAGAGAACGTTCTTAAGGCGCTTCAGGGCGGCCAGATCTTCGTCTTTAACTGTTTTAAGAATCGCCTTCCTGCCATCTGTCGGCGTGTTGCGGATACGATTGATTACGCGTCGCTCCAACGTGGATTTGAGAGGCGTTATTTGTCCGCCCTGGTCGTCAATGAGAGGTGTACCAAAACGTACACAGTGTATTGAGGCAGCAGCGTCAAAGTACGCCTGCACCGCGGCGTCTATCGTGCTCTCGTCACCTTCCAGCAGCGCCACCGCTGCGTCGATCGCGGCAGGGCAGAAACTCTTCGCGACCGCGGAAACGCCGAAGGTTTGCGCAGTAATGTCGCGAATGTTCTGTGGCGTCAACGCGCGCCCTCCACAGTCAGGTGGTGTCACCACGTATTCCGCCTGACGATTGACCTCGACGCTTTGAATAAAGCTGGATATCTCGAACGCTTGCCGCGTCAGTGCATCACCCAGACACTGCGCATCCGGAATCGTAGAGCCGACATCACGTATGACGTTCTTCGCCGCTACCTCGAAGGGGTGGTCCGAGGCCGCGACGGCCGCGCCAGGCAATACGGCCGCAAAAGTTGTACCCAGCAATCCGGCAAGCTTCTGCAGATCCGCGAGTTGCTCAATGTTCTCCTGCTTGATTTCACCCGCGGATGCTCCATACAGCAACGGATTGGTGTTGACAACTACGGTAATTATCTGCTCGTCCCGCGCAAGGCTCACGGTAGGAATGCCGTTGATGTCCCTTTCGGTGCGATCCGCAAGGCCACCCGTCACCGTCCAGGTGCGGGTCACGTGGTCAAGTTCCAGCGTCGGGATCGTCGGCCAAGCAGGAACTGTCGCGCAGGCGGGGGAGCCAGCGTTGATCGCACAGTAGCGGGTGACGAAGTAGCGTTGCTGCTCCGGCTTATCGAACGCAGGCGGGCAGGGCGTCACACCGGCCCCTGTGCAGACCTCGGTCCGGACGGCGTTGTAGACAGCCAACACATCCGCGTCTGAAGGCGAGGCAGCAAACATGACCGAAGTGATTAAGAGTGCCGCAATGGCAAAAGCAGTTGTCGTGTGCCGCATCAGAACCTCTCCGTATTAATAGTATTAGTTGAGGGGGCATTAGATTTTACTTCTCGCTGCTCGCGCGCCGCCAGCGCTCCGGCAAGGGACGGCAAGAACGCCGCGCACACACAGATGTTCATGTTCCCCAATTGCGCACTCCCATCAATTACGCAAACCATGCGGTATAGCTCTGAGTGACTGGCCTCGATCGCTAACAGTCGATTACGTTCCTGTTGTTGGAGGCGTAGGCGCTGGAGCACCTCCAGCGCCGGCGACGGTCGACGCCGTAACCTGAAGTCCCAGTGCGCTCGCAATCAAAAACAGAGTATTGAACACACCAACGACGACGAGGATAGTGCGATCGCGCGGCACCGTCACATTCGAATCAGTCACGCTAAGCCAGATGATGAAGCCACCGACTAACACTCCGATGATGGCAACAGGCCAGGGACTATTTGCGTGGGAGGGCACGAGGGTGTCATACAACTTGTCGACGACCGCGATGGCGAGACTCGCTCCAGGAAACGTTGCCAGCGTCTGCGGCGTCAAGAAAGTGCTGATTCGCGTCTCCACGGTGGTGGTTGAGACCGGCGTCGCCTCCCCCTTTTGGCGCTCAGGAGTATCCTGCTTCCGCACGGTCGCGTTAACGAGATTACGAATGTTCATAATCGCTCCCTTCGCCCGACTGGTCGTAGGCCAAACAGCCGAACACCTTGATATGTCGCTTCATACTGTCAGTCATAATGCTCGGTCTACGCCGTGCACGCCGGCACACTCGTTCGGATGATGTTTCTGGAAGCTGCTCTGGGTATTGGAGTGACGCGACGTGAGTTTTCCCTACCTCAGCCTCCGCTACGCGCGAAAAAGCTCGAGCCGCTCGCGAACGCCCCCTTCCTGAAGCCGGACGCCGAACCCCTCGATCTCCCCCTCATACTTCGCGCCTCGGTTGTCGTGACAGTAAACCTGACTCTCTCGTTTGTCTGGCAGGAGGGCGTTGGCCGGCGGCGAACTGCGGTCCAGGTGAGCACGCTTTTGCACAGTACATCGGCGTATAGATGGTGATTCGGCGAAGGGACGGGGTGACGCGGCGAATGGCAGCTTCCGCAACACGAGCGCCGACGACTTCCTCGCCCGCTCGCTGCGACCAGAACTCGAATCCTGAACGGAACATAGCTCTGCCCACGGGTCGGCGCTTAGCCGCGCGCCTACGGCGCGTCGGCTGCAGCCGCGACGGTGAGCACAAGCTTCCCCGGCTCGCCGGAGACCACGACGCGGCTGCCGCGCGTCAGGCCGTACTGCTCGAGCCAGCGGCCGGAGATGCGCAGGTAGGGCACGGGTGTCTCGCCGCTGCGGGCGCGCTGGCTGGCGCGGAAGAGGGTCGTGATGCTCAGCTCTCGCGGGCCGCCTTTGCCGCCGCGGCGGGAGGGGGGCAGTGGATGGCGTTCGGTCGGTTCGGCTTTTCGTCTCATCATGCCGTTCCGTCCCTCAGTGGATCACCGCATCGACGTCCGTCGCCGGGACGCGATGCGCGGCGAGGCTGAACATCGCCGCTTCCGTCTTCCGTCCTGTGTCATCGGACCGCCTCGGCGTCCGGCCACGCGACTCGTCTCCCGACGCCGCCTGTTTCGCGTCCGGCGCGCCGGCCGCTCCGCCGCCGCGCGGCGAGGTGACGAGCGGTGTCTCCGGCCAGGCCAGCGCCTCGGCGAATCCGGGCACTTCCTGCGACAGCCAGTCCGAATGGACGGACACGAGATCGCGCAACTCGCGCGCGAGGACGGCGCTGACGGTCTCGCCGTCGAGGGCCGCAAGCCGCTCCAGCGCCACGACTTCCATGCGCGGGACGCGCACTTCCAGCTCGGTGAGCCGCAGCAGCTCCGGCAGCGCCTCGGCCAACTCCGCGCCGAGGGCTTCCTCGACCACCTCCTGCGACCAGAAATCCATTCCGAACGAAACCAGCTCCGCCCACGGCAGGACCAGCCCCTCGTCGGTCTCGATCCCCTCCACCTCGCCCGATTCCATCCACCCGCGCAGATCGCGCCAGTCCATCTCCAGCAGCGTCGCCGCTTCGGCGATGGCGTAGGTGGGTTTCGGGTGGAGGAAGAGGGTGCGGATGTGGGTAGGGGTGGTGGTCATGACGTTGGTTCTCCTGAATCCGTGCTGCGTGTGCGTCGATGAGTTGGCGCTTGCAACCATGGTTGCAATCAAGATAGGTTCATCGCCGGTACGATGCAAGGGGTGACACGCAGAAATGATCGCGAGAAGGAAGCGGTGCTGTTCGGTGCCGCAGTCCGACGCGCGCGCGAGCAGCGCGGCCTCGCGCAGGGCATCGTCGCGGACGCTGCAGGCATCAGCTTGACTTATTTGAGTCTCCTCGAACGCGGAGAGAACACGCCGACGCTCACCATCGTGTTCCGTATCTGCGATGCGCTTGAGGTGTCACCGTCAGACTTGCTCGACACGGTGTGGCGCGAGCGTTAAGCGTGGCCATCGGCCCAGACGTATCGCTGCACGTCCTCGGCGGCCACCCCTTCGCCAAATCGCCAACTCGTGCAGCGAACGCGGTTGCGGTACGTACGTACTCCGCGGTACAGTCTGTCGTTGAATATGCGCCTTCGTCGGTAACGGGCAACTCGCGACGGCTCGGGCGTCGTTAAGTGCGAACGTGACGGAACGACGAACGGAGAACACGCTACATCGGCTATCGCCGTACATTGGTAAGCTGAAGAGCGACATCGCATCTCGTCTCGTCGCCGAGTACTCGCGCGCCGGCGACCTAGTGGTCGACCCGTTCGCAGGCTCCGGAACGATCCCACTCGAAGCCGTAGCGCAGGGCCGTGCAGCTTTCGCCTCCGACAATAGCCCTTATGCGGCAACACTGACGCAGGCTAAGTTATTTGCGCCGCGAACGCTCACGGCGGCGCTACGCGGTGCTCGTAAGCTTCTCGCTTCGGCTGCATCAGCTTCACGAGACATCGACTTGCGCCAAGTCCCACGATGGGTCCGTGTCTTCTTTCATCCGGAGACGCTTCGGGAGGCGATCTCCTTCGCGACAGTCTGCCGCGAACAATCGCAACACTTCTACCTCGCATGTCTCTTAGGCATACTTCACCACCAGCGGCCTGGCTTTCTGTCTTTCCCTGCCAGTCACCTTGTGCCGTACCTGAGGGATCGTTCATTCCCAAGGGAAGAGTTCCCGGATCTCTACACTTATCGCGAGCTGGAGCCCCGCTTAATAGCAAAGATCGAGCGGACATACCGGAATGCTGTCACCTCGCGACACATTCGCCGAAGATTCGTACTAGCCGACGCACGGCACGTCGAATTACCCAGAGGTTTCGACTGTCTCATTACCAGTCCGCCGTACATGAACGCGCTCGACTACAAGCGTGACAATCGCCTGCGCCTGTGGTTCTGTGATCCGACTGTCAGTCGAGCAACTGAAGACCCCGCAACGCGTCGACGCCGCGAGTTCGAAACGACTATGCGCCACGTAATTGCTGCGGCCGAATCGCGCGCCAAAAGCGGTGCCGCTTGCATCTTTGTCGTAGGCGAAGAAGTACGGCGCTCGCAGCAATCACACCCGGCCGATATCGTCGACTCAATCGTTCGCGAAGTAGCGCCCAAGCTACGTCTCCGCGACCGGGTGCACGATGCAATACCCGACGTTCGACGGGCGCGACGGTCGTATAGAACCACAAAAGTCGAAATCGTTCTCGTTTACCAGAAGGTGGATCGATGAAGAATCGGGCCACCGAATTTGTCGGAAAGACAATTCAAGGGTACGAGCTGAGAGAACCAATAGGAGCGGGCAAGAAAGGCTTCGCCATGCGAGCCTACGATCCTCTCTCAGCTAACGAGGTCGTGTGCAAATTCTACGACCGGCAACGCATCGATGCGGGTTGGGAAAATGAGATACGGAAGATTAATCAACTGAAGATCCCCCAAGTCGTCGGCTACCTCCAGCACACCGTCGAGGTGATCGACGGCGTCGAGTACATTTGCATCTTTTACGAATACATCCCCGGCCAGAACCTGGCAGAACTTGTCGAGACAAGTCCGGAGACAATCACGCTCTCGTTCGTCGAAACATTTCTGACGACGATGCTGACGGCTCTCTTCACCATGAAGCGGCGAGCGGTTGTCCACGGTGACATCCACGCAAAGAACATCATGTGGTCGCCGCCCGACGCGGACGTTTACGGCGATCGGATGAAGTTCAAGCTGATCGATTTCGGTCTCGCATCGGAGCGGAACGATCTTACACCGCGCGATGACTTCAAGCAGATAGCGCTCGTAGCTGGCCGCCTCATGGCGGCGATCGAACGCTCGACGCTCTCGCCCGCTCAAGCATTCTTCTATGACGAGCTGTTCAACTACTTCCTCCGCATTCTTGCGGAGCAAGATAAGACCCGTCTTGATAAGGTCGGTGATCCCGAGCACTTGCTGAAACAGTTGGACGAAATTCGGCTACGTTACGTGAGTGACCATGTGACTGATGAGGCCGAGAGCCTTTCAGATCCATTTAGCTACTTGAACGCGGAGCAAATCCGCGCAAATAGTCCGTTACTACGTGCGCTGTACTCCGACAACTTCCCCGGCTTCAACGACCTGTACGGAAACAACAACGTGATTCTCTCGGGGCCGCGTGGATGCGGAAAGACGATGATCTTCCGTAACATGCATTTCGGCACCAAACTGCGCGCGTCCAACGTATCTGCAGACAAACTGGAGACTTGGGTTGGGTTCTACGTCCACTCGCAGCATCTTTACTTCGCATTTCACTTCAGGCCTGCGCGGCGCGACTCGCACGTATACGACCGACTGATCCCGTACTACTTCTACCTCGTACTCGCGGAAGAGGTACTCGCAACATTATTGCTGGCCGAAGTGCGAATCGGCGAGGCGGCTGTCTCGATCGAAAATCGAGCCGCAGGCCTGCTTCAGCTCTTCACGGAGTCATTCGTCCACTTCACGCTGCCGCCTGAAGGTGCGCACACGTTGCGTCACCTGTATGACTTCGTGATGCGTGAACGTAAGCAGGTGCGGCAGGCAATAGACCGTGAGGAAGGCCCGGCACAGGTCAGTCGGATAAGAACGGGCGACGACTTCCTGATTCACTTCTGTCGCGAGCTGAAGGTTTTCTCACCACTGCTGCGGAGTCGACAGATCTTTTTCCTGCTCGACGACTACTCGATGCCTATGATCAGCAGCGCGGTACAGCGTCGACTGAATCCGATCATTTTCTATCGCGGTCCCGAGTATAATTTCAAGGTGTCGGCGGAAAATGAATCGGTCTTTTTGTTTGCTGATCGCAAACGAATTGAAGCGTCGCGCGAGTATATCGAGCTCGATCTGGGTTTGAAGTTTCTCGACGAGATCAAAGATACCGCAACGAAAGCTAACTTCATCCGTGAGATCGTCAATAACCGCCTGACGAACACTTCAGGCGTGGCATGTACGGAACTGCGTGACATATTGGGGGAGACTCCGTTCAGCTGGAGCGAGCTCGCGCGCCAGATTCGTGAGGATCCGCACCGCGCGAAATACTTCGGCCTTGATGTGGTCGCGGAATTGTGCACCGGTGACATCAGCGTCATCCTCGACCTGATTCGGCAGATCGTAACTGCGGCCCGCGTCCGCGAGGGTTTCGATCTCACTGTCCCGCTCACTGCGCCAATTGACGCCGAGACTCAGGACATCACGATCAAGAACTTCTCACAAGCGTTCTTTGACAACTTTGCAAGCCAGCATCCCGATGACGAACGCCTCCGACGGATTGTCGGTAGCTTCGGGAACCTGTCGCATTGGTATGTGCGGAATCGGACGTCTCTGAACGAGGGCGTTGAAGTGCCGTTTCAGTGCACGCGGATTGAGATCATCGACGACGGTGAACTTCGTGACGAGCGCGAGATATATTTCGCGCTGCTAAGGCATTGCGGCTTCGTCAGAATCTCGCGAGGTCGGTCACAACGCGGCACATTGTCGCGCCGCCTGTTCCTGCGCCGTATTTTCGTTCCGGCGTTTCTTCTGTCGTTCAGTCGTCGCGATTCGATTCGGTGGACAACCGAGCAGTTCCGCCAGTTCATCGTAGCGCCGGATGACTTCGCGGATCGATACAAGCGGTCACCTCAGCCGAGCGCGCAGATGAAAATAGGATTCGAGAATGATCCCCACGCCGATTGATTTGCCGAAGGTGCAACGCTGGTCACGTAATTTCGAGGGCTCTACGCACCTCGTATTTGCCGGCGGCTTCGAAGATGTTTGTGGCGCGTTCTTAGACTACTTGCCAGCTCGTAAGGCGTCGTCGGTTAGCGGCGCGCTTGCCATTCGTTATCTTCCATTCATTGATCGGAACGAGACGCACCTTAACCTACTCTACGACAAGCTTGCGCAGAGAGGGTTTGGGAGAGATGTCGTCGTTGAGCGCGTGTTCGACCGAATGGATCCGCATGACTCCGTCCCCCAGATCACGGAGTATTTTGAAAGCCTCCCCTCTGACACGCAGTTATGCGTGGACATTAGTGGGATGTCACGTCTTCTGCTCCTCGTCGTGCTGAACGCCGCGATGCGGCGGCGTATCCCCCTGACGATCGTGTCGGCCGTCGCCAAAACGTACGAGCCATCAGCGCAAAAGTATGAGGCTGCAGCAGCAGCTTTTCAGCAGGGCAGTGTCCGTCCGGAGTTTCTGTGCCGTGAAATCTCCAAAACGATTGCGCTGCCTGAGTTTGGCGGCATGCATGACGTTGCGTTTCCGACGGCGCTCGTTGCTTTCGCCGAATTCAATTACAAACGGTTGGCTAAGATCGTTGCTGACGGACATTTTGCGGACGTGGTGCAGATCGTGCCGGTACCCAGCGATCCGGCTGACGCCTGGCGCGTGAACGCTATTCGCGCAATCAACCGCGATCTAATCACAGCGCCCACGCGAACTCTTGAGCTGCCGGCGGACGAGTACGTCGAGACGCTGGCGCATCTTGAGGCGCTGTATCGCGATTTACGGTACTCGCATAACATCACTGTCGCCGCCTTGGGGACTAAGCTTCAAACGGTGGCCTGCTGGTTGTTACATGCAGCGCATCCGGAGATTCAGATCGTATTTACCGCCCCTGTTCACTTCGAAGTTGATCTGTACACGCGCGGTGTCAGCGACTTTCTGTCCGTGGATTGGACACAGGTGACTGCGATTGAGCGCGCGACCGAGATGCTGAAGAATCCGGCACGCGCGGAGTTCATCAGGCTAACGCAAAACTAGCGTGCTTCGTTAAGGGCGGCTAGCCAATCGGGAGCATGCCCGAAGAGCGCTTCGAATTTGCGTGCGAATTCCGAACGCTCGCGGTTCTGCTTCAACCGTCCCGTTTGGTCGAGTTCTAGCCACCTCAGCTCGTTCAGCAGCGCATGGAGAGCTTCACGACCGCCCGAGTTCATCGTGCGAATTAGCTTCACGTCTATGGACGAGAGGGCGACCGTCTCGAGCAGGTAGTCGCGAAATGCTTGCCAGGCAACCGGTGCCCACCGGGCAACAACCTCGTGCCCGATCACGGTGGCGTATTCTCTGATCTCATGCTGCGCGTGACTGTCCATTCGCAACGCAAGAAAGTGAAAGAGGTTATGCAGATCAATCTTCCAGTACGCTTCTGTGTACGTCGACAGTGGGAGATCTTTCCGCGCCTGCTCTCTCGCGACACCCTTCGACAGGCGCTCCTCGTAAACGTCCCGCGCGAGCTTTTGGAGTTCAAGTTCACGCTCGCTGAGTTCGTGGCCGGTGTTGGTCTCGATAAGTCCGTCACTTCCTTGGCGGTTCGTGCCAGCTTGGGCGCGCCATTCGGTCGGTGGTGTTTGTTGCGCGCGGTCTATAGCTATCGAGTAGCGCGTGCTGTACTCGTTCACATTTGCTGTTCGATGGCGTATCCACTGCCGCCATGTGTCCATCGGCACGCGCACGTGTAGCTTAATTTCACACATCTCAAATGGCGTCGTGTGACGATGCCTCATTAGATAACGAACCAAAGCGCGATCCTCCGATACCGCTTTCGTTCCGTCGCCATACGACACGCGCGCCGCCTGAACTATTGCCGCGTCATTGCCTAGATAATCCACGACGCGGACGAAGCCGTCATCGAGCACCGGAAATCGCTGGCCAAGAACTTCGTCGAGTGCCGGAGATGTGGGCCGCACTAGCCTCACATCCGTACTATTCTTGTCATTCATTCAGCGTCCTTACCATTGGTCCGCGTCATCGTTGAAGGTCTTGGGACAGTTCTGCTTTTAGCGCCGCAAGCGTCGAGACCGGGAACCCACGGATACGCGTACGGTGGAACAGGCGCTGAACCGGCAATACGGCGCGCGCGAGATAGTAGTCGCCAACGAGTTGATCGAGTTCGTTGCTCACGATGAGTGCTCGCTCGTAATGCTCCAGCAGCGGTCGGAGCAGGTCGCCCGGCAGACCACCTTCAAATGGGAGGCATAGATTCCCTGAAAGTTGGACGAATCGAAGCCCCGCCCGGCTCGTCCACTCGTCAGGTGAGTACCTGAACGAAATGCGGAGTTGCTCGTCGGAACGAGTCCAGTCGATCCACGCGACACCGAGAGAACGTATCTGACAGTCGTCGATGATCAGGCCGTCCGGGCCCGCGAACGAATCGAGAAGAGGTTTGATGATGTTGTCGATGTCGGGTGATGCGTCAGATTCGTATCTCGCGCGCGCGTGCACTAGCCATTCAACTTCGACGGAGACGTCGCCTGTGAGGATGTACTCAAGCTGGCGCGTCGATGCCCGAATGGCCGCGGCGAGCGTCTTTTTCGCCGCAGCCTTCGACTGCACTGACACTGGTGCTAGCGCGAATTCGAACTGAAGCTCGCCGAACACCGGCGGCTCTTTAGGATCAATGTCAGCCATTCACGTTACGGTACCTGACAACCCGTGCTGCCTCTTTTTACGGTGAGAGGCGCGTCGGCACTTGGACGGCGTGTGTAGGTGTAGTCCTCGGTGCGCAGCTGCGCAGCAAGACGACATTTGGCGGGGCGACGTAGGTTCGCCGACCGTCGGGGTGCCTCCGCGAGATCCCTGCGCCTCTTGATGAGATGGAGCGGCGCGGGGCCGTCGGCTACCGAAGGTTACATGGTTTGCCATCGCTTTTTCCTCTCGGGAGCACCACACGCTGATGCGCATTTTATCCTTCGCGCCGCTCGTCGCGTCGCCACCGGAGCACGTCGCGAGGAACCGCCGCAGCCGGTGCCTCGTTAGCGCCGGCTGCGGCGGGGCGAGCGGCACGAATTGACGTCGAAGACGCCGGTGGTGGCACGCGAGGCAAATCAAGGCCTTCGCGCGGGAGAGGAGCCCTCCACCTCAGTTCGCCACCCCCCCTCTACGAAACCAACCGAATCCCCGCCCCCTCCACCCTCTCGTACACCCAGTCCGGCAGCGCCAGATCCGTCTTATCCCGCCGGCAGTTCGAGTGGCACACGATCGTCGCCACCTGGAAGCAGCGCGGGAAATCGAACGTCGTCGACGGGTAGTAGAACGACGGCTCGATGTCGTGGCGGCGGCAGATGTCGAGGGTCAGCTCGATGCCGGTGTCCACCTGCGCCTCGTCGAGCTGCGCGAAGTAACTGAAGTCGCGCCAGTCGAAGGCGAAGAACGGCCCGGTGTAGACGGTGTTCGGGGTGTTCATCCCGAACGCGTACAACCGGTCGCCGTCCAACGCCAGGCCGAGCTCGTTCGCGAACTCGATGGCCACCGAGGCCTTGTCATAACGCCCGTTCGTGCCTTTGATGCCGAGGTGATAGATCCAGGCGGAGTCGTCGAAAGTCTTGTAGATCGTGCCGTCGCGGTCCACCAGATACGGCGCGCCGACACGGAGCGCGTCGAGGTTCCAGCCGTCGATGGAAGTGGTGGCGCGGCCCGGGCGGCCGGACGACGGCGTGTGCAGCGTGCGGCCGGCGGTGCCGTGCCAGACCACGTACTTTTTCTCGGTTGCTTCTTCGAACCACTGTCCGCGCTTGAGCGGATACGACTTGATGTTCATGGTGTCCTCCGAACGGGTGGAGCGCGCACGGGCGCGCCCCACCGGGTCAACTACATGGATGGATCAGAGATCGCGGCCGGCTTTGAACTCGGCGGGACTCTGGGAACGAACGGCGCGGCGGCGCTTGAGGCGGCGTACGCCGTTCCGCGAGACGTGGATGGTGTCGACGATCGAGGTCGCCGGACGCTCCCGCGCCTCGGTGACGGAGATGAACCTGCCGGAGCTTGCGTCACGGCCGATCTTGCGGGTCGGCATGGCGCGCCTCACAGGTCCTTCCCCGCCTTGAAGTCGGCGGTGACGTCGTCCGCGCCCGCGCCGGCGGCCACCGCCGCGAGCGCGTTGTTGAAGAGGACCAGCGCCGCGCGCCAGCCGCTCGGGATCAGCGGGAGCGCACTGATGACCGTCAGCAGCGGCTTGATGCCGTTGTAGATCTTGAGCAGGCGGGCGATGCGCCCGTTCTGCGTCTCCGGCATCAGGGTCTGCTCCTGCTGCATCTCGGCGTTGAGGGTGCGGATCTCGCGGTCGATCGACTTGAACGACGGCTGTTTCGAATTGGTATTGGTGTTCATGGGTTTCTCCATTCGGCCAGGACGGCCGGTGGATGGCGGAGCCTCGGCTGCTCAGGTGCGCGCCGAGCGCGTCCGCCGCGGATCGGTCTTCCAGGGTCAGCGCGCAGGGCGCTGACGCCACTTCGAAACGTTCCCGATCGCCGCGGCAGCCGGTTGCCGCCGCCTGCGATTGGGGGTGTGCACCGTGGACGTGCACGCGAAGAGCGGGACCTTCAGCCCCACGTCGGACCAGGCGCCGGCGATGATCCGCTGCACCTCTCCGCCGTTGCCGTACAGCTCACCGGCGATGTCGACCGTGGCCCGCGCGAAGTCGTCAAAGTCCGCCTCGGGTTTGAGTCGCTCCGTGAGCGCGACGTACCAGATCTTCCCCAGCACGTGCCACGTCTTTCCGCCGATCGCGATCGCGGCGCGATAGAAGGCGTGGTTCAGGATGCCGGAGTTGATGTGCACGCCGCCGTTGTCCTCGACGGTATGGACGTAGTCGCGCATGTGCGACGGCTGGGGGTCGCGCCCGAGGACCGGGTCGTCGTACGCCGTCCCCGGAGCGGCCATCGAGCGCACGCCCTTGCCGTTCACCGCGGGACCGAACAGCTCCGCGCCGATGAGCCAGTCGGACTCGCTCGCGGACAGGTCGAGCTTGTATTGCTTAACCATGATCCCGAACGCGTCGGAGAGATGCTCGTTCAGCGCACCCGTCTGACCGGAGTAGCCGAGGGCGGTGGAGAACTGCGTCACACCGTGCGTCAGCTCGTGCCCGATCACGTCGAGCGATGCCGTGAAGCGATTGAAGATGCGCCCGTCGCCGTCGCCGTAGACCATCTGCCGGCCGTTCCACAT
>DASVEE010000055.1:0-188096 GCA_036380735.1 Thermoanaerobaculia bacterium | reverse complement strand
CGAAACTTGCGTTAATCTCCCCACGAATGCTGCCACCGCAGTTTGAAGAGAGCACCGTTGCCGAAGCCGAAAGTCAGGAGAAGCTGGAACAGCCTCCCCTCTTCAAAGTCGTCCTCCACAACGACGACTACACGACGATGGAGTTCGTCGTCTGGGTGCTCGAGTCCATCTTCAACATGCCCGAGGAGCAGGCGATTCAGGTGATGCTCAACGTCCATCTCCGCGGGACGGGCGTCGCCGGGATTTACACGTACGAAGTCGCGGAAATGAAAATCGAGAAGACGACGAGCCTCGCACGCGAGCACGAGTACCCCCTTCTCGCCACTCTGGAACCAGCGTAAATGATCGCCAGACAGCTACAGGAATCCTTTGAATTCGCGGTGAGCGAAGCCGTTCGCCGCCGCCACGAGTACGTCACGCTCGAGCACCTGCTCTACGCGCTGCTGCATGACGGCGACGTCATCCGCGCCGTCCGCGCCTGCGGCGGCGACGTCGACCAGCTCAAGAGCCAGCTCGACGATTTCATGTCGAAGACATTCGAACAGCTCGACGAGACGGACGACGACGTGCAGCCGGTCCTCACCGCCATGCTCCAGCGCGTCATCCAGTACGCGCAGTTGCATGCGCAGAGCTCGGGGCGTACCGAGGTCGACACCGGGCAGATGCTGGCGGCGCTCTACCAGGCCGAGCGGTCGCAGGCGGTCTACCTTCTCCGCAGCCAGGGGATCAACAAGCTCGACGTCCTCAACTACCTCTCCCACGGCATCGGCAAGAACGACCCGGCCAGCGAGCCGGCCTTCGTCCAGCCGGACGAAGAGGAAGGCGGCCGCACCTCGGGCGATCCGCTCAAGCAGTTCACGGTCAACCTCGTCGAAAAGGCGAAGAGCGGCGACATCGATCCGCTCATCGGACGCGGTCCGGAGCTCGAGCGGACGATCCAGATCCTCTGCCGCCGCCGCAAGAACAACCCGCTGCTCGTCGGCGAGCCGGGCGTCGGCAAGACGGCGATCGCCGAGGGACTGGCGCTCAAGATCCACAAGGGCGAGGTGCCGCCGGTGCTGAAGAACGCCGAGGTGTATTCGCTCGACATGGGCGCGGTGCTGGCGGGGACGAAGTACCGCGGCGAGTTCGAGCAGCGGCTGAAAGCCGTCATGGCCGCGCTGCTGGAGAAGAAGGACGCGATCCTCTTCATCGACGAGATCCACACGATTGTCGGCGCCGGCGCGGTCAGCGGCGGGACGATGGACGCCTCGAACATCCTCAAGCCCGCCATCGCCTCGGGCAAGATGCGCTGCATCGGCTCGACGACGTACGCCGAGTACAAGCAGGCGTTCGAGCGCGACCGCGCGCTGGCGCGCCGCTTCCAGAAGATCGAAGTCGGCGAGCCGACGGTCGAGGAGACGATCGAGATCCTCTCCGGCCTCAAGAGCTACTACGAAGAGCACCACGGCGTGACGTTCAGCGACGAAGCGCTGCGTCTCGCGGCGGAGCTCTCCGCGAAGTACCTCCACGACCGCCATCTGCCGGACAAGGCCATCGACGTGCTCGATGAAGCGGGCGCGCGGGCGCGCATGTTCCGCACCGAAGCCTCCCCGAAGGAGCCGCAGCTCATCGGCGAGCACGAGGTGGAGATGGTCATCGCCCGCATGGCGAAGATCCCGCCGCGCACGATCGCGGTCAACGAGAAGGACCGGCTGCGCAACCTCGAGGAGGATCTGCGCCGCGTCATCTACGGCCAGGATCACGCCATCAAGCAGGTCGTCGCCGCGATCAAGCTCGGACGCTCCGGCCTCGGGCATCCCGATAAGCCCGTAGGCTCGTTCCTCTTCTCCGGACCGACCGGTGTCGGCAAAACGGAGCTGGCGAAGCAGATCGCGACGACGCTCGGCGTCGAGTTCATCCGCTTCGACATGAGCGAGTACATGGAGCCGCACACCGTGTCGCGGCTGATCGGCGCCCCTCCGGGCTACGTCGGCTTCGACCAGGGCGGCCTGCTGACGGACGCCATCATCCGCACGCCGTACGCGGTGCTCGTCCTCGACGAGATCGAGAAGGCGCATCCGAATCTCTTCTCGATCCTGCTGCAGGTGATGGATCACGCCACGCTGACCGACAACAACGGCAAAAAGGCCGACTTCCGCAACGTCATCATGATCATGACGACCAACGCCGGCGGCCGCGAGATGACCGACGCCTCCGTCGGCTTTCGCAACAACCCGGCGAGCGGCCAGGGACGCGGCGCGATCGAGAAGATGTTCGCCCCCGAGTTCCGCAACCGCCTCGATGCGTGGATCCCGTTCGAGCCGCTCAGCTTCGAGACGATCGAGCGCGTGGTCGACAAGTTCGTCGCCGAGCTGCGCACCCAGCTCGCGGGGAAGAACGTCACGATCGAGCTGCGCGAAGGAGCGCGCTCCTGGTTGGCGACGCACGGCTACGACAAAGCGTACGGCGCCCGCCCGATGGCACGCCTGATCTCGCAGAAGATCAAGGAGCCGCTGGTGGATGCGATTCTGTTTGGAACGTTGGTCGATGGCGGAAGCGTAGTGGTCGATGCGGCGGATGGTGAGTTGACGCTGAGTTTCTGAAGAAAGGCCGAAGTCAGAACGCAGAACGCAGAATGATGAACGGAGAAGACCGTCCGCGCCCGATCTTTCAATTCTTCCTTCTGCGCTCTGCGTTCTGCGTTCCATCCTCTTCATGACCCGCTTCCCCGATCCCCGCTACGCCAACGGCGACGTCGTCGCGGTGGGCGGCGACCTGCGCGTGGAAACGCTGCGCGAGGCGTACCGCAAGGGGATCTTTCCGTGGCCGCACGAGGACGTGCCGCTCCCGTGGTTCTCGCCGCGGCGGCGCACCGTCATCTTCTTCGACGAGCTGCACGTCGGCCGCACGCTGCGGCGCACGCGGCAACGCGCCTCGTACGACTACACGATCGATATGGCGTTCCCCGACGTCATCCGCCACTGCTCGACCGCGTACCGGCCGGACCAGGACGGCACCTGGATCGCGCCGGAGATCGTCCACGCCTACACGCGGCTGCATCAAGCCGGCGACGCGCACAGCATCGAAGTATGGGACCGCCACGAGCTCGTCGGCGGTCTTTACGGAGTCGACTCCGGCGGGATCTTCACCGGCGAGAGCATGTTCCACCGCCGTCCCGACACCTCGAAGCTCGCGCTGCTGTACCTGGTCGACCACCTCCGCGAGCGCGGCTGCACGTGGCTCGACTGCCAGGTGATGACCCCGCACATGGCTGCGCTGGGCGCGCGCGAAATCCGCCGCTCCGCGTTTTTGGATCTGCTGGCGGAAGCGCAGGCCACAGGGCGCGCGATCTTCTGATCAGATAGGACGAATAGGACCTAATAGGACGAATAGGACAGATGGGATTTGTCCGTCGACTACCGCAGCCGCCGCCACGCCCACATGCGGATAGCGCCCAGCGACTGCAGCAGCCCCTGCAATCCGCCTTTCATGTCCCAGGCGAAGCCGTGCCGCAGGTGGGTCAGCGCTTCCGCGACGGCTCTCTTGCTGAAGAGCAGGGCGCCGACGTAGACGAACTGCGCCGCGGTGCGCTGCCGGATGAGCGCCTTCTCGCGCGGCTGGAGCGACGCCGAGAACGCGTGGAAGGCATCGCGAATGACGCTGTCGGCAATCTTCGCGCGGCCCGGCTGGAGCGTGAGGCTCCAGAGATGCCGCACGGCGATCGCTTCCTCTTCACGCACGTCACGCCGGAGGAGCGACTGCAGCGCGTCCTGCGCGATGCGCCACCCGGACTCCTGCTGCTCCGTCGCCCAGATCTCGCTGCTGCGGTTCATGTGCAGGCGGTACCGCATGCCGATCTGCGGCAGGACGACGATGCGTCCCCGCGACAGCATGCGCGTCCACAGCTCGTAATCCTCGGCCCACGGCATGGCCACCGAATAGCCGCCGAGCTCCCGGACGACGTCGCGGCGGAACATCACCTGCCCATGGCCGCCGATGGCATTGCTGAAGAGGAAGCGCCAGCGAATGACGACCTCCGGCCGAGCCACGTCGGCAAAGTCAATCACGTCACCGCGCTCGTCGATGATCTCGTAGTTCATCGAGACCAGCACGACGTCCGGCTCCCGGTCGAGATGCGCCACCTCGAGTCCGAGGCGGTGCGGCAGCGAGACGTCGTCGGCATCCTGCCGCGCGATGTACTCGCCGCGTGCGGCGTCGATGCCGACGTTGAGCGCCGCGGCGATGCCGAGGTTCTTCGGGTTGCGCAGCACGACGATGCGCGGGTCGCGCTTCACCCACTCCGCGAGCATCGCCGGCGTACGATCGCTCGAACCGTCGTCGACGATGATGAACTCGAAGTCCCGGTAATCCTGTGCGAGCACGCTCTCGACGGCTTCGTCGAGGTGCACTTCGCCGTTGTACACGGGCATGACGATGGAAACGCGCGGCGGGTTGGACAACTGCATTGCTGAACCGCGGCGGAGTATAGCCGCGACTACAGCAACTTGGTGCCGGGCAACATCCCGAGTGGTTTGTTTCGTAACCGATCCGCATACTCGCCGTGACCGGCCTCGATGAGCAGCGAAAGCTCGTAGAGCCGGGCGAGGCGGTCGAACCACGCGCGCGTGTCGTGCTCGTCCAGCGAGGCGAAGCGATACGCCAGCGCGTCCGCCTCGCGCGGGAAGTTCCGGCGGATGCGCGAGAGCAGCAGCTCGTGCGTGCCATCCTTGTGTGCGACGCGGAGCGCATCGAGCACGAGGATGTTCGTCGTCCCTTCCCAGATCGGCAGCACCTGCGCGTCGCGCAGCAGCCGAGGCATCGGCGACTCCTCGATGTAGCCGTTGCCGCCGATCAGCTCCATCGCCTCCGACACGCACGGCACCGCCAGCTTCCCCGTCATCGCCTTCGCGATCGGCGTCAGGATGCGCAGCAGCTTCGTCCCTTCGTCGTCGCCGGCGTCGGAACGCGCCAGCGCCTCGACCGCCTCGAACGTCAGCAGCATCGCACCGATGTGTTCCGCCTCGATGTCGAAGAAGGTCTCCTGCGCCAGCGGCCACTCGATGATCGGCCGCCCGAAGGCGTGGCGTTGCTCGATGTAGTTGCGCGCTTCGACGACCGCTCGGCCGATGACGCCGATCGACGCCACGGCGTTGTAGAGCCGCGACAGGTTCAGCATGTCCGTCATCGCCTCGAAGCCGCCGACCTCCTCGGCCGGCGCCTCGTCGAGCGTGACCTCACCCGTCGGCATCGAGCGCACGCCGAGCTTCTCCTTGAGGCGCTCGATGCGGAAACCGGGATTGTTCTCTGTCAGCAGGAGAAACGTGCGCAGCCCCTGCGTCCCCTGCGGCGATCCCTCCGGACGCGCCGTGACGAGCACCGCCTGGGCGTCCACATTCGAGCAGAACCATTTGTGTCCGCTGAGGCGCCAGGTCCCATCTGCCGCTTTGCGCGCGATCGTCTGGTTCGCGCCGACGTCGGAACCGCCGGCGCGCTCGGTGAGGAACATCGCGCCGGTCCAGAGCGCATCGTGATTCGTGGCCGTGAGATGCGGGACGACGCGCATCGCCTGCTCGTGCGTGCCGTGACGCGTCAGCACGCGCGCGACGCCGTCCGTCATACACAGCGGACAGTAGAGCCCCGACTCCGCCATGGCGAACAGGTAGCCGAGCGCGAAGCCGACGATGGGCGCGCACGCGGAGTGCTCGTGCGTCTGGTACTTCATCGCGATCATCCCCGAGCCGTACGCGATGCGCTCCATTTCGCGATAGGAAGGGTGATAGTCGACGCGATCGATACGGTTGCCGTACGAGTCGTGCGTCACGAGGCGCGGCTGCTCCCGGTCGGCGATGCACGCGAGGCGTGCGACCTCGCGCGCGCTGACCTCACCCATCGCCTGCAGTTGCGGCTCCGCCCAGGCCCACGCGGCGTCAGGCAGCTTGCGGCGGATCAGATTGCGGAAATCAGGAGAAGCGTCCCAGTACGACACCGTCGTGCGAGCGGGAATGAACGACATGACCGCAGTTTACGCGGAACGCCCATTCGTCTAGCGATCTTCGGCCGGCTCCAACGTGAACTTCACCGCCACGTAGCCCGAACGGCGGAGCGTGATCATTCTGCGCGCGGCGCAAAACAGAAGTGGCGCTAGTGGCAGGCGGCCGCCTGCACCGACGTAGCGCAACGGCCGTCCTATAGGTCCCATTCGTCCTATCGTCCCTACAGCTCCACCTGAGCACCCAACTCGATCACCTGGTTGGGCGGCAGGTTGAAGAACTGGGACGCGCTGCTGGAGTTCCTCATCATCCAGGCGAAGACGTGTTCGCGCCAGATGGCCATGCCGGGCTGTTTCGTCGGGATCAGCGTTTCGCGGCCGAGGAAGTAGCTCGTGGTCATCGGGTTGAAGGAGACCGGCTCGGGGGGCAGTTTCTCGAGGACGCTCGGGATGTCGGGATCTTCCATGAAGCCGAAGTAGAGCGACAGGCGGTAGACGCCGTGCTGGAGCGGCTGCCATTCGAACCGTTCCTCGGCGTCGAGATGCGAGCGCTCCTCGGTCTCGACCGTCAGCAGTACGACGCGCTGGTGCACGACTTTGTTGTGCTTGATGTTGTGCAGCAGCGTGGTGGGGATTCCCTCCGGGCTGCGCGACATGAAGATGGCGGTGCCGGGAACGCGCGGGATGCGGTTGTTGCCGAGGTCGCGGAGGAAGGCGTCGACGGAGAGCGTCTGCGCGGCGAGACGGTCCGAAAGGACGCGCCGTCCGGTGCGCCACGTCGTCATCAGGCTGTAGATCGTGATGGCGACGAGCAGCGGGAACCAGCCGCCGTGCGGCACTTTGATGATGTTGGAGCTGAAGAACGCGATGTCGATGATGAGGAACGGGATCGTCAGTCCGAGGATGGCGGTCATGCTCCACTGCCACCGCTCTTTCGCGATCAGCGCGAGGAGGAGCGTCGTAATGAGCATCGTCGTCGTGACCGACACGCCGTACGCGGCGGCGAGCGCGCTGGACGAACGGAAGGCCAGCACGAGACCGATCGCGGCGAGCATCAGGAGCCAGTTGACCGAGGGGATGTAGATCTGCCCCATCTCGCGCGCGGACGTGTGGCGGATGCGCATGCGCGGCAGGTAGCCGAGCTGCACGGCCTGCCGCGTCAGCGAGAACGCGCCGGAGATGACGGCCTGCGACGCGACGCTCGCCGCGATCGTCGAGAGGACGATCAGCGGATAAATTGCCCACGAGGGCGCCATCATGAAGAAGGGGTTCTTGATCCCCGCCGGCGAATGCAGCAGGTACGAGCCCTGCCCGAAGTAGTTGAGCAGCAGCGCGGGGAAGACGAAGAAGAACCAGACGCGCCGGATCGGTGAGAGGCCGAAGTGCCCCATGTCCGCGTAGAGCGCTTCACCGCCGGTGACGACGAGGAAGACAGTGCCGAGGATCAGCCAGCCGGCGACGCCGTTGTGGACGAAGAAGTTGATGGCGTACGTCGGCGAGACGGCCTTCAGCACCATCGGCTCCTGCACGATCTGGTAGAGGCCGAGCGCGGAGAGCGTCAGGAACCAGAAGATCATCACCGGCCCGAAGATCGCTCCGACCTTCGCCGTCCCCGACTTCTGCAGCGCGAACAATCCGATGATGACGACGATGGTGATGGGGACGACGTACGGCGAGAAGACCGGCGTGACGACCTCCAGCCCCTCGATCGCGCTGAGGACGGAGATCGCCGGCGTGATGACGCCGTCGCCGTAGAGCAGCGCCGAGCCGAACAGGCCGAGGCCGATGAGGACGCCGCGCCGCTTCGACCGCTTGGGACGGACGAGCGACATCAGCGCAAGGATGCCGCCTTCGCCGCGGTTGTCCGCCCGCATGACGAAGACGAGGTACTTGATGGAGATGATGACGACGAGCGACCAGAAGATCAGAGAGAGGATGCCGAGGATGTTCAGCGGCGTCGGCTTCAGGTGGTGCTCGGCGGCGAAACACTCGCGGAACGCGTACAGCGGACTGGTGCCGATGTCGCCATAGACCACGCCGAGAGCCGCAAGCGCGAGCGTGTAGAAGTAGCGACGGCTGTGCGGCTGATCTGCAGGTTCCATTCGTTGCCGAAGGCAGCAATCAACTTACCACAACCGTGCCACGGCCTGCGCACCTGTCACGGGCGCCCCTGTCCCCCACCAACTTTTTTTCTACGCCCGGTGGCGAATCCGGCTTTTCAGGCGGCACTAACTAATCAAGACCATCATGAGTGCTGACCTGCGTTCCGGTTCGGACGAGCCGCGACAGCTCCATCCGGAGACTGCCCGGATGCTCGCCGAGGTTGACCTCGACGAGCTGACGCACCGCCTGGTGTTGTACGCCAGCCGGCTCGTACGGAAACACGTCTGGCGCGGGCCGTGGCGTCCGCCCGGCGGCCTGCTGGCGTGCGATCTCGTTCAGGACGCGTTCCTGAAGCTGCTCAGCGGACAGCGCCAGCGGCACAAGCCGGTCTCCCTCTTCCAGCTCCTCGCCGGCATCGTCCGCAGCGACATCAATCACCTCGGCGGCACGATCGAGAACCGCCTCCCCCACCACTCCATCGTGGCGAACGGTGAGCCCGGCGGCGTGACCGCCGACGAGATCGTCGATCCCGACCGCGGCGCCGAGCACCGCCTCCTCACCGGCGAGCGGCTCGAACAGCTCCTCGAGCTGTTCCAGGGCGACGCGCGCATGCATCGCTACATCTCTCTACTGGCTCAGGACTTTTGTGCAGACGCGGCGGCGTATGCCGCGGAGCTCGGCGTCTCCCGCGAAGAGATCTACAACCTCAACCGGCGTCTCGCGCGCTCGGTCGGAAAGAAGGAGCGGCCATGATCGACCCACACGACGAGGAGTACTGTGAGCATGCCCCACTCGCCCAGATCCACGAGGAGCTCCGCAGCGGCGGCATCAACCCGTCGCCCGCCGTCGACGCGGTACGCACGATCGTGACCGAGCATCACGCGCGCGAGGAGGCGCAGAAGACGTTCCTCGCCAACCTCCAGACGATCGAACGGATCACGGCGTTCATCTGCCGCCGCAATCACCTCACGGACGACGAGACGTGCGAGCTGATTGCCGAGGTGAAGCTGCGGCTCATCGAGAACGACTACGCGATCATCCGCAAGTTCGAGCACCGCTCGTCGCTGCCGACGTACCTCACGACCGTCATCCAGCGGATCTTCAACCAGCAGCGGATCGAGATGTGGGGCAAGTGGCGCCCGTCGGCCGAGGCAAAGCGGCTCGGCGACAAGGCGGTGACGCTCGAGCGGATGCTGACGCGCGACGGCTATTCGTACACCGAGGCCTCGCAGGTACTGGTCGGCCGCTCCGGCACGACGTACACCCCCGCGGAGCTGGAAGCGATCTACGTACGCCTCCCGATCCGCCGCCCCCGCCCGGTGCTCGTGCGCGATGGGATGACCGTCGAAGCCGTGGCCGACTGCGCCGCCGACGACCGGCTGCTTGCACGCGACCGCGCGCGCACCGCGCAGACTGCCGTCCGCACGATGGACGCCGTGATGAACGGCTTCGACGCCGAGGACCAGTGCATCCTCCGCATGCGCTTCTGGGAAGCACGCAAAGTCCCCGAGATCGCCCAGCGCTTGCACCTCGACCAGAAGAAGCTCTACAAGAGGATCGACAAACTGCTGCTGACGCTGCGCGGCGAAGTGGAAAGGGCCGGCGTGCGGAAGGATGCGGTGGAAGAACTGCTGATGGATGTGGGAACGCTGGCTTAGCCACCCCGTGTCACTGTGGTTCGCCGTGGCTCTACAACTGTTCCCCCACCAGAAACATGAAAAAGTCGCGCAGCTTGTGGCTTACCGGGCGTTTGCGCCATTCATCCAGCTTCACTTCGGTGGCGTATTGCAGGTCTTCGTCGAAGGTGCGCTCCAGCTCCTGGGCGATGGCTTCGTCGTAGACGACCATCGACACCTCGTCGTTCACCTCGAACGACCGGTTGTCGAAGTTCGTCGAGCCGATCGCGGACCAGCAGCCGTCGATGGTGATGACCTTCTGGTGCAGCAGCGTGCGGCGGTAGTCGAAGAGCCTCACGCCTCCTTTGAGCAACGTGCCGTAGTGATGGTGGCTCGCGTGCTGGACGATCGGGGCGTCGCTGGCCGACTCGTGGGGGATCATGATGCGTACCTCGACGCCGCGCTTCACCGCGTCGATGAGGACATCGCGCGCCGATTTGTCGGGCAGGAAATAGGGGTTCTGCACGGTGATCCGTTTCTGCGCGGCGTGGATGGCCATGTAGTGGAGCAGCTCGACGGCCGACGGGCTGCCGGCGGGCGAGACGTACACGACATGCGCGCGCGTAGCACCGGCCGGTTCCATGGTCGGGAAGTATTCGTCGCCGCCCAGGACCTCGCCGCTTTCCTCCATCCAGTTTTCGGTGAAGGCGGATTGCAATTGCCGCACGACCGGTCCCTGGACGCGCGCGGAGATGTCGCGGAAGTGCTTCTTGTCCTCCGCGTCGCCGAGCCACGTGTCGACGAGGCAGTGGCCGCCGACGTACGCGAGCCTTCCGTCGACCACGACGATCTTCCGGTGATCGCGGTTGTTGAGCTTCCCGAGGTTGACGATGTGGAGGGGGTGGTACTCCTTCACCTTCACCCCCGCTTCCTTCATCTGCTTCAACGAGGCCTTGCCGAACTTGCGTCCGCCGCTGGCGTCGAGCATCACGCGCACGTGCACGCCCTCGCGCGCTTTCGCCGCCAGCACCTCGGCGAGACCGCGCGTGACCTCCCCGTCCTTGGCCAGAAACGACTCGAGATTGATGGAATGCTGCGCCGTGCGGAGATCGCGCATGACCCACTCGAAGAACTCGCCGTTCTGGACCAGCTCGATGCGGTTCCCTTCGACGAACGTGCTCTGCGTGACCCCGGCGATCGACGACGCCAGTTCCTGGATGCCGAGGTCGTTCTCGAACGTCAGGCGGGGATGGGAGCGGCGTTTGAGAGACCAGATGATGAGGATCAGGATGACGATCGTCAGTGCAACGAGGGCGAGGACCCAGATGGGGATCGTCACATCAATCCCGCAACCGCAGCCGGACGACGAGCGGCCAGTGATCGGACGGGCCGCGGCGGATGACTTCGGAGTCGACGAACTCCCAGCGCGGATCGCAGAAGACGTAGTCGAGGCGCTGCCGCGTCATGGGGAACGTGACCTCCTGCGTGTCGCCGACGTTGCGGAGATGACCGTGCGAAAGCAGCGTGCGGATCTCGTCCGCCGCCGGCGGCACGTTGAAGTCGCCGACGAGGACGTGCGGCAGTGCACCGCGCGCGATGATGTCGCCGAGCTCCGCGATCTGCCGCATACGCGCGACCTTGAGCAATCGTCCCCAGGCGGCGAGGTGCGTGACGAAGAAAGAGAACTTACCCCCGTTGACCGAGATGTCGGCCTGCAGCACCGACCGCGGCTCCCCCGACCCCGGCAGCGGATAGACGAAGAAGTGGTCGACGGTGCCGCGCGTGAGGATCGCGTTCCCGTAGTCTCCGCCGTCCATGCCGCAGCTCCGGCCGAACTGGAGGTTCATCCCGGTGAGCGCGGCGAGCTGCTCCCCCTGATGGGCGGATGAAGCGCGCGTCCGGCAATGCACTTCCTGCAGCCCAACGACGTCTGCTCCCACAGCGGCAATCACCTCGGCCAGCTTCGGAATGTGATCCGACCGCCGCGCCGCCGCGTGCCCCTGGATGTTGTACGACATGACTTTCAGCTCAAACATCCGGACTCGGCTGGCGAAGCGAGAATGGTGCCGGGTGTTGTCCTATTCGTCCCATAGGTCCCATTCGTCCTATCGGTCCCATCGCCGAAACCGCGATAATCCGCGACCATGCAACCGCTTCCCCCGATCACCAATATCAAAACCATCGACGACGTCATCGCCGCCATCGACACCATCATCGGCTGGTCCATCGCCCAGCAAAGCCGCCTCGGGTACTTCGGAGCGCTCTACAAGAAGATCACGGTGGCCATCAAGCAGGCCATCGCCGAGGGGAAGTTCGAGAACGGGCCGCGGATGCAGCAGCTCGACGTGACGTTCGCCAGCCGCTACTTCGCGGCGCTGAACGCCTGGTTCAACCCGGCACGTTTCCCGCCGATCACGCAGAGCTGGAAGACGGCGTTCGAGGGGGCGGAGCAGCCGGCGCCCATCATCGTCCAACAGCTCCTCGCCGGCGTCAACGCGCACATCGACCTCGACCTCGGCATCGCCGCGCAGGAGGTCGCCCCCGGCGCCGATCTACCCTCGCTGCGTAACGACTTCAACACGGTCAACGCCGTGCTGGCGTCGGAGGTGAGCGGCGTCCTCTCCGAGCTCGACGAGCTCAGCCCCGTCATGGGCGACTTCTACAAGCTCTTCTCGAAGTACGAGATCGACGCGATCGACATCACCCTCGACTTCGTTCGCGCCGACGCCTGGGCGTTCGCCTCGATGCTCGCCTCGCTGCAGCCGAAGGACCAGATCTTCCAGATCGCGCAGCAGGACGCGAAGGTGGCGAAGCTCGGCGCCGATGTCCTCTCGCCGCCCGCTCCGCTGCGGGAGATGCTGGCCGCCGTGGCGGCGTTCGAGAGCCGCGACATCGTGAAGAACATCGAGGCGCTGAATGCTCAGTGATCTCGACCGGCTGATGCGCGAGCGCGGCATCGGCACCGTGGTCGTGCCGATGCACGAGGCGATGCATGCGTCGTTTCGCTGGCTGGCGCGCGGCGCGAAAGTCACGCGCGGCTACGCCATCAAAGTCGCCGGCCGCGAGCCGGTGCTCGTCACCTATCCGATGGAGCGTGAGGAAGCGGCAGCGACCGGGCTCGAAGTGCGCCTCGTCCACGAGTTCGACCACGACCGCATCTTCCGCAACGCCGCCACGCCGGTGGACGGCTACGCGGAGCTCTTCGACGTGGTGCTGCGCGAGCTGGGCGCGGAGGAGACGGTGGCGTTCTATGGCAACGTCCCGGTCCACCTCTACCACGGCGTCCTGGAGCGCCTCGGCAACCGCGTCCATCGCGGCGGCGGCGAGGATCTCATCCAGCTCGCGCGCAAGCGGAAAGAGGAGTGGGAGATCGAGAAGATCCGCTCGGTCGGCGAACGGACGGAGCAGGTCGTCGACGGCGTGCGCGCGCTGCTGCGCGAGGGGAAAGTGCGGAAGCTCGGCGAGCTGAAGGAGTTCGTCTCGTTCGAGATCGCCCGCCTTGGGATGGTCGAGGACCACGAGACGATCCTCTCGCAGGGACGCGACGCCGGCGTGCCGCACTCACGCGGCGACGCGAATGCGGAGCTGCGCCCGTCCGTGCCGCTCGTCCTCGACATCTTCCCCGCCGATCGCGACAGCGGCTACTTCTTCGACCTGACGCGCACGTTCTGCGTCGGTCCGATTCCGGACGCGCTGCGCCGCATCCACGAACACGTACGCATCGCCTTCGAGCGCGCCCGCGATGCGATGCGGCCGGGGACGCTGGCCAGCTCGTATCAGGCGCTCGTCTGCGACTACTTCGAGGAGCACGGCTTCGCGACGACGCGGTCGCACCCGTCGACGCTGTCGGGGTACGTGCACTCGCTGGGACACGGCGTGGGGCTCGACATCCACGAGAAGCCGTTCTTCGGGCTGACGCCGTCGAACCGCGACCTCATCGAGGTGGGCGACATCGTCACGATCGAGCCGGGTCTCTACTTCCCCGACGAGGAGCTGGGCGTGCGCATCGAGGACACGTTCGTCGTGCGCGAAGGTGGGGTGGAGACGTTGTGCCGCGGGAGCTACGCGCTGGAACCATGACGTTGACCGTTTTCCGTTGTCCGTTGTCCGTGGACTGCACCACACGGACAACGGAAAACGGTCAACGGACAACGCGAAACGGCGCCTGCCGTTTCCTCTTAGAGATTCCGGTCGATGAAATTCTGCAGCGCGTTCTTGGGCGCCGCACCGACCATGCGGTCGACGAGCTTTCCGTCCTTGAACATCATGAGCGTCGGGATGGACGTCACCCCGAAGCGCTGCGCCACGTTCGGGTTATCGTCGACGTTGATCTTGGCGATGACCGCCTTCCCTTCGTACGACGGCGCGAGCTCTTCGACCACAGGGCCAATGAGCCGGCAGGGTCCGCACCACGGCGCCCAGAAATCGACGAAGACCGGCTTGCCGCCGTTCAGAACCTGGTCGAAATCCGCATCCGTAACCTGCTGCACTGCTTTCGTCTCTGCCATTGAATTCTCCTAACGAAGTGACTTGAAGCACGGCCGCGTCCGCCAAATTCCAGCCGTTCGCGCGCGCTGCTTACTCATACCTGTATAACCATACGCTTATTTCGTTCCGCGCCCAAGACCTTCGGTTGCAACTCGAAAACCAATGTCTCACCCGCTGAATCTGGCATGCCCCTCGCCATACAACTGTCAGAGAAATGCCCGATCGCCGCGCTCACGCCCGCTCTGAGTCGCCAGACCGCCGTTCGTTCCCACGACCGCCGCTCTGGCTCAACCTCACTTTGCTCATCCTCGCCCTGGGCACGTTCGCCTGGGCTCGCTATCACCGTTCCCAGGTCGATCAGCAGACGGCCCGCCTCTTCGAGCCCTCCCCCGCCTCTCCTCAGGAGATGAACCGGATCCGGGAAGAGCTCGCCTCGATGGACGTCTCCCGCGAACAGCTCGAGCAGGAGCTGGAAAGCCGGATGGCGTACATCCAGAGCCTGGAGGGGGAAGAGTTCTACATCTCCATCGACACCCAGAACCGGAAGTTCCAGTTCCGCTTCGGGCGCAACGTGGTCCGCGAAGCCGACCTGCAGATCGGCGCGCCGCGGACGCTGCAGGCAGAGGGGAAGACGTGGACTTTCGTGCCGGTCAAGGGAGGATTCCACGTCGAGGCGAAGGAGTCCGGCCACGCCTGGCGGGTGGAGCCGTGGGCGTACGCGATGCACAACCAGCCTCCGCCTCCGTCGCCACCGACGATCGCGAACGGTCTCGGGCGCTACGTACTCTTCCTCCCCAACGGCTATCTCATCCACTCACCCCCGGCGGAGGATTCGCCGCTGGACGGCCCAAAACCCGGCTCCTTCATGGTGCCGGAGGCCGACCTGGCCGCCATCTGGGGGCGTATTTCCGACAAAACACGCGTTTACATCTTCTAAAGGGACCCTCACATGCGACGCTGGATTGGATTCTTAGGCTCATGGGCACTGCTGGTGCTCGCACTCGGACTGGCGTCAGTCGCGGTCGCCGGTGAAATCATCAACATCCGTGACGACCAACGCCTCGAGCGCGTCGCCATCGTCGACAAAATGATCGCCGAGCGCACCGGCGGCAAGACGGAAAAACTGCGGACCGAGGCGGAGCAGCGGGAGGCGGAGCTGCAGAAGCTGCAGCAGAAGGTCGAGCACGCGCAGCGCAACGTCAGCGATCCGCCGGACAGCCACCAGGTGATCCTGGTCTCGACCGCGGAGAACAAGGTCTACGTCCGCCGCGGCGGGCAGCAGGTGTACGAGGCGGTCTGCTCGACGGGCAAGGGACATCGCCTCGCCGTCGACGGCAGGACGCTCGTCTTCGAGACGCCGACCGGCAAGTTCCGCGTGAAGTCGAAGGAACAGAACCCGATGTGGGTGCCGCCCGACTGGCACTACGTGGAACAGGCGCGCAAGCACGGCATGCGCGTCGTCCGTCTCAACTACAAGAACCAGATCTCCCTCTCCAGCGGCCAGCCCGTGAGCAAGAGCTCCGGCGTGTGGGGGTGGTTCGACTCGAGCGGCCCCGTGCTCCGCGTCAAAGGGAACACCGTGGTGGCCGACTATGGCAGCTACGACCGCGAGCTGCCCCACGGCGAGATGATTTACGCCGGCGGCTCCGTGGTGATCCCGCCGGTAGGCACGCCGCAACGCAAGTTCGACAAGGTCCTCGGCCGCTACCGCCTCAACCTCGGCGACGGCTACGCTCTCCACGGCACGCAGGAGACCAGCAAACTGGGTCAGTCCGTCAGCCACGGCTGCGTGAGGCTCGGCGATCAGGACATCGAACAGCTCTACCAGATGGCCAGCGTCGGGGATGAGGTGATCATCTACTAGGTCCGATGGGACGGATAGGACAGATGGGACGAATAGGACGAATGGCTTCGCCGAAAGCTATCCCGCAACATGCAGTCCTATCCGTCCTCTAGGTCCTATTCGTCCTGTCGTTCCCCTCAAACCGACCGTCGTCGCGCGACGCTGCCCGCTACCTGCAGCGTCACGCGCCGGTCGCGCGTCAGGCTGCCGCTCGTGAAGCGCAGCACCAGGTCGTACGTTCCGGGTGCCACGCTCCGGGCGACGGTGAACCGCAGAGCGGCGGGCTGGCCGGCGGCGACGGAGGCGGGCGTCAGGGTGATGCCGGGGACCGGCAGCATCGTCACGGCGGCGGTCCGGTCGAAGCCGTTGATGGCCACGAGGTCGAACGTCGCGGCGGTCTCCCGCCCCTGCGTCGCTTTCAGCAGCGCCGGACCGCTGACCGCGAAGTCGGGGGTGACCGGCGTGGCGCCGGAGGAGCCGCCGTTGCCGCTGTCAGGTGCGCGCCCGCCCGCGGCGATGATCTGCCAGGTGGCCGGGTCTTCCTGCCCTGCCGACCAGTGAGCCACACCGCCGATGTCGCCGTGCTTCTCCCGCAGCAGCGACACCTTGCCTTCGTAGCTGGAGGCATCCTGGAAGTACACGGTGTGGTCGGCGTAGCGGAACATCGCCTCGCCCCCCTCGGCATCGCGCTCGATCTTCGCGGCCTTGCTCGCCGCCAGCGCCATCGCCGACGTATAGGTCACGTGCGTGCCTTTCGTGCCGACCCAGTCGAAGCCGTAGAACGGCAGACCGATGATCACCTTCGACGGCGGGATCGCCTCGCGCGCGTACGTGGCCACCTGATCGAGCCACGAGAGTGGCGTCACGGCGCCGGCTTCGCTGCCGCTCCAGTGAAAGTTGTAGACCATGACCTTCATGCTGTCGGCGACCGCGCCGATCGCGGCCCAGTCCTGCGCGCCGGGACCGCGGCGCGTCGTGCTGTCGGAGGTCTTGGCGTGCACGGTGATCGACAGCTTCTTGCGCGACGCATGCAGCTTGTCGCCGAGCACGCGAACGAAGGCGGAGAAGTCGGCGCGCGACGCGGCGGGGACGCTCTCGTAATCGATGTCGATCCCGTCGAACGCGCTGGAGACGACGAGGCGCGTGATCTCTTCCGCGTGGCGCTCGCGCGAGTCGGCGGTGGCGAGCAGCGTCGCCACGAGCGGTCCGTTCCACGAGCCGTTGACGTAGTTCTGGATCGTCGGGATCAGCTCCGTGCCGGCCATCGCGGCGCGCCACGCCGGGTTCTCCGCGTTCCAGACTTTCGTCACGGCGCCGCTCGCGTCGAGCGTGTACCAGACGGGGTTCGACTCGTCGACGTGGCGGATGTTGGTCTGCACCGACGGCAGCGCGCTCTTGTCCCACGGCGCCACCCAAATCGAGGTGCGCCATGCGTAGGAAGGCATGGACAAGCCCAACATCAACAACGACGCCAGCAAGAGTGCGCGTGTGCGCATGGGACGCTCCGGCGCGATCGTGTTTGCCGGGAACGTCCTTCGAGGACTACGGAAGGAAGATCTTTCGGCGGCCCAGCCATCTCACGAACTGCCATGAGATCTGTGACTTTGCGTCCCCCGGTCGCCCGAGGTTTGCCTTTATCGTGATCGCGAATCTATTGGTTATTCGTACTGCTACGGATCAAAATAACACGAGTCACCAAATCCATTCCACTACAATGACGCCGCCGCAACATGAATGTCTGGCGTGAACGTCTCGCCCGCTGGTTCAGCCCGCTCGCGCGGAGGTGTCCGCTCTCGCCGAACGCGATCTCACTGATCGCGCTCGCGCTCAACCTCACCGGCGCCGTGCTCCTCTGGCAGCGCCACTTCATCCTCGCCATCGGCTTCGTGCTGGTGGGTGGATTCGCCGACGCATTCGACGGCATCGTGGCGCGCGTGCAGCACAAGACGACGCGCTACGGCGACTTCCTCGACCACTTCGCGGACCGCGTCAGCGACACCTGTCTCGCCGCCGGCTACCTTCTCGGCAATCGCATCCGCCTGGAGATCGTCGTGATCTGCCTCATCGTGGTCATGCTGAACGGCTACATCGGCACGCAGATCGAAGCGACGTGGCGCGTGCGCAACTACGATTCGGTCGGCCGCGGCGAGTTCGTGATCGCGCTGGTCTTCTTCCCCACCGTCGCGCACATCCTGATGACGAACGGCTGGGAGATGATCTCGCCGTTCGGCTTCACCATCGCGGAGTGGCTCGCGTTCCTGCTGCTGGCGTTCGGCATCTACGGGATCGTGCAACGTCTCGCGCTGGCGTCGAGGCTGGAGCGCTCGTAGTGGCGGTGCGGCGGAACGCGATCACCGGCGAGCCGATCGTCTTCGCCCCCGGCCGTGCGGGACGCCCGTCCGTCGACGACAGCTCCGGCTGTCCCTTCTGCCCCGGCAACGAGCAGCAGACGCCGCCCGAGCTCACGCGTCTCGGCGAGCTTGCGCCGGGACCATGGACCGCGCGCGTCTTCCGGAACAAGTACCCCGCGGTCACCGGCCACGAGGTGATCGTCGAGTCGCACGTGCACGACGACACGTTCGATCGCCTCACGAACGCCGTCGATGTCGTCCGTCTCTATCGCGACCGCTACGCCGCGCATCGCGATGCCGCGTACACGTCCCTGTTCAAGAACCACGGCGCGCGCGCGGGAGCGACGATCCCGCACATTCACTCGCAGCTCATGCCGCTGCCGTTCGTGCCGTCGCGCATCGCGCGGGAATCGGAGGCATTCGCACGCGCCGCGACGTGTCCGTTGTGCGCGCCGCTGGAGCACATCATTCACGAGACGGAGCACTTCCGCTGGCTCGCGCCGCACGCCTCGTTCATCGCGTACCAGCAGTGGCTCGTGCCGAAGCAGCACGTGGCCGATTTCGCGGTGTTCCAGGAGGCGCAACTGGCCGATCTCGCGGCGCTGCTGCAACTCGCGACGCGCGCCACGCGGACGATCGCCGACGCGCACAACTGGTCGTTCGTCAGTTTCCCTCGCACGCCGACCGCGCACTTTTACGTGGAGCTGTTTCCGCGGCTGACGACAGTGGCGGGTTTCGAGCTGGGGACCGGCACGTTTATTGAGATCATCGATCCCGCCGCCGCCGCGCGGCGCCTTCAGGATGCTGCCTCTTCGTGACGAGAACCCCCGCCGCTCCGTGCCGGTCGTGACGTACACGCTCGTCGCGATCAACATCGCCGCGTTCATCTGGGAAGTGATGCAGGGGCCGTTGCTCGAGCGGCGCATCTTCGACATCGCCTTCATCCCCGCGCGCTACTTCATCCCCGGCTACGTGATCCCCGATCTGTACTCGATGTTCGTGTCGATGTTCCTGCACGGCGGTCTGATGCACATCGGCAGCAACATGCTCTACCTGTGGGTGTTCGGCGACAACATCGAGGACCGGCTCGGCCGCTTCCGCTACCTGCTCTTCTATCTGCTGTGCGGCATCATCGCGACCCTGGCGCACGCGTTCTTCAACCCGGCGTCCAACATCCCCACCATCGGAGCCTCAGGTGCCATCGCCGGAGTCCTCGGCGCGTACCTGATTCTCTTCCCCCGCACGCAAGTCATGACCCTCATCCCGATCTTCTTCTTCATCACCGTCCGCCACATCCCGGCGATCTTCGTGCTCGGCTTCTGGTTCGTCCTGCAGCTCTTCAGCGGCGTCGGCTCCCTGGGAGTGCGCGACGCGCAAGACGCCGGCGGCGTAGCCTACTGGGCCCACATCGGCGGCTTCGTCGCCGGAATGGCGCTGATCGCGGTGCTGGGCGGCATGCGCAAACCTGCGCGCCCGGAACCGGAGTACCCCTGGTGGTACAACCAGCGGCGCTGAGGGGAACGATAGGACGAATGGGACCATCGGCGGAGTGATGGCGCGGTAGGCAACAGTTGCGCAACCAGGAGGCTGCACCGGTACACGCTGCGGGCGTCTCGCCCGCATGCGCCCACGCAGAGCGCTGCGCACCCAGCGACGCGGTTGTCCTATCTGTCCTATAGGTCCTATTCGTCCTATAGGTCCCATCGTTCCCCTACCGCCATCTCCGCAGTTCCGGCCACACGCTTTGCAGCGGCACCTTCATCCGGGTGACGTGGTACAGCGGGCCGTTCTCTTCCGGCATGGCGTAGGGGTGCTGGCGGCGGTCGAAGACCTTCACGGTTTCGAACATCACTTCCCTGCCGCCCAGGTCGCGCGAGATCACGATCAGCGATTCGCCGGTGAAGCCGTGCGTGCCCCACTCGTAGTAATGCTGATGGGGGCAGATCGCCGGCGGCAGGCCGTACTGGCGGCCGTAGAAGTCGATCGCTCCCGCCTGGCCGTAGTTGCTCGCGTAGATGCCGGTCTTCGCGCGCACATCCGGGGGCAGTGAGTGGTAGTAGCGCGCGACCTTCGCCACCATCTCCGGCCAGCCGAATTGATCGGAGAAGATCTGCGGCATTTCCGAGGTGTGGGAGACCTCCGTGCGCGACGGCTCGACGCCGAGCCTCCGCTGGTGCGCGAGGTACTGCTCCGGCGAGAGCAGCGGCAGCGCGAGCGGCGTCGAGAGGCTGGCGCCGATCACGACCAGCACCGCCGCGATGCCCACGAGTACGCGGCGCCTCTCGAGTGCCACCGCGCCCGCCGCGATCAGGACCGGGTAGATCGGCGCGACGTAATAGTCCTTCCCTTCCAGCGCGATGAAGATCGTCAGCACCGCGATGTAAGTCCACGCGAGGAAGCGATGCTGCTTCGAGAAAAACAGCGCCACCAGCCCTGTGATCCACAGCGGCGCGTTGAACGGATTCAGCATCATCACCTGCTGCTTCACGAACGCGAAGGGACCGAGGACGACGTTCTTGCCGCTCTCCTTCACGTTGCGCAGCAGCTCCAGCGTGGGGAAGTCGTGCGCGTACTGCCAGAGAAGGTTGGGCAGGAAGATCAGCAGCGCAACGCCACCCCCCATCCAGATCCACGGCTTCGCCAGCGACCGGCGCATCGGCGTGAGAAGCAACGCGACGACGATGGCCACACCCAGGAACAGCATCGAATGCTTGTTCTGCAGCCCGAGCCCCGCGAGGGCGCCGAAGACGAGCCACAGCTTCTCCGAGCCGCCGTTCGCGATCTCGATGACCACGAGCAGGCAGCCGAGCCAGTAGAGGTGCTCGAAGACGTTCATCGACAGGACGGAGTCGATGCCGAGATAGATCGGCGCGAGGAGCACGGTGAGACAGGCCAGTCCCTGCGCGATCCGGCCGCCGCCGAGGCGGGCGGCGATGACGCCGGTGAGGATGATGCGCAGCGTGCCGGCGAGCGTGGCGATCAGGCGGAAGCCGCGCAGCGAGGGGCCGAACAGCTCACCGATGTTCTCGCCCAGGCGCGCGTAGAGCGCGACGAGCGGCGAATGGTCGACGTAGCCCCAGTCGAGGTGGCGGCCGCAGGCGATGAAGTAGAGCTCATCGCGGAAGTAGCCGTAGCTGCCGCTGGCCCAGAACTGGAGGGCCAGTTTGATCGCGGCGATGGAGAGGACGACGGACCAGACGACGCGTTGCTTCACGCGTTCTTATGCGTAGCGGGCGAAGAAATGTTCCAGATGTTCGGCTGCCTGGCGGAGCGGCTCGGAGCGGCCGCGCAGTTCGGCGAAGGCGTCGCGGTAGACGAGCTTCACGCGCTGCTGGTTGTTCTCGCGCAGTCCGTAGACGACCTCGCGCAGCGACTCGACCTCGCCGGGGGCGATGTCGGTGCGCGTCAGCTCCCGCTCGATGAGCGACTGCGCGAGGCGCCAGTGCTCGTCGTCGGTGGGAGCGGGACGCGCGGGCGGCGGCGTAGGCACGGTCGCCGCGGGGATGGCGACAGGCTGGCCGTGCGTCATGTCGACGGCGCCCGGCAGCTCCTTCAGCTGCGGACTGAACTTGCCCATCATGAAGAAGAGCTCCTTCTCGTTCGAGAAGTTGCCGACGAGGCGTGCGCCTTTGGCCAGCTCGAGGTGCTCCGACTCCTGCAGCATGATGAAGGCGCGGGCGCGGTCCTCGAGGGAGATGCGCTTGGCGTGCACCTTCCACGCGGTGAGTGTGCCCTGGATGAAGCACGCCTGTCCGGCGCGGATGGAGACGGCTTCGACGTTGACGTTCTCCTCGATGCGGATCGAGCCGTTGGTCGATTCGATCTCGGAGTAGACGCCGGAGTTCTGGATGACGAGGTTGCCGGGGGTCTTGATCGAGAGTTGCCCGTGCGAGTTGACGCGGATCTCCGTCCCGCGCGGGATGATCATCGTGGGGAAATTCGCCTGTTCACGATCGGCGGCTGCAGTCATCTTCCCTTCCTCCCATTCCCATATCCGACGAACGCCGTAGGCAGCGGATCGAAATTCTTGTAGTCCTTGCTCGTGCGGGCCCGCATCAGCAGGCTCGCTTCGTTGTTCCACTGGTAATTCAGGATGTAGATGCGTGGATCGACGGGGACGTACGTACCGGGGCTTTCGAGATCGCTGCGGATCTCGTAGTGGAGGTGCGAGTTGGTGCTCCAGCCGGTGGAGCCGACGGTGGCGACGATCTCCCCCGCGCGGACGCGCTGGCCGGACTGCACTTTGACGCTGTCGCAGTGCGCGTAGATGGTGATGAAGCGCTCCGCGTGGTTGATGACGACGACGTTGCCGAAGCGCCACCACGCGACGCTCTGCGAGATCGGGTAGCGGCCGGCGAAGGTGACGACGCCGTCGGCCGCGGCGAAGATCGCGGTACCGGTCGGCGCGGAGAGGTCGAGCCCCTTGTGGAAGTCGGTGCTGCGCGTGAAGGGCGAGACGCGGTTGCCGAACGGCGACGTGAGCACGAACTGGTCGGGCGGCACCGGCAGGATCGACGGCGTGTGCCGGACGATCTCGGCGTTGGCTTCCTCGTACTGGGCGAGGAGGTCGAGCTGCGCCTGGAGACGGCGCATGGCGTTCTTGAGGGAGAACTCGCGGCGGCGGGCGTCGTCGAGCTGCCCCGTCGTCATGTCGGCGCTCGCACGGTCGGGCGTGGAGAAGCCGCCCTGCCCGAGGGTGCGGTCGAGCCCATAGACGGCGATCAGCTTCTCGACGCGGATGCGGTGCTCCTCGAGGCTGCGCTCCAGAGAGCCCATCTGCACGACGTTCTCGCGCAGCCGCTCCTTCTGGATGTCGCGCTCCTGGCGCATCGTGTTGAGGTAGTTGGTTTTATAGACGCGGCGAATGACCGTCGGCGCAGCCGCCATCGAGCCGATGATCCCGGCGAGCAGCAGCGACAACAGGATGATCCCCACGACGACGCGACGGCGGTCGAAGAAGAAGTACCGCACACGACGGCGAATGTCGCTGGGATGAATCTGGATTTCGATCATGGCAGCCGAGTCCGCGCAGCTTCACGCGGGGTCTGGCAGTTTAACATGCACAAGAGTGAGTGCAACCGGAGAGAAGACGTCGGGGCCTGCCGACGAATAGGACCTAGGGGACGGAGAGGACTAATAATCCAAGTCAGCGCCGCCCGGCCGCAGCCGCAGCTTGCGGCGGGTTGCCTGGGAGGTTGATCAGGCGATCCTCGTGCTGTTTCTCCAGCGAAGCAAGGAAATCGCAAAGCGCGTCGACATCGCCGCCGAAGCGCTCGGACAGCTCACGGCGGACCGCCCGGGTCTCTTCCACGATGGGATCTTCAGTCGGCTTCATGGGATCAACTCCTCAGGCGTACAAACGATCGGGGGCTCATATCCTTCGTCACGGCAGACGGCGTTCACGATCTTCACTATGACGCCGTTCGCGATATGAGTACAGTTCCACGTCACCAGAAAGTCCAACCCGTTCACGGCCGCCAGCGCGACATGCAGAGCGTCGGCTGCAGCTTTGTCGGGTAGCGTCGTCGCCCGAAAGATCTGGTTCGCAAGCTCACGGGCCGCCGGGTTGACGCGCAGCACCGGCAGATCACTGACGATTTCCAGCCGCGCTCGCGCGGCCTCGGCGTCGCCGCGACCAGCTTCAAAGAGCACCAGCTCAGAGACGTAGAAGTCAAACTTCTTCCGGTAGCGATCCCACCAGTCGCGCGTGATCTGTTGGTGCGCCAGCGTGACGATGTCGCGGCTGGGCCGCGCGGTGAGGTAACTGATCACGCTGGTATCGAGGTACGTGGAAGACATCAGCCAATACGTTACCTCGGGTAAAGCCGGAACAGGAGGTCGTTGTCCTATAGATCCTATCCGTCCTATTGCCCCTGCGGCACCCTGACGAACCGCTTCAACGCGATGGGGATCAGCACCACCGCCAGCATCAGGGCGGCCACCGTGAAGACCCGTTTCAGGGCGTCCCCCTCGGACAGCGTGCCGTTGAACAGGGCGTCGGAACAGTATGCAAAGACGTAGTTCGACGGGGCCAGGCCGATGGCTGTGGCGAGGACGAAGTCGAGGAGGCGGGCTCCGGCGACGCCGGCGGCGTAGTTGATGACCGCGAAGGGGAACAGCGGGATCAGGCGGAGGATCAGCAGGGAGCGGAAGCCGGCGTGGTCGAGCTGCTTCGCCACGATGCGGCCGGCGCGGCCGAAGCGGTCGAGCATCCCTTCGCCGAGGAAGCGGCCGACGCTGAAGGAGGCGGTCGCGCCGAGGACGCCGCCGATCATGGCGTAGCTGCCGCCGAGGACCCAGCCCCAGATGAAGCCGGCCGAAAGCACGAACACCGTTGCCGGGATGCCGAACACGCAGCCGATCGCGTACAGCACGATGAAGATGATCGGGCCGTACCAGACCTCGCGGAACTGCTCGACGGTCGCGCGCACGTTGTCGCGCGTGAGGTGCTCCCGGAATGGCGTGAACCACACGACCGCCACGGCGGCGGCGAGGAGGAGCACGACCGCAACTTTGATGAGGGTGCGCTTCGGCATCAGCGCGAGTCACTCCTCGCGCTGATGCCGGTCACGATCGAAATCATCAATTTCACGCGAGGCTCTCGACGATCATCGCGATGCCCTGCCCGCCGCCGATGCAGGCCGTGGCGAGGCCGTACTGCTTGTTGCGGCGCCGCAGCTCGTACAGCACCGAGAGGAGGATGCGCGTGCCCGACGCCGCGAGCGGGTGCCCGAGGGCGATGGCGCCGCCGTTGACGTTGAGCTTCTCGCGGTCGATCCCCAGCTCCTTGACGACGGCCAGGATCTGCGCGGCGAAAGCTTCGTTGATCTCGATGAGGTCGATGTCCTCGAGCGAGAGGCCGGCCTTCTTCAGCGCGATGTGCGTCGCCGGGACCGGGCCGATGCCCATGATCTCGGGGTCGCAGCCGGAGATGCCCCACGACTTGATGCGGCCGAGCGCCCTGGCGCCCTTGGCCTTCGCATTCTCTTCAGAGGTGACGACGAGCATGGCCGCGCCGTCGACGATGCCGCTGGCGTTGCCTGCGGTGACGAAGCCGTCCTTGGAGAATGCCGGCTTGAGCTTGGCCAGCCCTTCCATGGTCGTGTCCGGACGCATGTGGTCGTCCTCTTTCATCAGCTCACCCTTGCGGCCGACCGGCACGGGGACGATCTCCTCCGCCAGGCGTCCGGCTTTCGTGGCGTCCGTGGCGCACTGCTGGCTCCCGAGCGCGAACTCGTCCTGCTCCTGACGGGAGATCTCGTACTTGCGCGCGAGGTTCTCGGCCGTCTGCGCCATGTAGAGACCGGCGTAGGTGTCGAGCAGCGCCACCATGAGCGAGTCTTCCATCGACGTCTGCCCGAGCTTGAGGCCCTTGCGCGCGCCGCGGATGACGTGGGGCGCCTGCGACATGTTCTCCATGCCGCCGGCGAGGACGGTTTTGGCTTCGTCGAGCAGGATCTGCTCGGCGGCGTTGACGACCGACTGGATGCCGGAGCCGCAGAGACGGTTCACGGTGAGCGCGGGGACCTGCTTCGGCACGCCGGCCTTGAGGCCGACGTGGCGCGCGCCGTAGATGGCGTCACCCGAGGTCTGCAGCGCGTTGCCGACGATCACGTGGTCCATCTCTTCGGGCGAGAAGCCGCTGCGCTCGAGCGCCGCCTTCGCCGCGATCGTCGCCAGGTCGATCGCGCTGATGTCGCTGAAATGTCCGTTGTACTCCGCCATCGGCGTGCGAGCGCCGTCGACGATCACGATGTCTTTCACTGGGACTCCTTCGTCTTTGACTACGGTAGGGAACGTATGGGGCGGTCATGGTATTCGGGGCCAGCCGCCGGGACAAATCGGACCAACAGGACCGGCGCATGTCCCGGTCCCGTTCGTCCCATTCGTCCCATATGTCCTATCGTTCTCCCCGCTTCATTCTCCACATCAGAAACGCAATCCCGCCGAGCTCGGCCAGGCTCATCAACGCACTCCCTTCGATGCCGAACGCGCCGCCGGTCAGCCACAGCGGTCCCGTCCCCACCACCGTCAGCAGCGTCGCCGCCGGTACATAGCCGCTGACCTCGTAGCCCAGCACCGGGCCCGACATCAGGTTCCACGCCAGATGCAATCCGATGGGGAACCACAGCCGGAGGTGAAGGGCGTACGCCAGTCCGAGCAGGAGCCCGCCGAGGAAGATGTTGAGCAGCGCCAGCATCGTGACGTTGCTGTTGCCGGCGTGCACGACGGCAAAGGCGAGCGCCACCGCCACCAGCGTGAAGCGCGGCCAGCGGCGATACAGCTTCTGGAACGGGTAGCCGCGGAACAGCAGCTCTTCGTGGAGTACGGCGGGGATGAAGATCACGATCAGCTCCCGCCACGGAAAGCCGGTCCCCGGGCCGTGGCGGAGCCCGCCGAACAGCAGGATCAGCACGTCGGCGCCGGCGATGAGCGCCACCGCCACGAGCGTCCCTCCGGCGAAGTCTTTGAGCGCGACGGCTGGCCGCGCGGCCAGCCCCAGGTTCCAGTCGCGGTCGACGAACGTGATGGTGAGGACGCTGGCCAGCGCCACGGCGATGAGCGACATCCAGTACGGATTCCCCACCCCAAGCCAGGCGAGCCCGACGAATGTGGCAAGATAGACCAACACGAACAAAGCGAGCGGGGCAAGGAGACGGTCGGCAGCGGCCGCGCGTTCTCCGAGCGTCCGCGAGGAGCGCTGATGAAGAAGTGGAGCGCCGACGTCGCCCTCCTCCTGCTGCGGGTTGCGGCGGGATTGATCTTCCTCCCCCACGGCTGGCCGAAGGTCTTCGGCAGCGGAGGCGCCGCCGCCTTCGCCGGCAGCATCGCCGAGAACTACGCGATCCCCGCCGTCCTGGGGCACCTCGCCGCCTACGCCGAGGTCTTCGGAGCGCTTCTCCTCATCGCCGGGCTGCTCACGCGTCTCGATGCGTTCCTCCTCGCATGCACGATGTTCGTCGCGGCGTTCGTCGTGCAGTTGCGCGATGCGTTGTACGGTGTGGAGCCGGGCGCGAGCAAGCTTTTCGCGGCGTTGCAGGGGATCGAGCTGCCGCTGGCGCTCTTCGCGATGACGTTCGCGCTGGTGCTGACGGGCGGCGGACGGCTCTCGCTCGATGCCGTGGTCGCGTGGCTGCTGGACAAAAAGAAAGCGGCGGCCGAAGCCGCCGCCGTTCAGGTTTGAATCCGTCGCCGGCTACTGGGTCGAAACGTCTTCGACGATGATGCCGATGTTCTTCGCGCCGGCGGAGCGGGCGAGATCGAGGAACTTCATCGTCGTGTCGTAGTCGACGTCGCGCGAGCCGGAGAAGAAGACCATCTTGGACGTGTTGCCGCGCAGGATGTCCCGAATGCGATTCGGGAACTCGCTGAGAGTCATCTCGTCCTTGTTGATGAGGACGCGGCCTTCGGGCATGAGGCGCAGAACGATCTGGTCCTGCACCGCCGACGGCGGAAGGTTCGCCGGCGCTTTCGGCGGCACCTTCACGAGGTACCCCATCTGCACGACCGGCGTGATGACCATGAAGATGATCAGGAGCACGAGCACAACGTCCACCAGAGGTGTGACGTTGATGTCGGACCGCATTGAACCACTGCCACCTACCTGCATCTGTGAGTTCCTTTAGGGTTGACTACACGGCAGAATCGCTGCCGGCCTTCCTCGGCTGAGTGACGAGACCGACGTTGTTGAAGCCGACCTCACGGCAGGCTTTCAGGACGTCCATCACATCGCCGTACTTGACCAGTCGATCGCCCTTCACCGCGACTTCGCGGTCGGGAGTGCGCTCGTGAATGGCTTCCAGCTCCGACTGCACCTGATCCTTACGCACGGCCAGCGGACCGAGGTACACGCTGCCGTCCGCCTTGACGGAGATTTGCAGCTGCTTCTCCGTGTCCGGCGTCTTCTCCGGATCTTCGGTCACCGGCAGATTGACCGGCACGCCTTTCTGCAGCATGGGCGTGACGACCATGAAGATGATCAGGAGCACGAGCACAACGTCCACCAGAGGTGTGACGTTGATGTCGGAGTTCATCGCCGCGGTGCTCAGCTTCGAGAGTGAGCTACCCGACTTTCTCATTGCCGACACCCGCTTCCTTCATGAAATAGATCGACATTTCAGAGCCGGAGTTCGACATCTCGACCGTGAAACGGTCGATGCGGTTCTGGAAGTAGTTGTACGCCCAGACGGCCGGAATGGCGACGAGGAGGCCGCCGGCGGTCGTGAGCAGCGCTTCTGCGATACCAGCCGAGACCGAGGCGATACCGCCGCCCGACTTGGCCATGCCTTCGAACGCGCGAATGATGCCCATGACGGTGCCGAACAGACCGACGAACGGCGCGGTCGCACCGATGGTGGCGAGCACACCGAGGTTCTCTTTGAGCTCGGCGACGGTGATCATCGCCGTGCGGTCCATGCCCTGACGGGCGGCTTCGACCGCGAGCTCCGGATCGGTGTTGCGCTTGTCGCGCCGCGAAGCCTCGAACTCGAGCAGACCGGCGGCGATGACGCGCGCGAGGTGGCTCTGCTTGTACTTCTTGGTGACTTCGATCGCCGAAGCGTAGTCGCTCTTGGTGAGCAGGTTGGAAAGGGCGCCGAGAAGCCTGAGCGACTGGTTCTTCGCCTTGCTGAAGACGATGAAGCGCTCGACCATGACCCACAGCGAATAGACCGACATCAGGAACATGACGATGACGACGGCTTTACCGACGAATCCCATCTCCTGCCAAAGATGACCCCATGACATATCCATTGGAAAATCCCTCCTCTGACAGCCGCGGGTTCCCCGGACGTGAGCCCGGGGACCGAGACCGAATGTTTTAGTTCAATTTGAAATTGACAGTGAGATTGAAGATGACATCGACCGGCTGGCCGTTGAGGGTGCCGGGCTTGAATTTCCATCTCTGCACCGCGGCGACGGCAGCCTGATCGAGGCCGAACGGCAGCGGCTTGAGGACTTTGACGTCCCGCACGTTGCCGGTCTTGTCGATGACGCATTCGACGATGACGATGCCGGAGATGCGCGCCTTGCGGGCGACTTCCGGATACTGAGGCTCGACGCGCGAGATGATGACCGGCGCCTTGACATCACCGCCGACGCGCAGCGGTGCCTGTTCCTGAGGAGGAGGAGGAGCGGTATCGGTGATGACGCCGCCGATCACACCGCCGACGACGCCGCCGACCACGCCGCCTTCGACACCACCCTCGACGCCGCCTTCGACGCCGGCATCGGGGGAGCCCGTCGCTTCGACTGCCTTCACTTCATCCGGCACGGTGGTCGGGGCGAGATTGGCAATGTCGCGCGGAACCTCCACGGGGCGCACGACCTGAGTCGGCGTCGACGCCGCTTTCGGCGGGGGCGGTGGTGGAGGAGGCGGAGGCGGAGCCGCGGCGACCGAGTACTGTGCCACCTGGGCCGGGGAGTTGGTGGGGAACTCGACGTTCCAGACCGCGCCGAAAATGATGCCCGCGATCACGACCACGTGCAATCCCAGCGAGACCGGAAGCGTGAGGTACTTCTGGATCCCGACCTTCTGCTTTTTTGACTCGACGACTGTAGTTTCGAACATTCTATGTCTCGTCGGCTGCGATTAGCTCTGCTTGGCGGCACCCGCCGGAGCGGCGGCTGCCTTCTTCTTGCGGATGATCTCGAGAGCGCGGCCGCGGACTTCGTCAGCCTGCGCGATGAGCGCCTGCTGCTTGGCCGGATCGGTCTCGATGAGCGCCTGCTGGCGGTACAGCAGGTTGAGGTACGCCATCGATTCGAAGTAATCGGGCTTGATCTCGATCGACTTCTGCAGCGCGCCCTTCCCCTTCTCGATCAGCGCAAGGCGCTCGGCCATGTCCGCCGGAGGATCTTTGGCGACCTTCTCGTAGCAGACGACGCCGTAGATGTAGAAGGCCTCGGGGTTCCGCGCGTCGAGCAGGGTGATCTTCTCGTACCAGTTGAGCGACTCGTTGAAGTTGCCCTGCTTGGCGTAGAGCGTCGCGATGGACTTGACCGCGCTGAGATCGCCCGGATGGGTCGTCAGCCAGTCGCGGAAGTAGTTGATCGCCTCGGTGGTGCGCTCGGCGTTGAGATAGAGGTTGATGAGGGCGTCGCGAGCGATGCCGTCGTCCGGCTTCTTCTTGAGGTACGTCCGGAGCTCGGTTACGGCTTTGTCAACATTCGCCGTGTTCTGCGGCGACTTGTCATCCGGTACGTAAATACCGATATGCGAGTAGCCGATCATCCGGTCCAGATCCGGAAACTCATCGCCTGCGTGCTTGCGCGCCTCGACGTAGTGCTTGAGCGCCGTCGCGTAGTCTTCTTTCGCGTACGCCTCGTTCGCGGTTTTGATCTCCGTCCGTGCCTGAATCTGCTGGCAGCTCACGAGCGAAAATAGGGAAAGAGAAAGTGCCGCGAGAAGGCACAACTTCTTTTTCATGCGGTTACGAACTCCCTGATGAGTGATCGCAGACTTGTGATGCGAGGGCGCTGTGTCAGGCTGCTTCCCGGCCCGAGCAGGCAATGGTCAGCGAATATACTGATCGACCTGTACACCGTCAACTTAATTCCTAGTACCTGATACCGAAAGTTTTAGCTGAATTTGACTGCCTCGAAAACGCCTGTTTTCGAAGCTCTCTCTTCACGTGGTTGGACATCGCAACGCGCCGAAAAGTAACCGGATTTCGGCTCGTCGTTTTCTGTATCTGAAACGACTCAATAAGTAGGTTTGAACTCGGCCGTAAGGTCGCTGATCGCGGCCCACAATTCCGGAAACAGCGGCTCCCGCGTTCCGGCCTCGAGCTGCGCCGCCGGAACCCCCTTCAGCGACATGACCCGGTCGCCGATGATCCGGAACGCCAGCCTCATGTGCGTGAACCGCCAATTGAGGAAAGACTCGTCATAGTCCATGTACGCCTGGAGCAGGCGAAACACGGGGGAGTGCGCGCGAGGATGGCGCTCCACCTCGAGAATCGTCAGGTTGCGCCGCTCGAGCACGGTGACGAAGCGCGGCCACAGCCGCTTCCCCGCCCCGAGCAGGATCTGGAAGCCCGGCGACTCCTGGCCACTCCCCCGCCCCAGCGAGCTGGTACGGAGGACGTGGTAGTCGGCCGGCGCCATCGTCTCCAGGATGATGATCTGCGTCCGCAGCAGGTCGAGGATGCGGCGGCAGCGCTCCAGCAGTTCGGCCGCCGGCTCGATCTCATCGCCGTCAAGAAAAGCCTCGGCACGTGTGATCTCGTAGTCGATGTGGTGGAGCCACAGCTCCGCCGTCTGGTGCGTCGTCTGGAACAGCCGCTCCTCGGGATGCGCGAGCGCCTCGATCGGCTTCTGCAGCTCGAGCAACTCCGGGACGCGCACGTAGCGCTCGTAGTCGGTGTTGCCTCGTCCTTCGAGAATGGGTCCGGTGTGCGACATGCGCGGCGCATCCTAAACGCCAAACGCCGTGGCGACAACTTAAAACTGTGGCGGCCGCTAGCGGCAGCCCGCCTTTCACGCGCGGCTGGCGATCTTGTGATGGACTGATGGCGCCGCGGCACGCTGCGCGGGCACCGCGGTTTGCGCCGGTGGCGGCGGTTTGACAGGACGAATAGGACAAAGGCGGCTACTGTCCCCCGCCCGGCGGCACGGGGCCACGGCCACGCGCAGCCTCTGTCCTATAGGTCCTATAGGTCCTATAGGTCCTATTCGTCCTATCGTTCCCCTGCCGCCGGAACCCGCTACACCAGTTCCAGCATGTGGCCCAGCTTCGTCTTCTTCGCTTCCAGATACTTCCGCGTCGTGTTCGACGGGGCGATCTCCAGCGGGACGCGCTCCACGATCTGCAGGCCGAAGCCTTCGATGGCCACGTATTTGGCGGGGTTGTTCGTCATCAGGCGGATCTTGCGGACGCCCAGATCGCGGAGGATCTGCGATCCGGTCCCGTAGTCGCGGATGTCCGCCGCGAAGCCGAGCTTCGCGTTCGCTTCGATCGTGTCGTGCCCTTCGTCCTGCAGCTCGTACGCTTTCAGCTTGTTGAACAGGCCGATGCCGCGTCCTTCCTGGAGGAGGTAGAGGATCACGCCCTTCCCTTCCTTCTCGACCGTCTGGAAGGCCACCTGGAGCTGATCGCCGCAGTCGCAGCGGCTGGAGTGGAACACGTCCCCCGTCAGGCAGGAGGAGTGGACGCGCACGAGCACCTCGTCGGTCTCGGCGATCTCCCCTTTCACCAGTGCGATGTGCTCCTCGCCCGTGATGTCGCTCTTGTAGGCGTGCACGCGGAACTCGCCATGCTCGGTCGGCAGCTTCGGCGAGGCGAGGCAGTGCACGTGCTTCTCGGTCTGCATCCGGTACTTGATCAGGTCCGCGACGGAGATGATCTTGAGCCCGTGCTGGACGGCGAACTCCTTCAGCTCCGGCAGGCGGGCCATCGTGCCGTCGTCGCTCATGATCTCGCAGATGACCGCGGCCGGCGTCATCCCGGCGATCTGCGCCAGGTCGACCGAAGCCTCGGTCTGGCCGGCACGCTTCAGCACTCCCCCCTTGCGCGCGCGCAGCGGGAAGACATGTCCCGGCCGCACCAGATCGGTGGGACGCGACTTCGGATCGATGGCGACGCGCACGGTCTCCGCGCGGTCGAACGCCGAGATGCCGGTCGTGACGCGCCCCCGCGCTTCGATCGACACCGTGAAGGCGGTGCCGTACGGCGACGTGTTGTTCTCGACCATCAGCGGCAGGTCGAGCTCCTGGCAGCGCTCCTCCGTCATGGCCAGACAGATCAACCCGCGGCCGAATTTGGCCATGAAGTTGATCGCTTCGGGAGTCACTTTCTCGGCGGCGATGCAGAGGTCTCCCTCGTTCTCGCGATCCTCGTCATCGACGATGATCACGAGCTCACCACGGCGATACAGTTCGGCTGCTTCTTTCACGTCTGCAAAGGGCATGAGGTTCACTCGATTCGGAAGGGTGTCTTGAGATTGTAGCTCTGGTTGCTGGCCGGGTCGGTGATCGTGACTTCCAGCTCGTACGTCCCCGGGTCCATCTCGCTGAGAGGAATCGCTCCCCGGACGAGATGGCAATTCTGCGTTGCCTTCAGCCGGTCGGGCGTGACGTCGTCCGGGTCGGCCGTGATGTTGACGCGCTCGCCGTTGATGTCGCCCCTGATCTTCAGGCCGACGGTCAGGTGCGAGATCTCGCCCGCCGCGCAGTAGCGTGCGGCCCAGCCGAGCTCGTCCTGCCTCGTGTACGTCGTGACGGGAGTCAGCGTCGCGAAGAGGTCGGCGTTCTTCTGGGCATCGAGCGCGAAAACGTCGCGGACGAGCGTCAGCCGGCTCGCCCCCGTCTCCCCTCGCGGCAGAGACGCGGACGGCGCCGCTACGGACGGAACATTGCCGACGGTCAACTTCTTCTCGGCATGCATCGGGGTCAGTCCACCGCGTGCCGCCCACTCGGGTGCCACGGCCAGATCCTTGTTCTTGATGTTGAGCTCGATCGCACGCGGAGCCGCGGCCAGAAACTGCCCGCGCTGGGTGTCGCGGATGACGCGCCGCGTCACCGGATCCTCGATGAACACGACCTCGATCTCCGGCAAGCCGAACTTCTGCGCCTCGGCGTGCTCCCACTTCCAGACGTCGCGGGCGCCGAGGGCACGGCCGCCGGTGGGATCGGCCCCGCCCGGGCCAAGCATCTCCACCGCACCGACCGCCGCGGCCTGCTCCGTGCCGCTCTGCATGTGCGCCTGCATGTCCTTGGCGAACCCCAGGGTGATGAGGACCCGCCCGCGATCGGTGAGTGCACCGCGGCGGCCGCGCTCGCCGAAACGCTGATCCGCATACGCCACCCGGTTCGTGAAGTCGTTCCGGAACTCGTTGACCGGCGTACCCGGCGTCGGGTCGCGCCGCGCCCAGAAGAGGTCGATGAAGGCGATGGCCTCTTCGTCGGTGTCGACGCTGCGCCACGCGCGCTGCTCCTCGCGCGTCATGATCCACTGCTCCGGCCCCTCGGCCCAGAGACGGTGATCGCGGGACATCTCGGCAGCGGACGCCGCAAGCGGCGCCAGCGACAGCAGTGCGATGAGAATGGCTTTCATGGGGTGATTGTCCCTCTGAGATGGGTTACGTGACGGCAACGTTTTGTGGGGACGGTATTGCGTTGTCCGTTTTTCGCTGTCCGTGCTGCGCCACGCGACCATGCAGCGCAGCACGGAAAACGGACAACGGACAACGCAAACAAAAGGCGCCGGTGTTGCCACCGGCGCCTGAGGAGATCCTTCGCTGTCGCTCAGGATGACTCGTCACCGACGAGTCACTTGACGATCTTGAAGTCCTGCTGGAGGTTGTAGGTTTTCTTGTCGACCGTGTCGATGACCTTCACCTTGAGGGTGTAGTCGCCCGGCTCGAAGTTCGAGAGGGGAATCGCGCTGCCGACGCCGTAGTGGCCGGTGACGCCGCGGAGCTCGTTGACTTCGGCTTCGCGCGGGGCCTGGGCGGCCTTGACGGGACGTCCGCTGCCCGCCTCTTTCCCTTCGAGGTCGAGCTTGATCTGGACCTTCGGGATGCCCTGCTCGTTACGGCCGGGGTTCATCATCTCGAAGAAGTACCAGAGCTCGTCGGTCTGGCGGAACGTCTTGTCGGCCTTCGGCACGACCTTGACGCCGCCGAACGCGAACGGATCGTTCGGGAGCTGCGCCGTCTGCATCGGGTAGATGTTGTTGGCGAGAAGGAGCTGCGAGACGCGCTGCTCGGTCGTCGGGATGGCGCCCGCGAGCGTCATGTCCGTCGAGACCATCGACACCGGCTTGCCGGCTTCGGCGAGACCGAAGGTGGCCTTGTACGTGCCGGCCGGGAGGCTCAGCGACTTGTCGTAGTAGAAGTCGGTCGTGGTGGCCTGCAGCTTCGCCGGCTCCTCGATGACCTGGACCACGTTGCCCTGGGCGTCGGTGATGGCGCCGAAGAAGGTCACGTTGCTGTCGGCGGTGAGGCCGGTGTCCTTCGGGACGTAGAGGGAGACGGGGACGAAGTAGGTGCCGTCGGTGGTCACGTACTCACCCCAGGCCGTGTAGATCGGCTTGCTGGCGTACGGGTTGGCCTTGGCGGCGCGGAAGTCGTTGACGGCGGTCTGGAAGGCGGCCGTGTCGAACGCGGTCTTCGCGGCAGCGGCGGCCGGGGCAGCCGGAGCCGTCGCAGCGGCCGGAGCCGGAGCCGCGGTGGCCGGAGCAGCCGGCGCCGCCGCGTACGTCGGCACGGTCGTCAGGTTCGGCTGGGTGATGGCCTTCTCGATCACGCGCTGCTGCGCGCGGCTGATGTCCGCCGAACGGGGACCGCCGCGATCGATGACGAACTCGTTGCGGCTGTACTGGTCGATGAAGTTGATGAACGCCTGCGGGACGCCGAAGGTGGCGGACGCCGTAGAATCTTCGTAGATCCAGATCTGGCGGGCGGCCGAGTCATTGCCGCCGGCGGACGGGTCGGTGCCGAAGCCCTGCTGCGTGAGGCTCTTCGCCTCGCTGCGCTGCACCTTGGTCGGCTTGCCGAAGAGGACGAAAATACGGCCGCGATCGGTCAGCGAGCCAGCCTTCTTGCCGGCCGTGAACTGGTCGTCGGCGTACTTCACACGTTCGTCGAATTCCTCGCGGAACTCGTTGCGCTGCGTGGTGGGCGTCGGGTCGCGGCGGGCCCAGAAGAGCGCCACGAACTGCTCGGCCTCTTCGTCCGTCTTGATCGACTTCCACTTCGCCTGCTCGTCCTTCGTCATCAGGTACGACGCCGGTCCTTTGCCCCACGCGGTGTGTTCCGGCGTGAGCGCGAAGCCATTCAGCGCCACGGCCGCGACGAGGACGGCCGTCGAGAGGGTTCTCTTCAAGTTCATGAGCTCTCCTGGATTGTGTTAGCTGCGGTTCGAAACAGGACGACGTTGGAAAGATTTCCCCGGCGGAGTGAGCCGGACGCTGCGGGGGGGCCACAGGGACGGTTTTCGGTTTTCGGTTGTCGGTTTTCGGTGCTCCGCCAGTACGAACAGCATCGCTGCGGCGGAGCACCTGAAACCGAAAACCAAAAACCGAAAACCGCGCCGTGTGGCCGCCCCCGTCGCTCGCTACTGCTGCTCGAAGTTTTCCATCTCGTCGTAGAGACGGTCCATCTCGCTGTCGATCTCCTCCTGCTTCAGCACGCCCTTGCGCACCAGGAGCGCGGCGAGGCTGTGCAGCAGGATCCCGTTCTCGATGATCATCTGCTCGATTTGCTCTTCATCGTCATCGTAGTCGTCGTTGCCGTTTGTGCGATCGATGTCGTCCATCGTTCCTCCTACATGAAACTGCGACCCACCGTGTATCACTGGCTACCGCCCACTGGCAACCGTACAATCACGCGCACGATGAATCGAGCTCTACTTCTGCTCCTCCTCTGCGCTTTCACCGCCTGTCAGGAGCGGGCCGCGACCCCCACGACCACCAGCACCGGCCCTGCCCCAACCCGTGGCGACAGCGGCTTCAAAGTCGGTCTCCTCACCCCCGGCTCCGTCAACGACAACGGCTGGAACGCCATCGCCTACGAAGGGCTGCAGCAGATCGGCAGGACGTTCAACGCCGAGGTGTCGAACCAGGAGACGAAGACCCCGGCGGAGTTCGACGAAGGCTTCCGCTCCTACGGCGCCAAAGAGTTCAACCTCGCCTTCGGCCACGGCTTCGAGTTCCAGGACGCCGCCATCAAGGCCGGCAAGCAGTACCCGAACACCGTCTTCATCACGACCTCCGGCAGCTCGATCGCGCCGAACGTCTCCCCCATGGTCTTCGAGCTCGAGCAGGCCACCTACCTCCTCGGCGTCATCGCCGCGCGCGAGTCGAAGACGGGAAAAGCGGGCCTCGTCGGCGGCATCAACCTCCCCTCCATCGCCTCCACGTTCCTCGCCTTCAAGGCAGGCGCGCAGTCGGTGAACCCGAACTTCGAGGTCCGCGAGATCTACACCGGCAACTTCGACGACCTCGGCGCCGCGAAAGTGGCGACGCTCTCGCTGATCAACGCCGGCTGCGACTTCATCTTCCATCAGGCGAACGAAGCGGGCCGCGGCGTCTTCCAGGCGTGCAGCGAGAAGCAGGTGCGCTGCTTCGGCTCGAACAAGAACCAGAACGACCTCGCCCCCGACGTCATCGTCGCCTCCGCCGTCCTCGACGTGCCGAGCGCCTTCGTGCACATGGCCCGTCTCGTCCACGACAAGAAGTTCACCCCGCAGGTGTACTGGCTCGGGATGAAGGAGAACATCGTCTCGCTCGCGTGGAACGACGCGCTCGAGGCGCAGATGAAGCCGGAGACGGTGGCCGAAGTGACGCGGCTCGAGGAGCAGATCCGCAGCGGCGCGTTCAAAGTACCTCGGGGTAAATTCTAGGAGTGCACCTCGCCGGGATCACGAAGTCGTTTGGCGCGAACCGCGCCGTCGACGACGTGTCGCTCACGCTGAGTGACGGCGAGATCGTGGGGCTGGTCGGCGAGAACGGCGCCGGCAAGACGACGCTGATGCGCATCGCCGCCGGCGAGCTGACCGCCGATGCGGGGCGCGTCGACGGCGAGGCGGAGCTCGTCCACCAGCACTTCATGCTCGTCGGCGACTTTACGATCGCGGAGAACCTCGCGCTGTCCGCGGGGCGGTTACTGTCGGTCGCCGACGCCGAGGCGATCGTGCGCGACGCCGGCATCGTCCTCGGCGACGTGCGCCGCCGCGTGGCGGAGCTCTCCGTCGGCGAAAAGGCGAAGCTGGAGCTGATCAAGGCCATCGCCAAACGCCCCCGCGTCCTGATCCTCGACGAGCCGACCTCGGTCCTGACGCCGCACGAAGCGGAGGAGTTGTTCCGCGTCATGCGCCGCCTCGCCGCCGGCGGCACCGCGGTGGTGTTCATCAGCCACAAGCTGCCCGAGGTGCTGGCCGTGGCGCAGCGCGTGGTGGTGATGCGAAGAGGAAAGATCGTGGCCGAGGCGCGCAGCGCCGAAACGGACGCGCAGCGCCTGGCGACGGCGATGGTCGGTACGGTCGCGCAAACCGCGCCGATGAACCGCCGCCCCGCGGAAAGTGACCGTTACGTGTTGTCACTGCCGATGGGTGAATCCCATTCGTCCCATCCGTCCTATTTGTCCCATCCGTCCCATCGTTCCCCCGCCGCCACCCACCTGAACGTCGCCGCGCACGAAATCGTGGCCATCGTCGGCGTGGCGGGCAACGGGCAGAGTGAACTGGCGGCACGCATCCGCGACCTCACCGACGCGACGCGCACCGCGCACATCCCGGAGGACCGCACGCGCGACGGGATCGTGGCGGAGATGTCGATCGCGGAGAACCTCGCGTTGACGGCGAAACGCTGGCATCCGCGCGCGGCGCAGCGCCATGCGGAGGCGATGATCGGACTGTTCACCATCCGCGCACGCGACGCGTCGCAGCGTGTAGGCGACCTCTCCGGCGGCAACCAGCAGAAGGTGGTGCTCGCGCGGGAGCTGTCGCGCCAACCGGAGCTGATCGTCGCCGCGGAGCCGACGCGCGGCCTCGACATCGAAGCGGCGCGCTTCGTCCACGAGCGCCTCCGCGCCGCGGCCAACGACGGCGCGGCGATCCTGCTGATCACCTCCGACCTGGACGAAGCGTTCACCCTGGCCGACGGCATTCACGTGATCTACCGCGGCCGGTTGAGCGCCCGCATGACCACCGCGGAAGCGTCCACGCGCGTGGCCAACCTGATGGCGGGTGTGGCGTGACGGGGAACGATAGGACCTATAGGACGAATAGGACGGATAGGACAGCGCTGCGCGGCGGACGCGCTGTGTGGTGGACCCTTCCATGAGGCGCGCCCTGGTCGCGCTCGGCGCGGCGGCAGCCGCGGTGTTGTTGCTGGCGCTGTCCGGTGCAGCCTTCGGGCACTCGCCGCGCGCGCTGCTGGGCATCCTGCTGGACGGCTCCGTCGGGTCGCGCTTTGCGCTCGAGGGGACGCTGCTGAAGACGGTGCCGCTGCTGCTGACCGGGCTTTCGGTCGCGCTGGCGTTTCGTGCGGGCGTGTGGAACATCGGGGCGGAGGGGCAGTTCCTCATCGGCGCATTGGCGGGGTACCTTGCCGCACCGTACGGTGTCGTCGCGGCGCTCCTCGCCTCGATGGTCGCGGGTGCGGCGTGGGCTTCGCTGGCGACGCTGCTGCGCCTGTGGCGCGGCGCACCGGAAGTCCTCACCACGATCCTCCTCAACTTCATCGCCTTCCACCTGCTCGGCTGGTGCGTCAACGGACCGCTGCAGGAAGCAGGCGGACGCTATCCGCAGACCGACGCGGTCGAAGCATCGCTTCCGGCGATCGGCGCGCTGCACGCCGGCATCCTCATCGCCGTCGCCATGAGCCTCGCCGCGTGGTGGCTGCTCTACCGCACGGCCGAGGGGCTGCGGCTGCGCGCGACGGGCTTCAATCCCTTCGCCGCGAAGTGGGCCGGCGTGAACGTCAACGCGCAGATCGTGCGGGCCATGGCGCTCTCCGGCGCGCTCGCCGGACTGGCCGGCGGCGTCGAACTGCTCGGCGTCACGCACCGTCTCTTCGAGCGCTTCGCCGCCGGCTACGGCTACTCCGGCATCGCGGTCGCGCTCCTCGCGCAGCTCCATCCGCTCGCCGTCATCGCCTCCGCGTTCTTCTTCGGCGCGCTCGTCACCGGCGCGGGAGAGCTGCAACGCACGGCGAACATCTCGTCGACCGTGGCCACGCTCGGTCAGGCCATCGTGATCCTCGTCCTCGTCGTCTTCGCCGCCATCGAGGAGCGCCGATGGTCGAGGTGATCCTGCTCGCGCTCACCTTCTCCACGCCGCTGCTGCTCGCGGTGCTGGGCGAGCTGGCCGTGCAGCGTGCCGGCATCATCAACCTCGGCATCGAAGGGATGATGCTCACCGCGGCGATGACTGCCGTCCTCACCGCCCAGGCCACGCACAGCGCGCCGCTCGGCCTCCTCGGCGGCATCGGCGGCGCCGCGCTGATCGCGCTGCTCTTCGGCTTCTGTACCGTCACGCTGAGCGCCGACCAGATCGTCACCGGCACCGCCATCAACCTTCTCGCTCTCGGCGCCACGGGTTTCATCTACCGTGAACTGAAGCTGTTCGCCGCCGTCCCCCAACTGCACACCGAGGTCTTCGTCCCGATGGCGTGGATCGTGGCGCCGCTGGCGCTGGCGTTCCTCCTCTGGCGCACGCTCTTCGGCCTGCGTCTGCGTGCGTGCGGCGAGAACCCGGAAGCGGTGAGCACGGTGAAGGCGCACCGCTGGGGCGCGCTGGCCATCGAAGCCACACTGATCGGTCTCGCTGGCGGTTTCCTCGCGCTGGCGCTGTCGAGCGGCTTCGCGGAGAACATGACGGCCGGCCGCGGCTTCATCGCCCTCTCCATCGTCATCTTCGGACGCTGGAAAGTGAAAGGCGCCCTCCTCGGCACCGCCGTCTTCGGCCTCGCCGCCGCGCTGCAATATGCGCTGCAAGCCGCCAATCGCGGTCTGCCGTTCCACGTGCTGCTGGCCGTGCCGTACCTGGTGACGCTGCTGATCCTGGCGGGAGTGGCGGGGAAGGTGCGCGCGCCGGAGGCGCTGGGGAAGTGACGGGGGGAAAATCCGAAGTCAGAACGCAGAACGCAGAACGATGAATTTAGAACTTTCTACATTCTGCGTTCTGCGTTCTGACTTCTTGTTTCGACCGGTCACCCCTATCGTCCCCAGGTCCCCACCGCGTCCCACACGCTGGTGACTGTCTGCGTGCCGCCGACGGCGCGCTTCGGTTTGCGCGCATTCGCCGCCAGCACGTTCCCGATTTCCGCAACCACCTCGGGCACTTCCCGGCGCAGCGATTCTTCGTGGTCCGCCAGAAATCGCGTCGACACATGCCCCGCGCGGAACTCGGGGTGGGTCACCACGCGGCGCAGCCACGACACGTTGGTCTTCGTGCCGAGGACCACGTAGTCGCGGAGGGCGCGGTCGAGGCGGTCGATGGCCGCGTCGCGCGTGGCGGCGGTGCAGATCAGTTTCGCCAGCATCGGGTCGAACTTCACGCCGACTTCGCTGCCGCGCGTGACGCCGGCGTCGACGCGCACGCCCGGACCGGTCGGCTCGCTGTACACCGCGATCGTGCCGCTCTGCGGCAGGAAGCGGTCGTCAGGATCCTCGGCGTAGATGCGCACCTCGAGCGCGTGACCGCGCTGCTGCAACTGGTCCTGCGTCCACGGCATCGGCTTCCCCGCCGCGACGTCGAGCTGCGCGCGGACCAGGTCGATGCCGAGGACCTGCTCCGTGACCGGATGCTCGACCTGCAGGCGCGTGTTCATTTCGAGGAAGTAGAACTCCCCTTCCGGCGTGACGATGAACTCCACGGTGCCGGCGTTGCGGTACTCGACGCCACGCGCGGCCGCGATCGCCGCCTTTGCCATGCGCTGGCGCAGCTCGTCCGGATAGTGGGGTGCCGGCGATTCCTCGACGACCTTCTGATGCCGGCGCTGCAGCGAGCAATCGCGCTCGTAGAGGTGCAGCACGTTGCCTTGCGAGTCGCCGAAGATCTGGAACTCGACGTGACGCGGCTCCTCGATGTAGCGCTCGAGGAGGAGCCGGTCGTCGCCGAACGCCTTCATCGCTTCGCGCCGCGCCGACTCCAGCGCCGCGTGCAGCTCACCCTGGGCGCGGACGATCTTCATCCCCTTCCCGCCGCCGCCGGCGGAGGCTTTGACGAGCAGCGGGAAACCGATCTTCGCCGCGGCCGCGGTGAGCGTCTCCGTCGACTGATCATCGCCGTCGTAGCCCGGCACGACCGGCACGTCGAGCTTCTGCATCAGGCGGCGCGATTCTGCTTTGGAGCCCATCGCGGCGATCGATGAAGCGCGCGGACCGACGAAGGCGATGCCTGCCTCTTCGCACGCGGCAGCGAGCTCCGCGCGCTCGGAGAGGAAGCCGTAGCCGGGATGCAGCGCGTCGGCGCCGCTCGCGCGTGCCGCGTCGATGACGCGCGCCACGTGCAGATACGTTTCGCGCGCGTCGCCGCGGCCGAGAGGGATGGCGTCGTCGAAGAAGCGGCGGACATAACGGACGTCGTCGTCTTCCGAGTATGCGAGGACCGAGGCGATGCCCATCTCGCGGCAGGCACGTGCGATGCGGACGGCGATCTCGCCGCGGTTCGGAACGAGGACGCGCGTCAGGCCCACGGTGCCTTCTCCTTCTTCAGGAACGCGCTCATCCCCGCCTGCCCTTCGGCCGAGACGCGGCGCGTGGCGATGGCGTCGATGGTGTACGGGATCGAGTCGATGAGGTCGTGCGCGGCGACATGCTCGATCAGCTTCTTGCACTCCTTCACGGCTTCGAGACCCGACGTGCGCAGTTGCTTCAGCGTGTCGGCGAGCGCGGCGTCGAGATCTTCCGCGACGCGATGCACGAGGCCGATGCGCAGCGCGCGCTCCGCGTCGAAGCGCTCACCGGTGAGGAACAGCGCGCGTGCGTGCGACGCACCGATCTTGCTGATGACATACGGTGAGATCACGGCCGGCAGGATGCCGAGCTTCACTTCGGACAGGCCGAACTTCGAGTCCGGCGAGGCGATGGCGATGTCGCACACCGACACGAGCCCGACGCCGCCACCGATCGCCGCGCCCTGGATGCGGCCGATGACCGGCAGCGGGCACTCGTTGATCAGCGCGTACATCTTCGCGAGCTGCGACGAATCGCGGATGTTCTCCTCGCGCGTGTACGACACCATGCGCGACATCCAGTTCAGGTCCGCGCCCGCGCAGAAGTTCGGCCCGGTGCCGCGCAGCACGACCGCGCGCGCCGTCGATTCCCCGAGTCCCGAAAAGAGCTGAATCGCCTCGGCGATCAGCGTCTCGTTGAAAGCGTTATGCACGTCCGGACGATTCAGCGTGACGGTCAGGATGCCGTCCGCTTCGTCCACGATGAGGGTGGTAAACGTCATGCGGCGCAGTTTATGGCAGCCGGGGACCGATAGGACAAATAGGACCTAAAGGACGCATGGGACGAATGGAACGGATAAACGACAAAGCCGGCGTGGTTCGCCGGCTTTGCCTCTGTCCTATAGGTCCTATTCGTCCTATAGGTCCTATTTGTCCTATCGGTCCCCTTACCGCGGCACCGTCCGCCGTCTGCGCGGCACGTTGACGCCGAACTCCGGGGTCACGGTGTAGTTGGACGGGCTGACCACCGTCCCCACCGCTTCGATTCTGACCAGCAGGTCCGTGGCGCCGGTGATGGTCGACGACAGCGTCGCCGACTCCCCTGCCGGCACTTCGATCGTGGCGAGCTGCGTCGCGCCGTTGAGGAGCGTCGCGCGGATGCGGGTGGCGCCGGCCGTGAGGCGGACGTTGACCGGGCCCGCGCGCTCGGCGCGGAAGCGGAAGTAGTCGACGTCGCCCGCGGTGCAGAGGGCGCCGTTCACGAGCTGCGCGGAGGCCAGCAGGCCGTACGCGCGGTCGGGCGTGTCGTTCTGTTCCTGCACGTCGGTGCACGGCAGTGCGCTGGCGCCGAGGATGCCGTTGGTGACGAGCACGTAGGGCTGGCTGGCGACGCGGGTGTCGCGGATCGCGGTGGCGCGGAAGACGACGCGATAGACGCCCGGTGTCGCGTTCAGGATCTCGACCACTTCCGTGTTGTCGAGGTTGTTCACGCCGCGCGTGGCGCCGGCGGTCGGGGCCTGCTTGTTCAGCACGTACGGCAGCACGTCGGCGCCGTTGAGGTCGAGCAGCTTGAGGTCGAGGTTGTTCACCAGCGCCGGCTGGTCGAGCTCCTCCTCGCTGAAGAAGACGATGTCGGGATCGAACCAGGTGAGGACGACGCGCAGCTTGCCGGACGCGTCGAGGCGCACGGGAATCTCGACCTGCTCACCCTGCGTCAGCGCGCCGCGGCGGATGCGGCTGCCGCTGTTCGCGTCGGCGATGATCAGGTCGGCCGAGGCCTTCGCGTTCACGAGGCCGTGGCCGCTGGTGTAGTCGGGACCGGGGGTGTAGAGGTCGTCCGCACCCGCGATGAGGAGCGCCTTGAGCGTCGGACCGTCGGGGTTCACGCCGCCGAACGACTTGCGGTACTGCTCCGCGAGGATGCCGGCGATGCCGGTGACGACCGGCGCCGCCATCGACGTCCCCTGCAGGCCGAAGTAACCGCTGCCGGGCTGCGTGGAGATGACCTGCTCGCCGATGCTGCCGACGCCGCCGCGGGCGACGAGGTCGGGCTTCACGCGGCCGTCGCGAGCCGGGCCGCGCGCACTGTAGTTGGCGATGTTCGGGAAGGCGTCGACCGAGCCGATGGCCACGACGTTCTTCGCCCCCGCGGTGACGCCGATGACCTGGAACGGCGCGGAGGTCAGGTGGCGCGCCGTCTCGCAGAAGCTGCGGCCCGGGTTGCAGGGCGCGGTGCAGTCGTTGCCGGTACCGTCCTGCGAATAGCAGTAGGTCTCGGGGAGGACGTCGAGCGTTTCGGGATTCACGTGCTTGTGCGGGTTCGGCGCGAGGAGCGGACCGGTGTCGTCGCCGTCGTTGCCGGCGGAGTGGACGAAGAGCATCGGGTTGCGGCGCGCGACGAGGTCGATGCCGGACGTGTACTCCGGCAGGTACGCACCGTGGAGGTCGGCGTCATCCCACCACACCCAGTTGCCGCCGCTGAACTCCCAGCCGATGGTGTAGCCCCAGGAGTTGTTGTCGGCGATGGCGCCGAGGGTCTTGAGCTCGACTTCCTTCTGCTCGAGGTAGTCGTCGATGTCGCCCGCTTCGAAGAGGTGCAGCGTCGCCGCCGGCGCCATTCCCTTCGCCCGCTCGTTGCCGGCGCCGGAGCCGATGATGGTGCCGATGACGTGCGCGGCGTGCTGCGTGTCGCCGCCGCCGGTGAAATGCGCCGTGAAGCGGTCGGCCCAGTCGGGGTTCGCCGCCGGCACGCCCAGCTCGTGCATCGACAGGACGGAGCCGGTGCCGGTGAGGCTGTACGGCGCCGCCTGCACGTCCGTGACGCGCGAGAGGCGCGCCGAGGTCTGGTTGTTCGTTTCGAGCTTGAGGCGCAGCGGCGCGCGGACCATGCGCACGCGGCCGTCCTGCGCCAGCTTCGCCACGGCCGCGGCCGGAACGTTGGCCACGAGGTAGCGCGGCGGGACGAAGTCGATCGCCAGAGGATTGGCCAGCGAGCCGCCGGCGTCCTCGATCACGCGCCGCGCTTCGCCGACTTCGACGTCGTCGTGGAAGAAGACGTTCAGCTTGCCGAACGCGCGGTTGCGCAGCGCCTGCGCCACGCGGCGGTCGACCTTCTGCTCCGGCCTCACCGCCTCCACGCTGGCGATCCGCAGGTCGGCCTCCAGCGAGGCCCCCGGCGCGAGACGCACGAGGTACCTGCCGTTCGGCAGCGGCGAGAGGACCTTCGCCCCCTTCGCCTCGAGCTCGGCCATTTCGCTCGTGACGAGCACGTGCCGCGCCTCGACGATCACCTCACGCCCCTCCGCCCTGTCCCTCGCCACCGGATCGGTGTCGCGGTTGCGGGTGGCGGCGACGGCAGGCTGCACGAGAACCACTACGGAGAGCAGGAGGAGGGCAAGTCGGCGCATAGGCAAGTTATTTTACGGATATCAGCCGCACAATGTCGTGAATTGTTGAGAGTGAATCGTCACCGGAACGTAAGCGATGGGACCAATAGGACAAATGGGACGAATAGGACAGGAAGCACCAGGGTGATCCCATCTGTCCTATTGGTCCCATTCGTCCTATTGGTGCCCGAGGTCGGACTCGAACCGACATGGGGGTAGACCCCGGCAGATTTTGAGTCTGCTGCGTATACCATTTCGCCACTCGGGCTCGCTGCTACTGCACCGCCGCCGTTTCCTGCCAGCGGCGCGCGCAGGAGTGTAACTCGTCGTCGGTCAAAACTCGATTGGTCGACTTGGCCAGCGCGAACATCTCCTTCGCCAGCGCTTCTTCCTGCGGGTAGCCGTGGGAGTCGAGCCAGTAGATGACGTTGGAGAGGCCGCACATGGGGCCGACCTCGATGACCTGCTGCAGGCCGAACATCTCCGCCGGGACGCCGGAGTAGACGCGGTCGGCGAGCCAGTCGCTCCCCTTCTTCTTGGCCTTGATGATGGCCGCGGCGTGGACGCCGGTGCCGGTGCGGAAGGCGTCGCGCCCGAAGACGGGATAGTTGTCGGGGATCGGCACCTTGGTCACGCGGCTGACGAATTCGACGTACTCGCGCAGCTTCGTGAGGTCGTTGTCGATCCACCCCATCAGCTTGAGGTTGACCATGAGGAGGTCCATCGGCGTGTTGCCGCAACGTTCGCCGATGCCCGCCGCCGCGCCGTGGACGCGGTCCGCGCCCGCTTCGAGGGCGGCGATGGAGTTGATGACGCCGAGGGCGCGGTCGTTGTGGCCGTGCCAGTCGACTTTGACGTTCGGGTTGGTGCGGTCGACGATCTCCCGCACGAAACGGATCACGTTGCGCGCGCCCCACGGCGTGGAGTGCCCGACGGTGTCGGCCACGCACACGCGCGTCGCTCCCGCCTCGATCGCGGCGGTGTAGAGCTTCTCGATGTCTTCCGGTTTGGCCCGCGTGGTGTCTTCGGTCACGTACATGACCGGCAGCCCATTGTCGGCGGCGAGCTTCACCGCCTTCACCGACTGCTTGATGATCCAGTCGAGCTCCCACTCCTCGGTGAACTGCCGGATGGGAGACGATCCGATGAAGAGGTCGGCCTCGAGCGGCAGCCCGACGCGCTGCGAGATCTCGATGATCGGACGGACGTCGTTCTCGTGCGTGCGGCCGGCGGCGCTGGCCGTGATCTTCAGCTTCTGCTCGACGATCTCGCGCGCCAGCCGCTCGACCGTGGCCACCACGTGCGGCCCCGCCCCCGGCAGTCCGATGTCGGCGTGGTCGATGCCGACGTCGTTCATGTAATGGAGGATGCGGATCTTGTCGTCGAGCGACGGATCGGAGACGGACGGCGACTGGAGGCCGTCGCGCAGCGTTTCGTCGTCGAATTCGACGCGGCGCTTCGGCGGTGCCGGCTGTTCACCTTCGGTGTTCCAGTCGTAGATGAGGTGTTCGACGTTGTCGGTCATTTGCGTGGTCTTCCGGGGAACGATAGGACGAATAGGACCCATGGGACCTATAGGACGAATAGGACAGGCTGAGTCCTACTTGCCCTTGAATTCGGCCTGGCGCTTTTCCAGGAACGCGGACATTCCTTCTTTCATGTCCTCCGTGGACGCCAGCAGGCCGAAGAGCGTGGCTTCAAAATACAGGCCTTCTTCGAGCGGCATTTCGCTGCCGATCATCACGGCTTCGATGGCGGCGCGGACGGCGAGCGGCCCTCTCTTGGCGATGGTGCGGGCCATCTCTTCGGCGGCGGTCATGAGCTGGTCGGCGGCGACGACTTTGTTGACCAGGCCGATGCGCTCGGCCTCGGCGGCGCCGATGCGGTCGCCGGTCGCGATCAGCTCGACGGCCTTGCCCTTGCCGAGGAGGCGGGCCATGCGCTGGGTGCCGCCGTAGCCGGGGATGATGCCGAGGGTCACTTCGGGGAGGCCGAGCTGCGCCTTCTCCGACGCGATGCGGATGTGGCAGGCCAGTGCGAGCTCGCAGCCGCCGCCGAGGGCGAAGCCGTTGATGGCGGCGATGACGGGCTTGGGAAAGCGCTCGATGCGGAGGAAGACCTGCTGCCCGTTCTCGGCCACGGCCTTGCCGGTCACCGGCGTCATCTTCGCCAGCTCGCCGATGTCGGCGCCGGCGACGAAGGCCTTCTCGCCGCCGCCGGTGAGGATGACGGCTCTCACGGAGTCGTCGTCGCGCGCGGCGGTGAAGGCGGCGTCGAGCTCCGCCACGGTCTGCGCGTTCAGCGCGTTGAGGACTTTGGGACGGTCGATCGTGATGACGAGGACGCCGTCACGGTTCTCGGTACGTACGTTTTCCATGATCACTTTGCCTTGTCGAAAGCCACCGGCTTCTCGCCGGAGTAGTCGTAGAAGCCCGCGCCGCTCTTGCGGCCGAAGCGGCCGGCCAGCACCATCTTGCGCAGCAGCGCCGGCGAGGCGAAGCGCTTCTCGCGGTACTCCTCGTACATGACGTGCGTGATGTAGTAGGTGGTGTCGAGACCGACGAAGTCGAGCAGCGTGAAGGGTCCCATCGGATAGCCGCAGCCGAGGACCATGGCCTTGTCGATGTCCTCGATGGAGCCGACGCCTTCTTCATACGCGCGGATGGCGTCGAGGATGTACGGCACGAGCAGCCGGTTGACGATGAAGCCGGAGTTGTCGGTGCACTTGACCGCTTCCTTGCCCAGCGACTGCGCGAAGGCGAACGCGGCGTCGAACGTCTCGTCGGTCGTGAGGATCGTGCGCACGACCTCGACGAGCTTCATCAGCGGCACCGGGTTGAAGAAGTGGAGGCCGACGAACTGCTTCGGCCGCGCGGTGGCCATGGAGAGCTCGGTGATGGTCAGCGACGAGGTGTTGGAGGCGAAGAGCGCCGCCGGCTTCACGATCTTGTCGAGCGTGGCGTACGTCTCCTTCTTCAGCTCCGCGTTCTCGATGATCGCTTCGATGATGATGTCGCAGTCGGCCAGGTCGTCGAGCGACGTGGTGCCCTTGAGCCGTCCGCTGCAGGCGTTCATGTCGTCCTGCGTCATCTTCCCCTTCTCGACGAACTTGGCGAGCGACTTCTGGATGCCGCCCAGCCCCTTGTCGAGATACTTCTGCTCCACTTCGCGGACGACGACGTCGTACCCCGCCTGCGCCGCCACCTGCGCGATGCCCGAGCCCATCAGACCGCAGCCGAGCACGCCTACTTTTTTGATCGCCATAGTTGTTCAGAGCTCCTGGTTGAAAAGTCGGGCGCAATGTATCACCGCCGGATGGCGGTGGTTGTTGGTTGTCGGTTTTCGGTTTTCGGTGCTTCGCTCTGCGGGGGTTCCGTTCGACGTGTACGCCCGCCGGGCAGAGCACCGAAAACCAAAAACCGAAAACCGACAACCGCTTATCCTCGTCCCATGCGCCTCAAACCGCAGGTCATCCTGCTCGGGCTGGCCGCGCTGCTGAATGACGCGGCCAGCGAGATGATCTTTCCGCTGCTGCCGGTGTTTCTGACGGGGACGCTCGGGGCGACGCCGGTGGTGGTGGGGCTGATCGAGGGGGCGGCGGATGGGCTGGCGTCGATCCTCAAATACTTCGCCGGCTCGTGGTCGGACCGGATGCCGCGCCGGAAGCCGTTCATCGCCGGCGGGTATGGGCTGGCGGCGGCGTCGCGTGCGCTGATCGCGCTCGCCGGGGCGTGGCCGATGGTGCTGGCGGCGCGGCTGCTCGACCGGACCGGCAAGGGGGCGCGCTCGGCACCGCGCGATTCGCTGATCGCCGACGTGACGCCGCCCGAGGACCGCGGCCGCGCGTTCGGCTTCCACCGCGCGCTCGATCACACCGGAGCGATCGTCGGACCGCTGCTCGCCCTGGGGCTGATGTACGGCCTCGGCTTCAGCGTCCGCCAGACCTTCTTCTTCGCCATCATCCCCGGCGCCCTCGGCGTCCTCCTGATCGTCTTCTTCCTGCGCGAGGAGCGGCGCGACGTCGTCGTGCGGACGAAGGAGCAGGCGCGGATCCCGACCCGGCCGCTGGTGGCGATCTCGCTGTTCTCGCTGGCGAATTCGTCGGACGCGTTCCTGATCCTGCGCGCGCATGACGCGGGCGTCGCGGCATCGATGCTGCCGCTGTTATGGGCGGCGCATCATCTGATCAAGGCGCTGTTCTCGACGCGCGCGGGAGCGCTGTCCGACCGCATGGACCGCCGCCGGCTGCTGATGGCGGGGTGGCTGCTCTACGCGGTGCTCTACCTGCTGTTCCCGCTGGCGACCTCGCTGGAGCTGTTCTTCGTGCTGTTCGTGCTCTACGCGGTGCCGTTCACGCTGACCGAGGGGGCGGAGCGCGCGTGGATCGCCGACCTGGTGCCGGCGTCGTCGCGCGGCAAGAGCTTCGGCATGTACTACCTGGCGAACGGCCTGTGCGTGCTGGCCGGGACGGCGCTGTTCGGCGTGATCTACCAGGAAGTGTCGCCGTGGGCGGCGTTTGCCACCGGGGCGGCGCTGGCAGTGGCGGCGGCAGTGGTGGTGGCTACGGGGAGACGGTAGGCAGAGGGGAGAAAGACAGGGGTTTTCGGTTGTCGGTTTTCGGTTTTTGGTGCTGCGCTTCGCGGGGGGATCGCTGTGCAGCGCAGCACCGAAAACCAAAAACCGAAAACCGAAAACGGGCGCGCAACGCGCGCGCTACAGCATCCTTTTCAAAAACGGCAGAAACAGCGCCGCCACCGATTCCACGCGCAGCCCCTCCCCTGCCAGGGACCTTGCCCGCGGATGGCTGTCCGTGCAGGCCAGGCTGGTGAACAGCCCGGACTTGTGCACGCGGCCCAGCGCGTCTTTGGGGAAGACGCCGTGGGTGGCGATGGCGGCGATGCGGCCGGCGCCGGCTTCGCGGTAGGCCTGGGCGGCTTTGATCAGCGACCCGCCGGTGCGGATCATGTCGTCGTAGATGACGACCGTCTCGCCGTGGAGGTTGGCGCTGATGGCGCTGACTTCCGTCGCTTCGGGCCCGAGGCGGCGCTTGTAAACGAAGGCGGCGGGGACGCCGAGATCGTTCGCCAGCGACTCCACCCACTTCGCGCGGCCGGCGTCGGTGGAGCCGAGGACGAAGGGGCCGCCGGCGAGCTCGCGCGCGGTTGCTTCGATGAGCGGCTTCGCGTAGACGTGGAAGGGGCGGATCGTCCCTTCGAAGTAGTGCGGGATACCTTCGCTGTGGAGGTCGAGCAGCAGGATCTCGTTGCCGAACTTGGCGCGCGGAATCGAGGAGAAGATGCGCGCGCGCGTCTTGGCGATGACGGCTTCGCCCGGCTTCACCGCGCGCTCCGACGTGGCGTAGCCGAACCACGGCACGACGAGCGTCAGCGTCGCCGCGCCGTATTCGACGATGGCGCACGCGAGATCGTAGAGCTCCAGCGTCGACGCTTCGTCGATGGTGCCGCCGACGAGGACGACGTTGCGGTCGTTCACGTCGTCGCAGAGGCGAAGGTAGTGCTCCCCGTCGGGGAAGAGAGCGCGATCGATGGCGCCGACCTGATAGCCGCCGAGAACCCCCAGATCGTGCGCCAGGTAGTCGTAGGCGGCGATGGAGTAGATCAGGGCGGTCATGACGGCGTTTTCCGTTGTCCGTTTTCCGTGGTCCGTGCAGTACGGAAAACGGTCAACGGACAACGGAGAACGAGACGGCTAGGCCGTCTCCATCATCTCGGCCGGGATGTCGAAGTTCGACCAGACGTTCTGCACGTCGTCGTGATCGTCGAGCATCTCGAGGAGACGCATGATCTGCCTGGCGGTCGGCTCGTCGGTGGCGACGTAGATGGACGGGATCATGCCGAGCTTGGCTTCGATCGTGGGGATCTTGGCGGTCTCGAGCGCCTGGCGGACGCCTTCGAAGCTCTCCGGCGTGGTGTAGATCTCGTACGCGTCGGCATCCTCGGTCTGGAGGTCGTCGGCCCCGGCTTCGAGCGCGATCTCCATCAGCTTGTCCTCGGCCACCGCGCTCTTCTCGACGGCGAAGTAGCCCTTCTTGTCGAACTGGAAGCGGACGGAGCCGGGGGTGCCGAGGTTGCCGCCGTTCTTTTCGAAGACGCGGCGGATCTCGGGGGTGGTGCGGTTGCCGTTGTCGGTGAGGGCCTCGACCATGATGGCGACGCCGCCCGGACCGTAACCCTCGTAGGTGACTTCTTCGTAGGCCGCGCCTTCGATCTCACCGGTGCCGCGCTTGATGGCGCGCTCGATGTTGTCCTTCGGCATGTTGTTGGCCTTGGCCTCGGCCACGGCGGCGCGGAGCCGGGGGTTGCCTTCGGCATCGCCGCCGCCGAGACGGGCAGCGATGGTCATTTCCTTGATGATGCGCGTGAAGATCTTGCCGCGCTTGGCGTCGGCCGCACCCTTCTTGTGCTTGATGGTGCTCCATTTACTGTGGCCTGACATGGGGATGCTCCTTTGAGTTGGAAGGGAGACGCGTCTTGGCGCGTCCGCAAGGACTTGTGATTATAGTGAAAGCGGAGTGGCGATGAAACCCGAATTCCCGATCCGCATCATCAACGACGAGGGCGACTGCGAGGTGATCGAGTCGCCCGAAGAGCTCATGGGCACGGTCGATTCGATCGACTCGACCGACCCGGCCGCGAAAATCTGGGTGCGCGACGTCTACAACCGCACGGTGCGCATCCGGATCCGCGGCGGCATCGTCCTCGAGCTGAGCGTGTAGCGGAAAACGGTGTCGCGCGAGCCGATTTGACCGTCGCGTGAGCGGTTTTGTGCGTCGCGCGAGCGGTTTGGACCGCCGCGCGAGCGGTTTGGATCGACGCGCGAGCGGTTTGGATCGACGCAGCCCGCCCATGGTTGCACGCGAAGGCTGTTTTTTCGGCTCACGCTAAACCCATGGATGAACGCGCGAGCGGAAAAACGGCTTCGTCGAGCTGATTTTCAGCCTCGCTGGCGATCCAAACAGCCTCCGCGAGCGGATTTTCAGCCTCCACGTACATCCATGGTTGCAGCGCGCCGCGAAAAAACCGTCCGCTCGTGAATCCATGGATGCAATACTGGCGGTCCATGGTACGAGCGACACGACAGGACCCGGACGCCGCCGCTTTCGGCCGCATCGTCAGGCGCATGCGCAAGCAGCGCGGCTTCACTTCGATCAAGATGGCGCAGCGATTGGGCATCTCGCCGCAATACCTCGGCATCCTCGAGCGCGGCGGCAACTCCCCCACCCTCCGCGTCATCATCGACTTTGGCGAATGCCTCGGCGTGGATCCCGGGGAGATCGTGCGCCAGGTCGCCGCGGCGCGGGCGCCCAAGGTGGTGGAAGAACCGGCGCCAGAGGGCGGGGAACGATAGGACGAATAGGACCCATAGGACCTATGGGACTTATAGGACGGCGTTGACGGGGTGCGTCCCCGTTTCACTCCTCCACCAAACCCCGTAGCCGTTCCAGCGCTTCGTCCCAGCGGTGGGAAATCAGGTCCAGCGCTTTGCGGGCTTCTTCCAGGCGGCGGGTCTCCAGTTCCCACACGCGTTCCCGTCCCTGGCGGAAGTCGCGGACCAGGCCGGCTTCGGCCAGCACCTCCAGGTGCTTCGTCACCGCCTGGCGCGTCACCTCCACCCCCTCGGTCAACTGCGCGATGGACATGGGTCCCCCGCCGGAGAGGCGGGAGACCACGTGCAGCCGGGTCGGGTCGCCGAGGGCGGCGAAGATGGGGGCCGATCGCAGGAGCGCGGCGCTAGCGGGACGCGGTGACATGGCGCTCGATGTTGGTCATCTGCTCGGTCCAGCCGCCGTCGTTGTTGCGGAACGCCTTCTCGCGGAGATGCAGCGGCACCGCGTCGAACCCCGATTCGACGAGCCGCAGCAGCGTCCCCTCCGCCGTCTCCTCGAGCGTGAACGTCACCAGGGTCCGCGGCAGCGTGGCGGGATCGACGCCCGGCTCGGGCTCGACCGGATCCCACTGGTACGACAGTTTCTCCTCCGGGATGACCTCGACGACGTCGACGTCCATCGTCATGTGCTCGTAACCGGGATACGTGATCTGCCCGCTGACGCGCTTCCCGGGAGCGAACGTCCCGGAAGGAAACGCCACCTTGAACCACGTCCCGAACTCGGTCTGGTCGACCAGCGCACGCCAGACGCGCGCCCGCGGCGCCAGAGCATAATCTGTTTTTCAATCCGATCAGTCATGCAACCTCCTGGTTGCATCATATCGCGCAACCGATTGGTTGCGCAATGGATTGTGTCCCCTTGGGTGGCGGCTGACGCCGCCACCCACCGGAAACCTACCGCGCGAACTTCGGCGTGGCGCCGAGCTCCCGCATCAGCTCATGGGCGCCGTCGACGGCGTCCATGACCCACAGCATGTACACGGCGTCGACGTGGATCGAACGGGTGTCCGCCGGGTTGTACAGAAAGTCGGCGTCGATGGATTCGTAGTTGCCGTCGAACAGGAGGCCGACCAGCTCACCCTTGGCGTTGAGGGTCGGGGAACCGGAGTTGCCGCCCGTCGTGTCGCACGTGGAGAGGAAGTTGACCGGCACTTCGCCGAGCTCGGGGTCGACGTAGGGCTGGGTTTCGGCCTTGTTCTTCGCCGAGGCGAGGAGCTCGGCGGGGCTGGCGAACGGATCTTTCCCCGTCTCCTTCTGCAGGATGCCGGAGAGGGTCGTCTGCGGCGTGTAGTACGTCGCGTCGCGCGGGGCGTAGCCCTTGATCGTGCCGAACGTCACGCGCAGCGTGGAGTTGGCGTCGGGGTAGAGCTCGCGGCCTTCGACGCGGCGCAGCACTTCGAAGTAGCCGGGACGGAGACGCGACATGGCGCCCGAGCGGTCGAGGTCGCGCTGCTCGTTGGCTTCGATCAACGGCAGCAGCGACGCGGCGAAGTTGAGCATGGCGTCGTTGCGCGCCGCGAGCTGCTTCGACGTCTCGCCGAGCATCTTCGCGCGCTCTTCCTGCGAGCCGATCTTCGTGCCGTTGTAGAGCCGGTCGAGGAACGGCTCGATGCCGCCAGCAGCCGCGACGGCGTCGTCGATGACTTTGAGGCGCTGCGTCGCCGGGAGCTTCGCGGCCTCATTGAGGAAGTAGCGGACGGCGGCGCGGTCGCTGCCGAGGTCCATCGTGCGCTGGGTGCGGTCGGAGGTCTGCTTGAAACGCGGCCAGTCGCGCTCCTGGTAGCCGGCAACGCGCTCGAGGTCGTCCTTCTTGGCACGCTCGGCGGCGAGGCGCTGCAGCGAATAGGCCTGGCTCAGCATCGGCGAGACGCGGCTGGAGACGAGCCACGAGAGCACGGTGTCACGCTCGCGCGTCGCACTCTGCTCGCGGTTGAGGCGGCCGATCTCGTCGAGGGCGCGCGAGTAGTGCGCGAGCGACTGGTCGCGCGCGATCGCCTCGCGCATCTTGCCTTCGCGCGCGGCGCGCGTCTCGACGATGCGGTCCTTGGCGAAGCCCTGGCTGACGCTCGTGTAGTTCTTGAGCGAGTTCGCCAGGCTCTTCAGACGCGAGGACAGCTTGATCTCGATGTCTTTATCGTTCTTGCCGGCTTCCTCGAAGATGCGCATCAGCTCCGTGAAGTAGCGGATGGAGGTGGGGTACGTGAACTCCTTCGCCGTCGCCACCTCCTCCTCGGTCCGGTAGCGGAACGTGCGGCCGGGGTAGCCGGCGACGATGACGAGGTCCCCCTCGTCGACGCCTTCAGTGGAGAGCTTCAGCCAGTGCTTCGGCTTGAACGGCTGTCCGTTCACGTAGGCGCGGTAGAAGGCGTAGTCGCCGGTGTGGCGCGGCCACTCGAAGTTGTCGATGTCGCCGCCGTACTCGCCGATCATGCGCGCCGGGGCGTACACGAGGCGGACGTCGCTGATCTCCATCTGCGTCAGGCGGAGGTACTGCGACCCTTCGAAGAACGAGGAGACGCGGCAGCGGACGCCGGCGGTCTTCTCGCACTCGGCGGTCAGCTCTTTCTCCCGGCGGTCGATGAGCTTCGCGCGGCCGGAGTCGGCGCTGATGCTGTCGAGCCCCTTCGTCACGCGGGCGGTCACGTCTTCGATGTTCGTCGTGACCCACACCTTCGTGCCCGGCGCGGCCGCCAGCTCCTCGGCGCGCGTCTTCGCCAGGAAGCCGTTCGCGATGAGGTCACGCTGCGGAGTGGAGTTGTGCTGGATGGAGCCGAAGGCGCAGTGGTGGTTGGTGACGACGAGCCCGTCCGGCGAGACGAACGAGGCGGTGCAGCCGCCGAGGGAGACGACGGCGCCCATGGGGTCGCCGGTGAGGTCGGCAAAACGGGCGGGGTCGATCTGCAGCCCCGCCTTCTTCAGCTCGGCCGCGAGCTGCGGCACCTGCTGAGGCATCCACATCCCCTCGTCGGCCATGGCAGGGATCGCCAGCAGGGCGAGGAGAGCAATCAGGGGTTTCTTCACGCTTACTCCTTGAGTTGGTTGTTGGTTGTCGGTTTTCGGATTTCGGTGCGAGAGAGAGCAACAGCGGCGTATCAGACCACCGAAAACCAACAATCGACAACCGAAAACGCGAAGCCCAATTCCTCGTATACTCAAGGGACCGGAGGCACAGACATGGGCTTTTTCGACAACCTGAAGAACCAGTTCGGGTCGCAGTTCATCGAGATCATCGAGTGGCTGGACGAGACCAACGACACGCTCGTCTACCGCTACCCCGTCTACAACCAGGAAATCAAGATGGGAGCGCAGCTCACCGTCCGCGAGAACCAGGTGGCGCTATTCGTCAATGAAGGCGAAGCGGCCGACCTGTTCAAGCCGGGCCGTTACGAGCTGAACACGCAGAACATCCCCGTCATGACCACGCTCCGTGGCTGGAAGTACGGCTTCAACTCGCCGTTCAAGGCGGAGGTCTATTTCTTCAACACCCGGATGTACACGGACCTCAAATGGGGGACGTCGAACCCGGTGATGATGCGGGACACGGACTTCGGCATGATCCGCGTCCGCGCGTTCGGTACGTACGCGATGCGCATCAAGGATCCGAAGGTGTTCTTCCAGACGGTGGTGGGCACCCAGGGCCTCACGACGACGACCGACATCCTCGGGCAGCTGCGCTCGACGATCCTGTCGCGTCTTTCCGATGCGATCGCGGAGTCGAAGATCGCCGCGCTCGACATCGCCGCGCACTACGACGAGCTGTCGGCGGCGGCGCGCAAGATCCTCGAGCCGGAGTTCGCCGGCTACGGCATCGAGCTGTCGAAGTTCTACATCGAGAACGTCTCACTCCCCGAGGAGGTCGAAGCAGCGATCGACCAGCGCACGAAGCTGGGCGTCCTCGGCGACAAGATGGGGCAGTACACGCAGCTCCAGACGGCGGACGCGATCAAAGTCGCGGCCGCGAATCCCGGCGGCCTCGCCGGCGCAGGCGTCGGCCTCGGCGCCGGTGTCGCGATCGGCAACGCCATGGGCGGCGCTTTCGGTGGCGCGCAGCAGCAACAACAGGCTCCTCCGCCGCACGGCGCCCCTCCCCCGCCGCCGCACGGCGGCGCGTCGCAGGCTCCGCGCTGGTCGCTGGCCATCGACGGCAAGACGTACGGTCCGTACACCGACGACGCGCTGAAGGCGATGGTGCAGTCCGGCCAGGTCGCCGGCTCCACGCAGGCATGGCGCCCCGGCGCCAGCGGCTGGGCGTCGCTGGACAGCTACACGGAGCTGGGACTGGGCCACGCGGCTCCGCCGCCCCCGCCTCCGCCGAGCAAGTAAGTGGATTCCGGGCGCCGGCGAAAGCCGGCGCCCGATAGAACCAACAGGACGAATGACGCTCCGCGACGGGGCGCATTTGCGCCTGATGGTTCTGTCCTATTCGTCCTATAAGTCCTATCCGTCCTATTCGTCCTATCGGCCCTTTTCGTTTCACTGAATGTCGACTGTCGCCAAAGTACGCAAGTTTCCCTGCGAGCAGTGCGGGGCCGATCTGCGCTGGGAACCGGGCGTCAACGCGCTGCAGTGTCCGTACTGTGGACACCGGCAGACGCTGACGCCGGCCGCGGAAGCGGTGCAGGAAAAGCCGGTCGACGCCGCACTGCGCGCGCCGCGCGATCTCGGCTGGGGCGCCGAGCGGAAGGTGATGGTCTGCCGCCGCTGCGGCGCGCATACGGCGCTGGATCCTCACATCGCGGCGTCGTCGTGCGCGTTCTGCGGAACCACGGCCGTGGTGGAAGCGCCGGCGAATCCGAACGTCGTGCGGCCCGAGGGGCTGCTGCCGTTCCGCGTGCCGCGAGAGACGGCGGTGCAGCAGTTCCGCTCGTGGCAGCACTCGCTGTGGCTGCGTCCGAACGACCTGAAGTCGGCCTCGCGCCTGACGACGATGCAGGGCGTCTACATCCCCTTCTGGACGTTCGACGCGGCGACCAGCTCGTGGTGGACGGCCGATGCGGGCTATTTCTACTACGTGTCGGTGCCGCACACGGAGAACGGCCGGACCGTGATGCGTCAGGAGCAGCGCGTGCGGTGGGAGCCGGCGTCCGGCTCGCTGAGCCTCTTCTTCGACGACGTGCCGGTGCCGGCCTCGCGCGGCCTCCAGCCGGACATCGCCCGCGGCATCGAGCCCTTCCCCACCGCCGATCTCACGCCGTACGAGCCGTCGTACCTCTCCGGCTTCCTGGCCGAGGAGAACGCGGTCGATCTGCCGGAAGCGCTGGAAAGCGCCAAGACGCGCATGCGCGGCGAGATCTACCACGCCTGCTCCCGCGAAGTGCCGGGCGATACGCAGCGCAACCTCCACGTGAACACGACGTTCTCCGCGGTGGCGTACAAGAACGCGCTGCTGCCGGTGTGGATCTCCGCGTACGACTACCGCGGCAAACCGTACCGCTACGTGGTGAACGGCGTCACCGGCAAAGCCACCGGCACCGCCCCGTGGTCCGCGGTGAAGATCACGCTGCTGCTGCTGACGATCGCGGTGATCGTGATGATCGTGGCGTACGCCAACCGGTGACAGGACCAATAGGACCTATGGGACGGGGGCTGGGCGCCCCCTAGGTGTCATCCCGAACCGCCCGTATGGGGGCAGGGAGGGGGAGGGCGGTGAGGGATCTGTGTGGGGGAAGGTAGCTGCACTGCCTTGCCGTGCTTCCCCCGCACGGATCCCTCACCCGCCTCCCCCGCCCTGCCCCCCACACGGCGGATTCGGGATGACACATTTCACCGGCGTAGCGGGAAGTTGCGTCTGCGGCGCGCCCGGAAACGCAAAAAGCCCCGGGCAAGCCCGGGGCCGGTGATTTCGACTTATAGGAGATCCTATAGGTCCTATTCGTCCCATAGGTCCTATTTGCGTTACCGCAGAACCACGACCTTCAAATCGGCCGTATCCGCCTCTTCAGAGACATAGCCGATCGCGCCGGGCGTGGCCTGCACGAAAGCGATCACTTCGCGGTCGGAAGCTTTCTCGACCGGCGGGACGTCGCGGCCGGAGAAGATCTGCTGCTGCCAGTAGCTCTTGATCGCGGCCGGCGAGCGCCCGAGAACTTCCTGGGACAGCTTGCCGCGCGCGGCGGATTTGTCGGTCTGGTCGACGGCGACGACCGGGCGCTTGTCGGGCCACGCCGTCTTCTTCTTGAGGAGGTAGTCCGACAGCTCGGCCTTGGAGATCGACGTGATCGGGTTGGTCCGGTGCACGACGACCTTGAAGCCCGCGGCCTGTGCGGACGCAGCGATGGTGGAGAGAAGCAGGATCAGGAGGATGCGTTTCATGGCGGCGTCCTTCCTCAGAAGCGGTACTGCGTGGAGACGACGAACTGGCGGCCCGCTTCCGGCACGTGCGAGCCGTGGTAGCGGTAGTCCTCATCGAAGAGGTTCTCGATCTCGAGCGTCACGCCGATCTTGTCGAAGAGCGTCGCACCGCCGCGGAGATTGAAGACGTTGTACGACGGCGTGCCGTGCGCGAGCGCCGGATCGGCGAGCTCGATCGACGAGATGCGGTCCTGCGAGCCGGCGAAGTTGAGGGCCGCTTCGCCCCAGTAGCCCTTCGTCGAAGCCGGCGAGTAGCGCAGCTTCACCGTGCCGAACGACGGCGGGATGAAGGGGAACGGCTCGTCGGAGACGCTGTTCGTGCCGACGGTGTGCGTGTAGTTCGCCTGCAGGGAGAAGTCACGCGCCAGCGCGGCGCGCCCTTCGAGCTCGAAGCCGTCGATGGTGCCGGCGCCGATGTTCTGGTTCTGGAGGATCGTCCCTTCCCACGGGTCGCGGGTGCCGTTGCCGTTGCCGTCGTGATACGGCAGGCCGTTGAGGAGGCCCTGCGTGCGGACGAGGAGGTTGTCGAGATCGTTGCGGAAGTAGAACGCGGAGCCGCTGAAACGGGCGGCCTCGAACTTCGCGCCGAGCTCGTAGCTCATCACGTGCTCGGTCGAGACGTTCGTGCTCGGCACCTGCAGCGTGCTGGCGCCCCACACCATGGCCGTGGCGTCGTAGATGTTCGGGGTGCGGAAGCCGCGCATGGCGTTGCCGACAATGTTGAGCTGCGAGGTGGCGTGGTAGACGAGGTTGACGCTGGCGGAGTAGTCGCCTTCGCTCTCATCGAGGGCGAACGTGCCGAGGAAGCCCGACTCCTTCGCCTTGAGGGAGAAGGTGCCGTAGCGCGCGCCGACCGAGGCGGTCAGCCGCGAGCCGATGTCGAAGCGGTCGTGGAGGTACACGCCGAGGGTGCGGTACTGCGCGCCGGGCGTCGTGCGCGAACGGCTCTGCACGACCGCGCCGGAGTCGAGGTAGGTGTCCATCGACACCGACTCCGTCTCTTCCGTCGAGTAGTCGACGCCGTAGACGAGGTGGTGCACCTGCGACTTGCCGACGAACTTGCCGAGCTCGAGGCCGAAGCCGAAGAGCGTGTCGGAGTCGCGGCGGTCGGCCGTCATCGACGGAACGACGACGATGACGTCGTGGCCGTCGGACTGCTTGTTCCAGTAGGCCTGCGCGCGGAGCGAATCGGACCAGCCGCGCGTGGCGAGGTCGAGGTACGAAAGGCTGGCGAGCTGCGTGTGCACCGGCTTGTAGAAGATCGGACCGATGAGGCCCGGCGCTTCGCCGCGGATGTCGCTCTGCTCGAGATCGGAGTAAGTCGCGGTGAGCGTCTTGACGTCCGACAGGAGGTACTGCGCGGAGAGGTAGCCGGAGCGCTCGTTGTAGCCGCTCATGCGGATGCGCTGCGAGCCGCTGCGCATGTCGTTGGCGTCGCGCGCGGTGATGCCGGCGGAGTAACGGAGCTTGCCGGCCTGGCCGGCGATCGTCAGCGGCACGGCGAAGCCGCGGTCGCCGCTGGAGTAGTGCAGGCCGACGGTGCCGGTGACGGTCTCGCCGCCCGGGGGGCCCTTCTTGGTGATGATGTTGATGATGCCGCCCAGCGACTCGGTGCCGAGGACCGAGACGACGCCGCGGACGACTTCGACGCGGTCGATCTGCGAGACGTCGACGAGGTTCAGGTACTCGCTGGTCTCACTCCCCCACGTGCCGTTCGTCAGCTTGACGCCGTCGATGAGGATGAGCACCTGGTTCGCGGAGAGACCGCGCACGACGGCGGCACCGCCCGAGGCGCCCCAGCGGCGGATGTAGACGCCGGTGGTCTCCTCGAGGATGTCCGCCAGACCGCGGCCCGGCCGGTTGGCAATCTCCTCGGCGGTGATGACGTCGACCGCGCGCGCCGTATCGAATGGACGCTCCGGCGAGCGGTTGACGGAGTAAATCAGATCCTGACTGAGGCGGCTCGTTTCCTGGAGCGTCGCCTGGTCTCCGGCAAATGCGCCCACGGCGCACGTGACAACCAACAGCGTACTCAGAATGGTTTTCTTCAAGCGGGGTCTCTCCTTACGTTTGCCGCCATAAGCGCAACGGGAGTGCCACGCGTAACTCATTGAAAACACTACTGGTGCGGTGTCTGATGTCTGGATTCCAGACTGAGAATTCTGGATTTTAGAGGGCACGATGGGACGAATGGGACGTATGGGACGAATGGGACAGAAAACAAAAAGCCCCGGGCAAGCCCGGGGCTGGTGATCCGATCCCTCTGGATCGGGTTATCCGCAGCAGGGGATGCAGCAGCAGCTACCGCAGCTCGCCTCGACGGCGCAACCACAGAAGCGCCAGCCGTCACACGTGACGCAGCACTGCGAGCACGGCTTGAGAACCTGCACATCGGGACGCGACTTCGCCTCGCTACAGCGGCCATTCACCGGGAGCGGCTCTGCCACGGTGCCGATCGCCTGCAGCTCCAACTGCATGCCGAGAAGGTCGGCGTTCACCGGACGCATCTTCTGCTGCAGTTCGAGCTCCGGCGGCGCGGGATCGCGGCGTAGCTCCATCGCACCGATCTCCGTGAGTTTCTCGGCGCCATTGACGGTCGTGACGCGGAAGACCTGCGCCTTCACGATGCCGGCCTGTTCGTCGAGCACGATCGGCGCGATGGCGAGCATCGCGCCGTCCTCCACGCGCGTCAGACGGGCCATGGTTCCTTCTTTCATCGTCAGCTTCACCGGCCGCCCTTCGGGCATCGTCACGGTGACGACGACGCTCCGCGGAAACATGTCGAGGGTGACGCCTTCGATCTCGGCAGCGGCGAGTGAACCTGCGAACGTCGAGAGCAGCGCAACGGCCATCATCGGAATCAAACGTTTCATGATGTTCTCCTGCGCCCCACAATCTACCGGAATGTAACTTCCGTCAAGGCGGAAGAATGGTAACGCGCTAACGGCGTCAACGGACGCCTGCGCTCGGTGGTGCGCTAACGCGGGAGGCGACGCACCGTCATAGGAAGGTCACGCTTTCCATGCCACGCACGTCCAGCACTTCTTCCGCGGCGCGGACGCCCTGGTAGAGCGCCTCTTCGAAGAGCGCCACCGCCGACAGATCGCTGTGCGCGAAGTGGATGCCGCGATAGGGCTGCATCGCGCTACGCCGCGCGGCGCTCCAGACGAAGCCGGGGGTCGGGCGGATCATGGCGTGGCCCCAGCGCATGATGTCGAGGCGCTCGGTCAGCGTGCGGAGGTCGGGGTGGGCGCGCCCGAGGTCGGCGAGGGTGACGTCGGCCCACTCGTCGCGGCCGGCGCTGAGGAGGCGCTCGCGCGATTTGCGGGGATCGGCGTCGGTCAGCGCGTGGTAGTACGTCAGCACGGTCGGGCCGTAGTCGATCCCGCGCTGGTGCGTCGCGACGACGTAGCCGAGCGACGGGCTGTCGTAGAGGACGTTGTCCCACGAGAGGGGGAAGCCGGTCGACCGCGGGCGGTCGCGCAGCGTGAGGTTCGCCACGAGCCACGAGCCGTACGAGAACGCGCGCACGTGCGGCGGCGGAGCGGCGCGCCACGGCTCGATGACGTATGGCGCGACGAACTGTGGCGCAGCGAAGACGACCTGCTTCGCACGCAGGCCGCGGGGACCGTCCGGGGTCATTGCGGTGACGTCGACGCCCTGCTCGTGCGGCGCGACGTTCATCGCCAGCCAGTGGGTGCGGGCGGCGATGCGTTGCCCGAGGTGGGCGACGAGGCGTCCGTTGCCCTCGGGGAAGGTGATGAATGGCTCGCTCTCCACGCCCGGCTCGACGACGCGCGAGGCGAAGTAGAAGAGCCCCGCCCAGGCGCTCGTGTCGGCGAGCAGCGTGCCGTAATCGTCGCGGCAGCCGTACTCGACGAACCAGCGCAGCCGCGGCGACGTGAACTGCTGCGCGTCGAGCCACTCCCCCATCGACATGCGATCGAGCGCCGTCACCTCGGCGTCGTCGGATGCGTAGGCAACGGGGATGGTGAAGGCGCGCCGTCCTTTCGCATCGCGCCACTGCACCCACTCCGCGACCTTGCGCTCGAAGGCGTGCAACTGGCGGAGGTCGTCGTGGCTCGCGCCGGCGGTGAGGTAGAGCCCCTCGTACCAGCGGCCGCGGTAGAAGACGCGCTCCTCCGGATCGCGGCAGAGGAACTGTTCGGCGATCTGGTCGCCGTCGTAGACACCGAGCTCGCGCAGTACGCGCTGCAGCACTTTGTTCTCCGGGTTCGGCGCGGGGACGTAGTGCGCACCCCAGGGGAAGGCGCTGACCTTCGATTGCCCGCTGCGCGAGGTGCCGCCGATGGAGGGCTCCAGCTCGAGGACCAGGACATCATGCAGCCCCGCGTGCCGCATGCGCCACGCGGCGGCGAGACCGGCGATGCCGGAACCGATGACGACGACGTCGTGCGCTTCCCACTCCGTAGGAGCCGGCGCGCGTTCCGTGCGCAGCCGATGGCCAAAGTCCGCGCTGGCCCCGGCAATCACGCCGGGCGGCAGCGGCGTTTCGACGCGCCGCGCGCAGGCGGCGGCGAAGGGCGCGCCGAGGAAACTGGCCAGAAGATCGCGGCGGGTCAGCATGAGAGGGAACGATGGGACGAATAGGACAAATAGGAGCTGCGCGGCGCCGCGAGCGTCGTCGAAGGGTGCAGCGCGATCGCGCGCGACGTTCCGCGCGCAACGGCTGATGAATGTGTCATCCCGAATCCCCCGCCCACGACGCCGAAGGCGGCGCGGCGGGGGTGAGGGATCTGGGTGGGGGAAAGTGGCAACACACCGCACTGTTCCCGCGCGTTCCCCGGGCGAAGCCCGGGGCTAGCAGAACTGCGCAGATTCGTTGTTGCTGGCAGTCGGGTAGCGCGCATGAAAATCAAAGGCTGAATTTCATTCGTCCTATAGGTCCCATAGGTCCTATTCGTCCTATCGTTCCCTAGGACCACTTGCGCCACTCATCTTCGTAGTAGCGGACCAGCATCTGGTTATCCAGGCGGTTGATCTCCACCGGGACGGGGGCCATGTCGCGGGGAAAGACGAACATCGCCGTCAGGGTGGCGTCGTCGAGGAACTGCACGGGGACGCGCACGTGGCGGGGGATATCGAACGGCTGCTGTTTGGCCAGGGCGAAGCCCCACACGCCGAATGAGGGCACCGTCGTCTGGTAGGGGTGCACGTGCAGCCCTGCCGCTTCCATCGTGCGCACGATGCACCAGTAGGAGCGGCGCGCGAACAGCGGTGACGTCGACTGCACGGAGATCGCCGCGTCGGGCGTCAGCCGATGGCGCAGCAGGCGGTAGAAGCGCGTCGTGTAGAGCTTCCCCAGCGCGAAGGAGTTGGGGTCGGGGAAATCGATGATGGCGGCGTCGAAGCGGTCGCGCCCCTCTTCCAGCCAGATGTACGCGTCACGGTTCACGACGCGCACGCGGGGGTCGCGGAAGGCGCGCGCGTTCAATTCGTCGAGCGGCGGGAACGCCTTCGACAGCGCCGTCATCTTGGGATCGAGGTCGACGAGCGTCACGTGCTCGATGCCGGGGTACTTCAGCACCTCGCGCATGGCCAGCCCGTCGCCGCCGCCGAGGATGAGGATGCGCCTGGGCGCGGCGGTCGACGCCATGGCCGGATGCACGAGCGCCTCGTGGTAGCGGTACTCGTCGGCCGAGGCGAACTGCAGGTTGCCGTTGAGGAAGAGCTGGAAGCCGGAGTTGCTCTTGGTGACGACGATCCGCTGGTACTGCGACGTCGTCGTGTAGACCACCGGATCGGTGTAGAGGTCGTCCTCGCTCAGACTGGTGAGCGCGTTCGCCTGCCAGAAGGCGACGCAAAGGACGACGATCACGAAGATGGCGCGGGCACGGAGCATCGTCACGCCGCGGATGAGCGGCCGCAGAAGCCACGTGCCGTACAGACCAACGAGCGCGTTCAGCAACCCGAAGGCGAGCGACGTGCGGACGAGTCCCATGCGCGGCACGAGGAACATCGGGAACAGCACCGCCGCCACGAGCGAGCCGATGTAGTCGAAACTGAGGACGCGCGAGACCAGATCCTTGAAGTCGAGCTCCTCCTTCAGGATGCGCATGAGGATCGGCAGCTCCAGTCCGCAGAGGACGCCGATGATGAAGACGAGGGTGTACAGAAAGCCCTGGAACCACTCCAGGTGGGTGAACGCGAGGAAGAGCAGCGGCGCCGAGAGCCCGCCGGCCAGGGCCACGGCGATCTCGACGTCGACGAAGCGCGCGGCGAGGTCGCTGTCCAGAAAGCGCGACAGCCACGCCCCCACGCCGAGCGCCGAGAGGTAGATGCCGATGATCAGCGAGAACTGCGTGACCGAATCGCCGAGGACGTAGCTCGCCACCGTGCCGGCGAGCAGCTCGTAGATCAGACCGCACGCCGCGATGATGAGGACGTTGAGGAAGAGGATCGGGGTGCGATTCATGGGGTGACGGGTTGTTGGTTGTCGGTTTTCGGTTTTCGGTAGACGGAGCGCAGCACCGAAAACCGAAAACCAGAAACCGAAAACACCTTGGCTACATCACCCGTGCAACGCCGCCGCGATGATCAGCGCCAGCCCGAGAATCACCGACCCGATCAGGATCGCCAGGGCGCTGTTGTGGTCCGCCTCGATCTCCTGGCGGATCGAGAACGGCGACACTTTGACCATGGCCCAGAAGGCGACGCCGAAGACGATGACTCCGAACACGGTGTAGATCGCCGTGGTGATGAATGTTTTGACGAACGCATTCCAGTCCATCACTTCCCTCCTCGATAACCGCTGTACCAGAACGACCGGCTGCCACCGCTCTTACCGCGCATGGTCGACGGTACGTAACCCTTCTTCGTCTGCCGGAACTCGAGGCCGCGGAGCTCCGCGACCGTGTACAGGGCCAGCAGGCCAATGCCGAGAATCGTGTAGAGCCAGCGTCCCATGGGCTACTCCTCGTCGTCTTCGTCCGACGACACTTGTCCGAATGGCGAATGCGCGCTGTCTTTCCAGCGCCGCACTTCCCAGCGCATCTTCCAGAACGCCACGATCGCCGGAACGATCGAGATGGCCAGGAACGCGAGAATGAAATGCGTGAAGCGGAACACGCCCTCGCGCAGCTCCACGCGCAGGACCGGCGGCGGCTTGGCCGGATCCCACTGCGCCTCGATGCGCATCGAATACTTCCCTTTGGGAACCGCGGAGAGATAGACCGTCTTGTCGCGATCCCCTTCGCTCCACCGTTCGCCGCCGTCGACGCCGTGGTAATACTCGAGCGGCATCTCGAAGCTCTCGAGCGCGCCCGTTCCCTCGTTGACGATGTCGCCCACGACGTAGACCCACGAGTTGTCGACCGACGCCTTGGCGAGCACGCGCAGGTTCTTGCCGCCGCTCAGCTCGAACGATGGAGTGAAGAACGCGCGGCGCGGCTCCTCCGCCGGCGCCGCCGCGGACGGCGGAGTCTGCGTGGCGTTGTACTCCCCCCAACCGCCCGTCGTTCCCGTTCCGGTCGTATCCGTTGCCGTCGACGGCGGCTCCGTGTTCGTCGTCGCCGGCGCCGCGGTGGCCGCGGGCGCCAGGTCGAATGCTTCGTTGAAGACGACGCGCCGCGAGCGCGTGGCGCCGATGAGGATCGCCAGACCGACGAGCAGCGCGACCATGAGGAGCCACGGCTTCCCGAGGTTCGGGCCGGGGAACGGCTGCGTCGGCGCGACCGGCTCCGCCTTGAACAACCCCTCGATGCCGAACGCCTGCTCGATGTCCTTCGGCTTCAGGTAGAGGGAGTGAGAGTAGTTGATCTCCTGCCCTTTGCCCTGCGAGATCTCCTTCGAGATCCCTTCCGGCGCCGCGATGTAATCGACGGCGAAGACCTTCTCCCCCTGCGTCACCTGCCAGTAGAACTCACCGACGACGTACGAGACGACCGCCGGCGCGTCCTGGAAGAGCTTGAAGCGCTTGCCGTTCCAGTGGATGTACTTCGAGACGCCGTCCGGCGTCGCGTCGACGACGTCCCCCACGCGCAGCGGCGTGACGAACGTCCAGTGGCCGTCGCTGAGGACCAGCCAGCGGTACCCCTTTTCCGGGTTGTACAGGAGGAACTCGAGCCAGTAGTAGTTCCGGTCGAATTTGACGTAGCGCTCCATGTAGCCGGCGAGGACGTACGGCGTCCCGTCGAAAGTGCCGGTGGAGCCGAGCGGCACGAACGGCTCGATCTTCTTCTTTTTCTTCGTCGCGCCGATGTACTGCAGGTTCCCCTGCGTCACGTCGTGACCGGAGCCGCAGTTCGGGCACCAGATGCGCTCCGCCTTGTCCGGCGCCATCAGGTCGAGCGGCCCGCCGCACTTCGTGCAGTTGAGCCGGACCACCGAGGTCCGCGTGCGCGACTTCGGATCGACGGCGATCCCGAGCTCGGCGAGCGTCGTCTCGAAGCCTTTGAAGACGAGCGGCGACGCCTCGCTGTAATCGATGGTGGCGAAGCGCCCCTCCGGCCCGGAGAGGTCGGCGTAGTCGTACGTATCCCCCGGCGCCGGACGCCACGGGATCTCCCCCTCGGCCGATGCGAGTGCGGCCTCCGCCAGCTCGGCGACGGTCATCTCCTCGCCGACGTTGAGCTTCTGGCCGAGCTGCAACTGGTCGTAGGGCGGCGCCGGCGCCGCCACCTGGAACGTCATGTAGTAACGCCCCTGCGCCTCGGCCAGCCATCCCCAGCGGCCGTCGTCGAAGGCGGCGTACCACTCGTCCCACGTGCCGCCGGCCTCGTGGCGCATCTGCGTGCGGCCGGTGATGCGGAAGCCGGTGCCGCGGAAACGGCCGCCCTGGTTCACATGGAGCGACGAGCCGGTGTCGATCAGCGCCGCGACCTTGCCGAGCGACTCGACGCCTACGTCGGTGCGCGCCACGAGCGAGCGGCAGTAGTTGCAGACGACGACCAGCGAGGAGCCGATCTTGAACTCGATCGGGCCGGCGCAGGAGGGGCAGTTCGCGGTGCTCACGCGTTGCGCTCCAGGACACGCACACGGACTTCGGCGGCGCCGAGGATCTCGGCGAGGCGCGTCTGCCAGGCCCACTCGGGGCGCGGGCGGCAGCAATAGAGATTGATGGTGATGACCCCGTACTCCGGGTACGTGTGACACGCGAGGTGCGACTCGGTGAGCATCACGAAGCCGGTGACGCCGCCTTCACCCGGGAAGACGTGGAACCGCGGCTCGTGGAGGGTGTTGAGCGAAAGCTCGGCCACGATGCGCTCGAAAAGGACGCCGAGCGTGTCGACGCTTCGCAGCGCGTCTGCGCGGCACCCCGCCGCCTCTACCAGCCATTCACTGCCGACGTGCATCGTTTGGACTCCGCGATTGTAACCAGTTCGGGGTGGTTTACGGTTTTCGGTTTTTGGTTTTCGGTTGTCGGTGCTGCGCTTCACGGCGATGGTCGCCGAGCACAGCACCGAAAACCAAAACCGAAAACCGAAAACCAAAATTAAAAACAGGCCCCGTTCCAGCCCTTTTCCGTTGACCTCGTCTCGTCCTCCCCTTACTCTGATTAAACGTACCGACAAATCATTTGTTTTGTGTGAGGAGGACTCTGTCGTGCCATTTCGCCCGGCCCGTCTCATCGCCATTGGCTTGCTCCTCGCCCTCGTTTCCACATCGCTGCTCGCCGCGGACGGCCGGATCACCGGCCGCGTCACGCGCGAGAACGGCTCCGCTGTCGCGGGAGTCGTCGTGCAGGTCATCGAGATCTCGCGCGCCACGATCACGGATACGAACGGCGAATACACCATCGACCGGGTTCCGCCCGGAAGCTACACCGTCCACTTCATCGCCGGAGATCAGGTGGTGGTGGAAAACAACGTCGCTGTTGCCTCCGATCAGCCGACGCGGCTGAACAAGCAGACCGACTGGCAGATGCGCGCGGCGGAGACGATCACCGTCACGTCGGCATCGCGCCGGACGGAGCGCGTCGTCGAAGCGCCGGCCGCGGTCACCGTCGCGTCTGAAGAATCGATCGCCGCCGCCGCCCCCACCGGGCAGGCGCCGAAGATCATCGAGAGCGCGCCCGGCGTCGACTTCACGCAGTCGGGACTGTACGACTTCAACTTCAACACGCGCGGCTTCAACAGCTCCCTGAACCGCCGCATCCTCACGCTCATCGACGGACGCGACCCCTCGGTCCCGTTCCTCGGCGCGCAGGAGTGGGCGGCGCTGTCGTACCCCATCGACGAGATGGCGAGCGTCGAGCTCGTGCGCGGCCCCGGCTCCGCTCTGTACGGGCCGAACGCGTTCAGCGGCGTCCTGAACATGACGACCAAGCAGCCGCGCGTCAGCCCCGGCGGGCGCGTGCAGCTCACCGGCGGCGATCTCTCGACGCGCCGCGCCGACATCCGCCACGCGGGCGGCTTCGGCAACGAGCTGTATTACCGCGTCGTCGGCGGCTATCAGCAGACCGACGACTGGACGCGCTCGCGTAACCTCGGTGGCGAATACACCGACAGCGCCGGCAACACGCCGCCGCGCGAAGCCGTACCGCTCGCTCTGACCGAAGACCGCATCGCCTTCGGCGGCCTGCGTCTCGACAAGCACTTCGCCGAGTCCGTCCTCACGCTCGAAGGCGGCTACGCCACGCTCGAAGGGCCGACGTTCATCACCGGCATCGGACGCGTACAGGTCACCGACGTCGCGCATCCGTGGGGCCGCGTCAACTTCAACATGCCGCACCTCAACTTCCTCGCGTACTACGACGCGCGCATCGCGGACAACCAGGTCGCGCTGGCGTCGGGCGCGGGCGCTCTGCCCGGACGTCCCGGCCTCTACGAGGACTCCTGGAACATCACGGGCGAGGTCCAGACGAACTGGGAGCTCGGCGATCGTTTCCGCGTCATCGGCGGCGTCGGCTACAAGACGCAGGAAGTCGACACGGCCGATCCGAACGGCAACCAGACGCTGATGGCGCAGGCGCACGAGGAAGACCAGCAGTCCGTCTTCGGCCAGGGCGAGGTCGACATCCTGTCGAACCTCCGCCTCGTCGTCGCCGCGCGCTGGGACGACAGCACCCTGCACGAGCCGCAGACCTCACCGAAAGCGGCCCTCGTCTACGAGTTCATCCCCAATCACTCCGTTCGCTACGGCTACAACGAGGCGTTCCAGCGCCCGAACTATTCGGAGCTGTTCCTCCGCGCCGCCGCCGCACCGCCGGTGACCGCGCTGGCCGGCATCGAGAACGCGCTGCGTCCGCTCCTCGGCGGCGTGCAGCTCGGCTACGGCAGCATCCCGGTCCTCGCCCTCGGCAACGAGAACCTCGACGTCGAGAAAGTGCGCAGTCACGAGATCGGCTATCAGGGCATCATCGGCGGGCGTTTCTACATGACGCTCGACTACTACCAGAGCCAGCTCAGCGACTTCGTCACCGACCTCCTGCCGAGGGTGAATCCGGCGTACCCGGCGTACGCGCCGCCGTCGACGCTCCCCGCTCCGGTGCAGGCGCAGATTCTCGGCCTGCTGCGCCAGAACCTCCCGGCGCAGAACTTCGCCATGCTCACGAACCTCCCCGGCGGCGCGCCGGCGTTCGTGCTGTCGTACGCCAACGCGGGTGAAGTCGACACGCAGGGCGTCGAGTTCGGGGCGAACTACTACGTCACGAACAGCTGGATCGTCGACTTCAACTACACGTGGTTCGACTTCGAGGTGAAGGAGCAGCAGCTCGGCGACGTGCTGCTGCCGAACTCCCCGGAGCACAAGTACAACGTCGGTCTCGGCTACCGCGGCCGCCGCTTCGACGCGAAGGCGTCGTACCGCTGGGTCGACGAGTTCCCGTGGGCGACCGGTGTCTTCCGCGGCATCGTCGAGCAGTACAGCGTCGTCAACCTCGGCGGCAACTTCCGCCTCACCGACAACGTCGCCATCGGCGCCGAGATCAGCAACCTCCTCGACGAAGAGCACTGGGAAGCGTTCGGCGGCGACATCCTCGGCCGCCGCGCGCTGGGGTTTGTCACGTTGAAGTGGTAGTCCATCGATAGAACGAACAGCACTCAGGGGAGGAATGGGGCGCAGCGCCCCATTCCTCCCCTTTCGTTTGTCAGTACGGATGCGCGTGATGCTCCTGTCCTTCGACGAACTCCGGCTGGAACGTCCCCTGTGAGTGGGTGGAGTGCTTGACGAACGCCTTCTCCGCGTTCTGCCCGCCGCAGGTCGAGGTGACGAGGAGGTTGTAGAAGGAGCCGTCGGTGAAATTGCCGGTGGCGGTCCAGTTGGCCACCCCGTCGATGGCCATGCCGACGCCGAACGCGTTGCCATGCAGTGTGTTGTTCAGCACCTGCCCGCCGTACACGGTGTTGACGCCGCCGGGCGGCGCGCACCACCAGATGCGCGGCCCCATGCCGATGCCCACTTTGATCATGCGGGGGAAGCAGAAGGGGCAGACGAGGACGTTGGCGATGACCGTGTTGTTACGAACGATCGTGCCGGTGTAGTCGCCGATGGTGGTCGGTATGCCGCCGATCGTCACGGTACGGCGGAACTGCGTGTCGACCATGAGGATGCCGCCCAGTGCTTCACGATCGACGTTCTCCACGGTGTTGTACTCCACGATCGAGCCGGGCGCCCCGAAGACGACGATGCCGCCGTCGGTAGCGTCGAGCACCGTGTTGTTGCGCACCGTGCTGGCGCGGCAGGAGTGGCTGATGCCGTCGGCCCACTTCTGGATGGTGACGTCGCCGGCGTGATGGATGTAGTTGTGCTGGACGGTGGCGCCGCTGCAGCCGCCCGTCCACTGCGAGCCGTTCCAGCTGAACGCGCCGTGATAGATCTCCAGCGCCGTCCAGCCGCGCGGCTCGTAGATCTCGCAGTACTCGACGACCTGTCCCGAGGCCTCGCCCCCCATGCTGACGAGCGCCAGCGCGTTCGGACGGACGTAGCCGTACGTCGGGCGCGCGCCGTCGACGATCACGTGGCGCAGCTTCACGCCCGACTTGTTCATGCCGCTGACAGCCGTCTGGATCGCCGACGAGGCGATGCGCAGCTTGGCCCGTGTCGCGCCGGTGGGTAATCCCTCGGTGTAGATCTGCTGGTTCGCAGTGACGAAGTTCACCGTGGCCGTGAGAGTGAAGGTGGCGCTCGGACACAGGATGGCGTCAGCACCGGTATTCAGCTTGTTCTGAATCGTGGCGGAAGTGCCGCTGGGGAGACATGCCGCGCCCGCAACAGCGGTGAATGACAGCGCGACGACGGTACTCACAATTAGCTTGTGTAGATGCATGCTTTCCTCCTGATTTCATTTGCAGTCGATCGATCGCGTACTTCCAACGTAGGTCCGCAAACGTGTCAACGTCTGTATCGCGAAGTTACAGCCGCGTGGCGATCGCACTGTTTGGAAAACCTTACGCGGCGTGTCGGAAACGCGACGGCTACGCGATGAAACAGGAGGGGAATCGATAGGACGAATGGGATGGCTGCGGACGCGCACTTCGCCTGGGCGCGTCCTCTCCCATTCGTCCTATCGTTCCATCAGGGCATCACAACGTGCGTCTGGCCTTCCACGTACTGCGACTGGAACGTTCCCGTCGCATGGGTCGAGTGGCGCACGAATGCCTTGCGTAGATTGCTGCTGCTGCAGGAGGAGCCGGCGAAGTCCTCGAGGAAGCCGGCGTTGTTGATGTTGCTCGTCGACTCCCAGCTTGCCACGCCGTCGGCCGGCATGCCGTACCACATCGCATTCCCCTGCAACTCATTGCCAATCGCCTTGCCACCGTAGGCGATCGTGACTCCGTCCGGCGGCGAGCACCACCACACACGCGGGCCCATGCTGATGCCGGAGTACATGAGCACCGGGAAGCAGAAGAAGCCACACCACGGCGCGTCCGCCACGAGCGTGTTGTATCGGACGATCGTGCCGGTGTAGTCGCCGACCGTGGTGGCCACCCCGTTGATCAGGACGGAGCGCCGATAGGTGGTATCGACCATGTTGATCCCACCGATCGCCGTGCGATCGACGTTCTTCACGGTGTTCCACTCGACGATCGTTCCGGGTGCACCGAACACCACGATGCCGCCGTCGGTCGCGTCCTCGATCGTGTTGTAGGCGACGTAGCTGTTGCGGCACGCCATGCTGATGCCGTCCGCCCACTTCGAATTGAGGATCTCACCCGCGTCGTGGATGAAGCTGTTCGTGACCGTGGCACTCGTGCAGCCGCCCGTCCACGCGGAGCCGTTCCAGCTCGGACTCCCTTCGAAGACGTGCAACGCGGTCCAGCCACGCGGCTCGAACGCCTCGATGGAGTCGACGGTTTGTCCCGACGCGTTGCCGCCGAGCTTGATCAGCGCCTCGGCTGCCGGACGCACGTAGCCGTACGTCGGGCGCGCGCCGTCGAGGATCACGTTGCGGATCGCAACTCCCGACTTGTCGACGCCGTTGACGAGCGTCTGCAGCGAGCTGCTCGCCACGCGCAGTGTCGCCCGCGTCGCTCCGGTCGGGTAGCCCTCGGTGTAGATCTTCGTGTTGGCGTAGACGAAGTTGATCGTGGAGGTGACGTTGAACGTCGCATTTGCGCAGAGCACGGCATCGCGTCCCGCGCTCAGCTCCGTCTGGATGGCCGAGACGGAGCCGGTCGGGATGCATGCCGCGGCGGCAGCGGATGACAAAGAAAGCAACAGCACTACACTCAACATCATCGTTCGTGAATGCATGGAGTCCTCTCCTGGTTGGAATGCCATGCCCGACGTACCGATGGACGGCAGTTATTCCTCCGGGAAAGAAATGACGCTACAGCAGGCATCGCCATGGGGCCTGTAGGACCAACAGGGCGAATGGGCGCTCGTTCGGGCGCATCCGTCCTATTCGTCCTACTCGGCCTAGCGATCTCAAAGCCGCGACAGGATCGCTTCGCCGGCTTTCCTGGTGCCCAGCGTGCCGCCGAGGTCTTCGGTGGTTTCGCCGGCTTCGATGGCGCTGATGACGGCACGCTCGATCGTGTCGGCTTCGTGCTGGTGGCCGAGGTATTCGAGCATCATCGCGGCGGTGAGAATGGCGCCGATGGGGTTTGCCCAGTCTTTGCCGGCATACGGCGGGGCGCTGCCGTGGATCGGCTCGAACAGCGAGACGCGGCCCGGGTGGATGTTGCCCGATGCGGCCATGCCGAGGCCGCCCTGCAGCGCGGCGCCGAGGTCGGTGACGATGTCGCCGAACATGTTGTTCGTCACGATCACGTCGAACATCTCCGGCGCGCGCACCATCTGCATCGTCAGCGCGTCGACGAACATGTGGAAGTGCCGGATCTCGGGGTACTCGCTCGCGACCTGCTTGAACGTGCGCAGCCAGAGGTCGCCGCCGAAGCGCATGACGTTGTTTTTGTCGGACATGCAGACCGACTCGCGCCCGGTCTTTTTCGCGTACTCGAAGGCGTGGCGGATGATGCGCTCGACGCCTTTGCGCGTCGACACGTCCTCCTGCACCGCGATCTCATCGGGCGTCCCTTTCTTGAACGTCCCGCCCATGCCGGTATACGCGCCTTCGGTGTTCTCGCGAAAGATGACGAAGTCGATCTCCTTCATCCCCTTCGTCTTCAGCGGTGAGAGGCGTTCGTTGAGGAGCTTCACCGGGCGGTAGTTGACGTAGAGGTCGAGCTGGAAACGCATGCCGAGGAGGATGTCGGCGGCGTGCTTCATGTCGGGGACGCGCGGATCGCCGAACGCGCCGAGGTAGACGGCGGCGTAGTTGTCGCGGATGTCTTCCATCGCGCCGGGAGGCATGGAGATGCCGGTGCGGAGGTACTCGTCGGCGTTCCAGCCGAAGTGCACGAACTCGAGCCCGAGGCGGCTGGCGTCGTTGACGCGCTCGAGGACGCGCATCCCGGCGTCGATCACTTCGGGACCGATCCCGTCACCCGGAATGACCGCGATTTTCTTCGTCATGCAGTTTTTTCCTCCATTCGGGCGGCGGATTATATGGCGCCGGCTTTGGCGGGAACGGCGTTTTCCGCCATTCGTCCCAGGTGCGCCGAGTCTCGTCACAAACCGTCTGCGTTTCGTCCGCGTGTGACAGTTTCGTGCGCGTTTCCGGCAGTGTTCTTGATGCATCTCCCCGCAGCGGCCGCAAATCATTCGAGGAGACTGCGATGAAAGAAAAGTATGTGTGGCGTGCCGCGACGCTCGTCGCGATGGTGGGGCTCTGCATGTCCGCGTGGGCCGCGGGACGTGAACCTGTGAAGGCGGTCGTGAGGAAGAATCAGGTGGAGCGCGTCGTGGTGCTGCAGCCCAGCCCCGACGCCGAAGTGAGGACGCCGTTCCTCGTGCTTTATGGGCTCGACGGCTCGCGCAGCGTGACCACGCCGATGCCATCGGCGGCGCAGCGGGGGTTCAGCGGACCGCGCGCGTTCACCTGGACCGTCGATCTGGAGGCAGGGACCTACACCACGACCGTCGCCGAGCCGACAGAAAAAGACCGGCAGTTCAGCGCGCGCATGAAGCACGCGATCGCCGCGGAGCGGCAGCGCTTCCGCACCGCGACGGAATGCGAGGAGTACGCGACGAGTGAAGACTCGATTCTCTGCGGCGGGCGTGGCTGGGCCTACGGCTACGCGACCGAGACGTGGGAGCCGGGCGCATACCTCGGGTTCCAGGGCTTGACGCGGACCGAGGGAGAGCTCGCCTGGAGCAGCTGCGGTTTCCGGGGCCGGCTCGATGGCTACTCCGGCAACTGCTGGTCGAACCCGTACACGTTCGCCGCAACGACCTGGTACACGCTCGGCTGCACCATGAAGGAGCCGTACGACGGCGCATACAACACGTACGACCTGTCCGTCACGGGGCAGTACCGCAACAACGATTTCGGCTTCGACAGCAAGGCCACGTTCGTCACGGAGCGTGTGAACATCACGGGCCAGGGTGACCACGGCTGGGGCTACGCCGAAAGGGTGAAGTCCGGCGAAGGCTCGAGCCTGCTCAGCGGCCGCAACTACGACACCGGCCTGATGTCACGCCCGTCGGCCTGCGGCGACAGCGGCTCCGGTGGCGGCGGTGGCGGCGGCGACGACGGCGGCGCGCCCGGAGGCGGCGGCGAACCGGGTGGTGGTGGCGGCAGCGGCGGCAGCGGCGGTAGCAGCGGCTGCGTGCCTGTATACAACGGCGAAACGAACGAAAAGATCGGAAGCTGCTGCGGCACCAGTTCCGAGATCATCGCCTGCGCGACGAAAATCCTGAACGAGATGTAATCCGCAAAGGGAACGCCGGCCTCGGCCGGCGCTCCCCCGGCTCATCACCACCGTCGTCCGCTTCGTCACCGAACGATGGGACGGATAGGACCTATAGGACGGATGGGACTCCCCGCCCCATCTGTCCTATTCGTCCTATAGGTCCTATGGTTCTCTGCAACGGACGGCACGCACAGCCCGCGTCCGCGGGTTCACCAGGTAGCGGCGCCCTTTGAAGGTCACCGAAACTTTCTCTTCTTCAAAGGTGACCTCGATGGCGTCGGCGGCGTAGCAACGCGGCTCGTCGGGGCGTGCGTTCGGCTCGAAGGAAATCGATTGCTCGATCGCACGCGATCTCGTGCTGCCCGTGTACAACCTGAAACCGCGATCGCCCATCGCCTGGGCTGCGGCCCAGCGTCGGCCGTCGCGGTCCATCACCACCCACGGGTCGATGAGGCCGAGCTTCGTCGAATCCCAGAGCACGCGCCCCTCGGGCGTGATGAGGCGGCTGAGATACGCCCCGTCGTCGACCGGACCGATTGCGCCGCTGATGTGGAGGTTCGGGCCTGCGGCTTCGATCCGGTTGACGGTGAAGCCGTCGATGCGGACGGTCGCGTCTTTGATTCGCAGCGTCGTCTGCCGCGGCTCGTGCGTGGAGGTGACGGTGATGCGCGAACCGTCATCGCGAAGGAGTGTCAGGACAGCAGCCAGGAGGAGCCACATGGGAACGGGGTACCTGCGATTATTTTAATCCCGCCCGTCCTATCTGTCCTATTCGTCCTGTCCCCTAAACCGCCGAGGGCGCCATCAGCCGGATCCCTCGCTGCGCAATCTCCTCGCGCAGGCGCGGATCGCACAGGGCGCGTGTCTCCCCTTCCCAGTCATAGCCCCATTGGTAGCCGCTCACGCCGACGCCGGGGTGAGTGACCAGTTCGGTGATGAGATCCACGTGATCGAGGAGCGGCACCAGGTCGCGCAGGTGACCCGCTTCGAGGACGCCGATGGTGCGAGTGTTGGTGCCGCGGCGGCGGCGCCCGAGGGCGCTGAGGGAGGCCACGGCAACGCGGCGGACGAGGGGCGCGCGGCCGCCTCGGTCGTCGACCGTGCGGATGTATGGGATGCGGTACGTCTCCGCGAGGCGCAGCACGATGGCGAAGATGCCGGGGAGCACGTGGAGGTGCTGGTGGCTGTTGAGGTGCGTGACCGTCATGCCGGTGGCGAGCACGCGCTCGATCTGCGCGCGCAGCTCGGCTTCGATCTCAGCAAGCGAGATGCGCCGCGCGACGTAGAGCGGGACGAACAGCGGCCACTTGCGCGGGAAGCGCATGCCCGTCAGCGGGCGCTCTTCGACGAGCGTGAGGTGCACGCCCACTTCGAGCGACGGTACGTCGCGGAGACGCGCAACAGCGTCATCGAAGGCCACACCGTTCGCCACGAGGCTGCACGCCGTGACGATCCCGTTGCGGTGGGCGCGAATCGCCCCCTCCGTCATTCCGGGATGCAGCCCGGCGTCATCCGCCGTGACGATGAGCGACTTCACCGGTTGCGTCACCACTTCCCTCCGGCTTCACGGCGGCAGAGGGTTTCTTCTTCTTCATCTCCGGATACAGCTGCCACAGCTCGCGGAAGATCTTGAAGATGACCGACGGCGACGAGAGGTGCGACTCCCCCCGAATGCGCGGAAAGTAGTCGATGCCGATCTGCTGAATGGTGAAGCCACGGTTCTTCGCCTTCACGATCAGCTCCGCATCGATCAGCGATCCCTCGGACTTGAGGTCGATTGCTTCGAGCACCTCGCGCCTCATCAGCTTGAAGGAGAAGTTGATGTCGCGGTGCGGCCAGCCGAACAGCACGCCGATCAGCGCGTTGTAGAAGTACGAGTAGACGGTGCGCTTGAAGCCTTCGATGGTGCGGTCGTGGCGGTAGCCGGCGATGACGTCCGCCCCGGTCACGATCAGCGCGCGGATGGCGCGGCCGATGATGTCGGGATCGAACGGCAGGTCGGCGTCCATGTAGAGGACGAGATCTTTCGTCGCGGCGGAGAAGCCGGTCTTCAGCGAGCCGCCGAGCTTGCGGTTCTGCGCGTGGCGGATCATGCGGATGCGGGGATTCTCCTCCGCCGCACGCGCGACCATCCCGGGCGAGTCGTCCGTCGACGCGTCGTCGACGATGATGATCTCGTAGTCGTCGGTGTACTTCGTCAGCGCGTCGACCGCGACGAGGATCGCGTGCTCGATGTTCAGCTCCTCGTTGTACATCGGTACGACGAGCGAGACGGAGGGCTTGAGGGGAGATCTCACGAGTTCAGGGGCCGCCTTGCGGTGTAGATGATGTGGGAGTGAGGATACCCGCGATCGATCGGCCGCGCTTCGAATCGCTCGAAGCCGATCTCGGTGAAGGTCCGTTCGACTTCCGCGCGCCCCTGATAGTTGAAGCCGCGGCCAATGCTGACGCCGAGGAACTTGTCGGAGAGCCACTCCTGGAAGCGGGCCCACTTCATCTTGAACGGATGATCGGGATCGAGGTCCTTGAAGATGAAGAGTCCACCCGGCTTGATGCGCGCGAAGCAGCGGCGGAAGAGCGCGCGCTGCTCCTCGATGGGCATGCGGTAGGTGGCGTCGTAGACGACGACCGCGTCGAACTCCCCCTGCAGTGCCTCATCGAAGGCGCCGATCCAGCGGATGCGCCGGTCGCGATTCGGGAGCAGCGTCTTGCGGAGGTCGGGCTCGACGGCGATCACTTCGCGGACACCTTCGTGGACCAGGAGCGTCGAGTAGATGCCGTGGCCGGCGCCGATCTCCACGGCGCGCGCCCCCGGCGGCACGAGGCCGACGGTCCGGAGAAAAGGGCAGGTCAGAAACCGTATCAGGACGTGGAGACGATGACCCGTGGGATAGTGGGAGTAGGCGCGATGCAGGAGACGCAGCGCGCCGACGTAGCCTATTGACATCGTTGCGATTATAGACGGCCGTGGAATCCGAGAGTCCAGCATCTCCCCTCTCTTTGTGGCTGCTTGGAATCGCAGTCGTAACCGTTCTGATCGTTCTCCATCTCACGGCGATCCCCGCCACGATCTGGGAGTACGACGAGAGCCTCTTCGCGCAGGGCGTCGAGCAATACGATCCGCTGGCGCATCACCCTCCACCGCCCGGCTATCCGCTCTACATGGCGGTGGCGAAAGCCGTGGCCGCCGTGGCCGGCGATCCCTTCCACGCCCTCCTCGCCGTCAGCATCGCCGGTCTCATCCTCGGATTCGGCTTTCTCGTCGTGGCGGTCCGCGGTGTCACCGGCGATCTGTTGACCGGCATCGTCGCGGCGTTCTTCTTCTACGTGTCACCGGCGATGCTGATCCACGGCACGCTGCCACAGTCCGATACGGGCGCGCTGGCGTTGCTGGGGCTTTCGATGTGGATGTGCGCGCGTGCGGTGCGGGACGATGGGACGTATCGGCCAAACAGGACGAATGGGATTCTGTTGATGGCTGTGGCGTGCGCTGCCACCGTCGGCTGGCGGTTGCAGTTTGCCATCGCCATCGTGCCGCTGTTCCTGGTCTCCGTGCTGTTGCTGCGCGGCTGGCGCGCCCGCTTCATCGCGGTGCAGACGTTCGCCATCGCGTGTCTGCTCTGGTTCGTGCCGCTCGTCGTGACGACCGGCGGCCCCCGCGGCTTCTGGAAGTGGCTGTCGGGGCAGGCGGCGTACTTTGCCGCGCACGACGCCGACCTTTCGCGCAGCGGCCAGTCGATGGCGTTCATCACGCTCCGCTTCGTCGCGCATCCATGGGGACCGAAGTGGCTGTCGTTCGTCCTCCTCGGCCTCGCCGCGCTCGGAGCCATCGTCGCCATCCGCCGGCGCAAGCTCATGCTGTTGCCGGTCGCCGTGATGACGGTGGTCTACCTCGCGTTCGCCATCCTCATGATGGATCCGGCCGACGCCGTGCGCTACGCCCTCCCCTCGCTGCCCGGCATCGCCATCGCCGCGGCCATCGGCCTGACGTTCATTCGCCGCAGCCTGCGCAACCTGCCGCTGGAGTGGCTGCCGCTCGCCGCGTGGGCCGCCGGCTCGTACATTTACAGCGCGCCGGTGCTGCGCCAGCGCGTCGACACCCCTTCGCCTCCCGTCGCGGCGATCGAGCATCTCCGCCGCACCGTGCCGAAGAACGGCGTGATCCTCATCGACCTCGCGCTGCGCCCTCACGCGGAGTACCTGCTGCGCGGCTTCCGCACGATGCGCATCGATGCCGGGAGTGTCCGCTACGGACTCGACACGAAGACGCCGCTGTTCATCTTCGCCGATGGCGAGGCACCCGGCGCGACGACGTTCCGGTGGGAGTCGAGCGATGCCTACCGCAAGCTCACCCGCAACCATTTCGGCGCCGCCTCGGTCATCGCCGTCAAACCCGAGGAGCGCTTCCGCGCCGCCCTCGGCATCTATCCGCCGGAGCGGACGCGCGACGGCAAGTCGTGGCGCTGGGTAGCGGAGCGCGGCGTGCTGATCCTCCCCGACGTCGGCGCGACGCGCGTGCGGCTGACGTTCGACGTGCCGCCGGAGTATCCCTATCCGGACAACCGCGTGCACATCGAGCGTGACGGCGTGCGCGTGGCCACGGCGAAGATCCCGGGCAGTGTGGAGGTCGACGCCGCGACGCGGCTGGTGCTGGTGCCGGAGCGCTCGTTCGTGCCGGCGGAGCTGCCGAACACGCTCAACCGCGACCGCCGGCGGCTGTCGGTGATGCTCACGGATGTCGAGCAGCTCAAAGAAAGCGCCGTCGCACCCATGCCGAAAGCAGCCTCACAGCAACGGCCATGAGCGCGACGAGCACGCACGCGCCGAGGATGCGGAGCTGCGTGGCGGCGCCGACGGCGCCGGTGGCGAGCGTGTCGACGAAGTAGGCGAAGAGGACGACGCTCGGGATCGAGCCGGCGAACGTCGCCACGAGGAACGCGCGCGGCCGGATGCGTGCGACGCCGGCGAGGTAATTCACGGCCACGTACGGGATCACCGGCACGATGCGCAACAGCAGCAGCGCGAAGAACGACGCCTCGATGCGCTGCTCGTCTTTGATGAAGCGGCGGGCCAGGCCGCGCCGCGCCAGCTCGTACGGCACGACCGCCGCGACGGTGCACGTGACCAGCTCGATGATGCTGGCGAACTGCCACCCCCACGCTACCGCGGCGGTCGCGGAGAGCAGCCCCACCGGCAGCAGGAAGACCGAGAAGGCGATGTAGAGCACGACGAAGAGCGGGATGGCCCACCACTCGCTGGCCGTCTGCTGCATCCAGGCGATGAGGCGATGGGCGACCGGGAGCTGCTGGAGCTGCCCGAGGAAGAGCGTCACGAGCGCGACGGGGATCGCGACGATGAGGATGAAGCGGAGGTGCGGTTTGATATCTTGCGTCACGTGGCAACGTTCTCGCGGGCGCTCATCGTACTGCACCGCACCTACCGCAAATTCCCCTTCGGCCCGCGGCTCCACACGCTGATCCGCTTCCTCACCTGCCCCTTCGTGCGCGTGCTGCCGCACATCCCGAAGGAGGCGCGGACGCTGCTGGAGATCGGCGGCGGCCACGGAGTGTTCGCGCGCCTCGCGGCGGACCGCGGCGTGAAGGCGTACGTCGTCGAGCCCGACCTGCGGAAGACGATGCTGGCGGCACGAATCGACCAGGTGCGCTTCATCGCCGGCTTCGACGACTGCGTCACCGGCACCTTCGACGTCATCGCCATCATGGACGTCCTCTACGCCATCCGCATCGACGCCTGGGACGCCCTGCTCGCCCGCATCTTCGCCCGGTTGCCCGAAGGCGGCACGCTGCTCATCAAGGAGCAGGACCCGACGGCGAAGCTGAAGAACTCCTGGAACCGGGCGCAGGAGTGGATATCGGAGAGGGTGCTGCGGATCACCATGGCGGAGACGTTCAACTACGAGACTCCCGTTGCGTTCCTGGAGAGACTGCGGCGGCAGGGGTTCCGGGAGGTGCGGGCGGTGCAGGTGGATTCTGGGTACCCGCATCCGCATCTGCTGTACGTGGCCAGGCGGTGAATTCCGAGTTGCGAATCATGAATCGAGAATGTCCGAGGCTGGCGCCCCGATTCTGAATTCGAACTTCGAAATTCTGCGTTCGAAGTTCTGCGGCGCCTTGCTCGTGGGGGGAGAGGAGTCTGAGGCGCGCGGAGATCGGTGGTTGATGCGCCGAGATCGGCGCTCGTACCGCGACCATCCGCGCTCCCGCCACCGATCGCGGCGGTCTCGCCGCCGAGATCCGTGTTCCCACCGCCGACGCCGGTGTTTCAACCACGAAGATCGGTACTCCATCCACCGAAGGTTGGTGCTCAAAGCACCGAGGCCGGACTCGAAACCGCGGAGAACGGATGTCAAACCGCGGTGACCGGACCTGAAACCGCGGAGAGCGGACCTGAAACCGCGGAGACCGGACTCGAAACCGCGGAAAACGGACGTCAAACCGCGGAGAGCGGACCTCAAACCGCGGAGAGCGGACCTCAAACCGCGGAGAGCGGACGTCAAACCGCGGAGACCGGACCTCAAACCGCGGAGACCGGACCTGAAACCGCGGAGAGCGGACCTGAAACCGCGGAGAGCGGACGTCGAACCACGGAGAGCGGACCTGAAACGACGGAGAACGGACCTCAAACCGCGGAGAGCGGACCTCAAACCGCGGAGAGCGGACCTGAAACCACGGAGAACGGACCTCAAACCACGGAGCGCGGAGCTGAAACCACGGAGCGCGGACCGGAAACGACGGAGAGCGGACCTCAAACCACGGAGTGCGGACCTCAAACCACGGAGAACGGACCTGAAACCACGAAGAACGGACCTCAAACCACGGAGAACGGACCGGTACGCGAAGCACGCACGGTCCCGTCCTGCTTCCTCCCGCCCTCACTCCCCGGCCCCCGGTCCCCCCGTTTGATATCATCCCCGCGCCTCACCACCGCAACTGAAGGAGTTTTCCTGTGTCCACTTTCCCCGGCGTCGACTACTTGGAAATTGATTCGCTCTTCTCCGAAGAAGAGCTGATGGTGCGTCAGACCGTGCGTGACTTCGTCGATGACGAGGTGCTTCCGATCATCGAGGAGGCGAACCGCGAAGAGAAGTTTCCGCACCACCTCATCCCGAAGATGGCCGAGATGGGCCTGTTCGGCGCAACGATCAAGGATTACGACCTTCCCGGTCTGAACAACGTCGCGTACGGCCTGATCATGCAGGAGCTCGAGCGCGGCGATTCCGGCCTCCGCTCCTTCGCCTCGGTGCAGTCGGGCCTCGTGATGTACCCGATCAACACCTACGGCTCGAAAGAGCAGCGCGACCGCTGGATCCCCAAGCTCGCCGCCGGCGAGGCCATCGGCTGCTTCGGCCTGACCGAGCCGGACTTCGGCTCGAACCCCGGCGCGATGCGCACGCACGCCCGGAAGGACGGCCAGCACTGGGTGCTCAACGGCGCCAAGGCGTGGATCACGAACGGCTCGATCGCCGACGTGGCCGTCGTCTGGGCCAAGGCCGAGGGGACCATCCGCGGCTTCCTCGTCGAGAAGGGGACGCCCGGCTTCACCACCGCGTACCACATGGGCAAGTTCTCGCTTCGCGCGTCCGTAACCTCGCAGCTCTTCTTCGAGGACTGCCGCATCCCCCTCGAGAACGTCCTCCCCGAGACCGACGGTCTCAAGTACCCCCTCGGCTGCCTGACGCAGGCCCGCTACGGGATCGGCTGGGGCGCGCTCGGCGCGGCGATGGCGGTCTACAACACCGCGCTGCAGTACGCCAAGTCACGCATCCAGTTCGGCGGCCAGCCGATCGCGTCGCACCAGCTCGTGCAGAACAAGCTCGCCTGGATGATCCGCGAGATCACCAAGGGTCAACTCCTCGCCGTGCAGTCGGGACGCCTCAAGGACGAAGGAAAGCTGAAGCCGCACCACGTGTCGCTGCTGAAGATGAACAACGTCGACGTGGCCCTCGAGTGCTCGCGCATCGCGCGCGACATCCTCGGCGCCAACGGCGTCTCGGACGAGTACCCCATCATCCGCCACATGATGAACCTCGAGTCGGTCAAGACATACGAGGGGACGCACGACATCCACAACCTCATCATCGCTCACGCCGTCACCGGGATCCCGGCGTACAACCCGCCGATCAGCGCGGCGGCGGAACGGGAAGCGAGCGACCGGGCCGAAGCGGCGGCGCAGAAGCGCTAGCCGTCTGCTAGAGTGTCGCCGCAAATTCAACGGCGGCAGAAACGGAGCGACATGGAATCGAGTCTCGAAGTCGGATTTTTACGCGCGACGGAAAAGGCGGCCATCGCCGCGGCGCGCACGATGGGCTACGGCAAGCGGAAGTACTCCGACCAGGTTGCGGTCGAAGCGATGCGCGAGGAGCTGAACAAGCTCAAGATGCGCGGCGCGGTCGTGATCGGTGAGGGCGAGCGCGACAAGGCGCCGATGCTCTACGTCGGAGAGCCGCTGGGCCGCGGCTGGACCGAAGGTGAGATCTACCCCGAGGTCGACATCGCCGTGGATCCGCTCGAGGGGACGAACCTCTGCGCGACCGGCGCGGCGAACTCCATCGCCGTCCTCGCGGCCTCGGAAAAGGGCGGCCTGCTGAACGCGCCCGACATCTACATGGACAAGATCGTCGTCGGCCCGACGGCGTCGGAAGTGGTCAATCTCGCCGCCTCCGTCGAAGAGAACCTGAACAACATCGCCCAGGCGTTCCAGCGCGACGTCGACGAGCTGACGATCGTGGTCCTCGACCGCGAGCGGCACCACGACCTCATCGCGCAGATCCGTGAAGCTGGCGCGCGCATCAAGCTGATTACCGACGGCGACCTCTCCGGCGGCATCGCCGCGGCCGTGCGCGGTACCGGCATCCACGCCGCGATGGGCATCGGCGGAGCCCCCGAGGGCGTCCTCACCGCCGCCGCCATGCGCTGCCTCGGCGGCAAGATGCAGGGTCGCCTCAAGCCGCTCGAGAAGTGGCAGGAAGACCGCCTCAAGGCGATGGGCTTCGTCGATCACGACAAGATCTACGACACCCAGGAGCTGGCGGCCGGCAACGACATCATCTTCTCCGCGACCGGCGTCACCGACGGCGACCTCCTTCGCGGCGTCCGCTTCTTCGGCGGCGGCATCCGCGTGTCATCGCTGTTCATGTCGCTGAAGACGAACGTGATCCGCTTCGTGGACACGATCTACCGCGAAGAGGGGTCGAAGCTGGCGGTTTCGTTCACCTGATGCGATAGGACGAATAGGACCTATGGGACGAATAAGACCTATAGGACGGCAGACGATCACCAGCCCCGGGACCTCCCGGGGCTTTTCTTTTGATTCTTCCTATCTGTCCTGTTCGTCCCATCGTTCCCTTCACGTTTTCCGCTGCGCCTTCCGTCCCGCCTTGCGCAGGGCATCCAGTAACGCGTCGGGTTGCACGGCGGGGGCGGCGGGCGTCTCTTGAACGGGCGGCGCAGCGGGTTTGGGCGGCTTCGCCGGCTTCACGATCTTCTCCCGTCGTGTGGGCAGCGACGGCACGCGGACCCAGGACGGCAGCGCCAGCGCTCCGAAGACGCCGGTACGGCGCTCCAGCACCTCGACGAGCAGCAGCACCAGCGCCGTCAGCACCAGCCAGTTGCGCAGCGGCACGTGCCGCTCCTGCTCCGGCACGTCCTTCCACACCACGGCCACGTCGACGCGCTCGCGTCCTCCGGTCGCACGGGCGAGGCGCTCCAGCGCCTTTCTCCCCTCACCCGCCGCTCCGGGAGCGGCCTCCGGGGAGTACGGCAGCGCGACCGGCGCGAGCGTCACGCGTCCGGCGCCGGGGACTTCGAGCGTCGACAGGAACGTCGCGCTTCCTTCGAGCGGGATCTCGACCGAGAGCACGTCGGGCGTGCGCCACGTCAGCTCGCGACGGGTGACGACCGGCGCCATGCCCGCCGTGGCGGCGAGCGTCGTCACGCGCGGCATGCTCGCCAGCGGCGCCGCGGCGCGTTCGGGATCGAGCTCCAGCTCGATGCGCACGACGCCGTTCTCCACCCGTTGCGTTGCCAGCATCGAATCGGGCAGCGGTGACCGCGTGCCGGCAACCCAGCGCACGAGGCTCGCGTGGAAGCCGCCGGCCTCGGGCCAGCGCGCGAGCGGCCCGCTGTGCTCCCCGTCCGCTTCACCGGTGTAGACGAGCACGCGTCCCGCGCCAGCGTGCCACGAGGCGACGACCGGCGCGCGATAGTCGTCCGTCGTGAGGATCGCCGGCGACGCGCCGTCGCGCAGGTACGAGAGGTTGTAGCCGCCGACCGGCGGCAGCGCGCTGAGCGGACGTCCGAGCAGCGAGTAGAGCGCAGGCGTCGGCGCGAGCCCCGTCTGCTCCTCGACGAACGTGCTCCGTGCGACGATGAACGTGTCCTGCGCGAAGAGGCGCGGCAGCTCGTTCGCGTCCTGGGTGAAGAAAATGCGGCCGCCGCCGCGGCGCGCGATGTCGCGCAGAAGATCCGCATCGACGTCGGTCGGCACGCCGAGGCCGATGACGGTGACGGTGATGCCGGCCTGCCGGCACTTCGCCAGCAGCGCCTGATACTCGCCCGGCTCCTCCGAGTCCGCCGCATCGGAGAAGAGGATGATGTGCTTCGTCTCCGCCTTCGCCGTGAGCAGCATGCGCGAGGCGGTGGACAGCGCTTCGAACACGAAGATGCCGCCGCCCATCGACTCGATCCCGAGAATGCGGCCGCGGAGGTCGTTGCGCCCCTCGATCGGATCGAGGTCGGCGATGATGTGCGCGGTGCTGTCGATGGCCACGACGCCCAGCTCGTCCTGCGGCGCCAGAAGGTCGAGCACCTGCGCCGCCGCCACGTTCGCCAGATCCATCTTCGTCTTGCCGCCGCCGGCCGGCATCTGCATCGAGCCCGAGCGGTCCATGGCCACGACGATGGCCATGTTCAGCTTGCGATGCTCGCGGCGCAGCTCCATCGAGACCGGCAGGATCGGCTCCAGCGGCGAGCCGAAATAGCCACCCGACGCAAAGGCGCTTTCGCCGCCGGTCATCATCAGCGCGCCGCCCGACTCCGTGACCCATGACGCGAGCATGCTCATCGCACCGGTGCCGAGCGCCTCGGCGGGGATGTTCTCGAGGATGACGGCGGAGTAGTTCGCCAGCATCTCCAGCGACCAGTCGGGACTCGGGTTCGCGTCGACGGCGAGGCCGCCCGACTCCAGCACCGCCGCGTAGCGCGACGCGGTCGAGCCGCTGACGACGAGCACCGGCTTCGGACCGTCGACACCCACGAGGAAACGGGCCGCGTTGTTCTCCGCGACGGGGTCGGTCTCGGTGGTGGCGACGCGCAGGACGTACGAGAGGGTGCCGCCGCGCGGGGCACGGTCGCGGAACGCCAGGCGCGTCGAGCCGCCGGCGAGGCGATGCTTGCCCGTGGCGATGACGGTGCCGCCGCGCTCGAGAGACACGGTGACGTCCTGTTCCTGCGGCGCTTCGAGCCACGCGCCGATGACGAACGACTCGCCGGGCGAGACGCTATCCGGCGCGTCGACACGCTCGATGGCGACGTCGCCGGCGAGGCCGCGCGCCACATGGCGGTAGTCGATGGCCACGCCGCGCGCGGCGGCTTGCAGCGCGAGCGGCGACGGATCGCGCCCGGTCCAGCGGCCGTCGCTGACGACGACGATGCGCCCCGGCGCGTCGCGCGGGATCAGCGAGAGCGCGGTCTCGACGCCGGAGTAAAGCTCCGACGCGTCCTGCGCGGAGCGCATCTCGAAGCCGCCGAAGCGTGGTCCGTCGGGCATTCCCTCGATGCGCGCTTCCGTACCGAAGGAGACGACGCCGAGGCGGGAGGCGGAGCCGCGCGTGCTCTCCAGCGTCGTGGCGAGCTCGCGCTCGACGGTGTCGCTGTTGACCGGCATGGAGAGACTGCGGTCGGCGACGAGGACGACGACTCCGGCGCGGCTCTCGAGCTGCAGCGCGAGACCGGCCAGCGCGAGGAGGAGACACAGGAGGATGGCGATGCGCAGCGGCAGGATCGCGCGCGGCGTGCGCCACAACCACAGCGCCGCCGCAAGCGGAATCAACAGCACCAGCCAGAGCGGTTCGGTGACGATCATGCCGGCACCGCCAGCGGGGAACCGATGGGACGAATGGGACCTATAGGACGGATAGGACGAATGGGACTGCGATGGCTGCCGGCATTGCCCGGCACGCGACGTCCGGCGACGATCATGCCGGCACCGCCACGAGCTTCTGGTGCCATAGCAGGATCGCCAGCGCGATGAGGAGGAACAGCCAGGCGATGTTCTCGTAGCCGCCCGCGCGCAGCGAGGCTTCGCTCCATCTCCCCCACTCGCCGCGCTTGGCGCGCGAGAGGTCGGACTCGCCTGTGGCGATCGCGTTGACCGCGAACTGATGCCGCGTGTCGCCGGCGACGACGGTCCAGATCCCCGGCCGCGTGGCGGCGATGCTGGCGCGGCGCTCGTCGACGAGCACTGTCTGCGCGCGTGACTGCGGCGGCGTCACGCTGAGCTGCGTCACGTTGCGCGGCGCGACGAACGTGGCGATCGCGCCGATCGGCAGGTTCACGCCGCGCAGGCCGGGAAGCTCCGAGGCGCGCCATTCGAGCAGGTTCCAGAAGAGCGCCGGCCACGCCGGCGAGCGATGGAGCGTCGACGCCGTGGGATCGAAGCTCATGCGGATGCGATGGCCGCCATCGCTGCTGCTTTCGTCGGTGAGCAGCGCCCGCCCGCCGACGGTGACGATCGGCTGCCCCGCGGTCAATGGACGCCCGGCGCCCCAGGCGATGCCCTCCAGCGCGAAGCCACCGGCCAGAGGATGCGCCCGATCGATGACGTAAGGGCCCACGAACGCGGAAGCCGTCCTGGTGGTGTCGATGGACAGCACGTAGGTGTCGGCGATGGAACCGGGGGGCTGGCCGTTGGCAGCAGCGCCTTCCGTGATGCGCACGTCGGCGCCACCTTCCACCACACGCGCGCGGCCGGTGGCGGCCAGCGCGGAAAGCACCGCATCGTGCAGCGGCCCTTCGGCCAGATCGACGGCTACGCGCACGGGCGCAGGTTTCTCCGACAGCAGCGTGGCGACGTTGTCGTACGGTGCGGCGTCGTCGCCGAGGCGGGCTTCGATGGGGCCGATGCCGGGGGGCAGCGTGAGGCGGACGCGTTGCCGCGCCGCCGGTGCGAGGGAGACGTTCGTCCGCTGGAGCACGCGGCCGGCCGTGGTGATCGTGAGTGTGGTGGCCAGCGGTCTGCTCGAATAGCTGGCCACTTCGAAGAGGGCACTGTCCTGCTCGCGTGTTGAGCGCGCGGCGGCGGAGAGGCCGGCGTTCGGACGCGCGTCGCCGAAGGCGAGCCAGCGCACGTTCGACGGCGGCTCGCGTTCCGGCGCGTGGTCCGTGATCACGAGCACGAGTGCGGCCGGTCCGCCGATCTGCACGGCGAGCCCCATCCCTGCTTCGAGATCGGCCGCCGGCGCGTGGCACGTCCAGGCGTCGAGCTTCGTCTCCCCCGCGAGCTGCGGCGTTTCCCCAGCGAAGATGAAGCGCACCGGCGAGTAGCCGCGCCTGGCCAGCTCTTCGTCGAGGAACGCGCGGCCGCGCTCCCGCGCGCCCACCTGCATCGACAGCGAATCATCGAGCACCACGACGAGCGGCCGCCGCTTCAGCCACGACGCCACCAGCGGCCCCGCCGCCGCGAGCGACAGCAGGACGATGAGCAGCAGCTCGAGCCAGAACGTCAGCGGCAGCCGTACGCGGTCGCGCGTCCGCCCGCTGGCCGACGGCGGCCGGATCGTCGCCCAGAGGATGAGGCTGGACACGTCCCGCGTGCGGTAGCGCCGCTGAAAGAAATAGATCGCAATCAGCACCGGAATGCCGAGCAGCGCCAGCAGGGCGAACGGCGTGGTTAGAAACGGGACCATCGATCAGTCACCAGGGAACGAGGGGACGAATAGGACAAATAGGACGGATAGGACCCATAGGACAAAGGCGCCCTCACCAGTCCTGGCTGTCCTATCAGTCCTATTTGTCGTATCGGTCCCATCCTCCCTTTCCTCACCGGAACCACGCCGGTTTCAGAATCTCCGCGGCGGCCAGTTCTTCGAACACCAACTGGCTTTCCAGTTCCTCGGCTACGCAGCGCACGATCGTGGCGCGGGCGTTGCGCGCTCCTTCGTCCCACATCGCGCGATGGCGCGTCAGCGCCTGGCGGTACCGCTCCATCGCCTCGGCATCGACGAACACTTCCTGCCACTCGCCGCTCTCCACGTCGAGGATGCGCCACCCGCCGCGCAGGTCGGGGGCGGCGTCGTCTGTGGACAGCACCTGCACGAGCAGCGTCGCGGAGCCGCCGGTGGCGAGCGCGCCGGTGACTTCCTCCGGCGAGCCCTCCCACAACAAATCACTGATCAGGATGCGCACGCTGAGCGGACGCAGCGAGCGCGCGCCGCGCACGATCGCCTCGGCCGGCGACGCCGGGTGATCGAAAGCGAGGCCCTGCCAGTCGGTCGGCCGCGCCGCGCCGCGCGCGAGCGGCTCCAGGCGCTCGCGCGCCAGCCAGAGCGCGTACGGGCAGCCGGAGTTCCGCACGGCCGTGGCCAGCAGTGCGGCGAGCGACAGCGTGCCGCGCTCCTTCAGCATCATCGAGCGCGAGCCGTCGACGATGAGGTCGACGAAGGGGCTGATCTCCTCGTGAAACTGCTTCACCGCGAGCCGGTCGCTGCGCGCGAGCACGGACCAGTCGAGATGGCGGAGGTCGTCGCCCGGCTCGTAGTCGCGGTGATCGCGGAACTCGAGCGAGCCGCCGGCGCGGCGTCCGACCCGTGCGCCGCCACGGCCGGCCAGCATCGTCCGCGGCGGCACCAGCACGTAGCCCGCTCCGATGCGCTCCCCTTCGGCGAGCGCCGCCCGTTGCGCGTCGGTCGTCATTCGGGTTGCAGGACCGGGACGCCGGCCTCTCCGCCGCGATCGAGGGGAGCGAACCGCCGCAACTGCTCCGCGAACCAGCCGCGGTTCGCCGCCAGCATCGCACCACACCAGAGCATCAGCACCGCGAGGCGCACCGGTGGCAGGTCGTCAGGCACCGGCACCGGAACGGGATTGGCGATGGCCACGAGATGGAAGTAGTCGTTGAACGTCTGCGTGTCGTGGTGCGCCGCGAGAAAGATGATCGGCGGGACGACCGCGATCAGGATCAGCAGCGCCGCGGCGATCGTCCAGGTGAAGCGCTGCGGCAGGCGGCGCGCCAGCAGCTTGCGCCGGATCAGCAGCGCGGTCATGGCGTAGGCGAGCAGGCAGATGGCGGCTTCGAGCAGATACTGCGCCTGGTCGTCGATGCTCGCGGGACGCGTCGCGGGCACCAGCAGCGCGGCGTTGAACGCCAGCACCGTCGCCGCCATCGTCAGCGCGCTCCACACCGTGCCGCCGGCGCCGCCGGAGAAGAAGAGAAACGCAAGGAGGCGGCGCGGCATCGGACGGGGAATCGTGCGGGCCACGCGCGGCCCCCACTCCTCGCGCTCGCCGATCGCCGACGCAAGGACGAGTGAGGCGAGCACGAGCTGCACGATGGCCCAGACGAGAATCGGATCGGTATCGGCGGTATTCAACGCGACGGCCACGGCGAGCACGAACGTCAGCATCCACATGAATGAGAAGAGCAGACGCACCGGCAGCGCGCGGTTGGCGGCGGGAGGCGTGATCAGGACGGTCGTCAGGACGAGCAGCACGATGTCCGCCAGGAGCAGCGAGGCCACGAACGTGCCGAGCGCCGTCCACATCTCGCCGGCGAACGCGTTCCGCCGGAACACGCTCTGCGCGATCATCGCGATCATCGGCGCGTACATCATCAGCGTGAAAAGAAAGACGCCGATCCCCATCAGCAGCTTGAACGGCTTGGTCGCCGGCAGCGAGGCGATGAAGAGGGCGAGGATCGAGACGCTCAGCACGACGAGCATCGCCACGCCGAACGCCAGCACGATCGTCACGAGGTCGACGCCGCGCAATGCGTAGGCAAATGCCAGAAACGGCAGCGCGGAGCTGAAGATCAGCGCCACGACGGCGAAGATCGACGCCAGCTTCCCCAGCACGATCGTGCGCGGCTTGATCGTGGTGATGAAGAGGAGATCGACGTTGGAGTCGTTGCGCTCCGCGGCCATGCGGAAGCCGGCGTACACCGGGATGAAGAACATGCACGGCGTGACGACCGTGACGATCAGCGCCATGAACGTCTGCTGCCCGGCCATCACCGCCAGCGACGGATTGCCGGAGAGGTTCTGCGCGATGAGCACGACGCCGACGGCGATGACCTGCGCCAGCAGCGCGAGGATGAGGATGCTGACGGCGAAACGGCCGCGCACCGCCTGCCGCAGCTCCTTGATCAGGATCGGATTGGCCCAGACATCGAGGCGCTCGCGAAGCGTCACTGCACGCCTCCGGTGGTCACGTTCATGAAGACCTGTTCGAGGTTGACGCGCGGCTGCCGGAACTCGGCGATGCGATGACCGCGGCGCACGAGCTCCGCCAGCAGATCGGCCGCCGCTTCGTCGGTGCCGGCGAAGTGCAGCGTCACCTCGTCATCCTCCCAGGTGGCGTCGGTGACGCCGGGGAGCTCGAGCGTGGCGCGATGCAGCGCTTCCGCGCTGCCGACGGCACGGATCATCAGCGTCCGCGCCAGCGGGTCGGCGATCATGATGTCGTCGAGCGACCCCGCGCGCAGGATGCGCCCGCGCTCGATGATCACGGCGCCGGTGCAGATCTCCGCCAGCTCCGTGAGGATGTGCGACGACATGAGGATCGCCTTCCCCTGCGAGGCGAAAACTTTGATCAGCTCGCGCAGCTCGATGCGCGCGCGCGGGTCGAGACCGGCCGCCGGCTCGTCGAGGATCAGCACCTGCGGATCGTGCAGCAGGGCGCGCGCGAGGCACACGCGCTGGTTCATCCCCTTCGACAGCGCCTTCAGCAGCTTCTCGCGGATGCCGGTGAGGTTCGTGAATTCCTCGATGCTCTCGACGACCTGCTTCCGCTTGGCGCCGTGAATGCGGTAGGCGCGTGCGAAGAAGTCGAGGTACTCGTGCACCGTGATGTCAGCGTGCGTGGGGAGTGCGTCGGGGACGAAGCCGACTCGGCGGCGCGCTTCCTCCGGCTCCTGCACGAGGCTGACGCCGTCGAGGAAGACGTCGCCCGAGGTGGGCTCGTCGAGCGTCGCCAGGATGCGCATGGTGGTGGTCTTGCCGGCACCGTTCGGGCCGACGAAGCCGACGACTTCGCCTCCTCCAAAGGAGAACGAGACGTCGTCCACGGCGTTCGTCTTGCCGAACGTCTTGTGCAGCGACCGCACGTCAACTCGCATCGCTGCTCCTCCGCATGTACCCGACGACGATGGCGTCGTGGACCACTTCGGTCGGCTCTTCGACGACCGTCTCGAGGAACGGTGTTCCCTTCAGTGCGGCGACGTACATCCCCGGCTGCAGAATGCTCATGGGGTCGCCGTCGACGCCCTGAATCGCGCCCATCCATACCTCCGGCTGGCGCACCAGTTCATCCGCGGAGCCGGCGATCTCTTTGAGCTTGGTCGCGTTCCGCGTAAGGACGATGCGCGCGCCGGCGCCGACGGCACCGGCGCTGTAGATGGAGCCGTCCTCCATCGCCACGACGAGCTTCGTCAGCGGTGCGCCGAGGCCGTTGACGGCAACGACCTGGTTGCCTTCGCGGCGGATGGTGAGGCGCTCGCGGCGCGGCTCGCTCTTGCGCACCATGAAATACGTCGGCACGCGGCTCGGCACCCACGAGAGCAACCCCTGCCCGTCGGCCCAGACGGTGTCCTGCGCCTTGGTGTCGTGCGTGACCTGCAGCGCGGTGCTGGTCGCGAAGCGGACGAGGTCGGGCGCGGCCGTCGAGTAGACGCCGGTCCAGCCGAACGTGGCCGCCTCGCCGCGGTTCTCGTCGAGCAGCGTCAGCGTGCGGGATCGCTGCACGCGTACCCATCCTTCGTTGATGAGCAGCGAGGCCACGATGCCGATCGCGGCGAGGATCGCCATCGCGGGGACGCTCCAGAACAGCCAGAGGCGTTTGTTGCGCCGCGCGAGAAAGATCACGTTCACCGGCCCGGCCACGATGGCGAAGACGAACATGACGCTGAACATCGACCCCGTCGGCAGCGGCTTGTTCGGCAGGAGCGGCAGCGTGCTCGAGGCCTGGTGCGTCTCGAGCGTCGTCAGGACCGGGCGCCGCCAGTAACCGCGCAACGTGACGTAATCGGCGGCCGTGAATGCGGCGTCGGATTCCGGCAGCATCACGATGCGGCCGAGGCCATGCGGGACCATGCGCAGCGGACCGTGCTCCCACAGCACCGGCGCGGCCGGCACGTCGGCGGGCGGCGCGCCCATGAACGCAAGCGAGCCGCCGGCGAACGACCAGCGCCGGATCGCATCGCGCACCGGCGGCGGCATCCGCTCCCAGTCGCGCGGCGTGAGGAGGATGCCGCCGAAGCGGTTGTACTGCATCCAGCTCGAGCTCCAGTCGACGTAGCCGATGCCGCTCTTGTTGTAGACGATGTTGGCGATGCTCGCTTTCTGCAGGTCCGCCTCGATCCCGCCGAGGGCGACACCGTCGCCGACGAGCACCGCGTGCACCGACGCATCCGAGACGCTGAGGGAGTTCAGCGAGATGACCTCGCGCTGCTCGATGCCGTCGATGACGACGGCCACCGTCTGCGCGCTGCTGCTCGACTGGACGAGCTGCGGAATCGTGATGACGCCCGCGGTGCCCGGGGCGAGGACGAAGCTCCGCGAGACGCGCCAGGCGTTGCTCGTGTAGGGTTGAATCGTCTGCGCCGTCAGCGTGACGGTGGAAGGCTTCGTGCCGCTGTTGGCCACGTCGAAGCGGTACTCGTAATAGGCGTTGTACGCCGGTCCCTGCAGCGTGGGGCGCTCCACGACGGTGATGTGGCCGTAGGTGGCGGCGTGGGCGGCGGTTGCCGCCAGCAGTAGGGTGATGGCCAGCAGGAAGAGGGGAACGATAGGACCCATAGGACGAATGGGACGGATAGGACTGATAGGACGGCGGAGATTCCTATCGGTGCCGTCGTCCCCGTTGGTGCTGTCCGGGCTGTCGGTCCTATAGGTCCTATCTGTCCTATAGGTCCTATTCGTCCTGTCGTTCTCTGTTGCGCGGTTACGCACCGGCCAACTCCACATCGGCCGGCAACTTCATGCCGGTTTCGTCGACCGTGGCCAGCAACGCATCCAGCACCTGCCGCGAGGCCACACCGTCGAGGCGCGCGCGATAGCCGAGAATCAACCGGTGATTCAGCACCGCCGGGACCACGCGCTTCACGTCGTCGAAGCCGACCGTCGGGCGTCCGTTCAGCAGCGCCTCCGCGCGGCTCGCCTCGGCCAGCGCAATCGCCGCGCGCGGTGAAGCGCCGAGGGAGACGTACTTTTCGACGGCTTCGATCCCGCTGCCGGGATGTGTCGCCGCGACCAGCCGGGCGATGTAGCGCGAAACGGCGCGCGGCAGAAAGATCCGGCCGACGACCTCGAACAACCCGTCGAGCTCCGCCGCGGTGACGCGCGCCTGCGGCGCCGGCGGCTGTCCATGGCGGCGCGTGGAGATGATCTCGTCGAGGACGTCGACGTCCACGCCGCCGACATGCAGCTTGAACAGGAAGCGGTCGATCTGCGCCTCGGGCAGCGGATACGTTCCTTCGAACTCGATCGGGTTCTGCGAGGCCATGACGAAGAACGGCGACGGCAGCGGACGCGTGACGCCGAACAGCGTCACCGCGTGCTCCTGCATCGCTTCCAGCAGCGCCGACTGCGTCTTCGGCGAAGCGCGGTTGATCTCGTCGGCGAGGAGGACGTTCGTGAAGATCGGCCCCGGCTGGAAGACGAGCTGGCGCTGGCCCCGCTCGCTCTCCTGCAGGATGTTCGTGCCGAGGATGTCGCCGGGCATGAGGTCGGGCGTGAACTGCACGCGCTTCAGCTCCAATCCGAGGATGTCGCCGAGCGCCTTCGCCAGCGCGGTCTTCCCGAGGCCGGGAACGCCCTCGAGCAGGAGATGGCCGCGCGAGAGGATGCCGATCACGACGAGGCGATGGAGGTCGGTGCGCCCGAGGAGGATGCGATCGAGCTCGGCGAGGATCGACTTCGCCCGCTCGACGTGCGGACGAAGCTCGTCCGGCTGCAACAGCGTCATTTCTTCTTCCTTTCGAAGTAGCGCTCGACGGTGCCGCGATGGCGCGGCAGGACGACGTTGGTGAACGCCGAGCCGCCATCCTTCGCGTTCGAGAGCGCGCCGCCGGTGGAGCGGCCGGTCGCCTCCGCCGTGGGTGCGGAGGTGCTCATGCCGACGACTTCACTCTGTTCGAGCGAGGCCACATCGGCCGACGGGAGTGTCATCTCGCGGAACTTCGCCATCACGTCGGATTCGTCGCCGAAGAACATCGGCGCGTCGCCGCGTCCGCGATCGACGCCGCCCTGCCCGCCGCCTTTGCAGAACTGGCCGACGGCGTCGGAGAGCCGCGGCGGCGAGGCGTTGTCGCGCAGGAACGCTTCGAGCTCCGACTTGCCGCCGCCACCCGCCTTCCCGGCGCGCTCGGCCTTGCCGAGCGTCTTGGCGTCGATCATCTTCGCGTCGGCGAGCCGCTGCAGCTTCGCCTGCAGCGAGGCTTTCCCCTGCTTCGCGGCTTCCATGAGCGCCTGCAGGTCGCTGGCGGAGAGGCCGAGCTTCTTCGCCTCTGCCTCCAGGTCCTTCATCCCCTCGGCCGCGCGCATCGCGTCGAGTCCCGGCGTGTCGAGCGCCATGGCCATGGTCTCGACGCGCGTCAGCTCCTCCGTCTTCTGCACCGCCGCCGCGGCAGCCTCCTCGGCCGCGCGCATCGTGGCTTCATCGACGCTGTCGATCACTTCCCACGTCTTCGCCGGGTCGTTGCCCGACTGGTTGTTGCGCAGCTCGTCGAGCGTGTTCTCCATCGTCACGGCCTGCTCGGCCGGCAGGATCTGCTCTTCCTTCAGCAGCTCGACGCGCTTGTCGAGGCGCTCCACGTCCGCGCTCACATCCAGCCGCTGCGACGCCTCGGTCGTCCGGGCCGGCACGTAGAGCGCGGCAAGGACGAAGAGCACCGAGGCAACGGCGGCGACGGTCGTGCGGCGCCCGCGCCACTGCACGCGAGGGGCGGCGTCGACGCGCGTCTCCCACGCCTGCGCGCCTTCGACGGTCGACGCCATCAGCAGCCCACCGCAATGCGCCCGCGCATCGATCAGCGCGAGGACGGCGTCACGCGAGGGACGCTCACGCCGCGCGAGGATGAATGCGGCGACGAGCAACAGCGGCACCGCGGCCGCGCCCCAGAGCGGAGAGAACGGCACGTCCGGAAAGCCGCGCCGCAACAGCAGCACGAGCGCGCCCCAGAGCGCGCACCACCCGGTGAGGAACGTCAGGAACCGCCGCAGCAAGAGGACGGAGAAAAGGCGTCGTTGAAGAGAGAGAACCGCTCGATCCGCGCCGTTCATGTGGGTGTCCGCCGATTATAGAGACACTGTACGGACGCAAAAGGTAACTGTTGCGGCAGTCAACGGGGAACGATGGGACAAATAGGACCTATAGGACGGATAGGACGAATAGGCAGGCCCCCGCCCGGCCCGCAGCCAAGCGCCAGCCTGACGCCTGCGCAACCAACCCCGCCACTCTACCTGGCGTAGAGTGGCGGGTACCATGCTGCCGCGCCACGTGAACCGCCGGGTAACCGGCGGCCCGGGGGTATCGTGGGCATTACTGCAGCCGCGCGTGCCGTAGTCCCCCTGGGTCCTATTCGTCCTATAGGTCCTATAGGTCCTATAGGTCCTATCCGTCCTATCCGTCCTATCCGTCCTATCCGTCCTATTTGTCCTATTCACCCTTCCGGCCGAACACGTCCTTGAAGACCCTGGGGACCGGCGCTGTAAACGTCAGGCGTTCCCCGGTCGTCGGATGGGTGAAGCCCAGAAACTGTGCATGCAGGCCCAGCCGTCCCAGCGGATTCACCTCACTGCCGTACATGCGGTCGCCCACGACTGGGTGGCCTGCCTCCGAGAGGTGTGCGCGGATCTGGTTCTTGCGGCCGGTCTCCAGCGTCACTTCGAGCATCGACCACTTCGCGCTCTCGCGCACCGTCCGGTAGTGCGTGATGGCCAGCTTCGCGTCCGGGTGGGCGTCGACGCTGACCATCTTCAGGTCCTTCTGTTCGAGAAGGTACGTCGCGAAGCGGCCTGCCTCCGGCTCCATGTGCCCCTCGACGATGGCGACGTACAGCCGGTCGACGCTGTGGGCGGCGAACTGCTCCTTCAACTGCTCGCGGGCGAACGCGTTCTTGGCGAAGACGAGGACGCCCGACGTCTCGCGGTCGAGGCGGTGGACGACGTGGATGCGGTCCTCGCCTCCTTTTTTCTGCCCGAGGTAGTTGTTGAGGTAGGCCTGGGCGGTGGTGTCGCGCTCGCGCTCCGTGGCCACGGTGAGGAGGCCGTGCGACTTGAGGATGACGATGACGTCGGAATCCTCGTGCAGCATGGCGATCTCCGGGGGAAGGTTGCGGAACGGCTCCTTCCCGGCGACGTCGACGACCTCCCCCGGCTCGAGGTCGCGCCGGGCGTTCTTCTCCAGCTCACCGTTGACGCGGACGCGGCCGGTCTGGAGGAACTGCCGCAGCGTCGACCGCGACGAGTCGGGGTACATGGACGAGAGAGCATCGAGCAGCGCCACAGGCGCGGAAATCGTTTTCCGCATCGCGGCGCATTGTGACTCGCGACGCGTAAAATCCGCCAGAGGAGGTACACCACATGGATTACAAACTCGTCGGCGACGTCATGCAGGCGTTGCAGATCACACTCAAGCAGGGGGAAGAGCTCTACGCGGAAGCGGGCTCGATGCTCTACATGAGCAACGGCATCGAGCTGCAGGCGAAGATGCAGGGCGGCCTGATGAAAGGGCTCATGCGCAAGTTCCTGGCGGGTGAGTCGATGTTCATGAGCGTCTTCCGCTGCCACGCCCCGCAGGCGACGATGGCGCTGGCCAACCCGATTCCGGGGAAGGTCTTTGCGGTGGAGCTGCAGGGGAACACGATTCTCGCCGAGCGCAACGCCTATCTGGCGGGCATCGGCAACATCGACCTGTCGATCGCCTTCACGAAGCGCTTCGGCGCGGGGCTGTTCGGCGGTGAGGGCTTCATCCTGCAGAAGCTCACCGGGCACGGCCTCGTCTTCCTGCACGCCGGGGGCAACATGCTCGACTTCAACCTCGCTCCGGGCGAGCAGCTCCGCGTCGACACCGGCTGCATCGTCTCGATGGCCGACACGGTGACGTACGACATCCAGTTCGTCGGCGGCGTGAAGAACGCGCTCTTCGGCGGCGAAGGGCTGTTCTACGCGGTGATCAGCGGCCCCGGCCGCGTGGTCCTGCAGACCCTCCCCTTCAGCCGCCTGGCCGGACGCATCGCGGCGGCCGCCGGCGGCGGCTCCGGCGAATCGCGCGGCATCGGCGGCCTCGGCGGCAACCTCCTCGGCGACCTGATCTCCGACTGACCCCGAACCGATGGACATCACGCCCGAGCACACCTATCTCTCCCGCCGCCGCTTCCTCGGCGCCGTCGGGACGGGTGTGCTCGCGGCGTGCTCGGGTGAGGACAAAGAGCGGCCGCTCATCGCGGCGACGATTCCGAAGGCGGCGCCCCCCTTCCCCGCTCCACGGAATCCGCGCTACGTGCTCGATCGCGATCTCTCGGACGAGCTCGTCGTGGCGTCGATCAACAACTTCTACGAGTTCACCAGCGAGAAGGACGTCTGGAAACGCGTCGGCTCCTTCCGCGTCGATCCGTGGAGCGTCGAGATCACCGGCCTCGTGTCGAAGCCGCGGCGTTTCTCGCTCGACGATCTGCAGCGGCTGGGACTCGAGGAGCGGCTCTACCGGCTGCGTTGCGTCGAGGCGTGGTCGATGGCGGTGCCGTGGACCGGGCTGCCGCTCGCGCGTCTCCTGATGCTCGCCGAGCCGAAACCGACGGCACGTTTTGTGCGTTTCTTCAGCTTTTCAGATCCCACGCAGCAACCAGGAGTCCGCGAGCAGTCATGGTACCGATGGCCCTATTACGAAGGACTGCGCATCGACGAAGCGATGCACGAGCTGACGTTCGTCGCGACAGGTCTTTACGGCCATGCGCTGCCGAAGCAGAACGGCGCGCCGGTGCGCATCGTCGTGCCGTGGAAGTACGGCTACAAGTCGCCGAAATCGGTCGTACGCATCGAGCTCGTCGACACGCAGCCGCCGACGTTCTGGAACGACCTCGCTCCAGCGGAGTATTCGTTTCTTTCCAATGTCGATCCGTCTGTACCGCACCCGCGCTGGTCGCAGGCGAGCGAGCGGCTGATCGGCACGTGGAGTACAAAACGTACGTTGCCGTTCAATGGGTACCGTGATTGGGTCGCGGCCTTGTATAGATAGCCGCCACAGGTCCGTAACAGGTGTTGTAGACTTTCGTTCTCCAGTGCCAGGAGGGGTAAAAATCCATGATCGCCGTGAGGGTTCGTTCCCGCATCGGAAATGTAGTTCTTGGCTTCATTGGCCTTTGCTACGCCGCTGCCGCGCCGGCTGTCCTGGTGTGGTACAGCGTAGAAACGTGGCGCGCACTCGCTGTGAGTGACCTGCTGCTGCTGCTCATGCTGCTCGCAGCATCGTTCACCGGCGTCGTGCTTTTGCGCATTGCAGCGCAAAACCTGCTCCGTGGAAGGTCGGAGGACCTCCCGAACTTTTTTCGTTCGAGCGCTGACACTTCTACTGTATAGCCCGAAGTCGTCGCGCCACGTCGCGGCCACAGGGAAGCGCCTGAAGCCATCCGCAACGGGACCTATGGGATGAGAAAAATCCTATAGGTCCTGTTTGCGTCTGGGCGTGCGGCCTCAGCCGCTGATCTCGCGCTGCTCGATCGCGTCGAACAACGTCTGCAGCTGCGTCGTAATCTCGCCGCGGCGGCTGTTGCGGATACTGCGGCCATCGATCTCCGTCACCGGCATCACCCCTTGGGTCGTACTGGTGATGAAGGCTTCCTCGAGATCGTAGAGCTCCGCCTCGCGCAGCGGACGCTCGTCCACGCGGATCTTCGACGCGAGCGCCAGTGAGATGACCTGATCGCGCACGACGCCCGGCAGGATGTATTCGTCGAGCGGATGCGTGATCAGGCGCCCGTCGCGCACCGCGAAGAAGCTCGAGCTGGCCGCCTCACGGACGAAGCCTTCCCCATCGAGGAGCAGCGCTTCGTCGACGCCGGCGCGCTGCGCGCGCTTCTTCGCCATCGCATTGCCCAGGAGATTGACGGACTTGATATGACAGGCGCGCCAGCGGAGATCCTCGGTCGTCATGACCTTGATGCCGCGGTCCTTTTTGACCGCGTCGGGGAACGTCATCCGGCGCGAGTACGCCAGCGCGGTCGGCTTCAGCTCGTCCGGCCAGAAGTGCGCGCGCGGCGCCTCTCCGCGGGTCACCTGGATGTAGACGATGCCGTCGTCGAACTGCGTACGCCCGAGGAGCTCGGTCATCGCAGAGGCGAACGCTTTCTCGTCGAACGGCTGGGCGATCTCGAGCTCGCGGAGTCCGCGCGTCAACCGGCGGAAGTGCTCCATCAGCAGAATCGGACGGCGCCGGAGGAACTTGAAGACCTCGTAAACGGCATCGCCGAACTGGAAACCGCGGTCTTCGACGCCGAGGACTCGCTCGTCGGTCGTGGTGAAGCGGCCGTTGAACCAGAGGACGTCGGCCATCGTCAGCTCTCGATTGCCTTCACGAGCACGATCGTGCGGTCGTCCTGCTCCGGATTCCAGGCGAACTTCGCCACCTTCGCCAGGACTTCCTGCCCGATCTCCTGCGCCGTGCGGTGGCGGTTGGCTTTGACGATGCGCACGAGGCGCTCGAGGCCGAACTCCTTGTCGTTGCGGTCGTGCGCTTCGACGATGCCGTCGGAGTAGAGGCAGAGGAGATCGCCCGCCTCGAGCTTGGCGAAGCCGCGCGTGTACGTGGCGTCGGGCGTGGGGCCGAGCACCGGGCCTCCGTTCTTGAGGTAGTCGATCTTGGTCCCGTTGTTCTTCAGGTGGAACGGGAAGTTGTGGCCGGCGTTGCAGTAAATGAGGATGCCGCCCTTTTCGAGCTCGCCGTAGAAGAGGGAGACGAACTTCGTCGTCAACCGGCTGCGGTGGATGATGTGGTTCAGCTTCTCCAGCGTGCGGATGATCTTGAAGTCACGGTCGGTGGCCATGCGCAGCCCCATGTAGATGTCGCGCACGACGAGCGCCGCCGGCAGCCCGTGTCCGGAGCCGTCCGCGATGGCCAGCCCGAGGATGCTGTCGGAGATCGGGATGTAGTCGTAGAAGTCGCCGCTGACGATCTCCGCCGGAACGGTCTTCCCCCAGATGTCGTAGCCGGCGTACTGCGGAATGCGCTGCGGCAGGATGGACTGCTGGATGCGGCCTGCCTCGACGATCAGCGACTCGTACCACTGCGCGCGCACTTTCTGGTTGATCGCGTAGCGGATGAGGTTCAGCGAGAAGAGGACGTCCTCGCGACTGAGGTCGTTGGAGATGTTGAAGCTGAGGATGTAGTCCTCATCGCCGACGGCAATCGCCGCGAAGCGCCGCGCGCCGAGCTTCTTCTCGAGCTCCGCGTCGACGCCCGCATCGGTGGGATCCATGACGATGATCCCGTTCTCCATCACGAGCTCGACCGGCTTGTAGTCCTTCGGGACGATGATCCCGAGCTCCCCTTCGTGCGAGACGCCGAAGCGCCCGACGAGCTCATACGAGTCCTCGTGCGCCTCGTACACGCGCCCGCCGGTGATCCCGAGCTCGTCGCGGAAGTTGGTGGCAATGGTCTCGGCCAGCGACTCGATGGCATTGGAGCGCGAGTCGCCGGTGTCGATCTGTTCGAGCGTGCGCTCGACCTGGGTGAGAAGTCTTTTGTAATCCACGGTTCCTATTTCTGTTCGCGACGGGCGCGGAGGCGATCGACGCGTTCCTGCTCCCAGCGATCGCGGTCGGCCTGCGCCTCTTCGACGGACCGGTATTTGCGGACGCCTCGGGGGATGCAGGTGCCGACATCGCCCAGCAGTCGCTCCGAAAAATCCCATAGCTGCGCGATGCGGCGAGGAATGGAGGGATCGCCGGTCTCGGCCCATCGCACGTCGCGGTTCATCTCTTCGATCGAGCGAAACTTACGGACAGGCATCAGGACTCCTCGAATTTGAACTTTTCGTTCAGCGCCATTGCGTCGGCTTTGTCCTGGAGGCGAACGGTGTGCATCTTCATGTCGTACAGCTTGGCGGCAGTTACCACACGGATCGGCATTCCATCGTATTCGATGATCTCTGACGGCAGCGTCTCGTACGAATAGACCTCTCCCAGACGGGTCAGAAAATCCATGCTGAACGATTCATCAGGCGGACCATACATGACCGATGGATAGTCGCCGAGCAGATCGTCGGCACTGATCTCATCGATATGCGGATCATCCCAGATGCGGCGCAGCGCCCGCTTCAGACGTTCGACGTTCTCGCGGTCGGGGCGGATGAAGAAATCGGCGTCGGTCGTCGTGCGGAGAATCCCGTGAAGGTTCAACGCGACGGCGCCGAAGACGATGTAGTCGACGCCTTCGGCATTCATCGCTTGAAGAAGGCCCATCACCTTTCCGAAATCCATTAGCGCAACTCTACTCCATCTAACTCATACGGTGCCTTCACGCCCAGCAGCCCCAGCACCGTCGGATAGACGTCGGCGATGTACGGCGCGCGTGGCGTCTGGATCTTGCGGTTGTAGAAGAAGATCCCCTTCACGATCTCGGGGTCGACGGAGCAGTGGTCGCCGCTCCAGACCTGCTTGTTGGGCTCGAGCAGCGCCTTCGGGATGCCGCCCAGCGACGTCTGCCAGGAGACGCGGTAGCCGTCGTTGTTCGTCACGAAGAGGTCGGGGATCATGTTGGGGTCGAATTTCTTGTAGACCTGTTCGCGCGCCAGGACGCGGCGCACGGGGAGCTCGCCGGTCTCGGGATCGGTCCATGCGACGAGGCGCGTCTGCAGCTCCTGCTTCACCGCGTCGTATTCGGCGCCCGGATTGACGATCCCCTGCGCCTCGCGCCCCTTCACGTTGATGTAGATCTCGCCGAGGCCCATGGCGTAGGCGCGCGTCTTCGACCAGTCGACGTTCTCCCAGAACTGCCCCTGGTCGAACAGCATCTCCAGGTCGCGATCCTTCACCTGCACGCCGGTCCGCAGCGTCATGTAGCCGTTGAGGACGAGCCAGGTGTTGTAGTTCACCGACTTGCGGAACGAGGCGAAGCCGTGATCCGAGAGGATCAGCAGCGCCGCCTGCTTCTGTTCGGCCGCGCGCATGGCGTCACCGACGATCGCGTCCATCAATTGATAGGAGCGCAGGAGCGCATCGCCCCATTTCGCGGCCAGCGCCTCGTCGTACGCCGGATGCTTCGGGTCGACGATGCGCCAGAAGACGTGCCCCACGCGATCGGGGAACTCGAAGCATTGGACGATCAGGTCGTTGTCGCTGGCGAGGTTCGCGGCGAAGAGCTTCCGCGACTGGGCCACCGTCCACTCCATGTCGTCCCAGAAGATCTGCTCCGTCGCAAACCCCTCGGAGATCGCCCACGTGTCGATCTGCCAACCGAGCGTCTTGTACGGTCCGTGCTGCTTCGCCAGCTCCTCCGCCCATCCGTTCGGGGAGGCGATCTTGAAGCCTGGCGGCAGGCTGCGCGGGTCGAAGTTGATCGGCGAGAGATAGAGCTTCACCTCCGGCTGCGAGGCGATGAGGTGGAAGCGGCTGATGCCGCGCACCTTGATCAGCGGGTTGAAGGGGAAGACGAAGTCGACCCAGCCGGTCCACTCGCCGGCCTCGAGGGTGAACGTCTGCCCGCTGACCTGGATCTTCACGGAGCCGCGGTCGTCCGCCACCGTGAGCGTCATCGGGATGGAGATGTACGGCGGCGCCGGGAACAGCTTGTTCGGCGGCCCCTGAATCGTGGTGTTGATGACGCCGCGGTTGTCCTCGAGCTGGACGATCTCGATGGAGAACTCGTTCGAGCCTCCCCTCTTCAGGTCGAGCTCCGACGTGAAGAAGAACGGCTTGCCGACCCGGCCGGAGACGTCGGGGACGCCGAGCCCGGAGAGCATGTGGCCGTGATCGATGTCGGTGGCCGGGAACGTGACCGGCACATGGACGATCACCGCCTTCTTCCCTGCCTTCGAGGCGACGTCCCAGAACGGAATCCCCTGCCGGCGGTTGACGACGCCCGGCCGGCTGACCGGGATGTACTTCTGCGTGGCGAAGAAGACGCCGGCCGTCATCCCGGCGGCAAAGGCCAGGGCGATCCCCCCCGCCAGCCGCGACTTGCGCCAGAGCAGCAGCGCGATCAGGCCGAAGACGAGCAGCACGGCCGCCGCGAAGACGAGCGGATTGCGCTCGCCGAAGAGCAGCGGCTCCTTCGTCTCGTCGAAGGCGGCGAAGACGGGCATGTAGTTCTTCGGGTCGCGGCGGAGGAAGTCGAAGATCCCGGTGCGGCCCGGGTCAATCCCGGTAGAGAAGGTGGACCACGAGACCGGCGTCTGCGCCGGCACCGTCGGCAGCAGCGGCCGGTAAGTCCCCTGTTCTCTGAGCTTCGCGAGGTTCGGCAGCTTCCCCTCGTTCATCCACTGCTCGGTGTAACGGGCATCCACCCCGTCGAACCCCAGCACGATGACCTTCTGCTGCGCGGCCAGCGCAGAGGCGAATAGAAGCGTGCAGACCAGGAGGAGCCGTCTCAACAACATTGGTGAATGATATGACGTGGAGGGCGCAGGGCTCAGGCCTCAGAGGAGACCGAAAGAAGTCTTCCCCCAGAACGATGAAAGTCTTCAGACCCTTGAAGAAATCATCGTCCGCGATGAAGAAATCGTCGTCCGCGATGAAGAATTCATCGTCCGCCGATGAAGAAATCATCATCCGCGATGAAGAATTCATCGTCCTCGGATGAAGAAATCATCGTCCGCGATGAAGAATTCTTCATCTTTGATGCGTGAAGTATGGCGCCGTTGGCGCGACGGCAGGCGCGCTGAGCCCCGGGCCCTGGCCCCTACCCCGCGTAGGCACTTTCCTTGTAAAAAGCGCCCGTGAGGAGTAACGCAATGAAAAAACTCGACTTGGGCGCTCTCGTGATCGCCTCCGTGGCGCTGGTGGCCTGCGGCGGCGGTGGTGGCGGGGAGAAGCGTGCCGGCGGCGACGCCAACAAGCTCATCATCGCCGTTCCCAGCAGTCCGGCGAACCTCGACTCGCGCGTCGGGACGGACAACGTCTCCGGACGCATGTTCGACCTCATCTACAGCGGCCTGATCAAGGTCACCCCGGAGATGGATTACGCCCCCGATCTGGCCACGAAGTGGGAAACGCCGGACGACAAGACGATCATCTTCCACCTCAACCCGAACGCGAAGTTCCAGAACGGGCAGCCGGTGACGGCCGAGGATGTGAAGTGGACGTACGAGTCGCTGATGGCCGAGGGGTTCACCTCCTCGAAGAAATCGGGCTACGCCTCGGTCGCCGCCATCGAGACGCCGAATCCGCACACGGTCATCTTCCGGCTCAAGGAGCCGAACGGCGGCATGTTCGACAACCTCACGCTCGGCATCCTGCCGAAGGGGTCGGACGCCAACACCGCGAAGTCGAAGCCGGTCGGCGCCGGACCGTACAAGGTCGTGGAGAACGTGACGGACGAGCGCCTCGAGCTCGAAGCGTTCGACCAGTGGCACGGCGGCGCCCCGAAGATCAAGAACGTGACGGTGCGCATCGTCCCTGACGACACGACGCGCGTCCTCGAGTTCCGCCGCGGCTCGCTCAACTTCGGCGTCAACCCGGTGCCGTTCGAGAACGTCGCCGAGTTCGAGAAGGACCCGAAGTATCAGGTCCAGAAGAAGCCGGGGTCGGTCTGGCAGTACCTCGCCTTCAACATGCGCGACCCGATCCTCTCGAAGGTGCAGGTGCGCAAAGCCATCCATCACGCGATCGACCGGGAGCGCATCGTGCGCGACCTCCTCGCCGGACACGGCGTCGTGGCCGACACGATGTTCGCGCAGGGACACTGGGTGCGCGCGGAAGGCCTCCCGACGTATGGGTATGATCCGGCCGCGGCCAAGCGGCTCCTCGACGAAGCCGGCTACCGCGATCCCGACGGCGACGGTCCGCGGCCGCGCTTCTCCCTGACGTTCAAGACGTCGACGAACGACGAGGCGAACCGCCGCGCGCAGATGGTGCAGGAGATGCTGCGCCAGGTCGGCATCGACATGAAGATCCAGTCGATGGAGACGGCGACGTTCCTCGACGACATCGGCAAAGGCAACTTCCAGATGTACTCGCTGAGCCGCAACGGCATCGCCGATCCCGATTTCTACTACGTGATCTTCCACTCCTCGAACTTCCCGCCGGAGGGGCAGAACCGCGGCTACTACAGCAATCCGCGCGTCGATCAGCTCATCATGGAAGGGCGCTCGACGTTCGATCGCGCGAAGCGGAAACAGGTCTACGGCGAGATCCAGCGCATCGTGCAGGAAGACCTGCCGTACGTCTCCCTCTACCACCAGATCAACGTGGCCATCATGGACAAGAACCTCCAAGGCTACACGATGTACCCCGCCGGGTTCCTCCTGTCGGTGCCGCAGATGTCGTACGGTCCGCAGGCGGAGAAGCAGTAGACGGAAAACGGCCGGGCGCCAGCAGAAGGCCCGGTCGTTTTGGACGTTGTCCGTTTTCCGTTGTCCGTTTTCCGTGCTGCGCTCCGCGTACCCGTGCCGCACGGAAAACGGACAACGGAAAACGGACAACCGACAACGCGAATCGTCGCCAACAAAAAAAGCGGCCGGGCTTTCGCCCGGCCGCTTTCACGTTCAGCAGTGAAAACCTAGTAGTTGCCGCAGACCGTCTCCATCAGGACAGCGCACACCTGATAGGGGTCCATGTTCGCCGCGGGGCGGCGATCCTCGAAGTAGCCTCTGCCGGTGTTCGCCGTCTGCATGGGGATGCGGATCGACGCGCCGCGGTCGCTGATGCCGTGGCGGAAGGCGTGGATCGGCGCGGTCTCGTGCATGCCGGTGAGGCGCTCCTCGTTGTGGGCGCCGTACACCTTGATGTGCTCTTCGTGGCGGCGCTCCAGCTTCTTCACCGCCTCTTCGATCACCTTCATGCCGCCGTCTTCGCGCGTCCCCTTCGTGGAGAAGTTCGTGTGCGCGCCGGCGCCGTTCCAGTCGCCTTTGACCGGCTTCGGATAGAGGGTCGCGCTGACGCCGAACTCCTCACCGATGCGGTACAGCAGCCACCGGGCGAGCCATAGCTCGTCCGCGACCTCCAGCGGCCCCAGCGCCCCGATCTGGAACTCCCACTGCGCCGGCATCACCTCGGCGTTCGTGCCGACGATCGAGATGCCGGCGCGCATACAGGCGTCCGCATGCGCTTCGACGACCTCGCGGCCGAAGACCTCGTCGCTGCCGACGCCGCAGTAGTAGCCACCCTGCGGCGCGGGGAAGCCGTGATCCGGCCACCCCATCGGGCGATTCCCTTCGAAGAGTGTGTACTCCTGCTCGATGCCGAACCAGGCATCGTGCTCGGCGTACCGCTCGGCCACCTCGCGCAATGCCGCGCGTGTATTGCTCCAGTGCACGGTGCCGTCCGGATTCAGCACCTCGCAGAGAACGAGGATGTCGTTCTCGCGGTGCAGCGGATCGGGCATGTACTTCACGGGACGGAGCAGCAGATCGCTGAAATGCCCGGTCGCCTGATACGTGCTCGAGCCGTCGAAACCCCACTCGGGCAGATCTTCGAGCTTCTTGACCGGAGCATCGAGAATCTTGGTCTTCGAGCGGAGTTTGGCGGTTGGTCTCTGCCCGTCAATCCAGATGTATTCAGCCGTGATCTTAGCCACTGCGGTACCTCCTGATGGTGTGTATGAAACGGTTGGGACAACGGAAGATGCGACACGATAGCATCGCCGCCCGGCCCGTCCAAGAGCCTGACTTTGGGGCGTTTCGCAGGAAACGTACCGAGGTTGGATGGAGGCGCGCGCCTACCCGGCGGCCTGGCTCAGCTCGATGTCTTCGTCCCACACCACCACGCGGTTCTTGCCGAGCGATTTGGCGCGGTACATGGCGGCATCGGCGCGGCGGAGCAGCTCCGCCTTCTCGAGCTCGTACGGCAGCGTGCTGTTGCGGTCCGGCAGGTGCTGCGCCACGCCGATCGACGCCGTGAGGATGTGGCGCAGATGCAGCGGCGGCATGCTGAAGCCCCACTCGCGCTCGAGGAAGGTCGTGGTCTCGATCGAGTGGCGGATCTCCTCGCAGATTGCGCGCCCTTCCTCGAGCGGCAGGTCGGGCAGGATCATGACGAACTCGTCGCCGCCGTAGCGGGCCACCGTGGCCTCGCTGTGCAGGATGATGCGCTTGAGGATGAAGCCGACCTCGCGCAGGCACTGGCTGCCGGCGAGGTGGCCGTGCCGGTCGTTGATGGTCTTGAAGTGGTCGAGGTCCATGAAGATCAGGACGCCCGGCCGCCCCGACTTGCGCGCTTCCATCAGCGTCTCGGTCAGACGGATGTGGAACCAGCGGTCGTTGTAGAGCTGCGTCAGGTCGTCCTTCTTCGCCAGCTCGTGCGCGCGCTTGGCGTCGAGCGCGTTCTGCAGCGTGAAGGAGGTGTAACCGGCGAAGATCTCCAGCAGCGTCATGTCGCGCTGCGTGAAGGCGCGGCCGTCGAGCCGGTTGATCAGCTCGAGCACCCCGCAGACATGCTTCCCGATGTAGATCGGCACCGCGACCACGGAGTTCGTCTTGTGCCCGATCTTCTGGTCGATCTCGGAGTAGAAGAACTCGTCCGCCTCGACGTCGGCCGACAGATGCGGTGTCCCCATCTGATAGACGCGCCCCACGATCCCGAACCGCGCTGACAGCCGCTGCCCGATCAGCCCCGCGCTCGACTCCCCGAAAGTGGCGATGAAGACGAGCTCGTTGTCCTTCCGCGCCGCCACCTTGCGGAACGGATCGTCGAGCAGAATCGACCCCGACTCCGACGGCACGAACTCATACGCCTTCTGCAGAATCTGCCGCAGGATCAGATCGAGATCCACCTCCGGCCGAAGCGAAAGCCCCGCCTTGTGCCGCTCGAGAAACCGCTCGAGCTGTGGGATCTCCAGGGAATGGAACTGAATCATCAGCCTGCCCCGGATTATAGACTCCGCGGTCCGCCCCCGCCGGATCAATGGGACCGATGGGACAAATAGGACGGATAGGACGGATAGGACGGATAGGACGGATAGGACAGATGCATCTTGCAGCCGTTCAGCTCGTAAAGGTGCCGTCGTCAGATTTCGGTTTCGTCCTATAGGTCCTATTCGTCGTATCTGTCCTATTCGTCCCATCGTTCTCCTCTTCATCACTCGTCAAGAATTTGGGTGGTGATCGGCCCTATTTACTGCCTGAGGAGGATGCTGATGCGACTGATTCCGCTGTTGACGCTGCTCTTCGCCGCTTCACCCGCTTCGGTGACGATCCCTATCCCCGGCACGGGTCAGGCTGCCGTCTCGGCCACCGCTGTCCGCGATGACGCGACCGCTTGGATCGCGGTTGCCACGCCTGAGCCGTGGCGGTCGGAGGTGCTGCACGTCAACGGTTCCGGCGTGCAGTCGCGGATTGCGGTCCCGAATGCGATCGTCAAGGAGATCCGTCCGTTGGCTGATGGCCGTCTCGCCGTCACGGTCACGGACAGCCGGGGCCCCTCCTTCCGCATCGTTGACGATCACTTCCGCCCCTCCTGGGACTCCCGTGACCTGCCCCGGAAGCTGCTGGCTTCCGACGAGCAGCTCGTGCGCTTCAATGACGACGGCACACGGTGGGCACTCCTCACATGGGACGACGACCAGATCGCGATCACCGTTGGCTCGACGAAGTCGCACACTCCGGAGACAACGACGACGCTGCGACCCAAAGCTGCTCCCGTCGAAGGTGTCTACGACAGCGTCGACGTTGCGTTCACTTCCGCCGAGGACATCGCGGTCCTATGGCGCGGCCGCGTCTACGTCCTCGAGGATTCGACCCGGTTGACGAAAACGCTCGCCCCAGGCGGCGGCGCTGCTTTCCTTGAATGGGACGCTCGAACGCGCACGCTTGCGGCGTTCACCACAAACTCGACCTCGACGTTCCGCGTGGACGGCAACGACCGCAAACCGGCCGCGATCGGTCCTGGCCGTGACCGTCCTCGAGGCACGAGAACGAGTCCATCCGGAAACGCATGGCTGGACGTGCAACACCGCACCGTCACGCTTCACCGTCGCTGATCTCCGCGCCGTACGCCTCCACCTCGAACGAGATCTTCCGGTACGCCTTGTCGATCGACCGTTCCGTGTACAGGTGCCGCAGAAACTCCGTGGCGTAGGCGGCCAGGAAGCGCACCAGTCCTAAGCGGTTGACCTGGCAGACGTGGACCAGTTCGTGGCGCAGGAGGCGCTCGAAACGGTCGGGGGCGCGCTCGACGAACGACGGCAGGACGTAGATCGTGCGGCCGAGGGTGATGCCGATGACGCCGCGGGCCATGAAGGGGCGGAGCCACCAGGGATAGCCGACGCATAGACGCGCTTTTTCGCGCGTCAGCGCCTCCTGCAGTCCGTCCGGCACGTTCATCTACAATCTCCCCTCATGCGCACAACGTACCTTGCCTTGTTCCTCACCGCAGCGCTCGCAACGACCGCATTCGCACAGAACGATTTCAGCAAAGTCGAGGTGAAGGCGCAGAAAGTCGCCGGCTCCGTCTACATGCTGACCGGCGCCGGCGGCAACATCGGCGTCTCCGTCGGCGACGACGGCATCGTCCTCATCGACGATCAGTACGCCCCGCTCGCGCCGAAGATCGAGGCCGCCCTCAAGACGATCACGGACAAGCCGGTGCGCTTCATCATCAACACCCACTGGCATGGCGATCACACCGGCGGCAACGAGCACTTCGGCCGCACCGCGCCGATCATCTCGCACGAGAACGCGCGCAAGCGGCTGGCCGCTGGGATGAACATCCCCAATCGTGTCGTTCCCCCCGCGCCGAAAGGTGCGCTCCCGGTGCTCACGTTCAATCAGACGCTGACCGTTCATCTCAATGGTGAGGACGTCCGCGCGCTCCACCTGCCGAACGGCCACACCGACGGCGACGCGGTGATCTTCTTCACGCAGTCCAACGTCGTGCACATGGGCGACGACTTCTTCAACGGGATGTTCCCGTTCATCGACTTCGACAGCGGCGGCAGCGTGACCGGTCTGATCGCGAACGTCGAGCGCGTCCTCGGCACCGTCCCCGACGACGTCAAGATCATCCCCGGCCACGGTCCCCTCGGCGACAAGGCCGCGCTCCGCGCCTTCGCCGACCTGCTGAAGGCGACACGCGCCGCCGTCGAAGCCGGCCTCAAAGCGGGCAAGACGGCCGAGCAGCTCAAGGCCGACAAGGTGCTCGAGCCGTGGGCGAAATACGCGACGAGCTTCATGCCCGTCGAGCGCTTCACGGACCTGATGGTCCGGGATCTCACGGCGAAGAGATAGCGAACGATGGGACGGATAGGACCTATAGGACGGATGGGACTTTGGAGGTCCTATCCGTCCTATCCGTCCTATTCGTCCCATTCCTCCTATAGCTTCAACGCCATGTAGATCTCGTCGTAACGGCGCCCGTCCAGTTCCATCGTTTCGGGTTCACGGCCCCACACGCGAAAGCCCAGCGATTCGTAGAGACGCTGCGCTGCGGGAGAGTTCTCACTGACGGAGAGATCGACCCAATCGACGCCGGGGTAGTTCCGCGCCCACGCCAGCGCCGCCTCGACGACCGTGCGGCCGGCGTGCTGGCCGCGATGCGCGGGATCGGCGAAGACGCCCCAGATGCGCGCGCGGTGCGTGAAGCGCGGCTTCGTCACGTGGCGCACCCCGGCGACGGCGATCAGCGGTCTGTCGGCACCCTCCCCTTCCACGCCGAACACCGCATCGTGCTCGCTGGAGAACAGCGTGGCCATGTAGGGTGCGTCGACCGTCGGCGTGGCGTTGGGATCGGCGTCGAACGCCCACGGGGCGTCGTCCAGCATCTGCAGGCGGATGCGCACGTAGCGCTCCGCGTCGTCCGGTCTGAGGCGAAAGGCGGTCGTCATCGTTTGGTGATCTTCTTGATCGACAGCGTCATGTCGAATTCGGCGACCGGTTCGTCCCCGAGCTTCGACGGCACCGTGGCGGTGACGTGGACCGTGGTCTCGGCACGCTCGCCGGTCGCGAGCGCGCGCTGCACCATCTCCTGGATGGCGGCGCCGTCGTTGTTCGTGAAGAGGACGTCGCCCTCGGCGCGCTTGAGGAACTTCGCGTTCATGTCCTTGAAGGCGAACGAAATCGGCGTCTTGGCCTGTCGCGCGAGGTGGAACGAGATCAGGCCGCCGGCGACGTCCGCGCCCATGCACAGCACGCCGAAGTACATCGACTCGAGATGGTTCTTCGTGCGCCACGTCAGCGGGATCTTCACGACGCAGCGCCGCTCGTTCACTTCGACGACGCTCGGTTTGATGAAGAACAGGACGAAGACGTTCTTGAGCGCCCAGAGGCGGATGAGCAGCGTGTTCATACGGGGCGCAGTCTATCGCGAAGACTTGCTCGCCTTGCGCGCCGCGGGTGCCGTCACCCGCTCGTAGATCGCGGCGGGCAGCAGCCGCGCGAAGCGAGTCAGCAGCGACATCGGGCGCGGGAACTCGATGATGCGCGCGCCGCTTTCGAGGCCGTCGGCCATGATCGTGGCCGCATTCTCCGCGCTCATGATGAACGGCATGCGCACCTTGTTCTGCGCCGTCATCGCGGTGACGACGAACCCGGGATTGATCGTGGTGACGCCGACGCCGAACTGCAGCAGCTCGATGCGCGACGCTTCGAGGAACGACTGCATCGCCGCCTTGCTCGCGGAGTAGACCGACGACGTCGGCAGGCCGCGATGCCCGGCCAGCGAAGCGACGCCGGCGAAGCGTCCGCCGCGGCGCTCGATCATCGACGGGATCACGGCGTCGAAGAGGTAGAACATGCCGAGGACGTTGACGCGCATGATCTGCTCGGCGTCGGCGATGGGAAAGTTCCAGGCATGCGTGGCGACGCCGACGCCTGCATTCGCAACGGCCAGGTCGAAGGGGCCGCCCAGCGCTTCTTCAGAGCGCCGCACGGCGTCGCGGACGGAGGCGCCGTCGGCGACGTCGCACGGCACGGCGACGACGTTGCCGCCGCGCGAGGCCAGGTCGCGCGCCAGTTCCTCCAGGAGATCCGCGCGCCGCGCCAGCAACGCCACGGCCCAGCCGCGGCGGACCAGTTCGCGCGCCAGCGCGGCGCCGATGCCGGCAGACGCGCCGGTGATGATGCAACGTTGCATGCGGTGATCTCCTGGTCGGGTGGGGTCCTATTGGTCCTATCCGTCCTATAGGTCCTATTCGTCCTATCGTTCCCCTACGTCACCTTCGGCAGCGTGGCCCCCTGTTCCAACAGTGGCGCAAACAGGTCCCCGACCTTGGCCAGGCGATTGGGCATCGTGCGCAGGTTGTACTTCAGCGGGTCCAGCTTTCGCGTGACTTCGCTCCACTTCAGCGGCGCGGAGACGGGGGCGCCGTCGATGCCGCGCAAGGAGTACGGCGCCACCATGGTCTTGCCGTACGCGTTCTGCATGCAGTCGAGGTACAGCCGGCCGCGGCGCTTGGCGAGGCTGCGCTCGACGGTGAAGTCGGGGAGCTGACTGGAGACCGCCGCGGCGATGGAGCACGCGAACTCCGCCGCATCCTCGTGCGAGTAGCCCGGCTTCAGCGGGACGAAGACGTGGATGCCGCGCTTGCCGGACGTCTTGGGGACGCTGGGCAGCTCGAGGTTCTCCAGCAAGCCGCGCATGACGATGGCGGCTTCGATGGCTTGTTCGATCCCTTTCCCTTTCGCGGGATCGAGGTCGAACACGAGCCAGTCGGGCTGGTCGAGCGACTCGCCGCGCGAGGCCCACATGTGCACCGTCAGCACCGACATCTGCGCGAGCCAGCGCAGCGAGTCGACGCTGTCGACGACGAGGTGGCGCACGGTCTTGCGGCTCACGCTGCGCGTCGGGGTCTCCAGCACGGTGAGCCAGTCGGGGGCTTCGTTGCCGAGGTTCTGGTGGAACCAGGAGGGCTTGTCGATGCCCTGGTTCCAATGCTCCAGCGACAGCGGCCGGTCGGCCAGCGCCCGCAGCATCGGCTCGGCCACCGCCTCGTAGTAGGCGGCGACGTCCTGCTTGGTGTAGCCGTCGCGCGGATACAGCAGGCGGTCGGGATTCGTCAGCTTCACCGTGGAGGCGGCAGCAGCATTCTTCGCTTTATTGGCCACGACGCTCGTCTTCTCCGGTGTCTCGCGCACGACGTCCGCCGGCGCTTTGTCTTCGCGCAACCCGAGGAAGGAAGGATGCCGCAGCCGATGATCGGCGGTCCACTCGGTGAACGACACCTGCGCCACGAAGCGCGGCTTCACCCACGTCGCGGTGCGGATGCGCGGCGCGTCCTTCACCATCGGCTTGTCGACCACGTCCTTCTCGAGCTCGTCCCTGAACCAGACGCGCAGCTTGGCGGAGAAGCCGGTGCCGACTTTGCCCGCGTAGCGCAGCGCGCCGTCTTCGTTCACGGCGAGATGCAGCGAGCCGATCTCCTTGGAGGAGTGCGTGCTCGGCTGCCAGCCGACGATGACCATCTCCTGCTGGTTGATCGCCTTCACCTTCAGCCACGCCTTGGAGCGGCGCGTCTCGTACGTCGAGACGTTCTGTTTGGCGATGATTCCTTCGAAGCCCGACGCGGCCGCGTGCTGCAGCGCTTCCTCGCCGCCCATGGCCAGCGTCTGCGCGACCTCGATTCCGGCGGGCGTCTTCTTCAGCGTCTTCTCGAGGAGGGCGCGCCGCTCCGTGTACGGCAGCTTGCGCACGTCCTTGCCGTCGAGCCAGAGGATGTCGAAGACGATGAGCCGTTCGCGCCCGCCGCTCTGCTGCAGCAGTTGGAACCGGGGGGCGCCTTTCTCGTCGAGAACGACGATCTCGGCGTCGAGGACGATCTCCGGCGTCTTGAGCTTCTTCAGCGTGTCGTACGTCTTGGGGAAGCGCGGGGCGAGGTCGAGCTGATTGCGGCTCCACATCGCCATGCGCCCGCCGGTGATGGCCACGACGGCGCGGAAGCCGTCGTACTTCAGTTCGTACGACCACTCCTGGTCGTTGCGCGGCGCGGCGTCGGCCAGCGTCGCCAGCATCGGGGGAAAGACTTTCTTCAGCAGTTGCTCTGGTGTCATGACGCGATCACGTTCACTTCGTCGAATCCTTCCTCACATGCACGTGTGTTGCCGCGAAGCGGTCTCGGTAGTACGTCGACTTGCCCGAGCCCTGCAGGCCCACGAAGATGACCAGCTCCATCGTCTAAGATCGTACGGCGATGGCGCGCTACGTCAAACGGTTCAAACGCTTCGGCCACGCCCTCGGCCCGAGCGAGGAGCGCGGCTTCGCGCTGTGGGTCGGCTACGATATCGAAGGCGTCGACGACGACCTCTCCGCCGAAGGGCTGGAGAAGGCCGAAGCGTTGACGGAAGAGGAACTGGCGGAGCGCGGCGTGACGACGTTCACCCCCGTGACGCTGGAAAAGCTGGGGATCAAACGATGAACGATCTGACGGAAGTGAAAGCGGCGGCAGCGGCCGTCGCGGAAGAACTGAAAAGCGGCACCCTGACGCCGGAACTGCGCGCACGCTTCATCAACGTGCGCGCCGCGCTGTTCCAGCGCGGAATCTACGACCCGGTGCTGGTGCGCTTCGACAGCGCCACCGCCCCGCCGGCATCCGCCCAGGAAGTGGGCGAACAACTGGCCACCGTGGCAGAGGCGCTGTAGCAACCGGAAACGAATGGGACCTATGGGAAAGGTCCGCAGGCCCATCTGTCCCATCTGTCCCATTGTTTTTACACCGCCACGCTGAGCCCCGCCTCCAGCGCGGCGTCATCCGCCGGCGACAGCACCTGCTTCGCCAGGGCGCGCACGCCGTGGAACACCTCGGGCGGGGCGCCGGCCTGCATGCCGAGGAACATCTCCACGCGCTCGGGGGTGTTCATCGACGGCAGCATCAGCGATAGCCAGCGGCCCATCTCGTCGGGTGGCACGCTCGCCAGCAGGCGCTGCTCGATCGCGATGAGGGCCGGGTCGTCGAGGACGCGCCACAGCGCCGGCATCGCGATCTCTTCCTCGTCCGCCATGTGCGTCAGCAGCTCGCCGGCGACGCGCGACAGCTTGACCACCAGCGCGTGCCCTTTGACACGGGCGTCCTTCGCCCCCGCGTCGATGGCGTCCGCTGCTGAGACCAGCTCGTGGAACCAATGCTCCTGCTCCTCGTGCTCGCCGCCAAGGGCCTGCTCCACGTCCGGTGCGTACTGGCGTAGCGCGGCGCCGACGAATTCGTTCTCATGCTCCGCGTGCGAGGTCAGCAGCCCGAGCGTGCTCCGCAGCTCCGCACGGAACGTCGCGACGGCGGCAGCGTCGGTGAAGTCGACGCGCCCCGCCTTCGTGGTGAGGTCCATCAGCAGCGTGCGCACACCCTTGTGAATGTCCCGATAGAGACTGAAACGAGCTTCCATGGTTGGTTCGACTCCCTTTGCCGGTGACCGGCCGAACTGACGATTACGTTGACGTCAATCTAGGGCGCCGCCCGGAAGCGCGTTGCTAAGAGATCCCTACCCACATCCGAAATCGACACTGCCGGGTGTGAAACCCCTCACAGCCGATCCTAAGCAAACCTTAAAGAGTCTTCTATAATCGAGGCATGTTCGCCGAACGCCTCCGCCGGAGCCTCGCCGAGGGGACCTCCGTGCTGGTCGGAACCGTCGATGCCGACGGGGTCCCGGCCTGTTGCCGCGGCGTCGCCCTGATCCCGAAGGACGATGACACCGTGACCGTCTATCTCCCCGTCGCCACCGCCCAGGAAACGGTGGCCAACGTCGCCACGACCCGCCGCCTGGCGGTCTGCATCTCACACCCGATCGACCACACGACCACGCAGCTCAAAGGGGTCACCCGCGGCGTGCGCATCGCCGGCGAGCACGAGCGCGAGCTCGTCACGCGCAGCCTGGAGAAGTTCGCCGACATCCTCGACGAGATCGGCCTCCCCCGCCGGATCACGCGCAGCGTCACGCACTGGCCGGCTTTCGCCATCGACATGAGCGTCGAGGAGACGTTCGACCAGACTCCCGGCCCGAAAGCGGGCAACCCGATCGCATGAACCCGATCCTCCTCGCGGACCTCTTCCGCTGTTTCCAGGGCGTCGTTCCGAGCATCCTCGCGACGAGCGACGGCCGCGGCGTGCCGAACATCACGTACGTCAGCCAGGTCTACTTCGTCGACGAGCGCCACGTCGCCCTCTCCTGCCAGTTCTTCAACAAGACGCGCCGGAACCTCGACGCGAATCCGAACGCCGCGGCCGAGGTGTACGACCCGGTGTCGATGCAGGCGTACCGGCTGAAGCTGCGCTTCCTCCGCTCGGAGAAGCAAGGCTCGCTGTTCGACGCCATGGACCTGCGCATCCAGGCGATCGCCTCGATGACCGGCATGGCCGGCGTGTTCAAGCTGCTCGCCGCCGACGTGTTCGAGGTGCTGAAGGTGGAGCGCGTCGACGGCTTCCTCACGACGCCCGCCGAGCCGCTCCCCGACCGCTTCTCGCTCGAAGGGCTCCGCTCCGAGCTGCGCGGGCTGCAGTGGGTGTCGGAACGGATCAACAGCGCCGAGGATCTGGAGTCGTTGCTCGACCGCGTGCTGGAGGCGCTCGACACGTACTTCAACTTCTCGCACGCGATGGTGCTGCTGGTCGACGAGACGACGCAGCGCCTCGTGACGATCGCCAGCCGCGGCTACGGCGAAAGCGGCGTCGGCGCCGAGGTGCAGATCGGCGAGGGGCCGATCGGCACGGTCGCGCGCGAGCGCCGCGTGCTGCGCCTCACCGGCCTGCACGAAGGGCTCCGCTACGGCCGCGCCGTCCGCCGCGAGCTCGTCTCGCACGAGAGCGCGGCATCGGTCACGCCGGAGATCCCGCTGCCCGGCCTCCCCGACGCGCAGAGCATGCTCATCATCCCGCTGTCGATGAACAAGCGGCTCATCGGCGTGCTGGCCGTCGAAAGCCGCGAGGCGATGGGCTTCGGCGAATGGCACGAGGCCTATCTCGAAGTCGTCGGCAACCAGATCGCCCTCGGCATCGACCGCATGGTGGAGCGCGAGCCCGCCGCGGACGCGCCCGACGTCCCGCTGCCGGTCGCCGCACCCGCTCCGCCGCCGGTTGTCGCGGCGAAGAACAAACGGACGCTGGTCTACTACCGCAACGACGACTGCGTCTTCGTCGACGGCGACTACCTGATCCGCAACGTCCCCGGCCGCATCCTCTGGAAGCTCCTCGGCGAATGGCAACGCGACGGCCGCACCGAGTTCACCAACCGCGAGCTGCGCCTCGACGAGGCGCTGGGCCTGCCGGCCATCAAGGACAACCTGGAAAGCCGCCTGATCCTCCTGCGCAAACGGCTGGAGGAAAAGTGCCCCGATCTAAGACTGGTGTCGACCGGCCGAGGCAGGTTTGCGCTGCAGGTGGCGGCAGCGGTGGAGATGGTCGAGAAGTAAGGGGACGATAGGACGAATGGGACCGGTAGAACGATAAGATCGGCCGCAATGGAGTTCCTTCGGTTACTCGGTGCCGGGCTGTTCGTGTTTGGCGGTTTACTGTTCGCGCGGTGGCTGTTTGCGCCGTCGTTCCAGGCGCCACAGCTTGCAATCATCCTGATGATTTCGTTTGCGGTGCTGTTACTCGCCGCGCGTGAGATCTTCGGCTTCTACGGGCGCCGCCGGCGGCCGGTAGTGCCGACCGCCGAGGAACGCTACGTCGCTGTCCGTGCCTTCGGCGTCGAGGCCAACGGCTACTACTTCGAGCTTCAGAACGGCCAGGTGCTCTACCTCGACGACCGCAACCTCGACGGGTTCCCGTCCACCGAGTTCGTCCTGCGGCGCCATCAGACGGAGGGGTACATCGTTGATATCGAAGTCATCGGCGGCCCCATGCCCCTTGACGCGATCGTGCCCCCCTTCGCCGACGAAGAGGATGCGCCAAATGACGGGGACGTCCTCGTCGGGGGCAGCTATCAGAACATCAAGAACGATAGGACAAATAGGACAGATAGGACGAATGGGACGAATGGGACCAACCACGGCGTCTGAGTCCCATTCGTCCCATTCGTCCCATCCGTCCTATAGGTCCCATTCGTCCTATCCCTACTGAATCGTATCCAGCCGCCGCTTTGAGCGTTCCGCCGCCTCGGCGGCTTTCGCCGCGTTGCCGCGCGTTCGGTACATCGTGGCGATGAGGCTGTGGGTCCGTGCTTCGCCGCGAATGCTTTCGCGATTGGTGGCGTCGTTGGAGGAGAGCGACTCGAAGATGGCCAGTGCGCGGCCGTACGCGTCCTCGGCTTCGTTCCATCGCTGCAGGACGACGTACGCCTCCCCCATCGTCTGCAGGGCGAAGGCGGTGTCGTGCAGCAGCTCGACGTTCTTCGGGTCGCCGGCGCGGAGGCGCTCCAGCTCTTCGAGGCCGCGGCGCGCGCCGGCGAGGGCGCCTTCACCGTCCTGCAGCGCGACCTGCGCGGTGGCTTTCATCACGAACTGGTCGGCGTAGTTGCGGCGCGCGGTGGCGCTGGAGGGGTCGAGCTGCACGGTCTCGGCGAGCGCCCGCAGCGCGGCGTCGTGGTGGCGCACGCTGCGGTCGCCGACCGTCGGGATCAGGCCGCGGTTGCTGAACATGCCGCCGAGGCGCTGATGGCCACGGGCGAGGTTCTCGAGCATGCCGACGCGATGGTCGCCTTGGCGCGGCAGGGCTTCGAGCACGCGCAGACCGTGCTCGTACGCCTCCTGGCCGCTCCACTGCCGCCACTGCTGCGGGATCTTCTCGTCGCCGATGTAGCGGCAGTCGCCGATGGAGATCCACGTGCGCGCCAGAGCGACCTGCTCGCGCGGCGTCGGCTTCTCGAGCGCGCGCCGCAATGCCAGCGCGGTCTGATGCTCGCGCATCGCGGCGACCCAGTCGAGCGTGCGCTGGCGGACGAAGCCGAGGCGGTCGTAGGCGTCGGCGACGAGCAGCAGCGCGTCGCGATTCGACGGCTCCCGCTCGCGCACGGCACGCGCGATCGCCAGCGCTTTACCGTAGCTGGAGATGGCGCCGGCGGTGTCGCCGAGGTTCGCCTGGTACGGCAGGCCCTGGACGTCGCCGATGCGGAGGTACGCGCCGGCGAGCTCCATCTCCAGCGGCGTGTTGTTCGCGGATTCGGCGGAGAGGTTGTCGAGGTAGACGAGCGCGCGCCGCACGAGGAGGGCGCGCGCCTGCGTCGAGCCGGGAAGCGGCGCGATGGCGTCGTGGATGTCGAAGACGAACGCGCGCGCGAGCGTGCGCACCTCGTCGAAGCGGCGCTCGGCGATCCGCTTCTGCCGCAGCGTGGTGATGAAGCCGACGGCGATCACGGCGACGATCGCGATGGCGGCGGCGATGCCGATGCGGTTGCGGCGGACGAACTTCGACGCGCGGTAGCGGATGGTGTCGCGCCGGGCGATGACGGGGTGGCCGGTGAGATGGCGCCGCACGTCGTCCGCGAGCTCCTGCACGGAGCCGTAGCGCCGTGCGGGCTCGGGGTGCATGGCCATCATCAGCATGTTGTCGATGTCGCCGCGTAGCGCCGGCATGCGTGTGGCGGGGCGCACCGGCTCGGCGTCGGGCGTACGCGTGCCGCTGTCGAACGGCCGCGAGCCGGTCAGCAGCTCGTAGAGCAGCACGCCGAGCGAATAGACGTCGCTGGAGGTGGAGACGGGCAGCCCGCGGAGCTGCTCCGGGCTCGCGTAGTCGGGCGTCATCATCCGCGTCACCGTGGCATCCGCGGTGGCGGTCGACGTGAGCTTGGCGATGCCGAAGTCGAGCAGCTTGGGGCTGCCGTCGCGCGTGATCAGCACGTTCGCCGGCTTGAGGTCGCGGTGGATGACGAGGTTGCGGTGCGCGTACTGCACGGCGTCGCACAGCGTCAGGAAGAGCCTGAGACGGTCGCTGACGGAGAGGCTCTGCTCTTTGCAGTAGCGGTCGATCGGCGTCCCGTCGACGTACTCCATGACGAGGTACGGCAGTCCGTCGGCGGTGGTGCCGCCGTCGATCAGGCGCGCGATGTTGGGGTGCTCCAGCGCGGCGAGGATCTGCCGCTCCTGGCGGAAGCGGCGCACGATGGAATCGGCCGCCGCGCCGCCGCGAATGAGCTTGATGGCGACGCGCTGGTCGAACTGCTCGTCGTCGCGCACGGCGAGGAAGACGGTGCCCATGCCTCCCTCACCGAGGGGACGGACGAGGCGGTAGGGGCCGATGGTCGTGCCGGCCAGCCGCGCCTCGCGGTTGCCGTCGATCATCTCCCACAGCGACGCGGCGAGGAACTCCCCCGCGTCGTCATGCGCGGCGAGCAGCGACAGCACCTCTTCGACGATGCGGGGATCGTCACATGCGGAGAAGAGCGCGTCGCGCGTCGCGGCGTCGGCTTCGACCGCCTGCTGGAAGAGCTCGCGAACACGCTCCCAGAACGGATCGGCGGCCGGGACGCTCATGCCTGCGACATGGCCCGGCGGAGCCACGCGCGCGCCATGGTCCACTCGCGGCTGACGGTGGCCGCGGAGATGCCGAGGGCGGCGGCGGTCTCGTCGAGGGTGAGGCCGCCGTAGAACTTCAGCTCCACGACTTTGGCCTGCTGGGGAAAGATGGCGCCGAGCTTCTCGATCGCTTCGTCGAGGATGATGACGTCGACGTTCTCGGCCGCGCAGACGTCGAGCGCGTCGCTGATGGTGACGGGGATGAGCGCCCCGCCGCGACGCTCGGCGTTGTGGCGCCGGGCATAGTCGACGAGGATGCGCCGCATGACCTGCGCGGAGACGGCGAAAAAGTGCGCGCGGTCGTTCCAGCTCACGCGGCGCTGCTCGACGAGGCGGAGGTAGAGCTCGTGCACGAGCGCCGTCGGCTGCAGCGTGTGCCCGCCCCGCTCGCGGTAGAGATGGCGCTCGGCGATCTCCCGCAGCGGACGGTAGACCAGGCCGAGAAGCTCGTCGCGGGCGTTGACGTCTCCCTGGCTCCAGTCGTGGAGCAGTTGCGTGACTTCGGACATGAGGACTTTGGTGGATTGTACGCCCGCCGTCCGGGAGGAGAAGTGTTGCGGACGGGTGAGGTTGGCGTGATTTCACCCGGAACGATGGAAGGATAGGGACGATGGGACCTATGGGACGAATAGGACCTATAGGACGAATGGGACCTATGGGACGGGTGACGCTAACGCGTACCCCAACAGTTTCGCCGGCGCGGAGCGTCATAGGTCCTATAGGTCCCATTCGTCCCATAGGTCCCATCGTCCTATCGGCTGCCTCAATCGGTTTTGCGCCCCGCTGAATCGGTTTTTCGCGCCGAACAGTAGGCTTTTCGCGCCGTTGAGTCGTTCTTCGCGGCGTGGAGGCAAAAGGGGGGTGCCTGAGGTACTTTTCCCCTCGTTTGCGCGATTAGCTATCGGAGGCCCGCGTTCTCCGGACGTGGCGCCTTCAAGTGAGCACTCATCTCACCTCCTCGAGGAACACCCGGAGCCGATTTCCGGAGTGCGGTGGTGCGGCGGCGCCGCCGCGCTTCGGGATCGCGATTCCGGAACGTGATAACTTACCGTCCGTGCAGCTTTGGACGGCGTTCTGGAACACGGGGGTGGTGGGAAAAGCCGTCCTCGGCATTCTTCTTCTCTTCTCGGTGGTGTCGTGGGCGGTGATGATCGTCGTCTGGCAACGGATGCGGCGCTCGGAGACGGCCTCGCGCCGCTTCGTCGGGCTCTTCCGTAAGGCGAAGCGCCTCGTCGACGTGCAATCGGGCCTCGGGCCGCTCGCCCATGCCGCGGTCGTCGGTCTCTTCCGGGCCGGCTACGCGGAGATCGAGGCGCAGATCGCGCACGCCGAGGGGGGCAAACAGGTGGTGAAATCGCTCGACAGCGTGGAGCGGTCGCTGATGCGCGCCACGCGCATCGAGGCGGCCCGCCTCGGCAAACTGGTCCCTTTCCTGGCGACGACGGCGGCCGTCACCCCCTTCATCGGCCTCTTCGGAACCGTGTGGGGCATCATGGGTGCATTCGAGACGATCGGCGCAACGGGCTCGACCTCGATCACGGCGGTGGCACCGGGGATCTCCGAGGCGCTGATCAACACCGCGGCGGGGCTGTTTGCCGCGATCCCGGCGCTCTTGGCGTACAACCATTTCGTCGCCCGGCTGCGCGCCGCCCGCGGGGAGATGGAAGATTTTTCGCTGGAGTTTCTGAACCTGACCGAACGCAATTTCAGATGATGATCGGCGTGATGGTTGTCCGTTTTCCGTTGTCCGTCGTCCGTGATTCCACGGTGTGCCACGGACAACGGACAACGGAAAACGGACAACGCAGTTACCTGCGACGCAGCTTCTTCGTCTAAACGAAAACGATGGCCTTCCGAATCGGCGACAGCCACGACGACCTTGGCGACATGGCGGAGATCAACGTCACGCCGCTGGTCGACGTCATGCTCGTGCTGCTCATCATCTTCATGGTGACGGCGCCGATGCTGACGCAGGGGCTGGACGTGGAGCTGCCGCAGGCGGAGGGCCGCAGCTTCGAGTTGGCGTCGAACGCGCCTGCGAAGATCTCGGTGACGACGAACGGCGGTGTTTACGTCGACGGGACGGCCGTCGGCTCGGGGAATCTGGACATGACACTCGGCCCGATGCTGCGCGCGAAGAAGGTGAAGCGCGCGCTGCTCGAAGCCGATGAGGGCGTGCCGTACGGGCGCGTCGTGGCGGTGCTGGACGTGATGAACAGGGCGGGTGTGGAGCAGCTCGGCATGATGACGCAACCCCAGCAAAAAGAGGCCAATGCACGATCGCGTCGCTGAGGTCCTGGCCCGGCGCGCGGCGCTGGACTCGGGACCCGGTCCGGCGGTCGTCGTTTCGCTCCTCCTGCACGGCGCGCTGGCCAGCGCGGCAGTGTGGGCCGCGCTGCATGCACCGGCGCCGGTGCCGGCGAAGATGGTCAGCATCAAGTTCGCCTCCTCGCAGACGTCAGCCGCGATGCCTGCCATGACCCCGGCCCAGGCCAAGCCGGCCGCCCCGAAACCGAAGCCGAAGCCGGAAACGCCGCGCATCGAGGAGCCGAAGCCGGAGCCCGTGAAGCCGGTCACCACGGCCACCGCGCCGCCGGAGAAGAACACCGTCCCGCTGTCGGCGTTCGGCCGCTCGACGAAGAAGGGGTCGGAGACGCCGGCGCTCCCGGCGCGGACCGAAACAGCGCCGCCAGCGACCGGCCCGGCCACCACCGACACCACCGGCGGCGTCCCCGCCGACATCCCCCTCGGCGGCTCCGGCATCGCCGGCCTCGAAGGAGGCGACTTCCCGTACACCATCTACATCGAGGCGATGCACCGGAAGATCGGCAGCAACTGGTTCCGGCCGCAGGTGCCGCCCGGCACCACCGTCATCGTCTACTTCCGCATCCATCGCGACGGCTCGGTCACCGACGCCAAGATCGAAAAACCGAGCGGCAACGGCACCTTCGACCGCGCCGCCCTCAGCGCCGTCCGCAGCGCCCATCCATTGAACCCGCTTCCGTACAAGTACAACGGCAGCTACCTGGGAGTTCACCTGGCATTCCGATGAAGACACTGATGAACAGTCTTTCCCGCCGCACTGCAATGGGACCTATGGGACTCATGAAAATCCCGTCTGTCCTGTTCGTCCTGTCGATCCTGATGGCGCCACCCCTGGCCGCGCAGACCGACATCACCTCCTCGATGGATCCGTCGCGCGCGACGCAGGCGGTCAGCATCGCCGTCCCCTTCCCCACTCTCGGGCCGACCAGCGGTCCACCTCCGGTGGCGGTCACGGCGCAGGAGATCCGCGAGCCGTTCTTCGGGCCGCTCACGCGCGACCTCGCCTACTCCGGCATCTTCACCATCGCCGCGCTTCCGCCGGGCGTGCCGGTCACGCCCGACCTCATGAAGCGCATCAACGCGCAGCTCTACCTGAAGCTGAACATCTGGCGTGAAGGGGAGGACTACGTCATCGAAGCGCGCGTCCTCGATCAGGCCAACGCGGAGCAGCTCGGGAAGCGCTACCGCGCCCAGGCCTCGGCGCTGACGCGCACCGCGCACACGCTCTCGAACGAGCTGGTGAAGCTGCTCAACGGCCGCCCCAGCGTCTTCATGACGCAGATCGCCTTCGCCTCCAACCGCACCGGCCAGTGGGAAATCTGGCTGATGGACTGGGACGGCGCGCAGCAGCGGCAGATCACGAACCACAAAGCGCTGTCGATCCTCCCGAGCTGGTCGCCGGACAACGAGCGGATGGTCTACACCTCGTTCGCGCGCGGCACGAGCGACATGTACATCGTCAACCGCCGCGGCGGCGGACGCCAGCGCGTCCACTCGGGGCTGAACCTCAACACCTCGGCGACGTTCTCCCCGATCTCCAACGACATCGCGTTCGTCGGCTCGAAAGCCGGCAACCCCGACATCTACCTGATCAAGGACGACGGCTCCGACCTGCGCCGCCTGACGACGGCCGGCTCGATCGAATCGACGCCGGAGTGGAGCCCCACCGGGCGCCAGATCGCCTTCACCTCGGGCCGCAGCGGCTCACCGCAGATCTACCTCATGGACGCCGATGGGACGAATACACGGCGCGTGTCGTTCGAGGGCGAGTGGAACGACGACGCCACGTTCTCCCCCGACAACGAGCGCATCGCCTACACCTCGCGCGTCGGCCGCAACTTCCAGATCCGCATCGCCAACATCATCACCGGCGCAAGCCGCATCGTCGCGGGCGAAGGCTCGAACGAACAGCCGACGTGGTCGCCCGACGGACAATGGATCGCCTTCCAGTCGAACCGCAGCGGCAAATGGCAGATCTACCGCATGCGCGCCGACGGCAGCGACCTGCTGCAGTTGACGTTCAACGGCGAAAACAAGGAACCCGACTGGTCGAAGAAGCCCGAGTGAAAATTCATCTCGCCCATCGAAGCAGAAGCGCTTCAGCTATCATCCGAACAGGAGTCCGAACAGCATGATCAAGATGTGGAAAGTGTTCTTTACGAGCCTCGCGATCCTCGCGATCGTGCTCACGCCCGCATGCCGCACGAAGAAGAAGAACGTGGAGCCGCGGGTGACGCCGACCGAGACGTCCAGCGGTGCCCCCGACGTCGGCCTGCCGCCGGTCACGCAGACGACCGATAACGCCACGCGCGTCGATACGCAGCCCCCCGACTTCGTCGACCAGGAGCCGCAGGAAGAAGTGCTGCCGAGCGACGTCGAGGCGCTGAACCGCCTGGCGCAGGAGAAGGGCTACATCCGCGACGCCTTCTTCAACTACGACGAGTCGACGCTCGACGCCGGCGCGCAGGCCGCGCTGACCTCGTCGGCGAACTGGCTGCGCACGCACCCGCAGTACTCGCTGCTCATCGAAGGGCACTGCGACGAGCGCGGCACCGAGCAGTACAACCTCGCGCTCGGCGACCGCCGCGCCAACATCGTCCGCGAGTTCCTCATGACCCTCGGCATCGACGGCTCGCGCCTGCGCACCGTCAGCTACGGCGAAGAGCGCCCGTTCGAAGAAGGCCACAACGAAGCGGCCTGGGCGCAGAACCGCCGCGGCCATCTCGTCCTCGTCGGAAGGTAAGCGCATGAAACATTTCGCTCCCGCTCTTCTCCTTCTTTTCGCGACGACGGCGTGCGTGTCGACGTCGGACTTCGAGATGGCGCAGCAGCAGATCGCCGAGCTGCAGGAAGAGCTGGCGAACATCAAGCGCAACGCGGCCGGGAAACAGGACGTGCAGAACGTCAACACCCGCATCGCCGAGCAGACCGAGACGCTGCTGAAGTCGAACGCGACCCTCGTGGCCAAAGTCGACGAGATGGACGACCGGATGCAGAACACGCAAGGGGCCGTGGAGCAGATCGGCTACCGCGTCGACCGCGCCGTCCAGCAGTTGACGCAGGTCCAGCGCGACGTCACCGACCTGCAGACGCGCGTCAACGGGATGCAGCCGGCCGCGCAGCCGTTCCCCGCCGCCGGCTCCCCCGGAACCGCGACGCCCGGCGGTACGCTCGCCGGCAGCGAGGTCACGGTCCCGCCGCCGGTGACCACGGAAGACCCGATGCAGGTCTACCAGGCGGCGTATCGCGACTACCAGCGCTCGAACTACGACCTGGCCATCGAAGGCTTTCGCGATTTCGTCGCCGCGAACCCCAATTCCGAGCTCGCGGACAACGCAAGCTACTGGATCGGCGAAAGTTTGTTCTCGCAGAAGAAATATCGCGAGGCCATCCAGCAGTTTGACATCGTCGTCACAAAATACCCGAGATCCGACAAGGTTCCGGGTGCTCTGTTGAAGAAGGGATACGCGTACATCAGCATCGGCGAGCGCTCGCAGGGCGTCGTCCAGCTGCAGTACGTGATCCACGAACACCCGAGCTCGCAGGAAGCGTCGCTCGCACGGCAGCGTCTGCGCGCACTCGGGATCGAAACAAGGTAAACTCAGCGGCTTTCACTCGGACCGGCAGGAGCCGGTCCGGTCAGTTCAACACTAATCAGGAGCAGATTTCATGGCGAATATTGCCTCGGCCGAGAAACAGAGACGTCAGGCCGAAAAACGTAAGGCGCGCAACCGCGCCGACAAGTCCCGCCTCCGCGGCGTGCTCAAGACCACGCGCGCGACGATCCAGGGCGGCGACACGGACAAGGACGTTCTCTCGAATGGATTTTCGGTCATCGACCGGGCGGCCAAGAAAGGCCTGATCAAAGAGAACACCGCGAACCGCTACAAGTCGCGTCTGGCCGCCGCTTCCAAGCGCGCTGCCGCCGACACGAAGTAAGCGTTTCGATCCTCGACGATCGCGAGCGGCGCACCTCTCGGTGCGCCGTTTTCGTTTGTACCCATGAACCACACCGCCCTCATCACCCTCCTCTGGACCCGCTGCGGACGCGGGCTGATCGCCCCTTCCGACGTCGCGGCGTGCATCACCGCGCTGCCTCAGGGACGGCTGTTCTCACCCGAGGAGCTGGCGTCGGTGGCGCGAGCGCTGGTGGCGGCGGGGATGCTGTCGCGCGCGACGGAACGCGCGTGGTCGCTGTCGGACGCGGCCATCGCCTCGATCGCGGTGGCGGACGATTCGCTGTCGCTGTCGCCCGATGAAGAGCGCCAGCTCTTCGACGCCCTGCAGCGCTCCGCGCGCGGCGGCGCACTGGATCGCGCCAACCTCCACGCCGTGACACGCCGCTTCCTGGAGGACGTCCTCACCGGCGCCCAGATCCCCGACGAGTTGCTGGAGCACATCGTGGAGATGTACCGGTCCCGGGGGCATCTGACCATGTCCGACGACGGCGGGCGCTACACGATCTCCATCGACGAACCGTAGCAGGAAACGATAGGACCAATGGGACCTATGGGACGAACAGGACCTATGGGACAAAGGCTGGGCCCATAGGTCCTATCCTTCCCCGGTCCTACAGCTTCATCACTTCGTACCCTACGCGTTCACTCCCCTGGTCCACCACCGCCACGGAGATCTGCGTGCGGCCGGGTTCCAGCATGACTTCGACGTTGAAGGTCATCAGCACGCCTTTGCCTTTGGCCTGCGCCACACCCTCCGCCGGCCAGCGCACCTGGTGCGCCTGGCTGTTCACCTCGGACGCCGCACCGCGGGCGTCGCCCGTGGAGATGTACACCGTGAACCCGCCGGCGACTTCGTTCCCCTGGCGCTCGAGCTTGAGGTTGTCGATCGGGATCAGCACCTTGAGCGCGACCTTGCGCTTCTCCCCCTCCGCCACCGGAGGATCGGCCGCGAGCTTGATCCCGAGGTCGTTCGCGGCCGGCGGCGTCACGTGGTTCGCCAGGACCGTGTCCTTCACCGTATCGGCAATCGTCATCGGCGCCGCGGCGAGCGTCTCGCGCACACGGTGCCCCGCCTTCGTTTTCACCACCACCGAGCCCGGCTTGCGCGCACCGGCGCTGCGGAACCCGATCGAGTAGTACGCGTCGAGCTCGCGCTGGATCTCGGCGAACGCCACGTTCGGCTTCGCCCCGAAGAACCCGCGCCCGCCGGTGTCGCCGGTCAACACTTGATAGCCGCTCATGTTGCCCGTGGTCTTGGCAAAGTCGCCGATGTTGTCGCTCGGCCCGGTCCTCTCCACGTTGCCGGAGATGGCCTCGTTCTGCCCGGGATTCAGCGCGTAGATGACGACACCCTTGTCCGTCGCCGCCTGCGAGATCGACCGCAGCGCCGGCGCGATGTCGTACTGCGTCGCCTCCGACAACGGCACCGCACGCTGCGCCGTCCCCTTCAGCCGCGGATAGCTCTGCCCCGTCTCGATCTGCATCTTCAGCGTATTGAGATACGCGAACATGTCGTACCCGGGATTGACCTGCAATCCCTCACCGACGACCAGCAGCACCTTCTTCTCCGGCAGCCGCGAGAAGTAGTTGACCACCCCGCCCAGCGACCGCGCCAGCACCTGCGAGTCCGCCATCGACGACGAGGCATACACACGCGCCACCTGCAGCAACTCGTCGAACGACACCGGCGCCACGTTCCCGCCGCCCGGTCCCATTCCACTCTCTTCCGCACGCGAAAGGACATTGCGGATGGACTGATCCGCCCGCCGCTTCTCGAGCTCCTGCCGCCCCGGCGACTCCTTCTGCAAAGCATCCAGCGCCGCCGCCACCTTCGCGGGGTCGCGGGTCCACTCCTGCTTCACCGTCAGCCCGGGATTCGACGACACGATCATGATGCTGTCCGTCGGACGCACCACCTCGGTCATCCACTTTTGCAACGCATCCACCGTCGCCCGCCGCCGCGGCATCGTCAGCGTCGTGTTGTCGAAGAACACGAGAATCCGCCGCGGCGCCGGCTCCGCCGCACTCCCCTTCACCAGCTCCGAAAAGTTCGTGATCTCCCGCCGCTCCCCATTCTGCCGGACCTCGAAGTCCTCCTTCGTCAGCCCTCGCACCGGATTCCCTCGCCCATCCGTCACGACGACGTCGACACTCGTCACCGCCACCTCGAGCGTCTCACTCACCTGCCCGAACGCAGCAGCAGCCACCAACACCAGCACAGCACTCCACCGAGCAATCATGCGTATCCTCCTGACGGTTTCTGCCGGGCAACAGGGAACGACGAGGGGCCTCCGGCGGGCCGGTACGACCGGCGGCGCTTGGGGGCCAACCCCACACCACGTGACACCGCTTCGATCGTGTTCGAGCGAAACCTGCGGCCGAGGCTATGCCAACAAGCGCTGCCGGTCGTACCGGCCCGCCGGAGGCCTCCCGTCGTCTCTCTCTCGATCCGGCTAGAAGCCTTCCAGCAGCGATGCGACGAGTGTCTCGGCGAAGCGCACTGCGATCTCGCGGATCGCGCGGCTTTCCTGATCGAACGCGTCGGTCGTGGCCAGATTGACCTCATAGTTTTCGACGAAGCGGTACTGGTCGTTGCGCCAGAGCACCTTGTCCTCGTTGCGATGATCCAGCAATTCGATCTTCGCGGTGATGGAGATCTGGTAACGAGTTGCCCGGCCTTGTTCGAAGGCGACGGGGTTGATGCCGAAGCTGTCGATGGAGCCGCGGAGGATGACGTCCGCTTCTTTCGAGCTCGTCACCAGGCGGAGGCGGCCGCGGGAGACCAGTTCCTCGGTCACTTCCTGGGTGACGAGCTGTTCCAGCTCGACGCGGGTCGTGCGGTTCACGAAGGAGGGCACTTCGATCGAGCGGATCGAGGGGTCGAGGAAGTTACCCCGGCCGACGAGCCCGTAGCCGCAGCCGGACGTGGCGAGCAACGCGATCGTGCAGAGACCGAAAACCGACAACCGAACACCGAAAACGGACTTCGTGCGGGGGCTCATCATCCCTTCACCACCAGATTCACCAGTTTGCCTGGTACATAGATCACTTTGATCACGTCTTTCCCCTCGATCCACTGGCGGATCTTCTCACTGCCGCGGACGCGCTCCATCACCAGTTGTTCTTCCGGCGGCGACGGCACTTCCACCTGGCCGCGGAGCTTGCCGTTGACCTGGACGGCGACGACGACGGTGTCTTCCTGCATCAGCTCCGGGTTGGCGGTGGGCCAGGTCGAGGTCAGCACGAACCCCTCGTGGCCGAACATCGTCCACAGCTCTTCCGTCACGTGGGGTGCGAAGGGGTGGAGGAGCTGGAGCAGCGCTTCGTAGGCCTGACGGACACCAATCGGGTCGGTGCCGCCGGCGAGTGCTTCGCCGATCGCGTTGGACAGTTCCATCAGCGAGGAGATGGCGGTGTTGAACTCGAAGCGTTCGATCCGGCGGGTGACGGCGTCGATGGTCTGGTGCATTTTGCGGATGACCTTCGACGGATCGCCACTGCCTTCGCGGAGCTCGGCGAGTTGCACGCCCATGTGCCAGACGCGTCCGAGGAAGCGGAAGGCGCCGATGACGCCCTCGTCGGACCAGGCGGCCTCCTTCTCCGGCGGCGCGATGAAGAGCGTGTACACGCGCTCCGTGTCGGCGCCGTACTTCTCGATCAGCTCATCGGGCGGCACGACGTTGAGGCGCGACTTCGACATCTTGGTGACTTCGGCCGTCAGCGGCTCTTCGCCGCGGTACGGCTTCTCGTCGCGCCACGTCACTTCGGTGGGCGAGACCCACGAGCCGTGTGCGTCCTTGTAGCCTTCCTTCGTGATCACGCCCTGGTTGAAGAGGCGCGTGAACGGCTCTTCGAACTCCACGAGCCCCATGTCGTGCAGCGTGCGCGTAATGAAGCGCGCGTAGAGCAGGTGGAGGATGGCGTGCTCGATGCCGCCGATGTACTGGTCGACGGGAAGCCAGCGGTTGACGAGGCTCGAATCAAAGATCTTCGTCCCGTCGCGCGGCGTGATGAAGCGCGCGTAGTACCACGACGAGTCGACGAAGGTGTCCATCGTGTCCGTCTCGCGCTTCGCCGGGGCGTTGCACTGCGGGCACGTGACGTTGACGAAGGCTTCGTGCTTCGCGAGCGGGTTCCCTTCGCGGCCGGTGAACGGCACGTCGAGCGGCAGCGTGACCGGGAGCTGTTCCTCCGGCACCGGCACGAGGCCGCACTGCTCGCAGTAGATCATCGGGATCGGCGTGCCCCAGTAGCGCTGGCGCGAGATCAGCCAGTCGCGCAGGCGGTAGCGCACCGTGCCCTTGCCGATGCCGCGGCGCTCGATCTCGTCGATGATCCGGTCGATCGCCTTCGGGACCGTGAGGCCGTCGAGGAGGCCGGAGTTCACCGCGCGCCCGGTTTCATCCTTGAAGGTGAAGGCTTCGGTGAGGTCGTCGACGTTGGGTGTGTCGCCGCCATCGGCCGGACGGACGACGAGGCGGAGCGGCAGTTTGTACTGGCGGGCGAACTCGAAGTCGCGCTGGTCGTGCGCCGGGACGGACATGATTGCGCCGGTGCCGTACTGCGGCAGGACGAAGTTGCCGAGCCAGATCGGGATCTCTTCGTTCGTGAACGGATTGACCGCGAACTTGCCGGTGAAGCGTCCTTCCTTGCCGGCTTCCTGGCGCTCCAGGTTCGACTGGTTGCGGACACCGGTGATCCACTGCTCGAGCTCTTCGCGCTCGGGGTGCTCGGCAATGAGCGTGGCGACGTCGGGATGCTCCGGCGCGAGGACCATGAACGTGGCGCCGAAGATCGTGTCCGGCCGCGTCGTGAAGACGCGGATCGGCTTGTTCAGCGCCGGGACGGTGAAATCGACGTCGGCGCCGCGCGAGCGTCCGATCCAGTTGCGCTGCATCAGCTTGACCTTCTCGGGCCAGTGCTCGAGCGTGTCGAGACCGGCGTCGAGGCGGTCGGCGTATTCGGTGATCTTCAGGAACCACTGCGAGAGCTCACGCTGCTCGACGGTGGCGCCGCAACGATCGCAGCGGCCGTCGATGACCTGCTCGTTCGCGAGCACGGTCTGGTCCTGCGGGCACCAGTTCACCGGCGCGGTACCGCGGTATGCGAGGCCGCGCTTGTAGAGCTGGAGGAAGAGCCACTGGTTCCACTTGTAGTACTCGGGCTCGCACGAGGCGATCTCTTTCGACCAGTCGTAGAGGATGCCCCAGCGCGCGAACTGCTTCTTCATCCGGCCGATGTTGCCGAGCGTCCACTCGCGGGGATGCGTCCCCCGCTTGATGGCGGCGTTCTCGGCCGGCAGGCCGAACGCGTCCCATCCCATCGGGTTGAGCGCGGCAAGGCCGCGCATGCGGAAGAAGCGATAGACGGCGTCGCCGAGGATGTAGTTGCGCCCGTGCCCGACGTGCAGATCGCCCGAGGGGTAGGGGAACATATTGAGCATGTACAGCTTGTCGCCCGGGGCGCTGACGTCGATTTCCGCGACGCGAGCCTCGGCCCAGCGCTGCTGCCATTTGGGCTCGATTTCGGTTGGTCGGTATTGCATAGGAAGCGGGAGTATAGCCGGGCGCGCGAAGGGGTTGGATGGGACCGATGGGACGGATGGGACCTATAGGACCTATGGGAGCTGGGGGAGGTGGGCGGCCTGATGCCGCGGTTGACCTGATGTATACACGCACGATATACACAGATCGTGGTTAGGCTGGACCCCACCGAGTGGGAAGGCTTCGACTGGGACGATGGCAACATCGGAAAGAATTGGCCCAAGCACAGCGTGGCGGATTGGGAAATAGAAGAAGTGTTCTTCAACATGCCGATCGCGTTCGGCGGTGATGACGCTCATTCGCAACTGGAACCGCGGTACTACACGCTGGGACAGACAAACCGGGGACGATGGTTGTTCGTCGCATTCACGGTGCGGGGCCGCCTCGTACGGCCGATCTCGGCGCGTGACATGAATGCCCGGGAGCGGAGAATCTATGAAGGAACGAAAGAAGATACCGACGTTCAAGGATGAAGACGCCGAGCGCGACTTTTGGGCAAACGAAGACTCGACCGACTACGTCGATTGGTCCAGGGCGCAAAAGGTGACCGCGCCGAATCTCCGGCCGACGCTTCGCACGATCTCCCTCCGCCTTCCGGAATCCATGATTGCGGAGCTCAAGCTGCTGGCGAATCAGCGCGACGTGCCGTATCAGTCGCTGTTGAAGGTGTTTCTGGCGGACCGGCTCAAGCAGGAACGGACGCCGGCAGCGGGACCGAAGGCGGCGAACGGGCGCAAACGTCCAGGCTGAAGCTTGCTGTCCGATCCGTGTCCAATTCACGGCCACACGAAGGTCACCGGTCCATCGTTTTCCAGCGCCACGATCATGTGTTCCCGGAAGCGGCCGGTGGCCACGGGGATGCCGGTGACGGCCAGTTCCCGCACGAAGAGCTCGAACAGCGCCCGGGCGCGTTCCGGTTCTTCGGCGCCGTCGAAGCTCGGGCGGCGGCCCCGGGCGATGGAGCCCGCCAGGGTGAACTGCGACACCGCCAGGATGGCGCCACCGGCGTCGCTGACGTCGCGGTTCATCTTGCCCGCTTCGTCGGAGAAGATGCGGAGCTCGCGGATCTTTTTCGCTGCTTCGAGCATCAGCGATTCAGGGTCGTCTTTCTCCACCGCCGCCAGGACCAGCAGCCCCGTGCCGATGCTCGAGACGACCTCCCCGCCCACGCTCACCGACGCCTGCCGCACCCTCTGAATGACGCATTTCATGGGGGCGGATTCTACAGATTGGAGAAAAAGGTGAATCCGGGAACTCGTCAGATAGAATCCGCCCCCTAGAACAAGGAGACACGATGGCAAGCGTCAACAAAGTCATTCTCGTCGGCCGCCTGGGCAAGGATCCGGAGATCCGCTCCACGCCGCAGGGCACCTCGGTCGCCCGCTTCACGATCGCCACCGACGAGCGTTTCACCGACCGCAGCGGCGAGCGCCAGGAGCGCACCGAGTGGCACAACATCGTCGCGTGGAGCAAGCTGGCCGAGATCTGCGGCCAGTACCTGAAGAAGGGAAAACTCGTCTACATCGAGGGCTCGATCCGCACCGACTCGTGGGACGACAAGGAAAGCGGCCAGAAGAAGTACCGCACCGAGATCATCGCCAACACGATGCAGATGCTCGACCGCCGCGGTGATGAAGGCGGCGGCGGTGGCTACGAGGGCGGCGGCAGCGGCGGGGGCGGCAATCGCTACCCGTCGCGCAGCGGCGGCGGTGGCGGCGGACGTCCGTCCAGCGGCGGCGGTGGCAACGAACCGATGGATGATGACGACGACGTTCCGTTCTAGGAACGCGCGACACGCGTGGGGTGGTTTCGGGTTTCCACTGGAAACCGGTTTCGGGTTTCCTTCGACGTCCGAAACCGCCTCGTACGCGCGCTGAGCCGCCCCGTTGCCGGTGCCGCGGCGGAAAACGTCGTGTCACAAGCCGCGAACCGGACGACCGAGGGCGGAAAAGCACCGTAAAATCCTCTACATGCGACGGTTCCTCTCCCTGCTCCTGCTCTGTGCGGCCGCTTTGCCGGCCCTCGGCGGGGGCGCGCCCGAGATCCTGCGGATCGAATCGAAGACTCTCGGCGAGGTCCGAAACGCCGTGGTCCGCCTTCCGCCGTCCTACCACAACTGCAAGAGCAGCTACCCCGTCCTCTACATCACGGACGGTGACTGGCAGCTCGGACACACCGCCGCGACCGTCGACTTTCTGGCGCGCTCGGGACGGATGCCCGAGGTGATCATCGTCGGGATCATCAACACCGACCGGACGCGCGACCTCACCCCGACGCACGTAGGCGCCACCACGATCGACGGGATGAAGTACGAGTTCCCGACGAGCGGCGGCGCCGACCGCTTCCTCACCTACCTCTCCACGGAGCTCATCCCGGCCGTCGACGAGAAGTACCGCACCACACCGTTCCGCTTCTTCGCCGGCCACTCGTTCGGCGGCCTCTTCGCGCTGCACTCGATGATGGAGCGCCCGAAGCTGTTCAAGGCGTGGATCGCCGTGAGCCCCAGCCTCAACTGGGACGACGGCGTCATCCTCCGCAAGGCCGAGGAGTTCTTCGGCAAGCAGAAGGAACTGCCGGCGTCGCTGATCGTGACGATGGGCAATGAAGGCTCGACGCTCGCCGACGCGATGGGGCGGCTGGAAGAGCAGCTCAAGGGCGCGGCCACGAAGGGGCTCGACTATCGCCTCCTCCGCTTCGACGACGAGGACCACGGCTCCGTCGTCATGCCCAGCCACTACGCGGCGTTCCGCACGGTGTTCAGCGGCTGGCGCTACGCCCTCCCCCCGAAAGGCGATCCGCAGACGCTCTACGCGGCGGCGCGCGACCACTACGCGAAGCTCTCCGCGCGCTTCGGCTACAACGTTCCGATCCCGGAGCCGACCACCAACATGATCGGCTACCGCCTCCTCCAGGCCGGGCTGCACGACGAGGCCATCACCGTGTTCAAAGCGAACGTCGCCGCCTTCCCCGATTCCGCGAACGTCTACGACTCGCTCGGTGAAGCCTACGAAAAAGCCGGCCGCCTGGCCGAGGCCAGGACCAGCTACGAGCAGGCGTACAAGAACGCGAAGAAGATGAACGACCCGGTCGCGGAGATCTTCAAGCGCAACTACGACCGCGCGGCCAAAGCGGTCAAGTAGCCGCGGCCACGCTTACGTAGCCCGCACCACCAACTCCTCCAGCGAAGCCGCGGGCATCCCCAGTTGCGCACGCAACTCCGCCAGGTTGCCATCGGCCACGATCTTCCCCTGCGCGATCAGGATGAATCTCTCGGCGACGGTGGCCACGAAGTCGAGTTGATGCGTGGAGATCAGTGCCGCGCGCGGCCCTTCGGGTGAGCCGAGGAACTGCTTGAGCGCGGCCACGCGATGGGGGTCGAGCGCGTTGGTCGGCTCGTCGAGCAGCAGCACCGGAGGCGCGTGCATCAGCGCGGCGATGAGCGTGACGAGGCGGCGCTGTCCCTGCGAGAGGCTGCCGCTGCGCTTGTCGAGGATCGCGGCGGCGTCTAAGCGCTCCACGGTCTCGGCGTAATCGACGCCACGCGTCGCGGCGACGAAGTCGAGCAGCTCGCGCGGACGCATCGTCGGGTGCAGCTCGGGGAACTCCGGTTGGAAGCCGAGGAGCTGCTTCGCCTGGACAGGGTGCGTGGCGAGATCGTGCTCGCCGATGCGGATCGTCCCGGCATCGGGTTTCCAGAGACCGGTGAGGAGCCGCATCAGCGTCGTCTTGCCGGCGCCGTTGCGCCCGAGGAGGGCAACACGTCCCTGGGTGACGTCGAAGGTGACGTCGTCGAGGACGCGTTTGCCGCTCAGCGCTTTCGTGACGTTGTGGACGTGAATCATCGGGCCGCGCGTCTCCAGAAGAGTGGGACGAGTGCCGCGGCGGCGGCGAGTGCGAGCCACGCGTGCACGGCGCCGGCCACGGCGAACGCGGCGCCGCTGCCGAGGACGAGCTGCTCGCGAGAGACCTCGCCGAGGAGGACGAGGGCCACGAGGACCGCCAGCGCGTAAGGCAACGCGATGGGACGGAGCCATGCGCTGACGACGAGCATCGGCGCCGCCGCAATGAGCGTCGCCACGACCGCGGCGCGCAGCCGCTCGTGGTTACTGATGGGCAGCGACGCTTCGATCGAACGGTACTGCCGCGCCGCGGCACGTGAGCGAACAACCTCCGTGGCAATGGCGAGCGCGGCGCACGCCGCAAAGAGCGACGCAATGCGCGCGATGGCGTCGGGATTGGTGACGTCGTTGTTGCGTACGGCCAGCTCCGTAGCGCCGAGCGCCAGGATGGCGATCACGTTGACGGTCGCCAGTTTGCCGCGCGACATCCGCACCAGCCACGCAAAGTCATATGAAAAGCGGTGCAGCGCCGGCCGCCAGCGGACCGCTGCATCCGCGTGGGACTCATGCCTCGGTCCCATTCGTCCCATAGGTCCTACGCGTCCCATTCGTCCTATCGGCCCCAGCACCGCCAGCAACGCCGCCCCACCCAACGCGTAGACGGCCCCTTCCAACGCACGCCATGGCCCACCAACGAGGGCTATGCACCCCAGCAGCACCACATACACCGGCGTGAGGAACAGCGCGATCGCCGCGGCGTCGATGCCAAAGCGCGCGCGGCGCGTCAGCGGCAGAAAGCGGATGTGCACGTCCGCCATCGACTGCCAGACCACCGGCAGCACGGTGATGGCGACGAGGAGCAGCGCGCCCGCGCGCAGCGGCAGGGCCGCCGCACACCACCAGCGCGCCATCGGGATCAGCGGTGGTGGAGCCTCGAGGCCGATGGCGATGACGAGCGCCACGAGCAGCGCGCTCCACAAGCGCATCGCCGCGCGCAGGCCGGTTGCGAAACGATAGCGGACGCCGCTAACGAGCACGCTGCGGGACAGTGACACGGCCCGACACTCTAGCGTAATCGACGCCGCCGCTCCCCTTCCGCCGCAGCGTGAAATCGCCGCCGATGTCCGTCACGTCGACGCCGCCGGAGCCATCGTCCTCGATGACGACGTTCTGCTTCACGTCGCGGATGGCGATGGCGCCGGAGCTGTCGTCGTGGACCACCACGCTGCCCGACACATCAGCGATGGTCATGGCGCCGGAGTTGTCGTCGACGTCGACGCTGCCAATGATCTTGCGGATCGTCAGCGCGCCCGAGCCGTCCTCGACGCGCACATTACCGCGCACGTCTTCGATCCGGATCGCGCCGGAGCCGTCTTCGATCTCGAGATTGCCGGCGATGCCGCGGACCTCGAGCTCGCCCGAGCCGTCCTCGATCTGCGTGGCCCCAACGTTGGAGATGCGCGTCGAGCCGCTGCCGTCATGCACGACCAGCGGAATGCCGGCCGGGACGTTGATCTCCAGATCGAGGCGCGCCTCGAACCAGCCAAAGACGACGTTGCGCTCCGGGATCGTCGTCTCGACGATGAGATCGGTGCCGCTCTTGCGCATGCGGAAGTTGATCGACTCCACGAAGTCCGCATCGGACGAGCATGCGGTCCCACGCACGGCCACGCTCTGGTCGGCAACTCCTTCGATCTTGAGCGTCCCGGCCTGTGCGTGGACGACGACGCGAGTGACGCCGGTCGCCGAGGTCGAGGCGTGGCGCGGCGCAGTGTGCGAGCACTTGTCGCCGAAGAGACCGCCGCTGGCGTAGGCGCTGGTCGAGACGGTGAGAGCGATGAGTGCGATGAGGGGCTTGCGCATGGTCCTTCTACGAGGGATCCGGGGCGCAGGTTTACTACGGTTCGGCTTGCGACTTTTGCAAGCTCGTGGTGCGAAGAGTTACGCGATACGGCTGAGTGCATCGAGGTTGCACTGCGTCAGTCTCGGATGACTGAGAGACAGGTAGAAGAACGTGAAGATCCTACTGGTTGACGACGACCCCTCCTTACGCATTCTTGCATCCGCGATCCTCCAGAACGCCGGTTACGACGTACTCCACGCCATCGACGGCGAAGACGCCCTCGGGCGCATCTCCGCCGAAGTCGACGTCGTGCTCCTCGATTTGCACATGCCCAAGCTCAGCGGCTCCGACGTCCTCCGCCAGCTCGGCGACCGGCACGAGCTGCTCACCCGCATCGTGGTGATGTCCGCGGCAACGGAAGACGAGCTCACCACGGTGGTGACGTCGAGCGGCGCCCGCGGCTATCTGCAGAAGCCGTTCAACGGGGCGCAGCTCCTCGCGGTGTGCGGCAGCGGCAACACGAGCGTGGCGGCGTGAGCGCTACATCACGCGACGCGCGCCGGCGTAGCGCTTGACGTAGTAGTCGCTGTCGAGGCGATCGACGCGGACACGCTTGGGCGTGCTGGCCGCGTGGACGAAGCGTCCGTCGCCGATGTAGATCCCGACATGCGAGATGCCGGGGCGGTAGGTGTTCTCGAAGAAGACCAGATCGCCCGCCTTCAGCTCGCACTTGTCGATGCCCCGCCCGGACCGGAACTGCTCCGTCGTGGTGCGCGGAAGACGGATGCCGATGAAGGCAAAGGTGCGGCGCACCAGTCCCGCGCAGTCAAAACCACGTTCGCCTTCCCCGGCAAAGCGATAACGAATCCCGACGCACGAGAGCGCGTGCCGGACCACGATGTCGGCCAGTGAGACTTCCGACAACGCTGCCCCGGCGCTCGGCGCCAGCAACATCATCACGAGGGTGAATACAACCAACAACCGCCTCATGTGCGGCGCACTCTACCATAGTCAGAAAGCGCAGCTATCGCGTCAGTCTCCTCGGTCCTATTCGTCGCTATCGGTCCTATCGGTCCTGTCGTTTCCCCGCGTTCCCGGGCTCTGCCATACTTGGATGATGCTGGCCGCCCTCCTCCTTCTTGCCCAGGTCACCCTTCCGATCGAGCAATACGAGCAGCTTCGCAAGACCACCGACGCCCCCTCGACGACGGTGATCGACACCATCGCCGTCAGCGGCAGCTTCGGGGAGCGCAACCTCTCCATCGCCTTCCGCGGACGCACGACCGGCACGCGGCCTTCCGTGCGCGCGCTCGAGCAGGCGAACGACGTCACGATCTCCGGCTGCGACGGCAACGGCATCGTCTCGCGCAGCGGCAAAGGGACCTTCGACCTGATCCCGCTCGCCGAGACCTTCGACGTCCGGTGCGAACTGCGCATCAGCGGCAGCGACCGGCTGCGCGCGCACGTCCCCACCGGCGTGCTGGCCGTGCGCTCCAGCGTCACTGACGGAGAGCTCGTCGTCGGCGATGAAGACGCCGCCGGCGCTCGCGACATCACGCTCGTGCGGCACGTCGCCGGCTCCGGCCAGACGCTCTCCGCCACGGCGACCGGCCATTACCTCATCACGCTGCTGCCGGACGCGACGCGCTTCCGCTACGCCATCGACGTCCACAATCCGAACCGCACCACGTCGACGCTGGACGTCGCCCTGCAATCGAACGAGCACCTGCAGCAGATCGACTCCGTCGCCTCGTACGAGGTGAACGGCGCGCAATACGTCTTCTCCATCCCGCCGGGCGACTCCACCATCACCATGACCGGCGAGTTGCGCGGCGCTTCGTTCGTCGCGCCGGTCAAGGCGAGCCTGCAGTACGTCGTGCTCGAGTCGCATCCCCTCCTCCGCCCCAACATCCAGACGCCCGCCAAGCGCATCTCCCTCGGCGAGACCGGCGTCACGCCGCAGTACCGCGGCGCCGTCGCGTTCGAGACCGGCAGCGAGCGCATCGCCTGGCAGGTCACGCGCCTGCAGGCGCTGCATGCGATCAGCTACGCGCTCAGCGAGGCGCAGCACACCTTCTTCATCCCCGCCACCGGCCCGATCCTCGGCGAGTCGAGCTTCGCGGTGCGCAATGAAGGAGCGGCCGAGCTCATCCTCGCTCCCAAGCCGGAGCCGACCTACGTCGCCCTCGGCGAGGAGCCTCTGCTGTTGACGAAGAACGCCGCGGGCCAGCTCACGGTGCCGCTCTCGCCCGGCGAGCAGCGGGTCTTCCTGCAGCACCGGCAGGAGCTGGCGCAGACACTCGGCTTCGTCAGCGGCTCGATCGAAGTGCCGCAGCTCGACGTCGCCGCGACGAACACCATCCTCACGCTCCGCTACCCCGGCGAGTGGCTGCCGCTCGTGCAGCGCTTCGCCTCGACGACTCGCGTGGCGACGCCGACCGGCGCGCAGCTCTTTCTCGCCTTGCTGCTGATCGTCTGGATCGAGCGGCTGCTCGCTTGGTGCGGCGTACGCTCGGCGCGGCGCATCCCCATCGCGTTGCTGACCGCCCTCGGCGCGTCGATCGTCACGACGTTCTTCGTGCTGGTCGTGCTCGCGTTCGGCGCACTGACCATCGTGTGGGTCTGGTCGCTCGACGGTGGCGCGCGCATCGCCGCGGCGCTCGGCCTCGGCGCGATCGGATTCTTCATGCTGGTGATGTTCTTCGGCTCGCGTTACTCCTCGAAGGAATCCTATGGCTACGCGTCGCGCGAAACTTCCGTCGTCACCGACGCGGCCGACACGAGAGCCGGCCGCGGCGATGCGCCGGAGGGCGACGAGCAACGCGCCGGCAAGGTGGCCGCGCCGTCCTATCAGGGGCTGCCGGCGCGCTTCACGCTGCCGTACGGCGAGCGCCAGACGTCCTTTGCGCAGGAGCTGTTGCAGAGTGGCAAGCCGCTCCGCGCGCAGATCCTGGCCGTCTCGGTCTCGCTCGTGAACTGGATCGGCGCGGCGCTCGCGCTGCTCGCCATCGGTCTGCTCTGGCGCGAGCGCACGCCGATCGAGACGACCGTCCGGCGCTATCTCACGCCGCCAGCCGCCGAGGAGCCGGCCGTCGTTTGATCGACCTCGGGAGAGTCGAAGCGTTCGTTCGTCCGCTCTACCAGGACCTGGACGGCGCGTCGCGCTACGGCGAAATGGAGCGCGTGGCGAAGCTCGCGCGAGCCTTCTACGCGGGCGACGACGACGCGTTCGAGCTGCTGTTGCTGTTCCACGCCCTCGGCAAGTGGCTGGACAAGATGGGGAACCTGTCGCGCGCGGCACTGACGACCGGCGTCGACGAGACGTTGCTGCGCCGCACGGCGGCGTCGATCCGCCGTTTAAGCGAGCCTCAGAGCGACGCCGAACGCGCCGTCGCGGCGGCCGTGCTGATCGACAGCGCCGGCGTCCGTGGACTGGCGGAGCGCTTCGGCCGCGCGCGCCGCGAAGGACAGACCCTGCTGGACGTGATCCGCGAATCGCTGGCGGAGGCGTGGGTGCCGGACTGGCTGCCGCCGCAAGCACGGCCGCTGTTAGAGGAACGGCATGCGGCGCGAAGGGAAATGTGCCGGCGGATCCTGGATGAGCTGTAGCGACATGGAACGATAAGGCGAATAGGTCCTTATCAGTCCTATAAGTCCTATCTGTCCTATCGTTCTTCGGGGGCTTACGTGCGCAGTACGCCGGCGCGCTCGTAGACGCGGGCGTCGATAAACGTCGTCACGAGGCTCTGGTCGAGGAAGCCTTCCTTGACTTCCATCGTCAGGATGTCGAGGGCGCGCTCCGTCGGGACGGCGCGTTTGTAGGGGCGGTCGCTGGCGGTCAGCGCGTCGTAGATGTCGGCGATCGTCATCATGCGCGACTGCAGTGGGATCTGGTCGGCGGGGAGACGGTTCGGGTAGCCGCGGCCGTTCAGCTTCTCGTGGTGCTTGAAGGCAATGTCGGCCACCGACGAGAGGTCCTTCGTCCACGGGATCTTCTGCAGGAAGTTGAACGTGTGGGTGACGTGGCTCTCGATCTCGAGGCGCTCCGTCGCGTCGAGGTTGCCCTTGCGGATCGAAAGGATGCGCGCTTCTTCCGGGTCGAGCAGCAGACGGCGCTGGCCGCGGATGTCGTAGTAGTCGCGCGTGGCGAGCTGCTGGAGGTAGTGGAAGTCGCCTTCCGGCAGCACGGTCGGCTCGTTCGACGTGGCGATGAACGCGAAGTCGCGCTGCAGGCGTCCGATCTCCTCGGCCATCTCGCCGTCGAGCTGGGCGCAAAACTGTTCGTAGCCGTCGCGGCCGCGCGTCAGGAGGTACTCGAGCTTGCGCTTGTTGACGTCGTTCTCGATCGCCTTCATCGCAAAGTCGAAGCGTCCGCGGATCGCCTCGAGCTGCAACGGATAGAGCTTCTTCTCTTTGACGAGCACCTGCTCGCGGACGCCGACCTTGCCGAAGTCGTGGAGCAGCGAGGCGTAGCGCACCTCGCGGATCTGGTCGGGCGAGAACCGGACGCTGGCGAACGGGCCATCTTCGACGCGGTCGACGACGCGCGCGAGCTCCACCGTCAGGTCGGCCACGCGGAACGAGTGACCGGAGGTCGTCGGGTCGCGCTGTTCGATCGCGGTGACCGAGGCGGTGACGAAGCCTTCGAACAGCCGCTCGATCGATTCGTACAGCAGGTTGTTCTCGACGGCGACCGCGGCCTGGCCGGCCAGCGAGCGCATGATCTCGACGATGTCCTGATCGAAGGCGATGACTTCGTGCGGCACGGTCTCGGCGGTGAGGCGCGCCGGTGCGCCGAGGCGTTTGCGGTTGATGAGCTGCAGCACGCCGATGATGTCGCCGGCGTGGTTCGTCATGGGGAAGACGAGCAGCGACCGTGTGAGGTAGCCGTTCTTCTCGTCGAACGTCCGGTTGATCTCGTACTCCGCCTCGGGCGGCAGGTCGTACGCGTCATCGATGACGAGCGTCTCCGCCGTCATGGCCACGTAGCCCGCAAGGCTCTTGCGCGTGATGGGGAGGACTTTTTCCTCGAAGGCGTCGACGTCGATGGAGTCGTTCTGCGCCAGCTTCCAGCGGAGACGCTTCTGCCCATCCTGCTCGTCGAGCAGGTAGAGCGAGCCGGCGTCGGCACGGGAGAGCTCGCGCGCCTTCGACAGGATCATCGTCAGCAGCACCGAGTGATCGCGCACCGTCGACAACGCAATGCCGACCTCGGCCACTTCCTGCAGCTCGCGCGTGCGCTCGCTGAGCTGCTTTTCGAGCTGGTCGGCGCGGAGCTTCTGGAAGAGGAACTGGTAGGCGCGCTTGACGGCGCTCAGCAGCAGCGCCGGCGACGGGCAGTCGGGGAGATGCAGATAGATGTGGTCGTCGCTCAGCCAGGCCGGCTGTTCCGAAAGGCCGACGCCGACGATCGCGGTACGCGAGTCGAGCGTGAGGGCCTGCTTGCGGCCATTGGTGAAGGCGGGGTCGACCAGCGCGACCCGCAGCGTGGACGCGGGGTCGTTCGCCAGGAGCACCTCGAGGCTCAACATCGTGCGGGGAGCAATCGACTCACGCGTCAGCATGTCGCTGTAGCGCGCAATGGGGAAAGCCTCCGAGTGTAGAAGCGTCAAGGTCTGCATCGCATCGTTCCCGAGCTCAGCAAAGATCTGTCTTTGTCGAACGTCGGCTGCAACCGAGGGTTACATGCCGTTGTTCCATGCAAGGCCGCAGCCCAGTCAATTATGGCATGACGGGAGACGACGGATGGCTCCGCATCTCCGTATCTCCTGCGATGCTCGCCCTGGTCCTCGCCCTCGCATCGCTGGTTCCCCCTCCCCTGCGCATCGACGTCACCCCTGAACGCGCCGTGTCCGCGCCTGTTGTGCAGCCGGTCGCGACCGCCGGAAACGTCGACCTCGCGTCGAATGGCGAGCTCCTGCTCGTCGTCTGGGCCGACAAACGGAGCGCGCTGTCGTACGACATCGTCGCCGCCCGTATCGACCGTAACGGACGCAACCTCGATCCTGAGGGGATCGTCATCTCTCGCGGCGTCGACTGGGACGAGTCGCCCGTCGTGGCGTGGAACGGCCGGCGCTTCGTGATCCTCTGGAACGAACGGACCGTCGTGAACCCCGGGCCGCTGTCGGGGAAGGCACGCGTTGCGGAAGTCGACGTCGACGGCAACGTGCACCCCCGCGGCGGGGCGGCGCTCCCCAACCTGGTCGCCGCCGACGTGGCCTCGAACGGCAGCACGACCGTCGCGCTGGTGAACTATCCGAGCGGCGTGGCCTACACCGCCTCCACGCTGGCGCGCATCGACGGCACGCAACTGACGAACACCACCGGCCTCGGCAACAATCTCATCAGCCCCCGGCTGGTGCGACTCGGCGCCGGCTACGCCGTCACATGGCTGGAGCTCGACGCGGCGGAGACCACCTGGAGCGTGCGCGCGCTGCGCGTCGACGCGAACGGCAACGCCACGGGCGCCGCGCGGACGCTGGCCGCGTTCCCGACCGGCGACAACATCAGCTACGCGGCCGGCGGCAACGGCGAGCAGGTCATCGTCGCCGCGGCGGTTCGCGATGATGCGAAGCTCTTCCGCATCGACAGTAGCTTCGACGTGACGGCGCTCGAGGGGCTCCCCGCCAATCATTACGTCGGCGATGTGACCGTCCGCGACGACGGCTTCGACATCCAAGGCTTCGACCTCACCGCGTTCCACCCGGTCCTCTTCCGCTTCGACCGCACCACGCTCGTGCAGACGCTGTCGTTCGACCAGCGCGATGCCTACACCCGGCTGGCGACGCTCGGCGGGCGCACGTATCGCGTCCTGCACCGCGCGGGGACGATCGAAGGTGCGTTTCTCGGCAGCGAGACAGACGAGGTGACGTCGGTCGCGAACAGCATCGTCGAGCAGGAGGTGCCCGCGGTCGCGAGCGACGGCGAGTCGCTCCTCGTGTTCTGGCGCGAGCGCAACGCCGGTGTCGCGCGGCGCTTCACGGTCACCGGGTCGCCGCTCGGCGAGCCGGTCACGCTTTCGCCGCGCATGGTCAGCGGCTCCGTCGTCGCCGACAACCGCGGCTACCTCGTCGCGTGGCAGGAGATGCGGGAGCCGTCGGAGGAGCTTTATCAATATCTGCTGGTGCGGAGATTCGGCACGAACGACGCGCTCCTCCTGTCATCGACGGCCAACATCGACGCGCGGCCGCGGATGGCGAGCGACGGCACGAACACGCTGATCGTGTGGGTTGAGGGCTACTACGCGGCGCCGCGGTTGCGCGCCGCGCTGCTGACGCCGGGCGGCCTCGCGCCGGCGTTCGATCTGCCGGCGAATACGCTGCCGGACGTCGTCTGGAACGGCGAGACGTATCTCATCACGGCGATGACGCGCGACGACATGCTGCGCGCCATCACAGTGAGCCGCCAAGGGACGGTCGTCGCGACGCACGACCTCTCCACCGGGTTTCATTTGCCGTCGTCGGTGGCGTGGAACGGCAGCGAGCATCTCGTCGTCTACGGCGGCGAAGCGCTCCGCACGCGCCGGCTGCGGCAGGACGGGACACCGCTGGGACCGGAGACGGTGCTCGCCTCGATGGCAACGCCGCTGGAGTCGTTCGACCCGCAGGTCGAATGGAACGGCGCCGCCTTCGTCATCGTGTGGGCGAAACACCGCTGGCCCGGCGGCCCCGCGGAGCTGTTCGCGCGGATCGGCGATGAAGCATTCAGCGTGATGACCCGGCCGGGGCCTCACGCCGCGCCCCACATGGTGTCGCTCGGCAGCGGCGTGACGGCGCTGGTCTACCAAAGTGTGGTGGAGGAAACGAACGTGTCCCGCGTGTTCCTGCGCAACATCGAAATGAGCGGCGTGTTCCGCAAGCGCAGAGCAGTGCGGTAGCGGCGGGGAACGATGGGACCGATGGGACGAATAGCGGTGCCGTGCCGCGTTTTGTCCTATAGGTCCTATGCGTCCTATAGGTCCTATTCGTCCTGTCGTTACTCTTCCGCGCGCGCCCTCGCCTGATCGATCAGGCGGATCAGCGCGGCGTTTTCGCCGATCGACTGTTTGGCTTCCATCAGGGCGGGCAGCATCTCCGGGACCGTGACCTCATCGACGATCTCGTCCAACTCGTTCTCTTTGGCTTCCAGGGAGCGGACCACTGCCGGGATCACGCGGCGGTCGTGGCGGCGGGCCAGGCCGAGTTGCGCTTCGCGGGCGACGCTGGGCTCCGAATCTTCCAGCCGCGCGAACAGCGCGGATCTTATGGCCGGCGTGTCCAGCTCCGACAAGGCGCCGATGGCGAACGTCGCGGCGTCGCGCACGCTGCTGTCGTCGTCGCGCATCAGCGTCACCAGCAGGCGCACGGCGCGTTCGTCGTGCACCCATTCGGCGAGTGCCGAGGCGACGGCCCAGCGGACGTTGGGCTCGGGGTGGACGGCGAGGCGCGTGGCATTGTCGACGACACGTTCATCGCCCTGCTGCCCCAGGGCCTGCAGCGCGCCGGCGAGGACGACCGATTCGTCGTCGGCCAGCATCGATTGCAGCACGGGCCAGGCGTCGGTGCGGAACGGGCGCGTGTCGCCGCCGAGTTGCGCGAGCACTTCCGCGCCGGTCACGCGAGCGCGCGTGGAGCCGTCGCGGCAGAGGTCCGCGGCGCGCTCGAAGATGTCGCGCGAGCCGCGCCGCTGCAGCTCTTCGATCGCGGACCAGCGTGAGTCGTCGTCCCGCTCGCTCAACGCAGCCGCGAAAAGGTCATCGATCGTTTGCACGATGCGCAATCGTACACCGCAGCGATGGTGATGGATGCTGTGCTAACCTGACAGCCCCATGCGTACATCCGTCCTCGCCCTGACACTCCTCGCGGTGATGGGTTGCGGTCAGCTCAACGAGCTCCCCACGGATCCAGGCGGTGGAGACCCTGTCGATCCCTCCGCCACCTTCACGCGCGTCCAGAACGAAGTCTTCACGCCGACGTGCGCGCTGATCGGCTGTCACGATCCGATCGGCCAGCAGCAGGGACTCGTGCTGACCGCCGGTCGCGCCTACGCGGCGACGGTCAACGTGCCGAGCACGCAGAATCCGGCGCTGCGCCGCGTGCAACCGGGCGATCCGACGAGCTCGTACCTCTACCGCAAGATCACCGGCGCCGGCATCTCCGGCGAGCGCATGCCGCAGGGCCTCCCCGCTCTCGACGAAGCCCGCCTCAGACTCGTGCGCGACTGGATCCGCCGCGGAGCTCCGAATGATTAAGACGACGCTGTTCGTTGCCGCGACGCTCCTGTTCGCGAACGCCCTTCAGGCGCAGGAAGAGTACCGGCCGGTCTCGCCGCTGCCGATGGGCGACACGCTGCTGTCGCTCCCCTCCTCGCAGATCCCCGGCATGGGCACGTGGGAAGTGAAGTTCACCCACCGCTTCAACGAGTCGATCGACAACGAGGACGCGATCAATTCGCTGTTCGGTCTCGACAGCAACGCGGACGTCACGTTCGGCGTCTCGTACGCGCTGCGCCGCGACCTGCAGTTCACGCTGCTCCGCAGCAACGCCAACGACACGCTCGAAGGAGCGGTCAAGTTCGTCGTGTTCCGGCAGGCGCCGTCGGTGCCGCTCTCCATCGCCCTCCGCGGCGGCGCCAACGTGCGGACCGAGGACAACCTCGACGACCGCAACTCGCTGTTCGCGCAGGCGATCGTCTCCCGGCAGTTCGGGCGGAAGGCGGAGCTCACGATCCTCCCCACCTACGTCACCAACGCCGGCCGCGCCGTCGCCGGCGACACCTCGGTCGCCCTCTTCGACGGCGCGTTCAACGTGCCCATCGCCTTCGCGTACATGCTGCGCCCGCCGCTGGCCGTGATCGCCGAGATCATTCCGCCCAATCAGGATCTCCCCGAAGGCATCGACGCCGACCTGGGCTGGGCCGTCGGCATCAAGCGCGCGATTGGCGGTCACTGGTTCGAGGTCATGCTGACGAACAACAACTCGACGCTGACCGACCAACCGATCACATCCACATATCAGGGAACACCGTTCGACGCCGGGGAGTTGCATATAGGGTTCAACATAGAGCGCCGGTTCGGCCGGCGGCGTTAGCCTGGCGTGTCAGGTTATTTCGCATGGAATAACTTTGACACGGCACGCGCACCCGGCTGAAGGAGCCCTATCATAAATGGCCGCCCGATTGCACTACGAGACTGCGATGCGATGCCCTGAATGCCAGTCTCTGAACGAAGAAGAGGCGGCGGCATGCGAAACCTGCGGCCTGCTGCTTCTGAATGCGGCACCTCCCAAGCGCCGTGCGGAAGACTTCGCCAGCCAGAAGCGGCGCGCCAGCGATGCTGGTGACACCTGTCAATTCTGCGGGGGTGACGTGCCGCACAACGCCGTGCGTTGCCGTCACTGCTCGGAAATCCTCAACGAAGACTTTTACCGGGAGCGGGCCGCGCGCCTGCGCTCGCGCGTCAACTACGCCAGCTGGGTGGCCTACCTCTTCGGTCTCGGCGCCCTCCTCGTGTTCAAAGAGGTCGGGGTCGTCTCGATCGCTGCCGGCTTGATCCTCTCCATCGTCTACTACGCGATTCCGGTGGAGCCTCCGTCGACCCCCCGTTCCAAAAGGAAGATCAAATTAGGGGAGCTCCTCCGGAAGCAGTTCCGGATCGAACGCGTCGCGCTGCCGATCCCGGCGCTGCGCAACAAGAAGCTCGTCTTCGTCGGCACGCCGCTCATCGCGGCGCTGGTCGGCTACTCGGCCAACGTCTTCCTCCTCCAGGAACCGGTCAACGACGTCATCCGCGAGAACGCCGCGTTCCAGGGGATGAAGGTCTCGGCCCACTACCAGTACTGGGTCGTCCCCGGCGTGGTCGTCTACGACCTGCAGGAGCTGAGCCTCAAGCAGAGCCCCATCGACGTCCAGCGCGCCTTCCTCGAGTTCGCCAAGAAGGTGAAGGACAAGCGCTACTCGCGCGTCGAGTTGTCGCACAAAGGCACGACGAAGTTCTCCATCGACGGCGCCTCGTTCAGCAAGCTCGGCGAAGAGTACGCCAAGCGCAACTTCGACTACGTCCTCTACCGCTTCCCGCGCCTCGCCCGCCCCGAAGGGCCGGCCAAGCCGCTCGCGCCGAGCTCGGACGATGAAGCGCTGAAGGAGTTCCATCGCCAGTGGTACGGCAATGATGGGTTGACGAAGCCGCTGGCGAATGGGGTGTTGTAAAAGGCGTAGACGATAGGACGAATGGGACCTATAGGACAGATAGGACGAATGGGACTCCCATAGGTCCTATTCGTCCTATCGTTCCCTAGAACTTCCCCGCACGAAAGTCCGCATACGCCTGGCGGATTTCATCCTCGGTGTTCATCACGAAGGGGCCGTAGGCCACAACCGGCTCGCGCAGCGGGCGTCCCGCCCAGAGGATCGCGCGCAGCGGCTCTGCCGCCTCAATCGTGACTTCCGACGGTTCCGGCCATTGTTCCAACCACACGACCTGCGTCGCGTGCGCCTCGGTGCCGCCGATGCGGCCGCTGCCGCTGAGAATGTAGAGAAAAGCGTTCACCGCTGGTTCCAGCTCCTGCGTGGCGCGCGCGCCCGCCTGAAGGTCAAAATCCACCATTGCGATCGGCTGATGCCCGGCGCCCGGCGCAGCGAACATGCGCACCGTCGCGCCGCTGTCGTGGCGCACCGCTTGTTCGGCACCGCGCATGTCGGTGTAGCGCGGCTCGATCATCTTTTGCGCCTTCGGCAGGTTGATCCATAGCTGCAGGCTGTGCACCTCGCCGTGCGACGGCTCCTCGCTGTGGATGATGCCGCGCCCGGCGGTCATCCACTGCGCGTCGCCGGGACGCAGCACCCCGTGATTGCCGTGGTTGTCGCGATGGGAAAGCTCACCGTCGATGACGTAGGTGATGGTCTCGATGCCACGGTGCGGGTGATCGCCGAAGGTGCCGGGATGGAACCAATCCTCCATCAGCAGCAGGAAGGGATCGAATTCCTCCCAGTTGCCCGGCTCCAGCACCGCGCGGACGCGGTGGGCGCCGCCCATGGCGCCGGCCTCCGTATCAACCACCCGGCGGACAGTCCGTTGATACTTCGCCATTGCGTTGGTCCTATCGTCCTCTACAGCAACCCCTCGGATTCCAGTTCCTTCATCAACGAAATCGTGTCCCGGAACTGGAACGCCCGAATCCCCTCTTCGCGGGCGGCCAGCACGTTCTCCAGCAGGTCGTCGATGAAGACCACCTGTTGCGGCTGGGCGCCGAGGATCTCGAGGGCGCGGTGGAAGATCTCCGGGTCGGGTTTCGCCGTGCGGAAGCGGTGGGAGAAGATGAAGCGGTCGTCCTTGCGGAAGAGCGTCGAGAACTGCCGCGGGATCAACTCCGCGTGCACCTCGTTGGAGTTCGAGAGGAACGCCACGCGATACTTCGCGCGCACCCGGTCGAGCAGGTCCTCGGCGCCCGGCAGCGGGCCGTCGAAGAAATCGCCCCAGAGCGTGTGGAAGTCGCGGATCGAGCCGCGGTAGCCCGCCTTCTCCGTGAGGTGCTCGTAGAAATCGTAGAACGTGACGAGCCCGCGCTCCATGTCGCGATACCCGCCCGGCTCTTCGAGGATGTCGACGAGCGCATCGCGCGAGCACGTCGCTTCCTTGCAGATGTTCTGCAGCACCCGCTCGTAAGCGAGCTTGATGAGCGTGTTGCCGAGGTCGAAAAGGAACCAGGTAATCATGCGTGTGGTGGAGGGCCAGCGGTTGCCCCCGGAACCTGGACCTGAAGCAACTCCCCAGGTTGGACGGCAGCGAGAGCGGCACGAATCTGCTCAGTCGCCAGTCGCAGTACGCGTCTCAAGCGATATGGGCAAGCAACGCCCGCCCAGCCTCCTCGAGAAAGGCAACCGCTTGCTCGCGAGACACACTCGGAAAGTCGTCGAGAAACTCATCGATCGTTTCGCCGCCTTCGAGGTAGTCGAGCAAGGCCTGTGCAGGGACGCGCGTGCCGACGAAGACCGGCGTACCACTCACGATCTCGGGGTCAGAGTGCACGATTTGCTTCGGATCCACGATCGTTAGCATAGCGCGTTCCGCGTCGTTCCTGCGACGACGGTACGTTTCTGTCCGCCAGACCGACGTTTCCCTCCGCCGAGGGCACCTTTCTTCTCGCTGAGGGTACGTTTCCGTCCGCCCAGGGGCCCTTTCTGTCCCCTGAGGGCGCGTTTCTCCTCGCCGAGGGGACGTTTCTCCTCGCCGAGGGGACGTTTCCCTCCACCAGGACCGACGTTTCTCCACGTCGAGGGGAGGTTTCGGTCCGCCGGACGCATCTTTCTGTGCGTCGCACGCGATCTTTCTGTCCGCGGGACAGATCTTTCCCTTCGTCCCGACAGATCGTTGCCCTCGGCGAGGAGATCATCGCCATCGATCGGACAGATCGACGCCGTCAGCGAAGAGATCGTCGCCCTCATTGAGGAGATCGTCGCCCTCAGCGAAGAGATCGTCGCCCTCATTGAGGAGATCGTCGCCCTCATTGAGGAGATCGTCGCCCTCATTGAGGAGATCGTCGCCTTCGACGGACAGATCGACGCCCTCGGCGAGGAGATCATCGCCCTCAGCGAGGAAATCGCTGCCCTCGGCGGACAGATCTTTCCCTCCGCCGAAGGGAGTGTTTTCTCCTTACATGCGGAAGACGCCGAAGCGGGGCTCGGGCATGGGGGCGTTGTAGGCGATGGAGAGGCCGAGGCCGAGGACGGTGCGGGTGTCGGCGGGGTCGATGACGCCGTCGTCCCAGAGGCGCGCCGTCGAGTAGTACGGGCTCCCCTCCGTCTCGTACTTTGCCAGCACCGGATCGGCGATCGCGCGCTCCTCCTCGGCCGTCAGCTCCTGCCCCGCACGCGCGAGCTGGTCGCGCTTCACCGTCGTCAGCACGCCCGCCGCCTGTTCCCCGCCCATGACGGAGATGCGCGCGTTCGGCCACATCCAGAGGAAGCGCGGCGAGTACGCGCGGCCGCACATGCCGTAGTTGCCGGCGCCGAACGAGCCGCCGATGATCACGGTGAACTTCGGCACGCTCGCGTTGGCCACCGCGTGCACCATCTTGGCGCCATCCTTGGCGATGCCGCCGCGCTCGTACTGCTTGCCCACCATGAAGCCGGTGATGTTCTGCAGGAAGATCAGCGGGATGCGCCGCTGGTTGCACAGCTCGATGAAGTGCGTCGCTTTCAGCGCGCTCTCCGAGAAGAGGACGCCGTTGTTCGCCAGGATCCCGACCTTGTAGCCGAAGATGCGCGCGAAGCCGGTGACGAGCGTCGTCGCGTAACGCTCCTTGAACTCCTGGAACTTCGAGCCGTCGACGATGCGGGCGATGATCTCGTGCACGTCGTAGGGGCGGCGCAGGTCGCGCGGGATCACGCCGTACAGCTCCTTCGGATCGTAAAGCGGCGCTTCGGGCTCGACGCGCGTCGGCGGCTCCTGTTTGTCGAGCCGCAGGTTCTCGACGATGTTCCGCACGATCGAGATCGCGTGCTCGTCATCCTCGGCGAAGTGATCCGCGACGCCGCTGATGCGCGTGTGCACGTCGGCGCCGCCAAGCTCCTCCGCCGTCACCTCCTCCCCCGTCGCCGCCTTCACGAGAGGTGGGCCGCCGAGGAAGATGGTGCCGGTGTTCTTGACGATGACGGCTTCGTCGGACATCGCCGGGACGTACGCGCCGCCGGCCGTGCACGAGCCCATGACGGCGGAGATCTGCGGGATCTCCTGCGCCGACATGACCGCCTGGTTGTAGAAGATGCGCCCGAAGTGCTCGCGGTCGGGGAAGACGTCGGCCTGCAGCGGGAGGAACGCGCCGCCGGAGTCGACGAGGTAGATGCACGGCAAATGGTTCTGCAGCGCCACTTCCTGCGCGCGCAGATGCTTCTTCACGGTCATCGGGAAGTAGGTGCCGCCCTTGACCGTGGCGTCGTTGGCGATGATGAGGCACTCGCGATCGCGGATGCGGCCGATGCCGGTGATGATCCCCGCGGCGGGCGCCTCGTCGTCGTACATGCCGTTGGCGGCGAGCGGCGACAGCTCGAGGAACGGCGTGTCGGGATCGAGCAGCGCCGCAATGCGCTCGCGCGGCGGCATCTTCCCCTGCTCCTGATGGCGAGCCAGGTACTTCGGCCCCCCGCCCTGCTTCGCGGTGGCAATGCGCTGGTTCAGCTCATCGACGAGCCCCTGAATGCGCTCGCGGTTGGCCTTGAAATCGTCCGAGGAGGTGTCGAGATGAGTCTCGAGGGCTTCCATGCGCGGCGGAGTCTATCTGATAGGGACGATGGGACGAATGGCCTTCCCGTGTCATCCCGAACTGCCCGTATGGGGGTGTGGGTGGAGGAGGGCGGTGAGGGATCTGTGCGGGGGAAGCACGGTGTAGCAGGGTTGCCACTTTCCCCCGCACAGATCCCTCACCCGCCTCCCCCGCCCAGCCCCCCATACGGCGGGTTCGGGATGACACGGGGGGCGTCCTATTCGTCCCATCGTCCCCCCTGCGCCTTGGCCAGCATCAGCAACTCCGCGCGGGACAGCCGGGACGCGTGGACGGCCAGCTCTTTGACCAGGCGCGCGTCCACGCTTTCCAGGCGCGTCAGCTCCGCCTCGTGGGAATCGGCCACGCGGTCGACCAGCCCCACGGCCAGCGCCTCCGCGGCGGTCAGCACGCCGTTGCCGATGAAAAGCTGCTGCGCGGCAGGGCGCGCCAGCGTCTTCCGCCACCGCGACGTGCCGCCGAAGCCGGTGACGATGCCGAGCTTCGCTCCGGGGTGGGAGAACCGCGAGCGCGGCGTGGCAAAGCGCAGGTCGAACGCCAGCGCCAGGTCGAGCGCGCCGCCGAAGCAGTCGCCGTCGATGAGGGCCACGGTCACGCACGGCAGGCGCTCGATGGCGGCGAAGAGCTCCTGGCCGAGGGACGCGAACTCGTACGCGTCCCAGGCGGTGAAGCGGGCCATCTCCGCCATGTCCGCACCGGCGGCGAAGAGGTTCGGCCGGCCGGAGCGGAAGAGAAAGAGGTTCGCGTCGGAGGGAAGCGCGGCCCGGACGGCGCGCAGCGCGCTCGACGACAGCAGGTTCATCCCGCCGTCGTCGAACACATATTCACGCCGCATTGCCGGCGACCGCGGTGCGGATGGCGTTGACTGCCGTCGCGGTCGGGGTGCCGGGGAGGAAGATCTCGCGGATGCCCATCGCCTTCAGCTTCGGGATGTCCTGCTCCGGAATGATGCCGCCGGCGACGACGATGATCTCCTCGGCACCTTCCTCTTTGAGGAGCCGCATGATCTCGGGGAAGAGCACGTTGTGGGCGCCGGAGAGGATCGAGAGGCCGATGGCGTCGACGTCTTCCTGAATGGCGGCGGCGACGATCTGTTCGGGCGTCTGCCGCAGGCCGGTGTAGATCACTTCCATCCCCGCGTCGCGCAGGGCGCGCGCGATGATCTTCGCCCCGCGGTCGTGGCCGTCGAGGCCGGGCTTCGCGATCAACACGCGGATTTTCTTCTCACTCATGGCTGGCCGTCCTTGAATACGGAAAAGATGACGATGTCGTGGTACGTCCCCTCGCGGTAGAAGTCGCGCTGCAAGCGGCCTTCCTGCACGAACCCGTGCGTCTCGAGGATGTGCTTCGCCCTGTCGTTATAGTCGAAGACGTTGATGCGCAGCTTCTGGAGATTCATTTCCTCGAAGGCGAAGCGGACGAGCGTCTGGATCGCGTCGCCGCCGAAGCCGCGGTTCCACGCGCTCGGCTCGCCGATGAACAGGCCGAACCAGGCCACGCGCGAGACCCAGTCGATCTCATGGATCGAGGCGTTGCCGATGTGCGTGCGGTCGTCCTTGCGCTCGATGGCGAAGTGCCGCTCGTTGGCGTCGGCGTGCATCGCCTTGTCGAGCCATTCGATCTCGTCCTGGAACGCGATCGGGTAGCGCGACTTGAGCGTGCGCACGATGTTCGGATCGTTCATCCAGCGGTAGCAGCGCTCGGCGTCGTCGCGCTCGAACGCGCGGAGGATGATGTGCTCCCCCGCGATCATGAAGCGCCGCCGCATGTGCTCCCGCGGGTCCTGGGCAAAAGCTCGTTCGGTGCGGTCTGCCATCGGGGGCGGATTATATGTGGCGCGGCTGCATTGCGAGGAGGAAGCGGTTGTCGGTTTTCGGTTTTTGGTTTTCGGTGCTCCGCTGCGGCCGAACCCACCGTGTAGCGCAGCACCAAAAACCAAAAACCGAAAACCAACAACCGCTACAGCGCGACCAGCTCCAGGTGCTCGATTTCCCTCTCCAGGAAGTCGCCCGCAATCCGGCGGAAGCGGTCGGCGGCATCCGTCACCAGGAACTGGTAGCTCGGCGCGACCTGGCCGTTCGACTCGCGGCAGAGCGCGGCCACGGTCTTCGCCGTCGTCTCGGCGCTGTCGACGATGGCCACACGGTCGCCGACCACCTTCTCGATCGTGCCGCGCAGGATGGGGTAATGGGTGCAGCCGAGGACGAGGGTGTCGATGCCCTGGTCGACGAGCGGCGCGAGGTAGATCTCCGCGACCTCACGAGCCACGTGCGTGTGCGCCCACCCCTCCTCCGCCAGCGGCACGAACAGCGGCGCCGCCATCTCGATGACCTCCACGCTCGGATCGATGGCCTTGATCGCCTTCGTGTACGCCTGCGACTTGACCGTCCCCTCGGTTGCGATGACCCCGACGCGCCCCTTCGTTGCCGCGACCGCCGCGCGCGCACCGGGCTCCACGACGCCGATCACCGGCACGGAGAGCTTCGCCATCAGCGTCGGCAACGCGGCCGCGGTGGCGGTGTTGCAGGCCACGACCAGCAGCTTGATGTCGCGCGCGAGGAGATGCTGCGCCGCCTCCAGCGAATAGCGCACGATCGTCTCCGGCGACTTGGTCCCATACGGGACACGCGCGGAATCGCCAAGGTAGACGAGGGCTTCGTGGGGAAGGGCGCGGGCGATCTCGCGGAAGACCGTGAGACCGCCGACGCCGGAATCGAAGACTCCGATAGGTTGCGTCATCGGTGGGGATCACCGCCGCCGAGGAAAGCCATAGGGAACGATGGGACAAATAGGACAAATGGGACCTTGATTGGGCCCATAAGTCCCATAGATCCTATTTGTCCCATTCGTCCCATGGTCCCCAGGCCGCTACTCCACGGCCCCATCCGCCGGAGGCGCGAGGCGGCCGCCGGCTTCGCGGGTGATGTTGTATTGCTCGATCTTCTTGTAGAGGTTCGACCGGGGGGTGTCGATCTCCTCGGCGGTCTTGGACACGTTCCAGCCGAACTCGCGGAGCTTGGCCACGATGAACGCCTTCTCCGCCTCGTCCTTGAAGTCCTGGAGCGTCTTCAGCTTCAGCGCGCCGGCGATGATCTCGCCGCCGGTGCGGAAGAACTCGGCCGGGAGGTCGGTGATGTCGATGGCGTCGCCCGGGACCATGATCACGAGGCGCTCGATCATGTTCTTGAGCTCGCGGACGTTGCCGCGCCACGGCGCGTCCTGCAGCGCCTTGACCGCCGCCGGCGTGAATTTCTTCGGATGCCGGTTGTACTCCTCGGAGAACATCTTGGCGAAGTGCTGCCCGAGGACGGCGATGTCGTCGCGGCGCTCGCGGAGGGGCGGGGTGCGGATGGGGATGACGTTGAGGCGGTAGTAGAGGTCCTCGCGGAAACGGTTGTTGCGGATCTCCTCGGTCAGGTCCTTGTTCGTGGCGGCGATCACGCGCACGTCGACCTTCACGACGGTCGCGGAGCCGACCGGCTCCACCTCCCCTTCCTGCAGCACGCGCAACACCTTGGCCTGCGTGCGGAGGGACATGTCGCCGATCTCGTCGAGGAAGATCGTGCCGCCGTCGGCCGCGACGAACTTGCCGGTCTGCTTGCGCACGGCGCCGGTGAACGAGCCCTTCTCGTGGCCGAACAGCTCGGACTCGATCAGCTCCTCGGGGATCGCGGCGCAGTTCACCTGGATGAACGGCTGGCCCGCGCGCGAGGAGCGGCGGTGGATCTCGCGGGCCACGAGCTCCTTGCCCGTGCCCGACTCGCCGGTGATGAGCACCGTCGCCTTCGTCGGTGCGGCGCGCTCCACCTGCGAGCGGAGCTCGCCCATCACCTCGGATTCGCCGACGAGCTGGTACTCCCGCTCGGCCTTCGATTTCAGCTCGATGTTCTCTTCCTCGAGCGAGCGCTGACGGACGGCGTTGCGCACGGTGAGCAGCAGCTTGTCGCGGTTCAGCGGCTTCTCGAGGAAGTCGAACGCGCCGCGCTTGGTGCACTCGACGGCGGTGTGCACGTCACCGTGGCCGGAGACCATGACCACGGGCGAGTCGATCTTCTGCAGCTTGAGGTTCTCGAGGACCTCGATGCCGTCGAGGATCGGCATCTTGATGTCGAGGAGGATCGCGTCGTAGGGGGTCTTGCCGGCCTTGTCGAGCCCCTCCTGCCCGGACCGCGCCTCGTCGATGCGGTAGCCTTCATATTCGAGGGTCATCCGGATTGCTTCACGGATCCCCGTTTCGTCGTCGATCACCAGAATGCGGTAGGCCATCTATCGAATGCTCCCGTGCATGAGGTCGGCCAGGATTGTATGCTGGCAGCCTCGAAACGAACTGAATACGCAAATTCACGGGCAGGCACACGACCAGCACTGTAGACTGTGATCGTGCGGCCGAGACAGCCGCGGACAAGGAGATGCATGGCTTCCAAGGTTTTCGTAGGAAATCTCGCTTTCAGCACGACGCGTGAGGAGGTCGAAACGCTCTTCGCTCAGGCCGGTACGGTCCGCGACGTGTTTCTTCCGATGGATCGTGAGACGGGCCGTCCTCGTGGTTTCGCGTTCGTGGAATACGAGACGGAAGAAGCCGCCGCGCAGGCCATCGAGAAGTACAACGGCTTTTCGCTGGGCGGCCGGACGCTGCGTGTGAACGCGGCCGAGGAGCGGACGAACCGTCCGCGTCCGAGCGGCGGCGCCGGGCGGCCGGGTGGTTACGGCGGCGGCGGCGGTGGTTATGGTGGCGGTGGTGGCGGCTATGATGGCGGTGGTGGTGGCGGCGGCGGCTACGATGGTGGCGGCGGCGGCGACTACCCGCGGGACTTCGGCGGTGGTGGCGGCAAGAGCAAAGGCAGCCGCCGGAACATCCGTTCGAAGAAGCGGTCACTGTAAAAGAAGACTCTCCGGGAGCGCCGGCACCCGCTGGCGCTCCGTGTTTTCCTCTTACTCGTAGCGCAATGCTTCGACCGGGTCGAGTCTTGCCGCCTTGTACGCCGGGTAGATCCCGAAGAACAGGCCGATCGAGATCGACACGAGCAGACCGACGATGATCGACCAGAGTGGCGTCGTCGTCGGCAACGGGCTGAGCGCGCGCACGATGGCCGCGATCGCGAGTCCCGCCGTCACACCGAGCGCTCCCCCGATTCCCGACAGCGTCATCGCCTCCGTCAGGAACTGCGTGACGATGTCGCGGCGCACCGCCCCGATCGCCTTGCGGATACCGATCTCGCGCGTCCGCTCCGTCACGGACACCAGCATGATGTTCATGACGCCGACGCCGCCGACCAGCAGCGCGATCGAGGAGATGAACACCATCGCCAGCGTGATGCCGCCGGTGATCGCGCGGAAGTTCCCGATCAGCTTATCCGGCGTCATGATCCCGAAGTCGTTCGGCTTGTTGAACGGCACCTTGCGCCGCGCGCGCAGCACCGCCGTCCCCTCTTCCACGACCTGATTCACGAGCTCCGGCCGCTTCGGCACCGTCGCGATGTTCACGCCGCGCGTCCGCTTCACCCACGGGAAGTGGCTGTCGAACGTGGAGATCGGCAGGAAGATGTGCGTGTCGGTCGACTCGAACATCGTCGCGCCCTGCTTCTCCATGATCCCGACGACCATGTACTTGCGGCCGGCGAGCGTCACTTCCTTCCCGATCGGATCGGTGCGGGGGAAGAGCGTCTCCATGATGTTGTAGCCGATCACGATCACGGAGGCGTTGCGGCGCACGTCGGACTCGGTGATGAAGCGCCCCTCGCCGACGTAGTGGTTGTTGGCGATCGTGTAGTCCTGCATCACGCCGCCGATCGTGTCGGGCGTCGCCTCGATGCCGTCGTAGATGACCTCCGGCGACGACGCCTGGTTCGGCGCGCCGGGGAACCAGTAGCGCTCCGGCGACACGGCGAGGATCGACGGGCAGAGAGCGCGCAGCGCGTCGGCGTCTTCGATCGTCAGCTCTTTGCGCTGCCGCTGCGACTCGTCGCGGTTGCCCGGCCCGAACTGCGGATCGAACTTCTGGAACTGCACCAGCGTCGCGCCGAACGCCTGGAAGTTCTTGATGATGTTGTTATTGAACCCCTCGATGATCGAGACCATGGCGATGACCGTGGTCACGCCGATGACGATCCCGAGGACGGTCAGCGCGGAGCGCAGCTTGTGCGCGCGCAACGCCGTGCCGGCAAAGCGGACGTTTTCCCGCATGGCGAAGATGTGCTTCAGCATGACTGCCCTGCGCAATCGAACCGCTGGAAATGGGACCCATGGGACCTATGGGACTCATGCGAGCTGCGCGACTTGGCGCGGCTTCGCCGGCAGGGGCAATCCATGAGTCCTATTTGTCCCATTAGTCCTATTGGTCCCATTCGTCCCATCGTCACTCCCATCGCAGTGCCTCGATCGGCGGCAGCTTCGCCGCACGCCGTGCCGGGAAATAGCCGGCGGCCACGCCGGTCAGCACCGCAACGGCCAGCCCCGCGATCACCAGCGACGGCCGCACCAGCGTCGGCAGCGGCGCCACGGTCGACACCAGCTTGCTGATGATCATGCCGAGCAGCACCCCGATGATCCCGCCGCCGAGGGCGAGGAGGATGGCTTCGGTGAGGAATTGCCGTTTGATGTTCTTCGCCGTCGCGCCGAGCGCACGGCGGATGCCGATCTCGCGCGTTCGCTCGATGACCGACACCAGCATGATGTTCGTGATGACGATGCCGCCCACGATGAGGGAGATGCCGGAGATGAACGTCATCAGGGCGAACCCTCCCGCCGAGATGCTCTTCCACAACATCTGCAGCGCCTCGGCCGTCACCATCGAGAACGGGTCGTCCGCGCGGAACGCCGTGCGCCGCCGCGAGCGGATGATCACGCGCGCTTCATCCATCGAGTGCGACATCCCCGCGACGCCACCCGTGGCGCGGACGAAGACGTCGAGGCTGCGGCGCGAGCCGAACCGCTTGTTGAACGCGCCGAGCGGCAGGAAGAGCTGCTTGTCCTGGCTCTGCCCGAGGACGGAGCCCTGCTTCGCGAGGAGGCCGATGACGCGGAGCGGCTGGTTCGCCACCCAGACCGTACGGCCGATCGGATCGACCTTGCCGAAGAGCTCATCGCGCACGTCGGAGCCGATGACCGCCACCAGCGCGGAGCGCTGCTGCTCCGTCGTCGTGAAGAAACGCCCCGCTTCGAGATCGAGGTTGTTCAGCTCCGCCATGTTCGCGGTCGTCCCCTGCACGCGGACGTCGCTGAGCCGCTTCGCACCGCGCTTGACCGCGGTGCCGGTGCTGACGCTCGCGCCGACCATCTCACAGGAGTTGCAGCGCTCGCGAATCGCTTCGTAATCGTTCCAGTCGATCTTCTTCCGCTTGACCGCCTCGAGGTACTGCTCGCGGCTGGTGATGATCCCGAACTGCGTCATCACGTAGACGTCGGGGTTGAGCTGGAAGACCTTCTCGGCGATGTAGTTGTTCAGCCCCGAGATGATCGAGACGACGGTCACGACCGTCATGACGCCGATGATCACGCCGAGCAGCGTGAGAAAGCTGCGCAGCTTGTGAGCGTTGAGGGCGGTGACGGCGATGCGGAGCGTTTCCATGGCGTAGTGGTTGTCGGTTGTTGGTTTTCGGTTTTTGGTGCTGCGCTACGCCGGATGCAGCGAAGCACCGACAACCAACAACCGAAAACCGAAAACACCGACTACCCCTTCTTCTCCTCGTCTTCCTTCGGCGCCTTCTGCTCCTTCACCTTCGCCCCGTCCTCGATGTCGCGGAGGGCGCGGAAGGGGCCGGTGATGATCTGCTGCCCTTCCTCGAGGCCGGAGGTGATCTCGATGTTGCTGTCGCCGGAGAGGCCGGTCTTCACGAGGACGAACTTGGCCGTGCCGTTCTCGTGGAGGTAGACGCCTTCCTCCTCCTGCGATTTGCCCGGCGTGCTGCCGGCCTTCTCGCGGACGACGAGCGCCTGGATCGGGATGGCCAGCGCTTTCGGCGCGGTGCCGGTGATGATGTCGGCCGACGCGGAGAAGCCGGGGCGGACGCCTTGCGGCGGATTCTCGAGCTGGATCTTGACCTCGAAGTTGACGGCTTCGGCCCCGCCGCCGCCCGCGCTCATCGGGCTGGAGCCGACCTCGGTGATCGTGCCGTTGAACGTGCGGTTCGGGTAGGCGTCGATCGTGACGGTGGCGCGCTGGCCGACCTTCACGTTCGGGATGTCGGTCTCGTCGACCTCCATCACGGCCTCGACGATCGACATGTCGGCGATCGTCATCAGCTTCGTACCGGGGTTGTTCATCGTGCCGATGACCGCGACCTCCCCTTCCTCGACCGGCAGCGCGGTGACGATGCCGTCGATGGGCGCCGTCATCGTGGTCTTGGAGAGGGTGTCGCGTGCGGCCGCGAGGTTGGCGCGCGACTGTTCGATGCGTTGCTCGATGGAGCGGACGTTGGCGCGGGCCTGGTCGAGCGCCGACCGGGTGCGGTCGAGCTCGGCCATGGGGATGATCTTCTCGTTGTAGTTCCGCGTGGCCCGCTCGAAGTTCCGCTGCGCCTCGGCAAGCTGAGCCCGGGAAGCGTCGAGATCGGAAAACAGCGCGCGCATCGAAGCGGCGGCCCCTTCGGCCGAGGCCGCGAGCTGCTTCTGGTCGATCTGCAGGAGGAAGGTGCCCTTCTTGACGACGTCGCCCTCACGGACGGCGAGGTTGACGATCTGCCCCATCACGTTGGCCGAGAGGTCGACCTTCCGCTGCGCGTCGAGGCGGCCGTTGGCCGTGACTTTACTGGTGAGGTCGGTGCGCTCGACCTTCCCGAAGGTGACGGCCGTGCCGCCGTTATTGCGCCGCGCGCGCACCGAAGCGCCGGTGATGCCGGCGATGAGGAGCAGCACGACCGCGGCGATGATGATCTTGGTTCGCTTCTTCATGTCGGCTGGTAATACGTGGATGGGGGCTTTCTGTTTCCAGCACCGTGACAGGACGCATGGGGCCTGGGGGACAGATGGGACGAATGGGTCCTGTTCGTCCCATCCGTCCTGTCGTTCCCTACATCTGGGCCAGGATCGCCTGCGCTTCCTGAATCAGCGCCGCGCCCTCGGCGGCGGGCATGCTGCCGCCGGCCACCAGTTCCTCGACCTTGTTGATGAACGACTGCAACTGATTCTTCGCCGGGCCGGTGTGCCCCTTCTCCAGTTGCTTGATCGCGTTCTCCAGCTTGCCGCGGAGGTCGGCGTTGTTGGTGTCGCCGATGAGCAACTGGATCTGCTCGGTCAGCGGGCGCTGCGACCAGAACACCGCCGTCGTCCGTCCCGGCACGCTGAAGGTGCCGTGGGAGAACGTGGCCGTGCGCACGATGGGATCGTGCGACGCGGCCTGCACCGGGTGCAGCGACAGCGTGCGGCTCGCCAGCGATGCCGCGTGGTACGACTGCGGGACGCCGGTCGCGTTGAAGACGACCGCCATGAGGTCGTGCTGCCGGTCGACGGCGCCGTCGTTGTCCGTGATCGTCATGAAGATGACGCCGGGCGCGCCGTGGTGCGACGTGACGCGCGCCTGCACGTCGGCCGCGGTCCGCAGGCGGAACAGTCCCGTCGATTTGCGGATGCGCAGCAGCTCGCGGAAGTGCGTGGCGGCGTCGATGATGTCGGACGACGCCGGCTTCAGCGCCGGGTTCGCGAGCAGCGGCTGCATCAGCGGCCAGTTGGCGCCGTTGTCCTGCTGCGGCGGAAGGCCGACGCCCCAGTTGTTCGTGGTGTAGGTGAAGTCGAGGCGGTTGAACCAGTCGCCCGAGTTGTAGCTGTTGCGGTCGAGCGACTTGGAGCGGAGCATGTCCGCGCCGGCGTGGAAGAACGGGATGCCCTGCGCGAGTCCGACGAGGCTCATCCCCACCGCGTTCGCGCGCACGCGCTGCGGCATCGTCAGCGTCACCGGCAGCTTGAGCTGCAGGATGTCGAACAGCGTCTCGTTGTCGTGCGCGTCGATGTAGTTGATGACTTCCTGCGGATCGGCGGTGTAGCCGGCCGGCTGCCCCTTGTAGTCGAGCTGCGCGCCGGTCGTCGGGTTGCCGTTGCGGTCGATGAACGTGTAGCTCGCGAGGTTCGCGGCGAGCCCAAGACGGATCCAGTCGGTCTCGAGGCGGAGGAGGTTGAGCTGGTCCTCGGCCGAACCCTGGTTCGTGCCGTTCGGGTCGTAGTAGAGGCCCGTGCCGAAGCCCTGCGCCTGGATGCCGTCGAACGGCCCGCCGCCGCGCACGCCGTCACGCAGACGGTCGCTGAAGGAGCCGATGCCGGTGCCGGCGAGGTTGCGCTGGATCGCATTCACGCCGCGGGCGTTGTCCGCCACCTCGCCGAAGTTCCATCCCTCGCCGTAGAGGTAGATCTTCGCGCCGTCGACACCGTCATTGGCCACGGTCAACGCATCGAGCCGCGCGCGCAGCTTCGTCAGGTTGCGCTTCATGTGATGCCCCATCAGGTCGAAGCGGAAGCCGTCGACCTTGTACTGCGTGGCCCACGTGACGACGGAGTCGATGAGCAGCTTCTCCATCATGTCGTGCTCGGACGCGGTGTTCGGGCAGCAGCTCGACTGCTCGACCGTTCCGTCGCCGTTGAGGCGGTGGTAGTAGCCCGGCACGATCTTGTCCAGTACCGACTTGTCGTTCTGCCCCGCGGAGTTCGTGTGGTTGTAGACGACGTCCATGACCACGCGCAGGCCGGTGGCGTTGAGGCTCTGCACCATCTCGCGGAACTCGACGATTCTCGCCGTCCCCTCCGCATCCGTCGCGTAGCTCCCCTCGGGCACCGTGTAATGCCACGGGTCATAGCCCCAGTTGAAGCCGTCCTGGTCGCGGATGGCTTCGATCGCTTCCTGCTGCTCCGCGCCGTCCGCCGCGTAGGTGGAGAGGTCGCCCGGCGACAGCCACTGCGACTTCTCCTCGTTGATCGTGGCGATGTCGAAGGCCGGGAGGAGATGGATGTGCGTGAGCCCCGACGCGGCGAGCGCGGCGAGATGCTGCATGCCGTGCGAGCCCGCCTGCGTGAACGCCTTGAACGTGCCGCGCTGCGCGGCGGGGACACTGTGGTCGCTCGCGCTGAAGTCGCGCACGTGCAGCTCGTACAGCGCGATGTCTTCCGGCGCGTCGAGGCGCGGCTTCACCACCGCATCCCAGCCGAGCGGCTTCACGGCGGTCGAGGAGAGGTCGACGATCTGGCTGCGCGCGCTGTTACGCGCGAGGCTGACCGAGTACGGATCGGTGACGACGTTGTGCACGATGCTGCCCGCCGCGCGGACGAAGACCTCGACGTCGTAAAGGTAGTAGCGGCCGTTCCACGACGCGTCGCCGGTGATGCTCCACACGCCGTCGGCGTCGCGCGTCATCGCGTGGACGGTCATGTTCGCGCCATCGAAGAGCTGGAGCTGCACGTTGCGCGCGGTCGGCGCCCACACCTTCAGCGTCGGCACGCCGGCATTGAAGGTGACACCGAGCGGCTGGTCGTTGGCGTAGAGGTCATCGAGCACGCCGGGAAGCTGCAGCGACGTGGCGTCGACCAGCGCGTTCGTCGCGTCCTTCGCCGACACGGCGAGCTGCGACTTCAGCGCTTCCGGCACTTCGCCCGCTCGTGCGGCCGGGATGCGGAACGCGTTGAGGCTCGCCAGATGCGGGAACTTCGTCTTCACGTCGAGCGGCAGGCCGGCCGGGTCGTACGTCAGCGCGATGTCGATGCCGCCTTCGACACTGTCGCCGAGCTCGAGGCCACCGGCGGCGGAGTAGTGCAGCGTCACAATCGACGTGGCCGGGACGTTCCAGGCGATCGTGTCGCCGGTGACCCAGTACGCCTGCGCTTTGGCGAGATTGCCTTTCGGCGCGCCGCTGGTGGAGACGGTCATGACTTTCGTGGTCGAGCTCCAGACGAAGAAGACTTCCGCGCAGCTCGTCGGAACGCTGAACGCGATGTTCGCACCGTTCTGCGCGCCACCGGCGCCGTAGTTGACGTCCCACGACTCGTTGAGCGTCACTTTCGCCTCGTAGTTGCCGGCAGGGATGGCGCGCGTGGAGAAGCTGTAGATGCCGTCGCCGTCCGGGTCCTGCAGCCAGGAGCGGAGGCACGACGGGTCCCAGTCGCTGCCGCAGCCGAGGAATTGCTGGTAGTTGCCGGGGGCGGTGGCGATGAGCTTCGTCTGGTTGTCCGCGACCCAGTGCGTGCCGTGGTCGTAGTAGAACTTCACCGCCGTCGCCGCGGCCAGGTTGAGGGCGAGGTTCGAGCCGTTGCGCGTGGCGTTGGCGCCGTAGTTCTCGTCCCACGCATTGTTCAGCGCGGCCTTGTATTCGTAGCTGCCCGCGGGAATCGTCACGCTCTTCTGCCAGACGCCGTCTTCCAGCGTCATGTGCGTGGCCGCGCATTCCGGCTGCCAGTCGCCGGAGCAGCCCACTTCGCTCTGGTAGCTGCCGGGGAGCCCGACGACCGCCGGCTGCGGCTCGGCCGGAGCGGGACCGACGGTGAGGATGTGCGTCGCGGAGTCGTAGCTGAAGAGCGTCTTTGCGCACTGCGCCGGAACGTTGAAGGCAATGTTGGCCCCGTTCGGCGTGCCGCCCTGGCCGTAGTTCTCCGACCAGCTTTCGTTGATGGCGACCTTCACTTCGTAGTCGCCCGCCGGGATGTGCAGCGTCATGGTGAAGATGCCGTCGCCGTCCGGGTCCTGCAGCCAGGAGCGGAGGCACGACGGATCCCAGTCGCCGCCGCAGCCGATCTCGCTCTGGTAGCTGCCGGGCGCCGTGGCGATGATCGAGTTGCGGTTGTCCGTGATCCAGTGCGTCTTGTGGTCGTAGTAGAACTTGACCGCGGACTGCGCGCCGAGGCTCAGGGCGATGTTGGCGCCGTCGCGCTGCGCGTTGCGCCCGTAGTTCTCCGCCCAGCCGCCATCCAGCGCCGCCTTGTATTCGTACGAGCCGGCGGGCACGTCGAAGACGCGCTGCCAGACGTCATCCTCCGGATCGAGCGCCAGCGCGGTGGCGGCGCAGTCGGGCGCCCAGTCGGCCGGGCAACCGAGCTCCGACTGCACGGAACCGGCGATGGTGACGCTAGCGGGGGCGGCGTACGCGGCGGTGGTGGCGAAAAGAATGAACAGGGCAACCAACGGACGGATGGACATACGTGCGGGAGGATAGCACCGGGGAAACGATGGGACGAATAGGACGGATAGGACCTATAGGACAAATGGGATCCCCCACCCGAGCGGTTTGTCCCATCTGACCTATGAGTCCTATTCGGCCTATCGGTCCCTGTCCCGCCGCAGGCCAATGCTAAAGTCCGGCGCGCATGCACCAACCGGGGCGCCTCGTGGCGTTCGCCACCTTTGCCGTCTATCTGGCGCTGACGCTGCTCGCGGCGCGGCCCGTGACCGACCCGGATCTCTGGTGGCATGTGGCCACGGGGGAGCTCATCCTCGACAGCGGCACGCTGCCGCGCACCGACGCCTGGTCGTACACCGTCCCCGGCGCGCGCTGGCTCAACCACGAGTGGCTCGCGCAGATCGGCATGGCTTCGGCCACCCGCGCCGGCGGACTGGCGCTGCTCTTTCTGCTTGCGGCGGCGCTGATTGCCACCGCGTTTGCGCTGGTGCACGTGCGGCTGTTGCGGCGAGGGACACCTCCCCTCGCGGCAACGTTGCTGATCGCGGCGGCGTTCAGTCTCTCGATCCCGGTGTGGGGGGCGCGGCCGCAGATTCTCACACTGGTCATGCTCGCGCTCTGGCTGCTGCTCGTCGATCGGTTCCTCGAGCGCGACGCGCCTTCCCTCGCCTGGCTCGTCTTCCCTCTCGTCATCATGCTCTGGTCGAATCTGCACGGCGGCTACGCGGCAGGCATCGGCTTCATGGGTCTTGCCGCGGTCGGCGCGTGGCTCGACGGCGAACGACGCCGGGCGGCGCTCATGCTGGCCTGGTCGATTCCCTCGCTCCTCGCCGCCGCCATCCATCCCCTCGGCTGGCGGCAGCTCGTCTATCCGCTCGAGTTCCTCCGCGAGAATCCGTGGACGGCGACGATCGTGGAGTGGAAGAAGCCCGCCTTCACGAGCGGTGCGTTCCTGCTGTTCGAGCTGGTGCTGCTCGCGTCGATCGTGCTCGCGGCCCGCGTGCGGGAGACGAAGCCGGCGTGGCGCGACCTCCTCGTGTTCCTCGCGGCCACCCATCTCGCGCTGAACCACGGGCGGCACGTCGCCGTCTGGGGCATCGTGGCCATCCCCATCATCGGCACGTGGCTGCCCGGCGCCGCGCGCACGGCGTGGCCGCGCGTGGCCGCCATCGCCGCGCTCGTGATTGCGCTCGTGCTGGCGCCGTTCGTCATCGTGACGCAGGAGGCGATCGCGGCGAACGTCGTCGCCCAGCAACCGGTCGCCGCCACCGCCGCTCTCGGCTCACTCGGTCCCAACGTGCGACTCTTCACGCAGTACCACTGGGCCGGCTACGTGCTCTGGCGCACGGAGGGTCGCGTGCGCGTATTCGTCGATTCGCGCGCCGACACCGTCTACCCCGCGCACATCGCCCGCGACTACGACGCCGTCATGTCCGCCGATCCTCGCGCGTTGCGCGTGCTGGCCGATTCCGGCACTAACGCCGTGCTGCTCCCGCCCGACGCCTTCATCGCCGGCGTGCTGCAACAGCAAGGGTGGCGGGTGGTGCATCGCGATGCGGTGGCAGTGGTGCTGGCGCGATAGGACGAGTCGGACCTATAGGACAACCAGGACAAATGGGACGAATGGGGTGACCGCGGCCACTGACGCTCCGCATCTGACACCGTACAATTCCCCGTAATGATTTCCCGGCTCATCGTTCTTGCCCTTCTCATTGCCGCCACGGTCAGCGCTTCGGCGAAGGACATGTGGATTCCGATCGCCGGCGTTGCGCCGGGCGCCAACGAGACGCTCTTCCGCACGGACCTGCGCATCTTCAATCCGTCGTCGACGAAGACCATCGGCGTCACCATCCACTTCCTGCCGGCGAACATGGACGGGCGCAACATCTCCGGGCGCATCGTCACCGTACCGCCGCGGTCGATGGCGGTGCTGAACAACGTCGTCGGCGATTTCATGCAGATCCACACGCCGATGGTCGGTGCTCTTCGCCTCGACTCCGCCGATGACCAGAGCTGGGAGTTCACCGCCGAGTCGCGCACCTACACCGACTCGCCCACCGGCCCCGGCACCTACGGCCAGTTCATCCCCGCGATGCACGCCTCGGCCGCGAAGCACAAGCTCGTCGTCACCCACCTCTCCCACAGCGCCGACATCAGCACCGGCTTCCGGACGAACGTCGGCGTCATGAACCCGAGCTCCGAGGAAGCGGTCGTGACGCCGCGCGTCTACCGCAACGATGGCGCGTTGCTCATCGTCGGCGAGCCGATCGTGGTACCGCCGCACAGCGTCGTGCAGACGCCGCTCGGCGTCATCCACGGCATCGGCAGCTTCAACCTGCCGGACGGATTCGTGGTGCTGGACTCGTCCCAGCCGGTGTTTGCGTACGCCTCGGTCGTGGACAACCGTTCCAGTGATCCGTTCTTCGTCGTGGGTGTGGAAGACACGGAAGACCGGCAGCCGATCCGCTAGAACATAGGACGGATGGGACCGATAGGACCTATGGGACGAATGGGAATCCCACAGGTCCCACGTACTCACATGATCGCCGCGATGCTGGGCACATCCGCCGCGGCCAGACGCAGGAAGTGGTAACCCGTGCCTGCCCAGCCGATGAACAGTGAGGGGTTGGGCCCGCGCATCGGTGCTCCGGTCGGATACTCGGCCGTCTCTCCGTAGCGCGCGATCAGCTCCGTGGCCACGCCGCGCGAGGACTCCGTCAGCGTCGCATCCCCCAGCAGCTCGCCGATCGTGAACAGTACCTCGGACAACCCGCCGATGCCGTGGCACATCGAGGTGTCGTAGCGCGGGGCCTGCAGGTAGCGGTTGATCGTCTCGATGGTGTTGCGGGCGCCGGCGCGTGCGTACGCCTCGTAGTGCGCGGCGCGCACCGGATCGAGGTGGCGGGCACGCGCGCGGGCCATGGCGATGCCGGGGGCGCCGTGACACCACGCGCTCTGGTAGCTCTGTCCGCCGCTGCGCATGTCCGGCCAGTTCCCGTAGTGAGGGTTGAACAGCGCGTCCTCGTAGCCGAAGCCGGCGCGCGCCAGCTCGAGATCGCGCAGTTCCCCGGTGGCGCCGTACAGCTCCAGCGCGGCGAGCGCGATCCCCGACGCGCCGTGCGAGAAGCCGGTCATCGGCGGGCACTGCGTGTCGAAGCCGGAGGCGATCTTCGGGTCCCATGCGGCCACCGTATCGTCGCGCCGCGCCTTCACCGCGATCTCGTCGACGAGCGCGCGCGCGATGGCGAGACACTCCGCGCGCCACTCGGGCTCACGCGCCAGCACCACGAGTCCCGGCACCGCGCCGGCGTTGCCGCCAATGATGTCGAGCACGTGCTCGTCGCGCAGCGAGTCGCGCACTTTCGCGAGAAGCCGCGGCACTTCGCCGCGCGCGCCCGGCTCGAGGCCGATGTCGGCGAAGCGTTTCATCGCCCACGCCGCGCCGGTGTGGCCGGCCCAGAACGAGATCGCCGAGACCGGGATGTCGATCGTCTTGTCGAGCGTGACCAGCGAGCGGCGCACGGCCGCGCGCGCGGTGCGGCCGACGTCCCCGTCGCCGGTGAGGCGCCAGACCTCGCCGAGGAAAAGGGCGATGCCGAGGGTGCCGGAGTAGAGATGGGCACCGAGGGCGATGTTGACGGGGGTTTGCGTCGCTTCGCTGGTGCCGTCTTCATCGCCGCGCCCCAGCCAGCTGCACTGCGTGCCGTCGTTGCTCCAGTACGCGGAGGCGCAGATGCGGCGGGCGATGCGCAGCGCCGCGTTGAGGAGCTCTCCCTCGGTGATGCGCGTGTCGTACGTCTGCGGCATCGTCGTCATCGGGCTTTCCTTTCCTTCTTCTCGCGGCGGCGCAGCTCGAGCTCGGCGGCGCGGCGTTCCTGACGCGAAGCGGCTTCGAGGAGGTACATGTCGGAGGCGCCTTTCTCCAGCCAGGGCCGATCGAGGTCGACGTTCGCGGCGACGAGCGCCTGCTCCACGGTCTCCAGCTTGTCGGCTCCCGTGGCGAAGGCGTCCCATAGTCCGTTCGCGAGCGCGCGGCAGCGTGACTGGCCGAAGCTCATGCCGCCGCCCGGATCCTCGGCGAGGCCGAGCCCCGGCGCCAGCGGCTTCGTGAACATCGGCACCTCCGGCCGCAGGTACGGGGCGATGGCGTCGTGGATGCGGAGCAGCGCAGAGCGGACGCGGTGAAAGTGGCGGCGCTCCAGATAGAGCACACCGCCGTCCGCGCGGACGTAGGACGAGGGATCGGTCAGTACCTTCGTGCGGAACGGGACGGCGATGGCGTTGAGCGTTTCCGTCGCGGCGCCGATGTACGGCGCGGCTCCGGCGGCGGTGAGATTCCAGTAGAAGCGGACCAGCGGCTCCGGTTGGTCGCGCGTGTCGGCCTGATCGCCGTCGCCGATGGCGAAGTAGAAGCCGGGCATCAGGTTGCGCAGCTCCTTGGCCACGCGCACGCGGCAGTAGTCGCCGGGGCCCGCCCGTCCGGTGGCGGTGCGCATCCCCGTGGCCGGATCGACCCAGAAGGTGATCGCGTCCTTGCTCACGGCGACGCGGCCGTCTTCTTCATCGATCTCGCCGACGCGCCAGCCGGGCTCCCAGGTGCCGTGCCCGTTGTTGGCGGCGGAGAGCGCGGCCACGTGATCGCGCTGCCCGAGATGGTCGGGCGCCGCGCCGCTACCGGTCGAAGGGCGCGTGTACATGCGCACGTAGAGATCGTTCTCCATCGTCTGCACCATGCGCGCGCGCGGCTCGCCCGGCATGGCCGAGAGGTCGCGCGGCTGCCCGAGGAGCGAGTAGCGCGCGGGAGACTCGATGGAGACGGCGTCGACGACTTCCAGAAGGTCTGCGTTCATACCGGCACGTATCCCTGAATGAGTCCGTAGAGCTGCACCTGTCCCGCTTCCGGATCGCGCAGCAGGTTCGCGCTGACCTGGAGGAGCAGCACGGACGCGGGCGCCAGAGCGGGGGTGACGGCTCCCATTTCGTAAGCGGATTGAATGAGGCGCGCCGCGGAGTACGCCACGGCCCGCGTGATGAGCTGCGCCTCCTCCGCCGGCGTCTGCCCGGCCGCGGCACGGTAGCCCTTCCAGAACGCGCGGATGGCGCGCTGCAGGTCGGTGAGCGGAAGGCGCGCGGAAGCAGCCAGCACGTCGACGGTGGCACCGGGCGTGACCGTCATGGACGTGACCCACAACAGGATGAAATCCTGCAGCAGCCCGGCGACGTCCCAGGCGGGATCGCCGAGCTGCACGAGCTCCCAATCGACGAGAGCCACGGACAAAGGCTCAGGGCTCAAGGCCCGGGGCTCAGGGCTGCGCTCGGCGGACACACCCGGCAAAGCGCCAGCCCCTGAGCCCTGGGCCCCGGGCCCTGAGCCCTTCACCAGGATGTTGTCCGACTTGATGTCGTTGTGAATCACCGTCTCCACGCGCCACTTCCGGCGGAGGGCGTCGAGATGGGCGCTGATCTTTTCCTGCGTCTGCAGGATGCGCAGCGTCTCGACGTTCGCGGGGCTGAGACTCGCGAGGAGCTCCGGCGACGGCTTGTGCACGCGCATGACCCACGGCGTCTGGCGATGGAGCCAGCCGAGCTTCGGGTTCTGCGTGCCGCGAAAGGTGCGGTGGAAGGTGGCCAGGGCGTGGCCGACGAGACGCGACGTCTCTTCGCGGCTGCCGCTGTACTGCCAGAGCGGCACCGCGCCCTCGAGGAAGTCGAAGACGACGAGGGAGCGTTCCGGATCGAAGTAGCGGAGCGCGGGGAGGAACTCGCGGACGGGCTCCGCTTCGGCGTCCGCGAAGCAGAACGAGTAGAACGCCGCTTCGGAGCGGAGCGTCTGCTGCGCGCCGCCGGCCGGATCGTCCGGCTGCTTGATCAGGTAGCTCGGATCATCCTTCCGCTTGATACGGAGGTTGCGGTTGCGGCGCGCGGCGCTGCTGATGATCAGATCGCCGCTGAGGATCGAATCGACGGACATCAGGCCGCGCTCGATCAGGTATTCGGCTGCGTTGTCGACGTTGAGCATGTGTGGACTCCGCTTCGCTGCGCGGTTGTTGGTTTTCGGTTTTCGGTTGTTGGTGCTCCGCTCCGCGACGGCTGCGCGCACCGAAAACCGAAAACCAAAAACCGAAAACCTGCGGTCTCTCTATTGTGCCTCTCTGCCATCAAAAAAGGGGGACGGGCGAACCCGTCCCCCGGAACGACTCACCCACAACTCGTGGGCACTGCAGTGTGAATGGCACGGCAGCCGCCGCATTGCGTCGGCATCGCCGTTTCGATGGGGAAGCATTGCGGCGGCTGTTGGGCCGCGAAGCCCGCTCGCGCACCGCCACCGCCACCGCCACCGCCGCCGCCACCCGCGCGTCCGCAATCGGTCGGCACTGCCGTGACGACCGTCAGGCAGATCGGCTGATCGCACATCGTGGGTACGGCAGTCCGCCGCGGCCTGCAGCCTCCGCCACCGCCTCCCCCACCGCAGTCGGTGGGATTGGCCGTGACGACGGTGAGGCAGACCTGCCCTCCTGCCGCGGCGACGGTGCCGCCGGTATCGGGACACCACGTCGGACATGCCGTGTGGCGCGTGATGCAGGCGCCCGGCCGCGCGGCCGCTGCGGCTACGGTTCCGCCGCCTCCGGTGTCGGGACACCACGTCGGACACGCCGTCATCACCGTGAGACAGAGCACGTCACAGTTCGTGGGACGCGCCGTCTGGTACGGCTTGCACGCCGCGGCTGCTGCCGCAAACGCTCCGCCGCCGGTATCGGGACACCAGGTCGGACACGCCGTCTCGACGGTGATGCAGTTGACGTCACAGTTCGTGGGACGCGCCGTCTGATACGGCTTGCACGCCGCGGCTGCTGCCGCGACGGTGCCGCCGGTGTCGGGACACCACGTCGGACATGCCGTGTGCCGCGTGATGCATTGGACGTCGCAGTTCGTCGGCACGGCCGTCTGGTACGGCTTGCATGCCGCGGCTGCCGCGGCAACAGTTCCGCCGCCTCCGGTGTCGGGGCACCACGTCGGACACGCGGTGACGACGGTGAGGCAGAGGACATCACAGTTCGTCGGGCGCGCCGTCTGGTACGGCTTGCACGCCGCGGCCGCTGCCGCGCCCCCACCACCACCACCGCCGCCGCCGCAATCCGTCGGATTCGCCGTGACCACTGTCAGGCAAATCGGCTGATCGCAGAAGGTCGGCGGGACCGTGGGAACGAAGCCGCACGGACCGGGGCAGTTGCTCGGATTGGCCGTGACCACGGTCAACATGCAGCCGCCGCCACCTTCGCAGTCGGTCGGATTGGCCGTGACCACGGTCAGACACGGCTGCGGAGCGCAGTCGGTCGGAATCGCGGTACGAATCCGCCGGCAGACGCAACCCGTCGGATTGGCCGTGATGAACGGGACGCACGGCTGTTGATCGCAGAACGTCGGCGGCACGGTCGGCACGAAGCCGCACGGGCGCTGGCAATCGGTCGGGTTCGCCGTGACGACGTCGGGGCAAGGCTGCGGATCGCAGTTCGTCGGAACCGCGGTGCGAACCGGCTTGCAACCGCCTCCACCGCCGCCGTCACACCGCGTCGGCGGCACCGTCGGGACGAAGCCGCAGGGCTGACAGTCGGTCGGATTGGCGGTGACGACCGTCAGGCAAACCACGTCGCACTGCGTCGGACGGAAGGTACGGCGCGGATTGCAGCCGCCTCCCCCACCGCCGCAGTCGGTCGGATTGGCCGTCACGAACGTCAGGCAGACCACGTCGCACTGCGTCGGACGGAAGGTGCGCTGCGGATGGCAGCCGCCGCCTCCTCCGCCTCCGCAATCGGTCGGATTCGCCGTGACCACCGTCAGGCAGATCGGCTGCTCGCAGCCGGTCGGGATCGCCGTCTGCACCGGCCGGCACGCCGCGAGGAGTGCCGCGTCGGCAGCGGTACCGCCACCGGTGTCGGGACACCACGTCGGACATGCCGTGTACCGCGTGATGCACTGCACGTCGCAGTTCGTCGGCACCGCCGTCTGGAACGGCTTACACGCCGCCGCTGCAGCAGCCTCGAGGCGGCCGCAGTCGGTGGGATTCGCCGTGACGACGGTGAGACAGATCTGCCCGCAGTCGGTCGGATTGGCTGTAACGACCGTGAGGCACACCTGCCCGCCGCAATCAGTCGGATTCGCCGTCACTACCGTGAGGCAGATAGGCTGCTCGCAGATCGTCGGACGCGCCGTCCGCACCGGCCGGCAACCGCCGCCACCACCACAATCGGTGGGATTGGCTGTAACGACCGTGAGGCACACCTGGCCGCAATCGGTCGGATTCGCCGTCACCACTGTGAGACACACCTGCCCGCCGCAGTCGGTCGGATTGGCCGTCACCACCGTGAGGCAGATCGGCTGCTCGCAGATCGTCGGACGTGCGGTGCGCACCGGCCGGCAGCCGCCGCCCCCGCCACCGCAATCCGTGGGATTGGCTGTGACGAACGTCAGGCAGATCTGGCCGCAATCGGTCGGATTGGCCGTGACGACCGTGAGACACACCTGCCCGCCGCAGTCGGTCGGATTCGCCGTGACCACGGTGAGGCAAGCCTCCGCCGCGGCACGAGCGCCGCCGCCACCACCGCCTCCGCCGCCACCCGGACCGCAGGCGGTCGGACGCGCGGTGAGCACCGTCGGACAGAGCACCGCCGCGTCACGCCCTCCGCCGCCGCCCGTGCAGGCCTGCGTCCAGAGGATGAAGCGGCAGGGGTTCGCACCGCCGATCGTGCAGTTGACCAGCGTCGCGGTGATGATCGTGCAGCCCGGCACCGCCGCCCCGCGCGCGGCGAGCGCGTCGCGTTGCTGCGTGCAGCCGGCCGTCCAGACGTGCTGCTGGCAACCGGCGTCCGCCGCCGCGGCCACGACACCGGCCGTACAACCGGTCGTATTGAGGATGTCGCGGCAGCCGTCGTCGACCTTCGCACGTGGAAGCGTGCAGACGATCGTCGTGCGCACCGGCTTGCAATCCGGCTCGCCACCACCGATGGTGCAGTGATACGTCGTCAGCACCGCGCCACACGGCGAAGCCTCTGCCGTCAGCGTGCAGACCGCGGTCATGAGGACATGGCCGCAGTTCTGTGGAGCGCCGAACGTACAGACCGCCGTCTGCGCGATCTGAATACATTTCGGCGGCGTAGCGGGGTCCGGCAGGAACGTACACGCCACGGTCCGCAGGACCTGCGCGCATCCCTTCGCCTCCGCCCCCTCGGCCGCCAGCGTGTAGATGACGGTGTTGCCGGCGTTGCCGCAGCCGGCCGCGTCATCGTGCTGGATGTCGCCGCCGCCGGTGCACGTGAGCGTCAGGTAACGCACCCGGCATCCCGGATCGGCGAGGTCGGCGGCCGGGCCGACGTCGGTGCAGTACTGCGTACCGAGGACGAGGAAGCACGGCGTGGCCGGCGGCACGTTCGGTTGTTGCGCCTGCTGGTCGAACGTGCAGGCCACCGACGTCATCACCATGATGCAGACCGTGGCGGCGCCTCCGCCGTTCGGCAGGGTGCAGGCCGCGGTACGCGCCACCTCGACGCAGACCGCCTCGCCGCCGCCTTTGTTCAGCGTGCAGACGGCCGTGTTCAGCACGTCATCCGGCTGGAACGTGCAGTATTGCGTGGCCAGGATCTCGGCGCAGGCGTTCTCCCCCTGCCCCACTTTCGCCTGCAGCGTGCAGACCTCCGTGTGCAGGATCTCGACGCAGCGCGCGTCGCCGCCTTCGCCGCGGCTGCCGCCGCCACCACCGCCGCCGCCGCGGCACCAGGTCGGATTGGCCGTGTAAAGCGTGATGCAGAGCGCGGGTGCCGCCGCCTGCATCGGATGTCCACCTTCATGCGTACAGGCCGCGGTGGCCGTCACGCTGCTCGCACTCTGGTTCTGAAGATAGCCGGCAGTGATGCTGCCGCCGAGCCACCCCGCCGCGGCCGACGTGTCGACGACGTCGAGCGGAGTGCCGCTGGCGACGTGCACGCGAGCCGGGGCCGCGTCGTCCGCCGGGTCTTCCGATTCGACCCAGACGATGGCGCGCTGCGGGATCTCGTAGAACCTGGTGAAGCTTCCGTCGGTGTAGAGCCGGTACATGTCGTCCCTGGCGGGTCCGAGGAACCCCCAGAGAGACGTGCCGACATCACTGTCGGGCGTGAACGTGCCGGCCACCGGATCGAGCCTCTGGTTCGATTGGGGTTTGGTCACATTCTCCATAACGATCCTCTGTGTGACTGGACATGCATGTACGTCGCGGCAGAGGTGTCACGGCGGGGCCCGGGATCTGGCAAGTGCGGACATCGCGCAAGCTTCCGTCTAAGGGGTGACGGGTGGCGGGAGATCCCTACCTGCGGAAATATCACCGGTGTCGTGCGGGCACGAATGGGACGTATAGGACGAATAGGACGAATAGGACCTATAGGACCTATAGGACAGAGATGCTGCGGGTTCGTCCCATAGGTCCTATACGTCCCATTCGTCCTATTGGTCCTATCGTTCCCCCTGGCTACGGTTGCGGCGAATGAACCCCCGCAACCACCAATCTCGTCACCCCGGAGGCGTCGTCTCCACCGCGTCGTCGTCGACCAGGAACTCGTCGACCTTGATCTCGGAGGCCAGCGTCTTCGCCACCGGGCAGCGGGCGGCGATGGTCAGCAGGTGCTGTTTCTGCTCGCGCGTCAGCGGGCCGTGCATCTTGATGTCGACGCGGAAGCGGTGGACGTAGCCGGCTGTCGTGAGACAGTCGGCGCAGTCCCTGGCGTGCTGGCGGTCGTGGGTGACGCTGACGTCGGCGCCCTCCAGCGGCAGCGATTCGCGCTTCGCGTAGAAATGGAGCGTCATCGCCGTGCAGCCGGCGAGCGCCGCCGCCATCAGCTCGTACGGCGTCGGCCCGAGGTCGCCGCCGCCGTCGTTCGACGGCTCGTCCATCACGAACTTGTGCGTCCGCGCCTCCACCTCGGTGTGAAACGAACCGCGGCTGCGCGCGGTGACTACGGTCGGCATCGGGCTCTCCTTTTCCACGACCGGACCCGCGGGTCCGGTCGCCTACTGCACGACCACTTTGCCCTTCATCATCAGGTCCATGCCGCAGCCGAACGTCAGCTCGCCGGCGCTGGCCTGGGCGGGGATGTCGATCACGGTGGGCTCGTTCAGCGCAATCTTCTTGCGCACGTCGAGCGACGGGAAGACCACCTCGTCGCCGCAGGTCGGCTGCTCGTCGCGCGTGAAGGTGATGCGCACCGGCTCACCTTTCGGGATCGTCAGCGAAGCCGGGATGTACTCCGCGCCGCTGACTTTCACCTCGAACGTCTTCGGCACTGCCGCGGCCTGCGGCTGCGCCTGCGTTTCCGTCGCCGTTGCGGGCGCGGAAGTCGTCGTTGCGGACTCCTGCTGCTGCGGGGTTTCGCCCCCGCCGCAGGCCACCACGAGGATTGCGGCACACGTCATCATCTTGAACCTCTTCATCATGTCCTCCATCTTATCCTTCCGCGCGCAATCCCGAGGGGCGTAGCCTGCCCCGCCGGAGCTCGCGCTTTTTCATGAGCAGAAAAATGATCGGTGTCACGAGCAGCACGTGCACCGTCGAAGTCACCATGCCGCCGATCAGCGGCACCGCGATCGGCTTCATCACGTCCGACCCCGTCCCCGTCGCCCAGAGCAGCGGCAGGAGACCGATCACCGTCGTCGCCACGGTCATGATCTTCGGCCGCACGCGCAGCAGCGCCCCTTCGACGGTCGCGTCGAAGATCGTCTGCTCCGTCACCGCACCGTCCAGCCGCCGGTCGAGCGCCTCGTGGAGATACAGCACCATCACCACGCCCGTCTGCACCGCCACGCCATACAGGGCGATGAAGCCGACCCACACCGCGACCGACCAGTTGAAGCCGTAGATCCACATCAGGTACACGCCGCCGATCAGCGCGAACGGCACCGACAGCATGACCAGCGACGCCTCCACCGCGCTGTGGAACGTGAAGTAGAGGATGACGAAGATGATCGCGAGCACGAGCGGCACGAGCACCTGCAGCCGTTTGCGCGCGTGGATCTGGTCCTCGTACTGCCCCGAGAACTGCATCGAGTAGCCCTCGGGGATCTGCAGCTTCGCATCGAGCGCTTCCTTCGCGTCGTCCACGAACGAGCCCATGTCGCGGCCGCGCACGTTGAGCTGCACCAGCGCGCGGAGCTGGCCGTTCTCCGAGTTGATCATCGCCGGGCCGGCCGACTGCGTGAGCGTGGCGAGCTGCCCCAGCGGAATCTGCATCGTCGGCATCGTGATGAGCATGTTCTGCAGCGTGCCGAGGTCGTCGCGATAGTCGGCGAGATAGCGTACCTGCACCGGGTAGCGCGCGCGCCCTTCGACCGTGGTCGTCACGTTCGTGCCGCCAATCGCCGTCTCGATCGCGTCGAGCACGACGCCGACCGGGATGCCGTAGCGCGCGATGGCCTCGCGGTTCACGCGGATGTCGAGATACTGACCGCCGGAGATGCGCTCCGTGTAGAGGTCCGCCGCGCCCGGCACGGTGCGCAGAATGCCCTCCGCTTCGAGGGCCAGCTGCTCCAGCGTCTTCAGGTCGGGGCCGAAGATCTTCACGCCGAGGGTGGTGCGCACGCCGGTGTTGAGCATGTCGATGCGGTTGATGATCGGCTGCGTCCACGCGTTCGTGACGCCGGAGATGCGGAGCTCGTCGTTCAGCTCCTGAATGATCCGTTCCTTCGTCATCCCGGGCGGCCACTGGTCCTTCGGCTTCAGCTCGATGATGGTCTCGAACATCGACACCGGCGCGGGATCCGTCGCTGTCTCCGCACGCCCGACTTTGCCGAGGACGTACTCGACGGCCGGATGTTTGGCGATGATGCGGTCCTGCACCTGAATGATGCGCCGCGCCTCGGTGATGTTGATCGCCGGCAGCGTCACCGGCATGTAGAGCAGCGACCCTTCGTCGAGCGGCGGCATGAACTCGCGCCCGAGCGACATCATCATCGGGATGGCGAGGAGCAGCGCGGCGATGTTCAGCGCGAGCATCGTCTTCCCGTTCTTCAGCGACCAGCGCAGGAACGGCGCGTAAAGCCGTGTGAAGAAGCGGCTGACCGGGTTCTCCTCCTCCGGCCGCATCCGCCCCCGCATGAGGAACGTCATCAGCACCGGCACGAGCGTGATCGCGAGCAGCGTCGCCCCCGCCATGGCGAACGTCTTGGTGTACGCCAGCGGATGGAACAGCTTCCCTTCACGCCCGGTGAGCAGAAAGACCGGCATGAAGGACGCGATCATCACCAGCAGCGAGCCGACGATGGCCGGCCCCACCTGCTGCGCCGACTTGATGACGATGGCCGTGCGCTCGGCCGAAGAAATAGGACCTATAGGACGAATAGGACCTATGGGAGTCCCATCTGTCTCATTCGTCCCATTGGTCCCATTCTGCCTTTCCGCCAACTGCCGGTACGCGTTCTCCACCATCACGATGGAGGCATCCACAATTTCCCCGATGGCCAGCGCCACGCCGCCGAGGGACATGATGTTGGAGGTGATGCCGAACTGCTTCATCAGGATGAAGCTGATCAGCGCGGAGAGCGGCAGCCCCACGAGCACGGTGATGACGGAGCCGCCGTGCAGCAGGAAGACGATGACGACGATCGAGACGATGATCGCCTCCTCCGTCAGCGCCTCGGTCAGCGTGGCCACGGCGCGCTCGATGAGGTCGGAGCGGTCGTACGCCACCGTCACCTTGACGCCCGGCGGCAACCCTTTCTTCAGCGTCTCCAGCCGCGCCTTCACGCGGTCGATGACGTCCTTCGCGTTTTCGCCGTAGCGCGCGACGATGATGCCGCCGACGACTTCCCCTTTGCCGTTCTCCTCGAGGAGGCCGCGGCGGAGCTCCGTCCCGAGCTGCACGCTGCCGAGGGACGAGAGGTAGATCGGCGTGCCGTTCGGCGCGTCGACGACGATCGTCTCGAGGTCCGACACCTGCTTGATGTAGCCGATGCCGCGCACGATCATCTCGCTCTGGCCGACCTGGATCAGGCGGCCGCCGACGTCGTTGTTCGAGCGCCGCACCGCCTCGACGACCGTATCGAGCGTGACGCCGCGCGCGGCCATCTTGATCGGGTCGAGATTGACCTGGTACTGCTTGACGAAGCCGCCGACCGAGGCGACTTCGGCGACGCCGTCGACGGACTGCAGGCCGAGCTTCAGGTACCAGTCCTGGATCGCACGCAGCTGCCCGAGGTCGTGCGAGCTCGATTGCAGCGTGTACCAGAAGACGTGACCGACGCCCGTCCCCTCCGGCCCCAGGCGCGGCGTGACGCCGGCCGGGAGAATGCCCGTGACGTAGTTGAGCCGCTCGAGCACGCGCGTGCGCGCCCAGTAGATGTCGACGTCGTCCTCGAAGATGACGTAGACCAGCGAGAAGCCGAACATCGACTGTGCACGCACGGCCTTGAGGTTCGGCAGCCCCTGCAGGTTCGACGCGAGCGGATACGTGACCTGATCCTCGACGAGCTGCGGCGAGCGCCCCGGCCAGTCGACGTACACGATGACCTGGTTGTCGCTGACGTCGGGGATCGCGTCGAGCGGCGTGCGCAGCGTCGCCCACACCCCGAAGCCGATGATGCCCACGTAGAGCAGCAGCACGATGAAGCGGTTCCGCGCCGACAGCTCGATGATTCGTTTGACCATTTCGTTGTCCGTTTCCGTGGGGCGGGTTGTCGGTTGTCGGTTTTCGGTGCTGCGCTATGCGGCGATCGTGGTGGAGCGGAGCACCGAAAACCAAAAACCGACAACCGAAAACCACCCCCTCATCGCGTTCAGTGCTGCTGATGTGCGCCCTGTGACGCCTGCGAAGCCGCGGACGTCGCCGCGCGCAACTGCGCTTCGGAGTCGAGGAGGAAGCCCCCCTCGACGACGATCGTTTCGCCGCCGCGGAGGCCGGAGACGATCACGACCTGCTCGCCGTGGCGCGGTCCGATCTTCACCTCACGCGGCTCGAAAGTGCCGGGCGACGTCTCGACCCAGACGAACTGCCGCTGCCCGCGGTCGACGACGGCGCTCGGCGGCACCATGATGTGCGCCGCGGCCGGCGCGCCGAAGATGCGCACGTTGACGTACATGTCGGGCTTGAGCTGCAGGCCGGGATTGGAGAGATCGATGCGCACGCGCGCGGTGCGCGTCGTCCCGGCGAGCACCGGCACGATGAAGGAGACGGTGCCGGGCAGCTCGAGCCCCGGATTCGCGGCCGAGGTGATGACGACGCGCTGCCCGAGCCGGACGTCGGGAAGCTGCTGTTCGTACACGTCGGCCTCGACCCACACCTGCGACAGGTCGGCCACTTCGAGCAGCGGCTGCCCCTGCTCGACGTACTGCTGGTCGACGACGAGCTTCTTCGTCACGATGCCGTTGACGGTCGACGTGACGTTCGTCGCCGTGATGACCTTCGACGTGCGCTCGAGCTGGCGGATCTGCGCTTCGGTCATGCCGAACAGCGAAAGGCGGCGGCGGGTGGACTCGACGAGGTCTTCCGAGGCGCTGCGCGCGCCGGCGAAACCGGCCTTGCGCATCCGCGTGCGGTTTTCCAGCGCGAGGAGATACTCCTTCTGCGTCGCGTAAAGATCGGGCGAGTAGAGCGCGGCTACGGCCTGCCCTTTGCGCACGGAGTCGCCGGTGAAGTTGACGAACATGCGCTCGACGCGGCCGGCGGAGTAGGCGGTGACCTGCGCCACGCGCCGCTCATCGAACGTGACGCGCCCCGTGGTCACGAGGTCGCCGGTGTGCGTGTCGGCGGCGACGCGCGTCGTACGCACGTTCGCGGTGACGCGCTGCTCCGGCGACAGCGAAATGTTCTGCAGCGAGCTGTCGACGGAGCCCGCCTGCGCGATCGCCGCCGCGCCGTGGTCGTGCTCGCGCACGACGAGCGCCATGCCGCAGATCGGGCAGCTTCCCGGCTTGTCCGACGTCACGGTCGGATGCATCGGGCAGTAGTAGACGCTCGCCGCCGCGGCTTCTTTCTTCGTCCCGGTGGTGGTGGTCGCGGCGTTCTTCTCCGCGCGGTTGCAGCCGAGGACGGCCACGGCCGCCATCGTCAGGATCATCATCTTCTTCATGCGCGTGCTCCCTCGCGCAGCGCCTGGTAACGGGCGACGGCCTGCGCGTGACGCAACAGAAATTCGTAGTACTGGAGTTGAAGGCGGAGGAGCTCGGACTCGGTCGTCAGCACCGCGTCGAACGAAGCGCCGCCGCTCTGGTACGCGGCGAGCGTCGACTCGAACGCGAGCCGCGCCTGCGGCACGAGCACGTCGCGGTGGAAGCGCAACTGCTCCTCCGATTCATCGTGCTCGGCGACGGCCTCACCGAGAGCACGAAGCAGCTCGCGGCGGACTTCGTCGATGCGGGTGCGGGCGGCGTCGCGCAGCAGGATCGCCTCACGCACCTGCGGCTCGATCTGCTCGCGGCGGATCGGCAGCTCGATGCGGGCGACGACGCTGAAGACGTCCGTCTGCGTCTTGCGGATGCCGTACTGCGCCTCGACGTCGATGTCCGGCGACTCGATCAGCCGCACCAGCCGCAACTGCTCCTCGGCACGCGCGATCTCGGCGTCGAGCGCGGCGAGTGCCGGATGGTTGTCCGGGACGACCGGCGGCCCGACGGTGAGCGCGGCGGTGGTCTCCGGCAGCTCGAGCCGCGGGATGTCCGTGTCCATCGGCAGCCCGAGGAGCGGCAGGAGACGGGCGATGGCGGCGCGGCGGCGGCCGTTGAGCGCGAGCAGCTGCTGATCGAGGCCGCTCTGCTGCAACTGCGCGCGGATGACGTCCGACTGCGCGGCGCCGCCGACTTCGTAGCGGACGCGCGCGGCGGCGACGATGGCTTCGACGGCTTCGCGAACCTGCTCCGTGGCGCGCCACTGGCTGTCCGCCGCGGCGAGGTCGTACCAGGCGAGGAGCGCGTCGCGCTCGATTTCCGCGCGGGCGGCGTCGAGCTCGCGCTCGAGGGCCACGGCTTCGAGGTTCGCCGATTCACGGCGTGCGTCGCGCTTCGCCTTACGGACGAAGGTCTGCGACGCGCCGACCATGATCATCGTCATCATCTCGTCGTCGCGAAGGTCGACCTGCTTGTCCTGCACCCCGGCCATGACCATGGGGTTCGGCAGCGCGCCGGCGCTCTGCACCCGCTCCCGCGCCGCCTCCGCCTCGGTCCGCAACCGCGTGAGCGTCGGATGGTTCTGCGCCGCGGCGGCAACGACGGCATCACGGTCGCGCCAGTCGACCGCGAACGCCGGCGCCGCCAGCGCGAGCGCCAACAGCAAATACCTGAACATGAGAAAAGCTCCTGACTCGCAGGGAAAGAGAGAGCGAGTGGAGCGCGGATCAGATCCGCAGGAGGGAGAGCTCGGCCAGACGCATGCGCATGCCCTTGGGATGCAGCGAAGGCTCGACGTGGCCGGTGCGCGGCGCGGCCGCGACGACCGTCGTTTCGCTGGCCGTGACCGCCACGAGCTGGATGCCCGCCGCCACCGTGGCCTCTTCGGTCCGCGGCTCCGGCGCGGCGCAGAACGACACGTCGCAGCAGTCGTCACCGATCGACGCCGGAACCTGCGACGCGCAGCACGCATGCGGAGGGCACGCGGCAACGGCAGCCATTGCCGGCACCGCTCCGCTGAGGAGCAGTGCCGCCAGCACGATGCCGAAAGTGCGGATCAGGCGAAGCATTCCGCAGCAGAGAATAGCAGGACGAGGCGCGACAATTCCCGATAGGGCTCAGGGCTCAGGGCCCAGGGCTCAGGGGCTGCGCAGCGCGGAGTGCTTCGTGTAGCGCAGCCCCTGAGCCCCGAGCCCCGAGCCCTGAGCCCTGTTTGAAGTCCACTTCCGGAGTGCAGCCCCCGCCACGGCGCCCGATCTTTTACACCATGAACGTAACGATCGCCCCGCTTCCCCCCGCCTTCCTCGACCGCGTCCGCAACCAGGGCCTCGACGACCTCGGGCAGCCCGTCCGCCGCCTGATTGCGGAAGGCGGCGAGCCTTGCCGCGACGTCCTCCGCCGCGCCCGTCCCGGCGAAGAGCTGCTCCTGGCGAGCTTCTCCCCCTTCACGAGAGTGGGACCGTACCGCGAGTACGGGCCGGTGTTCGTGCTGGCCTCGCCGAGCGACGAAGAGGTCGCGCGCGACGCCTTCCCGGCCACCGACTACTTCCGCCAGCAATTCGTGCTGCGGGCGTACTCCGAGGATGAGCGGATCGTGGACGCGGCGATGGTGACGCGCGACGCCGCCGGCGAAACCCTGAGCGGGTTTCTCGGACAGGAAGACGTGGCGTTCGTCCACGCGCGGTTCCCCCTGTACGGCTGCTTTGCGCTAAGGGTGGAGAAACGATAGGACGTTGGCCCGCCCAGTTCCCTCACCCCCGCCGCGCCGCCTACGGCGTCGTGGGCACCGCCGTGCGTTTTTCGCTTCACTCCGTGCGACGGCCACGGAGCTCCGTGCGTTTTCCACGGCGCTCCGTGCGATTTCCACGGCGCTCCGTGCGATTTCCACGGCGTGAAGTGGCGACGGCCACGGAGCTCCGTGCGTTTTCCACCGAGTGCCGTGCGTTTTCCACGGAGTGCCGTGCGTTTTCCACGGAGTGCCGTGCGTTTTCCACGGCGCGAGGCGCGACCGCGGCACCTTCCTACAACTTTCCCGTTGCATTCGACGGCCATATGCAGCATGCTCACAGCAGCTGACG
>DASVEE010000054.1:0-41394 GCA_036380735.1 Thermoanaerobaculia bacterium | reverse complement strand
GGCGAGGCCGAGACGCGGGTTGACGAACAGCGGCATGCCGAAGCCGGTGAAGAGCGCCAGCAGAATCAGCACGAATCCCAACTGGATCTGAAGACGATTCACGGTCCCTCCTCGCGGATCACGACGTCTTGCGGCGCTTCTCCTCGTCGTCCGCGCTCTCGTAGTACTCGTAATACCCCTTCTTGTACGTGTAGCCGTACTGGTGCAGGTCGAGGTTGTTCAGCAGCGCGCCGAGGACGGGGATGTTGGCCTGGCGCAGCCGCTCGGACGAGCGCTGCACGAGCTCGCGCGGCGTCTTGCCGCCGTGTACCGTCAGCACCACGCCGTCCGCGGAGGCGGCGAGCACGATCGCGTCCGTCACCGCGAGCACCGGCGGCGAATCGAAGATCACGTACGCGTAGCGGCCGCGCACTTCGCCGATGAGGTGCTTCATGCGGTCGGAGGCGAGGAGCTCCGACGGGTTCGGCGGGATCGGGCCGGAGAGGACGACCGAGAGGTTCGGCACCTCGGTCGACTGGATGATGTCGTCGAGAGGGATGTTCGCGGCGAGATAGTTCACCAGGCCGAGGTTCATCTTCCCCTGAAAGACTTTCTGCAGGCGCGGGCGGCGGAGGTCGGCGTCGAGCAGCAGCACCGGCTTGCCCATCTGCGCGAGCACCGTGGCGAGGTTGACCGAGGTCGTGGTCTTCCCCTCGCGCGCGAACGACGAGGTGATGACGATGACCTTCGGCGAGTTCGCGGAGGCGAGCAGCAGCGACGTGCGCAGCGCGCGGTAGGCCTCGGCGATCGGCGAGCGGGCGTCGGTGTGCGGGACGAGCTCCACGCCGGCGTCCTTGTTGTCGTCCCCCTCGACGGCGCGCAGCCGTGGCGTGGTGCGTCCGTAGCCGTAGCTGTAGCCGTACTGCTTCGACATCGAGCCCGCGGCCGGGATGACGCCGAGGGAAGCGAGTTTGGTCACGCGCTCGAGGTCCTCGGGGGTCTTGACCGAGCGGTCCATGTACTCGAGGAAGAAGATCGCGGCGAGGCCGAGGATGATGCCGAGCGGAAATGCGCTCTGCAGGTTCTTCTTCATCGTCACGTTGAAGCGTCCCGTCGGCAGCTTCGCGTGGTCCACCCAGTGGATGTTCGACGACGCCGAGCCGCGGAGGCGGGCGGCGACTTCCGTTTCGCTCTGCTGTTTCTGCAGCGTCGCCAGGAGCCCCTGCTTCGACTCGACGGCGCTGCGCAGGTCGAAATACGACATCGCGTTCGCGTTGAGGCGAAGCGTCTCCCGCTTCTGCTGGTCGAACACGCCGCGGAGCGTGTTCTCGCGCGCGGTCGCGGCGCTGAGCGCGGTCTGCGCCGCGGCGCGCGCCTGCGAGTACGCCTGCTGGATCGCGCGCTGCCGCGACTGGCGCGCCTGCTCGATGTTCTCCTGCAGCTGGAGCATCGTCGGATGTCCCGGCTTCAGCGTGGCCAGCTTTTCGTTGTAATCGCGCTGCAGACGCGAGAGGTCTTCCGTCACGCGGGCCACGAGCGGATCGCTGCCGGTGACCACTTCCGGGCTGCCGTTGACGACGGCGTTGTAATCCGCCTGCCGCTGGATGCGCTCGTTCTGCGCCGCGGTCACGTCGCCGTTGACCTGCATCAGCTTCTGCATGACGACGTTGCTCGCGTCGTCGACCGAGACGATGTCCTTGCTCTCGCCGTACTGCTGCAGCTCGGCGCGCGACTTCTCGAGGTCCATGCGCACCTGGGCGATCTGGCGCGAGATGAACTCGCTCGCCTGGCGGACGCTCTCGAGCTTCTTGTCGATGTTGTCGCGCATGAACGAATCGCCCCACGCTTCGGCGATCTTCTGCGCCAGGCGAGGGGAGGCCGCGATCGCATCGATGTTGACGAGGACCGTGTTGCGCACCGGCTCGACCTGGATCGACCCGAGGAGGGGATCGATCATCGAGTCGGTCGCGGCGCGGATCTCCTCCGGCGTCTTGCCGGCGATGCCCTGCGGATAGAAATCCGGATCGCTGAGCAGCTTGTGCTCCTCGATCACGCGCTGCGCGAGGCCGCGGCTCTTGAGCAGCACGTACTGCGTCTGGAGGAACTCCTGCTCCGACGCGGCGATGCCGAAGAAATCGTCGAGCGTGAGCTGGTTCGCATTGTCACGCTCGATCTGGATCGTGATCGTCGACCGGTACAGCGGCTTCGAGAAGTAGCTCGCAAGGAACGTCCCCGCCATCACCACGAGCAGAATCGACACCGCGACTTTCCATCGCTTGTAGATGATGTTCCAGTAGTGAGTCAGGTGGACTTCGTTGGATGTATTCAGATCCATGCGAGCCTCGGCGTCATTCAACGACAGGGTAAACCGACCTGCAGGAATCCTGCAGGTCCCCGGAACCTGTCAGATCAGAAGAACGCCTCTCCGATGTGAACGATGTCTCCGTCGAGCAGATCGATGTCCGGCTGCCGTCCTTCGAGAATTCGCTGATAGTTGTAGTGCGTCGTCTGCTCTTTCCCGTTCACCTTCCGCTTCAGCGTCACGTTCTTGCCCGCGCGGTCGGTGGGACCGCCGGCCGAGAAGAGCGCCTGGAGCAGCGTCGGCGTCTGCGAGCGGCGGAACGTCACCATCGCCGGACGCATCACCTCGCCGCCGACGTAGATGGAGATCGGCGTGTCCACCGGAACGTTGACCACGTCACCCGGCGCCAGCGGAATGTTCAGGTCGGGGTTGCCCGACACCATCAGCTCGTGCACGTTGATCGGGAGCTGCTCCGTCAGCCCGTTGTTGGCGCTGCGGAGGACGTAGAGCTCACCGCCGGCCTGTTCCGTGAGGCCGCCGGCCTGCGTCACTGCCTGCACCAGCGTGATCGTGCCGGTCGTCGGCAGGCGACCGGGCGTCTGGACGGCACCGATGACCGAGATCGGCTTGTTGCCGTACTCCGTGACCTGTACCGAGACGGTGGCCTTGGAAAGGAACTTCTCTTCGAGTACCTGTTTGAGGCGCGCTTCGATCTGCGGCGGCGTGAGACCGCCCACGTCGAGCTTGCCGACGACATTGAGGATGATCTGCCCTTCGCTCGATACCGTCACGCGGCCGTTCATCGACGTATCCTCGATCACGCGGATCTCGAGCACGTCGCGAGGGCCGACCGGGGCATTGTTCGACAGGGCAGGAAGCTGCTGCGCGGACGCCACGGCGGCCACGAGCAGGAGCAAAATCGGAAGATACACTCGCTTCATAGTTGAAATCCTCAAACGACAACGGCCGCTGGTCTGCACGAGACCAGCGGCACGCAACCGGTTTTCACTCCAGATTGGACCGAGATTGCAATATGCACCTCGGTACGTCATGGGGCTGTGCCAGTTGCTGTCACCCGACCGTGAAATCCGCGTGCCTTTGCGGATCACAGTTATTTGTCGTGCTGGTCTACGGCGTGAACGACAAATGGACGATGGTCCGTATTCCAGACTCATCGTCGCCGAAGGTCGTCGACGTCCGCTCGTACCAGCCCACATCGAGCCCGGCCATGAAATGGCGGCGCGTCCAGCGGAAGCCGCCGTAATTGAAGGAGATGTCGTCCTGCCGCTTCTGACCGTTCACATCCGGACGGTCGTAGTTCGTCCGCTCCAGCGAGGTGCCGACGCGCAGGCGTAGCCGCGGAGTGGCGGAGAACTCGCCGAGCAAGCCGCCACGGTGGACCACCAGATAGTTCTGGTTCTCGAGGATCGAGAACTGCAGATCGCGCCGAAGGAGGCCGTTGAAGTTCCAGCGCCGCGTCGTCCGGTTCCAGTCGACGCTGCCGAGGATGCCTTGGAACGGTTCGTACTGCGGATCCTCGAAGACGAGCTGGGCCGCTCCGGCCTCGACGCGCAGACGCGACCGGCCGTTGTTCCAGTCCGCTCCGGCGCCGGCGTAGTCGCGGTGACCATCCTTGTACGTCGCGTAGCGGAAGCCGTAATTGCTCCGCTCGCCGAATATGAAGGTCGAGGTCAGCGGAAAGGTCTTGTGGCGCAACGACACGCGTACATTGCGCGCGTCGCGGTCGAGCAGCTCGACGGGAACATCCTCGGGCTGGAACCGGTCCAGCGGATGCTCGAGCTGCTCGTAGCTGGTGCGGAAGAGCATGCTCGTGCGGCTGGAGTACTTCAGCTCGCCCGCGACGCCGACCTCCGACTGCTTGATCGTCGTCAGCCGGTTGATCTCCGTCGTTTGGGAGGCCAGCACGTCGGCGACCGAGCCGAAGACGTCCAGATAGAGGTGGTTGAAGAGGAAGTGCGCGTCGGCGCGGCCGTGGATGTTGAACTGCCCGCTGCGATCCGCTTTCTCGAAGAAGCTGTAACCGGGAGCGACCGTGGCGGAGAAGATGACCTTCTTCGTCGGAGCGTAGTAGAGCTTCTGCGGCGCGTCGACGGTGACGGTGAGGCCGCCGCCGTGATCGCTCGTCGGGACGAAGAACACCTCGTCGTAGCCGATGTCGGCCAGACGGATCTGCGACAGCAGGTAGAACCGCCCCGAGCGCCAGGTGGCGCGCTGCAGGTCCGTTTCGATCTCACGGCTCGCGTCGAGCTGGGGATCGCGATCGCGCAAGCCGTCGCGCAGGACCTGACCGGACATGGTCTGAGCCAACAGCAGGAGCCCGAGTGCAAGCCCCAGCCGCCGTGAATTCGCTCCGCGCACAATCCCTCCACACATATGTAAGTCGCTGAAGTTCAAGCAGTTTAACACTACAATGCCCAACATCCGATGCAACGTTCCATAGCAGGTGTAGGCGAGCGGCTGACGCTCGGTCTGCTGCTCGCGTGGCTGCTCTGGCTTCCGATGCCCTTCGGTTCGGTGGTCGAAGCCGCCCGTGCACCGCTGATCCTCGTGCCGCTCGTGTTGTGCGCCGCGGCGGCGCTGCTCCGCCTCCAGGCGACCCGCGGACGCACCAGCGACGTGCATCCCACACGCGCCTTCCGCATCTGGGCCGTCGGTGGGTTTCTCTTCGTCGCCGTCTGCACGCTGCAGATTGTGCCGCTTTCGAAGCCGCTGCTGCAGGCCGCGTCGCCGGAGTCTGTCTCCATCTGGACGATGGCTTCGCGTGTGGCGTCGCTCGCGGGCGTCTCACCGCGGACCGCCTTCCCCATCACCATCGATCCCGCGACGACCGCGCTCGAGCTGCTGCGGATGCTTGCGCTGCTCGCGACGTTCGCCGCCTCGGCGCTCCTGATCCGCAATCACTCCCGGCGCACCGCGCTCGCCGCCGCTCTCGGCCTCAGCGCCCTTTTCCAGATGTTTTACGGTGTGCGCGCGGCAGCCGCCGGCGGCCGTTACGCCATCTGGGGCTGGCCGAACACGCTCATCCACGACCGTGTGACCGGGACGTACGTCAACCCCAATCACTTCGCGCATTACCTCGCGCTGGTGCTGCCGGTGGCGCTGTTCCTTGCCGCGGTGGCGTGGCACGAGACGCCGCCCACCATGCCGATCCTGCGGCGGCTCGCGCTGATCTTCGAGCGTCGCATGGTCCTCGTCGGCTTTTCGTTGATCGTGGCGATCGGTTGCTTCGCCGCGATCCTCGTGGCGCAATCGCGCGGCGGTCTGCTCGCGGCGACGGCGGGGTTGCTCCTGAGCGTCGCACTCGCGCCGGGGCGGCGCGGCGTCAAGCTGGCGGTGGGTGCGGCGGCCACACTGCTGCTCCTCGCGGGTCTCGTCGCGTTCCTCGGGACTGAGCGCACCATCGCCCGTTTCCGCCCCAACTCGTTCGAGCAGGCGACGCTGGTCGGCCGCGTCATCGGCATCCAGGCCGCCGCCGGCATCTGGCAGCGCTTCCCCATCTTCGGCAGCGGCCTCGGGACGTTCGAGCAGGTCGTCTCGATCGAGCAGCGCGCGGATCTCGACAAGATCTACCACCACGCGCACAACGACTACATGGAGCTCGCCGCCACCTCCGGCACCCTCGGCTTCATCATCGCGTTCGTGACGCTCGCCGGCGGCTACGTGGCGCTCTACCGAACGACCTGGCGCCGCGACCCCGACCTCACCTGGCGCCGCCGCGCCTTCCAGGCCGCGGCCCTCGCCTCCCTGACCATCGCCCTCGTCCACGCCCTCTTCGACTTCAACTTCTTCATCCCCGCCAACCCCGCCACCCTGGCCGCGATCCTCGGCGCCGCCGTGGCCGTACACGATCATGACAAGAGGTCAGCAAAAATCCCTGTGCGCGCGAAACCGGAGGGGGAACGATAGGACGGATAGGACCTATAGGACGGCGACCGTCTACTCGACGGTCACGCTTTCCACCATGCGCTTCAGGATCTCCTGGTTCTGCGGGTAAGACGCGTCCGTGGCGTGGGTCGCCGCGAGCAGCGACCGGCCGTCGTCCAGGGCGATGACGTACCTCACGCTGCGCAGGCCGCGATCGGCCAGCCCTTCGCCGGTCGCCTCGACCTCGACGCGAGAGGCTGCCCGCCCGTGGAGGGTGAGTTGCTGCGTCGAAAGGACGCGCTCCCACTGGGTGGAGCGGGTGAGCTGGTCCAGCGGCACGGTCTCGATGCCGAAAATGACGGCGATATCGAACGGCAGCTCCGATTCCCGCGGCACGACGATCGGCTCCGGATCGAAGGCGCTGCAGGCCGGAATGACGCTGCCGTCATTCGTATGCCACCCGGCCGGATAGGCGACGGAAATGCCGTAGGTCGTGTTGGTGCAGCGCTGCGACAGGGCGAGCGGCGGTGCGGCCTGTACTTTGTCCGGTGCGGCGGTGGTTGCAGGAGCGGTCGACGCTGCGGCCGGTGCCTTCGCCTCCGGCGACGGCGCCGAACAGGCGGAGAGCGCGGCGATGGTCAGTAAGACGATGGTGCGGTTCACGTCCGCATGATCTCAGATTCGGGCGTGCGTTGCCGCCATGGCTGATCGGGCCCAGGGCACGATAGGACGAATAGGACCTATAGGACCGATGGGACAAATAGGACGAACGCTGCACGGTGAACGACCGCGGAGCGCGTTACCGACTGTCAGCCGGCCAAACGACAGTCAGATAGTCCCGCGTAAGGCCATCGCGCATCGTCCCATCCGTCCTATTCGTCCTATAGGTCCTATTCGTCCTATCGTTCCCTGTCCGCCGCTGCCCAAAGTTGCGTCGCCGGCAGCCGCCGTTAGCTTCGCCGAAGGCGCTTCGGCGTCCGCCGAACGCAACAACGGCCTCCGCGAAGCCAACTTTGCGTGCTGCGAAGCCAATGCTGCGTTCCGCGAAGCAAACGTTGCGCAACACGAAGCCAAAAGTTGCTTCCGCGAAGCCAAGGTTGCCCAACGCGAAGCCAAAAGTTGCTTCCGCGAAGCCAATGCTGCTCAACGCGAAGTCAAAAGTTGCTTCCGTGAAGCCAATGTTGCGTAGCACGAAGCCAAAGTTGCGTTCTATGAAGCAGAAGTTGCGCAACGCCAAGCCAAAGTTGCCCAACACGAAGCTAATGTTGCCCTCGGCGAAGCCGAGGTTGCCCTCCGTGCGGCCGAAGTTGCGTGGCCCGGAGCCTTGGTCGCGTCACGGTACCGGGTCGTCGGGTTCGGTGAACCTGAAATTGGATGCGGCGCAGCCGTAGCCTCGTGCCGGAAGGCGAAAGTTGGCGTCAACGAAGCCGTAGCCGGCTTCCGCGACCCCGTGGTCGGACTACGGGAAGCCCTGAGTGGATGCGGCGATGCCGGGATCGGCTTTCGAAAACGCAGGATTGGCTGCCGGCACGCGGTCCGCTCGAGCGTGATCCGCCGGAGCGTGATCCGCCGGAGCGTGATCCGCTTACCAAGGGTCGAAGGACGTCGGGCGCAAAGTACGCCGCGACTTCCTCGAACGGCGCACCGCGCTCGATCGTGCGCAGGTACTCCTCGACGGTCCTCAAGTTGCGTTCACTGACCTCGTCATCGTTCATCACGTCCGACAAAGCTCACCTCATCGTGCTGAGAATACCGCTACGCGCGTCAAGGCCGCGACTCCGCCACGCGAACGCGCCGGTACGCCCCGCCTCGGGTCATGGCGTTGACCACCACGATCTCCACGCGCTGCACCCCTTCGCGCAGCGGCACCTCGAACGTGCGCTGCATTTCGATCTCGCCCTCGGCCACGCGGAGGTCGTCGACGTAGATCTCGACGTACGGGGCGACCTGGTCGGTCTGGACGACGGCCAGCGTCAGGGGGAGGGTGCGCGGTGCGGTCGCGGTGATCGTGGTGTGGGTGCCGCGGCAGATGTCGCCCGAACAGAGGCTCAGCCACTCGGGCGCCGTTTGCGGCAGTGACGTCGAGCGGCCCTGCAGGCGGGCGACGTCATGGCGGGTTGCGGTGGCCTCGATGCTGGAGCCGGCGCGGTCGAGGTGCACTTCTGCCGCGATGAAGTCGCCGCGGCGTGCTTCGAAGAGGGCGCGCTCGATGTGGTACTCGTGCCACTCCGCGGAGCCCGCGGTGTCGTAGGTCATTTCGATCTGCGCCGCGCGCGGGACATCACCCAGCGCCAGCGCCAGCCGCGCTCGCGTCGCATCGGGCGCGGACTTGGTGTCGAGGGCGAGCGCCTCCAACCCGTCGAGCGGTCCGAGCCGATGGTCGATGGCGTAGTCGATGACGTCGCGCGCCAGGTCCCGCACGCCGGCGTTCGCATCGATCGGGCGCCGCTGGAGCTCCGTGAGCACGCGCGTGATGAAGGGGTGATCGTCCGCGCGTGGCTGGAACGAGAGCTGCCCGAGGAGGTCACGCGGAGCCAGTGACGCATGCCGCGCCTCGAACTCGGCCAGCCGCTTCCGCCGCAGCGCGTCGCGCAACTCGCGGTACTCGGCCGTGAGTCCGTTGTTGATGGCGACGTCACGCAGCAGCGCGAGCGCTTCGAGACTGTCGGGCGCGCCGCGGCGCAGCATTGCGAAATCGTGCGTCAGGTCGTACAGCGGCGTGGCGATGTCGCGGAAAACTGTGATGTCGCGCAGCAGCGGTTCGAGCGCGCGCAGCACCGCTTGCTGCTCCGCGGCGGCGAGCTGCTCCCAATGCAGCAGGCCGGCGCGTACGAAGCCGGCGGTCGTGTTCCGGCGCCGCGGCGCGAGACGCCGCGCCAGCTCGTGCGACGCCCGCCACAACACCACTCGCCGCGGCGAATCCGTATCCAGCGCGCGGTCCGAGAGGATGCTCGCGGTCAGCCAGTCCGCCGGGTGCGACGCGAGCCAGCGCGCCATCCCCGGCACATCGTCGGGCGGCGTCCCTTCCTTCGGCAGCGCGAGGAACAGGAGCACGCCCGTCACCGCCACGATCGCGACGAACCACAGCAGCAGGTGCGCGCTCCGCAGCGTCATGATGCCGCCTCGTCGAGGATGCGCTCCCACGCCGCGAGCGCGCGCGTCGCGGAGAACTCCGCGTCGTACGCCGCGCGTCCCCGCCGTCCCATCTCCTCCGTCGCCGCACGATCCGCGGCCAACGCATGGATCGTCCGCGCCAACGCCTCGGCATCCCCGGGCGCGACGACCGCACCGCAGCGATGCTCGCCGATCAGCCGCGCCAGCTCGCCGTCGGCCGCGCCGATGAACAACACCGGGCGCGCCACTGCCAGGATTCCGTAAAACTTGCTCGGCACGATCAACCCTTCGAGCTGCGGCTGGAGCGACACGAGATGCACGTCGCCCGCGGAGAGCGACTCGCTCAGTTGCTCGCGCGGCGCGTACGGCCGGAACTCGACGTTGCCTTTCGCCGCGCGCCGCACGCGCTCGAGCTGCGCGCCGCCGCCGACGATGAGGAAACGGATGTGCGCCTCGCTCTGCAGCAGCTCCATTGCTTTGAGAATCGTCTCGAACTCGTGCACGCGCCCGAGATTGCCGGAGTAGGCGACGACGAAGGGCTCCGCTGGTTTGGCAATCGGACGCAGCGCGGCGTCGGCCCAGTTGTGACGCACGGTGACGCGACTGGCCTGAGCCGTGAGCCCTGAGCCCTGGGCCCTCGATTCCACCCGCTGCCGCATGCGTTCCCCGAGTACCACGTTGACCTTGGCTCGGCGCAGCGACCAGTCGCGCAACCGACGCAAGCCTCCCGGCGCGCGCATTCCCAGCGCCTCCGCCACCTCGGGGAAGAGATCCTGCACCCAGTTCACCAGCGTCGCCCGCCGCAACTTCGTGGCCAGCGCGGCGATGATGGAGATGAGCGGCGGGTCGGTCATGGCGATGACGACCGTGCCGCGGCGGGCCTCGCCGAGGAGGGCGAAGAAGGCGCTGGCGTAAAACGTGATGTAGTCGAGGGCGCGGCCCGGGAGGAACATCCGGCCGAAGCGCGTGGTCCAGAGACGCCGGATGCACACGCCCTGCTCCGTCGCCGACGCGAGCCGCGCGCGCGCATCGTCGTACTTCTGCGCGCTCGACAAAGCGACAACCTCCCAGCCTCGACTCGCGAGATGAAAGGCCAGGTCGGACGCAATCTGACTTGTTGCAGAATGGTCGGGATGAAAATAGCGATTCACGAGCACGACGCGGCGCATTCGGTGGCGCCATTATGATCATCCTCGGCATCAACGCCCACCATGCCGACGCCTCGGCCGCCGTCATCGTGGACGGCAAGCTCGTCGCGGCAGTCGAGGAAGAACGCTTCCGCCGCATCAAGCACTGGGCCGGCTTTCCCTCCGCCGCCATTCAGTACTGTCTGAAGGAAGCGGGCCTCGACGGAATCAACGGCGTCGATCACATCGCCGTCAACCGCGATCCGAACGCGCGCCTGTTCCAGCGCGCGAAGTTCCTCATCGCGCAACGCCCGTCGCTCGGCGCGATCAAGCGCCGGCTCGCCAACCGCGCCAAGATCCGCGACATCCGCGGCGAGATCGTCGAGTCGTTCCAGCTCGACTCGCTGAAACCGAATCTGCACAACGTCGAGCATCACCGCGCCCACCTGGCTTCGACCTTCTTCGTCTCGCCGTTCGACGACGCGGCGGTCATCTCCATCGACGGCTTCGGCGACTTCGTCAGCTCGATGTGGGGCGAAGGGAAGAACAACCGCATCGACATCCACGATGAGGTCGGCTTCCCCCACTCCCTCGGCATCTTCTACACGGCCATCACGCAATTCCTCGGCTTTCCGCACTACGGCGACGAGTACAAGGTGATGGGCCTCGCCCCCTACGGCAAGCCGTCGATGATGAAGCAGATGCGCGAGATCGTGCGCGTCGAGGACGGCCGCTTTTCGCTCAACCTCGATTACTTCACGCACCACACGATCGGCCTGGCCATGGTGTGGCACGGCGGCTCGCCCGTCATCGGCCCGGTCTTTTCGCCGCGGCTCGCGGAGCTCCTCGGTCCCGCACGCGATCCGAGCGATCCGATCGAACAGCACCACAAAGACCTCGCCGCCTCGATGCAGGCGATGTTCGAGGAAGCGTTCTTCGCCATCGCCAACGCGCTGTGGGAGCGGACGCGCAACCCGCGGCTCTGCATCGCCGGAGGCTGCGGCTACAACAGCGTTGCCAACGGCCTGGTGTTCGACCGCTCCCCGTATCGCGACGTCTACATCCAGGCCGCCGCGGGCGACGCCGGCGGCGCGATCGGTGCGGCGTACTGGGTCTGGAACGAGCAGATGAAGAAGCCGCGCTCGTTCGTGATGGACCATGCGTACTGGGGACCGGAGTACAGCGACGGCGACGTGGACCGCGCGGTGTACGCGCGCCGCGACGACCTCGAAGCCGCGGGCTGCGTGCTGCATCGCGTGCGCAACGAAAAGGAGTTGTGCCGGCGGACCGCGGAGCAGATCGCGCAGGGGAACGTCGTCGGCTGGTTCCAGGGACGCGTCGAGTGGGGACCGCGCGCGCTCGGCAACCGCTCCATCGTCTGCGACCCGCGCCGCGCCGACATGAAGAACATCCTCAACCAGAAGATCAAGCGCCGCGAATCATTCCGCCCCTTCGCCCCGTCGATCCTGCGCGAAGCCGTGGGCGATTGGTTCGAGACGGATTACGACGTGCCGTTCATGCTGCAGGTCTACCAGATTCGCGAAGCGAAGCGCGCCGAGATCCCCGCCGTGACACACGTCAACGGCTCCGGCAGACTGCAGTCGGTGACCGAGGCGCAGAACGCGCGCTACTACCACCTCATCGAAGCGTTCCGCGAACTGACCGGTATCCCCATCGTGCTGAACACATCGTTCAATGAGAACGAACCGGTGGTGAACACCCCCGCGGAAGCGCTGGATTGTTTTCTGCGGACAAAGATGGATCTGCTGGTGATGGGCGACCTGATGATTCAAAGGCCCGCGGAGTGAGAACCGATAGGATGAATAGGACCGATAGGACGTCCCATAGGTCCTATTCGTCCCATAGGTCCCATTTGTCCTATCGTCTTTTCAGCATTTCCCACGACAGGATGCACTCCGCCAGAAACCGTTCCAGCGCGTAGTGCAGGCCGGCCACGCCGTCGAAGATCAGCCCTTTGACGAACAGCGCGTGCACCACTACCGCGAACGGCGCCACCACGCGCAGCTTGCGGATCCGGGCGGCCAGGTTGAGCGTGCGGGGATCGGCGGCGCGCAGCTTCGCCGCTTCCTGGCGCATGTACTTGCGCTGACGCTCGAGGAAGCGGCGTAGCGATTTGCGGTCGTCGTGGATGATCCGGCCGCGCAGGCTGCCGGTCTCGCCTTCGACGCGCACGCGGTGGGCGTGGCCGTCCTGCCATACGCGGCAATGGTCGCGATGCAGCAGCACGACGCGCGGCGGATAGAGCGACGCGCGCAGCGGACGTCCTCCGATGGCGTAGCGGAAGGAGGCGAGGTACGCCTCTTTCGCCGGCTGCAGCGACCGCAGTTCCTCGATCAGTTCATCGGTGACGAAGTAGTCGGCGTCGAGCAGCAGGATCCACCGTGTGTGCGCCTGATCGATGCCGTAGTTGGACTGGCCGGCGAGGTCGTCGAGCTCGCGCGAGAAGACGCGCACGTTGGGGAACTGTCGCGCGATGCGCACCGTCGCGTCGGTGCTGTAGCTGTCGACCAGGACGATGTCTTCGGCCCACGTCAGGCGGCCGAGGGTGCGTGCGAGGTTGGCTTCCTCGTCACGGGTGAGGATCAGCGGGGTGATCTGGTCGAGCATCGCTCGTAGACCTCCTCCATCTGCGCCGCCACGCGATCCCAGACGAAGCGTGACTCGACGAGCGCCCGTCCCTTGCACCCCATCTCGGCGGCGCGTTGGGGATCGCCCAACAGCTCGTTTACCACCGTCGCCAGCGTGCGTTTGTCGGCGATCACGCCTCCCTTCACCCGCGCCACCTCGTCCGCCAGACCGACGCCGCGCGAGACGACGACCGGCGTCTCCATCGACAGCGCCTCGAGGACGACGTTCCCGAAGTTCTCCGACGTCGACAGCAGGACGAAGAGCGTGGCGCGTGCGAGCAGCTCGTACTTCGCGTCGCCGTAGATGGGCCCGAGGAACTCGACGCGGTCGGCGACGCCGTAGCGCTGTGCGAGCTCGACGAGCCGCGGCGTCAGCCGTTCCTCGTCGTTGCCGGCGATGACCAGCCGCGCGTCGGGCACCGAGGGCAGCGCGGCGATGACGTGCTCCAGGCCCTTCTTCCAGTTGATGCGTCCCAGGAAAACGATCGTCCGCGCATCGCGTGCGACCGCGGGACGCGGCACCAGGTCGATTCCGTTCGGTACGATGATCGGCGCCGGCAACGGCATGCCCGTGCGCTTCGCATCGTCCCATTCGAGCTGCGAGGTGAAGTGGATGGCGCTCGCTCTGGTGAAGTTGTGCCGCTCGATGAGCCGCAGCCAGAGCGATTTGACGATCCGGCTCTTCTGCTGGATGAGCTCCGGCACGAGCATGCCGCGCGGGGCGATCAGGTACGGCACGCCGCGTTTCTCCGCCGCACGCGCCGCCGCCCACGTCGGCCAGAGGTAGACGCTATGCAGATGCGCGACGTCGTAGCGCCCAATCTCCGCCAGCGCCTTTCCCATCCCCGGCGACCAGTACAGCCGCGGAAATGGCGAAGGGAAATACGTGACGCGCACGCCGTCGAGATCCACCGGCGTCGCCACCGGCACGTCGAGCGGCCGGTCGCCATTGACGTTCGTGGTGAAGACGTCGACGTCATGCCCCCGCTTCACCAGCGCCTTACACAACCCATGTACCGCCACGATCGGCCCGCCATAACGGCGCGCAGGAAGGTACGTCGGCACGACATGCAGAATCTTCACGCGGGCGGTAGCTTATCGCGTGAGCTACAGGAGACGACGAGGGGCCTCCCGGTCGTTCCCTGTCGCCTACGGCAACTAGACGATCGCGCGTTTGCCTCGAAGTCCTAACTTCATGCCGGCGCGGTAGCCGGAACGGGCCGTGTCGCGGGAGGGGTCTGTGGTGCGCGCTCGCTTTCCGGGAGGCGCTCGTCGAGCGACGCGGTGGCGAAGAGGAAGCCGACGAAGAGAGCGGTGATCAGGCTGAGCACCGGATCGGTGTAGGCCTGGGCCGAGGCGAGAAAGTTCACGGCGTTGGCAGCGACGAGGCCGAACAGCGTGGCTCGTGCGACCTGCGACGAGCCCGGCACATCGCCGATGCGTGTCAGCTTCAGCAGCATCGAGCCGGTGGCGACGGCGAAGAGGATCAGGCCGAGGATGCCGGGGAGGCCGAGCTCGACCGCGATCTTACCCAGGCCGCCTTCCTGCCAGCCGCGGGTGATGTCGGGCGGCAGCAGGTGCTGGACGCCTTGCGTTGCCGTGCCGAGGCCGGCGCCCATCAGGCCGAATTGGCGGAAGGTCTCGATGACGCCTCCTTCGAGGCGCTGGGCGAGCTCGAGGCGCGAGGCGGTGGCGCCGCGTGCGTAGACGCTGCTCTCTTCGTTGCGCGAGATCTGGAAGACGACCCCGGCGAGGAGGAGCCCGGTCGTGCCGATGGCGACGAGCTGCGCCATCTTCAGCCGGCGGAAGTAGCGCCAGAGGAAGGCGGCGGCGAATGCGGCGACGAAGTACACGGCCTTGCGGCGGCCGCTGATCATGCAGCAGAAGAAGCCCCAGGCGGCGACCGTGAGCCACGGCCAGGTGCGGCGCCCGAGGCCGCCGCGGATGGCGAAGGCGATCCCGATCGACGTGAGCGTCGCCGCGTGCCATCCCATGATGTCGGGCGCGCGATAGATGCCGGAGAGCATGCGGATCTGGATGCCCGGCAGGTGGCGGATCTGATCGCCTTGAACGGCGACCATGCCGAGGAAGGGGAGATCGAAGCGAAGGTACTCGAGGACGGTGCCGATCAGGGCGACCGAGGTGATCGTCACGTACACGCTGAGAAAGCGGTAAAGCATCTCTTCGCGCTGGAGATAGACGTAGCCGACGAGGATCGCCGGGATGGGGGAGAGATAGGTGAAGAGGCTGACCATCGGCACTTTCCAGTAGCGGAAGCCGAAGGTCATGAGGCCGTTGATGGCGGCGAGCAGGAGGAAGAAGAGGAGCGCACCGCCCGCGAGGTAGATGGCGGGGAAGCGGCGGCTGAAGTCCTGGAGCGCGGTCACGAGCAGCGGCCAGGCGCGCAGGAGGACGGCCGCGAAGATCACGATGATGCTGAACGTGAGCAGGACCGGCGTCCCCGCGGTCATCTTGCGCACCGGATCCTGCAGCACGCCGCAGGCGAGCGCGAGCAGCAGCCCATGCCGCCAGTTCGCGAACGTCACCGTGACGGCGAGCGCAAGAAACGACGCAAAGAGAAGAAGAAGCATCGGATTGGGGGAGGCAACGTGCCGGCGGAAGGGGGAATTTCGGAGGGGGAGGGGGACGGGCTACGACAGTCCCGCAGCCGTGCCGCGGAGCTCCGTCCTATCGGTCCCATTCACCCTGGCCAAACTGCGTGGCGCTTTTGCGCGCCTCGGCAAGGCTGAACATCCGCGGAAGTTCGCGCCCCTCCACGATGGCCTGGGCCACCAGTTCTCCCACGGCGGGGGACAACTTGAACCCATGGCCCGAACCGCCGCCGGCCAGCCACACGTTCTTCATCGACGGGTGCCGGTCGAGGATCAGGTGTCCATCGGGGCTGTTTTCGTACTGGCAGACGCGCGACTCGAGGAGCGGCGCGGTGGCCAGCTCCGGGAAGCGGTCCTTCAGGAGCTGCCTTGCCCGGGCCAGTCCTTCCTCGGAGGTGCGGCGGTCGCCGTTCGTGGGGTCGAATGGTTCGCCGCGGGTGTCGTCCGCGAGCTTGAATCCGCGGCCGTCGAGGTCGGGCATGCCGTAGAAGATGCGCTCGCCGAAGTCGAGCCAGACGGGCATCTGCGCAGGTCCATATTGCTGCGAGCCGCGCGGCGTGCCGAAGAAGAACACCTCCTGCCGCGTCGGCCGCACCGGCACCTCGGGAAACAGCGCGCCGAGCCACGGGCCGCAGGCGTAGACGTAAACGTCGGCGTCGAGCTCCGGCTTCGCCGGATCGATCTGGGCGATGCGGAACGTGCCGCCTTCGCGGACGAAGGTATCGCGCAGCGACATGCACGCCTTCCGCGCGGAGAGCACGCCCGCGCGCTTCTCGAGCCACACCGCGTGGACGCCGGTGAAGTCGATCTGCGGCCAGCGGCGCGCGGCGGCGTCGACGGAGAGTCTATCGATGGGGAAGCCGAGCTCCTCGAGCAGCGGTGCCGAGGAGCGGACGTAGGCGTCGTCGCCGCGGTGCATCCAAAGCGTGCCGGTCTCCACGTAGAGCGACGGATCGAGCGCCTCCCACTGCGCGAACGAGCGGCCGACCATCTCGACGTAGATGCGGTCGGCGCCGTAGACCGCGCGGATGACGCGCGTTTCGCCGCCGGAGCTCGCGCGGGAGTTGCCGGCGCCCCAGGTGTCGACGAGCGTGACGTCGACGCCGAGGCGGCGGAGGTGAAGCGCGGTCCAGCCGCCGAACGCGCCGGCGCCGATCACCGCCACACGAAGGTGCGATGGCATGCGGCGCGGAGAGTAACAGGGGACCGATGGGACGAATAGGACCTATAGACGAATGGGACGAATGGGACCCCGCCCTGCCGAGGCCCCATTTGTCCTATTGGTCCGCGGCCTAACCCGAGCCCACGTTTCCCGTTTAACCGTCATGCGCCTCTTTGCCGCCGCGTTGCTGCTGTTTGCTGCCCCTGCCTTTGCCGCATTCGATTGGAGTGCGGATCTCGCCGTCCTTCAGCGCGAAGTGCCGAAGGTGCATCCGGACGCGTTCCACAACACCACGCGCGTGGCGTTCGACACGGCCGTGGCGCGGCTGCGCGAGCGTGCGCCCTCCATGGAGCCGAGCGACGTCGCCGCGGAGGTCGCGCGCATCATGGCGACCCTCGGCGACGGGCACACGCGCCTCACACTTCCCGTCGATCCCAACGCCGGCTTCTTCCTCGGGCACACCGCCACGCAAGTTCCGGAGATCCGCTTCAGCACCTTGCCCGCGCGCTTCTTCATCTACGACGACGGCGTCTACGTCACCAGTGCCGCCGATCCCGCGCTCGTTGGGCGGCGCGTGCTGCGCATCGGGAGCAAGCCGATCGGCGAGGCGATGCAACTGCTGGCGCCGTACGCCGCGGCGGAGAACGAGAGCGGGCGGCGCAACGCCATCGGCGATCTGCTCGCGGTGCCGGCGATGCTCGATGCGGCTGGGATCAGCGACGCGGCGCGCGTGGAGCTCGCGGTCGACGGCGGCACGTTCGCGCTGGAGCCGGTCGCCTACGGCACGCCGCTCCCGTGGCTGCAGAAGAACGATCCGCGGCCGTTCTACCTCGAGCGGCGCGGCAACATCGCCGTCATGGTCTTCAACGAGGTGGCGAACGGGAAAGAGGAGACGCTCGCAGCGTTCGCGCGGCGCCTAGAAGAGGAAGCGAAGACCGCCGACGCCGTGGTCATCGACGCGCGCGAGAACCGCGGCGGCAACGGCTCGCTCAACCGCGGGCTGATTCACGCGCTCATTCGCTCACCGCGGCTGCAGGAGCCGGGGCGCCTCTTTCTGCTGATGGGCCGGCGCACGTTCTCCGCGGCGCTGTTTCTGGCGCTCGACCTGGAACAGCAGACGAACGCCATCTTCGCCGGCGAGCCGCTCGGCGCGCGCCCGAATTCCTACGGCGACTCCCGCAAGACGCTGCTCCCCTCGAGCGGCCTGACGTTGCGCATTTCCACGCTGTACTGGCAGAAGTCCGATCCGCGCGACAAGCGCGACGCGGTCGCGCCGCACCTCGCGGTGCCGCTGCTGGCGAAGGACCGCGGCCGCGACGCCGCGTTCGAGAAGGTGCAGTCGTTCGTCGCCGCGCTGGCGCGTGGCGGAGAGCTCGCGGGGAGGAACTGGAGCGGCACGATCAGCCTCGAGTACCAGCGCGTCCCTCTGACGATCGCCAACGGCCGCCTCACCGCGAAAGAGATCGGCCTGGAGAACGTAGAACTGCAGGGGGTGGTGCGTGAAGGCAATCGCGTGCGGTTCCGCGCGGGCAACTACGCGTTCAACCTGCGTGTTGGTGATGGCGTAATTGCGGGGACGTTTAGCGCGGGTGGCGTGGAGTACCTGGTGGTGATGCAAGGGGACCGATAGGACTCAGGATCTACAGGACCTATAGGACAAAGCAGCTCCGCGTAGTCCCATTCGTCCTATCCGTCCTAGGTCCCATTCGTCCTATCGTTCCCTTGTCCAATCCAGCACCACAGTTGAAACGGCACGCAGAATTCACGCCGTCCTTCTTGACTTCCGGGCGGGTGTCGAGCAGGATTCCCGGCGTCCAAGCGGTTCCAATTCAACGTGCCCTAGCGGCGGAGGTCCATCCGTGTTCCGCAAGTCCGTGCTGCGTCCATTGCTTGCCGTACTGCTCGTCGACATCCTCACCCTCCAACCGCTTGCGCCGACGCGGCCGCTCTACGCGGCGGTAGCGGCGAACCCCGCGCCGGTCACACGCGCGTCCGTTGCGGAGAGCGCTCCCGCACCGGAGCTCACCGCGACCGAGAAGAGCGCCGTTGCCGTGCCTCAGACAGACGCATTTGTTGCTGCTGTCGATGCCGCGGCGCTCGACCTCTTCGTCGGCTTTGCCGACAGCGCCACTCCTTCGCCGAACTTCCCCACGCCGTGGCAGGGCGCGCCGAACGTCGTCTACCTCGGTGGCGGCAACCCGGTGAACGCCGGAGCGATCCGCATCGACAACCCGTCGAGCGCGCCGATCGCCATCGACAAGGTCACGGTCGATCTGCAACGGGGCAACGCCGAGTTCTCGCTGTGGGGCAGCTTCACCATCCCCGCGCGCGGCGTCGCGATCCTGACGCAGACGCTGCCCGGCAACTTCGATACGAGCGCGTATCCGCTCGTTGCCTGCGGCCAGCCGCTGGCGCCGGGTGAGACGCGCGTGCCGAAGATCACGATCACCGCCGGCGGCAGCACCGCGTCGTTCCTCGACAGCGCGCACGTGCTCGACACCGGCGGCTTCGACGCTTCCTGCCGCGGCAACGAGTCGCTGCAGTGGCGCCGCCTCGGCGTGAATGGCTCCGAAGCCGGCACGCTGACGCTCTCCCCCGCGAACCTCAACGGCAACGGCGGCTCCCCGGTGACGCTGCTCGCGCACGTCGCCGACGCCGGCGGTCTGCCGCTGCCAAACGTCGCCGTCACCTTCAAGGCCGTCAGCGGCCCGAACTCCGGTGAGGCCAGCGAGGCCGTCACCGATACCCTCGGCAACGCCCGCTTCACCTACACCGGCAACGCGCAGGGCGCCGACATCGTCCAGGCGACGATCACCAACGCCAGCGGCGCCGCGATCACGTCGAACGACGCCACCGTCGTCTGGAGCACCGCCTCCTGCGGCCCCGAGGTCCCGGTGCCGCCGGCCGGCGAGCCGTCGCTCCTCTACCTCGGCGCCACGCGCGCCCAGTACAGCGATCCCATCGAGCTCGCGGCGCTCCTCACCGACGGCAGCGGCGCGCCGGTCGCCGGACGCACGATTACCTTCACGTTCGGCGCGCAGACCTTCACCGCCGTCACCGACGCCACCGGTGTGGCGCGCGTTGCCACGACCGTCACGACGGCGCCGGCCGAGGTGCCGCTGACGGTGACGTCGGGCACGTTGCGCGTGACGCAGACCATCACCATCGAGCGCGAGAACGTCCTGCTCGCGTACACCGGCAAGACGCTCGTCGGCACGGCGGTTCCGCAGACCGTCAGCGCGACGCTGCGGGATCCCGACACGCTCGGTCCCATCGCCGGCAAGACGCTCGTCTTCAACATCGGTGCGGTGACGGCGCAGGCGGTCACCGATGCCAATGGCGTCGCCACGACGACGCTCACCCTCAGCAGCGATCAGCTCAGCGGCCCCTCCTCGCTGACCGTCACCTTCGCCGGCGACGCGTTCTACGAGCCGGCCGCGCGCACCACCGCCATCACCATCTATCTCTCCACCTCGTTCGTCGTCTGGGGCGGCAACACCGCCGGCCTGAAGCTCGGCGAGCGCGTCAACTTCTGGGGCGCGCAGTGGGACAAGCAGGTCCTGCAGGGTGAATACGCCGCCAACACCTCCTTCAAGGGGATGGCGGATCCGGTCGACGAGATCCACGTCTGCCAGCCGAAGGCGACGGCCAAGACGTTGACGCCCGATTGCTGGGTGTCGAAGGGTGGTCAGACCTGGCCGCCGCCGGTGAGTGTCCCCGCCTACATCGAAGTGATCGTCTCCACCGCGATCGCGAAGAAGGGGAACGACATCTACGGCAACATCGCCGCGGCCGCGGTGGTGAAGGTCGAGACCTACGGCGATACGCCGGGCAAGCCGGGCTTCGGCACGATCGTCGCCGTCATCGAGGACTCCGGCATCTTCCCGGCGCCCGCGAATCTGACGGCCACGCAGTCGCAGCCGCTCACCGTGCTGCCGAACGAGCAGTTCACCGTCACCACGACGATCCAGAACACGTCGACGGCGACCGCCGCGGCGAATGTCGCGCTGAGCGAGACGCTCGACGGCGTCACGCCGGCCACGTTCGCGCAGAGCGTCGGCGCGATCCCCGCCGGCACGAACCGCGTCGTCACGTTCCAGGCGACGACACCTGCGATCCCCATCCGTGAGGCGACCGAGACGTCGTCGGACTACATCCGCCGCCTCACGGCCCTCAACGGCCGCGCGTACACATCGGCCGGCCGTATCACGTTCAGTGACTCCAACCAGCAGCTCTACCTCCCGGTCGAGGTCAGCTCGCAGAGCATTCTCGCGATTCCGGTGCTGACGCTGTCGCTCACGGGCGCCGCGGTGGTCACCCCGGGCGCTCCGGCGAAGATCAAGGTCACGGCGACGAACATCGGCGCCGCCACGGCCACCGGCGAGATCGCGCTGACGATGCCGGACGGCACGTCGCGCACGCTCTCGATCGCCAGCCTCGCCGCCGGCTCCAGCTTCACGCAGCTCGAATCGTTCACCCCCGAGGCGATTGCCGCGAAGGGTGAGGATGAGACGACGGAGCAGTACCTCGCCCGTCTCCGCGCTGCCGACGGCCAGCTCCTGACCACGAAAGCCACGCTGACGTGGCGCGACGCCAACGGCAACGCCTACGGCGACATCGGCCAGCAGCTCTTCACCAGCCGCATCCGCGTGCCGGTTCTCTCCTTCACGACCGACGCGCCGGCGACGATTCTCCCGACGCAGACCGCGACACTGAAGTTCAACGTCCGCAACGACGGCGGTTGCACGGCGGTCCTGTCGAACCTCGTGGTCACCAACCCCGACGGCTCGAAGACGCCCGCCCCGCAGTTCGTCCTCGGCGCCGGCGAAACCACCGTCATCGAGACGACGTGGCGCGTGCCCGAGGTGCCGAAGCGTGATGACGACGGCGAGTCCGATGCGCAGTACCTCGCGCGTATCCAGCTCGAGGACAACAAGGCGCTGAACTTCAAGATCGCGCTCGATTGGTCCGACCCGGCCGGTGCCACCTACGGCGCCACCGGCGACGCGGCCACCACGAAGCAGCTCATCGCCATCGTTCCGCTGACGCTGACCGCGCCAGCCGAGGCGACGGCGGGCGACACGATCGCGTACACGGTGACGGCGACGAACATCGGCTCGGCGCTTTCACCGGAGACCGACCTCACCGTCACCCTGCCGGACGGCAGCGTCGTGAAGCCGCTCGTCGGAGCGCTCGCGCCGGGAGCCACGTTCCAAGCGTCGCTCTCCTACGCCATCCCCATCACCCAGTCGGCGGGCGTCATCACCGGCTCGGGCATCGCCATGTGGACCGATGCGGCGCGTAACGCCTACGGCCACCTCACGGCCGCCGCGTCGACGAACGTCGCCAACTCCACCCTCTACAACTCGCTCGTCCTGACGCCGGCCAACGCCGGTCCGAACGTCGCCGGCACCGCGCAGACGATGACGGCGACGCTGAAGGACACGAAGGGTGTCGCCATCGCCGGCGCCGCCGTCACCTTCGTCGTCACCGGTGCGCATCCGTCCACCGGCAGCGCCACGACCGACGCGAACGGCGTCGCCACCTTCACGTTCACGGGCGCCACGGCCGGCAGCGACGTCGTGCAGGCGACGAGCGGCGCGGCCGTTTCGAACACCGCCAACGTGAGCTGGATCGTCCCGGTCCAGAAGATCTCGACGACGCCTCTGCTGGCGCGCTACTTCTTCTCCAACGGGTCCGGCGTCTTCAACACGCCGGCGACTGCCACGCCGGCCTTCATGCAGGCGTTCCCGACGATCAACTTCAATCCGCCGAGCGGCACGATTCCGGGCGGCGGGAGCTCCGGCGTCGGCGTCAACTCACGTCCGTTCACGAACGTGACGACGGACCTCAACGGCAACTTCACCGGCACGATCGTCGCGCAGGGGAACGGCCTGCAGGCCGGCGTCGGCACGATGTTCGATTTCCAGGCCGTCTACACCGGCGCGTTCACCGTCGCCAGCGCCGGCGACATGGTCATCAACTTCTTCTCCGATGACGGCTTCGTCTTCGGTGTCGGCGGCGGCGCGACGCGCGTCAGCGGGCCGATGCTGAACGTGCCGCCGAGCGGCTTCACCGAGTTCGAGAAGCTGCCGGTCATCGCCTCCTACAACGCGCCGAGCGCGCCGACGGCGAACCGCGTCGTCGTCCGCTTCCCTGGACCGGGCACGTATCCGTACGAGGTCGACTACTCCGAGTGCTGCGCCGGGCAGCTCGCGCTCACCGTGGCCGCCGGCAACGTCGGCATGCCGCCGACCGGCTCGCTCAAGCTCGGACCGCTCACCCTCACGGCCAAGCCGGCGGGCCAGACACAGACGCTGACGGTCGACGCCTTCGACGGCTCCGGTCTCGCCGTTCCGAACGCACACCTCGGCGTCATCATCAACGGCCCGAACGCGCAGGAGCTCACGGCGATCACCGACATCGCCGGCCGCGCGGTCTTCACGTACAGCGCGACGCGCGGCGGCACCGACACGGCGCAGGCCATCGGCCGCGTCGCCGGCCTCGCCACCTTCTCCAACGTCATCAACGTGCCGTGGAGCGCCATCAACAACGGCGGCGGCGATCCGAGCGATCCGGAGCAGCCGTCCGACAACATCGGCAACGTCGTCACCCAGGGGTGGATCGGCGCGCCGCTCCTCGGCGGCACGATCACCACGGCGACCGCGATCAGCGTCAACGTTTCGCTCGCCAGCGGCGTCATCGACTTCTGGCCGACCGACAACCCGGCCGAGATCCGCGTGCTCAATCCGAACGTGACCGGCAGCGGCAACAAGGCCACGATCGATCCGACCACGCTGGCGAACGGTGAGTACACCATCCGCCTGCGCGGCACGCTCTCCAACGGCACGCAGCAGACGAGCCTCATCGTCATCAACGTCACCGGCGACAACAAGCCGGGCCGCGTGACCAAGTACGTCACCGACCTGCACGTGCCGGTCGGCGGCATGCCGATCAGCATCTCGCGTAAATACGACTCGCTAGAGAAGGGGAAGATCGGCGACTTCGGCTACGGCTGGTCGCTCGACACCTCCGTCCGTCTCGAGGTGAACAAGAAGAACGACGTCACGTTCACCTTCAACGGACGCCGCCAGACGTTCCAGTTCAAGCCGCAGGGGAGCGGCTTCCCCTTCACCTTCTTCCTGCAGCCGAAGTGGGTGCCGGAGCCCGGCACGTTCGGCACGCTGACGGCGGAGAGCTGCGGCCTGCTCGTCCTGTCGGGCGGCACGTTCACCTGCTTCCTCGACGTCCCGGGCAGCTTCGCCCCGACGAGCTACACCTACACCGACCCGTATGGCCGCCAGTACGTCATGGGCGCCGACGGCTCGATGAAGAGCATCAGGGACCTCACCGGCAACACGCTGACGTTCGGACCGGACGGCATCACCAGCAGCGCGGGCAACGTGACGGTGCCGTTCGTGCGCGACGCCCAGGGCCGCATCACCCGCATCACCGATCCGGCCGGCAACCACTTCGACTACACGTACGACGGCCTGGGGGACCTCACGGCGGTGCAATTGCCGACGACCACCACGCCCGTGCAGTACGAGTACGCGACGGGTCACTACCTGACGAAGGAAATCGATCCGCGCGGCGGCTCGACCTCCGCCACCTACCACCCGGACGGCCGCCTGAAGAGCCAGACGGACCGCATGGGGAACACCACGCAGTACGCGTACTCGGGCAACACGATCACGACCACGTACCCCGATGGCGGCGTGGCGGTCGTGACGAACAACGCGAACGGCGATCCGATCAGCATCCGCGATCAGCTCAACCGCACCACCACCTACACCTACGACGCGAACTTCAACCTCCTCACGCGCACCGACGCCCTCGGCAAGACGTGGACGTTCACGTACGACGCGAACGGCAACGTCACCTCCGAGAAGGATCCTCTCGGCAACCTCGTGAAGAAGAACTGGGACGCGCGTGGCCGCCTCCTCAACATCACCGACGCGCTCAACCAGGTGAAGACCTTCGCGTACGACGCGACCGGCAACGTCACCTCGCTGGCCGATACCGCCGGGATGCTGATGGGGCTGACCTACGACAGCAAGGGGCAGCGCACGTCGATGACGCTGGCGTCCGGCCAGCGCGCGGAGTTCGGCTACGACAACTTCGGCAACATGACGTCGCTGGTCGACCACAGCGGCTTCGCCAGCACGCATACCTACGACGACAACGGCCTCATGACGTCGATCGGCGATGCGAAGCACGGCACGATGACGCTGGCGTACGACCTCAACGGCAAGCCGACGCTGCGCCGCGACTCGCTCGGCAACGAGCTGAAATACACGTACGACGCGAACGGCAACCGCACCGGTGAAGTCGACGCGAACGGCAATCCGTTCACGCACGAGTACGACCCCAACGACCGGGTGAAGAAGACCACGTACCCCGACGGCACGTCGACCGAGAACACCTACGACTGGGCCGGCCGCATCCTGACGCACAAGGACCAGGACGGGACGATCGACAAGTTCACGTATGACAAGGCGGGGCAGCTCGTCAGCGTCACGTATGGCTTCGGGACCGCCGCGGCCTCGACGCAGACGTGCACGTACGATCCGGCCGGACGCCTCACCAGCATCACCGACGCGCGCAACAACACGACGGTGCTGACCTACGACGACGCCGGCCGCGTGAAGTCGCTGCGCGACCCGTCCGGCCACAGCAGCTCCTTCACTTACGACGCGGCGGGGCAGGTCACGGCCGTCGTCCGCGCCGACAACGTGAAGCAGGAAGCGCGTTACGACACGCGCGGCCGCGTCACGCAGTACATCAACCCCGACGGCACCATCCGCAAGAACGACTTCAACGGCATGTTCCTCTCCGCGGTCACGCGTGAGGACGGCCGGAAGACGAGCTTCACGTACGACAACCACAGCGAGATCGCCTCGGTCACCGACCCGGCGGGCAACGTCACGCGCTACTCGCGCGACGCCGTCGGCAACGTCACCTCGGTCATCGACGCGAAGGGCCGCGAGACCACGTTCGAGTACGACAAGGCCGACCGTCTCGTGAAGAAGATCTTCCCCGACGGCTCGTTCGAGCAGTACACGTACGACGCCGTGGGCCACATGACGTCGACCCGTCTGCCCGACGGCCACGTCAACAACTTCACGTGGGACGCGCTCGACCGCCTGCTGCGCATCGACTACTTCGACGGCGGCTTCGCACAGTTCACGTACACGGCCGAAGGGCAGCGCGCGACGGCGTCGACGCCGCAGGGCATCACCCGCTACGAGTACGACACGCTCGACCGGCTCGTGAAGATCACGCAGCCGACGGGTGTCGTCGTCAGCTACACCTACGACGGCGGCGACAACATCACCTCCATCACCACGCCGAAGGGCGTCACCCGCTACACGTGGGACGCGCTCGACCGCCTGAAGACCGTCACCGATCCGACCGGCGGCGTCACGACGTACACCTACGACCTCGGCGGCCGCCTCACGCAGCGCATGCTGCCGAACGGCGTCGTCACCGACTACGCGTACGACACGCGCGACCGCCTGCTCACGCTGCAGCATCACCTCGGCGCCGCCGCATCGTTCGAATCGTTCACCTACACGTTCTCACCCGACGGACAGCGCGCGTCGGTGCAGGAAGTCGACGGCAGCCGCACGACGTGGACCTACGACGAGGCATCGCGCCTCACGCGCGAGACGATCGTCAACGGCACCGGCACGACGATCTCCGAGCTGGCGTACGCGTACGACCAGGCCGGCAACCGCACGTCGTCGACCGCGTCGAACGGCGCCAGCACCGTCTATCAGTACAACCAGCTCGATCAGCTCACGACCGCCGGCCCGGCGCAGTACACCTACGACGAGCGCGGCAACCTCACGCGCATCACGACGCCGAGCGGCACCACGACGTACTCGTACGACGCGGCGAACCGGATGACGGCGGCCCTCCTGCCGAACGGCACCACGGCCAGCTACACGTACGACGCCGACGGCCGTCTCATCGGCGAGACGTCGACGATGGGCGTGCGCGGCTTCGCGTGGGATGAGATGAGCCAGTACGGCGACATCGTCTACGAGTCGAACGGCGCGCAGTCGGCCGGCTACTCGTACGGCGACGGTGACCTCGTGCACCGCGCCGGCGCGACTTCGTCCTACTACCTGCAGGATGGTCTCGGCAGCGTCATCGGACTCACCAACGCTGCCGGCGTCGAGACGGATCGCTACCGCTACGACGCGTTCGGCGTCCGCTACTTCGCCACCGGCACGACGCCGAATCCGTTCGGCTACCGCGGCCAGATGTACGACGACGCGACGGGCCTGCAGTACCTCCGCGCGCGCTGGTTCTCGCCGAACGTCGGACGCTTCACCACGCGTGACACGGCCGACTTCCACTTCCACGATCCGATCGATCTCAACCGCTACAACTACTCCGCCTCGAACCCGATCAACGGCTACGACCCGACCGGGCACTCGGTGATGGTGGAGTACGGCACGATCGCCAACATCCAGGCGGAGAACGCGACGATTCAGGGTTACCTGATGGGCCGCCTCTCCGAGTCGCTGCTCGCCTGCGCGCTCACGGTCATGATGGCCATGTTCGTCGACGCCCAGCTCCGCTCCTGGATCGGCGGCGCCGTGGCCAATCCGATCAACGGCAAGAAGATCTGGAAAGGCCTGCCGAACGTCATCACCATCGCCTTCGGCTGGTCGGCGAAGCGTCCGGTCGACATCGTCGGGTCGGACGCGGAACTGCTCGCGGCCGGCGAGCGCGGGCGCAAGTTGATCGTGGCCAAGGCCGGCGTCTTCCGCTCCGCGCCGCGCGAGCTCTCGTGGGCCATGAGCGGCAAGTACGTCAACGCGCTGTTCCAGATGCTCGGCAACTGGGCGCAGATGATCGCCGGTATCGACGGCCGCTTCCTCGGCAACGAGCAGAACCTCGCCGACAAGTGCGACAACCACGCCGAGCGGAAGATCGTCCGCGACGCGAACCCGCCGGTGAAATCGGCGCTCCTCGCCGTCGGCGCCAGCCGCGCGGTGTGCAACAACTGCCGCCCGGTGCTGCTCGAATCCGTCGTCCGCTTCGGCGGCTGCATCGGCCCGATCGGCACCAACAATCAGTGCAGACCGTAGTGCGGTAATCCCCCGCCCCTCTTCCGAGAGGGGCGGGGACATCGCAGTCCTAGATTGCAGTGCGCTTCGCCAGCCGCTTCGCCAAACGCATCCCGCGCAATTCGCCCAGCAGTTTTCCAGGCATGCGCCACGGGTGCCGCAGCAGGTAGCGCGTGGCCACGTTCTTCCGCAGCCGCTGCAGCGCGTAGGGCCAGAAGCCCGGCAGGTGTTTGAGTGCGAAGTAGTAGTCGCCGACGCTGTGGGCGGGGTGGGTGCTGGTGCGGTGATCGCCGTAGGCGCGGACGCCGCCGCTCGGCGCTTTGAGGTGGCGCAGCGTGGCGGCAGGCTCGTAGCGGATGCGGCCCCCCGCGGCCACGATGCGTAACGCGAAGTCGCTTTCGAAGCGGTACGCCACATAGACGAACTGCTCGTCGAAGCCGCCGATGCTCAGCGCCTTCTCGCGGTCGACGGACAGGTTGCCGGCCATCACGTTCTGCACGTCGCATGATTCGTCGTGGCGGAACTGGAACTCCAGATCGCGGATCGGACCGCGGCGGAGCGTGGCGTCATCGAAGTGCTCCGGCTCTTCCCCCGGCTGCAGCACCTGACCGACGACGGCCCAAATGCCCGGCGAGTAGGCAGCCGCATGCGCCGCGACGAGTGTGTCCGACGCGATGATGTCGTCATCGAGAAAGAGGACGTGCGAGGTGCGCGCTTCCCGCAGCGCCACATTCATCGCACGCGGAATCGACGGCTCGTCCAGGCGGATCCAGCGGATCGGCAGCGCGCCGAGGCGCGCTTCGATCTCCGGCGGATGCGCGCGCGTCTGATCGACGATGAGGATTTCCTCCGCCGGCGGCGTCAGCGCCAGCAGCTTTTCCAGCGTCTCCACGAGGATCGCGCCGCGGTTGTACGTCGGAATGGCGATCGTGATCATCGGCAGCCCATGGGGTCCCATTCGTCCCATTGGTCCCATGGGTCCCATAGGTCCTATCGTTCCCCTCGGGCAATCCGCTGCACCGCGTCCTTCACGCCCCGCACTCCGTGCGCGTAATCCCAATCTGCGATCAGCACGCGTGACCGCTGCGCCATCCTTTCGCGCAGACCGGGCTCCTCGATCAGCCGGTCGAGTGCACGGGACAGCGCCTGCACGTCACCGGGCTCGAATACGAAGGCGTTCTCCCCATCCAGCACGATGTCGCCCACGGCCCCGACACGATCGGTGGCGATCACCGGCAGCCCACACGCCATCGCCTCGTTCAGCACGGAGCCGCGCGGCTCGTCGAGCGACGGCAGCACGAACACGTCACCCGCCTTGTAGTACTTCGGCAGGTCGGCCTGGTTGATGAAACCGGCGAAGTGCACCTGCAGGTTGCGCTCGCGAGTGAACGCTTCGAGCTCGCCGCGCAGCTCGCCGTGCCCGAGGAAGAGGACGAGGGCGCGGTCGCGCTGGCGCATGGCGTCGACGGCGCGCAGCAGCGTCATCGGATCCTTGCGAGGGATGAACTTCGCGGAGAAGACGATCACGAGCTGATCGTCGCGCGCGCCGATCCTGCGGCGCAGCTCCGGATCGGTAGGCGTGTTGGCAAAGCGCTCGTTGTCGATGGCCCACGGCACCAGCGAGAAGCGCGACGGATCGGCGCCGTAGTGGCGGTAGTACTCCGCGTTCACTTTGCCCGAGGTGAGGAAGCCGGAGGTGAGGCGCACGATGGTGCGCATGAACGCCGCGCGCATCTTCCCTTTGAACGTAGCCGCCGGCGGCGGGAAGCTGCTGTCACCGAAGAGCAGGAATGGCGTGTTCGTCATGCGGCACGCCGCAATGGCAAGCAGTGACGTGATGGTACCCCACCCGAGGAAGAGGATCACGGCGTCGTAGTGGCCGCGGAGAATGGCGGGGATGACGCCGGGATTGATCAGCCGCGTGTAGCCGTCGCCGAAACCGAAGTTGCGCAGGAAGTGGTAGTCGTAGCCCTGCAGCATCTCGAGGTCCCACTTCAGCGTCGTTTTCATGTCCTCATCGCGATACACCTCGGCACCCGCGCGCGAACAGTAGAGGACCGTGAGGTCGAGCTCCGGCTCCGCCGCGAGCAGCCGGAAGAACGGATCCTGATACTGGATCACGTGCGAGGCGAGGACGGCGATGCGAGGCGGCACGGCGAGAGTTTACCGAATTGAGAATTGGTGAATTGAGAATTGAGAATTGCTCCGCTTCGCGACACTCGCCGCGCAGCGTCTTTCATTCTCAATTCTCGATTCCCTACCGCCCCACCAGCGTCGCCCATGCACGCCAGTGCAGCGGGTTCTTCCGGATGGCCTGCCAGGCGTAGCGGCGCGCGGCGGCGTTCCCTTGCGCGGCGAGGCAGCGGGCGATGAAGTAGTACGCGGCCGCTTCGCTGCGTGCATCGTTGCGGCCCGGCACGAGCCGCGCGGCCTCGGCGAGCAGTGCGTGCGCATCACCCCCGTCGCGGAGCTGCACGATCAGCTCCGTCGCGCGGAGCTGCGCGTCGCGCGCGACGCTGCTGATGGCGCCGGGCTCGATCGTGGCGTCGTAGAGGATCTCCGGTGCGATGGTGACGCGGCCGTGTCGCACGAGCCGCGTCCAGAGGTCGAGGTCCTGCGCCACGCGGAACTGGGCGCGGTAGCCGCCGGCGGCGAGATACGCGTCACGGCGAAACATGGCCGTGCCGTGATGGGGAAGGCTGCGGATGTTCGTCTTGTCGTGCAGCAGGCTGCGCCGCACGTCGTCGCCGGTAGCGTGCGATTCGTACAGCGGTTCACCTGCTGTCGTGACGTAACGCACCGCGCACGCCGTCAGCACGCAAAGCCCCGCGGTCCCATTCGTCCCATCCGTCCCATCGGCCAGTAACGCCACCTGCCGCGCGAACCGCTCCGGGTGCGAGCGATCGCCGCAGTCGTGGCGGGCGATGAGGTCCGCACGCGCTTCGCCGCAGCCGCGGATCAGCGCGCGCGTGAGGCCGGCGTTCGGCTGGCTGATGATGCGGACGCGGCGGTCGCGGAAGGCGTACTCGGTGAGGATCTGCGACGACTTGTCGGTCGAGCCGTCATCGACGGCGATCAACTCGAAGTCGGTCATCGTCTGCGCGAGGATCGACTGGAGCGTCGCCGCGAGGGAGCGCTCGCCGTTGTAGACGGCCATGACCACGGAGAGCCTCACCATCGCAGGCTGTCCCTCCAGTCCGCGAGCTTCCCGGCCGCGCGCCAGCCGAGGAGTTTGGCGGCGAGCGCGTAGAGGCGGAACTGCCGGCTGTTCGCGTTGATTGAGGCGTCACGTGCGAGGGAGAAGAGCCTCGCCGATTCTTCGGCGAGGCCGGCGGCGCCGCACTGCCGCGCGAGGAGGAAGAGCTCGCGCGCGTAGTACTGCATCTCCGGCGCGTCCGCGGCGATGCCGGCGCGGCGGGCATGCTCGAGGATCAGCGCGTGCGCGTGGGCGCGGTCGCGCAGTGTCGCGGGGGAGTGCCCCTGGCCGGAGACGCGCGCGTCGCCGTGCTCGCGCACCTCACATACCCACGCTTCAACGTAGTGCAGCTTCACGCCGTGCGCGGCGATGCGCGCGTCGTACTCCCAATCCTCTTCGATGCGCAGGTTCGTCCAGGGCCCGAGGAGGGAGGCGCGATAGAGAGGGTTGGGCGTGTCCCACCAGCGCGATTGCAGCATCGCCGGGAACATGGTGGCGATGCGCTCGCCGCTGCGCTTCCACGGCTCCGGCACGACGCTGCCGTCGCGGCGGCGGAAGCGCGTCCAGCCGTACGAGGCGCCGCACTCCGGGTGGGCCGTGAGGCCGGCGACCTGCAGCTCGAACTTGCGCGGGAGCAGCACGTCGTCGCTGTCGAGGTGCTGAATGAATGCACCGCGCGCTGTCTGCCGTCCGGTTTCGCGCGCGGCGCCGGGACCGCCGTTGCTCTGATGAAGGACGCGGATCTCCGGATGCTCCGCCGCGAGCGCCGTCGCAACAGCGGCGGTGTCGTCGGTGGAGCCATCGTCGACGATGACGATCTCGATGGGGCGGTACGTCTGCGCGAGCACGCTGGCGACCGCCTCCTGCAGTTTCGCCGGCCGGTTGTAGACCGGAATGATCGTCGTGACCAGCACGCCGCGATGATACGGGATGGTCACCATCCTGTTCGTCCTATCCGTCCTACAGGTCCTATTCGTCCTATCGTCCTGTCTGCGGCCATAATCGCCACGTGCCGCGCCTGCTGATCTTCACCCCCACCGCGAACCTTCAGGGTGGCGTCGAGCGCATCCTGGAAGCGCTGGCCACCCACCTGCCGTCGCGCGGCTTCGAGGTGATCTTCGGCCTGGCCAAAGGGGTGCGGTTCCACGATCCCCGGAAGTTCCGCGAAGCTTTCCCGGTGATCCGCGGCATCGACGTCGACGGCACCAGTGGCACCGCGTACGGACGGCGGCGCGCGCTGCGCCGGGCCATCCTGCAGGTCGACCCCGACCTCGTGCTCATCGCCCGCATTGGCGAGGCCTACATCGCCGCGAGCGAGTTGAAGACCGAAGGCCACCGGCTGCGGCTGGCGGTGACGATCCAGGCGAACGAGGGCGACTACTTCGCCGACCTCGCGCGCTGGCGTGACTTCGTCGACCTCTGCGTCACCAGCGGCGAGCTGGCGGCGAGCGAAGCGCGCAGGGAACTGCCGTCCGAGCGCGTGCGCAGCATTCCCGGCGGCGTCGCCGCACCGCGCCGCCTCGTGCAGCACGATCCGGCCGCGCCGCTGCGCATCGGCTACGTCGGGCGGCTGGAACAGGTCCAGAAGCGCATCCTCGATCTGCCGCTGCTCGTCGAGGAACTGCGCCGCCGCGGCGTCCCGCACTCACTCGTCATCGCCGGCGGAGGAAGCGTGCAACTCGGTCTGCCGGTGCTGGGGTGGCTTTCGACCGCGGAGTTGTACGAGCGCGTCTACCCTGAGCTCGACGTCCTCGTGCACTTCGCGGAATGGGAGGGGATCACCATCGCGCCGCGCGAGGCGATGGCGCACGGCGTCGTGCCGGTGGTCTCCCGCTTCCGCGGCCTCGACGAAGAAGGGCAGTTGCTCGACGAGCGGAACGCGCTGGTCTTTCCCGTCGGCGACATCACCGCGGCCGCGGATCAGCTCGAGCGGCTCCACCACGATCGTGCGCTGCTGGCGCGGCTGTCGAATGAAGCGCGGCAATCGCAGCGGGGAATCCGCTCCGAGCAGGGCGCCATCGACGCCTGGGCCGAAGCGTTCCGCGCCGCGCTGGCGATGCCGCAGCGCAAAGGCACGATGCCGCCGCTGCACGCCGACAGCGGTTTGCTGACGCGCCTGGGCGTGCCGCAGGGCATGGCGGAACTGCTGCGCCGCATCCGGCGCCGCCCGCACGGGGATGCAGGATCAGAATGGCCGCATTGCTCGTAAGGGGGTGGCGTCCTATCGTCCTATAGGACCTATTCGTCCTATCGTTCCCCGGTGATCTCCGCGATGATCTGGTGCACGCGCCGTTCGAAGTTTTCAAACGAAAAGTACTCCAGGCGTTCCGGCACCACGCGCTCTCCGCGGGCCAGCAGTTCCTCGATGGCCACGCGCAGCTCGGCCGGGTTGGCGGGGTCGACCAGCAAACCCAGCTCTCCGTCGAGCACGGCTTCGCGGCCTCCGTCATGTTTGCTGGCGATGACCGGGACGCCGGACGCCAGCGCTTCCAGGAAGACGAAGCCGAAGCCTTCGCCGCGGCTCGGCATCACGTACACGTCCGCCAGGTTGTACAGATCCGCTTTCTCGCTCTCCGCGAAGAGGCCGGTGAAGATGACGCGCGCCCCGATGCCGAGAGCCGCGGCCTTCTGCAGCAGGCGCGGTGCGTCGTTCCCGCCGCCGGCGATCATGTAAACCACGTCTTCCGGCAGCTCGGGGAGCACGTCGAGGATCTCGTCGAATCCTTTGTAGCGCTCCGCCGCGACGACGCGCCCCACGGTCAGCAGCACGCGCTTCCCGTGCAGTTTGTAGCGTGCGAGCAGCGCCTCGCTTTTCGGACGGATGCCGTACCGCTCGCGCCGCACCGCGTTCGGCAGCACGAACATCGGCCCCTTGAAGCCGGACCACGCGCGCAGCCGGTCGCGCGTCACGGCGCTGACCGAGACGATCGCGCGGCAGTCGTGCACGAGCACGTTCGACAGCGGCTCGCGCAGCGGCTTCCACGCTTCGATGCCGTGCGTCACGAGCAGCGGATGCTTCGTGGCAAAGCGCGCCAGCGGCAGCAGGTTCACGTGGCCGCAGATGACCAGATCGAACGGGCCGCGGCGCAGCTCGCGCCACAGCGTCGCCATGTACGCCAGCGCTCCGCGCGCCGCCTCCGCGGCGAAGCGCACCTTCGGCGGCACGGCGTCAGCGCCGGGATTCGGGATCACACGCGGCAGCACCACCACTTCCTCACAGCCGGGCAGCGTCGTCAGCGTCGCGGTGAACTCGCGGTTGAACAGCGCGATGCCGCCGTGGCCGCCGTAGATGTCGGTGCAAAGGAAGAGGATGCGCATGGCTCAGAAGGTGGTTTTTGGTTTTCGGTTTTCGGTTTTCAGTGCTCCGCAAACGCGATCGCCCGTCGTGCAGCGCAGCACCGAAAACCGAAAACCAAAAACCAAAAACCGCCTCACCCCACATTCTCCATCACGATCTTCGCCCACGACCGCATCCGCGTCGTCGTCCCGTCGGGCGGCAGCTCCATCCACTCCTTGAGCGGAACGAAGAAGCCGCGCTTGCGGTGCTCGCGCAGCCATGGTGGCAGCACGCGTGCGAGGTCCTGCTTGCACTCCGCCTCGCGTTGCAGCAGCAGCGGCGCGAGCTGGCGGACGAGGGCCGCGTCGACCAGCGGCGTGCGCACTTCGACCGAGTGCGCCATCGACGCCCAGTCGCTGTCGCGCAGCAGTTGGTTGCGCATGTAGAGCGATGCTTCGAGTGTGGCCACGCGGCCGAACGGCGTGCGCGGATCGGGGTCGAGCACGGCACGCGCCCGCCCCAGGAAATCGAGCACGCGCAGCCCCTCCTCGGCGGCCTCGCTGCCGAGCACGGCGGGGAGCTCGTCCGGCATGAAGAGGCCGCGCTTCACGAGGTACGCGCCGCCGTACGTCGCGCCGTAGGCCGGGATGGCCGTCATCTTCGGGTTCGAGGAGCGCGCCCGTGCGAGCGTCCCGAACGCGCGCGGTGCGCCCCGCGCCAGCCGCGCCATGCGCACGATGCGGGGAACGTCGCGGAAGGACGGATAGCTGCCGAACAGCTCGTCGCCGCCGACGCCGGAGAGCGCCACCTTCACGCCTGCTTCGCGCGCGGCCTTGCTGACGAAGTACGTGTTCACGCCGTCGATCGTAGGCTGGTCCATCGCCTCGAAGATGCGTGGCATCTCGTCGAGAAATTCGCGCCGCGTGACGACGCGCGTCATGTGCCGGGTGACGAGGTGACGGGCGAAGCGCTCGGCGTCGGGGGCTTCGTCCTGCGCGGCGTCGAGCTCCGGGAACTGCAGCGTGAAGGTGTGCAGCGGTTCGGCGGAGACGCGCGTCGCCAGTGCGGCGATGCTCGTCGAGTCGATGCCGGCGGAGAGGAAGATCGCGACCGGCACGTCGGCGACGAGGTGATAGCGGATCGATTCCTCGACGCGCTCGTGCAGCATCGTCGCCGGCTCGGTGAGGGCGGCGATCGTGCGCGCTTCGTTGGCGTCGCGCAGCACGCGAGCCAGCGAGTAGAAGCGGCGCTCACCGTGGCGTCCGCGCTCGTCGATCCAGAACGACGTCCCTGCTTCGACGGCGCGGATGCCGTCGACGACCGTGAACGGCTCCGGCACGCTGCCGGTGAGGAAGAAGCCGGCCGCGCCCGCGGCACTGGGTGTACGGGAGATCGCGCCGCCGGCGAGCAGCGCCTTCACCTGCGAGGCGAGGCGGATCGTCTTCCCGTCGTCGGCGTAGAAGAACGGCTTGATGCCGTACGGATCGCGCGCGACGAACATGCGGCGCGCCTCTGCGTCCCAGATCGCGAAGGCGTACATGCCGCGGAGGAGCTCCACCATCCGTTCGCCGTCGCGGCGGAAGAGATGCAGCAGCACTTCCGTGTCGCTGGTGGTGCGAAAGCGCGTGCCCTGCCGCTGGAGCTGCGCGCGCAGCTCCGCGTAGTTGTAGATCTCGCCATTGAAGACGATCGTCAGCTCACCATCCTGCATCGGCTGCGTGGCGTCGTCGGAGAGGTCGATGATCGCCAGACGGCGGCTGCCGAGGCCGATGCGGGAGTCGCCGGAGAACCAGACGCCCTGAGCGTCGGGGCCACGCGTGAGCATGCGCGTGTTGATGCGCTGCAATTCATCGCGATCCACCGGAGGCGCGGCGGAGTGATAGGCGAAGATGGCGACGATCCCGCACATGGTTGGCGATGAAGTCAGAACGCAGAACGCAGAACGCAGAACTGAGAAGCGTCGCCAGGCGTCTTTCTCGATTCCTCACTCTGCTTTCTGCGTTCTGCGTTCATCCGATTCCTCTTCGTTTTCCAGCACCTCGCGCCGTTTCCTCCTCAGCAGAAGCATCGCCACGAAGGCCACGATGCCTGAGGTGTAGCCGATCATCTTCGTCGTATCGTGGACCGTCATCACGGCCGCCGCGGCGAAGAGAACGGTGACGAGCCAGATGCCGAAGATCGCTTTCGCGTCGCTGCCGTATTTGGCGACGAGCACGTGGTGGATGTGATTGCGGTCGGCCGTGAAGACGCGCGTCAGCCGCTCCGTGAGCGGCACTTTCGCCCCCTTGAAGCGCGTGCGCATGACGATGAGCGTATCGAGCACCGGCAGCGCGAGCGCGAGGATCGGACCGCCGATGATCAGCGCGGTGGGCGATTTGCTGGGGCGGGCGATGGAGATGGCGGCCAGCAGCAGTCCGATGAAGAGACTGCCGGTGTCGCCCATGAAGATCTTCGCCGGCGGCCGGTTCCACGGATAGAAGCCCAGCAGGCTGCCGGCCAGCGCCGTCATGATGACGAGCGAAAAGACGTCGTAGCGGAGGAGGGCGATGATGGCGAAGGCGATGGCGATCGTCGCCGCGATCACCGTCGCCAGCGAGTCCATCCCGTCGATCAGGTTCATCGCGTTGATGACGCCGACGATCCAGATCGTGGAGGCGATGATACCGAAGACGCCGAGGTCGAAGTTCTGGCCGGCGATGGAGATCGAGTTGAACTGGAAGCCGAAGAGCACGAGGATCAGCGCGGCGGCCGTCTGCACCGCGAACTTCTTCGGGGCGTTGGTGCCGAGCAGATCGTCATAGACGCCAAGGCCGACGATGAGCGAGCCGCTGGAGAGGACCGCGAAGAGGTAGGTGAGGTTCTTCGAGACGAGGCTCGCCGCGTGCGTGTTGCCCGCCATGAGCAGGAGCGGAAAGCCGAAGCCGAAGATGATCGCGATCCCGCCGAGCCGCGGCGTCGCGTGGCGGTGCAGCTTGCGCTCGCCCGGCGTATCCACGAGCCCGATCCGTTCCGCCGCATGCTTGACCACGCCGGTAGAAAAGTACGAGGTGAGGGCGCTGCAGAGAAAGAGCAGCACGAGCGGAAGCGCGAATTCGGGCATGCGAAGCTACGGAAGGATAACTTGGCCGGCGGCGATTGGTATCAGTTGTCAGCGATCCACTCTCCGGCGGCGATCCACCACGAGCTTCGGTTCACGGGATGATCTTGAAATCGGCCCAGCGGAACGTGCCGTTGCCTGGGTAGGAGCGGACGAACGGCGGAATGGCGCGGCTCTGACGATCGCGGTACGACCAGCGGATCGTGGGATAGGACGGATAGGACGAATAGGACGGATAGGACGAATAGGACTGATAGGACAAATAGGACCGCTCGGCGAAGTACCTGCCGCCTCCCACAGGCGACCACGGCACCCAGGGTCCGCCAGGCCTATCCGTCCTATAGGTCCTATTCGTCCTATAACCCATTCCCCGCACACCCAAGGCACGTTCCCGCACAACGCATGGCAGAATCACCCCAATGCCGCGCGTGTCCATCCTTCTGCCTTCCTACAACGCCGCACCGTATGTGGACGCGGCCATCGAGAGCGTCCTGCGGCAGACGTTCACCGACTGGGAGCTCATCGCCGTTGACGATGCCAGCACCGACGGCACGGCGGCGCGGCTGGAGGCGCATGCCTCCTCCCGCGTTCACGTCCACCGCAATCCCCGCAACCTCGGCATGACCGGCAACTGGAACCGCTGTCTGTCGCTGGCGACCGGCACGTTCGTGCTGAAGCTCGATGCGGACGACGCGTTGAAGCCGCACGCTCTCGAACGGCTGGTCGGTGGCTTCGAGGCGGACGACGTCGTCGCGGCAGGGATTCGCACGCTTTCGTGTGACGAGCATCTCGAGCCGTTCGACGGCATCCCCGGCGACGACATCATCATGCGCGGCGGCATCGATCCCTATGGCGACACGATCCTGCCGGGCGAGCGCTGGTACTCCATCGCCGCGCATCGGGCGCAGCTCTGGGCCAGCTCCGCGTTCATGATTCGCCGCGACCTCCTGACCCGTCTCGGCGGCTGGGACGAGCGCTTCGGATGCGCTTCCGATACGGAGCTGATGTGGCGCGTCATGGAGCAGGGAGGGCGCATCGCCCACCGCGGCGCCGTGGGCGCGCTCTACCGCATCCACCCCGGCTCGATCAGCGACGTCTACCGCGCGCAGGGATGGCTCACCTGGGAGGCCGTGGCGGCCAACCTCCTGAGCCTCAGCCGCGTGCGTGCGAGGCGTCCGCTCCCTCGCTCGCTGCGCATGCACTACGTCCGCCTGTGGAACCAGTGGCACGACGCGCCGTCACGCCCGCTGCCCGAGGCGATCTGCGGCAAGCTGGAAGACGTCATGGCGAAGATCCCGCCGCCGCCGAAGATCGACAGGATGATGACGCGGCTGCGCGACGGCGTATCCGCCGCGTAGCGACGCCTGCGGCAGGATCAGGCGGTCACGCGCGCCGCGGCGGCAGAAACAGCAGATCGCGTGAGAACCGGCTGGTCAGCTCCCGGACCGTGTAGCCGAAGCGCAGCATCAGTGCGCGCAGCTCCGCCTCGCTGCCGCCGAATGCCTCCAGGTGGTGCGCCTCCGCCAGCACGGCGGGATGGCAGCGCTCCAGCACCCCGGTCGCGCCCTTCAGTACGTCGAGGTCCGCGCCTTCGGTATCGATGAGGATCACGTCGACGCGCGGCAGAGCGGCGGCGTAGCGGTCGATGGTGGTCAGCGGAACGCGCACGCCTTCACCGGCGAACGCAATGCGCGCGGAGCCCGGATCGCCCGGCTTGTGGATGAAGGCCTCGCCTTCGCGAGAGAAGCAGCCGCTCTCCACGACGGTGATGTTCGTGAGCCGGTTGCGCGCGATGTTCCGCCTGAGGATCGCCGTCATGGCTGGCTGGATCTCGAACGCGTGGACCGCGCCGTGTGGCCCGACCGCGGCGGCGGCGATGAGCGTGTAGTAGCCCGTGTTCGCCCCGACGTTCAGCACGACGTCGCCCGGGCGCAGCAGCTCGCGCACGATCCGCGTCTGCGCCTCCTCCCACACCCCTTCCTCGAAGACGGTCCAGCCGAGGAGGGAGGGCTCGAGCTCCATGACCAGACCGCCGCCGAGCGGCGTGACGGGCGCCTCCCAGCCACGCCGTTTGAGCCACTCGAGCGGCCGGATCATCGCCCCGCGGCCGCGATGGAAAGGCACGTAGCGCGTGTAGAGCCGCAGCAGCGTGAACAGCGCCCCGGTGATGAGCTTCCGCACGCCCGGCATTATGAGCGCACCGGCGATGCGGCACCGCGCGGCGGGAGTTGGGGCCACGGCGGGAGTTGGGGCCACACCTTCGGGCGTTGGGACCGAGAGCTGGAGTCACACCTTCGGGCGGCGGGAGTTTGGGGCCACACCTTCGGGAGTTGGCGCCGAGAGCTGGAGAGCTGGGGTCACACCTTCGTGTAGGGCCACACCCGAGGCACACCGTCGTTCCGGCGCCGGCGGAAGAAAGGTGTGACCCCCAATCGATCGAAGTCAGTGCTCGCGATCGAAGTCAGTGCTCGAGGGGGAGTTGATCAGTGGTGGTGCCACACCTTCGATTTGCGATTGAACGATCATGCTGATGCCGCGCGGTCGGGGACCGAGAGCTGGGGTCACACCTTCGCGCGGCGGGAGTTTGGGGCCACACCTTCGGGATCCCGTACGACCGAGAGCTGGGGCGACCGGAGCGTTGGGGTCACACCTTCGTGCCGAGGCACACCGTCGTTCCGGCGCTGGCGGAAGAAAGGTGTGACCCCAAGCGATCGAAGTCAGTGCTCGTATTCGATGAGGTCAATGACTCCCTGCAGTTGCCGGGCGTTGACGCCGCACCTTCGTTCCGGCGCTCGCGGAAGAAAGGTGTGCCCGCGGACGATCGTTCCTCGGTCCCGACGCATTGCCGAGGACCGCTGCAACGGGTAGAAGCCTCCGCTCAAACTCCTCGGAATGGAAGATTTGAATGCCTCGGCTCCACAGCGGGTGGAGTTGAAAAGTGACGGACGAAGATCGAAGGTGTGGCATTAATTGGTTGAAGGCCGTAGGTTTCCGGTACTGATTGAACGGCGCCACACCTTCGGAGTTGGTGTCAGACGACCTTTCGGAGCTGGGACCACGCCTTTGCAATGGATGCAAAGGGAGAAGATGACGTGCGTCGGAACCGCCGTGGCCCTGCACGCGCGGACTGCGGTGCAAGACCGGAGAAGACACGCGTCGGCCCCGGGGCCGAACCGGTGACGCTTCAGCTGAATTGACGCGCTGGGAGCCAGAGCAACACCGACAAGCAGATGGCTCCGCCGTGCCCTATCGATGAGCGACGGACATTGGCTTGTGGTCGTGACGTAGCGTTTAGCGGAGACTTAGCAGCGCCGCATCGAGCTGCTGCAGTAGCGCGGCGTCTCGGCTGAATTCCCGCTCGCAGCGGCGAATCAGATTGGAGACATGCCCCTCGCTTCGCAGCCGTAACGAGGCGGCGATACTTCGAAGCGTGACGAGCCCCTCGTTCCAGCCGAGCCAGGCGATCAGACGACGCACAGGACCTCCGCGTGCCGACTTCGCGAGCTCACTAGGCAGCTTCGCGACCGCGGCAACCGCAGCGATGATGGCCTGCATCTTCGGCCGCCCAACGGCACGCTGAGTGAGAGGGTGGTCCGTCGACCGCGGCTTGGACTCGACGATCGTCCGCATCTCCCGCGTCCACTGCTCTGTGCCGAGGTAGATGGCGTTCGTCACCTCGTCCCACAGGCGCGTCTCGCAGCCGATCGCTGCCTCGACGAACCGTTGGTACTCCGCCTCCGCAGCGGGAAGAGCAAGAGCCGCGAGGGCCGAGGTCACGTCGAGCCAGATCGGCGGCACGGCGAGGCCGGCCGTGGCGCGATAGCTCGACCACCGATAGTCCTCCGGCCGCGCCACCATGCCGGCGCGCACCGGGTTGAGCACGACGTAGCGCAGCACCTCGAGAAAGTACG
>DASVEE010000053.1:0-14758 GCA_036380735.1 Thermoanaerobaculia bacterium | reverse complement strand
GGGCCCTGAGACCTGAGCCCTCCTCTTGCAATGCGTACCGCGCTTCTGTTTCTTGCCCTGGCCTGTACCCAGCCTGCCGTGCAGCAGCCGGCAGCGCCCGCCCCCACCACCCCGTCACCCAAAACCGACTACGACCTGCTGATCCGCAACGGCACCATCATCGACGGCACCGGCTCCGCGCGCCGCAAGGCGGACATTGCCGTGAACGGCGACACGATCGTGAAGATCGGCGATCTCTCCGGCGCCACGGCGAAGCAGACGCTCGATGCGGCGAACCAGATCGTCGCCCCCGGCTTCATCGACCTCCTCGGCAATTCGCAGGCGGCCGTGCTCATCGATCCGAATCTGGAAGGCAAGATCCGGCAGGGGGTGACGACCGAGGTCACGGGCGAGGGGCACTCCCCCGCTCCCATCGACGAGAAGATGGCGGCGGAGATGGAGCGAACGAAACCGAAGGGATGGCCGGCGGTTTCGTGGCGCTCGCTCGCGGAGTTCGGCAAGACGGTGGAGCGGAAGGGCTCCGCGCTCAACTTCGCCTTCTACATCGGGGCCACCAACCCCCGCGAGATCGTCCTCGGCGACGCCCCTCGCGATCCGGCACCCGAGGAGCTGCGCCGCATGCAGCAGATCGTGGAGCAGGCGGTGCGCGAGGGCGCGGTCGGCGTGGCCAGCGCGCTGATCTATCCGCCGGGCCGCCATGCGAAGACGGAGGAGCTGATCGCGCTGGCGAAGGTGGCGCCGTCGTACTGGACCCACCTCCGCAGCGAGTCGAGCGGAATCGACGCCGCGATCGACGAAGCGATCCGCATCGGCCGCGAGGCGCAGAAGCCGGTGAACATCTTCCACCTCAAGATCGGCGGGCAGACGAATTGGGGACGGATGAACGAAGTCGTCGCACGCATCGAGCGGGCGCGCAAGAGCGGCGTCGACGTCGCCTCCTGCGTCTATCCGTACACCGCGACCTCGACGGCGATGGAGTCGTACATCCCGGCGTGGGCGCTCGAAGGCGGCTACGTTCAGTTCGTGCAGCGCCTGAAGGACCCGGCGTTGCGCGACCGCATCGCGCAGGGGCTGCGTGAGGGGCGGCTGGCGAACGGCGGCGCGAAGACGATCCTCGTTCGCGGGATTCCGAGCGAGACGATGAAGCAGTACGAGCGGCTGCGGCTGGACGAGATCGCGCGGCGCATGAAGGTGGAGCCGGCCGAGGCGATGCTGCGGCTGTTCGAGGCGAGCGTGTCGTCGCCGATCGGCATCTACTTCTCGCTCGACGAGAACGACATGAAGCTCGCGCTGAAGCAGCCGTGGGTCGCGGTCTGCTCCGACTCCGGCGCGGTCGTCGGCGAGATGCGCAATCAGGGAGCGCACCCTCGCGCCTACGCGTCGTTCGCGCGCATCCTCCGCTACGTGCGCGAGGAGAAGCTGCTGACGCTCGAGGAGACGATCCGCAAGTTCACGTCACTCGCCGCCGAGCGCGCGCGGCTCCGCGACCGCGGCGTGCTGAAGGAAGGGATGAAAGCCGACGTGGTCGTCTTCAACGAAGCGACGGTGCGCGACGTGTCGACTTACGAAGACCCGCACCACTTCTCGGAAGGAGTGGCGCACGTGGTGGTCAACGGAACGCCCGTGCTGCGGGACGGCAAGATGACCGGCGCACTACCGGGCAGGATTCTCAAATAGGACCAGGTCCTATTTCCTGTGCGCCACCACCACCGCCACGGCGGCGGCGATCATGGTGCCGTACATCATCACGACCGCGGCGACGTTCATCCCGGCGTAGGCGAAGAGGGTCTTCATCAGCGTCTTCCCCTTCGACTGGCCGTAGTAGCGGCGCATGGCGAAGAAGAGGTACGTCGCCAGCAGGATCGTGCTGACAGCCGAGAGGCCGTAGATCAGCGGTGACGGCCGGATGCCGTGGAAGAAGTAGATCGGCCAGCAGACCAGCGCATAGAGGTAGCTGAACGCGAGCATGTGCGTGCAGAAGACGAGATGCTCGCCGAAGGTACGGTTGCGCCGGACGTACAGCAGCTTCATGACGAGCGCGAACAGCAGCACGTTGCCGAGCTGGAAGACCGACATGTTCGTCTTCCATTTGGTGTCCACCAGCTCGACGAAGGTCCGGTAGTCGAGGTGCGCCTTCTGGGCGAGCCCGCCGAACGCCTGCCTTGCCGTCCCCTGCGTGTCCATCCCCACGACGCCTTCGACGCTGTAGAGCGCGGTCCGCGAGTTGAGCGTGAAGGCGATCAGTTGCAGCGCGAACAGCACGAGGAACAACCGCAGCGGGGTGATGGAGCGCGACTTCCGTCCGGCGAAGTAGTCGGCCGTGAGTTGCCCCGGCTTCGTCACCAGCGTCCGCAGCGTCCCGAACAGCTTCGAATCGAGGTGCACGAGCTCGTGAATCAGCTCGTGAAAGAAGTGCCCGATCGTCAGGTCGTGATGCCCGGGCTGCTTCTCGCCGCACGCGGCGCAGTAGACGTCGACGAGCTCGGAGGCGCAGTTCGTACACGCCTTCGGCGTATCCGGCGAGGGAGCAAGGTGGAGGTCGGCGGCCATGGGTTATTAGCGGGGCCGCAGTGTACCAGAAATGGTGATGACAGCGGAGAGCGGGAGAGGAATGCAGAACGCAGAACGCAGAATGCAGAATTGAGAACGCCGCGCCGGTTCCGTTCTCAATTCTGCGTTCTGCGTTCTGCGTTCTTCTCGTCCCCCGCTACCGCCCCGCCGCCCGCCGTTTCGCCGGCTTCGCCGCGATGGGTCCGCGCAGGTGCTCGTCGAGGAAATCGCTGATCTGCTGCTGGTACTGCAGCTCGTTGAACATGTCGCCGCCGTGGTCGCCGTCGGGGATGAGGACGAGTTTCGAGTCGACGTTGTGGTCGAGCAGCTCCTGGTGGAGCATCACGCTCTGCTGGAACGGGACGAGGCAGTCGAGCAGGCCGTGCACGATGAGGAACGGCGGATCGTTGGGCGTCACGTACGTCATCGGATTCGCGGTCTTCGTCTTTTCCTTGCAGAGCTGGATGGGGCAGCCCATGAGGAGCGACGGCGGCATCCACGAGGCGTTGCCGTCGAGCGGGATGCACGGGAGTTTCTGCTCCTCGATCTTCAGGAGGTCGGTCGGGCCGTAGAGGTCGACGACGACCTTCACGTCGCTCGACTGTTCGGCGTTGCCGTGGTAGCCGCCTTCGAGCGCGGGGACGCCGTTGCTGGCGCCGAGGACGGCGGCGATGTGCCCGCCGGCGGAGGCGCCGAAGATGCCAATGCGGGCCGGGTCGAGGTCGTACATTTTCGCGTTCGCACGCAGCCAGCGGACGGCGGCCTTCGCGTCCTCCACCTGGGCCGGCCACGTGTAGCGCGGCGCGAGGCGGTACTCGATGCTTGCCACGGCGTAACCGCGCCGCGCCTGCCGGATGGCCGGGCCGCCGGTGCGGTCGCCGCTGATCCACGCGCCGCTGTGCAGGTAGACGATGACGGGATGCGGCCCGGGACCATCAGGGATGCGCAGGTCGAGCAGCAGCGGGTCGCTGCCCACGCGCGCGTACTCGAGCGCTTCGATCGTACGGAACGTGCCGTTCCCCGGCGTGGGCGGGTACTGCGCGAAGGCACCGGTGGCAACCAGGAGAAGGATCGGGACGATGAGGGACCGCATTGCCTGCGGTAACACCGAGGGGCGGCAACGTCATCCCGGGGAATGATGGGACCTATAGGCCCTATTCGTCCTATAGGTCCTATTTGCGGCTATTTCTTGCCGACGGCTCTACGCCGCGGCGGCACCACCTGGTAGGTAAACCCACCCGCGGCGGTGATGCTTTGGCCACCCATCGACACCACGACGTCGACGATGCCCAGCGCGTGCGGCGGGGCGACGACCCGCAGCACCGTCGGGGAGACGAACTGCACGTTCGTGCCGGCGGTGCCGCCGAACGTCACGGTCGCCGGGAGGCCGCTGGCGAAGCCGGCGCCGGTGATCGTCACCAGCGTGCCGCCCGCGGCGATGCCGGAGTTGGGGGAGATGTTGACGATGGCCAGCGCGGCGCGGACGTAGGCGAAGCCGTCGGCGCGCGTCGCCGTCCGGCCGTCGGGGTTGCGCACCACGACCTCGAACGCGCGGCGGTCGGCGATGTCGAACGGCCCGGCGGGCGTGGTGGCGGTGATCGTCGTCTCGTTCACGACCGTCACGTTGGTCGCCTCACGGCCGCCGATCGTGACCGTCGCCCCGGTGGCGAAATTGGCACCCGTGATCGTGATCTGCGTTCCGCCGGTGACGGCGCCTTCCGCCGGAGCGATGTTCCCGATCGTCGGATCGACGACCTGCACCGCGTTGACGGTGAAGGTGCCGCTCATCGTGAAGTGGCCGGTTCCGCAGAAGGTCGTGCAGACGAAAGAGAACGTGCCAGCCGTATGGGCAACGAAGTTCACGGTGACGGGCGGCCGGCCAGGGCGCAGGTCGAGAAAGTCGCTGACGTATGTCTCCATCGTGAAGCCGTGCTCGACGTCGGCGGCGGTGAGGTTCAGCGTCACGCTGTCGCCCTGATTGACGACGAACGGCTCCGGATTGGTCGTGTATTCGAACTGTTGAGCGCTGACGTTGAAGACGCGCGCGGCCGAGGCATTGAAGTCCTCGGGCGTCGGCGGTGCAACCGTCGTCTTCTGGATCGCGCCGCTGTGAAAGAGCTCCCGGTACTTCTGGACCAGTTCCTCGGCCGGCGTAGCTTTGTGCTCCTGGGCGGCAAGCGGCAGGGCAAAGGCGGCCAGCGCGAGACAAAGCAGGAGTTTTCGCATGGCGTTCATGATAACCAAGCAGCAGGTTTGATATCGGTTGTTCACCAACCGTTTACACCCGCAGGATCAGCTTCCGCCGGTAGAGCACTTCGAGGATCGCCCACCACACCGCCACGAACGCGAGGGCGTAGAGCAGCGACGCCAGGCGCGGCTCGAAGTATGGGGCGAAGGCGGTCTTGTAGATCTTCGGCTGCAGCTTCGTCATGCCGAGGATGCGGGCCATCAGGCCGGAGCCGACGAAGGCGATGAGGGGGTTGACGCCGAAGACGATCGCCGGCCGCGTCCACCACCGGCTGCCGCGCACGTCGACGAGCCACGTCGTCAGGGCCAGCAGCACGCACGCGCAGCCGGCCGTGAAGACGACGTAGGAGCTCGTCCAGAGATTCTTGTTGATCGGGAACACGAGGTCCCAGGCGAGACCGAGCGCGATGCCGGCGACTCCGGCGATGACGAGCGGGCGCAGGCGCTTCGTCAGCACCCACTCCGCGGCCAGGATGCCGAGGAGGCAGGTCGCCACGGCGGGGATCGTCGACAGCGGCCCTTCCGGGTCCCACGTCTTGCTCTGCTTCCAGAGGTGCGGCGTACCGATCACCGCGCGGTCCACGCTCGCCGCGATCGTCGCCTCGGGCGGCTCGAGCGGCCCGCTCGCCAGAATGGCCCAGTAGCCGAGGAGGATCACTACGGTGGCCACAACCAATTGCTTACGCGTGAGCCACCGCGCGAGCAGCGCCGCGCAGATGTAGACGATGCCGATGCGCTGCAGCACGCCCATGTAGCGCAACGTGGGGAAGCGGTCGAGCGTGAACGGAAACGCGTTCACCGCCAGCCCGAGGAGGATGATGATCGCCCCCCGCCGCAGGATCTTTGCGGGCGGTTTCCGGGAGAGGTACGTGGTGATGCCGACGATGAAGAGAAAGAAGGGAAAGATCAGGTCCGTCGGCGTCCACCCATGCCACGGCGCATGCGCCAGCGGCGCGTAGAGCGCCCCCCACGACCCCGGATGGTTCACCAGCAGCATCCCGGCAACGGTCAGGCCGCGGGTGATGTCGACCGCGGCAACGCGGGTGGTGATGCGGTCCGTCATGCGGTCAATGCCAGGGGGAACGATAGGACAAACAGGACCTACAAAACAGATAGGACCAATAGGACTTCATGGAAGGTACCTCCACAGCAAAATCGTCACGGGGGCGCAGCGTCCTATAGGTCCTATCCGTCCTATTCGTCCTATAGGTCCTATGATTCCCCTTCCCCCGTCCCATCCTTCCCCACCCCACCCTACGCCAGCCGCCGGTACGCCTTCAGATGGCGCAACGCGCCCTGTTTATCGCCGCGCCGTTCGTAGATGCCGGCCAGGTTGTAGTGCGCGTCGGCGTTGTCTGGGTCCAGCGACAGCGCCTCTTTGTACGCGTCGATCGCTTCGCTGAGGCGCCCGAGGTCCTCGAGGGCGACGCCGAGGTTGAAGTGGGCGGTGGGGTGCTCCGGGTCGGCGTCGAGCGCGGCGCGGTAGTGCGTCTCCGCGACTTTCGGCGCACCTTCCTCGTGGAGCAGGCGCCCGAGGTTCACGTGAGCGTCGGCGTGAGCCGCATCGAGGCGGATGGCGCGCTCGTACGCGTCCTTCGCCTCCTCGACGGAGGTCATCTCCAGCTCGCAGCCGAGGTCGTACCACGCATCGGCGTCGAGCTCGTCACGCCGCCGCGCCTCCTCCGCCGCCCGGTGCACGATCGGAGCGGCGATCGCCGCGAGATCCGCGACCGAGAAGTCGAAGAGCGACTGTCCCGACTCCGGGTTCCAGACCGCCTCCCCGTCCCGGACGACGACCGAGTCGCCTTCCGCGGTGATGCGGACGCCGGTGATGGAGCGGCCGTCGGGGAGCTGCTCGCGCAGCCGTTCGAGCGCGCGCTTGACCTTCCGCTGGGGGATCCGGGCGGACGTGAGCTCGCCGGCGGTGCGCAGAATGACGAGGTCGTGGAAGCCGAAACGCAGCTCTCCGCGAGGACCGCGCTCCGGCTGCAGGAACCCCTTGTTCGCGTAGCTGCGGATCTGCGCCGGCGACAGACCGAGCATCACCGAGACTTCGCGAACGGAGTAGGACATCCCGAGCAGGATTGTACCCGCCCGGGTGCCCCTTTTCGGCCGCCGGTTCCTGATTTTCGGTTTTCACCAACAACCAAAAACCGAAAACCGAAAACCTGCCGCTCTAGCGCACTTTCCTGGCGGCCGCGACCTTCCGCGGAGCCGCCTTCGCCGGCTTCCGCTTCGCCTCCGCCTTGATGGGCAGCTTACTCTCCGGCTCGGCCACTTTGGCGGCGGACCGCGAGGCCTTCGACGGCTTCGCCGGCGCGGCGGCCGGCCCGGCGAGGCTGCGGCGCAGCGCTTCCATCAGGTCGATGACCTCCGCCTTCGGCTCCTCGGCCAGCGCGTGCGTGATCTCCTCACCCTCGACCTTCTTCTGGATCAGGGCACGGACACGCTCCGACACTTCGTCGCGGTACAGCTCCGGCTGGAACTCCTCGGACGCCCCCATCTCGGCGAGCTGCACGGCCATCTTCAGCTCGTTGTCCTTGATGATCGCTTCGCCGAGGTCGAGCTCGTCCATGGAACGGATCTCGTTCGGGTAGTAGAGCTGCTGCATGACCAGCCCTTTGCCGAGCGGACGGATCACGACGAGGTACTGCTTGCCGCGGGCGGCGTACTTCGCCAGCGCCCAGCGTCCCGTCTCCTCCAGCGCCTTCGCCAGGAGCGTGTAGGCGCGCGAGCCTCCCTTGTCGGGAGCGAGGTAGTTCGCCTTCTGGAAGTAGATCGGGTCGATCGCGGAGCTCGGGAGGAACTCCGTGATGTCGATCTGCTGGGTCGACTTCTCTTCCAGCGCCTTCAGCTCTTCCTCGTTGAAAAGGACGTACTGCCCCTTCGCGAACTCGTAGCCTTTGACCACTTCGCTGCGGTCGATGGTCTTCTCGTCGCGAGGACAGAAGAGCTGCTGCTGGATCCGGCCGCCGCATTCACCATGCAGCATGTTGAAGCTGATCTTTTCCGACGCCTCGGCGGCGGAGAAGAGCTTCACCGGGATGGAAACAAGCCCGAAGGCAATCTGTCCGGACGCAAAAGCACGAGGCATTTGAAGGGCTCCTGAAAGTCACTTTTAGAACGACGGGGGAACTCAGGTTCTTCCGTAAATGTATGCCCTGGGGGTTGTGCATCTTACAATGTTTTACCCGTGAAACGCTACGAGTTGATCTGGTCCGTGGTGCGACAAATTCCGAAAGGTTCTGTGGCGACGTACGGCCAGATCGCCGAGCTCGCCGGGCTCGAGGGACACGCCCGCCAGGTCGGCTACGCCCTGCACAATCTCCCCGAGGACAGCGACATCCCCTGGCACCGCGTCATCAACTCCCGCGGCGAGATCAGCCCCCGCTCCCAAGGTGATTCCCACGAGCTTCAGAGATTACTGCTGGAAGACGAAGGAGTCGCGTTTTCCCTCACCGGTAGAGTGGAAGTGGCCAAATACCGGTGGAAAGCGCCGCCGCCCAAGCGGCGAGTCCACCCGGCGAAGAAACGCCAAAACGAATAGGACCTGTAGGACAGATTGGACCTATGGAACGGATGGGACCTATCGTTTCCCCCTGCCCCGCAGCAGATGCGCCAGGCGCGTCCACCGTTCCCCGCCCCTGCCCGTGCGCACGGCGGTTTCCACGGAATACTTGTCACCCGCAACCACGACCAGCTTCCGGCCGCGCGTCACGGCCGTGTACAGCAGGTTCCTGCGCAGCATGATGCGGTGCTGCGGCATCAGCGCAATGACCACGGCCGGGTACTCCGATCCTTGCGACTTGTGAATGGTCGTGGCGTACGCCAGCGTCAACTGCTCCGCCTCGGTGAAGGTGTAATCCACGATCGACTCGCCGCCGAAGTCGACGTTGAAGACGTCCTTCTCCACATCGACCGTCGCGACCACCCCGACGTCGCCGTTGAAGACGCCCTTGTCGTAGTTGTTCTCCATCTGCATCACCTTGTCGCCCGGACAGAGAAAGACGTCATTCGGGCGCTCCACGCGTGACTGATGGCGTGCGGGTGGATTCAGAGCGTTCTGCAGCGCCTTGTTGAGCGCGTGGACGCCAATGTCGCCCGCGCGCATCGGCGCCAGCACCTGCACGTCGCGCCACTGCAATCCGAATTTCTCGGGGATGCGCGTGGTGACCAGTTCCACCACACGCTTCACCGCCTCGTACGGGTCGGTGGCGCGAAAGAAGAACATGTCGGAGGGCTCGCTCGACGTCCCGAACTGCGGCGACTCCCCGCGGTTGATGCGGTGCGCGTTCAGGATGATCTGGCTCCCCTGCGCCTGGCGGTGGATCTCGGTCAGGCGGATCGACGGCACGCGCTGCGATTCGAGGATGTCGTGCAGCACCTGGCCCGGACCGATCGACGGCAACTGATCGGCGTCGCCGACCAGCACGAGCGCCGCGTTCGCCGGCATCGCGCGCAGGATCGCGTCGAGCAGCGGCACGTCGACCATCGACGACTCGTCGACGATGAGCACGTCCGCTTCGAGCGGATTGTCCTCGTTGCGCTGGAACTTGCCCGACTCGGGGCTCATCTCCAGCAGGCGGTGGATCGTCTGGGCCATGCTCCCCGTGCTTTCGCCGAGGCGCTTCGCCGCGCGGCCGGTGGGCGCGGCCAGCGACACCGTCAGCTCCGCCGACTCGAACACCGCCAGCAGCGCGCGCACGAGCGTCGTCTTCCCTACGCCCGGGCCGCCGGTGATGACGACGGCCTTCGACGTCAGCGCCAGATCGATGGCGCGCCGCTGCGTCGGATCGAGGGCGATGCCGCTCTCCTCCTCCGCGATCTGCACCGCCTCCTCCGGATCGAGGTCGCTCCACGCCGGCGCTTCGTCCGCCAGCGCCGCCAGCGCGGCAGCGATGCGCGCTTCGGCCTGATGCAGCGACGGCTCGAACAGCATCCGCTGCCCGTCCAGCTTCTCGGCAATGGCCAGCCGTCCGGCCACCGCGGTCTGCACCGCCTCCTCGACCAGCGCTTTCTCCACGCCGAGGAGCTCCGCGGCGCTCTTGAGCGCCTCGTCGACGGGGATGCCGCAATGTCCCTGCTGCCGCGCTTCGTCGATGACGTGCTGCAGCCCCGCGAGCACGCGAAACGGCGACCGCGCGTCGTACCCGAGCTGCCGCGCGATCGCATCGGCCGTGCTGAAGCCGATGCCGCGCACCTCGTACGCCAGGCGGTACGGGTTCTCGCGAATCGCCGCGACCGCGCGATCGCCATACTGCTTGTGGATGCGGAACGCGCGCGCGCCGCTCACTCCATGCGCAGAGAGGAAGATCATGACGTTGCGCACGCCACGCTGCTCCCCCCAGCTCTCGTTGATCTTCTTCAGCGTGCGCGGTCCGACACCGGGCAGCTCGAGCAGGAGCTGCGGCTGCTCGTCGATGACGCGCAGCAGGTCGGTCCCGAACTTCCCGACCAGCCGCTTCGCCAGCGCCGCGCCGATGCCTTTCACGTGGCCGGCGGCGAGGTAGCTCTCAATCCCTTCCGCGCTGGTCGGCACGATGGGCATGACCGAGTCGGCCACGAACTGCCGCCCCCATCGCTTGTCGTTCTTCCACTCGCCGGTAACGGCGAGCGGTTCCCCTTCCTGCACCGGCAGGAAGCTGCCGACGAAGGTGACCTCCTCGCGTGAGGTGTGGTCCACGCCGATGGCGACGGTGAACCCGGTTTCCTCACTCCGAAACCGCACCTTCTCCACGGTGAGCTGAAGCGTCTCCGGCATTGCGCCGACATCGTATGGGACCCATGGGAGGAATAGGATGAATAGGACGTGTCCCCAACGGCTTCGTCCTCACTGCTCAGCGTTGATGGCTCCGGAAAAACCCGCCGCCGGGCGCATCCACGCCCGGCGGCGGCACTACGAACGGGGAACTACTCCGCGGCCGGCGGCTCCGGCTTCTCCGCGGCGCGGCGGCGTCCGCCGAAGCGCGCGGCGCGCTTCATCGTCTCCACCAGCGGGCGCAACGTGGCGTACTGCTTCGTCTTCGCGAGCTGCTGACTCACGTGGTACACCTCACGAGCGGTCAGCCCGAGGCGGTAGCGGCGGGTGGCGATGGCTCCGGCGATGCCGGAGCGGAGGCTGTCCAGCTCCGCGAGCATGGCGCTCCAGCGCTCGGTGAGATCCAGCTCCGCGAGCAGCTCCGCCGACGGCGCCGTGACCATGGCGGTCAACGGGGCGACGGTGTCGATCGCGAGGAACGCGCCGCGCAGAAAGTTGGGGTGCAGCGAGGCACTGGGACCGATGCGCACCGGCTCTCCGGCTTTGAGACCGGCGAATTCGGGGATCAGCTCGCGCATCGCGCGCAGCTGCTGGATGGCTTCTTCCGGGGTGAGGACAGTGGGGATATCGTTTTGAACCGTCATATGAGACCTCCATGAGCATCCCTCGGCACGAGGGATGGTTAAGGCCTCCGGCGACGCGCCGGGGGCACGGTGAATGAGAGGCCCGAGTCCGGAACTCGGGGGCCGCGGGTGGATACACGTAGGGCATCCTGTTGCTGCACGGACATCGATCGCCTCATCGTCCGTGTGGCTTCCGTGGCACGCTCTCTCACCGTCGAAGGGTCTCGTATCGGACGCTGTGCCGACGTACCGCGAACCGGTGGTAGGTTGTGCGAAAAATCAGTTGTACTTCAGGCCAAGGCGCGGCCTTTACGCAAAGAGCAGTTGCACGAGTGACGTCTCACCCATGCCGACGGCCAAGCATATTAAGGTAGCGTCCGCTGACTTGTCAACAGAAAAGTTGAGCACGCTGAAATAAAGTTTCGGCGAGGCCGCCTACCGGAGAGCTCCGCCACCGTTCAGCACGGACGACCAGGTGTCATCCCGAGCGTAGCGAGGGGCCTGGGTGGGCGGGGCACGACGACCGGCTTCTTACTGCCCCACCCTCCCAGGTCCCTCCCCTTCCTACCTCAGGGTCGGGATGACACGGGATGGCTTCGATCCGGCTCGATCTGCGGAGGGAGCCGCGCAACACCTCCGCGAGGTCTCCCAACGCCTCCGCGAGGTCTCCCAACAGGTTCGCCGAGTCTCCCCACAGGTTACTGGAGTCTCCCAACACGTTCGTGCAGTCTCCCAATAGGATCCTGCAGTCTCCCAACAGGATCCTGCAGTCTCCCAACACGTTGGCGCAGTCTCCCAATAGGATCGTGAAGGGTCCCCAACCCTCCGGCGGCCTATCGGGAGCCGTCCCCAAAGGGTTCGCAACCCTCCGGCGAAGGGTTGGGAGACGTCGGGGACGTATTCGGGAGACATCCGCGACGTGCTGGGAGACGTCGGCGACGTATTCGGGAGACATCCGCGACGTGTTGGGAGACCTCCGCAACCTATTGGGAGACATCCGGGACCTGTTGGGAGACGTCCGCGAAGTGTGGCGAGACATCCGCGAAGTATTGGGAGACTCCAAAAAGGTGTTGGGGAAGGTTCGCGAGGGGTTCGCAACCTTCCGGCGACGATTCGCAACCGCTCCGCGAGGGTTCGCAACCCTCCGGCGGAGTGCTTGACTCCGTCGACGATCGAAGAAAATCCTCCCCCTTCGTGGCAGCGAGGCGGCACCACCGCTCGATTCGTCCTAAGATCCCATCACCCGAGGCACCGACCGCTGACGGCGGAGGTAGGGGAGCGGGGTAAAGAGGCGTCAGGCCGCGGGTTGCGTCCGAAGCTGGCCCCACGCATCCCGTCACGGCTTTCCCTCTCGAAGTGCTTGTTCATCACCGTTCGCGTCGGATTCGAGGTGCCGCGCGCGAAGCATCCATGCGGGACGCGGCGAGCGCGAAGGCGGCACGAACGCCAGCGTTTCCCACGCCTCTGGCGTCGAGCGCTTAGCCAGGACCTCGGCTTCGATCTCGTCGTCGGTGGCGGTGCGATTCGGCGGCGTCTTCATAGGGGCGGCGGTGATGATACGAGAAACGCCTCCCGGAGAACTGGAGCGGCCCGCTCGCAGTCGACAGTAGTCAGTACGGGCGGCAGGTTAGGATACCGGCGATGGCTGTGATGGTTTTCTTGGATGAGGCAGGCGACCAGTCGCTCGATCCCGTCGACAAAGACTTTCCAGTCTTTGTATTGGTGTTCGTCATTTGTGACGATACCGAATACACCGACGTACTCGTGCCTGCGTTCACGCGTCTCAAAGTGAAGCATTTCGGACACGATGGCGTGGTGCTGCATTCGCGAGACATTCGGAAGGCGATCGGCGACTTCGCGTTTCTACAAGTGCCGGAGAAACGCGAAAGTTTTCTTGCCGACTTGAACGCGCTGATGGTGGTTGCGCGATTTCAGCTCATCGCGATCGCTATCAGGAAACAATCGCATAAGGCGAAGTACGGGAAGGCATGCCGGAACCCGTACGAATTGGCGCTCGAGTACGGCATGGAACGGTTGAAATCCTATCTCGATGAGATGGGGCAGAAGCAGGTGACGCTACTCGCCGAGGCACGCGGCAAGAACGAAGACGACGCGTTGCGTCTGGCCTTTTTACAACTGCTCAAGCATGGCTCGTATTACCACGACTTCAAATCGATCGACTTTGAGTTGAAGTTTGTCTCGAAGAGAGCGAACGTGCTTGGACATCAAATCGCCGACCTCTGCGCCTATCCCATCGCGCGGACAGTCATTGACCCGGAAAAGAGTTACCGCGCGTTCGAAATCGTCCGCTCAAAGTTCATCGATCGCCCGGGGTGGCGTCACGGGTTCAAGACTTTCCCGTAAAAAAACAAAAAGCCCCGATCGCTCAGGGCCTCTTGCCGACCGGGAGTTCCCAGTCCCAAACATGATGTACAACCGAGACTACCGCTCTAGCGATTCCGACGTCAAGATTCTACGAACAGTGGATATGGATTCCGGTGCCGGCAACTCACTGTGGACATCCGGCGGTTTCGAAACGGCCGGCGTGCCGCCCGACTTCAGAAGCGCCGGCGTTCGACGGCTCACCTTTGCGAAGGTAGCAATTTCTGGGTTCGTCTGGCAGATCGGAGCGACCCGCAGGTTTCTACCCTACTTCCTCTTCGGAACGAACTTCTGCAGATCGCGCCCGTTGAAGACGTCGACGAGGTCGGTCACCTCGCACTCCAGCGCCACAGCCAGGCGGATGATCGTCGTGAGGCTCGGCACCTTCAGGCCGCGCTCCATCTCGCTGATGTAAGGGTGCTGTATACCCATCAGATCGGCGAGGGAGCGCTGGGTCTGGCCGCGTTGCTCGCGCAGCTCGCGGAGGCGTGCTCCGAACAGCTCGCCTTCAGGCTGCAGCATGGTCTCCACGCGACTTCTGCTTGCGTCTGTGGCTTGCTCTAGGTATGCTATCGCTTACCAAGGAGAGATCACCCGCCATGCTCGACCCAGCCCTCATCGAACGCATCCGCGCCATCTTCCTACATCGCGAGCCGCAGGTCACGATCGACGCGGCGGCCGGGCTCCTCGGGTGGTCGCGCGCGGAGGTGGATCGGGCTGTTCGGGATGGGGAGCTGGAGGTCGTCCGCACGTGCAGCGGGGAGAGGATCGAGCTGCGCGAGCTGGCCGGGTATGCGCTGCAGCGGTGGACGCTGGCCACCATCGAGGAGGCGCTCGGGCGCCAGGCGACGTTGATTCTGCCTCCGGCGTTGCGCACGCGGAAGCTCACCGTGCGGTTGCCGCGCTATCAGATCGGCGCGCTCGAGGTGCTGGCCGAGGAGGGGCGGGAGTCGGTGGATGCTCTGCTGATGCGGATGTTGGAGGAGCTGGCGGAGCTGAATCAGGAGCGGCTCGCGCGGCGGATTCCGGGGCTGGCGGAAGCGATGGCCTGGCCGGGTGTGGATGCGGCGGTTCGCTGAATCGTTGAGCAGAGGGGCTGCGCGATGACGTCGGGACCCGCGATGCCGAGTGGAGGACAGACACTCTTGTCTGTCCCGCGAGGAATGACGCGCGCGCGGCACTCCTCCGCACACCCGGC
>DASVEE010000052.1:0-110912 GCA_036380735.1 Thermoanaerobaculia bacterium | reverse complement strand
TCTGGGTATCGGTGGTGCCGACCTTCGACGCGCCGGTCGCGGCGAACGTGTACTTCGGGTTGTCGATGTTGCGCAGGATGTTCATCGGGTCGCTCTTGAGGTCGACCATCGCGGCCTCGCGGGCGGACGACGGGATGTCCTGCGTCCCCATCGGCGTGATGGCAAACGCCGCCGTCGGCGTGATCACCTGCGTGACCTGCCCCATCGGCAGCGTCAGCTCCTGGCGCATGGAGTTCGGGAGCAGCAGCAGCGAGTTCGTCTCCATCGACATCGGCCCCTGCGGCGTCTGCACGTTCCGGCTGGCAATGACGCGGATCGATTTCACCGCGTCGATGGCCGCCTTGCCGCCGGCGTACTCGAGCACCTTGCGCGCGAGGGCCATGCCGGCCGGATTGCTGCCCGCTGGCGCCGCCGTCGCTGCGCCGCCGGCCGCTGCCGGCCTGGCGTTCAGCTCCGGAATGGTGACGTCGAGCGTGGTCACGTTGCCGAGGGTCGAGAGAGGTTTCTCGAAGTCAGCCTGCTTGCCGACCACGAGGACGGCGAGCTGGTCGGGCTTGACGTACTTTTGCGCGACGCGGGTGATGTCGGCCGCGGTGACCTTCTGGATCTCGTTCGGATAGCTGTTGAAGTAGGTGGAGGGGAAGCCGTAGAACTCGAGCAGCACCTGCTGGTTGAGCGCCTTGGCGCGCGTGTCCATCTGGAAGACGTACGCGTTGAGGATCGACTCCTTCGCCAGCGACAGCTCCTCGGCCGTCACCGGCGAGCTGACGATGCCGCCCACTTCCTTGCGCAGCGCGTCGATCGACTCGAGCGTCGTGCCGCTCTTGGTGGCCATCGACACGCTGAAGAGCGTTGGGTGATCCCACCCGGCGCCGAGTCCGCCGCCGACGCCGTACGTCAGGCCGCGCTCGGAACGGAGGCGCTGCATGAGGCGGCCGGAGAAGCCGCCGCTCAGCACTTCGTTCATCACCGCGATGGCGTAGTAGTCGGGGTTGTTGCGCGTCGTGCCGGGGTGGACCATGGCGATGTTCGACTGCGTGACGTCGTCCTTCGCCACGAAGTAGATGCCGGGCCTGGCGGGCGTGCCGCCCATGACGGGCTTCGGCGCCTGCGGGCCGCGGGCCCACGTGCCGAACGTCTGCCGGAGCTGGCGCTCGAGCTTCGCGGAGTCGAAGTCGCCGACCAGGCCGATGATGATGTTGTTCGGGTGGACGAACTGCCTGTGGAACGCCACCAGGTCGTCGCGCGTGATCGAGGCGATCGTCGCGTACTCCGGATGGCGCGCGTACGGCGAGTCGGGACCGTAGCCGAGCTTCTGCACCTCCCGGCTGGTGATCGAGCTCGGGTCGTCGTTGCGGCGGGAGATGGCCGTGTTGGCCTGCGTCTTGGCCAAGTCGATCTTGTCCTGGCGGAAAGCGGGGTTGCGCAGCAGGTCGACCCAGATCGGATAGACGGCGTCCCAGTCGCCCTTGAGGACGTTGATCGACACGGCGGTCGAGTCGTCGTCGCCGCTGGTCTCGACGAACGCGGCGCGCGACTCGAGGAACTGATCGAGCTCGTCGCCGGTGCGGTTCTGCGTGCCGCCGGTGCGCCACGACTGCGTGAGGATGCTGGCCAGGCCGGCCTTCGCGGCCGGGACCTCGCGCTCGCCGCCGCGGATCGTGGCACTGCCGCGGATGAGCGGCAGCTCGTGGTCTTCCTGGAGGAAGATCACCATCCCGTTCGGGAGCTGGATGCGCTTCGGCTGCGGGATGTTCACCTGCCGCAGCGCCGGCGTCTTGATGTCCTTGTAGTTCTCGATCTGCGCCGTGGCGCTGCCGGCGATCGAAGCCAGCAGGAGCGCCGCGGCGGTCGTCATCTTGCGGAATCTCATTCGGCACCTCCCTTCGGTGCGGCGGCCGTGGCCGGCTTGGTCGTGTCGATCATCGCCACCGTCCGGTTGTTCGGGACGAACGTGGTGCTGGCGACGCGCTTCACGTCGGCGGCGGACACGCGGTCGATCTTCTCCACTTCGCGGAAGAGCTCACGCCAGTCGCCGTACAGCGTCTGGTACATCGCCAGCTGCAGGGCGAGTCCGCTGTTGCTGTCGAGCTGCCGGAGCAGGCCGGCCTTGACGCGCGTCTTGACCGACGCCAGCTCCTCGGCCGTCACATCCTCGGTCTTGATCCGCTCGATCTCCGCGCGGATCGGCTCGACCACGTCCGTCGCCGCATGACCCGGCGTCGGCACCGCGTAGAACGTGAAGAGGTTCGGGTACTTCTCGCCCGGGAAGCCGTTCAGGCCGGCCGCGGCGGCGGCGATCTTCTTGTCGCGCACCAGCGACTTGTACAGCCGCGACGTGCGGCCGCTGGAGAGAAGCATCGCGATCACGTCGTACGTGGCGTTGTCGGGATGCGTGGCCGCCGGACGGTGGTAGCCCTCCATGTAGATCGGCTGCGAGGTCTCGCGGAGTATGACCGTCTTCTCCGCCTTCTGCACCGGCTCGACGGTGCGCAGCGACTCCGGCTGCGGCGCCTTCGGCAGCCGCCCGAAGTACTTCTCCATCGTGGCCATGGCCTCGGCGCCGTTGAAGTCGCCGACCACGCTGATGACGATGTTCGACGGGACGTAGTACTTGCGGAAGAAGGCCTCGGCGTCCGTGGCGCTGAAGCTCTGCAGGTCGCTCGGCCAGCCGATGCCCGGCACGCCGTACGGATGGGCGATGAAGGCGGTGGTGAGGAACTGCTCGATCAGCCGCCCGAACGGATTGCTCTCCGTCCGCATGCGCCGCTCTTCCATCACCACGTCGCGTTCTTTATAGAACTCGCGGAACACGGGGCGGAGGAAGCGCTCCGACTCCAGGTAAGCCCAGAGCTCGAAGCGGTTCGACGGCATGGAGAAGAAGTAGCCGGTGATGTCGGAAGCGGTGAAGGCGTTCATGCCGACGCCGCCGGAGCGGTCGACGATCTCGCTGAACTCGTTGCTCTTCACGTGCTTGTCGGCTTCGGCCATGGCGTCGCGCCAGGCCTTCTCGAGGCGCTTGACCTCGTCTTCATTGCGGCCGACGGTGCGGCTGCGCGCCGCGTCGTAGGCGTTGTAGGCAGCCTCGACCCGCTGCAGCGCGGCCTTCTCGGCATTCCAGTCCTTCGTGCCGAGCTTGGTCGTGCCCTTGAAGGCCATGTGCTCGAACATGTGAGCCAGACCGGTGATCCCGGGGACTTCCTGAGCGGAGCCGGCGTTGACGAGGGTCGCGTACGAGAAGACGGGGGCCTCGTGCCGTTCCATCATGATGACGGTGAGGCCGTTGTCGAGCGTCCTGACCGTCGTCCGTTTCTCGAACGAAGCCAGATCCTGCGCCTGCGCGGTGACTGCGAGGAGCGCGGTGAGCACGACGAGTAGCCCGGTATTGCGTGGGGCGGGTGTCATGGGGTTCCTCCTTTTTTGGTCGTTAGTGGGGGGCATTGTAGTGGCGGTTTTCGGTTGTCGGTTTTCGGTTTTCGGTTAAGATCCGTACTGCCGCGCTCTCCTGTCGATCCGGGATCACCTCTCCGGCACCCGGTGGCTATGAAATCATTTCGAGATCTTCGTGTGTGGAACGCGTCTATCGACTTTGCGGTGATGATCTACCGCGTCACGGACGCTTTCCCTCCGAGCGAGCAATTTGGCCTCACGACTCAAATTCGAAGAGCAGCGGTCTCCATCGCCTCGAACATTGCCGAAGGTCAGGGACGCATGACATCGGGAGAGTGGCTGCAGTTTCTCGGCCACTCTCGCGGCTCCCTCTTCGAAGTGGAGACGCAGTTGGCACTTTCAGCACGTCTTGGGCTGCTTGCACCTGACGAGCTGGACTGCCTTCAAACCAGCGTCGTCCAGATCGGGCGCAGCCTCACGGGACTGATCAATTGGGTTTCCACGCGAGCCGAACGCACCGTGCACCCACCGAAAACCAAAAACCGAAAACCGAAAACCGGCTGATCGTGCACCACCTTACGCACCACGGCCCCGGCCGCCCTTTTGCACTCCCCGGCGCAGGAGGACTCAACCATGCCGAATGCCATCGATTTGCTGCGGGCCGATCACGAACGGCTGCGCCAGCTTCTGCCGATGCTCGCCGACGACGCCATTGCGTCTGACAAGCGCCGCGAGCTCCTCGGGGAGATCGAGAAAGACATCAAGCTGCACTCGCTCGTCGAGGAGGAAGTCTTCTATCCCGCCTACAAGGACGCGGCCAGCAGCCGCGAGGCCATCGACATGTATTACGAGTCGCTCGAGGAGCATCACGTCGTCGATATGCTCCTCCCCGAGCTGCTGCCGCTCGATCCGACCAGCGATGCCTTCCGCGCCAAAGCCAAAGTGCTGCGCGAGCTGTTCGAGCATCACGCGAAGGAAGAAGAAGAGGACATGTTCCGCAAAGCCGCCGAGATGATCGGCGCCGCGGCGCTGCAGGACCTCGGCGATCGCATGCAGCGGCGGAAGATCGAGCTCGACCGCCAGTGGGACAGCTTCGTCGCCGGCACGCTGCGCCGCGCGCAGGCCGTGGCCGACAAGTTCCTCCCGTCGTCCGTCAAAGACGCGCGCGTCGAACGCCATCGCGACGAAGAGCGGTGATGGGAAGTGACGAACTTCACCGCGCACTGGGAGTGAACAGGGAACGATAGGACGAATAGGACCTATAGGACGAATGGGACCTCACGATGTCCCATCTGTCCTATAGGTCCTATCCGTCCTATCGTTACTATTCCGCCGGCACGTTTCCCGGCGGAAAACCAAAGCTCATCCGGATGGCGGAGTACTCCTCGTCCACCCCGCCGTCTTTGCGGCGGATCGTCAGTGGCGGCTCCACGAAGGCTTCGTAGGTCGGCGGGATGTCTTCACGCCGCGCAGCCGCAAACAGCGTGATCAGCGGCGGCTCACCCGCCTTGAAGATGATGTCGCGCCGGCGGACCAGCTTGAGCTGCGCGTCGTCGATCGCGGCCAGCGCCCGCTCCAGTTGGATCGTGGGAAACACGAACACGAACACGCCGCCCGGGGCGAGCAGCCGCCGCGCGGTCAGCGCGTAGTCGGCCACGCTGCCGCGGATCTCGATACGCGCCGGAATCGCCTGATCGTGCGCGGCCTCACTTGCAGTTCCCTGCGGCCAGTAAGGCGGCGAGCCCGTCACGAGATCGAACGGCGCCTCGTCGACCAGTATCGAGGCATCGCGCAGATCGCCGTGGTAGAGCGTGAAGCGATCCTCGAGCCCGTTGAAACGCACGCTCTTGCGCGCCAGCCGGATCGAGATCTCCTGCGCCTCCACCGTGCAGAACCGCGCGCCCGGCAGCCGCCACGCGACGATCGTCGCGACGGAGCCGATCCCGGAGCCGATGTCCGCCGCGCGGTCGACGCGCGGCGCACAGATCGTGGCGTACCACGCCGTCAGCACGTCGTCGGTCGAATAGCGGTGTCCCTTCTCGTACTGGAAGATGCGGTAGTTGCCGCAGATGAAGTCGAGCGTTTCGCCCTGCTCGGGCGCGACGTTGCCGGGCGGTGTAGGGCCGGGACGAGTCCAGTGGCGGTACGAGGACGTCATGTCACCGCTTGACGCGATACCCCACGCGCTCCAGCTCCGCGGCGATCGTGGCCACGTGATCGCCCTGGATCTCGATCTCCGCGTCTTTGGCCGTGCCGCCGGAGCCGCAGCGCTTCTTGAGCGTCGTGGCCAGCTTCGTCAGCGACTCTGCCGTGTGCTGGAAGCCGCTGGCGACCGTGACGGTCTTGCCGGCGCGCCGCTTCTTGTCCACCGCTACACGGATCGTCTGCTTCGACGGCTCCACGTCGGCGGGATTCTCCAGCTTCCCTTCCTCGCGGAGCTTCTTTGCGCTTTCGGGGTCGCTGGTCCAGACCAGCTTCGAGTTCGCCATGCGGCGGAGATTATCGTCGGAAGGCGATTGGACGAAATAGGACGGATGGGACGAATAGGACTTTGGGATGTCAGTATCTCTTGAAGATTCACCGTTTGCTTCTCGGGCCTGCCCCCTGGGGCTTCGCGCTTCCTCTAAACTCCTTTGCGCATGCGCCGCCTCCTTCCCCTGCTCCTGGCTCTTCCGCTCGCTTGCGCTCATACGCCGGACACGCTGCATTCGCCGCCGCGGCCCGATCAGCCCAGCGCCGCACAGCGCTATTACGAGATGAAGCATGAGGGGACGGCCGATCCTCAGGGGGCGTATGCCAAGGCGCGGGAGCAGATGCGCGCACAGAGCAAGTCTCACGTCCTCGGCACCTGGCAATACCTCGGGCCGGGCAACATCGGCGGGCGCACGCGCGTGCTCGTCATCGACCACAGCGACAACAACGTCATGTACGCCGGCGCGGTCTCCGGCGGCATCTTCAAGACGACGAACGGCGCCGTGTCGTGGACCGCCATCGGCGACGATCTGGCGAACCTCACGGTCAACTCGCTGGCCATGCATCCGACGGATCCGCGCATCCTCTACGCCGGCACCGGCGAAGGTTTCTTCCGCGAGGAGCAGCGCGGCACGGCATTGCCGCTGCGCGGCAACGGCATCTACATCACACGCGATGCCGGCGCGACGTGGACGCACCTCGCGTCGACCAGCACCGAAGACTTCCACTGGGTGAACGACCTCGTCATCAGCCGTCACGATCCGCGGCGCATTTACGCCGCGACGCGCAGCGGCGTCTGGCGCTCCGGCGATGAAGGGGCGACGTGGACGCGCATCCTGCCGACCACGGTCAAAGGCGGCTGCCTCGATCTCGCCGCACGCACCGATCAACCCGCGGACTACCTCTTCGCCGCGTGCGGCACGTTCGAGCAGGCGACGATCCACCGCACCACGAACGGCGACACGTGGACGGCGGTGCATACCGAGGCGAACATGGGACGGACGACGTTGGCGATCGCACCGTCGAATCCGTCGATCATCTACGCCCTCTCCGCGAGCAACCAGTCCGGCGCCGCCTTCTACCAGGGGCTCCTCGCCGTCTTCCGCTCCGACCAGAACGGCGATCCCGGCTCATGGACGGCGCGGGTGCGCAACACCGATCCGAATCTCGTCAACAGGGCGCTGCTGACGAACCCCCTCCCCGCCACGCGCACGCTGTGCGGCCAGCAGAACAACCAGTACGTGACGATGGGGTGGTACTGCAACACCATCGCGGTCGATCCCACGGATCCGGACAAGGTCTGGGCCGCCGGCGTCGATCTCTTCCGCTCCGACGACGGCGGCCGCAATTGGGGTGTCGGGTCGTACTGGTGGGCGAATGAGAACCACCCGAACTTCGTGCACGCCGACCAGCACTCCATCGTGTTCCATCCGAAGTATGACGGGACGACGAACAAGACGATGTTCGTGACGAACGACGGCGGCGTGGCCCGCACGCTCGACGCTCGCGCAAACGTGGCCATCGGGCCTGGCGCGACCTGCCAGACGATCTCCGGCATGCAGTGGGAGAGCCTCAACCACAACTACGGTGCAACGCAGTTCTACCACGGAGCGATCTTCCCGGATGGCCGCCGCTTCATGGGAGGCGCGCAGGACAACGGCACGCTCATCGGCAGCCTCGAAACGGGACCCGACCGCTGGGTCCGCCCCCTCGGCGGCGACGGCACGTACAGCGCCATCGATCACAGCGATCCCAGCATCGTCTACGCCCAGACGCAGGTGGGCACCGTTTACCAGTCGTTCGACGGCGGCCGGGTCTTCAACTACGTCGGCAACGCATTGACGGGCGACAATTTCCTCTTCGTCACACCGATGCAGATCGACCCGAACGACTCCCGCCGCGTCTGGATCGGCGGCCGCCACATGTGGCGCACCGACAACAAGGGCAACTCATGGATTGCGTCGAGTGCGATCCTCGACGGCCTGGTCTCCGCCATCGGCATCGCGCCCGGCCGCTCGCAGCGGGTCGTGGCCGGAACCAACACTGGCGCGATTGTGCGCAACGACAACGCCACCGCCGGCACGCCGACGACCGCCTGGACCACCACGAAGCCGCGCGCCGGCTTCGTCTCCTGGATTGCTTTCGACCCGCAGGACAACAACATCGTCTACGCCACCTACGCCGGCTTCGGCGGACAGCACCTCTACAAGTCCACCGATGGCGCGATCACCTGGGCGCCGCTAGAGAACGACCTTCCCGACATCCCGCTCCACTCCCTCGCGGTCGATCCCACCCGGCCCGGCCGCATGTACCTCGGCACCGACCTCGGCGTGTTCGTCTCCACCAACGGCGGCACCAACTGGGAGCCGGAGAACACCGGCTTCGCTGCCGTGGTGACCGAGGCGGTGATCATCGGCCCCGGCGAACGGGGTCCGGCCGTGTATGCGTTCACCCACGGCCGCGGGGCCTGGAAAAACGAACTGACCCCGCTGCCGGTAGCGCCAAGGAGACGGCGGCCGTCGTAGGTTCGATAGGACCTATAGGACGAATAGGACCGATGGGACCTATAGGACGAATGAAAACCTCAGGCTGATTGACTCATTCGTCACCGGTTTCCGTAGCCTCCACGGCACTCCGCTTGCTATCATAAAGTTCTCACCATGCACTACAAACGCACGCTCGCGCTCGGCCTTCTCGTCGCCTGGTGCATCGCTCTGCTCTTCCTGAGGATTGCGCGGAGCGGCAGCCTCGCCTACACCTTCCTCGTCTGGAACCTGTTCCTCGCGCTTGCGCCGGCGGTCGCGGCCATGGTCCTGGCGCGCACGCGGACCGTCTGGCTGCAGCTCGCGCTGGCGGCACTTTGGCTGGCGTTCCTGCCGAACGCGCCGTACATCGTCACCGACCTGCTCCACTTGCGCGCCCGGCCGCCGGTGCCGCTCTGGTTTGACGTGGCGCTCCTCGTCTCCTTCGCCACGACCGGCCTGCTCCTCGGCTACATCTCACTCTCCGACGTTCAGCGCGTCGCCGCCAAGCGCTTCGGGCAGCTGACGTCATGGCTTGGCGCCGTGTTCGTCCTCTTTCTCTCCGGCTTCGGCATCTATCTCGGGCGCTTCCTCCGCTGGAACTCCTGGCAGGTCGTCACCGAGCCGATGGCGCTCCTCGCCGACATCGCCCGTCGCGTCGTCGATCCGTTCGCGCATCCACGCACGCTCGCCGTGACGGCTGTCTATGGCTGCGGTCTCGTCGTCGGCTATGTCGTCTTCCGGATGCTGTTCGTCTACCATTCCCCCACTCATGAGTGACGAAGCGACGATCGCCCTGCGCGCGCAGTTACTGCAGCGTGGAGGGCGCGTCGCCGCGCAGCTCCCGGACGCGCTGATGGCCGTCATCCTCGCCATCGCCGTCATCCCCGACTTTCTCACGCCGGAGCAAGCGGCGAGCTTTCCGCCGCAGCTCATCGGCGCTCGCGACGAGCTCACGTTCCTCCTGTTCGTCGAGGCCGGCTTCCTGCTGATGCAGGGCACGCTGATCGACATCGCGACCCGCTTGCGGAAGCGGCCTCCGGTCTGGGTGATCGCGCTCATCATGGTCGGCGTCGTGCTCCTGTCCCGCGAAGCTCTCCAGACGTTCCAGCTCGCCTGGCAGCTCGGGATGTTCGTGTTCATTCCGCTCGTGGTGTCGGTCGGTCAGCGCGGCATGGCGTTGTGGACGATGCCGGAGCGCTCCCGCATCGAAAAGATGGCGGCACGCGCCCTGATCGGCAACCGCATCACCACCGGGATCGGGCTCCTCGGACTGCTGACCGTGACGATGATCGCCGGCGTCGCTTTCCCCTCGGTGAACCTCTTCGACAGCGGCTGGCCAGCCCTCGCGGCGGGGGCGCTGTACTTCGCCATCGCCTCATTCGACGACTGGCGCGTGCGCGGCCGCCACTTCGCCGAGCGTCCCCGCGTCCTCTTCGGCTTCGACCCGCTGGGCATCGACTACCTCGCGCCGCTGTAGAGCGATTCGACACACACCATGACCACGAAAACCTACACCGCCACGATCCTGCGTGACGGCTCCATGTGCGCCATTCCGGTGCCGTTCGATCCGGCCGAGGTGTTCGGCCGCGTGCGCGCGCCGGTGAAGGTGACGCTGAACGGCTACACGTTCCGCAGCACGATCGCCTCGATGGGTGGCGAGACGTTCATCCCCTTCCGCCGGAGCAACCGCGAAGCGGCGGGGCTCGAAGGAACCGAAACGCTCGAAGTGACGCTGGAGCTCGACACCGAGAAACGCGAAGTCGAGCCACCCGAGGACTTACTGCAGGCGCTGAAAGCAGCACCCGAGGCGCTGAAGCGGTGGGAAGAGCTGAGCTTCACCCACCAGCGCGAACACGTCGAAGCCATCGAAGAGGCAAAGAAGCCGGAGACGCGGCAACGACGCATTGCCGCGGCCGTGGAGATGCTGTTGCAGCGCGCACCCAGGAAGCGCCAGTAGGATCAGCCGCGCAGCCTTCGCGCAGCTCTGGGTCCGACCTGACGGTGCTGATCGAGCTCGGAGTGGTCGAAAACAGGTCCGGCGTCGCCGCCGGCGGACGTGCGCGGTGTCCTCCAGACGAGAATGCGACACTCGAAACCGACTTTCAGTGTCCTCCAGACGAGAACGCGACACTCGAAACCGCCTTTTCGTGTCCTCCAGACGAGAACGCGACACTCGAAATCGAACGCGCGACACTCCAAACCGAACGCGCGACACTCGAAATCGAACGCGCGACACTCCAAACCGAACGCGCGGCACTCCAACCGAATGCGCGACACCCAAAACCGACCGCGCGACACCCAAAACCAGCCGCACGACACTCCAAGTCGACTTCGTGTCACGGAGAAACGATAGGACGAATAGGACCTATAGGACTGATAGGACGAATGGGACGGAGCTGTTGCCGCTTGTCCCATAGGTCCTATCTGTCCTATCTGTCCTATCTGTCCTATTGGTCCTATCGTCCTACAGCCCGTCCGCAATCCTTCGCGCGATCAACTCATACCCCTCACCGCCGGGATGAAACCGGTCCAGCGCCAGACGATCCTTGTGGGAGAACAGGTCGGACGTCTGCACCAGCGTGAAGTTGCCGTCACGGCCGAAGCGCTCCAGCACGCGCGCGTTCCATTGCGCCACGTAGGTCGACAGCATCGCGCCGTTTGGCGTCTTCACGAACGGGTTGTAGAGGCCGATGAAGAAGATGCGGGCGGTGGGGTTCACTTCGCGGATCTCGCCGACGATCGCGGCGATGCGGTCGAGCACCTGCGTCATCGCCGCATCGGGATCCGTCGGCGGCGCCTCGCGCCAGTTCGCACCGCCCCACAAGTCGTTCCCGCCGATCGAGACCACGATGACATTCGCGTCGCGCAGCAGGCCGCGCACGTTCGCGCTTTCGATCTGGCGTTGCAGGTCGGGCGTGCGCGCGCCGTTGATGCCGAGGCTGATGGTGCGGTTCGCCTTGATGTTGCGGCGGCGGAGCTCGTTGTCGAGCCGGCCCGGAATGCCGAGGCCTGCCTCATCGCCGGCGCCGCGCGCGAGCGAATCGCCGAGGACGATGGGCGCGACGACGCGGCTCGGCGTGGCGGTCGCGGCCGACGCGCGCTGCTGCGGCACGAAGTCCACCGGGCGGCCCGTGTCGCCGCGCAGAAATGAAACGAATCCGAAACCGAAGATCACAGTCGACGCGAGAGCGACGGTGAGAGGAAGACCCCACAAGAGAAATCGGCGCATGACGGGGTACGATAACGCGCCTTGATCGCCGAACACTCCGCCCTCGTTGCACGGCACCTCACAAAAGTCATCGGCAAGCGCACCATCGTCGAAGATGTTTCGTTCGAGCTGCGCCAGGGAGAAGTCTTCGGCTTCCTCGGGCCGAACGGTGCGGGAAAGACGACCACGATCCGCATGCTCGTCGGCCTGATCCGGCCGACGTCCGGCAGCGTGACGATCTGCGGTTACGACCAGCGTCACCAGTTCGAGCAGGCGATGCGCTGCGTCGGCTGCATCGTGGAGAACCCCGACCTCTACCGCTTCATGACCGGCCGCGAGAACCTCGAGCACTTCGCGCGGATGCTCGGCGCCGAGCGTGCGCAGATCGACGCGGTCGCCACGCGCGTGAACATGGCCCACCGCCTCGACCAGCGCGTCGGCACCTACTCCCTCGGCATGCGCCAGCGGCTCGGGATCGCCCAGGCGCTGCTCGGCCATCCGAAGGTGCTGATCCTCGACGAGCCGGCCAACGGCCTCGATCCCGCCGGCATCCGCGAGATGCGCGAGCTGCTGCGCAGCCTCGCGCGGGAGCAGAACCTCGCCGTCTTCGTCTCCAGCCACCAACTCGCCGAGATCGAGCTGATGTGCGACCGCGTGGCCATCATCCACCGCGGGCGCATCCTCAAGGACGGCAGCGTCCGCGAGCTCATCTCCGACAACCGCATGATGGAGTTCCGCGTCGACGACGTCACGCGCGCTGTCAACATCATCGAGCGCAACGGCGTCTCGACGACCACGGACGGCGACCGCATCTTCGCCGCGATCGAAGAGGCGGATACCCCGCCGCTGGTCGCCGCGCTGGCGCAGGACGGCGTGGCCATCTATCACGCGCAACAGCGCGTGCAGACCCTGGAAGAGATGTTCCTCGAAGCGACCGGCGGAGAGACCGTCGGGTGATGATGCAGCGTTGTCGGTTTTCGGTTGTCGGTTTTCCGTGCTCCGCTTCACGGAGATCGTCGCAAAGCGCAGCACCGACAACCGACAACCGGCAACCGAAAACGGACTAATCATGCTCCTCCCTCTCGTACAGAACGAAACGTTGAAACTCATCCGCAGGCGGCGGTTCATGATCGTGGTGACGATCATGTTCGTCATCCTGCTGCTCGTGTCGTATTCGCAGTACCGGCAGTTGCGGGAGACGCGGAACGCGAACTGGCGCGCGGAGCTGCAGGAGCGGATCGCGCGCGCGGAGAACCGGCTGCGCCGCGGCCGGATCAACGAGACGTGGGCGCGGTCCATGCGCGCGGAGATCCGGCGGCTGCAGTTCTATCTCGATCGCGGGATCAACCCTGAGGCGCCGACGGCGCCGCTGGTGACCCGAAGCTTCGCCAATGCGGCGGGCTTCCTCCTCCTCCCCCTGCTCATCGCCGTCCTCGGCAGCGACATCGTTTCGGCGGAGAACGCGGAGGGCACCGACAAGCTCTTACTCACGCGGCCGGTCCGACGATGGAAGATCCTGACCGCGAAGCTGACGACGCTCTGGATGTTCTCCTCCATCACGCTGATTACCGGCGGGCTCTTGGCGTATCTCGTCACCGCGCCGGTCTTGCCGGCGATCGGGTGGGACACGCCGATGTACAACGGCTTCCAGCTCGGCGGCGATTCGCTGAACCTGGAGAACATCCGCGAGCTGCCGCTCTGGAAAGACGCGCTGATCGTGTACGGCTTGGAGTGGTACGCGCTGATGTGCGTCGCCTCGATCTCGCTGATGCTCTCCGTCATCTTCAAGTCGAGCGCGGCGTCGATCGGGACGATGCTGGCGTCGCTCATCGGCGGCACGATCCTCACGCGGGTGTCGCCCGACTGGACCGCCGGCAAGTACCTCTTCGTCAGCGCACTGCCGCTGGCCGACTACTACACCGGCCAGGCGCCGCCGTACGAAGGGATGTCGATGACGTTCTGCATCGTGCTGCTCGGAGGCTGGGCGGTGGGGGCGTTGATCGTGGCGTATACGCTGTTCACGAAGAGGGATGTTTTCGGGTGACGGGGGCCGCGTTGTCCGTTTTCCGTTTTCCGTGCTGCGCTACACGATCGTGCTGCGCCAGCACGGAAAACGGACAACGGACAACATTTCTACTGCGGCAACCAGCACGTCACCACGGTCCCGCCGCCTTCGCGCGCACTCAGGTTCAACCTGCCGCCGTGCGCTTCGATGATCTCCGTGCATAGGGCCAGCCCAAGACCCGTGCCGCCTGCTTTCGTCGTGTAGAACGGCAGCAGTGCCTGCCGCATCGTCGCTTCGTCCATGCCGCGGCCGCGGTCGCAGATGCGCAGGATGGTGCCGTCGACGGCGCGCTGGATGGTGATGGTGATCTCGTTCGGATCGCTGCCGGATTCGTGCGCGTTCTTGAGGAGGTTGATCAGCACCTGTTCGAGCTGCGCCGGATCCACATACCCCTCGGCCGGCACGTTCCCTTCGAGCCGGAAGCTGTAGAGCGCGCGCACGTCGTCGAGCAGGTCGTTCCAGTCGATCCTCTGCCGCGACGGCTCGGGGAGCCGCGCGAACTGTGCGTACGATTCGAGGAACGCGCGGAGGAACGTCAGCCGCTCCTCGATCGTCTCGTAGATCTCGCCGAGCTTATGGCGGTGCGCCGGCAACTCCTGCGCGCGGCGCGCGGAGTGGAAGAGGGAGCTGATCGGCGCGATGGTGTTGTTCAACTCGTGGTTGATCAGGCGGATCGCCTTCTTCCACACCGTCACCTCGGCGCGGCGCAGCTCCGGGGTCAGGCGCTCGAGCAGCACGAGCCGGTGCTGTTGCGTGTTGAGATGGAAAACGCGCTGCGAGAGATGGAACGTCTCCTCCTGCTCGCTGAGGCGCAGAGTGAAGAGCGAATCGCCGCCGCTGTGCAGCGCCTCGCGCAGCGTCTCCGGCGCGGGGCCGACCACCTCGGCGAAGCGTGATCCGTCGAGCCGCCGCCCGGCCGCGAACAGCTCGCGCGCCGCGGCGTTCGAGTAGATGATCCGGTCCGCCGCGTTGATCAGCACGACGCCCACCGGCGTCCGCTGCAGGATCGTGTCGAGCAGCAGCTCCTTCTGGTAGATGTCGTTCCGCTGCGCGCGCAGCACCTCCCCCACCTCGTTGTACAAGCGCATCAGATCGGCGATCTCGTCCTCGCCCGTGACGACGAGCCGCACGGAAAAGTCGCCGTCGCGGAACCCGCGGACGCCATCCCCCACCGCCTCGATCGTGCGCGTGATCCGCCGCGACACGTACCGCGCGCTCCAGATCGCGACGAACACCGCCAGGAGCAACACCACCGGCCACCACTGCCGCGCGAAAAGCACGAGCGCCGCCGTCAGCAGAACGTTGGCAACGATGGTGAGGGTCAGGCGACCGGAAAGGGAGAAAGTCACAGGTTTTCGGTTTTCGGTTGTCGGTTTTCGGTGCTGCGCCCGGTGAACCATACCGAAAACCAACAACCAAAAACCGAAAACCGCGCGCCCTCAGCGCGCGTCACCGCGGCTTCCTCTCCAACACGATCCCCAGCTTCTCCATCTTCCGGTACAGCGCCTGGCGGCTGACGCCCAGGACCTGGGCGGCGCGGGAGACGCTGCCGTGGGCGTTGAGGAGGGCCATTTCGACCTGCCGCTTTTCCAGCGGCGACTCGGACGCTTCCTCGTCGCTGCTGCCGAAGCCGAGATCTTCGGGGGAGATCGTCTCGCGCGTGGTGATCACGGTGGCGCGGGTGACGCGGTTCTGCAGCTCGCGCACGTTGCCGGGCCAGTCGTGCTCCACGAGCGCGGCGCGTGCGGCGTCGGAGAACGCTTTCTTCCCGCCGAGGAAGGCTTCGGCGAGGGGGAGGATGTCTTCGCGGCGGCGCGCGAGCGGCGGCACCGCGATCTCGATCACGTTGAGGCGGAAGTAGAGATCCTGGCGGAAGGTGTTGCGCGCGATCGCGTCTCGCAGGTCGGAGTTCGTCGCGCAGAGGAGGCGCACGTCGACGCGGCGGGTCTCGCTGGAGCCGAGGCGCTCGAACTCCCCGCTTTGCAGGACGCGGAGCAGCTTGCGCTGGCCGGCCGCGGAGAGGTTGCCGATCTCGTCGAGGAAAAGCGTGCCGTCGTTGGCCGCTTCGAAGCGCCCGAGGCGGAGGCGGTTGGAGCCGGTGTATGCGCCCGCTTCCGCGCCGAATAGCTCGCTCTCGATCAGCTCATCGGGAATCGCACCGGCGTTCACTTTCACCAGCGGCTTCGGACGGCGCCGCGAATTCGCGTGGATGATGTCGGCGATCTTTTCTTTCCCCGCGCCGTTCGGTCCCGTGATCAGCACCGGCACTTCCGACGGCGCAATCTGCACCGCCAGCGACACGATGCGATGCATGGCGTCGGACTCGTAGATCAGGCCGCGCAGGTCGTGCTCGCGCGCGAGTGCGTCGCGCGACCGTGCCCGCTCCGCGCGCAGCCGCTGGTTCTCGCTGCGGAGCTGGCGGATGTGCAGCAGGTTGCGCACCGTGGCCACGAGCTTCGTGTCATCCCACGGCTTCGCCAGGTAATCGGACGCGCCTTCCTTCACGAGCTGCACGGCCGTTTCCAGCGACGTCCACGCCGTCAACAGCAGCACCGGCATCTCGGGGTCGAGCCGGCGGAAGCGGCGGAAGAGATCGATTCCCTCCGCGCCGCTCGTCGCACCCGGCGCAAAGTTCATGTCCTGCAGCACGAGATCGACCTCACCGCGCTCCACCAGCGCGAGCGCGGTGTCGGGCGACGAAGTCGTCTCCGCTTCGATGTCGTTCAGGTCGAAGAGCAGCCGTAGCGCTTTCGCAACAGCCGGCTGGTCTTCGATGATCAGGACGCGCATGAGGGGCGTTGTCCGTTTTCCGTTGTCCGTTGTCCGTGTGGCATTTGCCTGTTTCTTGTGTCGATGCCGGTCCGTTGCTGGTCCGCGCTCCGCTGCTCGCACAGCGCAGCGCGGAGAACGGACAACGTGCAACGGACAACGTCTTTCAACTTATACGCTTTTGGTGGCAATGGCCGGATTGATCAGCGTGGCGCGGAAGGCCGGCGGCACGGTGGCAATCAAGCCGTTGATCCACAGCAGTACGACGCCGGCGGCTACGAGTTGCCACGGCAGCTTCGCATCGGTCACCTGGCTGACGAGCAGCACGTTGAGCGCATAGGCGCCGAAGATGCCGATGATGAGGCCCGCCGTCGTGAGGAGCCAGTTCTCCAGCAGGAAGTGGCGGACGATGTCGGCGCGGGTGGCGCCGAGGGCGCGGCGGGTGCCGATCTGCTTGGTGCGCTCGCTGACGGCGAGCGCGGTGAGCCCGAGGATGCCGAGCGACGTGACGGCGATCAGCGCGACGATGATGCACGTCATCGTGGTCACGACGATCTTGCTGCTCGAGAACCAGCGTCCGCGCTTCTCGTCGGTGCGCATGAACTCGAACACGCGCCCGGCGTGCGCGGCGGTCAGGCGGCGCTCGATCTCCGGGATGACGGAGCTCATCGCGCCCGGCTCCGTGCGGATCTGGTAGCTGATGCCGCGTGCGTAGCTGCCGACGCGCGCCGGCATGAACATCGCGCGGGTGGCGAGCTGCTGGTGATTGCCCGTGCCGATGCCAAAGGGGTTGTAGAACTCCTCCATGACGCCGACGATCGTGCGCGGCTCGCCGATCGCCGGGCCATCATCCAGCGCTTCGACGATCGATTTCCCGATCGGGTTCTGGCCCGGGAAGAGGTCGTCGGCCAGCGCTTTCGTGATGATGATCTTGTCCGCCGGATCGATCTTCGGGCCGACGCCGTGGTCGCCGTCCTGGAACGCGCGGCCGGCGATGATCTTCGCGCCGAGGGCGTCGACGAGGTCCTTCGTGCCGTAGTAGAGCTGCGTGGAAACCGCCTGCCGCTGCACGTCCGGCGGCCTCACGCCGGTCGACGAGCCGCCCCCTTCCCACAGTTGGAAGTTCGTGTTGGCGACCGCTTTGACGCCCGGGATCGCTTCGATCGTGCGGACGTCGGCGTCGATGATGGTGTCGAGGAACGCCGATTCGCGGAACTCCGGCGTGAACGGCCGGACGCGCATGCGGACGATGTTGTCGTCGTCGAAGCCGGACGTCTGCGTCATCTTGGCGCGCTCGGACATGATCACGTTGACGCAGTTCGTCACGATGGCCAGCGTCATGGCGATCTCGAGGACGATGAGGACGACGCGCGTGCGGTTGTGCTTCATCGCGCGGAGGATGGGTCCGATGTGCATGGGCGTGTCTCCTACTGAACCTTGAGCTGCATGGCCGGCGCGACCGAGCAGACGCGCCAGGCGGGATAGAGGCCGGCCAGTGCGCCGGCGACGAGCGAGAGCAGCGACGCGAGGAGGAGCATCTCGCCGTCGAGACGGAGCGCTTCGCCGTTCTGCATGAAGCGGCTGAGCACCGCCAGGATGCCGAGCGACATCACGATGCCGACCGCGCCGCCGATCACGCCGATCAGCTCACACTCGATGACGTGCTGCCAGAAGATCTGCGCGCGGCTCGCGCCGAGCGCACGCCGCACCGAGACTTCCGGCACGCGCGCCAGGAACTTGCCGAGGAGGATGCCGACGAGGTTGAGCGAGCAGACGGCGAGGAAGAGGAGCGACACGACGCTCATCGCCGTCACGCCGTCCGGCATCAGCTCGAACTCCTGGATCATCTCCGGGATCGTGGAGAGCTTGAAGTGCGTGGGACGGCGGAAGCGCCCGAGCTTCTTCTGCTCCGCGATGTAGCCCGTGACCCAGTCGCGGTACGCGCCGAGGTCTTTCGGGTCGCGCAGCTCGATCCAGTACTGCAGCCAGACGCGCTCCGAGTTCAGGTTGTCCTGGAAGCTGGTGATCGCCTTGCCGTCCCAGCCGGAGTTATTGCCGGACGACCAGATCTGATCCGTCTCGATGAGGTTAAAGGGGATGTAGATCGGCTCCGGCGGACCGGCCGCATTGCGCACGAGCTCCGCGAGCCGGAGCGGCGGACGCCAGGGCGCCAGCACGCCGGCGACGCGGTAGTCCTTGTCCTCGAGGCGCACCATCTTGCCGACGCTGTTCTCGCCGCCGAACAGCTTCTGGTTCGTCGCGTCGTCGATGACGACGACGCGCTCGCGCTTCTCGTCCGCGCTCTTCGCCCACGGCCCGCCGTAGCGGAACGGCATGGCGAAGAGGTCGAAGAAGTCGGAGAAGACGAGGCGCACGTCCGGCTGATACGGCCGGCCGACTTTCGGATCCGGGTGCACGAACATCGTCGTGATGTACGTCGGCGTCTGCCGCAGCGGCACCGGGGAGCGCAGGAGGCCGCGCGCGTCGCGATACGTGACCTGGTCCGGCACCGACGTCGGATCGCCATCGCGGAACGGCTGATCCCCCCAACTGTCGAGCCGCACGTAGAACACGCGGTCACTCTTTCCGGGCAGCGGCTCCCGCGTGTACAGGTGCCGCAGCGTCACGAACGAGGTCGAGACGCAGATGCCGAGCGCGATCCCGACGATGAGCAACGTGCTCAGAATTGGATTGCGCTTGAGGCTCTTGAAGGCGATTTTCAGGTTGTAGAGGAGCATTGGTGGTGGTCCGTTTCTTGGTGTGCGGCGGTTTGTGGTGGTGGGTTGGTGTCGGTTCGCGTCGTTCGTTGTCCGTTTTCCGTTGTCCGTGCTGCGCTATCCGATGATCGTCGTCCAGCGGAGCACGGAAAACGGACAACGGACAACGGACAACGCGATAGCGCGCGCAGCGCGCAGCGCCGCGCTACCGCAGCGTGGCCGCCATCCCCGCGCTGACTTCGCGCCCCAGCGTCACGTGCGGCGTTTCCAGATCCACCACGCGCCCGTCCAGGACGTGAATCTGCCGGTGCGCGCGCACGGCGCATTCGGGGCTGTGCGTCACCATCACGATCGTCGTCCCTTCGGTGTTGATCTGGTCGAGGAGCTCCATGATCTCGCGCGCCATCAGCGAGTCGAGGTTGCCGGTCGGCTCGTCGGCGAGGATCAGCTTCGGATCGCCGGCGAGCACGCGGGCGATGGCCACGCGCTGCTGCTGCCCGCCAGAGAGCTGCGACGGCAGGTGGCGATAGCGCGCGCTGAGGCCGACCATCGACAGCGCGCGTTCGATGCGCTGCTTGCGGTCGCTCGCGGAGAGGCCGCGGTAGCGCAGCGGCACGTCGACGTTGTCGAACACGTTCAGGTCGGGGATCAGATTGAACGACTGGAAGACGAAGCCGATGCTGCGGTTACGCATCCGCGACATCTCACTGTCGGACAGCCGGCTGACGTCCTTTCCGTCGAGGATGTACTGCCCCGAGTCGAACGTGTCGAGCAGCCCGGCGACGTTGAGGAACGTCGTCTTCCCCGAGCCCGACGGCCCCATGACGGAGACGAACTCCCCCGTCTCGACGACCAGCGAAAAGTCCTCGAGCGCATGCGTCTCGACGACGTCGGTGCGGTAGACCTTGCGGATGTTTTTCATTTGGAGCATGTGGTTCGTTCCCTCTCTGATCCAGCTTCTTCTTCGGCGCTGATGCGCCGGTTGTCCGTTTTCCGTTGTCCGTTTTCCGTGCTGCGCTGTGCGGTGATCCGGGTGGAGCGGAGCACGGACAACGGACAACGGAAAACGGAAAACGCGCGCGTCAGCGCGCTTACCGCAACAGCACACTCTTCGAAGTGCCGAAGGCCGAGGTGTCCGACACTACGATCTTCTCCCCCTCGCGGAGGCCGTTCGTCACTTCCACTTCGCCGACGCTGGTCGCGCCGGTGGTGATGTCGCGGCGGTGGGCCATCTCCCCTTCGACGACGTACGCCACGCGGCCGCCGCCCGATTCGAGGAAGGCGCCGCGCGGCACTTTCAGCACGTTCTTTTTCGATTCGAAGACGAGGCGCGTCGTGAGCCGCTGGCTCTGCTTGAGCCCTTCGGGCGCGGCCCCCGCAAAATCCACCGTCGCAATCACCTGGCTGTTCACGACCTCGGGTGAGATCGCCGTGACGCGCCCCTCGTAGTCGCGGCCGTTGAGGTTGATCGTCGCCGGCGTGCCGATCGTGGTCTGGCCGCCGTACTCCTCCGGCAGTCCGATCTCCACTTCGAGCGAGGAGAGATTGACGATCGTGACGATCCCCTGGTTCGCGGCGACGGCGTCGCTGTCCTGCACCGCGACCGACGCGACCACGCCGTCGAACGGCGCGCGGATCGTCAGCTCATCGACGCGCTTCTGCAGATCGGCCACAACCGATTCCTGCTGGCGGACCTGCTGCGCGCGCGTCTCCACGTCGAAACTGAGCGTCTCGCGCGAGAGGTCGAGCTCCTTCTTCGCCTGCTCGAGCTCCATCGTCACGATGCGCACGTTGTCCTGCGCGTTCTCGAAGTCGGCGCGGTTGCTGAGCCCTTCCTTGAACGTCGTTTCCGAGCGCGTGAGCGCGCGCTTCGCCGCGTCGAGCCGCAGCATGAGGAGGTCGACCTGCTGGCGGCTGCGGAGCGCGCCCTGCCGGGCGACGATCTTCTGGCGCTCGAATTCGGCGCGCATGCCGAGGAGCTGGGCGCGTGCTTGTTCGAGCGCGCTCTGCAGCTCTTTCGAATCGATCGTCGCCAGCACGTCGCCTTCCTTCGCCGCGGCGCCGGCGCGCGTCTTCAGCGAGACGATGCCCTGGCCGGGGCTGAAAAGCGTCGGGTGGAGCGAGGCGACCACGCGCCCCTGCACGGAGACGTCGCGCAGCAGCTCGCCGCGCGTGACCGTGGCGAAGCGGAGCGTCGATGCGTCGACCGCGACATCGGCGCGCGCCCAGCGGCGCACCATGGGATAGAGGATCACGGCAGCAATGACAGCCAGGGCGACCGCGCCGGCGATGTAGAACGCCCGCTGGTTCCGCACCCCGGCCACGGGATGGTCCATCGAAGAGGTATCTCGGATCATGTTCGACGGTCCCTAAGGGCAATCGAGGTGCCACGGCGCGGTCTTTTGTTTTCAGTGAGTTAGCGTGTCCGGCGGAGTGTCCGGGTGACGTCTGTCCGCGGACAGATGTCCGGGGACGGGGGGGGACGGGGGGACGGCGGGGAAGTGTTGGTTGTCGGTTTTCGGTTTTCGGTTTTTGGTTGGGGGACCGAAAACCGAAAACCAAAAACCAACAACCGTCCCACCCAAAACCCGCTATCGTCTGCACATGAAGTACTTCGCCGTCTTCGCGCTGCTGTTCATCGCCTGCAAGAACGACACGCCGGTGGTCGACACGTCGACCATCGATACGCGGACGCCCATCGGGGTGCGGTTCGTCGGCGCGCCCGAGTTGCCCGTGCGGGAGAAGGCGGATGACGCCGCGCCCGTCCTCGCCACGTACCAGCAGGGGGAGTCGCTCTCCGTGCTGACGGAAAAGGGCGAGTGGGTCGAGGTGCGCACCGGCGAGCGCAGCGGCTGGGTGAAGGCGGCGGACCTCGTCACCGGGGAGCAGCGCGATCAGGCCGAGGAGAACCCGGAGCCGAAGTTCCGCAAGCCGCCGCTGCCCGTGACCGCGCCCGGCATCCGCGGCGAGGTCTACATCGTGGCCGAGGTCAACACGGACGGCGACGTGACCTCGACGAAGATCCTCGAGAACACCACCGGCTCACCCGACATCGCCGCCAAGAACGAAGCGGTCCTCCGCGCGGCGAAGTTCTACCCCATCGTGAAGAACGGGCAGAAGCGCAAGTTCGAGTACTACCACAAGGTGTCGTACTAGACGCGTTGTCGGTGGACACGTCGTCCGTTTTCCGTTGTCCGTTTTCCGTGCTGCGCTACGCCGTGATCGTCGTGTAGCGAAGCACGGACCACGGACAACGCCCCCGGCCCCGCCCTCCGTCACTCCTCTCCTTTGCGGATCCACTTCTCCACGGCCGGCGCCTGCCATTGGTCGAGGCGGCGCAGCAGCGACGTGGCGTCGCGGTCGACCAGCGCCACGGCGCGATGGTGGGGACGTATGAGTTGCAGCGACGTGGCGTCGTCGAGGAACTCCATCAGCTTCGCGTAGTAGCCGTTGACGTCGAGGAAGCCGACCGGCTTCTTGTGCAGCCCGAGCTGCACCCAGGTCCAGACCTCGAAGATCTCTTCGAGCGTGCCGAGGCCGCCGGGGAGCGCGACGAAGGCATCGGCGAGGTCGGCCATCATCGCCTTGCGCTCGTGCATCGTGTCGACGATGTGGAGCTCGGTGAGGTTGCGATGCCCCACTTCCCGCGCCCACAGCGAGTGCGGAATGACGCCGATCGCTTCGCCGCCGGTGGAGAGCACGGCGTCGGCGATGATCCCCATCAGCCCTACGCTGCCGCCGCCGTAGACGAGCCCGATGCCTTCGCGCGCCAGCAGTGCCCCGAAATGACGCGCCGCCTCCGCAAAGGCAGGATCGGAACCGGGAGAAGAGCCACAGAAAACGCAGAGCCGTCGGATCATGCGGGCGGGGATTATAGGGAAAGGGCCCAGGGCCCCAGGGCTCAGGGGCTGCGCATTGCGGCGGGTTTTCCTTTCGCGGATTTTCCCTGAGCCCTGGGCCCTGACCCTGAGCCCTCCGCCCGCGGCGGTTGGCATCCCCCCGGCATCGCGCTGTGTCCGCCCCGGAATTCAACGGTAATTGTTACGTTAAGGGCCTCGCATGCCGCAGTTTAGATACGACATCCGCAACGTTGCCATCATCGCCCACGTCGACCATGGGAAGACCACGCTCGTCGATGCGCTCCTCAAGCAGTCGGGCGCCATCCGCGCGCACCAGCACGTCGACGACCGGGTCATGGACTCGAACGACCTCGAAAAAGAGCGCGGGATCACCATCCTCGCGAAGAACACTTCGATCCGCTATTTCCCTGACGAGCCCGACGCGCAGGGCCATCCCGTTCACCACGAGGCCACGCACACCGCCTCGGGGCACGACCTCCCGGCCGAGTTCGTCCATCCGCCGGAAGTGAAGATCAACATCGTCGACACGCCGGGCCACGCCGACTTCGGTGGCGAGGTCGAGCGCGTCCTGTCGATGGTCGACGGCGTCATTCTCCTCGTCGACGCCGCCGAAGGCGCGATGCCGCAGACGCGCTTCGTCCTGCGCAAGGCGCTCGGCATGGGCCTCCTGCCGATCGTCGTGATCAACAAGATCGATCGCAGCGACGCCCGTCCGCAGGAAGTGGTCAACGAAGTGTTCGATCTGATGATCGAGCTCGGCGCGACCGACGAGCAGCTCGACTTCCCGATCCTCTACGCCATCGGGCGTCAGGGCATCGTCCGTCACGAGCTGACGGACACGACCGAAGATTGCCGTCCGCTGTTCGACGCGATCCTCAAGCGCATCCCTCCCCCGCCAGGTTTCAGCGAGGGCGGCCTGCAGCTTCTGGTCAGCTCCATCGACTACAACGAATACGTCGGCCGCCTCGGCATCGGCCGCGTCCAGCGCGGCGTCATCCGCCAGGGTGCCGACGTCGTCCTCATCCTTCGCGACGGCTCGCACAAGAAGGGACGCGTCACGAAGCTGACGGTGTTCGAAGGCCTCAAGCGTGAGGAAGTGACCGAGGCTTCGGCCGGCGAGATCGTCGCCATCGCCGGCTTCGCCGACGTCGAGATCGGCGAGACGTTCACTTCCGCCGATGCGCCGGAGCGCCTCGAGCCGATCGCCATCGACGAGCCGACCGTTTCCATCTTCTGGATGGTCAACGACTCGCCGTTTGCCGGCACCGAAGGCAAATACGTCACCTCGCGCAACATCAAGGACCGTCTCGAGCGCGAGCTGCGCAAGGACGTCGCCCTGCGCGTGAAGGAGACCGGCCAGGCCGACCGCTTCGAAGTCAGCGGCCGCGGCGAGCTGCACCTCTCGATCCTCGCGGAGAACATGCGCCGCGAAGGCTTCGAGTTCGCGCTGTCACGCCCGCAGGTCATCCTCAAAGAGGTCGCCGGCAAGACGATGGAGCCGTACGAGGCGCTCGTCGTGGACGTCGAGGAAGGGCACGTCGGCGCGATCATGGAGAAGCTGCAGACGCGCCGCGGCGAGATGACCGACATGGTCAATCCCGGCACCGGACGCGTGCGCATCGAGTTCAAGATCCCGACGCGCGGCCTCTTCGGCATCCGCACCGAGTTCCTCACCGAAACGCGCGGCACCGGCCTCCTGTACCACACGTTCCTCGAGTACGGCCCGTACCGCGGCGAGATCGGCAGCCGCAACCGCGGCGCGCTCGTCTCGAAGGAAGGCGGCGACACGACCGCCTACGCCATCGAGCCGCTCCAGGAGCGCTCCACGATGTTCATCCCGCCGGGCGTGAAGGTCTACGGCGGCCAGATCGTCGGCGAGAACTCCCGCGACGTCGACATGGTCGTCCAGGTCTGCCGCAAGAAGCACCTCACGAACATGCGAGCCTCCGGCTCCGACATGGCCGCGCAGCTCACCCCGCCGCGCATCATGACTCTCGAACAGTGCCTCGAATGGATCAACGACGACGAGCTCGTCGAAGTGACCCCCGAGTCCATCCGCATCCGCAAACAGACCCTCGACCACTCCGCACGCGAAGTCCTCGCCAAGAAGGCGAAGAAGGCCGTGGCGGAGGTTGAGGCGTAAGAGCCGCGTCAGGCGCGGTGGGAAAAGGGCAAGCCGGAAGGCTTGCCCTTTTTGTTTGCGGGGAACGATGGGACCAATAGGACAAATAGGACCTATAGGACGGATGGGACGACGGCGGTCAAGCGGCGCTGCACGGGTTTCCGTTTGGGCCTATTCGTCCTATAGGTCCTATCCGTCCTATTCGTCCTATCGCCCCTACCCCAGCAACTTCTGAAACGCATCCTTGCTGTTCCGCACCACCCAGCACGTCAGCGCCGCCAGCAGGTTGGCCTGGCGGGCGGTGTACTCGGTGAGGGACCATGGCGGCAGGATGTTTTCGTCGATCGTCTTGTAGTTCGGGAAATGCGCAAAGTCGCCGATGCCGGTCGGGGCCAGGTCGACCTGCAGGCGTACGTCTTTGTCCGTCAGCTTGTCTTTCCACGCGTCCACGCGGTCGAGGTACACCCACAGCACGTCGACGGTACCGCCGCCGGGCAAGCCCCACCACTGGTTCTCCAGCACCTGATGCGTCGACTGGTGCACCATCGGCTGTCCCGCTTTTTTCAGCGCCTGCAGGGCCTGGATGAGCGGCTGGTAGTCGCCCGTGGGGAACACGTGGTTGTGGTTGAAGTCGATGAAGCCTTTCGCCTTCACGCCGAAGAACGGCGGGAGGTTCGTGTCGACGTCGCCGCCTTTCGCCAGCGTCTTTGGATCGCCGTCGTACGAGAGGTCGAGCGGGTTCTCCGTGTTGATGAAGACCACGATCTTCTTCACGCCGCGCATCAGCAGCGGGACGAGCCCGTAGTTGTCCAGCAGTCCGCCGTCGCCGAAGTCGAAGAGCTGCGCGGGCGGCGTCGTGCCCGTCGCCACCGGCGGCCAGTACATCTCCTCCGGCAGCAGGTCGTCCACGAGCTTGATCTTCTCGAAGATGCCGGCGAACGCGGAGCTGCTCGTGCCGCTCGCGCTGGCGATGCCGAACGGCGTCGCGCGCGGCGTCACCTCCACGCGGCCGTTCGTCACCGGACCGAGCGGACCGCTGCCGCCCCACGCGAACGGCTCGATGAAGCCGCCGCCGACGAGCGCCGGCCATTCCCCGCCCAGCGCCGCGCTGTGCTTGTTGATGTAGTCGATGGTCTGCTGGAACGGGATGCCGCAGTAGAGCGGCGTGTACGTCACCTCCACCAGCGGATCGGTCGAGTACGGGACGTTCGCCGTCGGCCCGTCCATCGTCGCGTTGATGAGCAGGTACGGCACCTTGTAGCTGCTCGGCGTGCGCACGGTGCTGAACGCCGCGGTCGCGAGCGACGGATTCGCCGCGCGGATCTCGTCGACCGTCTTCTGGTCGAGGCTGAAGTACGGGAGGTTCTTCACGTCCCAGATGCCGTACCGCTCGAAGAACACCGCACCGACCGCCGCCGCCCACAGCAGATCGTGCGGCACGCCGCCGTGCTCCGCGTGCTCCAGCGCAGCGCCGAGATCCTGCGTGGCGCCCCAGGCCATGGAGCTGGCAGGGAGCTGCTCGAGCAGCGTCATCGTGATGTTCTGCGGATCGACCGGTGTGCCGAGGAGCTCCTGGTCGTTGGCCGCGCCGGTCTTGTAGTACGCGAACGCCGTCCCCGCCCACGAGCCGCCGGAGACGCACGAGAGGTAGTCCGTTTTCTGCAGGAAACCAATCTCCAGGAGCGCGCGCAGTTGCCCCATCGCCGCGCACATCGCGCGTGTCCCGCCACCCGGCAGGCAGACGCCGACGTTCGGCTGGACCCCGGCCTCCTGTTCGGGCCAGGTGTAGGACATCCCGTTGGAAAACCAGACGCGGGTCTTGACGGTATCGGCCATGCGCTACTTCCCTCCGCGAGGGATGGTATAGGACGAATGGGACGAATGGGACCTATGGAACGAATGGCTGCGCGCGGCCGGCCTCCATCCCATTCGTCCCATTCGTCCTATTTGTCCCATTGGTCCTATCGGACCGGCCGCCTAGAACGCCAACCGCAAATACACCTCCGCCCCATCGATGGTCATGTCGATGTCGCCGTCGAAGGTGTCGCGCGCCACGGTGCCGTCGATGTGGAAGTAGTTGTACGCGGCGCCGATGCCGAGATTCCGGAGGAAGCGCCACTCGAGGCGCGCGCTCCCCGTCAACGCGCTCCCCGTGATCTCGTCCAGCGTCACCTCGGGCAGCACGCCCGCCTGCGCTTCGAGGAAGACGCGCCGCGTGAGCGCCCAGCGTCCCTGCGCGCCGATGACCGCGACGGGGACGTCCGTCTCCGCCTGCTCGGTCAGCGTGAGGCTCTCGTCTTCCACCGTGGCGATGAGGCTCGCGTCGATGGCGAGCGCCGCGACGCCGAGCATGATGCCGAGGCCGTCGCGTTCTCCTTTGCGGGCCCAGAGGGTGTAGGTCACGTCGCGGTAGTCCAGGTCGAACTCGCTCGTGACCAGCGCGCGCACCGGGTAGGCCGTGTCGCGGAAGACGATCTCCCGGTCGATCTGCTCGAAGCCTTCGCGCGAGGCGTTGAAGTAGCTCGCGGCCAGCTCGTGCCGGTTGAACGGGCGCCACTGCACGGTGAAGCGCTGCATGTCGCGCGTTTCTTCGAGCCCAAGGTCGCGCTCGAGGTTGATGGCGGTCCCTTCCTCGGTGTCGCTTTCGTCGACCCGCACGTTCGTCTCGAAATTGCCGAAGTAACCGCCGCCGGTGATGCTGAAGCGGGGGAAAAGCTCCTGGGCCGACGCGGGGAGCGCGAAGAGCAGAACGAGCAGGTACGTACGTCTCATGCGCTCCGCTGCTTGCCACGGGCGTGCCGCCGCCTCGCGCGAACGTCAACAAACGGTAAACGCGACGAACACGTGACTTCACTCACGCACGGCCGGGCTCGCGGGACCGATACTGCACGAGTCATGAGTTACACCAACTGGCTACGTCATCAGGTCGAGCGGCTCGAAGGGGAGATCCGCCGCCACTCCGTGTTCGATACCGAAGCTCCGGCCACCACGCAGCAGCTGAAGGAGCTGCGCTCGAAAGTCGTCATCCACACCTACCTCCGCCAGCAGCTTCTCCGGCGCGAGCCCGTCATGCCCGCCGTCGAGGAGATGGATACGCAGGAGTTCGTGCTGGTCCGGAAGCGGTAGCGCCGCGCGTTGTCCGTTTTCCGTTGTCCGTTGTCCGTGACGCCGGCGGGGTAACGGAAAGACGGACAACGGGCAACGTTCCCATACAATCGCGCACTCCATGCGCGCGGTCATCTTCCTGGCGGTTGCCCTCCTCATCTTCGTTCCCTTCAACCTGATCACGTACCGGCAGCTCGTGCGCATTCATCCGAGCCGCCGGCGCTGGATTCTCGGCGCGGTCGTCGTGGGGAACCTGATGTGGCCGTTCTTCCCCTTCCTGCGCACCTTCAACCCCTTCACCCGGGTCGCACGCGCGCTCCTCGGGCCGGTGTGGTTCGGCTGGACGAGCTTCGCCATCCTCTACTCCGTGCTGATGTTCCTCGTGCTGCTGGCGTGGCTGCCGGTGATGCGGCGCTTCACGTTCGCACAGGTGGGACGCTGGCCGTCACGCGTCTTTCTCGTGCTGATGGCCGTGGGCGGCGTCGTCGGTTTCTACCAGGCGCTCGTGCCGCTGCGCGTCGAAGCGGTGCGCGTTCCCATCGCCGGCCTCCCGCCGCAGCTCGAGGGGAAGCGGCTCGTGCTGATGGGCGACCTGCACGTCGGCCTCTTCACGCGCCGCTCGCGCCTGGACCAGATCTTCTCGACGGCCGACGCGCTCCGCCCCGACGCGGTACTCATCGCCGGAGACCTGATCGACGACGATCCGAGCTTCGTCCCCAAGCTCCTGGAAGGAACGCGCACCCTCTCCCCCGAGATCCCGCTGTTCGCCGTCCTCGGCAACCACGAGATGTACGGCGATCCCTTCAGCGTCATCCGCCAGATGCGCGGCAGCCGCATCCGCCTTCTGGTGAACGAGGGCGTGTCGCTCGACGGCCTCTGGCTGGCCGGAACGGCGGACATCGGCGCGCAACAGCTCGGCCCCACCGGCCGCCACCTCCTCCCCGACCTGGCGAAGGCACTGGCCGCGCGCCCGGCGAACGCCCCGGCGGTCCTGCTCTCCCACCAGCCCCGCATCTTCACCGAAGCCCAGGAGCGCCACGTCCCCCTCACCCTCAGCGCCCACACCCACGGCGGCCAGTGCGGCTTCCGCCCCTGGCGCTGGTCGCTCGCGGGGATGTTTCTCCCCTACCACATGGGCCTGTACCAGAAGGGCCTGTCCTGGCTCTACATCAACACCGGCACGGGCTACTGGCTGTTCCCCTTCCGCCTGGGGATGACGCCGGAGATCACGGTCGTGGAGCTGCGGAGGCATCCCACGGCCGGGTGATGCAGCATCAAAAATTCTGATTCGTGAGGCACGACTTCTGATTCGTGAATCAAAAATTCTGATTCGTGAATCAGAAATTCTGATTCATGAGTCGCGACCTCTGACTCGTGAGTCAGACCCTCTGGCTCGTGGGTCAGACTCCCTTGACTCATGAGCCGGATCTTCTGATTCGTGAGTCGGACCCGTCTGACTCGTCAGTCGGAACCTTTGACTCGCGAGTCAGCCCGCCGTGACTCGCGAATCAGACCGGCTGACTCGTCCATCAGATCCGGCTGACCTGGCCGACCAGTGCGGCCACTTCCGTCAGCACTTCCCCGCACTTGCGCTCGATCTTCAGTGACGCCAGGTCGTCGGCTCGGGTGGGGCCGATGTTCACGATGGCGACCGGGATCTGGCGCTCGGCGGCGCGGCGGGCGAAGCGGAAGCCGGACCAGACCGTCAGGGACGAGCCGACCACCAGCAGCGCGTCGGCTTCGTCGACGCGGCGCATCGAGTAGGCCACCTTCTCCTGCGGGACGGATTCGCCGAAGAAGACCACGGCCGGCTTGAGGACGCCGCCGCAGCGCTCGCACTCGGGGACGCGGAACTCGCCGACGAGCTCGCGCGCGATTTCGGCGTCGCCATCGGGTGCAAAGTCGGCCTCGTCGGCGTGCAGCCGCTCCCACGGGGCGGCCGCCATCCACTCCTGATTCAGCCGTGCGAGCCGCTCCTGCACGTTCGCCCGAGGGAACTCCGCGCCGCAGTCGAGGCAGACCACCAGGCGGTTGCGCCCGTGCAGTTGCACGACGGCACGGCTCCCGGCTTCCTGGTGCAGGTCGTCGACATTCTGGGTGATGAGCTGGTGCACCTTGCCGCGCGATTCCAGCTCCGCGAGGGCGCGATGCGCCGCGTTCGGCCTGGCCGAGGCGAAGCGCGGCCAGCCACGGAAACTGCGGGCCCAGTAAAACCGCCGCACCTCGGCACTGCGCACGAATGCCGAAAAGTAGATCGGCTTGTGCCGCGTCCACGCCCCGCCCGGGCTGCGGTAGTCGGGAATCCCCGATTCCGTGCTGCACCCGGCGCCGGTCAGGACGACCAGGCGCCGCGCGTTGCCAATCAACTGCGCAAGTGGGGTGGTCACGGTGGGGCTAAGCGCGGCGGGTGATGGGTGAATTCCACGGAGAACGATGGGACGAATGGGACAAATAGGACGAATGGGACAAACGGGACAAATGGGGCTTGTGCCTACTGTGCACTGTGAGGCGACGCGACCCTGTGCCGTGTTTCCCCCGCACAGTTCCCCGCCTCCCCCGCCCGAGCCCCACGCGGCGGATTCGGGATGACACATTCACCGGAAGTCACAGGCTTGGTGCACGTCCGGCGGGATTCGGGCGCGGCACGCCAGGAAAGGCGTTCTCCGCACTGCACGTCGCGCAGGGTCCCATCTGTCCTATAGGTCCTATAGGTCCTATAGGTCCTATTCGTCCTATTCGTCCTATAGGTCCTATCGTCGCCCGCCCCCCCAGCCAGGCGCCGCGTGTTGCCAATCAACTGCGCAAGTGGGGTGGTCACGGTGGGGCTAAGCGCGGCGGGTGATGGGTGAATTCCACCGTTGTCCGTTGTCCGTTTTCCGTTGTCCGTGCTGGCGCTACACCACGCACAGCGCAGCACGGACAACGGACAACGGTCAACGGACAACGGCGCGCATCCAGCGCGCTAAAACGGCTCTTCCATGCGCGGCCCCGTGGCAATGTCCACCAGCGCGTGCACCAGCACGCGGGCGCCGCGCTCCAGGTCGGCGATGGGCATCTTTTCGTCCACGTCGTGACCGGGGTATGGCTTGCCGGGGAACCACATGCCGAAGGCGATCGAACGCGGCAGCCGCTTGGCGTACGTGCCGCCGCCGGAGATCGCCGGCTTCGCTTTTTCGCCGGTGGCCTGCTCGTACGAGGCCAGCAGGCGCTTGACGATGTTCGCGTTGGGATTGAAGGCCAGCGGCTCGTCGCCGAAGAAGCCTTTCTCCATCCGCAGCGTGGAGCCCTGCTTCGCGTTGAAGCGCTGCACGACGCCTTCGAGATGCGCCAGCGCCTGCGGGGCGGTGCGCGGCGGCGTGCGGCGCAGGTTGATGAAGAGGTTCACGCGCCCCGGCTCGTCCGCGTTCGGCTTGATCGTGGCGATGTTGACGAAGTAGCGCCCCCAGATCGGGTCGTTGTCGGTGATCTCCAGGCCGGTGCCGTAGAGGTCCTTCCCCGCCATGCGCACGAACGCGAGGAGGTCGTCCGCGCCGCCCGGCGGCAGCTTCCCTTCCACCGCACGCGCCAGCGCCACGAGCGCATTGCGCCCCCCGGTCGGATTCACCCCGGCATGCGCCGACTTGCCGTAGGCCACGATGCGCAGCGTCTCCCCTTCCGGCGAGATGACGAGGCGCGTCCCCTCGGGCAGCGGGTACTTCCCCTCCGGCGGCATGACCTTGCTCCAGTCGGCCGGTGCGTCGCTGATCCAGCGCAGCGCCACCTCCGCGCTGTCCGGCACGATGCTCGCCGCGAGCCCCGCGGTGAGCTTCGTCACCACGTACGGCTGCTTCGCGCCCGGCCGCTCCGCGAGCAGCGCCGACACCTCCAGCCCGTCCCACGCCTTCTCACCGACGACGACCGGGAACTCCGAGTCGAGCACCAGCGAATAGTCGGGCGCGTCGTGCGTCTTCAGGTATTCGGCGATGTCGGTATTCGCGCTCTCTTCGTCCGTGCCGACCAGCAGCCGGATGGTGTGCGTGCGCGGCAGGCCGCTCGCTTCGAGCGATTTCATGACGAGCAGCGCCTGCACCAGCGGCCCCTTGTCGTCGGCGGCTCCGCGTCCGCGGACGTAGCCGTCGGCCACGCCTCCTTCGAACGGCGGGAAGCTCCACGCATCCGCCTCGACCGGCTGCACGTCACCATGGATGACGAGGCCGAGGACCGGCGCGTTGGGCGGGCCGGGAAGCTCGATCTCCGTGACCTTGCCGGCATCGCGGGCGGTGAAGCCCAGATCGGCGGCCGTCTTCATCAGCCATTCTTTCTGCGCGGCAAACCCCTCGTCGTTGCCCGCGTACGTAGGGAAACGCACGACCTCCTGCAGCATCGGCACGAGCCGTTTCGACTCGACCTCGGTGAAACGGCGCTCGACCGCTTTGGCGTCCGCGAGGGTGGCAGCAAGCAACAGCGACGACAGAATCATGCCGCGATTGTAGAATGTCCGCACCAGTCCAATTCAGAGAGGTTCCGATGAAAACGATCCTGAAGGTCGCCGGCGGCCTTGGTTTAGTCGTGCTCGCGCTCGCGGTGGGAGCGGTGTCGTGGCTCGCCCTGCGCAAACCGGCGCAGCGCCCCGCGAGCAGTGAAAAGATCGAGGCGACGCCGGAGCGGCTCGCGCGCGGCAAATACCTCGTCCACCACGTCTCCGACTGCCTCGGCTGCCACTCCGACCACACGCTCGCCTGGGCGCTGCCGGTCAAGCCGGGCACCGAAGGCAAAGGCGGCTTCACGTTCGGCCCCGAGTTCGGCTTCCCCGGAACCGTCTCGGCGCAGAACATCACCTCCGATCCCGAAACGGGACTCGGCAAGTGGACCGACGGCGAGATCCTCCGCGCCATGCGCGAAGGCATCGACCGCAACGGCGAGGCGCTCTTCCCGATGATGCCGTACGCCCACCTGCGCTCCATGAGCGACGAGGACGCGAAGTCCATCGTCGTCTATCTGCGCACCCTCGAGCCGATCCGCAATCAGACGCCGCCGAAGAAGATCGACTTCCCGGTCAACTACCTCGTCAAGTTCGTGCCGAAGCCGATCGACGCGCCGGTCACGGCACCGCCGGCGCACGACACCGTGGCCTACGGTAAGTACCTGACGACGATCGGCGGCTGCATCGAGTGCCACACGCCGCACAACGAAAAGAACGAGCTGGTGACCGACAAGCTGTTCGGCGGCGGCTGGGAGATGAAGGGCCCGTGGGGACGCAACTACACCGCGAACCTGACGCCGCATCCGAAAACGTTCATCGGCCGCGCCACGCGCGACGAATTCATCGGCCGCTTCCGCGCCTTCGCCAACATGGATGCGACCAACGCCCCGACCCCGCCACCGGGCCGCAACACGATCATGCCGTGGCTGGCCTACGCCGGGATGAGCGATCAGGATCTGGGCGCCATCTACGACTACCTGAAGACCGTGCCGGCGGTGGACAACGAAGTGAAGACGTTTCCGGACGCGCAGTAGCGCGTAGGGCTCAGGGCTCAGGGCCCAGGGCTCAGGGTTTCGCTTGGCGGAGCCTTTCGGCCTGTTGGCGGCAATGGGACGAATAGGACCTATAGGACGAATAGGACGAATAGGACAACAGGACTCAGGGGCCGGGTGATCACGCGGAACGCTCCGCAAAGCGCAGCCCCTGAGCCCTGGGCCCCGCGCCCTGAGCCCTTCCCCCGCTGCAACCCCACTTTCCCTTTCCCGTACACGCACGCATGCTTCGCATCGAAGGTCTGTCCAAAACGTACCCGAACGGCGTCAAGGCGCTGTCCGACGTCAACCTCGCGATTCCCACCGGCATGTTCGGACTGCTCGGCCCCAACGGCGCCGGCAAGTCGACGCTCATGCGCACCATCGCCACGCTGCAGGAAGCCGACTCCGGCTCCGTCACGCTCGGCGACCTCGACGTCCTCCGCCAGAAAGACGAAGTCCGCCGCGTCCTCGGCTATCTCCCGCAGGAGTTCGGCGTCTATCCGAAGATCTCGGCCGAAGTGATGCTCGATCACTTCGCGATCCTGAAAGGGATCACGAACAAGCGGGAGCGCAAGGAGATCGTCGAGGCGCTGCTCCGCCGCGTGAACCTCCACGACAAGCGCAAGCAGAACCTCGGCACCTACTCCGGCGGCATGCGCCAGCGCTTCGGCATCGCCCAGGCCCTCCTCGGCAACCCGAAGCTCATCATCGTCGACGAGCCGACCGCGGGACTCGATCCCGGCGAGCGCGTGCGCTTCCACAACCTCCTCGCCGAGATCGGCGAGAACGTCATCGTCATCCTCTCCACGCACATCGTCGAGGACGTGAGTGACCTCTGCAACAACATGGCGATCATCTCCCACGGCCGCGTGCTGATGACGGGCGATCCGCTCGCCGCGATGCAGGAGATGACGGGCAGGATCTGGCGCCGCACCGTCGAGAAGAGCGACATCGAAGCGGTGCACCGCGACCACGCCGTGATCTCGACGCGCCTCGTCACCGGCCGCACCGTCGTCCACGTCTACAGCGAAGAGCAGCCGGGGCCCGGCTTCGAGCCGGTCAACACCTCGCTCGAGGACGTGTACTTCTCCACCCTGCACAAGGCGGCGTAGCGCATGTTCGCGATCTTCAAGTTCGAGCTTCGCTACCACCTGACGCAGCCGCTCTTCTACATCCTGACGCTGCTCTTCTTCCTGCTGACGTTCGGCGCCGTCTCCAGCGACACCATCACCCTCGGCGGCGCGATCGGCAACGTCAACCGCAACTCGCCTTTCGTGATCATGCAGTTCCTGCTGATCATGAGCGTCTTCGGCGTGCTGACCACGACCGCGTTCGTGGCCAACGCCGCGCACCGCGACTTCGATCTCGGCACCGACTCCCTCTTCTTCACCACCCCGGTGAAGAAGTCGTCCTTCCTCGGCGGCCGCTTCCTCGGCTCCGCACTCGTCGCGCTGCTGGTGTTCGCCGGCGTCGCGCTGGCCGTCATGATCGGCAGCGTGATGCCGTGGCTGGAGAAGGAGCGTCTCGGGCCGTTCGAGCTCACGCCGTACCTCTTCTCGCTGGCCGTGCTCGTCGCGCCCGGCCTGTTGCTGGTGGGCGCGATCTTCTTCTCCGTGGCCGCGCTGACGCGCAGCCTCATGGCCACCTACGCCAGCGTCGTCGCGTTCTTCGTCGGCTGGTCGATCTCGCGCGCGCTCATGCGCAACCTCGAGAGCGAGATGGTCGCCGGACTGCTCGATCCCTTCGGCCTCTCCGCCTTCGGCCGCGCCACCCGCTACTGGACCGTCCACCAGCGCAACACGGAGCTGCTGCCGCTCGAAGGCGTGTTCCTCTGGAACCGGCTGCTCTGGCTCGCCGTCGCCGTGCTGATCCTCGCCTTCACGTTCTGGCGCTTCAAGTTCGCCACCGGCACGCGCAAGGCGTCGAAGAAGCGAAAGAACGAGATCGAGGCGCTGGGCCCGGTGAGCCGCGTCGCCCCGCCGCTGCCGCGCGTGACGCAGAATTTCAGCGGCGCGGCGTCTTGGGCGCAGTACCGCGCCTCGACCCGCATCGAGACGAAGAGCATCATCAAGAGCATCCCCTTCATCATCATCGTGATGCTCGGCTGCGCGAACACCTGGGGCGCGATCAACGCGCAGGGGCGCATCTTCGACACGCCCGTCTACCCGGTCACGCAGCTCACCGCGCAGAGCGTCTTCGGCGCGTTCATCCTCTTCGCGCTGATCATCGCCGCGTTCTTCTCCGGCGACTCCGTCTGGCGCGAGCGCGGCGTGAAGCTGAACGAGGTGCACGACGCGTTGCCGATGCGCACATGGGTGATGTGGGCCTCGAAGCTCACCGCCGTCGCCGCCGCCACGTTCCTCTCCCTCGGCTTCGCCACGCTCACCGCGATCATCATCCAGCTGGCCCACGGCTACACGAATCTCGAGCTCGCGCTCTACGTGAAACGCGTGGGCATCGAGCTCGGGATCTCGCTGCTGTTCGTCCTCGCCTTCGGCTTCATCGCGCAGATCCTGACGAACAACAAGTTCATCGGCTTCTTCGCGGTCATCCTCTACATCATCTCGGACGTCGTGCTCAGCGCGCTCGACTTCGACCACCGCCTCTACCGCTTCGGCGTGGTCGATCCCGTCCCCTACTCCGACATGAACGGCTACGGACACTTCGTGCAGCCGCTCCTCTGGTTCACCGTCTACTGGCTCTTCTTCCTCGGCCTGCTTCTCGTCGTGTCGCAGCTGTTCTGGGTGCGCGGCACGGAGACGCGGTTCGCCACGCGCTGGCGCGAGGCGAAGCAGCGCTTCAGCAAGCCCGTGTTCGCCGTTCTCATCGCGTCGTTCGCCGGCTTTCTCTCCACCGGCTGCTACATCTTCTACAACACCAACGTCCTGAACACGTACCGCCCCGGCGACGAGATGGAGAAGCTGCAGGCGTCGTTCGAGAAGAAGTACAAGCAGTTCGAGCGGCTCGTGCAGCCGCGCATCACGGACGTGAAGGCCGACGTCGATATCTACCCGGAGCGTCGCTGGCTCGACATCCGCGGCCAGTACACGATCGCGAACAAGAGCGGCCAGCCGATCCGCGAGCTCCACGTCAATTACAACCCCGCGGTCATCGACGAGAAGCAGTACACGATTCCGGGCACGCGTCTGAAGCAGGACGACACGGAGCTCGGCTACGCCATCTACACGTTCGACCCGCCGCTGCAGCCGGGCGCGCAGACGACGCTCTCGTTCACCACCAGGTACCGGCCGCGCGGCTTCGTCAACGCCGGCGCGAACACGAACGTCGTCGAGAACGGCACCTTCATCAACAGCATGTCGTACTTTCCTCACCTCGGCTACAGCGAGGGGAGGGAGATGCAGGACCGCAACAAGCGGCGCAAGTACGGCCTGAAGCCGATCGAGCGCATGGCCAAACCGGATGACATGCAGGCACGCATGAACAACGGGCTGTCCCGCGACGCCGACTGGATCAACCTCGACACCACGGTCAGTACGTCGGCCGATCAGATCGCGCTCGCGCCGGGCTACCTGCAGAAGGAGTGGACGAAGGACGGGCGCAAGTACTTCCAGTACAAGACCACCGCGCCGATCCTCAGCTTCTGGTCGTATCTCTCCGCGCGCTACGAGGTGAAGCGCGACCAGTGGAACGGCATCCCCATCGAGATCTACTACGACGCCAAGCACCCGTACAACGTCGACCGGATGATCTATGCGGCGAAGAAGTCGCTCGACTACTTCACGAAGAACTTCTCCCCCTACCAGCACAAGCAGGTGCGCATCCTCGAGTTCCCCGGCTACGCGTCGTTCGCGCAGTCGTTCCCGAACACCATCCCCTTCTCCGAGTCGATCGGCTTCATCGCCGACCTGCGCGACGACGAGTCGATCGACTACGTTTTCTACGTCACGGCGCACGAGGTCGCGCACCAGTGGTGGGGCCATCAGGTGGCTGGCGGCGACGTGCAGGGCAGCACGATGCTGGTCGAGTCGATGTCGCAATACTCCGCGCTGATGGTGATGGAGAAGGAGTACGGCCGCGACAAGATGAAGCGCTTCCTCGAGTTCGAGCTCGACCGCTACCTCTCCGGCCGCGGCGGTGAGCTCGTGGCGGAGATGCCGCTGATGCTGGTCGAGAACCAGCAGTACATCCACTACCGCAAGGGCAGCCTCGTCATGTACGCGCTGCGCGACTACATCGGCGAAGACAAGGTCAACGCCGCCCTGGCCGCCTTCCTCCGCGACCACGCCTTCGAGCAGCCGCCCTACACGACAGCCACGGAGCTGGTGCGCTACTTCCGCCAGCAGACTCCACCCGAGCTGCAGAACGTCGTCACCGACCTCTTCGAGAAGATCACGATCTACGACAACAAGGCGTCGGAAGTGACGTGGACGAAGCTCCCCACCGGCAAGTACCGCGTGAAGATGACGGTCGAGTCGAAGAAGTTCTACGGCGACGGCAAAGGCGAAGAAAAGCCCACCCCGGTCAACGACTGGATCGACATCGGCGTCCTCGGCGAAAAAGCCAAGAACGGCGACGAAAAGGTCCTGTTCCTGGAAAAACGCCGCATCACCCAGCCCAAGATGACGTTCGAAGTGACCGTCGACGCCCAGCCGGTGAAGGCCGGCATCGACCCCCTGAACAAACTGATCGACCGCAATCCCCGCGACAACACCAAGACGGGGACCGCGGGATAGGTACGATAGGACCCATAGGACGGATAGGACATATAGGACCTATGGGACTCAGGCAGGACGATTTGGGTGACGAATGGGGCTTCAGCGAAGCCCCATTTGTTTTGTCCGCCACATGACGCGGCAGATTCATGTGTCATCCCGAATCCCCGCCCACGACGCCAAAGGCGGCGCGGCGGGGTGAGGGATCCGGGTGGGGGAAAGTGACAGTAGCGCGATGCGGTGTTTCCGCCGCACAGATCCCTCAGGCCCCTCCTCCACCCACGCCCCCGTATGGGGCCTTCGGGATGACACGGAAGGGGCGCACGCCTTAGCGGAACGCGATTTGTCCTATTTGTCCTATCCGTCCCATTCGTCCTATCGTCACCCGGCCGTCCGCAGCCCGCGGCCGTACCATTCGTCCTTCACGCCCATCATCCACACGTCGAACCAGCGGACGATGTGCTGGAGGCGTTCGATGCGGTGGGATGGTTTGCCGGACCTCGACAGTTCGTGGGTCTCGCCGGGGAAGCGCACCATCACCGCCGGCTTGCGGAGGTACTTGAGGGCGCGGAACATCATTTCGCCGCCCATCATCGGGGGGGTGCGGAGGTCTTCCTCTCCTTCGATGAGCATCAGCGGCGTCTTGATCTTCTCGACGTGCGTGATCGGGGAGCGCGCGGCGTAATCCTCCGGGTCCTGCCACGGCGCTTTGCGGAACCACGTCGGGTTGAACTGAGAGAAGTCGGCGGTGTACCAGAAGCCGGACCAGTCGGCGATGGAGCGCTGCGAGACGGCCGCGGCGAAGCGGTCGGTCTGGGTGATGGCCCAGTTGGTCAGGAGGCCGCCGCCGCTGCCGCCGGTGATGCCGAGGCGCTTTTCGTCGAGGTAGCCGCGGGCGAGGAGGGCGTCGACGCCGGCCATCAGGTCCTTGTGGTCGTCGCCGGGGTAGCGGTACTGGATGATGTTGCCGAACTCGTGGCCGTACGTCGTGCTGCCGCGCGGATTCGGGTAGAGGACGACGTAGCCTTTCGCCGCCATCCACTGGAACTCGTGGCTGAACGTCCAGCCGTAAGCGGCGTGCGGGCCGCCGTGGATGTTGAGGATGAGGGGGTACTTCTTCGACGCGTTGAAATCGGGCGGACGCTGGATCCACGTATGGATCTTGCGGCCGTCGAAGGAGTCGTACCAGAGCTCCTCCGGCTCGGTGAGCGTCAGCTCGGCGAAGAGCGCTTCGTTGACGTTCGTCAGCCGCGTGAGCGCGCCGTTGCCGCCGACGAGATAGAGGTCGCCGATGATCGTCGGCGTGGAGATCAGGGCGATCGTCTTCGCGCCGTTGGTGGCGAACGACTGGAGGTCGTGCTTCGCGTTGGTGATGCGCGTCAGCGCGCCGCTCGCGACGTCGATGCGCGCGAGGTTGGAGCGCCCTTCCTCCTGGATCGTGATGAGGAGCGACTTCCCATCCTCCGACCAGACCGGTGCCGCACCGCGGCCGCCGCGCGGCGCGCGCTGATCGCCGGCGAGGCCGCCGAGGACGTCGTTGTCGAAGGTGGCGGTGACGTTGCGCGGGGTGGCGCCGGCGACGGTCTGCACCACGTACACGTCGGGTTGCGAGTACGAGTGAACCGGCGTGGACGACGTGCCGCGGAAGGCGAGCCACTTGCCGTCGGGACTCGGCCGCGGCGAGCCGGCGCCGCCTTTGATGTCGGCGACGCGGACGATCTCGCCGCCTTTCGCCGGGACGGCCCAGATGTCGTCGTCGTTCGGGTCGTAGTACGACTCGTTGGTGCGGTCGGAGACGAAGTAGATGCGCGAGCCGTCCGGGCTCCAGGCGAGATCGCCCTCGTCGAAGTCGCCCTTCGTGAGCTGCACCGGCTTTCCGCCGTCGAGCGGCGTCACCCAGATGTGCGTCGTGCGCGTGGTGTCGGCGTAACCGCCGCCGTTGAAGCGGTAGACGGCCTGATTGATGACGCGGACGTCGCTCTCCTTCGCCGCGTCGTCCTTCTTCTCGGCGAAGTCGTCCTCGCGCGTGGTGGCGGTGAAGGCGATCGACTTGCCGTCGGGCGACCAGTAGATCGATTCGACGGCACGCTGCAGCGACGTCAGCGCGCGCGGCTCGCCGCCTTCCATCGACAGGAGATGGATCTGCGGACGGGGCTCCTTCTCACCCGCCGGACGAAGGAACGCGAGCGTCTTGCCGTCGGGCGACCAGCGCGGCGCCGTGTCGCGCGGGCCGTTCGTGAGGCGGCGCGGCGTCGCACCGGCCCGCGTCTCGACGATCCAGAGCGCCGTCTCGTAGCCGTCTTTCTTTTCGTCGACGGTGGTGCGCACGAAGACGGCCTGGGCGCCGTCCGGCGAGAGCTGGAAGTCACCCACCCACTGGAAGCGGAGCAGGTCTTTTTCGGTGAGCGGGCGCGCGCCGGCAGTGGCGGCGACGAACAGCAGCAGAACGAGCAGGCGTTTCACAGAACCTCCGTCAATGCGCGTGGATGGCCTTGATACCGTGGACGACGAGCGCCGCGACGGCCAGTCCGGCGAGCGTCGATCCTATGAGCGCGAAGCGTGGGCGCTCGTGAACGTGCGGCAACAGATCGCTGGCGCCAAGGTAGAGGAGGAAGCCGGCGAAGAAGGCGAGCTGATAGGCCAGCAGCAGCGGATCGATCTTCATGAACATCGCCAGCAGCGCGCCGGCGACGGGAGCGATCGCGTCGAGGAAGAGCAGCAGCCCGGTGCGCCAGCGGCTGTGCCGCGCCGCCAGCATGAATGTGACGGTGTTCAGCCCATCGGCGAAATCGTGCGCCAGCACGGCCAGGAGGACGACGGTGCCGACCTCGTTCCCCGCCTGGAAGCCGACGCCGATGGCGAGGCCGTCGAGGAAGCTGTGGAACGTGAGGCCGATCGCGCCGGCCAGGCCGACGTGGTGGTGATGCCCCGGCGCGTCATGCTGCTTCTCGCTGTGGATGATCGTCAGCTTCTCGAGGAGGAAGATGGCGATGAAGCCGGCCAGCACGAAGAACATGAGGTTCCGCACTTCGATCCCATGTTCGTGGGCGAGCTCGGTGATCTCCGGGATGAGATCGAGGAAGACCACCCCGATCAGCAACCCGGCCGAAAAGGCCATGATCAGAAGGAGGTAACGCTGATAGCGCCACGCGAACGCGCCGCCGGCCAGTGTCACGAGAAACGCCGTCAGCGCCCAGACCGCACTCATGCGGCCGACATCTTAACCGGCTCACCACCGGTTTTCGGTTTTCGGTTGTTGGTTGTCGGTGCGGTAACGCAAGTACGAACGACTCCGGCGCCACGAACCAAAGACCGAAAACCACTGACCGGCCGTGCGGCGGGGGCTACGCCGTCAGCGCCACCTTCGGCTGCCCGCCGGCGCAGAGTCGCGCGCTGGAGATCAGGTCGTTGATGTCGAACGGTTTGCGGATCAGGCCCCAGACGCGTTTCGTGTCCAGCCCTTCGATCGCGCGCTGGGAAGCGCCGGTCATGACGATGATGCGCTTGAGGAGCGCCGGACTGTCGCGCTCCAGTCGCTCGAGCAGCTCGAAGCCGTTGACGTCCGGCATCATCAGGTCGAGAAGGATCACGGAGTACGAGCTGCGCTTGAGGTACTCGAACGCGAGCCGGCCGTTCGGGGCGCAGTCGACGTTGAACCCGTCCTTCCCCAGCAAGGTGAAAAAGAGCCCTTGCAGTCCCGGATCATCGTCGACGACGAGCGCACTCCATTTGCGGCCGGGGGGGTCTACACGGGACATGGGGTCTCCTTTGGGTCAAATGAAGATACGCCTGTTTGGAGAAAAAAGCTTGCGCTCGAAGTAAAAAAGGCGCCCGGCAGGGGCGCCCTTTTGCGTTTGACGTAAGAATTGAGACTGGCGTCAGGCGGCGTAGACACGAACGAGGAAAACGCTGTCCTCTTTCTTGACTGTGGCGATGGATTCGCCGCCGCGGACCGGCTTCGTGAAGCTCACGAGCTCGGACTGCGTTTCGAGAACGAAGCGGGAGATGGCATCGTCGGCATCGCGCGCGTCGATGGTCGTCCGGCGCGTCTGCACGTCAAAGGAGGGGCGATGGGTGTACTCGTTGGTCAGCTCGCGCTCTTCGATGGTGTATTGCACGAGGCCTCCGTTCTCTCTACTGCGAGAATTTTGCTCCAGCTGCTTCAAGAGCAAGGCGTTTGCCAGCGAAAAGGGTACTGAAACCGGTTACAACACCCGCAAGCGGTTCGAATCCTTTTGCGCGACGTGAAAATCTTGCCGATCAGCGCTCCCGCAGGTATTGATGGATGAACTGGACGGCCATCGCCCCCTCACCCACCGCCGACCCGACCCGCTTGACCGAGCCATGGCGCACGTCGCCCGCCACGAACACCCCGGCCATGCTGCTTTCGAGGAGGTAAGGCGACCGGCCGTCCTCGTAGCTGCGGAGCTGCCCCGGCTTCAGGTCGCGTCCCGTCAGGATGAATCCCTGCTCGTCGCGCACGAGGGTGTCGCCCACCCAGTCGGTGCGCGGCTTCGCCCCGATCCAGACGAACAGCGCCGGCGTCTCGATCTCGCGCCGCTCCCTGGTCTCCAGGTTCTCGATCACCACCACCTCCACATGGTCCGCCCCTTTCACCTCGGCCACGCTCGTCTGCGGCAGCAGTGCCACGTTCTGCAGAGCGTGGATGCGGTCGACGAGGTAGCGCGACATGGTCGTTTCGAGGGAGGGATCGATGGTGATGATCGTCAGCTTGCGGACGTAGCGCGCGAGCAGCAGCGCGGCCTGCGCGGCGCTGTTGCCGCTGCCGAGGAGGCAGACTTCCTGGTCGCGGAACCGGGCGGCTTCGGCGGCGGCGGCGCCGTAGTAGACGCCTTTGCCGGTCAGCCGCTCCGCGCCGTCGGCTTCGAACTTCCGGTACGCCACGCCCGTGGCGAGGAGAACGGCGTGAGAGACGATCTCGGTGTCGTCATCGAGACGGATGACGCGGTAGCCTTGGTCGTCGCGCAACTCGGCGGCGTGCTTCGTCAGGAGAATTTCCGTTCCGAACTTTTGCGCCTGCGTCACCGCGCGCGACGCGAGCTCCGCTCCGCTGAGTCCATCGGGAAACCCGAGGTAATTTTCGATCAGGGCGCTGGCGCCGGCCTGCCCGCCGGGGACGTCTTTCTCCACGATGACGGTGCGCAGCCCTTCCGAGGCCGCGTAGACGGCGGCCGCGAGACCCGCCGGTCCGCCGCCGACGATCACGAGGTCGTAGAACGTCGATTCGGGCGAGATGCTGAAGCCGAGGACCTGCGCCAGATCTTCGTCGGTGGGATCGTCGAGCGTCCGGCCATCGGGGAAGACGACGCGCGGCGACGGCGGCGCGTCCTCGTCCTGGTTCTTCTCGAGGTCGATCCAGCGGTACGGGACGCGGTGGCGCGCGAGCAGGTCCTTGACGTCATGGCAGCGCGGCAGCCATTGATCGCCGTAGACCTTCACGACGTCCGCCTTCGCGGCGTGCGTTTCCCACATGCGCAGGACGTCGCGCAGGATCGGCGCGAGCGCCACCTCCGGCGCATCCCACGCGCCGTCGACGGTGGAATCGACGAGGCCGCCCTTCTTCGCCTCGACGGCGAAGCGGGGGTTCGCCTCGTCGGCGTAGAGAATGACCTTCATCCCGGAGAAGAGGTCTTTGCCGTAGACGAGGAAGTCGCGCAGCGCCTGTTCGTCCTGGGAGTGGCGGACGAGGGCGACGGCGACGGGCTGGCGCTTGTCCTGAAGCTGCTGGAGCTTTTTGCGCGCCTCGTCGAACGTCTGCAGGGCGATGACGTCGAAGGTCTTGGCGCAATCCTCTTCGAGGTATTGCCGGGCGCGCTCGAGATGGTCTGCGTGCGGTTCGATGAGGAGGACGACGGGTCGGACGGCCACGTCAGCTCACATTGCGAAGCGTGGGCCTGCCGTCAGCAGGCGTCCTGTGTCGGGAAACGGATGACGCGCGAGCTGCCGTGCTGCTCCCGTTCCTGCTCGTCCTTCATCGCGGTCGACGCGGCGGCGGTGATGAGATCGCCGAGGACGTCGATGTCGAAGGGCTTGCGGACGATGGAGTGGACCATGGCGCCGTCGAGGCGGCGCAGCATCGCGGAATCGGCGGCGCTGATGGCGATGATCGCCGGACGCCTGGCGCGATTGCGGACGTAGTCGATGAAGCCGAAGCCGTCGACGTTCGGCATCATGAGGTCGAGGACGACGACGGCGTATTCGTGCGCGTCGATGCGCTCGATGGCTTCCGCGCCATCGCGGGCGCTGTCGACCGGAAACCCGGCGCGTTCGACGATTTTGGTGACGAGCGCACGGATTGCCGGCTCATCATCCACCACCAGAACTCGACCTTCGGACGCCATTGCAGCCGACCTAAGCAATAAGTGCGCCAGAGGACGGTTGAAATCGATGGACGAATGGGACGAATGGCCGGATAGGGCAGAGGGGACAAAGCAGCGGTGCCATTGTCGCTTTGGCGTGTTTGGCCTATCGTGCGGCGCCATGAAGCGCCTACTTGCCGCAGTCCTGCTTTTGACCGCCTGCGCGAAACCTGAAACGCCGGCTCCGGCGCAGGGGCCTGCCGCTCCGGCGGTCGCGGGGAATGCCGCCAACGGGCAGGTGCTCATCACCCGCTATGGCTGCACGGTCTGTCATGTCGTGCCGGGCATCGAACGCGGCGGAGTGCTCGGACCCTCGCTGGTCGGACTGGCGGCGCGGCCTACCCTCGGCGAGGGCACCGTCCAGAACACGCCACGGAATGTCGTGCAGTACATCATCAACCCCTCCACGCTGAATCCGCAGACCTCGATGCCCGCCGTCGGGATCGACGAACCGAGCGCGCGCGACATTGCCGCCTATCTTCTGAATAGTGGGCAGTAGGTTTGCACACAGCTGTCTTCGCTAACAGTGACGTTCTACGTTAATAAATCACTCGCTCACGGCCCCATTCGTTTTGGAGTCTCGCCGCGTCAGACGCTCGAGGCGATCGACGACGATCCGTCGTTGAGCACCGGGACGAACGGGGAGTTCCTGCGCCGCCGTACGGCCGGCTTCTACTTTGCCGACGCCCGCGCGATCGACGCGCCGGTTCTGCCGACCGAGAAGAGCATCCGCAGCATGCCGTTCTGGAAGTCGCTGGTCGACGGCACCGCGCGCGGCTGGGGCTTCATCGCCCTGATGGTCCTCGGCGTCATCTTCGTCCTTCTCGGCTTCACCATCGTCATCACCCGCGCCGAGTGGCACGGCTGGTTCGAGATCATCCTCGGCATCGCCATGATTGCCACACCGATCATCCTGACGGCGCAGCAGCGCAAGAAGATCCGCGAGCAGGAAGAGAAGGAGCGCGTGGAGCGTGAAGAGCGCGAGCGCCGCCATCGCGAGATGCTGACCGCGTACGTCGGCGCGCTCGAGCGCCTCCGCCGCGAGCCGAACGAGACCACGCTGTCCGAGGCGACGCGGGAGCGGCAGGCGCTGGAGCTGCCGTACGAGATCTGGTCGCCGCTCGCCCGTCGCACCGTGCTGCACATCGGCTTCGACGCCCTCTCTCGCTACGGCACCGGACGGGCGCGCGAAGTCGCCCAGCTCATGGACCGTTCCTCGCGCGCGGTGGGGCTGAGCACGGACGACGAGAACGGCGTGAAGCTCGATCTCTACCGCGTCATCGTCTGGCACCTCCTCGCCGACGACCGCCACGGTGACGCGCAGCTCGAAGCGCTGAAGAACTTCCGCAAAGGCTTCGACATCTGGGACAAGGAAGTGCCGGTCGAAGCGAAAGCGGCCGACGAGTTCCGCAAGCTGCGCGGCATCACGCACGAACATCTCCCCCGCCAGACCTGCTCCCTCAAGTTGCAGTTCCACGAATACTGCGTCCACAGCACGCGCGCGCAGCTGCTGCGCAAGAAGAAGCGCGAAGCCGTTTCGCTCTACGTGACGAACCGACGCGTGGTGCTCGAAGGCGCCGGCAAGCCGATGGAGATCGCGCTGCCGAAGGTCGACGACGTCGAAGTCGACATCGACAAGAACATCCTCACGATCAGCACGGCGCGCGGCATGCCCGATCTCGCGCTCGAGGTCGAAGAGCCGATCTACACCGCGGCGCTCATCGACATCGCGACCGCGATCGACGACCGGCCTCGCGGATTCCAATGAGCGGCGAAGCCTGGATTCCAGATGATCGCGGTGGAGAAGTCGTCGCCATCTGGCTCAAGCGGATGAAGCGCGGCCCGATGGACCCGGTCGCCAGCGCGGAGCTCATCGCAGGCCAGGGCCTCCGCGGCAACGCGAATCGCGGCGGCAGGCGCCAGGTGACGATCATCGAGGAAGAAGTATGGGCCGAGGTGCAGGCGCAACTCTCCCCCACCATTCCGCCGACGGCACGCCGCGCCAATCTGATGCTGCGTGGCATCCGTCTCGAGAAAACGCGCGGCAAGATCCTGGCGATCGGCAGCACGAAGATCCGGGTCTATGGCGAAACCCGCCCGTGCGAACAGATGGACGCCGCGTATCAGGGCTTGCGCAAGTTCCTGGACCCGCACTGGCGCGGCGGCGTCTGCGGCGAAGTGCTGGAAGGCGGAGAGATCCACGTGGGGGACGCGGTGGCGTGGACCGCGGAACAGAAGCGGCTGTGGTGGCTGTAGCCGGGGGGGTGTGTTGGTTTTCGGTTTTCGGTTTTTGGTTTTCGGTGCTCCGCCTTGCGGTAGATCCGCGCATAGCGCAGCACCAAAAACCAAAAACCAAAAACCGAAAACCAACACGCCCCCCGCCCCGGGCATAATGCCGCCCAATGAAGAGCATCCTCGCCCTGGCCCTTGTCTTTGCCCTCCCCACCTTCGCCCAGCAAGCCGCCCTTTCGGAGCCCTCCATCTCCCCCGACGAGCGCGAAATCGCTTTCGTCTCGGGCGGTGACATCTGGACCGTTCCGGCGGGCGGCGGTGAAGCGCGGTTGCTCGTCGCCGATCCGGCCACGGAGTCGCGGCCGCTCTGGTCGCCCGACGGCAAGCGCGTCGCGTTCGTTTCGACGCGTACCGGCAACGGCGACATCTACGTGCTCGACCTCGCGCGCGGCACGTTGAAGCGCGTCACGTACGACGACGGGCGCGATCAGCTCGACGCCTGGTCCAGCGACGGCAAGACGCTCTACTTCTCCTCGACCTCGCGCGAGATCGCCGGGATGAACGACGTCTGGCGCGTTTCCGCCGAGGGCGGGACGCCGATGCAGGTGACGGCGGAGCGCTACATCAACGAGTACTTCTCCGCCCCCACACCCGACGGCACGGCCATCGCCTTCGCCGCCCGCGGCGTCGCTTCGGGACAGTGGTGGCGCAACGGCAGCAGCCACATCGACACGTCGCAGATCTGGCGCATGGACCTGGCCTCACGGCGCTACGACCCGCTGACGGAAGACGGCGCGCGCACGATCTGGCCGATGTGGTCGGGCGAGACGCTCTACTTCGTCAGCGATCGCGGCGGCGCGGAGAACCTCTGGTCACGCAACGGGAAGCTGACGAACTTCACCTCCGGACGCGTGCTCTGGCCGGCGCTGGCCGGCAACACGATCGTGTTCGAGCGCGACTTCGGCATCTGGCGCTACGACCTCGCCTCGCGCAACGCGGCGCAGATCAACGTCACGTTGCGCGGCGTTCCGGCCATGCAGGCGCTCGATCGGCGCCGCGTCAGCGAGCGGTTCGCCGATCTGGCCCTCTCACCGGACGGCAAGAAGCTCGCGTTCACGGCGCGCGGCGACGTCTTCGCCGCCTCGGCCAAAGACGGCGGCGACGCCACGCGCATCACCAACACCGGCGCGCTCGAAGCGCAGCTCGTCTGGAGCCCCGACAGCCGCTCCCTCGTCTACACCTCCGACCGCGGCGGTCGCTCGCACCTGTTCCGCTACGACTTCGCCACCGAGCGCGAAACGCAGCTCACCGAAGGAGACGGGAACGACGACACGCCGCGCTTCTCCGGCGACGGCAAGCTGCTCGCGTTCCAGCGCAACCGCCGCGAGCTCATGGTCCTCGACCTGGCGACGAGGCAGACGCGCAGCGTCGCCACCGCGCTGCTCGACCGGCCGCCGCTCGGCAGCGACCGCCCCTTCGTCTGGTCGCCCGACAACAAGTGGATCGCCTACCTCGGCTACAGCGATCAGCTCTTCCGCAACGTCTACGTCGTCCCCGCGAGCGGCGGCACCGCGCGGCAGGCGTCGTTCCTCGCCAATGTCTTCACCGACTCCCTGGCGTGGAGCCGTGACGGGCGCTATCTGTTGATGAACACCACGCAGCGCACGGAGCCGGGACAGATCGCGCGCATCGACCTCGTCCCCGCCACGCCGAAGTTCCGCGAGGATCAGTTCCGCGACCTCTTCAACGAGCCGAAGAAGGAAGAGAAGGAGAAGCCCGCGCTGCCGGCGATGCCTGCCGCGGAGAAACCGGCCACACCGCCGGCGCCGGTGAGTCCGCAGTTCGACGGCATCCGGGAGCGCGTGTCGCTCCTCCCGACCGGCCTCGACGCCGGCAGCATCGAGATCAGCCCCGATGGCAAGTGGGTCGCGTTCACCGCAACGGTCGGCGACAACGAGAACGTCTACGTCTACTCCGTCGACGAGCTGGCCACCGAGCCGGCCGTGCCGAAGCAGCTCAGCTCCACGAGCGGCCGCAAGACGGCGCTCCAGTTCTCCAGCGACAGCAAGGAAGTGTTCTACCTCGACGGCGGACGCATCGCCGCCGCGACGCTCGATCCGGTCAAGCCGCGCAGCATCGCGGTGACGGCGGAGATGGACGTCGACTTCGTCCGCGAGCGAGATGAAGCGTTCGCCCAGGCCTGGCGCTACATGCGCGACAACTTCTACGACCCGGCCATGCATGGCGTCGACTGGAACGCCACGCGTGAGCGGTTCGCGCCCCGCGTCGCCGCCGCCCGCACCGGCGACGAGTTCCGCCGCCTGCTCTCCCTGATGGTCGGCGAGCTCAATGCGTCGCACCTCGGCGCCGCCGCTCCGGCCGACCAGGTGCGCACCACGACCGGCCGCATCGGCGTCCGCTTCGACGGCACCGCCAGCGGGCTGCGGGTGTCGGAGGTGATCCCGCTTTCGCCGGCGGACATCGCGAAGATCAAGGTGGGCGACGTCATCACCGCGGTCGATGGACAGCCCGTCACCGCGTCGACCAATTTCGACGCGCTGCTCGAGCATCGCATCGGCAAGCGCACGTCGATCACGCTCGAGCCGGCGCGCACCGTGACGCTGCAGCCGGTTCGCGCGAACGAGGAGAAGGCGCTGACGTACCGCGCCTGGGTCAACGCCAACCGCGACTACGTCCATCGCATCAGCAACGGCCGCCTCGGCTACGTCCACATGATCGACATGGGGGCGGAGTCGCTGGCGCAGCTCCACCTCGACCTCGACGCCGAGAACCGCTCGAAAGCGGGTGTGGTCGTCGACCTCCGCAACAACAACGGCGGCTTCGTCAACGTCTACGCCATCGACGTGCTCGCGAGGAAGCCGTACCTCACGATGACGTTCCGCGACTTCCCGCCGGCCGGCGCCCGCACGGTGCTGGGGCAGCGGTCACTGGAGAAGCCGACGATCCTCGTGGTCAACCGCCACTCCCTCTCGGACGCGGAAGACTTCGCGGAGGGCTACCGCGCCCTCGGCCTCGGCAAAACCGTCGGCGAACCGACGGCGGGCTGGATCATCTACACCGCGAACGTCCCGCTCATCGACGGCACCATCTTCCGCCTCCCCTTCATCCGCATCAGCGACGCCAAAGGCGAGAACATGGAGCGCAACCCCCGCCCGGTCGACATCACGGTGCACCGCCCCCTGGGCGCCACCAACGACGCGCAACTCGACGCCGCGGTGAAGCAACTGCTGTCGGAGATCCAGTAGAGGGGAACGATAGGACGAATAGGACAGATGGGACGAATGGGACCAATAGGACCCCGCCAGCCCCATCTGTCCTGCGCGGTTACCCGGGCGAGACGCCCGCAGCGCGTCGCGGAACGCTACGCGCTGACGCGGTTGCGGCCTTCGCGCTTCGACTGGTACAGCAGCTCGTCGGCGCGGCCCAGCAGCGTTTCCGGCAGGTCCACGGCGCTCGTGGCGCAGCAGACGCCGAAGGACGACGTCAGGTTGATGAACTCGCCGTGGTAGTCGAACGTCCGCTCTTCCAGCGTGGCGCGGATCTGTTCCGCGATGCGGGTGGCGATCTCCAGCGGGGTGTCGGGCAGCACGATCACGAACTCCTCGCCGCCCGTGCGGGCGAAAAGGTCTCCCGCGCGAACGAAGTTCGAGGTGATCATCGATGACGTCGCCCGCAGAACGTGGTCGCCGGCGGCGTGGCCGTACTGGTCGTTGATCTGCTTGAAGCCGTCGAAGTCGAAGGCGATCAGGCTCACCGGGCGCTGCTCCGAGGCCGTATCGACGACGAACGCCAGCCGCGCGACCAGGTACGACTTGTTGTACGCGTTCGTCAGCTGGTCCGTGATGCCGCGCGTGTGCAGCGACTCCGTGAACTCCACGTCGAGCAGTGAGTCGACGTACTTGAACACGCAGTTGCCGAGCTTCAGCAGCGCTCCCTGGACCAGCGGCACCGCGGCTTTGATCCGTGCGCCGTTGACGAGTGTGCCGTTCGTGCTGGCCAGGTCGTTGATCGTCACGGTGTCGCTGCTGCGGATCACCTCGGCGTGAATGCCGCTGACGGCGCGCTCGCGCACGCGGATGTCGCACTCCGGCCGGCGGCCGATGATCTGCCGCCCTTGCCGCAGCCGGAACACCTGACCGGGCAGGTCGCCCTGCAACATGATGAGCGCCGGCTCCGTGGTCTGGGCGCGCTGCATCGAGTCGAGCGCAGCCACGCCATCGACGCGGACCTCGGTCGTCTTGCGCGGAAACGGCTTCTCTCCGGTTTCGGTTTTCAACGCATTCATGATGCGCTCGATCAACATTCGCTACAGGCTTCTACCGGGCGTGGACACAACAGTGTAATACGGAACCTTTGTGACGTGTCTCACGGGCGGGTCATTTCCTGAGCAGCGGGAAGGCCGGAACGACTTAAGTCTCTCGATTCATTCGAGAAATTTTTGGGTGCAAAAGCCCCTAAAACGCCCCTAAGTCTCAAAATAACCGCCGTCCTTCAATCTGTAAGGACGACAACTAAAAGTGACGCGCGTATGATCCATGCCGGTCCGAAATCCTAAACAATCCATTCACCAACCCAGCAACCACTAGGAGGGTATGCGATGTACCACGCCGTACGTAACCGGCTATGGGTGCTCATCCTCGTCGTCCTCGCCGTCGCGGTTCCCGCGGCAGCGAACGTCACTGTGAGCGGTAATGTCCAGTTTTCTTCCCTTGATGGTTCGGCGCAGGACGCCGATGGTGTCGTCAACGGCACCTTCACCGTCAACGGTGATCTCACCGTGCAGGGCAGCATCAACTGCAATGACGACTCGGGGCCCGCGAACAACAGCGCCTGCCCCATGACGTTCGCCGTCAGCGGCAACGTCGTCATGCTGCCCGGCAGTTCGCTGTCCGCCGAGAACCGGCGCAGCGGCGGCTCGGGTGGCGACATCACCATCAACGCCGGCGGCAGCGTCTCGCTGCAGGGCCCGGCCGCACTCCTGGGCGGCGCGCGCATCTCGACGTCGCGCATCGCTTCCGGCAGCCCGAACAGCAGCCGCGCGGGCAAGGTCGCGATCAACGCTGGCGGCACCGCGACCTTCGCGGCCGGCAGCTCCGTCCTGGCCGCCGACCCGAACGGTCAGCCCACCTCCATCGACGTGACCTCCGGCGGCACACTCACCGCTGACGGCGTGATCGGCGGCGGCCCTGGCTCCGTCGTCGACGTCACCCTGAAGTCGACCAGCACCACCGAGCCTTCCCTCACCGTCGGTGCCACGGCCCTCATCGGCTCGCTCGGCACCGAGGCGGGACACGTGGTGCTCGAAGGCTGCGGCATTCTGATCGAGGGCACCGTCGGTGTCGCCGCGACCAACGCGACCGGCGCCTCCGTCACGATCCGTTCCGGCACGTGGCTCCGCATCGACGGCCGCGATCTCGCCGGCCTCGGGTCGCGCCGCGGCGCGGTTCGCGCCGATGCGACCACCGGCAGCGCCTCCACCTTCACCGTCAACCTCTTCGCCCGCGAAGACGTCGAAATCCTCGGCCCCGCGGCCGGTGTGGTCTACGCCGTCTCCTCCAACGGCGCCGGCACCAACGACGGCAGCGGCACGATCAACGTCGTCTCGCTCGCCGGCGGCGCCACTGTCTCCGGCATGGCCATCTCCGCGAGCAACATCGGCAACAACGCGCAGGGCGGCACGATCAACATCTCCGCCGAAGACGACCTCACGCTAGGGACGGCGAAGTTCCGCGCCACGGGCGACCTCGGCGGCGGCAACGGCCAGCGCAAGGGTGGCACGATCAACCTCCGCTCCTACTCGGGCGCCGTCCACTGGACCAACGGCTCCGGCGACGTCCGCCCGGTCGGCAGCGGCTCCAACGTCTCCGCCGCCAACCAGGGGAAGATCAACCTCACCTACTGCACGACCTACTCGGTCGCCGGCACGACTTTCCCGAGCAACGGCCCGGTCGCCGGTGCCTTCCCGGTGACGCAGCAGGCCTGCTCGCCGGCTGCTCCGTCGCTCCCGGCCGGCCATGCGCCGCTGCCGGTCTGCAACCAGCCGCCGGTCTCCAATCCTGACGCCTACAACGTGGCTGAAGGCGGCACGCTCAACGTCCCCGCCCCGGGCGTCCTCGGCAACGACAGCGATCCGGATGGCAACCCCATCACGGCCACGCTCGTGACCGGCCCGTCCAACGGCACGCTGACCCTCAACGCCGACGGTTCGTTCGAGTACGAGCACGACGGCAGCGAGACGACCTCGGACTCGTTCACCTACAAGGCGAACGACGGCTCCGTCGACGGCAACACGACCACCGTCACGATCACCATCACGCCGGTCAACGACGCGCCGGTGGCGGTCGACGACAACTACTCGGTGGCCGAGGGTGGCGCGCTGAACGTGGTGGCTCCGGGTGTGCTGTCGAACGACAGCGATCCCGACAGCTCCATGACCGCGGTCCTCGTGAGCAACGTCTCGAATGGCACGCTCGCGCTGAACCCGGACGGCTCCTTCCTCTACACGCACGACGGCAGCGAGACGACTTCCGACTCGTTCACCTACCAGGCGAACGACGGCTCCGCGCTGTCGAACACCGCCACGGTGACGATCACGATCGAGCCGGTCAACGATGCGCCGGTCGCCGCGCCTGACGCCTACAACGTGCAGTTCGGCCAGGCGCTGAACGTCGCGGCCCCGGGCGTTCTCGGCAACGACAGCGACGTCGACAGCATGAGTCTCACGGCGGTTCTCGTCAGCGGCCCGAGCAAGGGCACGCTCACGCTCAACCCCGACGGCTCGTTCAACTATCAGCACGACGGCGTCACCGCCGGCAGCGACAGCTTCACCTACAAGGCGAACGACGGCACGGCGGACTCGAACATCGTCACCGTGACGATCACGATCATCACGCTGCCGCCGAGCGCCAGCAACGACGCCTTCGCCGCGGTCGGCAACACCGAACTGCGCGTCGGCACCGGCGCCTCCGCGACGCCGCACGCTGCCGTCATGGCCAGCGTCCTGACGAACGACACCGATCCCGACTCGGCGCCCGGCAGCCTCACGGTCACGGCGTACGACCCGATCACGTTCGCGGGCGGCACCGTCTCGATGAACCCGAACGGCACGTTCAGCTACCTCCCGCCGGTCGGCTTCACCGGCGCCGACACGTTCAGCTACACGGTTTCGGACGAGACGGGCAACAGCGACACCGCGACCGTGACGCTCACCGTCACGAGCCGCGTGTGGTACGTGAACAACCTGAGCGGCGGCGGCGACGGCCGCTCCACCACTCCGTTCAACACGCTGGCCAGCGCGCAGGTCGCGTCGGCGGCGGGCGACTACATCTACGTCCACCGCGGCGACGGCACCAGCAACGGCCAGGACAACGGCATCGTGCTGCAGGACAACCAGAGCCTCATCGGTGAAGGCGTGGCCCTCATCGTCAACGGCTACAACCTCGCTCCGGCGGGTCTCGCCCCGACGATCAGCAGCAGCGCCACCGGCGTCACGCTCGCCTCGAACAACACCGTGGCCGGCCTGACGGTCGACGCCACCGGGTTCGGCATCAGCGGCAGCGCCGTGAACGGCGGCACGATCGAGAACGTCTCGGTCACCTCCGGCAGCGACGCTCTCGTGCTCTCGTCCACCAGCGGCACGTTCAACCTCACCAACGTCGCCCTCAGCGGCGTCAGCGGACTCGGGATCAACGGCGGCACGCCGAATGTCGTGGCCGCAAACCTCGACGTGACGACGACCACCGGCAAGGCCCTCTTCGGCAACGCCGGCTCGCTCACGATCACGGCGGGCAGCAACGGCAGCACGGTCACGACGTCGAACGGCGGCGCGGTCGAGCTGACCGACATGGCGCTCAACGTCACCCTGGCGAGCGTCAACGCCGCCAACGGTGTCTACGGCGTCCGCCTCAACAACACCTCCGGTTCGTTCACCGCGAACGGCGGCACGATCAGCGGCTCCACGCAGCGCGGCGTCTACGCCACGAATGCCGGCGCCGTCTCGCTGTCGAACGTGACGGTCACGACCTCCGCGATTCAGGGTGTGCTCGTCGAGCAGACGGCCGGCACGGGCGCGAGCCTCACGGTCCAGTCGTCGAGCTTCACGAACAACCTGTCGAGCGCCATCCAGTTCTCGAACAGCAGCACCGGCGCGGCCACTGTCACGGTCAACGGCTCGACGTTCACCTCGAACGCCAATGCCGTGGTCGCGCAGACGACCAACGGCCCGCTCACCGCTTCGATCACCAACAACACCACCACCTTCAACACCTCGGTTGCGTTCTCGCTGACGCGTAACGCCTCCGCCACGGGTACGGTCAACGCGACGGTCACGGGCAACGTGATCGGCACGGCGGGCGTCGCCAACTCCGGCACCGCCTGCGGCTCCTGCACCGGCATCAACATCCAGCCGCGCGGCAACGGCGTCTTCAACGCACTGATCTCGAACAACCAGATCCGCCGCGTCGACGGCGCCGGCATCAACGTGCAGGCCGGCGAAGGTGCGGGCCCGGTCAATCTGACGATCACGAACAACGTGATCGCGGAACCGACGCTCACGACGCAGCGCGCGATCCAGGTTTCGTCCGGCGTTCTCTCGGCCGATACGACCGCGGTCTGCGCGGCGATCACGGGCAACGCCATCAGCGGCAGCTGGAACGCGGCGGGCTCGATCCTCGTGTTCAACCGCTTCGCGGCCACCACGTTCCGCCTGCCGGGCTACGCCGGCTCGCCGACCGACACGACCGCGGTTGCGGCCTACGTCAGCGGCAACAACGGCGGCGCCACGGCTCAGGCCATGCGCAAGACCACCGCACCGGCGAACCAGTTCGACGGCGGCGCGGCCTGCACCATGCCGACCCCGTAATCGTTCATCCACAGCAGTTGACGAAAGGGCGCTCGCAAGAGCGCCCTTTCTGTTTCACCGCCAGCGTCCCCTCCGTCCTATCCGTCCCATTTGTCCTATTCACTTTCACGCGTCTTGCAGCACACTCCCCCCATGGAGTTGCGCGTCACGTCGTGGATCGAACTGCAGGAAGCCGTCTTCGAGAACACCTGGCAACCATCGATCTCCCGCTTCCGGTCGAACTACGTCTACCGCGGCGTCCCGCGTGCGAACCATGGCCTGGAGACCAGCCTGCAAACCGGCGGCTTCGAGGCGCACGAGCGCCATCTCCTGACCAGCTTCCGCAAGTACGCGCTGCGCAACGCCGTGCACGGCGACTCCGTCTGGAACTGGCTCTCGCTGGCCAAGCACCACGGCCTGCCGACGCGCATCCTCGACTGGACCTACTCCCCGTACGTCGCGATGCACTTCGCCACACACGACGTGAAGCGCTTCGACGAAGACGCCTCCATCTGGTGCGTCGACTACCGGAAGACGAACGCCCTCCTCCCCGCTCCGCTGCGGCAGATCCTCGAGCAGGAGCACGTCAACCTCTTCACCACCGAGATGCTCGAGCGCGTCGCCCGTTCGCTCGAGGAGTTCGACGCCCTCGGCAAGGACTTCGTCGCCTTCTTCGAGCCGCCGTCGCTCGACGAGCGCATCGTCAACCAGTTCGCCCTTTTCTCGCTCCCCTCCGACGCCCGCCTCTCCCTCGACAAGCTCCTCGAAGAGCGCGCCAAGGCCTACCGCCGCATCATCATCCCGGCGGACTTGAAGTGGGAGGTCCGCGACAAGCTCGATCAGGCCAACATCACGGAGAGAGTGCTCTTCCCCGGACTGGATGGCCTGTCGCAGTGGCTGAAGAGGTACTTCACGACGCGCCAGTAGGACGGCCGCTTCATCACATCAATCCGCCAACTCATCCCATTGCCGCCGCCGCGCAACGGAGGGACGTGCATCATGCGCCGCATGAAACGACTCGCCCTCCTTCTGCTGGCCGCGCTCCCCGCTTCCGCCGGCACGCTCCTCGTCACGAACAAGGTTGACGCCACGCTCTCCTTCGTCGACACCGCCACGATGAAGGTCGTCGCCAGCATCCCCACCGGCGAAGGGCCGCACGAAGTCGCGGCTACCGCCGACGGGAAGCTCGCCATCGTCGCCAACTACGGTACGGGGCCGAATCCCGGAAGCTCGCTGATGCTCGTCGACGTGAGGGCGCGCAAGGAGCTGCGCCGCATCCAGCTCCCCGCGCTCTTCCGGCCGCACGGCCTGGCCGCCGTCGGCTCGCACATCTACGTGACGGCCGAGGGGAGCAAGACCGTCTTCCGCTACGACGCGGCGAACGACCGCATCGACTGGCTCGCCGGCACCGGCCAGGAGGTCTCGCACATGGTGGCGGTGACGCCCGACGAGCGGAAGGTCTACACCGCGAACATCGTCAGCGACAGCGTCACCGCATTCGACCTGGCCGACTGGCCGCGCCGCCTCAAGATGACGCAGATCGCGACCGGCAAAGGGCCGGAAGGCATCGACGTCTCTCCCGACGGCAAGGAGGTCTGGGCCGCCCAGCGCGGCGACGGCGGCATCAGCATCATCGACACCGCAACCGACAAGGTGACGAAGACGCTGCAGGGCGGCAAGCTCCCCATCCGTCTGCGCTTCACGCCGGACGGCAAGCGCGTGCTCGTCAATGATGCTCCCAGCAAGGAGATCCTCGTCTTCGACGCCGCCACCAAAGAGCTGCTCCAGAAGGTGGCGATCGCCGAGGACCCGGTCGGCATCGTCCTCGACGACAGCGGCCAGTTTGCGTACATCGCCTGCACCGGCGCCCGCAAAGTGGCCGCCCTGGATCTGGCAAAGCTGGAGATCACCGCCTGGGTGGAGACCGGCGAACAGCCGGATGGGCTGGCGTATGTGAAGTGACAAGGGACCTGTAGGACGAATGGGACCGATAGGACCTATAGGAATGGGACGGGGCTGATCGTTCCATAGGTCTCGACTTCGCCAAACCCGACCCGCACCTCCTCGTGCAGTCGTCCTTCGAAGCGATCTCCTAGTCGGCGTCCGGCGCCGCTTCGACGGGGCGCTTCTTCTCCGGAATCAGCGCGGAGATGAACAGCCAGATCACCCCGAAGGTGATCGCGACGTCCGCGATGTTGAAGACGCCGGTGTGCAGCGGTCCCAGCTCGAGGTAGAGAAAGTCCGTGACGCCACCTTCGTTGACGATGCGCTCGTAGAGGTTGGCCAGGCCGCCGCCGAGGATGAAGGAGGCGGCGATCGAGTCGGCGTTGCGCTCGAAGCGGTTCGTGAACAGCGCGAAGGCCACCCCGATGAGCACCGCGCCGACCGCCACGGTGAACAGCAGCGTCCGCAGTTGAGGCGACAGGTTCGCGCCGAGCCCGAGGAACGCGCCGGTGTTCTCCGTGAGAAGCAGCGTGAGAATCCCGCCGAAATGCTCGCTCGGCCGCTGGATGAGCGCGATGGCGAGCTGCTTGGTCCAAAGGTCGAGCGCGACCGTCGCAACGACGATGGCGAGATAGAGAGCGGCACGGCGGATCGAGACAGTCATCGCGAGCGGGGCGGATTGTACCCGGCGGTGGAGGTGGGGGCCAGCCGGAGGGGGACGATAGGACGAATAGGACGTATGGGACTGACAGGTCAGCGGGCGGTCCTATCCGTCCCATTCGTCCTATCGGGCCCCGGATCACGCCGACCGCACCGGAATCACCTCAGTCGCGCTCCAAATCCCGCAGGGGCGGCTTAAATCACGAGACTCGCTGAAAAAATGCGCTCCGTGGGTAGGGATGTGCTCGTTTCCGTCACTCCTACCGGAAAGAGTCCAAAAACCGAAACGGATGCATGCATCAAAAGGAGAAGGTATGTCCAAACGCAGATTGATGGCTGCCCTCGTGACCATTGCCGTGCTCGCGCTCTCCACGCCCGCGACGGCCGCGCCGCGCTCCGGCGAAAACGGCTGGTCGCGTTTCGCGAAGCTGATCAAACGGCTTTTGCAGCCAGGCGCCACCGGCGCCGAGATCTCCGTTCCCAAGCCGTAAGGGTGTGGTGCGGTGGCCGGCGCGCGCCGGCCACCAAGGAGAACGATAGGACCAATTGGACCTATGGGACGAATAGGACCTATGCGACCCAGCCTGCCACGGCAAGGTGAATCCGTCGTCTCCGTCCCATTGGTCCCATTCGTCCCATCGGTCCCATCCCCACGCCAGCCCTAATTCACCGGGTCCGGCAGCCTTCCGTCGCGATCGCTCCAGGCGCGAATCATCTGCACGTTCTGGAAGCCGCGCGGCAGCTTGAGGCCGCGGCCGGCGCGTTTGCCGGCGTATTCGTCCAGGTCGGACGGCTTCATGTTCATGAAGCGCTTCCCGGCGTGCAGGATGAGCGTCCCGTCCCTCGGCACCACGGCGATGCTGACCACCTTTTCCGGGGCGATGGGCGTGCGGTGGACTTTGATGGTCTGCACGCCTTTGCCGCGCGCCATCTGCGGCAGCTCGGTGGCGTCGAACAGCAGCAGCTTCCCTTCCGAGGAGGCGGCGGCGATGCGGTCGGTGTCGTAGTTGCCCACTTTCTGCGGGCGCAGGAGCGTCGCTCCTTTGTTCACGTTGACGACCGCCTTGCCCGCCTTGAGCCGCGTCATCAGCTCTTCGAAGCGGACGATGAAGCCGTAGCCGTCGTCCGTCGCCAGCAGCCACAGGTCGTCAGGGTCGCTCATGAGGGCGGCGATGAACGTCGCTCCCGGCGGCGGCGTCAGTGAGGAGGTCAGCGGCTCGCCGTGCCCCTTGGCCGACGGTAGCTCGTGCGCCGGCAGCGAGTAGCTCCGGCCGGTCGAGTCGAGGAACACCGCGAGCTGGTTGCTCCTCCCCTTCGCCGCCGCGAGGTACGCGTCGCCCGACTTGTACTGCAGCCCCGTCGGGTCGAGGTCGTGCCCCTTGCCGGCGCGGACCCACCCCTTTTCCGACAGGATGACCGTCACCGCTTCCGAGGGAATCAGCGCCGTCGGGTCGAGCGCCCGGGCTGCTTCGCGCTCCACGATCGGCGAGCGGCGCTTGTCGCCGAACTCCTCCGCGTCGCGCAGCAGCTCCTCGCGCACCTTCCCCCGCAGCCGCTTCGGCGAGCCGAGGGTCTTCTCCAGGTCGGCGCGCTCCGCCTCGAGCTTGGCCTGCTCGCCGCGGATCTCCATTTCTTCCAGTCGGTTGAGGAAGCGCAGCTTCAGCTCGAGGATCGCCTCCGCCTGGATGTCCGAGAGGTGGAAGCGGGCCATCAGCACCGGCTTCGGCTCGTCTTCCGTCCGGATGATACGGATCACCTCGTCCACGTTGAGGTACGCGATGAGGTAGCCGTCGAGGACGTGGATGCGCGAGTTGACCGCGTCGTAGCGGTGCTGGAGGCGGCGGCGGACCGTCTCGATCCGGAACGTCAGCCACTCCGACAGCAGGTCGCGCAGGTTGTACATGCGCGGCCGTCCGTCGAGGCCGATCATGTTCATGTTCACGCGGTACGTCTTCTCCAGGTCGGTCGTGGCGAAGAGGTGCGTCATCAGCTCCTGCAGGTCGACCCGGTTCGAGCGCGGCACGATCACGATGCGGGTCGGGCTCTCCCGGTCGGAGTCGTCCCGGAGGTCCTCCACCATCGGCAGCTTCTTCGTCTGCATCTGCTGCGCGATCTGCTGCTGTACCTTCGAGCCCGAGACCTGATACGGCAGCTCGCTGATGACGATCTCGCCGTCCTCGATTTCCCAGCGGCAGCGCTGGCGGATGGAGCCGTTGCCGGTCTTGTACATCTCCCGGATCTCGGCCGCGGGCGTGATGATCTCCCCCGCCGTCGGGAAATCCGGTCCCTTGACGTGCTTCGTGAGCTGCGCCAGCGTCGCCTCCGGGTCGTCGAGCAGCTCGACGCAGGCGGCGACGATCTCGCGCAGGTTGTGCGACGGGATGTCCGTGGCCATGCCGACGGCGATGCCGGAGGCGCCGTTGAGGAGGACATGCGGGAGGCGGGACGGTAGGAGGCGCGGCTCCTTCATCGTACCGTCGAAGTTCTGCCCCCACTCGGTGGTGCCCTGATCGAGCTCCGAAAGCAGCGTGTTCGCGAACTTTGTCAACTTCGCCTCGGTATAGCGCATGGCGGCGAACGACTTCGGGTCGTCGGGGGAGCCCCAGTTCCCCTGCCCTTCGATGAGCGGATAGCGCATCGAGAACGGCTGGGCCATGAGGACCATGGCCTCGTAACAGGCCGAGTCGCCGTGAGGGTGGAACTTGCCGATGACGTCACCGACCGTACGCGCCGACTTCTTCGGCTTCGAGGTGGAGCCGAGGCCGAGCTCGGACATGGCGTAGATGATGCGGCGTTGGACGGGCTTCAGGCCGTCGGCCAGATTCGGCAACGCACGGTCGAGAATGACGTACATCGAGTAATCGAGGTACGCCTTCCGCGCAAAATCGGCGACCGGCTGGGCTTCCACGTCAGGAGCCATCGGCGGCGGTGTGAGGGAGAGCTGATCTCTACGGGATTTCTTCGCCATAGGTGTCGTGAAATACGGCGCGAAGATAACATGCAGGATTACCGGATTGAGGATGGAGGATCGAGGGTTGAGGAAGCTGCGCCTTTTGAGACAGATGCGGCCAGCCGGGGCCGGTGCCGCCTTGCCCAATCTACCAGTTGAAGAGTTGCGGACACGATCTGTCCTATCCGTCCCATCGGTCCTATTGGTCCCATCGATCCCATCCTGGTAGCGACCCTGAAACGCATGGAAGCCTTCTCGCTCGAAGAACTTGCGCGTACCTCTGACGAAGCGGCCGTCCGCCGGCGCTTCGATGGGCGCAACCTGCTCTGGTTCTGGCTGCTCCTGGCGTTCTTCCTCTTTGTCGCCCTCATGGAGTTCATCGGGTCGACGCAGGAGCGCGCCGGCACGCCGCGGCAGGTCTGGGTCTCGTTCGCCAACCTCCTTTTTCTCCTCCTGATGGGGTTGCTGGTCCTCGACACCCGCCGCCTCGGGCGCCCCGCCAAACAAGGCGCGTTCTACGGTCTGACACGGCTCGCCCGGAATCACGTCACTGGCTTCGTCCTCTTCTTCGTCACCGCGCAGTACCTCTTCCTGTTCGCGTTTCCCGAGGGGAACGAGGCGTGGGTGGCGTGGTCGATCTCCTTCCCCCTGTTGATGCTCGGCTTCCGGTTGCCGGTCCCCGAGACGCTGCTGATGCACGGCTTCTTCATCGCCACGGCGGTCCTGCGCGGCCTCCTGGCGGACTTCAGTTGGAAAGAACGGCTCGGCAACGGGATCGGGATGGCGGTGACGAACCTCATCGCCGTGTCGATCGTGCTCTTCTTCTCCCGCCGGTGGCGAAGGGAGATCGTCAGCGACTTCACGGAGCGGCGGTCGCAGGCGCGCGAGCAGATCCGCATGCGCGACGAGCTCCGCTACGCGCGCGAGCTGCAGCTCAGCATGATCCCGGAGCGCGCGCCCGCGGTGGCGTGGCTCGACCTGGCCGGCGTCTCCCTCCCCGCCACCGAGGTGGGAGGTGACTACTACGACTACTTCGCCGTCGGCGACCGGGTGGCGCTCGTTTCGGGCGACGTCGCCGGGCACGGCATGGCCGCGGGGCTCGTGCTGGCGTCGCTCCGGAGCGGCTTCACCCTCCTGCGCGAGTCGCTCACCGACCCGGCCGCCGTCCTCCAGCGGCTCCACGACCTCGTCGCCGAGACGTCGCGGCGGAGGATGCTGGCGACGGTGGCGGTCCTGCTCCTCGACCCCGAGACGCGCACCGCCACACTGGCCAGCGCGGCCCATCCGCCGATCATCCGCCGCCGCGCCTCCGACGGCACCGCCGCCCCCATCGAGCTCTTCGCCCCACCGCTGGGCGTCCACCTGCCGGTGGTCATCCCCCAGCTCCGCTTCCCCTACGCCCCCGGCGACGTCTTCGTCCTCCACACGGACGGCGTCTACGAAAGCCGCAACGCCGAGGGAGAGGTGTACGGCCTGGAACGCCTGACCCAGATCGTCCACGACCACGACGGCACCTCCGCCGAGGCCCTGCGCGACGCCATCGTCCAGGATGTGGAGGCGTTCCGCGGAGAAGTGGAACAGGCCGACGACGTGACCCTGGTGGTGGCGATCGTGCGCTGAGGGACAGGAGGACGATAGGACCAATAGGACAAATAGGACCTATAGGACAAATGGGACAAAGGCTCCGTCCTATCCGTCCTATCCGTCCTATTCGTCCTATAGGTCCTATTCGTCCTATCGTTCCCCTGATGCGGTAGCGTCAATCAACGCTTCGGCAGTGCACCCGCAAAATCCGCTGACCATCACGCCGCAAAATTACCGGCGCACACATTCCGTCAATCAACGCTTTTCCGGAAGTTGAGGCCGGCGCTACTCCAGCAGGTCCGCCTTGTTCCCTTCCTCGGTCAGCCACACCTTGCGATCGCCGCTGCGGTTCTTCGCCAGCAGCATGTCGATGGTGGCCGTCGCGGACTCCTGGTCCTCCAGCGTCAGCTTCACCAGGCGGCGGGTGTTCGGGTCCATGGTCGTCTCGCGGAGCTGGTTGGGGTTCATCTCGCCCAGTCCTTTGAAGCGCTGGATGTTGACCTTGCCGCGGATGCCTTCCGCTTCGATGCGGGCCAGGATGCCGTCGCGCTCCGCGTCGTCCAGGGCGTAGTAGACGTGCTTGCCGACGTCGATGCGGAAGAGGGGCGGCATGGCCACGTGCACGCGGCCGTCCTCCACCAGCTTCCGGAAGTGGCGGACGAAGAGGGCGCAGAGGAGCGTGGCGATGTGGGCGCCGTCGGAGTCGGCGTCGGCCAGGATGCAGACCTTGCCGTAGCGCAGGCCGCTCAGGTCGCCGCTCGGGCCGGGATCGACGCCGAGGGCGACGGCGATGTCGTGCACTTCCTGGGAGGAGAGCACCTCCCCCGAGTCCACTTCCCACGTGTTCAGGATCTTGCCGCGGAGCGGCATGATCGCCTGGAAGTCGCGGTCGCGCGCCTGCTTGGCCGAGCCGCCGGCGGAGTCGCCTTCGACGAGGAAGAGCTCCGTGCGTCCGAGATCCTGCGAGACGCAGTCGGCGAGCTTGCCGGGAAGCGCGGGGCCGGAGGTCAGCTTCTTCCGCTCGACCTTCTTCCCCTGCTTCAGCCGGGCCAGCGCCTGGTCGATGGCGATGTTGGCGATCTTCTCGGCCGCCGCCACGTTGTTGTTCAGCCAGATGGAGAACGCGTCCTGGGTGACGCCGGAGACGAACGCCGACGCCTCGCGTGAGGAGAGGCGGTCCTTCGTCTGCCCGGTGAACTGCGCGTTGGTCATGCGCACCGACAGGATGTAGCTGCAGCGCGCCCACACATCCTCGGGCGTGATCTTCACGTTGCGCGGCAGAAGGTTGCGGAACTCGCAGAACTCGCGGATCGCCTCCGTCAGCCCAGTGCGGAAGCCGTTCACGTGCGTGCCGCCCTGCGCCGTGGGGATCAGGTTGACGTAGCTCTCCCCCACCACGTCCCCATCCTCGGGCAGCCAGACCACGGCCCAGTCGACCTCGTGCTCCGTTCCCTTGAAGTGGCCGGTGTACGGCGTCTCCGGCATCGTGACCGTGCCGGCGAGCTCCGAGGTGAGGTAGTCGGTGAGGCCGTCCTCGAAGTACCACTCCTCGTTTTCGGCCGGATCGAGCTCGCTGATGAAGCGCATCCGCAGCTTCGGCGAGAGGACCGCCTTGGCCCGCATGACGTGCTTGAGGCGGGGGACGCTGATCTTCGGCGAGTCGAAGAACGACTCGTCGGGCCAGAAGCGGACCGTGGTCCCGGTGTTCCGTTTCCCGACGGTGCCGACGACCTTCAGCTCCGACTTCTTCTTCCCGTCGCCGAACTCCATGGTGTACTCGTTGCCGTCGCGGCGGACCCACACCTGGAGCTTCTTCGAGAGCGCGTTGACGACGGAGACGCCGACGCCGTGCAGGCCGCCGGAGTAGCGGTAGCTCTTCTCCGAGAACTTCGCGCCGGCGTGGAGCCGGGTGAGGATGACCTCGACGCCCGTGACCCCCTCCTTGGCGTGCTTGTCGACGGGCATGCCGCGCCCGTTGTCCTGCACGGAGAGGGAGTTGTCCTCGTGCATCGTGACGACGATCTCGTCGGCATAGCCGGCGATGGCCTCGTCGGCCGAGTTGTCGATGACCTCCTGCGCCAGATGGTTCGGGCGCTCGGTCGTGGTGTACATGCCGGGCCGCTTGCGGACCGGCTCCAGTCCGGTGAGGACTTCGATGGCTGAGGAATCGTAGGTCGTGGTCATGACGTGGCGGGGTGGATTCTACTGCGGGCATGTGGTGCCGGTTTTCGGTTTTCGGTTTTTGGTTTTCGGTGCTGCGCTACGACTGGACCGTGACGCGTGGCGCAGCACCGAAAACCGAAAACCAAAAACCGAAAACCGCTGTGCCTGTGCCACAGTACGCCGCGCATGATCCCCTTTACCGGCAACCCCTTGGACCGCCTGGCCGCCCGCCGCGACGACCCGGAATGGCTCGCCGGACGGCTGGCCGATCCGCGGTCACGCATCTTCGGCCTGCGCAACGGAAAACTGCTCGTCCGGGACGGACTTCTACAAAACGTAGAGTCGCCAAACGACGCTGCGCTCTTCCTCGGCGTCGACGAAAGCGACGTCGCCCATTTCGCCGTCGAGACGGCCGAGGACGGCACCTTCGAGGAGATGCGCCCCCTGGCGACCACCTTGCCGCCGGAGCAGGTCGCCATCGCCGGAGCGGCGAAAAGTCTCTTCGAGTGGCACCGGCGCCATGGCTTCTGTGCCGTCTGCGGGCACGCCACGAACATCGTCTCCGCCGGCTGGAAGCGGCTCTGCCCCGGTTGCAAGGCGGAGCACTTTCCCCGGGTCGACCCGGTGGTGATCATGCTCCCGGTCTTCGGCGAGCGCTGCCTCCTGGCGCGGAACACGACGTGGCCGAAGGGGCGGATGGCGCCGCTCGCCGGGTTCGTGGAGCCGGGGGAGTCGATCGAGGAAGCCTGCGCCCGCGAGGTGGCCGAGGAGGCGGGGCTGGTGGTCACCAAAGTCCGCTACCTGGCCAGCCAGCCGTGGCCGTTTCCGTCATCCCTCATGTTCGGGCTGATCGCCGAGGTGGCCTCGGAAAGCGCGGTGCCGGACGGGGTGGAGCTCGAAGAGGTGCGCTGGCTGACGCGTGAGGAAGTGGGCGCCGTGCTGGATGGGAAGCACCCGGAGGTGCTGGCGCCGAACCGGTACGCCATTGCGCATTTCCTGCTGACGGGGTGGAGCCACAGGGAACGATAGGACGCAACGCCATAGGACCCATTTGTCCTATTGGTCCCATAAGTCCCATCGTTCCCATAGAATCCCCCCATGACGCGCATTGCTTCGTTCACTCTTCTGCTGGCGCTCAGCGTTCCGCTTTTCGCGCAACGGACCCCGGCCCCGCCGTTCAATGTCGTCGAGGCCACCATTCCGGACATGCAGCTCGCGCTGCGGGAGGGGCGGGTCACCTCGCGGCAGCTCGTCACCAGCTATCTCCTCCGCATCGCCACGTATGAGGACCGGCTCAACGCGATCGTCACGGTGAACCCGCGCGCGCTCGAGGAGGCCGATCGCCTCGACCGGGAGCGCGCCGCCGGGAACGTCCGCGGGCCGCTGCACGGCATCCCCATCGCCCTCAAGGACAATATCCACACCACCGACATCCGTACGACCGGCGGCGCGCTCGCCTTTGCCGACCTCGTCCCGCCGTACGACGCCACCATCACCACGAAGCTGCGTGAGGCCGGGGCCATCATCATCGCCAAGACCCAGCTCACCGAGCTCGCCAACTGGGTGGCCGGCGGCCCCACGCCGATGCCGACGAACTACAACGCCCTTACCGGCTACGGCTTCAACCCCTACGATCCCCGGCGCGACCCGCGCGAAGCGACCGCCGACGGCCGCCCCGCGCTGGCCACCGGGGGCTCCAGCTCCGGCACCGGCACCGCCGTCAGTTTCTGGGCGGCCAACGTCGGCACCGAGACCTCCGGCTCCATCCTCAGCCCCGCCAACGCCAACATGCTCGCCGCGATCAAGCCGACCGTCGGCCGCATCTCGCGCTACGGCGTCATCCCCATCACGGCCGACCAGGACACCCCCGGGCCGATGGCGCGCACCGTCACCGATGCCGCCATCCTCATGGGCGCCCTCGAAGGCGCCGACCGCAACGACCCCGCCACCAGCGCCTGCACCCCGGTCCGCGACTACACGCCGCACCTGAAGAAGGACGGCCTGAAGGGAGCGCGCATCGGCATCCCCCGCGCCTTCTTCTACGACAAGGTCACGCCCCCGGGCGAGAAGCAGCCGCGCGGCGGGCTCAATCCCGAGCAGCAGAAGGCCATGAACGAGGCGATCGCCATCCTGAAGGCGCAGGGCGCCGTCATCGTCGATCCCGCCGACATCCCCTCGGTCGTCGCGACCGAGGCGAAGGACAACTTCCTCGTCTGGGGCGTGTGCACCGACATGGACGACGTGAAGGACCGCGACTGCTCGATCGATCTCGCCTACGGCATGGAGCGTGACTTCAACGCCTGGCTCGCCTCCCTCGGCGACAAGGCCCCGGTCAAGTCGCTGAAGGAGCTCCGCCGCTGGAACGTGAGCCATCAGAAGATGGGCGCCATCAAGTACGGCCAGTCGCTGCTCGACTTCTCCGACATGATGGATCCGGAGCTCTTCCGCGCCCGCTACGAGTCCGACCGCGCCAACGACATCCGCCTCACCGCCACGACCGGGATCGACGCCGCCATGAAGAAGCACAACCTCGACGCGCTCCTCTTCCCCGGCCCGGCCAGTGCCGGCATCGCCGCGCGTCCCGGCTACCCCACCGTGCTCGTCCCCTTCGCCACGGTGCCGAACGCCCCCACGACGGCTTTCCCCGAGGGGTTCGACGCCAGGCCGGCGCCGTACGGGGTCGGCTTCACCGGGATGGCTTGCAGCGAGCCCACCCTGGTCCGCCTGGCCTACGCCTTCGAGCAGGCCACGAAGCGCCGCGTGCCGCCGCCTCTGTTTCCGTAAGTCATAGGACAAATGGGACCTATAGGACAAATAGGACAGATGGGACAAATAGGACCGATGGGATGAGAATGGCTGCCGTTCGTCCTATTCGTCCCATAGGTCCTATTCGTCCTATTCGTCCCATCCCCCGAAGGAGCGACCGTTGACGACCACTCATCCCGACGTCGAAATCCTCGCCGCCGAAGCGCAGCGCCGCGGCTCGCGTGACGCCGCCATCCTCCTCGCCGACGAGCCGCCCGCCACGACCGCGGCGGTTCTCCAGTCGCTCAACCCGGCGCTGGCGCAGGACATCCTCGACGAGTTCGCCGCCGACCGGCGCGGCGCCGTCCTCGCCGCCGCCTCGGCCCAGCAGCGCGCGCAGTGGCTGCGCAACGACCGCTTCCCCGAGGACACGATCGGGCGCCTGATGGAGCCGCCGACGGCCGTGTTCCGCCGGGAGCAGACCATCGCCGGTACCATCGAGAGCGTCCGCGAGCTCTCCAAGACCACGTTCGTCACCTACCTCTTCATCGTCGACGACACCGGCCGCCTCTGCGGCATCGTCACGATGCGCGATCTGCTGCTCTCGGAGCGCGAGCAGCATCTCGACGACGTCATGCTCCGCGATCCCTTCTTCCTCACGCCGGAGATGGAGATGCCGGAGGCGATGAAGCTCGTCGTCCGCCGCCACTTCCCCGTCTACCCCGTCTGCGCCACCGACGGCACGCTCCTCGGGCAGGTGCGCGGCCAAGCCATGTTCGAGGAGCAGGCGTACGAGATCAGCGCCCAGGCAGGCCGCATGGTCGGCGTCGACAAGGAGGAGCGCCTCACCACGCCGTGGATCCGCAGCCTGCGTTTCCGCCATCCCTGGCTGCAACTGAACCTGCTGACGGCGTTCATCGCCGCGGCCGTCGTCGGCGTGTTCCAGGGGACCATCGACCGCATCGTCATCCTCGCGGCGTTCCTGCCGGTGCTCGCCGGCCAGTCAGGTAACACGGGCTGCCAGGCCCTCGCCGTCGCCCTGCGCGGCATGACCCTCGGCGAGCTGCAACCCGGCCGCGAGCGCGCCCTCGTCCTCAAGGAAGGGCTGCTCGGCTTCCTCAACGGAGCCCTGGTCGGCGTGATGGCGGGCCTCGGCATGTACTTCACCGCACGCGCCCAGAACCACCCCGCGGCCGCCCTGCTGGCCGTGATCGTCTTCTGCTCGATGATCGGAAGCTGCGTCGTCAGCGGCATCTCCGGCGCCCTGATCCCGCTGACCCTCCGCCGCCTCGGCGCCGACCCCGCGACGGCGTCCAGCATCTTCCTGACGACCGCCACGGATGTGTGCAGCATGGGGTTGTTCCTCAGTCTGGCGACGCTGCTGGTGCGGTAAGCGATAGGACCGATAGGACTTACAGGACAGATACGACCACCGAGCGGGCGCAGAGATCAGCCAAACCCGGCACCTCAACGTTGAAGTCGCGGACCTCAACATTGAAGTCGGCCCCCCTCAACGTTGAAGTCGCGGACCAAAACGTTGAAGTCGGCTTACCTCAACGCTGAAGTCGGCTTACCTCAACGCTGAAGTCGCGGACCCCAACGTTGAAGTCGGCCCACCTCTAACGTTGAAGTCGCGGACCTCGACGTTGAAGTCGGGCCACCTCAACGCTGAAGTCGCGGAGCTCGACGTTGAAGTCGTCACACCTCAACCTTGGAGTCGCGGACGCCAGCTTTGGGATCGCGCCACTTCAACCTTGCAGTCACGGCACCCAGGGTCCGCCAGGCCTATCCATCCTATGGGTCCTATCCGTCCTACTTCGTATTCGCCGCACACCGAGGGCGCGTTTTACGATTTACGCAGCTCCACCGTAAACACCGACCCTTGCCCCACCACACTCTCCACGGTCAGTGTGCCGCCCATCCCCTCCACCAGCTCCCGGCTGATGGCCAGCCCCAGCCCCACCCCGTCCGATTTGCGCCCGTCGACCTGTTCGAAAGGGATGAAGACCCGCTCCAGCGATCCGGCGTCGATGCCGACGCCGGTATCGCGGACGTGAATGCGCACGCGGTCGGCGGCGGTCTCGGCGCTCACGCTGACGCGGCCGCCGGCGGGGGTGAACTTGATCGCGTTGGTGAGGAGGTTCAGCAGCACCTGCTGCAGCTTGTCCGGATCGGCGGAAACCGTCGCGCCGCTCGGCTCGAGGGCCAGCGTCAGTTGCGCGGACTCGGCGCGGGGCCGGACGAGCGACTCCGCGCGCGCGAACGCCTCCTCCAGCGCCACCGGCATCATGCGCACGTCGACCTTGCCGGACTCGATCTGCGCGAACGTCAGGATGTCGGCGATCATCCGGTCGAGCATCTCGCAGGCGGTGCGGATGCGCTCCAGCGCGCCCTGCACCTCGCCTGTCGTCGGCCCGTACGCGCCGCCGGCGAGCAGCCCCGCGTAGCCCATGATCGCCGTCAGCGGCGCCCGCAGGTCGTGCGACATCATCGAGAGGAACTTCGCTTTCGCCACGTTGCCGCGGTCGGCGGCGCGGCGGGCCTCCAGCAGCGCGGCCTCGAACTGCTCGCGCTGCGTCATCCGCATCAGCACGCAGTCGCTGACGAACACGCCGTCACGCTCCCGGCGCACCGCGTTCATCAGCATCGGGAGGTCGGTGCCGCTCTTCGTCCGCACCGTGAAAAACAGCTCGTTGGCGGTGCCGTGCATCTTCAGGATCGGGAAGACGTGGGTCTGGAAGAAAATGCGGCCGCCCGGCGGCAGCATCTTCTGCAGATGCCAGCCGGCCAGCTCCACGCGGGGATAGCCGAGGAGGTCGGCGAGCGTCCGGTTCAGGTCGAGGATCGTGCCGTCGTCGGCGAACGACACGAACCCGCACGGAGCGCTATCGAGCAGCGGATCCATCGGCGAGATACGCCTTCATCACGGCGATCGTCTCGTCCGGATGGCTCACATGCGGGCAGTGGCCGGTCGCCTTCAGCATCCGCAGCGTGCTCACCGGCAGCGTGCGGTGCAGGTAGTTCCCCACCTCCACCGGCGCGATCGCGTCTTCCGAGCACTGCATGATCAGCGACGGCACCGTCACGCCGGCCAGGTCGTGCCGGTTGTCGGCGAAGAACGTCGTCTCCGCGAAGCGCCGCTGGATCTTCGGGTCGGTCGAGCAGAAGCTCTCCTCCAGCTCCGCGCCGAGCTCCGGACGCTCCGGGTTCTTCATCACCACCGGCGCGAGGTAGCTCGCCCAGCCGATGAAGTTCTTGTCCATCAGCGCGAGCAGCCCCTCGATGTCCTCACGCTCGAAGCCGCCGACGTAATCGCCGTCGTTGAGGTAGCGCGGCGACGGCCCGATCATGATCAGTTTCGCGAACCGCGACGGCTCCTGCTTCGCCGCGAGCACACCGACCATGCTGCTGACCGAGTGCCCGACGAACACCACGTCGTGCAGGTCGAGGGCGCGGCAGATCTCGACGACGTCCTGCGCATAGCCGTCGAGCGTCGAGTAGCGCTCCGGGTCCCATGCGGTGACATCCGACTTCCCCGAGCCGACGTAATCGAACAGCACCAGGCGGTAGTCGTCCGCGAAGGCCGGCGCGATGAAGCGCCACATGTTCTGGTCGCACCCGAAGCCGTGCGCCAGCAGCATCGGCTGCGTGCCGCGCCCGCCGATCTGGACGTTGTTGCGGATGAGAATGTCGTTTTTCACGCCACGGATTATGCACCGGGGTGGCATGGCGGATGTAGGAGAAGGGCTCAGGGACGAATGAAACCGGACGAACCCCGAACGCAGAACGCAGAATGAAGAAATCAGGCCGGTCTCTCTTTTCTCAATTCTGCGTTCTGCGTTCTGCATTCTGCGTTCGGGGCTCGTCCCCCTGGTCCTCTTCCTCTTCGCTTGCGGCGATTCGCCACGACCGAACCTCGATCCTATGACCTTCACCCATTACATCGCCCTCGGCGACAGCATCTCCATCGACGTCTACCCCGCCCACGACGCGCAGGCCCGCTACGCCGGCCAGGCCACTACCGACAAGCTCGGTGCCGCGTCGCTGCTCTACAAAAACGACGACCGTCTGTGGCCCGAGTTCAAAGGGCGCGACCTCCGTTCGCTGTACCACGGGATCGTCTTCGACAACTACACCTCGGACGGCGCGACCACCGAGACGCTGCTGCGCCAGGTCGAGCGCGTCAGCGCCAGCGACCAGCCGACGCTCGTCACCGTCACCATCGGCGGGAACGACCTCCTCGGCGTGCTCGGCTCGCGCGGCGCCAATCCCGTCCCCGCCATCGCGGGGCGCATGCGCACGGCCGTGACCCGGGTGCTCGAGCAGCGCCCGCGCGCGACGATTCTCCTCTCCACGGTTTACGACCCCTCGGACGGCACGCATCGCCTTCCCGGCGTCGGCGGCGGGCTGGAGCGCGAGGCCGAATGGCTGAAGCAGTATCAGGACGAGCTGCGCGGCTTCGCCTCCACCGACCAGCGCCTCCGCCTCGCCGACATCCACCAGCATTTCCTCGGGCACGGCCTCACCGCCGCCGAGCGCGACCGCTGGTACCTGCAGGAGTCCATCATCGAGCCCAACGCCCGCGGCGCCAGTGAAGTGCGCCGGGTCTGGCTGGAGACACTCCGCCCTCCGGTATAGACGGCGACGCCGCGCCTCATCCGTGTAAGTCGTTGCAGGGCAGCACTTTCGTGGTGGCACCCATGCCGCAATACAGGAGGCCATGAAGACGACAAAAACACTCACCGCGATGGCGCTTGCGTTGTGCGTCGCGACGGCTCCCGCCGCCATGGCGAAGAACGACAAGCAGAAGAAGCAGAAGAAGAACAAGGACAAAGGCAGCTACAGCCAGACCTACAACCGCTTCGATGCGAACGGTGACGGTCTCATCTCCCGCTCCGAGTTTCCGGGCGACAGCCACCAGTTCAACCTCGTCGACGCCGACCGCAACGGTTTCATCACCACGAACGAAGTGCAGCAGGTCTCGACCCGCCGCGATCTCCTCGAGAGCGAATACCGCCGCCTCGACTCCGACCGGAACGGCGTGATCTCGCGCAACGAATGGCGCGGCAACGCGGCCACGTTCGACCAGCTCGACCGCAACCGCGACGGCGTCCTCTCCGAGAGCGACCGTAACGCCCGCAACACGACCGGCACCCAGTCCCGCTTCCGCGGCCTCGACCGCAACGGCGACGGCCGCATCACCCGAGCCGAATGGCGCGGCAACGACCAGTCCTTCCGCAACCAGGACCGCAACCGCGACGGCGTGATCAGCGGCAACGAAATGCGGTAAAGGTGATGGGCGAAGGCCTGACGTAGGCGTGTGACGTTTGTGGTGCGCCGCGCCCCCTCACCCGGCGCTGCGCGCCACCCTCTCCCCGGCCTTTGCGGGGAGAGGGTGAACTCGCGCAGCGAAGAATCGGGTGAGGGGCCGCGGCACACCCGCAACGTGCCTTTTCGCACCCCCAACGTGCCCTCACACCCGGATCGCAATCTTCCCGAACTGCGCCCCACTGGCCATGTACTCCAGCGCCGCGGGCAGTTCCGTGCGGTCGAACACGCGGTCGATCACCGGCTGCAGCTTCCACGCTTCGATGGCAGCGTTCATCTCCTCGAACGAGGCCTTCGAGCCCACCGACAAGCCGCGCAGCGCGACCGCGCGGCGGAAGACTTTCGTCAGCTCGATCTCCAGCTTCGTGCCGCCGATGAAGCCGACCAGATAGATGTTGCCGCCGGGACGTACCGCCTCCAGCGAGCGCGCGATCGTCGCCGAGCCGCCGATGTCGAGGACGTGGTCCGCTCCCTCACCGCCCGTGAGCGCGACGACTTCGTCCTGCCACTCCGGCGCCGTCCTGTAGTTGATGAGGTGATCGGCGCCGAGAGCGCGGCCGCGCTCCAGCTTTTCATCGCTGCTGGACAGCAGGATCGTGCGGGCGCCGAGGTGCTTGGCGAACTGCAGGGCGAAGAGGGCGACGCCGCCGGTGCCCTGCACGACGACCGTCTGGCCGGGACGCAGCGCGCCGCCGGTGACGAGCGCGTTCCACGCCGTGACCGCGGCGATCGGCAGCGAGGCCGCCTGCTCGTCGGTGAGATGCGCCGGCGTCTTCACCAGGTGCGCTTCCTTCGCGACCTTGTACTCCGCCAGCACGCCGTCGAGCGTCATCCCCAGCGAGTTCGTGATGGCGTGGCGCGTCGGCTGGCCGCTCAGCCAGAACGGGCGCATGGTGAAGATCACCCGGTCGCCTTCCCTGAAGCGCGTCACGCCCTCGCCGACGCTCACCACTTCGCCCGCTCCGTCCGAGAGCGGCACCAGCGGATTCCTGTGGCTCGCGCCGTAATCGCCGCGGATCAGCGCCAGGTCGCGATAGTTGATCGACGCCGCTTTCACGCGCACCAGGACCTCTCCCGCGCCCGCTGCGGGCAGCGGCCGCTCGACCTCCACCAGTGACTCGTTTCCGGTTCCCCGAAGCTCCATGGCCCACATGACTGACTCCTTCGTTCGAATTTCTTCGAACAATGTAATCGTTCGACTCTTTTCGAACAATGTCGAATCGGTTAACATTGACGGCGATGCCGAAGCTGGTGCTTCCCGACGTCCTCTACGCGCTCAGCGATCCGCTGCGGTTGCGGATCGTCTGTCAGCTCGCGAGCGAAGGCGACACCGCGTGCGGCACGTTCGGCATCGACATGCCGAAATCGTCGCTCTCGCACCACTTCAAGGTACTGCGCGACGCCGGCGTCATCGCCACGCACAGCGAAGGCGTGCGCCGCATCAACACGCTGCGCCGCGACGAGCTCGAAGCGGCCTTCCCCGGCCTCCTCGAGTCCATCCTCGACGCCGCTCAGCCGCGCGCGGCGCGCTCGCGCAAGGTGTTGAAGCCGAGCCGCGAGAAGACTTCGTCGACCCGCGCCTCGTCCGGCCCGCGGTAGCGCAGGTCGTCGAGCGTCACCTGCAGCGGCGCGTTCGTCGCCACCGTCGCCAGCCGCTTCGACAGGCCGGCGTTGTCGACGTTCAGCTCCAGCTTCGCCGCCACGCTCACCTCGCCGCGGACGGAGCTCTGCTTCATCGCCGGCACCGCCTCGTAGATCTTCTCGAGCGAGCCGTAACGCTGCAGCAGTTGCGCGGCCGTCTTCGGACCGATCCCCTTCACCCCGGGGATGTTGTCGACGGCATCGCCGGCCAGCGCGAGGTAGTCGACGATCTGCGTCGGCTTCACGCCGAACTTCGCCTCCACCGCTGCCGCGTCGAAACGCTCCTTCTTCGCCGGGTTGCTCAGCGTCACGCGCTCCGACACCAGCTGCGCCAGATCCTTGTCCGACGTGACGATGACGTAGTGCGACGACCGCGAGTCCGTCTGATGCATGATCGTGGCGATCAGGTCGTCCGCTTCGTACCGCTCGTCGATGAACGTCGCCAGCCCCATCGCCTGCGCCGCCTCGACGCACGGATCGACCTGCGCCTCCAGCTCCTTCGGCGACTCCTCGCGCTGCGCCTTGTACGCCGGGTACTCCTCGTTGCGGAAGCTGTGGTTGAAGTGGCGGTCGAACGTGATGGCGATGTGCGTCGGCTGCTCGTCGGCCAGGTACTTCAGCAGAAAGCTGACGAACCCGTAGACCGCATTCACCACGCGACCCTTCGGATCGACGATCGATTTCGGCACGGAGAACCACGCGCGGAAGATGTACGGACTGGCGTCGATGAGATGGGTGGTCGTCACAGGCATGCGTCTGCCATAAGATCACACCCCATGCTCCCCTGGACACTCCTCGGCGAAGCCACACTGCCCGGCAGCTCCGAGCTGATGCGCCTCTACCGGCGCGGCGGCGAATACGCCATCCGCGTCGGCACGCAGGAGCTGATGAACAGCCGCGTCCACGCGTCGGAAGACGCGCTGGGCGCACTCGCGTGCGAGCGCCTCGACGCACGCAAGATCCGCGTCCTCATCGGCGGCCTCGGGATGGGATACACGCTCGCCGCGACGCTGGCCTGCGCCGGCCGCGAGGCCGAAGTCGTCGTCGGGGAGCTCGTCCCCGCGGTGGTCGAGTGGAACCGCGGCCCGCTGGCCGACCTCGCCGGCCGGCCGCTCGACGATCCCCGCGTCGTCGTGCGCGTCGAGGACGTCGTCGACATCATCCGCTCGGAGCGCGGCGGCTTCGACGCGATCCTCCTCGACGTCGACAACGGCCCCTCGGCTTTCACCACCTCGACCAACAACCGCCTCTACAGCATGACCGGCCTCCGCGCCGCCCACGCCGCGCTGCGCCCGGGCGGCATCTACGCGGTCTGGTCGTCGGGTGGCGATGCGGCGTTCACGCGGAAGTTGCAGCAGGCCGGGTTCACCAGCGCCGAAGAGGTGCGCGTGCGGGGACGCACCGCGACGAAGGGATCACGCTTTTTGATCTGGGTGGCGCAGAAGGCGAAGGAACGATAGGACGAATGGGACGGATGGGACTGATGGGACTCAGGTTGGTCCCATCCGTCCTCTAGGTCCCATCGGTCCTATCGGTTCTACTTCACCCGACGGAACACCTCGTCGTGGTACTTCACCGCCACCGCGCGGCCGTTTTCATCCAGTTCGAAGCGCAGCACTTCGCCCGTCCCGGGGATCAACTCCACGCGCGCCGTTTCCGGTTCCGTGTACGGTTCCAGCTCCGCCGACAGGCGGCCCATCGCCGCGCGCAGTTTGTCACCCTCGGCGCGGAGCGTCAGCGTTCCGTACAGCTCGTTCTCGAAGGTACCGGCGTACGACGGCGCCGCTTTCGTCAGCGACAAGCGTGCGCTGGCGGCGCTTCTCCAGATCGGCGCGCGCTCGCTCCATCGAGGCAGTCATGTCGGTGCGCAGCTTCGCCAGGTGCGTTGCGTACGCAGCTTCCACGTCCGGTTTGCCGAGGAGAACGTCGTAGGCGTAGGCGGCGAGGACGTCGCGCAACTGAGCGCCGGGACCACCGGTGTTCGTCACGATGGCGACTCCGTGCTTCTGCTCCGGCAGGAAGGAGACGTGCGCGCGCCAGCCTTCATAGCCGCCGAAGTGATGCAGCATGCGCACGCCTTCGTACTTCGAGTCGTACCAGCCGAAGCCGTAGCCGGAGCGCGTAAAGCGGTACCAGTCGCGGTCCGGCGCAGCGACCTGCCGCTTCTGCGCTTCCGCGTACGCCGCGGCCGGCAGCACGGAGTGGTGGATGTTCGCTTCGAGCCAGCGGGCCAGATCGCGTGGCGTCGTCACGAGCCCGCCGGCCGCGTGCATCGTCTCGTCGACCTTCACGAAGGAGAGGCGCTCGATGCGCAGCTCGCGGTTCGCGTCGTACGGCGTCGCCAGCGGCCAGCGCGACGCACGGCTCATGTACGCCGTGGTGTGGGTCATGCCGAGGGGGGCGAACAGCTCCGTAGCCAGCAGTTCCTGCCACGGCTTGCCGGTGACGCGCTCGAGGACGAGCCCCGCGGCGACGTAGCCGAGGTTGTCGTACTTGAAGGTGGGGTCGATCGCTTTGCTGCGCCCGAGGAGCGTGACGAGCGAGCGGCTGGAGTGCTCGCCGGAGAACGCGGTGCGCATCACGATCGCGTCGTTGCTGATGCCGGCGGTGTGCGTCAGCAGCGTCCGCAGCGTGACGCGCTCCGGCAGTTGCACCTCGGGCAGATAGCGCGTGATCGGTGCGTCGAGGTCGACGACGCCGCGCTGCGCGAGGACGGCCGTCAACAGCCCGACGTACGACTTCGTCGACGAGGCGATGTAGTAGACCGTCTCATCGGTGGCGGGGAGACGCTGCTCGACGTCGCGGAACCCGTAGCCGCGCGTGAGGATCGTCTTGCCGTCGCGCACGATCGCCACCCCGAGCGACGGCACCTCGGGGAACTGCGCCATCGACTGCTGGATGTAGCGGTCGATCCGCGCGGCGGCGGGATCGGGTTTCGTCGTGGCACACGAGACGAGGAGAAGGGCAAGGAGTGCGTAGCGCATACGGCCAATGTAGGTGCACGCGCGGCGCGTGGATGGTACGCACTAAACCTGCGTCAGACGGCGGAACGCATTCGGCGTGACCTCGTGCGCCTGCGTGAAGACACGGCAGAGGTGGCTCGCGTCGGCAAAGCCGGTTTCAGCGGAGATCGTCGCCAGCGGCCGCACCGTCGCGCTGAGCAAGTGCCGCGCTTCGCGCAGACGCAGCGCGCGCACGTACTCCCCCATCGTCCGGCCAGTGTGGCGGCGGAAGGCGCGCGAGAGGTAGACCGGATGCAGGCCGAAGTCGTGTGCGATCGCGTCGAAACGCAGCGGCTCATCGAAGTCGCGCTCGAGCTGCGCCTTCACCTCGCCGAGCCACGGCGGCGTTTCGCCACGGGCGACCGACGCGGCGCTCGTGGCGGAGGCGATGAGCGCGACCGCGGCGGTCTCGATCGCGTCGCGGCCGGGCGCAGCGATCAGCGCGAGCGCGGCGCGCGCCGTTTCCGGATCTTCGAGCCACTGCCACGCAACGATTGGGGACGCGCCGCGGAACTCGACGCTGACGGTGCGCGTCCCGCGGCGCCCCAGCCAGACGTTCTCATGCATCGTCCCGGCGGGCTTGAGGAGCACGCTGCACGAGCGGCCGCGGTGCTGCGCCGCGTCGGTCGTTTCCTCCATTTCGCCGCTGATGACCGCGGTGACGTTGCTGAAGTCGTGCGCGTGCCGCGGCATCCGTCCGCCGGCGGCGTAGCCGACTTCACGCACTACGAAGCCGCCGAACTCACACCGATGAAGTTCCATGACCCTATAGACGCCGGCCGGATGAGGAAGTTAACGATGGGACGACTAGGACAGATAGGATCTGTAGGACAGAGGCACAGCCGCGCGCAGCCCCATTCGTCCCATCGGTCCTATTCGTCCTATCGTTCTCTGCCGGCTGTCAGATAATCCGCCGCGCATGAAGTGGGCCCTCCTTCTGATCAGCATCGCCGCGCTGGCCATCCGTGTCATCGGGCTCACCGGGCCCGGCGGTGCGCTGGGCGCGCCGACCGGCTATGACGACGGGGTCTACTTTTCCGCTTCCGCGCTGCTGCTGCGCGGTGTGCTCCCGTACCGCGACTTCGTCTTCGTCCATCCGCCCGGGGTCCTCTACTTCTTCTCACTGACCTCGTGGCTGCCCAATCCGGCCGAGGCGTTCGTGGCGGCGCGGTTCCTGGCGACGATCGTCGGCGCGGTGAGTACGTTCCTCGTCGGGCACATCGTCATGCGCGCGGCCGGGCCGTTCGCCGGGCTCGTGGCCGCGTTCCTCTACGCCACCTATCCTGACGCGCTCGGCGCGGAGCGCACCACGTTCCTCGAGCCGGTGCTCAATCTGGCGGCGCTGGCGGCGGCGCATGTGTGGCTCGGCAACCGGCGGCGTCCGTTCGTCGCGGGAGTCCTCGCCGGCGCGGCGTGCGCGGTGAAGCTGTGGGGCGGCATCTGGGTGCTGGCGGCGCTCGCCTCCGCACCCAATCGCAAAGACATCGGCCGCTTTCTCCTCGGCGGCATCCTCGCCGGCGTCGTGCTCCTCGCACCGGTGGCGCTGCCCGCGCTCGACGGCTTCATCGCGCAGACGCTGCAGTTCCAGCTCTCCCGGCCGCCCGACGGTGTGGCTTCGACCACCGCACGGTTGCAAGACATCTTCGACAGCGGCCACCGCGCCGCCTCGGTACTGGCCATCGTGGGACTGCTCGCGATGCTGAGGACGCGCACGCGCGAGGAGCGCTTCTTCGCCGTCGCGACGGTACTGACCGTGCTCGGCTTCCTTGCCTCGTCGAGCTACTGGAACCACTACAACTCCCATCTCGCGGCGAGCCAATGCGTACTCGCCGGCCTCGGCGCCGCGGCACTGCTGCGCCTTCCGCGCATTCCGCGCGCGGCGACGGCGGCCGCTGTCGTCCTCCTCATCGCGGCGCTCGATTTCCAGTCGATCCGCACCACGATTCGGAACGCGCCGGCGGCTTCGCCGGAGATGCTCACCGCGCGCTATACGATCCCGACGGTCGTGCCGAAGAACGAGCCTGTCTTCGCCTTCGATCCGACGTGGACGCTGGTCGCCGGTCATCTTCCGCCGCACGGCGACGGCGCGCCGGCCGTCGTCGACAGCTACGGTGCGATGCTGCTGACCGCGGTGCAGGGTGGCGGCAGATTCGGCGATACCGGCGCCGCGTTCCAGAGCCCGGTCGCGCAGCCGGCGGTGCGCGCCCGTCTCGCCGCGTCGCGCTACGTGGTGCTCGGCTGGCGCGGCAACTGGCAGCTCAACGCGGCGGAGCGCGACTGGTTCTTCACCCGCTTCCAGTGCGCGAATCCCGAAGCGGCGGAGCTGTGCGTCTGGGAGCGGCGCGCGCAGCCCGGCGCGCCCGTGTCCGTCGATGCCGAGAAGATCGTGTATGGCGACGGGTGGCACGGCGAAGAAGGGACGCTGCCGAAGCGATGGCGCTGGATGGGCCGCCGCTCCGTGACCACGCTTCCCGCGCGCAGCGGCACCGCGTATCTGCAGCTCGAATTCGCGATCCCGCTCGATTCCCTGAAGCAGGCGCCGACGCTGACGGTGGAGCTGGACGGCCGCGTCCTCGACCGCTTCCCCGCTCCGACAGCGAAGGTGCGGCGCGGCTGGAAGCTGACCGAGCTGCACGGCGACGCACCGCACACGCTCGTCATCAGCAGCGACCGCGCGTTCGTGCCGGCACAGTTGGGTAAATCGGCCGATACGCGCGAGCTGGCGGTGAGTCTGACCGACCTCACCTGGCGGCGCGTCGACGCTTCCACGTCGTGGTCGCCGTGACGGCGAAGTTCCAGATCGAGCCGACGACGAGCCCACCGAAGCCGGCCACGTACCACGGCACGCCGTGCTCGATGGCGAACGTCGCCACCTGCAGGTTGAGGAACGCGCCGATGGCGCACGCGGCGTAGAACTTCAGCAGCCCCACGAACGCCGCGCCGCCACGCAGCCGGTGATCGCGCCACGTCAGCATGTTGTTGAGGAAGAAGTTGCTCGTCATGACGAGGACGGTCGCGGCGAGCTGCGCCTGCCAGAACGTCAGCCGCGCCGCGAGCAGCATGCCGAGAACGAGGAGGTGCAGTACGACGCCGCTGCCGCCGACGAGCCCGAAGAGCACGAAGCGCGGCGGGATCCAGTCGCCGATCAGCTTGTCGACGAGGAGCTGCAGGTACTCCAGCCCGACGAGCACATCGAGCTTGCTGTCGCCGTGCAGCCGCGCGCGGAAGTGATACGGCACTTCGCCGATGCGCACGGGACGCCGCGACGACGCCACCAGATCGAGCAGGATCTTGAAGCCGCGGCCGGAGAGCGAGCGCACGACCTCCTCCAGGAAGCGGCGGTCGACGACGAAGTAGCCGCTCATCGGATCGCTGAGCTCCGTCCGGCTGACGAGCCGGCTGAGCTTCTTCCCTGCGTTGCTGAGCGGCAGGCGCCACGACGTGAGCCCGGCGCTGGAGCCCCCCTCGGCATGCCGCGTCCCGACCACGAGGTCGAGCTGCTCGCTCTTCAGCTTCTCGAGCATCCGCGGCAGTAGCGCTTCGTCGTGCTGCAGGTCGGCATCGATGACGGCGACGTACGGCGCCGCCGTCGCCATCATCCCTTCGATGCAGGCGGAGGAAAGACCGCGCCGCCCGACGCGGTGCAGCACGCGCACGCGGCTATCCGCGCGAGCGAGCTCCCGCGCGGTGGAGGCGGTGCCGTCGGGCGAGTCGTCGTCGACGACGATGACTTCGTACCCGATGCCGTGTAGGACGCGCTCGAGGCGCCGCGTCAGCTCGATGACGTTTTCCCGTTCATTGAACGTCGGCACCACCACGGCCAATTCGAGCATCGGCCGGACATTATCAGGGAACGATAGGACGGATAGGACGAATGGGACCTGGAGGACGAATAGGACGGCCCTATCGCCCTATCCCTCGTCTTTATCGTGCGCCATCTCGTCGATCGCCACGGCAATGGCCAGCACCAGGGCGTCGTCTTCGCCGGCGGCGACTTCGATGCCGTAGGTGTCGGTGAAGGTGAACCAGCGCTTCGACACCGTGGCGATGGCGCGGCCGTCGCGCTCGATGGCGTACTCGTGGTCGAGGATGTCGCCATCGACGGACAGCTCGCCGCCCGCCGCCAGGTCGACGCCGAACTTGGAGCGGAACGGCGCAAAGAACGCCTTCGTCACCGTGGCCACGACGTCGTCGCCGCGCAGCACGTCCATCTTCGAGCGCACCGACATGAGGCGGCCGCGGATCGTGGCCACGACGTTCCCCTGCCGGTCCTTCAGCTCGAAGGTCTCGCGGAGACGCATGACCTTGCCGTCGACTTCGTACGCCGCGTTGCCGGATTCGTCCTCGATGGTGAAGTCTTCGCCGAACGAGATGAGCTTCTGCCGCATTTTGTAACGTGCCATGCGGCTGGGTGTAGCAGTGTGCGTACCACGACGCCGTCAGCCGGTCACGCCGATGCTCTCGATCGCGGCAACGTCCTCGGCCGAAAGCTCGAAGTCGTTGCTGGCCAGGTCCTCGCGCATGTGGTTCACGTCGGTGGTGCCGGTCAGCGGCAACATCCCCACCTGGCGGGCGAAACGGAAGACGACCTGTGCCGGCGTCTTCCCGACGCGCGCGACCAGCTCGCGGAATCGCGCCGTGCGCAGCTCGCGCGCGTTCGCCGTCAGCAGTGAGAAGCCCTGGTAGACGATGTCGTTCGCGCGGCAGAAGCTGCGCACGTCGGCATCCCACCGCAGGCTGGCGAAGCAGCGGTTCTGCACGAACGCCGGCTTCACCTCCGCGAGGCCGACGAGCAGCTCGAGCTGGTCGAGCGCGACGTTACTGATGCCGAGGAAGCGCGTCTTCCCTTCGCCGTGCAGAGCTTCCATCGTGCGCCAGACGGCGCGATCCAGCTCCGAGAGCCCGCGCCGCCGCGACGGCCCGTGCAGGACGTAGGAGTCGAGACGCTCCACGCGCAGATGCTCGAGCGAGCTGGCGAACGACTGCCGCACCTGCGTCGCCGGATCGGCGTCGGGGTCGTACGGCAGCCGGTGATCCTGCCCGCCGCGATACGTGAACTTCGTCTGCAGGAAGAGATCGTCGCGCCCGACGACGCCGGCCTCGATCGCGCCGGCGATCCCCGCCCCGACCGCCGCCTCGAAGTAATGCTTCCGCTGATTCGCGGTGTCGATCCCGCGAAAGCCGGTGTCGATGGCCAGCCGCGTGAGGCGCTCGGTGGCGTCTTCTTTCCAGGCGGTGCCGTAGAGGAACGGGGGGATCGTGTTCATGGCCAGTCAACGATAGGACGAATGGGACGGATTACCCAAGGGCGCAGGGCCCAGGGCTCAGGTTGAGCGCTCCGCGTTCACGCGGAGTGATGCTTTTCCTGAGCGCTGAGCCCTGAGCTCTGAGCCCTGCTACCGGTCCACCCAGCGCATCGCCCGTTCGTTGTAGCGTTGGCCGGCGATGGCGTCCGGCGCGAGTGCGGCATCCAGGCGCGCGACGTCGGCGGCGTCCAGCGCGACGTTCGTCGCGCCGGCGTTTTCCTCGAGGTACGGGCGGCGCTTCGTGCCGGGGATGGGGACGACGTCCTCCCCTTTCGCCAGCAGCCAGGCCAGCGCGATCTGTGCGGGCGTCGCGCCGTGGCGTGCGGCGACCTCGCGCACGACGCCGGCCGCGCGCATGTTTGCGTCGAAGTTCTCTCCCTGAAAGCGCGGATCGCCACGGCGGTAGTCGCCTTCCGGGTACTCCTCCGCACGTTTCACGTTGCCGGCGAGGAAGCCGCGCCCGAGGGGGCTGAAGGGGACGAGGCCGATGCCGAGCTCGCGGATCGCCGGGATGACCTCCGCTTCGAGGTTCCGCTCCCACAGCGAGTATTCGCTCTGCAGCGCCGTCACCGGCTGCACCTTGTGCGCGCGGCGGATGGTCTGCACGCCCGCTTCGGAGAGCCCGAAGTGCCGCACCTTCCCCGCGCCGATCAGATCGGAAACGACGCCCGCCACTTCCTCGATCGGCACCTGCGGATCGACGCGATGCTGATAGAGGAGGTCGATGGTGTCGATGGCGAGCCTGCGCAGCGAGCCGTCGACCGCCGCGCGAATCCTCTCCGGCCGGCTGGTGACGCCGTTCACCTTCCCGTCTGCGATGTCCCAGCCGAACTTCGTGGCGATGACCACCTGCTTGCGCTTCCCGCGCAGCGCCCGCCCCAGCAGTTCCTCGTTGTGGAACGGCCCGTACACCTCCGCCGTGTCGAAGAAGTTGATGCCGAGATCGATCGCGCGATGGACCGTGGCGATCGACTCCGCTTCATCGGCAGGACCGTACGACTGGCTCATCCCCATGCAACCGAGGCCGAGGGATGAGACGGAGAGAGTGGACAGACTGCGCTGCTTCATCGCGCGCAGCATATCGTGGGCGGAGGGCTCAGGGCTCAGGGCTCAGGACGGTACGCGGTGAGCTTTGCGTCCTGCGTGCAGTCCTCTCTGCACCCAATGCCCTGAATGTCCCGCTGACCGACACTTCGTGAGCCCTGGCCCCTGAGCCCTGAGCCCTTCGCTGTCGTATCCTTGTTTCCATTCATGGTCAGACGACTGTTTCTGACGGCGATCCTCTGCGCCGCCGTCTCGATATCCGCACAGCCCGATCGCGTCCGCGCGCTGCTGAAGAGCGGCGATGAGCATGAAACCGCGGGCCGCTTCGAGGAGGCGGCGCACGCTTATGAAGAAGCGTACGCGCTGGCCGAAACCACAGGCGATCGCGTGTTGGCCGCCGAGGTGCTCACCGCGCGCGGATACCTCCGTTACTACCGCGGCGACGTGAATGAGGCGCTCACCGACCTGCGCAGGGCGTACGAGATGGCCGATGCCGCGGGGAAGCGCGAGGCGCTGGCGAACATCGCTCACATCTACGCCGACATGCGCGTCGCGCAGTACGACCGCGCAATCGAGTACTACCGGCAATTGCTGCCGGAGTACGAGGCGGCGCGCGATGCGGTGAACGTCGCCGACACGCTGTACAACCTCGGCACCACGTACGACACCAAGGGCGACCCGGCCGCCTCGCTCGAGTGGTTCCGCCGGGCGCTCGCGGCCGAGGAGAAGCTCGGCCGGCGCAGTGAAGCCGCGTATGTGAAGCGGACGATGGCCATCTCCCTCGGCAAGCTCGATCGGCACGCCGAGGCGCTGCCGCTGCTCGACGACGCGCTGAAGGTGTTGGTCGAAATGAAGGAGGCGGAGCGGGCCATGCACGTCCGCCAGTCGCGCGGCATCGTCCTCCGCCGCCTCGGGCGCACGAACGCGGCCATCGCCGATCTCGAAGCGAGCCGCGAGTGGTTCGCCGCGTCGAAGAACCTTCGCTTCCTGGAGAAGTCGCATGACGAGCTGGCGCTGGCCTATGCGATGGCCGGCCGCTGGCACGACGCGTACAGCGCACGCACCGCGCAGGGCGTGCTGCAGCGCGAGCTCGCGGAGAAGCTGCGCGAGGAGCACACGTCGCGCATGCGCGTCCACTTCGACGCGGAGAAGAAGGAGCAGGAGAACCGCGCGCTCGTGCGGCAGAACGCCGCCGCCGTCCGCATCCGCCGCCTGCAGACGCTCATCCTGATCCTCGGCGCGGCGGCGCTCGTGGCGCTGGCGTTCCTGGCGATGCGCCTGAGGAGCACGGCCATGACCGACGAGCTGACGCGCCTCCCCAACCGCCGCCGCATGCTGCAGGTGGCGGAGCAGCAACTGCAGCGCGCACGAACGACCGGCCAGCCGTTCACGCTGATCGCGCTCGACATCGACCACTTCAAGCAGATCAACGACACCTGGGGCCACGCCGTCGGCGACACCGTGCTGCGCAACGTAGCCCAGACCTGCCGCACCATCGCCGGCACCGTGGGCCGCATCGGCGGCGAAGAGTTTCTGGCGGTGCTGCCGGGAACGTCGCTCCGCGACGCCGAACCCATCGCCGAGCGCATGCGCGCCGCCGTCGAGCAGCTGTCGTTCACGGAACTGGGCCCCGACCGCCAGGTGACGATCAGCCTCGGCGCCACGGAATGGGTCCCGACCGACAAGACCCTGGCCGACCTGACCCGCCGCGCCGACGAACTGCTCTACCGGGCCAAGGAAGGCGGCAGGAACCGGGTGGAAGTGGCCGCGTAGGGGGGGACGTCGTCCTATACGTCCTATTCTTCCTATAGGTCCTATTCGTCCTATCGTTCCCCGTTCACGCCCCCCTACTCACTCGACCACATCGGCCCCCCATCCAGCGGGATGGCAAAGTGCAGCGCGATCTCTTCCAGACCGTGGCGGCGGTAGAACTTGTGGGCGCCGAGGCGTTTCAGGCCTGAGTCCAACGTCAGATACCGGCAGCCGTTCCGTGTGGCTTCGGCTTTCAGCCACGCCAGCAGTCGCTCGCCGTAGCCGGAGGAACGATGCGATGCGTCGGTGACGAGGTCGTCGACGTAGAGCGTCGGGCCGAAGGCGAGCGTCTCGTAGTAGCGGTACCCCGCCACCGCACGGACGTCCGGTGCGCTGAGCGCCGCGAGGATGTAGCCCTGCCCCTGCATGCGGCGCACGTCGCTGACGAACGTCGCGGGATCGAGTGCCGGGCGAAGCTGGTGCAGCACGGGGAAACAGGCGACGATCTCCTCGTCCGTTTGCGCGATGGCAATCGACGACGGGGCGGCCTCAGGACTCGTGGTCATCGGGCGGATCGTATCGCACGCTCATCATCCCACCCCGCTGACACCTCTATTTCCCTCCGTCCGTTAGTCTCATTATTTTCATGCCAACTGTCGCAATTTGGACATCGACGCCCCTCCGGCGTGAAGTATGCTCCGCACTTCCCGCCCACAATTTGGAAAGAAGTCAGGAGAAGTGTGAATGCGTAAGAACTTTGCCATCGGTGTCCTTTTGTCCCTGGTGTCCCTCTCGGGTTTTGCCGCGAAGGCGCAGTACGAGTACCACGTCGTCGGCAGCTCGGCCGACGTCACCACGAGCACCACGGCCGGCACCGTGCTGGCCGGCGGGGGCTCCGATGTCGCGGCGGCCTTCCAGTGGATGATCAACAAGTCGGGCGGCGGCGATTTCGTCGTCATCCGCGCGACCGGCACCAATGCGTACAACTCGTGGATCAACGGTCTCGGCACCGTGAACTCGGTCGAGACGCTCATCATCAAGACGCGCGCGGCGGCCTCCGATCCGTTCGTCGTGGCCAAGATTCAGAACGCCGAGGCGGTGTTCATCGCCGGCGGCGACCAGTCGGACTACGTGAACTTCTGGAAGGGCACGCCGGTGGAAGACGCCATCCACTACGTGGCCAACGTCAAGCAGGCACCGGTCGGCGGCACCAGCGCCGGTCTCGCCATCCTCGGCGAGTTCCTCTACAGCGGCCAGAGCAGCTCGGTCACCTCGAGCCAGGCGCTCGCGAACCCGTACCACAGCTACGTCACCCTCGACCGCGACTTCCTGACGATCGCCAACCTCGGCGGCGTCATCACCGACTCGCACTTCGGTGCGCGCGACCGCATGGGACGTCTCCTGGCGTTCCTCGGACGCATCATCAAGGACGGCTGGGCGTCGTCCGTGCGCGGCATCGGCGTCGATGAAGCGACCGCCATCCTCGTCGAGCCGAGCGGCGCCGCCACGCGCGTCGGCACCGGCGCGGCGTACTTCGTCTCCTCGAACGGCATGCCGGCAACGTGCGTGTCGGGCTCTCCCCTGACGTACACCGGCCTCGCGACCTACAAGGTCAGCGGCGCGGCGACGTTCAACCTCGCCACCTGGACCGGCAGCGGCGGCACTGCGTACACGCTGAACGTGAACGCCGGCGCGGTGAGCTCCAGCAACGGTTCCATCTACTAAGTGTTGTCGCCCCGGGCGCTGCGGCGTCCGGGGCAATAGACGGATAGGACTCATAGGACGAATAGGACACGGCGCGCGGCGGCGGTGACCAGAAATGGTCCAGTCCACGGCGTTACGCCCTTCGTCCTCTCCGTCCGTCCTATTCGTTCCATCCTGCCTTCCACGGGCGTATGATCGGCGCCAACCGGTCACGTCCATATTGGAGGCGCAAGATGAAATCCCTACTTGCCGCGTTGCTGCTCTTCTCCGCGACGGTCGCATTCGCCCAGGAACAGACCCCACCCCCGCCGGAACCGCCGCCGGCCGAGCCGCCCGTCACCACCACGATGACGATCGAGGTCGGCAGCCGCAGTCCGGAGCGGTCGCGCACCGACACGCCGGTGCCGGTCGACGTCGTGCCCGTCGAAGAGATCGCGGACGAACAGGGGCAGCTCGATCTCGGGCAGTTGCTGCAGTACGTGGCGCCGTCGTTCAACTCGAACCGGCAGTCGGGCTCCGACGGCAGCGATCACATCGACGCGGCGACGCTGCGCGGCCTCGGGCCCGATCAGGTGCTCGTCCTCATCAACGGGAAGCGGCGGCACACGTCGTCGCTGGTCTACATCTTCGGCTCGCGAGCGCGCGGCAACGTCGGGACGGACCTGAACACGATCCCGGTCAGCGCCATCGACCGCATCGAGATCCTCCGCGACGGCGCCTCGGCGCAATACGGCTCCGACGCCATCGCCGGCGTGATCAATATCGTGCTCAAGAAGGACGCCGGCCTGGCGGTCCTCCTGTCCGGCGGCGGCTACGCGGCCGGTGACGGGCGAAACGAGCAGGTCGCGTTCAACTACGGCATCCCTCTCGCCGAACGCGGCATCCTCAACGTCACGGCGGAGATGCTCAACCGCGACCGGACGAACCGCGCGACGCCGGGCGAGCCGCGCCAGATCGGCGACTCCGCGACGGAGAACCTCACCGGGTTCTACAACCTCGACGTGCCGGTGGGCGACAACGGCTCGTTCTACGGACACGGCGGCATCAACCAGCGCGACGGCAGCGCCGGCGCCTGGTACCGCGACGGCGTCGGCTCCGACGACATCCCGTCGCGCAACTCGGAGCAGATGTACCCGAACGGCTTCGTGCCCGACATCGACTCCGACATCCGCGACCTCTCCGCCGCCTTCGGCTACCGCACGATCCTTGCGGGCTGGGCGGCCGACTTCAGCACGACGTACGGCACGAACCGGATGGAGTACATCGTCAACAAGACGCTGAATGCCTCGATCGCCGCGACGAACAACGGCATCTCGCCGACGCGCTTCGACGCGGGCGGCTTCGACTTCAGCCAGCACACGACGAACGTCGACTTCTCCCGCTACTACAAGGGCTGGCTGCGCGGCGTGAGCGTGGCCGCGGGCCTCGAGTACCGTCGCGAGAACTATTCGATCTTCGCCGGGGAGCCGGGCTCTTACGCCGATTTCGACGGCCCCGGCGGCGGCAACGCCGGCGCGCAGGGCTTTCCCGGATTTCAGCCGGTCGACGAAGTCGACGCCAGCCGCCACAACACCGCCGCGTACGTGGACATGGAGTTCCGCACGTCACCGCGCCTGCTGCTCACCGCGGCGGTGCGCGGCGAGGACTACAACGACTTCGGCAACACGGTGAACGGCAAGGTGTCGTTCTCGTTCGGTGCGATGCCGGCACTGAACTTCCGCGGCTCCGCGAGCAGCGGTTTCCGCGCGCCGTCGCTGCACCAGCGCTACTTCAGCTCGACCTTCACCGACTTCATCGCGGGCGAAGCGGCCGACGTGAAGCTCGCGCGCAACGACAGCGAGCTCGCGCGGCTCGTCGGCATTCCGGAGCTCAAGGAAGAGGAGTCGATGAACTACTCGCTCGGCTTCACCTGGAGCCCGCGCGCGCAGACGTCGCTCACGTTCGACGCCTACCAGATCGATATCGACGACCGCATCGTGCTCACCGGCGGCTTCACCGGCGACGATCCGGACATCGGCCACATCATCATCGAGCAGGAGCTGGCGGAAGCGCGCTTCTTCACGAACGCGATCGACACGCAGACGCGCGGCGTCGACGTCAGCATGACGCACAGCCGTCCGGCGGGCGCCGGGCAGCTCGCGCTGCTCGCGGCGCTCAACCTGAACGAGACCGAGGTGCAGCAGATCAACACGGCGCCGGGGCTGGTGGGGAAAGAGGACATCTACTTCAACACGCGCGAGCGCCTGTTCGTCGAAGGGTCGACGCCGAGGACCAAGGGCGTGCTCAGCGCCGATTACCGTCTCCCCCGCTGGAACGCCGGCGCGCGGCTGACGTACTTCGGCGAAGTCGAAGCGGGCACGTGGACGCAGATCGACGACCCGACCGCCCCGAGCCAGCACTACGACTCGCGCGTCGCCACCGATCTCCATTTCGGTTTCGACTTCGCCAACAACCTCGGCATCACGATCGGCGGCACGAACATCTTCGACGTGGAGCCGACGGCGCAGGATCCGAACGAAACCGAGAACGGCGCCCTCTGGGAAAACGTGCAGATGGGCTTCAACGGCGCGGCGTATTACGTGCGGTTGAGCTGGCGGGGGCTGGGGCGATAAGCTTTTCGCATGAAGGTCTACTCGATCGGGGAATTGGACATCACGCATGAGGCATGGGCGGCGGAGTACGTGAAGAACGTCACGCCGATGATCGAACGGTACGGCGGCCGTTACCTGGCGCGGAGCCCGCGCGCCGAGCGCATCGAAGGAGAACGCGCCGTACCGCAGATCGTGGTGATCGTGGAGTGGCCATCACGCGAAGCGTGCGACGCCTTCTACTCCAGCGAGGAGTACCGCCCCTACCTCCAGAGCCGCCTCGACGGCGCCCGCAACGAGTTCCTGATCGTCCCGGGCGAAGACTTCACGCGGGCCGCGCGAATCTGACGTCCCATAGGTCCTATTCGTCCCATTTGTCCCATCGTTCCCCCTTTCCGCACCCAACGAAAGGGGAATCACTCCAGCGCCGGCCGTCGTAAACTGACGGCCTCCTGTGACGAAACGCGTGAGCTTCATCCACCATCGTGGTGCCGAGATTCTGTTCATCGACTGGTCGAACTCGACCGCGCCCGAGGTGCTCGAGGCGATGAAGGAAGCGAAACGCATCATGGCGGAGCGTCCGCAGGGCTCCGTGCGCACGCTGACCTACGTCCTCAACTCGCGCGTCGACCGCACCGTCACCGACGCGCTGAAGGAGTACGTCGCTCACAACAAGCCGTTCGTCCTGGCGGGCGCCGTGGTCGGCCTCAACGACCTGAAGATGGTGATCTTCAACTTCGTCAACCGCGTCACCGGCCGCAACCTCCGCGCGATGGAGACGATCGAGGAAGCAAAGGACTGGCTGGCGGCGGCGAAGCCGTAAACGCCGTTGACCGTTTTCCGTTGTCCGTGCTGGGCGCCTCACGTTCGCGAAGCGCAGCACGGACAACGGTCAACGGAAAACGGACAACGTTCTTTCCTACTCCCCCAACTGCGAGCGGATCTGCAGCGCCTGATTCAGGTGCATCTCGACGGTCTCGCGCATGTTGTTGAGCGTCGTCCGCAGACCTTCCTGCTTCGCGCTCGGCAGGAGCGTGTTGCGCATCGTGTCGAGCGCCGTCTGGTGCAGGTCGACCTGGCTGCCGATGTAGGCGCGGTCGAAGTCCATCCCCGTCTTGCCGCGCAGCATGTTCATGCGGCGGTTGACGTCGGCGTTGAGCACGTCCGTGACCGGGTTCTTCATCATGCCGAAGCCCTGCTGCTGGAGCATGGCGTTGGCCTGGGTGTGATGGTCGATCATGAGCTGCGCGAACTCGCGCACGCGCGGTGACGAGGCCTGCTGCAGCGCGACCTGCGCCATCTGGATCTCGCCGTCATTGATGGTGCGGGCGATGGCGCCGGCATCGGCGTCCGTGATCTGGTTCGTTCCCTGCCCCGCGGAAGCCATCGTCAGATCGGTTGTGGCCGCCTGCACGCGCGCGTCGGTACCGGTGCGGCAACCAGCGAGCGCGGCCAGAAAGAGAGAGGTCAGCAGTAGCATTCGAAGATTCGTTTTCATGCGCTGCTCCACTGCAAGGGGCGGGCACTCAACCGTTACACTGGAGCATGCACTCCACGATTCCGGTGTCGCTGACGCGGCTGGTTGGTCGCGCGCGCGAGCTCGGCGACCTCGAAGCGCTGCTGGCGGCGCAGCGGCTCGTCACGCTCTCCGGCGTCGGCGGCGCCGGCAAGACACGCCTCGCCGCGGAGCTCGCGCTGCGCATCGAGAGCGAGCGCCGCGTGATCTGGGTGGAGCTCGCCGCGTGCACCGATCCGCAGGTCGTCGCGCAACAAGCCGCTGCTGCACTGTCGCTGCGCGATCACGGCAGCCACGTCGAAGCCCTCGTCGAGGCGCTCCGCGACCGCGAGCTGCTCCTCGTCCTCGACAACTGCGAACATCTCGTCGACGCGTGCGCCTCGCTCGCCTCGACCCTGCTCTCGAACGCGCCTCGCCTGCGCATTCTGGCCACGAGCCGTGAGCCGCTCGGCATCGCCGGCGAGCGTGTCTGGCCCGTGCCGCCGATCGCGCTCGATGACGCGGTCGAGCTCTTCGCCGAGCGCGCCACCGCCGTCGCCTCGTCGTTCACGCTCGACGCCCCCAACGCATCCGCCGTGGCCGAGATCTGCCGCCGCCTCGACGGCATCCCGCTCGCCATCGAGCTGGCCGCCGCGCGCATCCGCGTCCTCACGCCCGCCCAGATCCTCGAACGGCTCGAGGACCGCTTCGCCATCCTCTCCGGCGGCTCGCGCACGAGCATCGCGCGGCACCGCACGCTGCGCGCCGCGATCGACTGGAGCTTCGCGCTTCTCAGCGAGCGCGAACAGACGCTCCTCGCCCGCCTCTCCGTCTTCACCGGGACGTTCTCATTGGAAGCGGTCGAAGCCATCTGCACCGACGCTCCCATCGATCCCGCCGACGTCCTCGACCTCCTCGGCAGTCTCGTCGAGAAGTCACTCGTCAGCGCGGCGAACGGCCGCTACTCGCTGCTCGAATCGATCCGCGAATACGCGGCCGAACGGCTGACGGATGACGCCCGTGCGCTGCGCCGGCTGCACGCGACCGTCTATCTCTTCATCGTCCGCGAGGCGCTTCCTGACTTGCTGCAAGCCTCGCTGGCGCGCCTCGACGCGCTCGACCCGGAGCACGACAACATCCGCGCCGCCATCGCCTGGAGTGTCGAGCACGAGCCCGACGCGCTCGCACTGCCGCTCACCGCCGCCTACCGCTGGTACTGGTACTACCGGATTCGCTGGAGCGAGGGGCTGCGCTGGCTGACACGCGCACTGGAGCGCTCGGCGAAAGCCGTCTCCTCGGAGCGCGCCGGCACGCTCAGCGGCGCCGGCGTCTTCTCCTTCTACCTCGGCGACGTCACCTCCGGCCGCCGCTATCTGCAGGAAGCGGAGGCGATGTGGCGCACGCTCGGCGATGAGCGCCAGCTCGCGCTGACGCTTTCCGCGCTATCGCAGCTCCTCGCCACGGCGGGTGAGCTCGACGAGGCGGCCCTGCGCGCCGAGGAGTCGGTCGCGCTCGCGCGGAAAGCGGGGACGTGGTGGGATCTCGCGTACTGCCTCACGAACGCCACGGCGTTCGTCGCGCAGCGCCGCGACCAGTGCGATCGCGCCGATCGCGACCTCGAGGAAGCGGAAGCCATCTGGACGCCGGGGCGCCACGAGCTCGGCCTCCCCTTCGCCCGCAACGCGCGCGCCATGCTGGCCATCCGGCGGCGCGATCACGCCGCCGCTGCACGCTTCGCACGCGCGGCTCTGGAGGAGACGCGCGGACGGCACGACCGCTGGTTCTCCGCGCGCTCGCTGCGCATCATCGCTTTCACCACCGTCCACGACGCCTCGCGCGCCGCCCGTCTCCTCGGCGCCGCCGACGCCATGCTCCGCGAGCTCGGCGCCGGCATGCTGCTGCACGAGAAGAGCGAGCACGAGCGCGTCATGACGGCGCTCCGCGAAACGCTCTCACCCGAGGGTCTCGACGCGCTGCTGCAGGAAGGGGCGCGCATGAGCTTCGACGACGCCTGCGCCCTCGGCATGGCGTGCGACGCGGCGGCGGAAGCCGAGGCGGCGCCGCTGCACATTCGCGATCTCGGCCCGCTGCAGATCGCGCTCGACGGCAAGCCGCTGGCGGCGGAGAGCCGCGCCGCGCGCGAGCTGCTCGTCTTCCTCGCAGCGCATCCGGAAGGGTGCACGAGGGAAGAGGTGGGCGTCGCTTTCTGGCCCGACGCGACGACGGAGCAGGTGAAGAACTCCTTCCACGTCACGCTCCACCGCCTACGCAAGCTCCTCGGGCGCCCCGACGCCATCGCCTGCGAGAGCGGCCGCTATCGCATCGGCATCCCGCACGCCGTCGACTCCCGCCGCTTCGAAACCGCGCTGAGCGCCGCCCTGCGCGCGCCGGAGCAGCTCGAAGCGGCGCTGGCGCTCTACGACGGCGACTACCTTCAGGGCGACGACGCCGGCGAATGGTGCCTCCCGATCCGCGCCCACCTCCGCCAGCTCTACCTGCGCGGCATGTATGCGCACGGCCAGGCGCTCGAAGCGCGCGGCCGCTGGGTCGACGCGGCCGAAGCGTACACGCGCGTCCTCGCGCGGGAGCCCTTCCACGAAGCCGCCGCACGCCAGTTGATGCTGTGCCACGCGAAGCGCGGGTCCCGGTCGGAGTCGCTGCTGGTCTACCGCCAGTTGGAACAGCGCCTGCGCGACGATCTGCAGGCCATCCCGGAAAACGAAACCGTGGCCGTGTACCGGCGGATCACCAGGAACGAGGTTTAGGGCCCGACCCCGCCGCAAGGCCGCAGGCGCATAGGTCCCCTGGTCCTTTGTTTTGGTTTTCGGTTTTTGGTTTTCGGTTTTCGGTGCTGCGCGCCTGGCCTCCTGGTAAAGCGCAGCACCGAAAACCGAAAACCAACAACCGAAAACCCAATCCCACCGGTCCCACCGGCGCCATCCCCGTTACAAACCAGCAAACGCCCGCCAGTAATCGCCACGGTAAGTGGCCGGTAATCGCCTCTTCCTACATTGCAGGCATCAACGGAGGAGACGATGAAACGCACCATCCCTTACCTGCTGCTGGCCCTGACCGCGATCGTCGCGATCGCCGCGGCCAATGCCTCACGCCCGAAACCGCAACCCAAGCCGTCCGCGCCGTCGCGCGCGGAGATGATTCGCCGCGGCGAGTATCTCGTCACGATCGGCGGCTGCAACGACTGCCACACGCCCTGGATCATCCAGCCGAACGGCCAGCCCGGCCCCGACATGAGCCGCGCGCTCTCCGGTCACCCGCAGCAGTTCGCCATCACGCAGCCGGCGCAGCTCGGGTCCGACCGCTGGGGGTGGGCCGGCGCGCCGACGAACACCGCGTTCTCAGGACCGTGGGGTGTCAGCTTCGCCGCGAACCTCACGCCGGAAGAACACACCGGCACGGGCATCTGGACATTCGACATCTTCAAGAACACCATCCGCACCGGCCGTCACTGGGGCGTCGCGCGCCCGCTGCTGCCGCCGATGCCGTGGTTCAACTACCGTGAAATGTCCGACGACGACCTCCGCGCGGTCTACACCTACATCCGCACGCTGAAGCCGATCGTCAACCAGGTTCCGCAACCCATTCCGCCGCAGTCCGCCTCAAAGGAGAGCCAGTCATGAAGAAAACCATCCTCGTCTTCGGTGCCACCGGTGGTCAGGGCGGCAGCGTCGCCCGCCAGTTGCTCGCGCGCGGCCGCTTCGCCGTCCGCGCCTTCACCCGCAACGCCAACTCCCCCGCCGCGCAGGCTCTTCGCGATGCAGGAGCCGAAGTGGCCGAGGGGAATCTCGACGACCGCGCGTCGATCCGTGCGGCGCTCGAGGGCGTCTACGGCGTCTTCGCCGTCACGAACTTCTGGGAGCATTTCGCCAAGGAGGCCGAGCACGGACGCAACATCATCAACGCCGTCGCCGGCTCGAACGTCGAGCACTTCATCCTCAGTTCGCTGCCGCCCATCGAGAAGGAGACGAACGGCGCGCTGAAGAGCCCGCACTTCGACATCAAGGCGGAGCACGAGGAATACGCGAAGAGCCTCGGCATCCCCTCGACCTTCATCCACGTCCCGTTCTACTACGAGAACTTCCTCCACTTCTTCCCGCCGCGGCCGGCCGGCGACGGCACGTACCAGTTCGGCTTCCCGCAGGGCGACACGCCGCTGGCGGCGATGTCGGTGGAGGACGTCGGCCTCATCGTCGCCCCGATCTTCGAGAACCCGGAGCAGTACCTCGGCAAGGTCGTCAAGCTCGCGGGCGACGAGCTGCCGGCGGCGACGTACGCCGAGGCGATGACGCGTCACTCGGGCACGGAGGTTCGTTACGCGTATGTCCCGCGCGAGACCTTCGCCGCGCTCGGCTTTCCCGGCGCGGAGGATCTCGCGGACATGTTCGAGTACTACCGCCTGCACATCCCCAGCCGCAAGCAGGACATCGAAACGTGCCGCGCTCTTGCGCCGGAGCTGCAGTCGTTCGAGACGTGGCTGGGCCGCAACGAGGACAGGCTGCGGAAGACGCTGGGACAGTAGCGAGCGACCGCACGAAGAGGACGCGGGGCAGCCTGCGTCCTTTTTGCGGCTTCCGCGTCTCCTCTGGCGAAGGAGAAACAAATGAACGAAGAAACGAAACGCGAAGCCACCTCCACCGCCATCGACTGCTGCACTCCCGAAGAGCGCGCGCTCTGTTGCGCCGAAGACGCGAAGGAAGCATGCTGCACGTCGGGATGCAACTGCTGAACGACGCCTGGCTAGGGCATCGGACCGCGCTGCACCGTTTCGTCCTCGGCCGTGTCGGTAATCCCGACGCGGCCGAAGACATCGTGCACGACGTGCTGCTCCGCGCCTGGGCGCGGCAGGCGAAGCTGCGCGACGAAGCAAAGCTCGTCCCCTGGCTCTACCAGATGACGCGCAACGCGATCGTCGACCACTACCGCCGCCAGCGTCCGACCGAGGAAGTGCCGGAGGAACTGGCCGCTCCGGAAGCCGAGCCGGACGCGATCGCCGAGCTGGCGGCGTGCCTCACCCCGTTCGTGGCGCAGCTCCCCGAGGGGTACCGCAGCGCGATCGAGCTGTCGGAACTGGAAGGCCTGAAGCTCCACGAGACCGCCGACCGCCTCGGCATCTCCCTCTCCGGCGCCAAATCCCGCGTCCAACGCGGACGCGCGAAGCTGCAGGAGATGATCGTCGCGTGCTGCGCCCTCGAGCGCGACCACCGCGGCGCGATCGTGGATTTCACGAAGAAGAAGCCGTGCACCGGCAACTGCGGCTGAAACAGGCCTTACGGGTGGGCGGGTCCCATAGGTCCCGTCCTATTAGTGCAGCGCGGCGCCCGCGCCGCTGCTCTCCGAGGCCACGCTGCGCGCCGGCGCCACCGAGCGCACGTACGCCACCTTCCCCTGCGCGAAGTGGACGCTGGGGTCGAGGGTGCGCGACGGCGTGGCGGTGATCCACGACTCGAGCTGTTGCGGCGTCAGGTCGGGGCGGTCCGCCAGGAGGCGGGCGGCGATGCCGGCGATGACGGGGGCGGCGAACGAGGTGCCGGAGCGCAGGTTCGGACGGCGGCCGCGGTAGTGATCGGCCGAGGTGATGGTGGCGCTGAAGATCCCCTGCGCGGGCGCCAGCACTTCGACGCCGCCGCGGCAGGTGCCGGACCACGGCTGGTTGTCGACGGTCATGCCGCCGACGGTGATGAGCCCCGCGGTCTCGCGGCCGAGGGTGGCGGGGAAGCGATCGACGAAGCCGGCCTCACCGCAACCGCCGTCGATGTTGTTGCCCGCGACGACGAAGAGGAAGCGGCGTCCGTTGGCGCTGGGACGGCCGTCGGCGTCGACGCCGGCGATCATCTCGCGCATTTTCTTCGCGACGGCGGAGTACGGCACGACCGGCGTCGAGTCACTGCTCGACGACAGACGCTCCAGCACCCAGCCGCTGATGTTGACGACGGCGGTGCGGAACTGCGGCGCCCCGGCCGAGTAGGAATGACGAATGATGGCGTCGAGCCCGTCGAGGTAGGTGCGCGTGGTGGCGAGGCCGCGCTCGTTCATCACGCGGACGCTGACGAGGAACGCGTCGGGCGCGACGCCGACGTTGCGGCCCGCCACGATCGAGGCCACGCCCGTCCCGTGCGACGCCGCGGTCAGCTCGCTGTAATCCTCGTAGCACGGCGCGGTCGCCTTGTTGTCGCTCTCGCAGCGCGAGGCCCCGACGCGCACGGACGCGGTGTCGAAGCCGGCGATGACGCGGCTCCCCTGCTCGCTGCGAAACTCGTCGTGACCGGCCATGACGCCGGTGTCCATGACGTAGACCACGGCGCCGGCACCGCGGTTGTTGCGGTCGAAGCTGCCGTCGAGGGAGGCGTCGACCTGGTCGATCCGGTCGAGGTGCCAGAGGAGGTCTTCAGGGAAGCCTTCGCCACAGCCGGTGAGCTTCGCCGCCGTGGTCACGGCGTCGAGAGGCACCTCCGTCTCCGCGCACCGGGTCGACACAACCTCGGCCGCAAGCGGCAAGCTGCAACAAATCCATACGACGGCGAACGCGAAGATCCGGCGCACTGGGGCTCCCTGGTTTTTCTGGACGTCTTTGGACGAGACGTTGACGTACTGTGCGGCAGAACAGCAGTCGAAGGCAAGAAAATTTATTGGCAGCGCGAAATGGGGAAAACGATGGGACGAATAGGACTATCGTTCCCTGGTGCCGCGCGCGTGGGCGATCACATCCGGCAGAAAAACCCGGAAGTGCCGTTCCAATTCTTCGCGCGAATCCACCAGATGGCGTGCGGCCGTATCCAGCCGCACCGGCCGCGGGATCCGGTGGGAGATCCCGTAGAGCGCCTGACGCACGCCGTCGACGTGCGCGTACGAAGGCAGCCACCCCTCATCACGCATGCGGGGATACACCCAACGGAGATCGCCCGGTAGCGCATCCACGTGCGGGTCCAGCGTGGCGTACGTCCGTGTGAGGAACGCGTCGAGGGACTCACCGCCGTAGTCTTCGAAGTGCCGCGCCAGGAAGTGATCCAGCAGAACGTCGACGATCACGCGCGCGTAATGGCCGTGTTCCGGCAGCAGCACGCGCCGGAAGGCGGTCACCGCCGGATGCGCATCGGTGAATGCGTCGATGCCGCGGTGCTGCCGGATCCCGCCGCGGATGCCTTCGGTGAACCGATCCCCCAGTGGCCCTTTCACGAAATCACCAGCCAGGTTGCCGATGAGCGATTCGGTCCCGGGAGACGCCAGAAAAAGGTGGGCCAGATGGTTCATCGCGGGCGGCCTGCTTCACGCCTGCGTCAACGAAATCACATCCAGCGTCCCGTGCGCGAACACGATCGGCCACAGCCGTTTCCAGCGCCAGTACACCGCTCCGGTGAGGACACCCAGCAGCAGGATCGCCGTGGCGCCGAAGGGGCCCTGGTACGTGTGGTAGAGGAAGCGGATGAACGTGCTCACGGAGATGGCCAGCGCCGCGCCTTCGGTGGCCATCGCCCGGAGGTTGTAGCCGGTCAGGATCGTCTCCTCGAAGATGGCGTTCATCAGCGATAGCAGCACGATCGCGGCAAAGGACGCCGTGACCTCGAACTTCACCGGCTGGAGCGGGATGCCGAGCGCGTCGAACACGGCCGCGAGCAGGCTCACGGCGAACACATACACGATCGTCAGGAAGATGCCGCCGAGCGTCATCGGGAGCGTGGGCATGACGTGGAAATCGGCGAACCGCCAGCCGCGCACCGCAAGGATCGAGGCAGCCAGCGTGAGGGATACGAGCTCGATGAGCACGAGCGTGACGACGTCGAAGTTCGAGACCTTGAAGACGCGCTGGTTCGTGGCGATGGCGAAGAGCGACGTCGCGATCGGGACCGCGAAGCAGATGCCGTTGACGAGCAGGATCTCGATCGCGGGCGACAGAGCGGCGAGACGCTCGCGCATGCCCGAACGTTAGCACGTTACGATTGCAGCGATGAGATCCGTTCAGGAAACGTACGCACCGAACAACCGCTGCTTCGGCTGTGGCCCGGCGAACGAGAAAGGGCTGCGCATCCGCAGCCTCGACTCAGGCGAAGAGCTCGTCTGCGAGTGGCGCCCCGAGGCGCATCACGTCGCGTTCGACGGCATCGTCAACGGCGGCATCTGCGGCGCGCTGCTCGACTGCCACAGCAACTGGACCGCGGCCATCCATCTCATGAAGAAGCACGGCGCCGCGGAGCCGCCGTGCACCGTCACGGCCGACTTCCACGTGCACCTCAAACGCCCCACCCCGATCGACGCCACGCTGCAGCTACGCGCCCACGTCGTGGAGTCCACCGATGACCGCGCCGTCGTGGAAGCCACCCTGGAAGCCAACGGCAAAGTCACGGCGACCTGCCGCGGCACGTTCGTGGCCGTGAAGGAAGGGCACCCGGCGTATCACCGGTGGTGAACAACGCGGGAACGTGCCTTGGGTGTGCGGGGAATGGGTTATAGGACGAATAGGACAGATAGGACCTATAGGCCTGCGGACCCTGGGTGCTGTTGCTGGGTGATGACGCTTCGCGCCGGCGGAGCCTCATCGACGTAACAGCACCCAGGGTCCGCCAGGCCTATAGGTCCTATCTGTCCTATTCGTCCTATAACCCATTCCCCCGCACACCCAGGGCCCGTTAACGCCTTCCCCGCCTTAGCTAAATGGCGACCTAGGCGCCGTCGAGGTCGGCGCGTTGTTCTCCAGGGTGCGCATGATGTTGGTGATCGTGTTGTCCACCGCGCGCCGCTTGTCCGACGCTTTCCGCGCATCCTCGGACATCTTGTCGCTGCGTTGCTTCAGCTCGGTCAGGCGGATGGTCAGGCGGCGGGCTTCCGGCAGCTCGGCGGCCAGCTCGCGCGCCTCGTCCACCGCCGTGTCGATGCGGCGCTGCAGCTTGGTGCGGTCCGCTTCGACGCGGTCCAGCTTGTAGCGCAGCTCGCTGTTCGTCGTGGCCAGCATCGAGGCCTTCGACTGCAGCTCCCCGTAACGCGGACTCTCCGGCGTGATCCCCGAGACCTCGGACGCCAGATTCTGCGCGCTCGCGTGGAGCTGCATCAGCGTCTCCTCCCCCGCCGACTGGGTGCTGCTCTCGGCGCGGCTGACGTCCTGTTCGATGCGGCGGGTCTCGTCGGTGAGCCGGTCGAAGCGCTTCTGGTAGTCGCGCGTCAGCTCCTGGAGCTTGGTGCTGCGCTTCTCCGTCGTGGAAGCGCTCGCTTCCTGCACCGGCTCCTCCTCATCGTCCTTGCTGCTCGGGTTGAAGATCGCCAGGAGGATGCCGGCGCCGAGGATGCAGGCGACGGCGACGATGGTGATGCCGAGCGTCTGCGCGGCCGGCTCGTAGTTGAAGTGTGGCGAGCGCGACACCCAGCGCATGCCGAAGTAGAAGCCGACGATCGCCAGCGTGAGGATCAGAATGATGGGAAAGGACATGCGCGGTGGATTTTACGCAATTCCGGGGCGTGTTCTCGTCCGCGCGCAATGCGGCGTCTCATTTTTCTGCTCCTGGTGCTCCTCATCCTTCCGTCCGCCACGGCGCGCGTGCGCGCCGTCCGCTCCGGCTCCAATGAGACGCCCGCCGCCTGGATCCGCGAGCGCGCGGTACGCCTCGACCACGATCTCACCCCGCTGCTCCCCCTGATCGGCGATGCCCGCGTCGTCGCCCTCGGCGACGTGACCCACGGCACGCACGAGCTGTTCGCCTCGAAGCAGACGCTCGTTCCCTTCTTCGTCGAGCACGGCTTCCGGACCATCGCCCTGGAAGCGCCGTACGGCGAGATCGCGCGCCTCGACGATTACGTGCGCACCGGCGCCGGCGATCCCGCGGCATTGCTGCGCAGCGGCGATTACTGGTTCTGGGACACGCAGGAGCTCTTCGAGCTCGTGCAGTGGGCGCGGGCGCAGAACGCCGCGGGGCTGACGCCGCGGATCCGCTTCGCCGGCGTCGACTCGACCCATCCCCTCTCCGCGATCGAGCGCGTCACCGCGTTTCTGCCAGAGGCGGAGTCGCGCTACACGTGTCTTCGCGTGCCGAACTACGCGCGCACCAACCGCTGCCGCACCTCCATCGCCTCGGTCTACGACCTCCTCGCGCCGCACGCCGCGCGCGACGGCTACGACGAAGCGCTGCACGCCGCGCGCGTCGTCGAGCAGGGTGAAGAAGCGCTGGCGACGCGCTTCGCCTCGCGCGATGCAGCGCAGGGAGAGAACGTCCTCTGGCACGCCGCCCGCGGCAAGACGCTCTTCCTCGGGCACAACGAGCATGTGGGACGCATCCCGTACGCCGTCTTCAATCCGACGGAGGTGCGCAGCGCCGGCTCGATCGTCGCCGCGGAGCTCGGCGACGCCTACTTCGCCATCGGCAGCGTGGCGCTCGCAGGAACGTTCTGGGCGTACGAGTACGACTCCACGCAGACGGCCTTCCTGCGCACCCACACCATGACCGAAGCGTCGCCAGAGGACTACGCGCGCGTCTTCGACGAGGCAGGGCTCGACCGCGTGATCATCCCGCTGCGCGGCACGCTACCGTCATGGCTGACCGCCGAGCACCGCATCCGCGTCGGCGCCTGGAACGCCCCCGATCCGTCGAAGCCGACGTGGGACGTCGTGGAAGACCTGCCGCGGAAGTTCGATGCGGTGCTGTACGTGCGGCAATCGACGCCATCGCAGCTGCGGCATTTTCCGGTGTGGCGGTAGCGGCGCGCCGCGGCCGCGTTTTCCGTTGTCCGTTGTCCGTTTTCCGTGCTCCGCTGCACGGGGGAGTTTCGCCGAGCGCAGCACGGAAAACGGACAACGGAAAACGGAAAACGGGCGGCTGGCGCGGTGGGGCGCCCCCGCCCCTACCCGTTCGTCTGCAGCGTCTGGAGAATCTCGTCGATCGCCTCTGCGGCGCGCTCCACCGGGATCTTGCAGGTGCCGGCGCCGCGATGGCCGCCTCCGCCGTAGCGGGACATCAGCTCCCCGACCGAGGTGTTGCAGGTGCGGTTGAAGATGCTGTGGCCGACGGCGGCGATGACGGCGTCGCGGCCCGGGCCCCAGTGCACGCGCAGCGACACGTTCGCCTCGGGGAACAGCGTGTAGATGAGGAAGCGGTTCCCGGCCGGCAGACGGTCCATGTCGCGCAAATCGGTGACGACGACGTTGCCCACCTGGAAGCTGCTGCGGCGGAGCAGCGCTTCGAACTCGGCCTGCTCGCGGCGGATGCGCTCGATGCGCGCGGCCACCTCCGGCTGCTGCAGCACCTCCTCGATCGGCATCGTCTTGAGCCACTCGGTGAGGTCGCGGAAGTACGGCTCGAACGCGCCGAGCCCGGTGCGGCTGTCGATCGTGTAGCCGAGGAGGATGTAGTCACGCGGATCCTGCACGTCGGAGGGGGTGAGCTGGGCGGCGTCGAGACGGTCCGTCTCGTCGACCAGCTTCGCCAGACGCAACAGCGCCGGATCGTCCGGATGGCGGTCGAGGTAGTACCTGTAGACGAGGCGCGCCGCAGAGGCAGCGAGGCCGTAGGCGCCGTCGAACTCCGCCGGAGGCTTCTCGTTGCTGTCGGTCAGCAGATGGTGGTCGAACCACTTGCCGCAGGCCGGGTGGTACGGCACGTTGGCGAGGATGTCCGTCGGCCGGATCTCGACCTTCTTGTCGGTGATGTCCTGAGGGTGAACGAGTAGCAGCTCATCGATTGGCTCTTTGAGCGTGATGATGACGGCGCTCGTGAGCCCGTCCAGATCGCCGCGCGTGACGAGACGCATCGTCTGATTTTCCTCGAAAGATCCACCACAGCGCAAACGCAATGGCGTACATCAGGACCAGCCGGTAGAAGTGGTTCGAAACGCTCCAGACGTTTCGTGACAGGTCGGAGTAGTTGACCTGGCTCCACATCCCCAGCTTCTGGGAGTAGATCGTCATCACCTCCGTCACCAGCCCGAGGACGTGGGTGACGTAGAGGATGGCGCAGGAGACGAGAAATCCAACGACGTGGCGGTCCGACAGCGGCCCGATGGCGAACAGCGCCGTCAGGAGGATGAAGTTGAACGTGAGGTCGTGCACCGGCACCTGCGGCCTCTGCGTCGACCGCGGGTCGAAGTCGCTGCGGTCGACGATGGCGTAGTTCTCGGTGCCGGGGCGAAGCTTCGAGACGTTCGGCTTCTCGAACGAATGCAGCGCCACGTTCGTGGCGGAGATCACCGCGCCGCCGTACAGCGGCGAGAGCATCGTCCAGACCGCGAGGCCGGCGAGAAAGCCGAGGAAGACTCTAAGCGCGACTCGCCAGTCGATTCGGGGCAACGCGTGCACTCCAGAAGAGGAAGAAGGCGATGGCAGCGATGATGATCACGATCTGCCACACCGCGGTGTGGAACATGTCGAAGAGCCGTGGCTGATAGGCGCCGAGCAGGTAGAGCGACACGATGCGCACCTCGTTGAGGAGCTGCACCGCGATGGCGCCGAGCAGCAGTCCGGCCGCGCGCGCCTTGAGCGAAGCGGGAAAGGCCACGATCGACGCGAGGAGGATCAGCATCGCCTCCACGCCGTTGCAGCCGTTGTTGATGTTGACCGCGAAGCGGCTCGAGGAGATGACGGTGCCGGCGACGGCCACGTCCTGCCCGATCGCCTTCAGCACGACGGCGGACACCTTGGCGATGCCGGTCGTGAACGGCACGATGACCGAGTCGTTCACCGGCTGCCACGCGATGAGGAGGTACGCCCCGACGAGGATGGCGAAGAATTTCAGCAGAAAGAGTTTCTGGGAACGTTCCATGAGGAGGCGGCGATGGTAGCAGATGCGGCCAGGGCTCAGGGCTCGGGGCCCGGGGCTCAGGGGCTGCGCTGTGCCGGGAGTTGTGCTCCTGATCGCCGCCGTTCCTTTAGACTCAGGCGATCCTGTGACTGCTAGTGCAGAAAGCGCGCGCCTGGCCACGCCTCTTCCCTGGCGCAAGTGGGGGCCGTACCTCGCCGACCGGGCGTGGGGCACCGTGCGTGAGGACTACTCCGCCGACGGCAATCCGTGGAAGCACTTTCCTCACGAGCAGGCGCGGTCGAAGGCGTACCGCTGGGGAGAGGACGGGATCGCCGGCTTCTCCGACCGCTACCAGATTCTCTGCTGGTCGCTCGCGCTGTGGAACGAGCGCGACGCGATCCTCAAGGAGCGCTTCTTCGGCCTCGTCCCCAGCGAGGCGAACCACGGCGAGGACGCGAAGGAGTACTGGTTCTACGTCGACGCGCTGCCGAGCCACGCGTACCAGCGCATGCTCTACAAGTACCCGCAGGCCGCGTATCCCTACCAGCAACTGATCGACGAGAACCGCCGCCGCGGGCGCGATGAGCCGGAGTACGAGCTGCTCGACACCGGCATCTTCGACGGCGACCGCTACTTCGACGTCGAGATCGAGATCGCCAAGGCGGACGCGGAAACGCTCGTCTTCCGCATCACGGCGCACAACCGCGGCCCCGAGCGCGCGCCGCTGCACCTCCTCCCCCACCTCTGGTTCCGCAACACGTGGGGCTGGGGACCGGAGAAGCTGACGCCGCCGGCCATCACCCTGCGCGAGCCCGGCCTCCTCCTCGCCGACGACAGCCACTGCCCTCCCCTCGGCGGCCTCCTCCACGACACCCGCCTCGGACCGCACGTCCTCGAGTACCCGAAGGAAGCGCGCGGCCTCTTCACCGACAACGAGACGAACGTCGCCAGCGTCTACGGCATCGCACCGCAGCATCCGTTCGTGAAGGACGCGTTCCACCGCTTCATCGTCAACGGCGAACAGGGCGCGGTGAACCCCGAACAGCGCGGCACCAAAGCCTGCGTGTGGCAGCGCTACGAAGTGGACCCCGGCGCCAGCGTCACGATGGAACTGACGCTACGCCCGGATTCATCTGAGTCCCATTCGTCCTATACGTCCCATTCGTCCCATCGCGTGGCCGAAACCATCGCCACCCGCCGCGCCGAAGCCGACGCCTTCTACGCCACCATCCACAAACCGCGCGCGACCGCCGAGGAGCGCAACATCCAGCGCCAGGCGCTCGCGGGGATGCTGTGGAACAAGCAGAGCTACCTCTTCGACGTCGACGTCTGGCTCGACGGCGACAACCCCAACTGGCCGCCGCCGCCGAACCGGCAGCAGGGGCGCAACTCGCGCTGGCGCCACCTCAACTCCATGCGCATCCTCTCCATGCCCGACAAGTGGGAGTACCCCTGGTTCGCCACCTGGGACCTCGCCTTCCACGCCGTCGTGCTCGCGCTGGTCGACTGCGACTTCGCGAAGGAACAGCTCTGGATCATGCTCTTCGAGCAGTTCCAGCATCCGAACGGACAGATCCCCGCGTACGAATGGGAGTTCTCCGATCTCAACCCGCCGGTGCAGGCGTGGGCCGTCTGGCGCATCTACAACATGGACCGCATCCGCAACGGCCGCGCGGACCGCGAGTTCCTCGAGCGCTGCTTCCACAAGCTGCTGCTCAACTTCACCTGGTGGGTGAACAAGGTCGATCACGAAGGGAACAACGTCTTCGAAGGCGGCTTCCTCGGGCTCGATAACATCACGCTCGTCGACCGCAGCGAGAAGCTGCCGCACGGCGCGATCCTCGAGCAGAGCGACGCCACCGGCTGGATGGGGATGTTCTCCCTCGTCATGATGCGCATTGCCCTCGACCTCGCGAAAGAGAACGACGTCTACGAAGGTCTCGCCACCAAATTCTTCGAGCACTATGTCTACATCGGCGCGGCGATGAAGATGGTGCGCGAGGGCCACACGCTCTGGGACGAAGCCGACAACTTCTTCTACGACCTGCTGCGCTTCCCCGACGGCACGACCGTGCCGTTCCGCATCCGCTCCCTCGTCGGCCTGATCCCGCTGTACGCGATCGAGCGGCTGGAGTCGAAGTGGTTCTCCGGCTTCGCGCACTTCAAGGAGAACCTCGACTGGTTTCTGCATTACCGGCGCGACGTCGCCGAGCACACGGTGACGACGGTGCAGAACGGCGGCGGCGAGTTCACGCACGTCCTGGCCATCGTCGACCAGAACGAGCTGCAGCACCTGCTCAACCGCATCGTCGATCCGGAGGAGTTCCTCTCCCGCTACGGCATCCGCAGCCTGAGCCGCTTCCACGACAAGAACCCCTTCCGCTTCGAGGACCGCGCCGTCGGCTACGAACCGGCCGAAACCACCGCCTTCCTCAAAGGCGGCAACAGCAACTGGCGCGGCCCGATCTGGTTCCCCACCACCTTCCTCCTCATCGAGAGCCTGCGGAAGCTGGAGAAAGCGTTCGGCGGCACCGTCACCGCCACGGTGCACGACGCCGACGACAGCGCGGCCTATGAGCCAACGACGGATACACGCGCCCACGAAGGCATCGGAGCCGTGGCCGGCGACCACCGCGCCCGCGGCCACGCGCTGCGTCCGACCGCCGCGCCACCGGCACGCACGGTCACCCTCTCCGGCGTCGCCGCCCGGCTCGCCGAACGGCAGATCCGCATCTTCCTCCCCGACGCCGACGGCTACCGCCCGGTCTACGGCCCCCGCGGCACGCGCAAAGCGGAACGCTTCGCTCACGATCCGCACTGGCGCGGCCTCGTGCTGTTCCACGAATACTTCCACGGCGACACCGGCGAAGGCCTCGGCGCCAGCCACCAGACCGGCTGGACGGGATTAGTGGCCAGCCTGATCGACGAATGGCGCTGAGCGACGTGGACCTACGGACCCCACCCGCCCCCGGTCCTAAAACAGCCGCGCGATGATGGCCGCCACCGCCGTTTCCACGCGCAGGATGCGCGCCCCAATGGACACCGGCACAAACCCCACGCGCCGCAGGCTTTCCACTTCGGCTTCAATGAAGCCGCCTTCCGGTCCGATGGCCAGGGTCACCGCTTCCTCGACACTGCGCGGGCACTCCGTGTCGGCCATCGGATGCGCCACCAGGGCGCGGCTGCCTTCGATGATGGCGGGCAGCTCCTGCTCGGCGAACGGGCGAAACAGGCGGTGCGTGGTGATCGACGGCAGCAGCGTGTCGCGCGCCTGTTCCAGGCCGAGCACCCGCTGCAGGGTCAGGTTCTCCTCCTGCAGTCGCGGCGAGTGCCAGTAGCTTTTCTCGACGCGCCACGCGTTGATGAGGCAGATGCGCGCGACTCCCATCGATGTTGCCGACGCGATGACGCGGTTGAGCACCTTCGGGCGTGGCAACGCCAGCACGAGCGTCAGCGGCAACTTCGCTGGCGGCTCGCGGTCGATGACGACGCGCAGCTCCAGCGCGTCGTCATCGAGCCGCAGCACTTCTCCCCTGCCGATCCCTCCGTTCGCCACGCCGACGGTGAGCGTGTCGCCCACCGCGGCGCGATGGACGTCCGTCACGTGACGCAGCCGGCGTCCCGTGAGGCGCGCGTGGCCGTCGTCGACGAAGTCGTCCGCGAACAGGAGGATCAGGTTCATCCGATGATGTTGAGGCGATTCAGCTCGCCGGTCATCCCGAGGAGCTTCATCAGTCTTTCCGCGACACGCTGCGTCATTGGCGGATCGTAATTCCCGAGGATGACGAACGTGAAGTCGTCTTCGAAGTAGATCATGTTCGCAATGCCGGGAAACCCACCGGCAATCGCGCCGCTCCCTTTCGTCTTCCGCAGCGCTTCCGCGAAGCGCAGGAGATCGCCGGCCGTCGACCAGCCGCCGCCGGCCGAGGAGCCGCGCGGGGGGATCACCGCCGTGTTGGCGCTGCCGTCGCGTCTGTAGCCGGTCGCCACCGCGCACTTCGCGCACGCTTCGGGCGTCGTATTGCGCATGCCGAGCGGCGCGAAGACGTGCTTGCGCACGTACTCGTGGTACGGCATGCCGCTGAGCTTCTCGATGACGAGGCCGAGGACGATGTAGGCGGAGTTCGAGTACTGCTGCTTCGTGCCCGGCTCGTAATCGAGCGGCTCCGTGGCGAAAAACTGCAGGTAGTCGCGCACGTTCCGCAGCGCGGTTTTGTCGGAGGCGATGAACTCCGCGTTGAAAAGGTTCGGCAGACCGGCGCGATGCTCGATCAGTTGCTGGATCGTGATCTGCTCCGCCGCCGCGGGCGACGGATAGTCGGGCAGCACGCTGCGCAGCGTCGCGTCGAGCTTCAGCTTCCCTTCGTCGCGCAGCTTGTAGAGCGCCATCTGCGTGAAGGCTTTGTCGACCGAGGCGAGGTTGTACTGCGTCTCGTTCGTGTTCGGTGTGTTCGTCTCGCGATTGGCCAGGCCGTACGACTTGAAGAAGAGCGGTGTGCCGTTCTTCGCCACCAGCACGGTGCCGGTGAACTGCGCGCCGATCGACTCTTCGATCGATTGCTCCAGCGATTTCGCGGCAGGTTCGGCGCGCAGCGTGGACGCCAGCAGCAGGAGGATGAGGATGAGCAGTTTCTTCATGCGCCGCACCTTACGTGGCAGTCATGAAGGGATTGTGAAGATGAACGTCGCGCCGCGGCCGGGATCATTCTCCAGACGCAGCGTGCCGCCGTGCAACGCGACCAGCTCCCGGGCGATGGCCAGCCCGAGGCCCGAGCCGCCGGTAATCCTCGAGCGTGATGCGTCGGCGCGGTGGAAGCGGTCGAAGATACGCTCTTCGTGTCCCGCCGGCACCCCTTCCCCGTCGTCGCTGACGAGAACCTCGCCGGCGCTCGCGGTGATGCGCACGCGACTCCGCGCATGCGTCAGCGCGTTGTTCACCAGGATACGCACCACCTGCGTGATGCGCGCGCGATCGACGCGCATGATCAGCGTTTCGTCGACGTCCACTTCCACCGGATGCGGCGCGACGGCGCGCGTGACGAGATCGCGCACGTTGCACTCCTCCAACTCCAGCCGCAACGCCCCCGCCTCGGCCAGCGCGAGCTGCTGCAGGTCGTCGACGAGCCGCGCCAGCGCCTCCGCATCCTCGGTCAGCGACGCGAGCAACGCCGCATCCACCGCAACCACGCCATCCTGCGCCGCTTCGAGCTGCATGCGGATGTTCGTCAGCGGCGTGCGCAGCTCGTGCGCGATGTCGCTCACCATGTGCCGCCGCGCGCGCTCGTTCCGCTCCAGCGCCTCGGCCATCGCATTGAAGGAGCGCGCGAGCTCGCCGATCTCGTCGTCGCCGCGCACGGCGACACGCGCGTCCAGCTTGCCGCCGGCGAGCGCACGCACGCTCGTCGTCAGCGCTTCGACTGGCGCGAAGATGCGGCGCAGCAACAGCGTGAGCAGCACGAGCGCGCCAACCGTGACGACGCCGAGACCGATGAGCAGCCAGCGATCGAGCCCGCCGCCGAAGGCGCGGCGCCCCGGCAGCGTCGCCGGGACCACATAGACGCTGGCGCCGTTCGGGAGCCGCAGATGGGCGCGCAGCACGAGCCGCTCGCGGCCGCGTGTGAGCGTGATCCCGTCCGGGTGACGCGTCACGGCCAAGTCCGTCGCCGGATACGAAGTGACTGCTCCGTCGGTGCCCACCACGATCGTGCGCACGCCGTAGCGGGCGTAGGCCTCCGGCGCCGCCTCGAGGCCGCGTGTCTGCAGAAGCTTCGCCGCTTCGTCATTCCTCGCGAGCAGAAAGCGGTCGAACTGCCGCTTCGCCGCGACGCTGGAGTAGATGCCGATCGACGCGATGACGGCCACGAGCACCACGGCAATGGTCACGAGCAGGCGGATGCGGAGAGAACGCGCGCTCATTTCGCCAGTTTGTAGCCGATGCCGAACACCGTCTGGATCGCGTCGCCCGCGGTGCCGAGCTTCCTGCGCAGGTTCTTCACGTGCACGTCGATCGTGCGGTCGGTCCCCTCGTAATCGTCGCCGAGAGCGCGATCGACGAGCTCCTGCCGGGTGAAGGTGCGGCCGGGCGCGCGCACGAGCGCGTCGAGCAGCCGAAGCTCCGTCGGCGTCACCGCGATGACCTCATCGGCGACGCGGACCTCGCGTTGCGTGCGGTCGACCGTGATGTTCGCGGCGCGCACCACGTCATCCTCCGCCGAACGGCGGAGGATGGCGCGGATGCGCGCCATCAGCTCGCGCGGGCTGAACGGCTTCGTCACATAGTCGTCCGCGCCGAGGTCGAGTCCGGTCAGCTTGTCCTCCTCGGTCGACCGCGCCGTGACCATGATGACGGCCGTGCCGCTCGTCTCCCGCAGGCGGCGGCAGACCTCCAGCCCGTCCATCCG
>DASVEE010000051.1:0-3207 GCA_036380735.1 Thermoanaerobaculia bacterium | reverse complement strand
CGTTGATGGTGCCCCACGTCGACGTTGATGGTGCCCCACGTCGACGTTGATGGTGCCCCACGTCGACGTCGATGGTGCCCCACGTCGACGTCGATGGTGCCCCACGTCGACGTTGATGGTGCCCGACGTCGACGTCGATGGTGCCCCACGTCGACGTTGATGGTGCCCCACGTCGACGTCGATGGTGCCCCACGTCGACGTCGACGTCCCCCCACGTGAACGTTGTAGAGTGCGTGCGGCATGACCATCACCTTCGGAACCGACGGCTGGCGCGCCGTCATCGCTGACGGCTTCACGTTCGACAACGTCCGCCTCGTCAGCGACGCCATCGCGGTCGCCGCGCGGACGCTGAAGCCGCCGCCGCACATCGACGCCAACGCCCTCGTGGTCGGGTTCGACCGCCGCTTTCTCTCCAGCGAGTTCGCCGCGGAGGTCGCCGAGCGCCTGCGCCTCGCCGGGTTCCACGTCCTCCTCTCCGACCGGCCGACGCCGTCGCAGACCATCTCCTTCACCGCCGCGCACCGCCAGATCCTCGGCGGCATCGTCGTCACCGCCAGCCACAACCCGGCCAAATACAACGGGCTCAAATTCAAGGCGTGGTACGGCGGCTCCGCGCTGCCCGAGATGTACCAGGCCATCGTCGATTCACTCGGGCAGAGCGGCGCGCGCGCAGGCGGCACCATCGAGACCGCGAACCTCCTCGACGACTACATCGACGCTCTGCGCGCCAAGCTCGACGTGACGAAAATCGGCGAGCTCCCGATCCTCCACGATGCCGTCCATGGCGTCTCCTCCGGTATCCCGGCGCAGCTCGTCGGCAACGTCACCACCATCCGCGGCGAAGCCAATCCTTCCTTCGGCGGCGTCAACCCGGAGCCCATCCCCGAGAACCTCGGCGCGGCGCGCGAGGCGATGCAACGCGGCAGCTACGCGCTCGCCATCTGCAACGACGGCGACGCCGACCGCCTCGGCGTGCTCGACGAGCGCGGCGAGTTCGTCTCGCCGCACAAGATCATCGCCCTCCTCGCCCTCTACCTCGTCCGCGAGAAAAAGCTGGCCGGGGAGCTGGTGAAGACGTTCTCCACGACGCGCCTCATCGAGAAGGTGGCGCAGACGCTGGGCGCCACGCTGCACGAGACGCCGATCGGCTTCAAGTACGTGGCCGATCTCATGCTCGCGCGCAACGTCCTCGTCGGCGGCGAGGAAAGTGGCGGCATCGGCTTCGGCGACTTCATGCCGGAGCGCGACGGCATTCTCAGTGGTCTCATCGTGGCCGAGGCGGTTGCGCATTACGGCCGGCCGCTGTCCGAGATCATCCGGACGATGGAAGACGAATTCGGTGCGCTGCACTACGACCGGCGCGACCTCCATCGTCCGATGGCGGCGAACCAGCGGCTGATCGAGCGCGTGCAGGCAGGGGAGCTCGACGACGCGTTCGGCCCCGGCTTCACCAAGCGTGAGAAGAAGGACGGCGTGAAGATGAATTACGCCGACGGCTCGTGGATTCTCTTCCGCAAGTCAGGGACCGAGCCGCTCATCCGCATCTACTGCGAGAGTCCCGATCGGGATCGCGTGCAGGCGATGCTGGAGCGAGCCGTCGTCGAGCTCGACCGGCACCCACAGTAGATCCTCGCCCCGCGGGAAGCGGAAGACGTCGTACCCCTGCGCGCGGGCAAACGCGACGACGTCGGCGATCGTCTGTCCATGCCACGCCAGGCAATGCGCGGAGAACTCGCCGAAGACGAGCGGCCGCTCGCGCGCGAGGAACTCCACGCCCCCTTGCAGCACCTTCAGATCGTAGCCATCGGTGTCGAGCTTGATGACCGTGCAGCCACGCGGCAGGTGGAGGAGATCGAGCGTCGTGACCTCGATCTCCTGCCACACGCAGTCGTAGGTGGAGCCGTCCGGCAGGATGTTCGCGGTGCCGGTGCCGGCTCCCGCCTCCAGGTCGCCCTCGACCTGGATCTGCACGCGTCCCGGCGCCGTGCCGAGCGCGAACGGAACGACCGTGACGGACGCCGCCAACCCATTCGCCTCGATGTTGCGGCGCAGCACGGCGACGTTGTCCGGCACGGCCTCGACAGCGACGACCGGCGCGTTCGCGCGCAACGCGAACGGAATCGCGATGAAGCCGACGTTCGCCCCCACGTCGAGCAGATAGCCGTCATTCTTGCGGCCGTGCAGGTCGAGCAGCAGCTCGACGGTCTCCGCCTCGTAGCCGCCGGTCACGAACGCGAGCCGCTGCAGCCACGCGTGCAGGTCGAGGTCCATCTGGAACCGCGCCGGCCGCCGCATCCGTGCACGCACGCGCACATGCCGTCCGTTCAGGCGCAGCAGCTTGTACAGCAGCAGCACGGCACGCGCTTTCCCGCGAAAGGGAGGCAGTGCCGAGGACACCCGTCCCGCTGCAAGGAACAACCTCTCGGCAAAGCGCATCGCAGGATTGTACGGGGATAGGACCCACAGGAAGTCCTATAAGTCCTATGGGTCCTATCCGTCCTATTCGTCCTATCGTCCCTCTTCGTTGGCGCCGCCGCCCCGCTTCCACAGCGCCGGCAGCAGCAGCCACAGCGTGGCAAACGTGGCAAACGCACCCGCCGCCACGGCCAGCGCGCCCGAAGTGCTTTTCAGGATCACGCGCGCCACGAGATACACCTCCAGCGAGATGCTGGTCGCCAGCGGCAGCATGCTGGCCAGCAGCAGCCGGCTGGAGACGCGGACGAAGTGATCGGACACCGACCGCGGATGCCGCAGCCGGTGCCACGCCGCGGGCGTCATCAGCAGCGCGATGCCGATCACCACCAGGAACGTCGCCACGAGATGCATCTGCTGCTCGCCCAGGGTGAGCGCTTCCTCGAAACGCTCATCGAAGATCACGACGAGCTGGAAACCGAAGAGCGTCTGAATGCCCGGGAGCACCATGCGGCACTCCTCGAGCAGGTGAGACGTTGCGTCGGGCAGAGAGAGCTGCTGGCGGCCGTCCTGTCGTTGATCCACTGCGCCGGTGTAGCTGTGCACGCTTCACGCCTGCTGTCTCGAGGCGTCCGCGGCACCGCGAGTGCCGAAGCGGGCGCTCGAGGTGTCCGGTCGGCAGCTCGAAGCTTCCAGTGCGCAGCTCGAAGCTTCCAGTGCGCAGCTCGAAGCTTCCAGTGCGCAGCTCGAAGCTTCCAGTGCGCAGCTCGAAGCTTCCAGTGCGCAGCTCGAAGC
>DASVEE010000050.1:0-20802 GCA_036380735.1 Thermoanaerobaculia bacterium | reverse complement strand
GACCTATGGGCCTGCGGACCCTGGGTGCCGTGGCTGTGCGTAGGGCCCCGTAGCGTTCACCACGGTCCCCCGGCACACCCGCTGCCTTACCTGTGCGCGATCACAGCACCCAGGGTCCGCCAGGCCCATAGGTCCTATTGGTCCCATAGGTCCCATTTCCCATTCCCCGCACACCCAAGGCACGTTCACTGGGCCCGCGCGTTCACGCGCCACACTAGAACCCATCATCCGCCGACGCCGTTGCCAGCGTAGCCAGTTCACGCGCCCTGGCGTCTTTCGGCGCCTGCGTGGCCAGTTCTTCCGCCTGGCGGGCGACTTCCGGGGCTCCGGTGCCGCTTTTCAGGGTCGCGGCCCACACGGCTCCCAGGGAGGCGCGGCGGTGGCGCATGGTGGCGTCGCTCCAGCCGCGGCGGAACTCGCTCACGTTGACTTCCTCCGTGGCGCTCTTCAGTTTGCCGTCGGCGACGGAGCGGTACGTCAGCTTGACCGTGGCCGCGCGCCGCGACGGCGGGATGGCGGGGGAGAGCTCGACCTCGAAGAGGGCGGTGACCGACGTGTTGGTGAGGAGCGTCGGCTCTTTGGCCATGAGCTCTTCGCCGCCGCCGAGGCGGTGGATGTTGGTGATGTAGCGGGAGTCGATGTTGATCTCCACTTTCGCGTCCGTGGCGATCGGGGGAGCCGAGGCGCCGCGCTCGAGCTTCTTCTGCGCCGTGTCGATGGTGAAGCGGAGGATGTAGCGGTTCTGCAGCGTCGGGGAGCGTGACGCTTCGACCTCGAGCCGCACGGGACGCTTCGAGTCCTTCGCACCGCCGGCGAAGTAGTTGACCAGCGCGTCGACGTTGACTTGCTCCGCGCTCGGACGGGCGCCGTTCTCGATGGTCGACTTCACCTCGCGGAAGTTGGCAGGGCTGACGGAGATGCCGAAGACCTCGTCGCGCGCGGCGAGGGAGAACTCGGCCGCATGAGCGGAGGCGATCAGTCCGCCGCGCTCGCGCGGTGCGCTCTGCTTCATGACCGGTTCCTGCGGTGCGGCGGCAGGCGGCGGCACGGGAGCGGGCTCGGGCTGCGGCGGGGGAGGCGGAGCGGCGGCGGCCGTGGATGCTCCGGCGACCGGTGCGCCGGCGGCGTTCATGTTCTCGAGGATGAAGGCGGAGTCAGCCGCTTCCTCGCGCGTAGCGAACGTGGCGGTGGCAGCCTGTTGCGGCTCGTTCTGCGCCAGACGGGCCACGGCGCGAGCCGGCGCGGCTTCAGCCTCCGGGGCGGAGGCGCTGGAGGCCGCGGTGGCCACGGGGCCGCTGGTGGTTTCGGTGATGTCGACGCGCAACTCGTCCATCACCGTCTGCGGCGAGGGAGCGATCGGGGCGGGGGCAGTCGGCGAGGCGGGAGCGGCGTTGCCGGCGGCGGAAGGCGCGGCGGATTTCTGCAGTTGCGGCGCCGGCCGCGCGCTGTCCATCACCATCTGCGGGTTCTCGCGCATGACGCGCATGGCGACGACGAGCGAGCCGACGACCACGAGGATCGAGGCGGCGACGCGGAGGTTGAAGGCGAGCGAGCGCGAGAAGCGGTTCGGCTTCTCCTCGACCGCGTGGAGGTGCTTCGGGATATCGGCTTTGATGCGCTCGGCCAACCCGGCGGGCGGCTTCGGCACCGACGCCATGGTCAGCTTGCGCTGGATCTCGGCCTTGCGATTCGGATTCATCGTACTTCCTCTTCGAGTAACGACTCGAGGATCGTGAACGCCTTGTGCAACCGCTTGCGGATTGCCACCGTGGTGATGTCCTCGATCTGTGCAATCTCTTTGACCGGCAGTCCGCCCCAGAAGTGCGCCGTCACGGTGAACCGCAGGTCTTCGGGTAGTTTCATGACTGCCGTCCGGAGGCGCGAGGCCTCCTGTTCATCGGCCAGCAACTCGTCGATGCGAGGTCTGGCGTCCACTGTCTCGATCGCGTCCGGCTCGTCGAGCGACGTCGTGCGCCGCGGACGCCGGATGTGGTTCAGAAACGTCGTGTAGGCGATACGGTAGAGCCACGTGAAAAGTTGTGACCGTCCGTCGAAGCCTTTCAGGGCTGCCCACGCCTTCTGATACGTCTCCTGCGTCAGGTCGGCTGCCAGGTCGCCGTCGCCGCACAGACGGTACAACGACGCATAGACCGCCGAGTATGTCCGTTCGACGAGCTCTTCCGCCGCGGCCTGATCGCCACTCCGTATGGCCGCCAGCAGACGAGCTTCTTCGCTCCACGGTGACGTCACCGCGTCACGCTCCACTTGCGGCTGTGCCGGGAAAGGTGCGACTTCGGCCACGACACTGAGACACACAAGTGTTGGCGAAAGAAACCGGCGGGAACAACTATTCTGAAGACCATGAAGCGCGCGCTTGCTCTCTCCCTGACTCTGCTCCTGTTCGCTTGCGCCGAGAAACAGACGCAAGAGAATGCCACGGTGAACGCCTCAGCGCATCGCGAAGAGATCGAAAAGTGGCGGACGAACCGGATTGCCCGCCTGACGGCCGAGGACGGCTGGCTGTCGCTGGTCGGGCTGCACTGGCTCAAAGAGGGGGCCAACCGCTTCGGCTCCGACAAAGACGCCAACGACATCGTCTTCCCCGCCAAGGCGCCGGCGCAGGCCGGGACGCTGACGCTCGAGCCGGGCGGCCGCATCACGCTGACGCCGGCCGCGCCGGTCTCCATCGGCGGGAAGCCGGTCGAGGGGACGGTGGAGCTCCGCCCGGATACGCACGCCGAGGGGCCGACGGTGGTGGAGGTGGGCGTGATGCGCTTCCAGATCATCGAGCGCGTCGGCCGCTACGGCATCCGCCTCAAGGATCCGGAGAGCGAGGCGCGGAAGAAGTTTACGAGCATCGACATGTACCCCGTCACTGACAAGTGGCGCGTCGAAGCGACGTACGAGGCGTACCACCCGCCGAAGCGGATCCCGATCCAGAACATCATCGGGCAGACGGAGCAGATGATCTCGCCGGGCGCGCTGACTTTCACCGTCGACGGCAAGAGCTACCGCCTCGACCCGGTCCTGGAGCAGGGGACCGAGGATTACTTCATCATCTTCAAGGACGAGACGAGCCGCGACACGACGTACCCCGCCGGCCGCTACGTCTACGCCCCGGTCCCGAAGGAGGGGAAGACGATCATCGACTTCAACAAGGCGTACAACCCCCCGTGCGCCTTCACCGACTTTGCGACCTGCCCTCTTCCGCCGCAGCAGAACCGCCTGGCCCTCCGGATCGAGGCGGGCGAAAAGAACTACGGGCACCACTGAGGGATAGAGACGTTTTCGGTTGTCGGTTGTCGGTTGTCGGTGCTCCGCTGCGCGGCACTCTCCGCGTAGCGCAGCACCAACAACCGAAAACCAACAACCGAAAACCGTCTACGCGTTGCGCCGTTCGTCCGCCAGCACCTGCGCCACGCACGCCGTCAGCGCCTTGGCGTAGCCGATGTGCAGGAACTCGTTGGGGCCGTGGGCGTTGCTCTGCGGCCCGAGGACGCCGGTGATGAGGAACTGCGCCTCGGGGTAGCGCGCGCCGAGCATCCCCATGAAGGGGATGGAGCCGCCTTCGCCGAACGTCATCGGCTTCTTGCCGAAGAACGTCTGCGACGACTCCTCGATCGAGCGCTCCAGCCAGGCGACCGTCTTGGGGGCGACCCAGCCGGCGCCGCCTTTCTCCGCCTCGAACGTTGCTTTCGCGCCGTACGGGACGTCGGACTCGAGGAGCTTTTTGAGGTCGCGCTCGATGTTGGTGGCGTCGAGCGACGGCGGGATGCGCAGCGAAAGCTTGATCGACGTCTTCGGCCGGAGGACGTTGCCTCCCTGGACGAGGTCGGGGAAGCCGGCCTGCCCGGTGTAGGAGAGGGCCGGGCGCCACGTCCGGTTGAGAAGCAGTTCGACGCCTTCCTTGCTCACCGGCTGCATGCCCGGCACCCAGGGGAACTTGTTCCAGATCTCATCGCCGAGCACGGCCGCCGTGGCTTTGGCCTCGGCCAGGCGCTCTTCCGGGACCTGCACGTAGAGCCACTCCGGGATGATGCGGCCGGTCTTCGAGTCCTCGAGGCGGTCGAGCAACTGGCGCATGATGCGGAAGCTCGAGGGGACGATGCCGCTGGCGTCGCCGGAGTGGACCCCCTCGGTCAGCACTTCCACGGTGAGGTTGCCGACGATCGAGCCGCGGAGCGACGTCGTCATCCAGAGCTGGTCGTAGTTGCCGCAGCCCGAGTCGAGGCAGATGACGAGCCGGGGCGTGCCAATGCGGTCGGCGAGCAGATCGATGTAGGCGGGGAGGTCGATCGAGCCGCTTTCTTCGCAGCACTCGATGATGACCACGATGCGCGCGTGAGGAATCTTCTGGTCGTGAAGTGCGCGGATCGAGGCGATGGTTGCAAAGATCGCGTAGCCGTCATCGGCGCCGCCGCGTCCGTAGAGCTTGCCGTCGCGCAGGACGGGCGTCCAGGGGCCGAGGCCGGCTTCCCAGCCGACCATGGCCGGCTGTTTGTCGAGGTGGCCGTACATCAGGACCGTCGACGAAGCGTCGCCTTCGATCTCCATGTAGATGAGGGGCGTGCGGCCTTCGAGCTCGTGCACCTCGATCGTCAGCCCCTGGATGTTTTGCGATTCGACCCAGGAGCGGGCGAGGGCGACGGCCTTGTGCATGTGGCCGTTGCGGTGCCAGTCGGGATCGAAGAGGGGAGACTGGTTCGGGATGCGGATGTACTCTTCGAGTGTGGGGACGATGGACGAAGACCAGGTTTCGTCGACGAAGCGGCGCGTTTGCTCGGCATTCATGGCGGTCGCGGAGGATAGCACCGAACGGGGGAGGCAGGCGACGCTCTCCATACATCCGGAATGTCTGAAAATCGGGTAAGCTAGAGAACGTTTTCTCTTCGTCGGTCCGGCAGTAAGTGTTTCGTTACGGAAATTCGCCATCGAGGCGGTTTCGTGGTACCGTGAGATGGGTCTAACCAAAACCATAACTCAGCAACGGTCCGCCGAAGAACCGACGGAAGGAAAGGCTGCCGCCGTGCTCGAACAGAACGCGCTCGAAGTCGTGCCCCCTTCTTCTTCTCGCGACAAAGGTCGCGCGGAAAAGCAGCAGAAACGAGCCGCAGTCGCGGAGGCTGCCGTGGCCGTCAAGCCAAAATCTGAGCAGAAGCCGACACCCGCGGATGACGTCGAGACGCTGTACATCCAGCATCGCAATCTGCTGATGTACGTCGCCTGCCGGAAGTTCCGCATCTCCGAGAGCGATGCCGAGAACCTGATCCAGGAAGTGTTCCTCTCCTTCCTGCAGACCGGCACCAAGATCGAGAACGTGCGCGCGTGGCTCGTCGCCGCGATGTGCAACGCCAGCCGCCACTACTGGCGCGCGCAGGGACGCACCGAAGCGCTCCCGGACGACTTCAACGATCATTCCGATCCGGGCTCGCACGGGCTGGCGGAGCAGTTCGCCCTGCAGATGACGGTGCGTCAGGCGCTGAAGTACCTCCAGCCGCGCTGCCGCGAGACGCTCTGGCTGCACTACTTCGAGGGGCGGTCGGCGGTCGACGTCGCCCGCGAGCTCGAAACGACGAACCGCTACGCCGAGAAGCTGATCCACAATTGCCTCAAGCGGGTGCGCGAGATCTACATGAACATCACGGCGGTGAATCGATGACCATCGAGCGCCACTACGACGATGAAGCGCTGATCTCGTTCCTCGAGTCGGGCGACCAGCTCGCCGCGCGCCGCGATCACCATCTGGCGACGTGCCGCGCCTGTGCCGAGTCGCTCACCGAGTACCGCGCCATCGCCGACGTCCTCGGCGTCGAAGCCGTGTGGGACCTGCGCGACCTGCGCAGCGAGCCGGTACCCTCGACCATCGCCAACCTCCGCGCCTTCGCCACCCAGATGGCGGACGAAGACGCGACGGCTGCCGTATACCTGAGCGAGCTGCTCGCCGGCGCCCGCGAGACGTGGATGCCGCGCCTCGCCCAGCACCCCGAGTACCGCACCGCCGGCGTCGTCCGCAAGCTCATCGAAGCGACGGACCATGCCCTCGACACCATGCCCCCGGATGCGGTGGAGATCGCGAACCTCGCGGTCGACATCGCCGAGGGGCTGGACCCGGCGTCATACGCCTCGGACACGGTGATGAAGCTGCGCGGGGCTGCGTGGCGGGAGAAGGCGTACGCGCTGTTCTACGTCGGGAACTATGCGATCGCAAATGAGGCTATTTGCGCCGCAGAAAGTCACATTAGTAACTGTTTGGTGGATGCCTACGACCGCGCACGAGTAGATCTCGTGCGCGCGCTGATCTACAGACCTCTCGAGCGTCCGACTGAGGCACTCAAGCTGATTACCGCGAGTGCACGGGTGTTCGAGTTCTTCGGCGATGAAGCTCAGGTCCGTACGGCTACGGAATCCGCCGCGTATCTGTTGACCAGTACTGGCGACTACCGAGCTGCGATTGACAAGTTCTCTGCGATTCTCGCTGGCGCCGAGCGCGCAGGTGACTTGGCGACGCAAGCGCGGTTGCACATGAACATCGGCGGTTGCCTGCGCGAATTGCACGACGTGACACGCGCGATGGAACGCTTCCAGATTTCGGCCGAGCTCTACGAAGAGGCCGGCGTTCCGACGGAGGCGCTGCGAAACCGCTGGAACATTGCTCGTCTGCTCCAGGCGAGCGGACAAGTGGTCGTGGCGGCACAGCGGCTTTCCGAGATCCACACGTCTTTCCTAAGTCTCGGAATGCCTGGTGCGGCCGTACTTGTCGGGTTGGATCTCGCAGAGATTTTCATCTTCCAAGGGAAGCGCGCCGAGGTGGAGAAGATCTGCCAGCAAGCGATTGCGGAACTGCAGAGGTCCGGGCTTGCCTACTCTGAACGAGCGATGACCGCATTGGCGTATTTGCGCGAAGCGGTCGCGCAGTCGGAGGTGTCCGTTCCTATGGTGAATCACGTGCGAGAGTACATCCGTCGTTTGCCGCAAGAGCCTCGCCGGCTGTTTGCGCCGATGTACGCTGAGATGTCGTAGTTTTCTTTAAGGCTGGACCCCCTTCGCCACGATTTTTTGGGTGGTGAGGGTAGGGATTTGTCCGCGCCAGTCACTCCTTAGTACAGGGGCGCCCCTCCCCGAGCCCTGCCGGGCTCCACCACAAGGAGGGTCCATGAGACCGAACAATCGAGTCACGGCCATTGCGTTGGCCGTGTTGCTGTCCTGTGCCTCAGTTCCGACGTTCGCAGCGCCCAAAGGCGATACCCCGAAGCCCCGAAAGAACCGACCGTCACTGACTCTTCTGATCCGCCAGATTATCGGCGGGCTCACGACGGCGGAGTGGCCCGGTCCCCCCCGCCCGTAAACCCAAAACCGCAATCACCTTACGCCCGTACAATACCCGCCACTCCACGGAGGTAGCGGGTACATGGACCAAATTCTGGCCGTACGGGATGTAGTCAAGTCGTTCGGCGATGTCCGGGCGGTGGACGGGGTCTCGTTCACCGTCCGTCGCGGAACGATTACCGGTCTGCTCGGCCGCAACGGCGCCGGCAAAACCACCAGCATTCGCATGATCACCGGCATCTTCATGCCGGATTCCGGCACCATCGACTGGCTCGCCAGCGCCGGTGACCTGCCGTTCCGCGACCGCATCGGGTATCTCCCCGAAGAGCGCGGGCTCTACAAGCAGATGAAGGTCATCGAGCACCTTCTCTTCCTCGCGGAGATCAAAGGACGCCGCCCGGCCGACGTCAAGCCGCACATCGACCGCTGGCTCGAGCGCTTCGAGCTCACCGAGAAACGCGAAGCGAAGGTCGAAGAGCTGTCGAAGGGCAACCAGCAGAAGGTCCAGCTCATCGGCACGCTGCTGCACGACCCGGAGCTCGTCATCCTCGACGAGCCGCAGTCGGGCCTCGACCCGGTCAACATGGTCATCGTGCGCGACCTGCTGCGCGAGCTGCGCAACGAGGGGAAGACCATCCTCCTCTCCACGCACATGATGGCCGAAGCCGAGAAGATGGCCGACGAGATCATCCTCATCCATCGCGGCAAGGTCGTCCTCGACGGCACCCTGCAGCACGTCCGCGAGCAGTTCGGACGCAACACGCTCCACATCGACTACGACGGTGATGGCGCCTTCCTCGCGCAGCTCCCTCAGGTGCGCAAAGCCACGGTCCTGCAGAACTCGGCGGAGCTCGCCCTCAACGAGGGCTCCGATCCGCAGGACCTCCTGCAAACGGCCATGGGCCGCCTGCGCATCCGCAAGTTCGAGATCGCCTCGCCGTCGCTCGAAGAGATCTTCATCGATCAGGTGGGGCGCGAGACGCTGAAACAGGAAGAGGAGCTGGCCCGATGAACAAGCTGTTCGCGGTCTTCAAACGCGAGTATCTCCAGGCCGTCCGGAAGAAGATGTTCATCGTCATGACGTTCCTCTTCCCGTTCCTCATGTCGGCCCTCCTGGTCGTGCCGGGCTTGCTGATGGCGCGGGGCATGGGGACGAAGAAGGTGGCGGTGGTCGACGGGACGGGGCAGTTGCGCTCCGTGTTCACCAAGGCTGCGCCCGAGCCGAAGACAGCAGAGAAAGCGGCAGAGCAGGCGCCGTCGCGCACCCGCCGCCGCGATCTGCCCTCCTCCTTCGACGTCCGCTACACCGACGCCAAAGGGCAGGACGTCAACGCGGCCGCCAGGCCGTTCCTCCAGCGCCTTTCGCTCGAGGACAAGAAAGAGCGTCTCGACGTCGTCTTCGTCGTGCCGCCGAGCGCGCTCACGTCGACCGACAACCCGCTGAAGTTCTACAGCCGCTCCTCCACCGACTTCATCACGCAGGAGCGCCTCGCCCGTCAGGCCAACCGTGCGCTCCAGCGCCTGCGGCTCACGGCCCGCGGCCTCAACCCCGACGACCTCGATCGCCTGATGGAGGACGTGCCGGCCGACGCCGTGCAGCTCTCCAAGACCGGCGAGGAGAAGAAGGGCGGGGAGGGCAACTTCATCATCGGCTTCATCCTCACCGGCCTGGTCATCCTGCCGGCGTTCATCTACGGCCTCGAGATCATGCGCGGCATCATCCAGGAGAAGAACGACCGCGTCGTGGAAGTGCTCGTCTCCTCCATGTCTCCCGCGCAGCTCCTCGTCGGCAAGGTCCTCGGGATCGCTGCGGTCGGCCTGACGCAGATCACGGTCTGGCTCACCATGACCATCATCCTCGGCCTCTCCAGCGCCGCGGCGGCCGCTCAGATGTTCGAGTTCGACCTGTCGCAGATCCTCCGCCCCTCGCTCTTCATCTACTTCATCCTCTTCTTCATCCTGGCGTACCTCACGTACGTCTGCATCTACGCCATCGGCGGTGCCGTCTGCAATTCGGAGAAAGAGGCGCAGCAGCTCATCGCCCCCTTCTCGATGGTCATGATGCTGCCGTGGATGCTGCTCATCGTCATCATCACCAACCCCGACTCCACCATGTCCGTCGTCCTGTCGATGATGCCGGTGTTCGGTCCGGTGACGATGTTCGTGCGCACGCTCGTGTCCGATCCGCCGTTCTGGCACGTGCTGCTCTCGATCCTCATCTCCATCGGCACCATCGCCGCCTTTTTCTGGGCCACAGCGAAGATTTTCCGTGTCGGAATCCTCTCGTACGGCAAGCGGCCGACGATTCCGGAGCTGTGGCGGTGGTTGAAGGTCGCGTAAAGACGTTATGATCGACGCTCTCAGCAAGTAGCGACGCAAAGGGGGAGCCGGATGGAAATCAAGACTCTCAACGACATTTACACCGTGACGTGCGAGATCGAGCGCCCGGTGGCGATGAAGTCGAAAAAAGGCGGCAAGTGGGTCGACGTCAGTCTCACTGAATTCCGCGACACGGTGCGCTGGTTCTCGACGGGACTGCGCTGCCTCGGGACGAAGCCGGGCGACCGCGTGGCCATACTCTCGGAAAATCGTCCTGAATGGACGATGGGCGATTTCGCGATTCTCTGCGCCGGGGCCGTCTCCGTCCCGATCTACCCGACCCTGCTCGGCTGGCAGATCGAGTACATCATCAACGACGCCGGCGCCGTCAACGTCATCTGCTCGAACGAAGAGCAGCTCAACAAGATCGTCGAGATCCGCAGCCACATCCCGTCGGTGCACAACGTCATCGTCTGCGATGCGCCGGCAACCCTTCCCACCGGCGTGCTGACGTTCCAGCAGGTCGTGGAGATGGGGAAGACGGAAGAGGAGCGCGTCGGACGCAAGCGTTTCGACGAGCTGCGCGAGTCGCGCAAGGCCAACGACCTGGCCACGCTCGTCTACACCTCCGGCACCACCGGCAACCCCAAGGGCGCGATGCTGACGCACGGCAACATCGCCAGCAACGTCGCGGCGGTCAACAACGTCGTCGACTTCCGCGCCGGTGACGTCGCCCTCTCGATCCTGCCGCTCTCGCACATCCTCGAGCGCATGGTCGACTTCCTCTACTTCTACAAAGGTCTGACCGTCGCCTACGCCGAAGACGTCACGAAAGTCGCCGACAACCTCGGCGAGATTCGGCCGCACTACTTCGCCGCCGTGCCGCGCCTCTTCGAGAAGATGCGCACGCGCATCCTCGACCAGGTCGCGCTCGCACCGGCCGTGCGCCAGAAGATCTTCAAGTGGGCCCTCGGTGTCGCGGAGCAGCGCCTGCCGCAGATGGTCGAGCACAAGCCGATCGAAGGATTCCTCAAGGTCAAGTCGACGCTCGCCGACAAGCTCGTGTTCAAGAAGATCCACGACCGCCTCGGCGGCCGCGTGAAGTACGTCGTCTCCGGCGGCGCGCCGCTCTCCGCGGAGCTCGCGGCGTTCTTCATCGGCGCCGGCGTCGAGATCCTCGAGGGCTACGGCCTCACCGAGACGTCGCCCGTCATCGCCGTCAATCGTCCCGACCAGCGCCGCCTCGGCACCGTCGGGCCGGTCATCCCCGGCGTCGAGGTCAAGATCGCCGAGGACGGCGAGATCCTCACGCGCGGACCGCACGTCATGATCGGCTACTTCAACAACGAGGAAGCCACCAAGCAGGCCATCGACAGCCAGGGGTGGTTCCACACCGGCGACATCGGTGAGCTCGACGCGCAGGGCTTCCTCAAGATCACCGACCGCAAGAAAGACATCATCATCAACGCCTACGGCAAGAACATCGCGCCGCAGCCGCTCGAAGCGCTCCTCAAGAGCTCACCCTACATCGGCACGCCGGTGCTCATCGGCGACCGCCGCAAGTACCTCGCGGCGCTGATCGTCCCGAACTTCGAGAAGCTCGAGCGCGACGCCGCCGCCCTCGGTGTCACCGCCGCGAACCGCGAGGATCTCGTCAAGCACGACAAGGTCCGCGCCCTGATCCAGAACGAGATCGACCGCTTCAACCAGAACCTCGACCGCCAGGAAAAGATCCGCCGCTTCGCCCTCCTCTCGCGCGACTTCACCATCGACGACGACGAGATCACCCCGTCGCTGAAGGTGAAGCGCAAGAACATCGACACCAAATACAAGTCGGTGATCGACCAGATGTACATCGACGAAAACGCCGACGAAGAACGCGAACTGAAACGGGCGTAGACGACGATAGGACGAATAGGACCTATAGGACGAATAGGACCTTCGAATCAACAGCAACGGCACCACCCACGGCCACTCTACGCGACGTAGAGTGGCCGTTTTCTTGTTCTTATCAGTCCTATTGTCCTGTCGGTCCTATAGGTCCTGTTCGTCCTATCGGTCCGCCAAGCCCCGTAGCGGCACGTCGGTAGCCCCCCTGTCATCCCGAAGCCCCCGTATGGGGGCCAAGGTGCCGGCCCCCCCGTGTCATCCCGAAGCCCCCGTATGGCGGCCAGGGTGGAGGAGGGGGCTGAGGGATCTGTGCGGGGGAAACACCGCACAGCAGGGCTGTCCCTTTCGCAACACCACGTGAGCTCCGCAGCACCGCCGTCCTATCCGTCCTATGGGTCCTATCCGTCCTATTCGTCCCATCGTCCCCCGGTTCACCCCGCCACTGAACCGCCATTCACTCGGATGAGAAGTGCGGTATAGAATCCGCGGCCGAGGGGCATCCGATGACAGCAACCGCAGAGGCACTCCCGCAGACAGGCGCTTTCCGCATCGAACGCGACGGCGAGCTCGCCGTCGTCTGGTTCGATCTCCCGGGTGAGAAGGTCAACAAGTTCTCGTCCTCGGTGGTGCTCGAGTTCGACGGCATCGTCGATCAGCTCGCACGCTCCGCCGACATCAAGCGCGTTGTGTTCGCGTCGAAGAAGCCCGGCATCTTCATCGCCGGCGCGGACATCACCGAGTTCACCAAGATGGAGTCGGTCGAGCAGGGACGCGAGTACGTCAGCCTCGGGCAGCGCGTCTTCCAGAAGCTCGCGAAGCTGCCGCAGACCACCGTCGCCGCCATCGACGGCGCGTGTCTCGGGGGCGGCTGCGAGATGGCCATCAGTTGCGATTACCGCGTGATGACCGACTCGCCCAAAGCCAAGATCGGCCTCCCCGAAACGAACCTCGGCATCTTCCCCGCCTGGGGCGGCACCTCGAAAATGCCGTTCCTCATCGGCCTCCCCGCGGCACTCGACATGATCCTCACCGGCAAGACCATCGACGGCAAACGCGCGAAGCGCATGGGCCTCGTCGATGAAGTCGTCGAGCCGGGCATCCTCCTCGAAGTCGCGAAGAAGTTCACCGAGAAGGGGAAGCGCCAGGGCGGCGGCCGCACCAAGTTCCTCGTCGAGGGCAACCCCATCACGCGCAAGGTCATCTTCAACAAGGCGCGCACGGCGACGCTGGACAAGACGCGCGGCAACTACCCGGCGCAGATGAAAGCCATCGAGGTCATGGAGTACGCCATGGCCAACGGCATCGAGCGCGGCCTGGCGAAGGAAGTCGAGGAAGTCATTCCGCTCGTGCAGGGCGACGTCGCGCAGAACCTCGTGCGCCTCTTCTTCCTCATGGAAGAGTCGAAGAAAGATCCGATCAAGGCCGAGGCGAAGGACGTTCAGTACGCGGGCGTCCTCGGCGCCGGCATCATGGGCGGCGGCATCGCGCAGATCGTCGCCGACAAGACCGACGCCGCGGTGCGCATGCGCGACATCAGTTGGAACGCCATTGCCGGCGGCATGAAGGCCGCGTCGCGCGTGTGGAAGAAGAAGCTCGAGCGCCGGCGCATCACGCGCGGCGAGATGCAGCGCAAGCTCGCGCGCATCACCGGCTCCACCGACTGGACCGGCTTCTCGCGCGCCGATCTCGTCATCGAAGCCGTCGTCGAGAACATCGCCATCAAGCAGCAGGTGTTGAGCGAGTTCGAAGCCGTGCAGAAGCCGGGTGCGATCTTCGCCACCAACACCTCTACCATCCCCATCACGCAGATCGCGGCGAAGGCGCAGCATCCCGAGAACGTCGTCGGCATGCACTTTTTCAACCCCGTCGACCGCATGCCGCTCGTCGAGGTGATCCGCGGCGAGAAGACGTCGGACGAAGCCATGGTCACCGTCGCGCAGTTCGCGCGCAAGCTCGGCAAGACCGTCGTGTACTGCAACGACGGCCCCGGTTTCGTCGTCAACCGCATTCTCGGTCCTTACATGAACGAAGCGGGCTACCTCCTCGAAGAAGGGAACTCCATCGAGTCGATCGACAAAGCCATGCTCGATTTCGGGATGCCGATGGGACCGCTCACGCTGCTCGACGAAGTCGGCATCGACGTCGCGGCCAAAGTGGCGGACATCCTCTCCGCCGCGTTTGGCGCGCGCCTCACCAAATCGACCGTCGTCGAGAAGGCGTACAAGGACGGCCGCTACGGCAAGAAGAACGGCAAGGGCGTCTACCTCTACGACGGTGCCGGCAAGCGGCAGGGTCCCGATCCCGCCGTGTACAAGCTGATCGGCATCGCCGCGCCGAAGCCGGCCGACTCGCGCGAGGTCGTCGAGCGCATGGTCTACTCGATGGTCAACGAGGCCTCGCTGATTCTCGACGAGAAGATTGTCGCCTCGGCGCCGGAGCTCGATCTCGCCATGATCATGGGCACCGGCTTCCCGCCGTTCCGCGGCGGGTTGCTGCGCTACGCCGACACCATCGGGGCGAAGCAGATCGTCGCCCGCCTCGAGGAGTTCGCCAGGCGCTTCGGTCCGCGCTTCACGCCCAATGAGCCGCTGCGCCGTCTCGCGCAGAACGACGGCAAGTTCTATCAGGCGTATCCCCGTCCGAGTTGACTTCCACGGAACCGTTGAACCGCCGGCAGCGCGCGATCTTCTGGATCGTCGCGCTGCTGTGCGCGTCGACGCGTTTCCTGGCGAAAGCGCGCACCCTCTGGGAGTGGGACGAGATCCTCTTCTGCCTCGGTATGCGCGACTTCGACATCGCGCTCCATCATCCCCATCCGCCCGGCTTCCCCATCTTCATCGGCCTGGCGAAGCTCGTCCGCCTCGTCGCTGACTCCGACTTTCACGCGCTGCAGACGATCAACCTCGTCGCGGCGGCGCTCGCGTTTCCCGTGGTGTATCTCTTCGCGCGGCAGGTGGGGCTGCGCTTCTCCTGGGCCGTGGTCGCGGGGGCGCTGTTCGCGTTCTTTCCCAACGTGTGGCTGTTCGGGGGAACGGCATTCAGCGATGTGCCGTCGATCGTGCTGGTCACGTTTGCGGCGACGTTGCTGCTGCGGGCGGCGAATGGGACGAATGCGACGGATGGGACGCATGGGAGCCGGCGCAACTACTTTCTGGGCACCTTGCTGCTGGCGCTGGCCATGGGGATCCGTCCGCAGAATCTGCTGGTCGGACTGGTGCCCGGAATCCTGGCCACGCGCAAGCGGCGCTGGTGGGAGATCCTCGTCGCGCTGCTCATCGGCGTCGTGGTGCTCAGCGTCGCCTTCGGCGCCGCGATCCAGGCGACGGGCGGCTTCGAGCGCTACCTCGATTCCGTGCGCGCGCATGGCGACTACATCTCCACGTACGACTCGTTCCGCAGCCCGGTGCGCCCGGCGCTGTGGCGCCTCTTCGACCGCTTCTTCATCAAGAACTACCAGTCGATTCCGCTGAGCTTCCTCACGTCGATCTTCGTCATCGTCTCCATCGTGGGGACGGTGCGCGAGCGTTACCGCCCGATGCTGGTCAACATCTTGACCTTCGCGCCGTTCGCCCTCTTCGCGTGGCTCATGCTCGACCGCTACAGCATCAGCCGCTTCTCCATCGGCTATGCGCCCATGTTCGCGCTGCTGGCGGCGGATGGGCTCCGCCGCGTCACGCGCGACCGGCCGCTGTACAGCGCGGCGCTCGTCGCCGCGTTCGCGCTCTGGACAGCGCCCGCGCTCACGCCCGTACGCCGCGACATCGCCCCGCCGCTGCTCGCCATCGAGAAGCTGCAGCAGGTGCGGCCGGCGCAGCTCTACGTCGCGCACACCATGTGGCCGTTCGTCGAATACCTCGCGCCGGGGGCCGACTTCGTGCGCGTCCTCGACGACCGGGCGATGCCGATCTCCGATGCCGCCGATCCCTGGCTGCTCGCCGAGCTCAATCGCGGCGAAGCCACGGGCCACGTCTTCCGCCGCGAGCGTGGCCGCCTCTGGAAGATCGCCCGCCGCCACTACTTCGACGTCGTCCTCCGCCCCATGACGCGCCGGGCGCAGTTCCTCGCCGGCTGGTATCCGGCCGAGGGGGGAGGGATCGACGAATGGCGTTGGATGGGAGCCCGGTCCGTGACCGTCCTGCCCGGGGCGACCGGCGAGCAGATGCTCCGCCTGCAGCTCACCATGCCGGTGGAGCTCGTCCCCCGCAACGCCACCGTCACGGTCACGCTCAACGGCCGTGTCCTGGAGCGCGTGACGATGACCGGCAACGCCCTGACCCGCGACTTCGACGACCTCGTCCCCGCCCCGGACGGAGCCCCCAATACCCTCGTCCTGACCATCGATCAGACCTTCCACGCCCCCGATGACGGCCGCGAGCTCGGTCTTTCCCTGCGGATGCTGGGGTGGGGGAGAAGCTAAGGCATCGATCTGTCGGCCGCCAGATCCTGTTCGTCCTATCGGTCCCATTCGTCCCATCGTCACGTTCTGTAACGAAACTTGCCCCATCCTCTCCTTAGAATGCCCGCCGGAGGAGATCCCCGCATGCGTCGAACCCTGACCGCGGCAGTGCTGTTGTGTGCTCTTGGTGCGAGTGCGCAGACCTTTCGACCGGAAGCCATTCGCGGTCACATGAGCTTCCTCGCGCATGACCTGCTCGAGGGACGCGCCACCGGAAGCCGCGGCTACGCGCTCGCCGCCGAGTACGTCGCGGCGCAGTACCAGATCCATGGCCTCGAGCCCGGCGCCGGCGGCAGCTACTTCCAGACCGTCCCGTTCCGCCGCACCATCCCCGACACCAGCTCCACCATCACCCTCACGCGCGCCGGCGCCGCGCCAGTCACGCTGCGGTTCGGCGACCACTTCACCACCTACGGCGATCCGCTCTCCACGCACAAAGTCGTCGAGGGCGACGTCGTCTTCGCCGGCTTCGGCATCACCGCGCCGGAGCGCAAGTACGACGACTACGCGAAGCTCGACGTCCGCGGCAAGATCGTCGCGATCTACAGCGGCGCGCCGAAGAACCTCCCCAACGCCGTCCGCGCGCATTACGCCTCGAGCGTCACGAAGCTCGAGAACGCCGCTGCCCATGGCGCCATCGGTTTGATCACGCTGTCGACGCCCGTCGACGCCGCGCGCTCGCCGTGGGAGCGCACCGTCCGCCAGACGAAGCTCGGCACGATGAATTGGCTGCGCGCCGACGATACGCCGGCCTCCGTCTTCCCCGCGGTCAGCGCGCCGGTCTCGTTCAACGGCGCCGCGGCGGAGCTCCTCTTCGCCGGCGCCAGGACGAACCTGTCCGAGGTCATCACCTCCATCGAGAGCGGCGCACCGAAGCCGTTCGCGCTGCCGACGCGGGTGCGCATGGAGCTCGGCGCGCGGCACGAATCGCTGCAGAGCCCGAACGTCGTCGGCATCCTCCGCGGCTCCGACCTCGCGCTGCGGCGCGAGTACGTCGTCTACTCCGCCCACCTCGATCACGTCGGCATCACCGAGCCCGTCAACGGCGACTCCATCAACAACGGCGCGCTCGACAACGCCTCCGGCATCGCCGCGATGCTCGAGATCGCCCGTGCCTTCGCCGCGCTGCCGGAGCGCCCCCGCCGCTCGATCATCTTCCTCGCCACGACAGGGGAGGAGAAGGGTCTGCGCGGCGCCGACTACTTCGCCAACAATCCAACGGTGCCGCTCGACGGACTCGTCGCGAACATCAACATCGACCAGATCCTCATGCTCACCCGCACCCGCGACCTCGTCGCCCTCGGCGGCGAGACCAACGACATCGGCGACACCGCCGAGCGCGTCGCGCGCGAAATGCGCATCGAGCTCAGCCCGGATCCGTTTCCCGACGAAGTTTTTTTCGTCCGCAGCGACCAGTATCCCTTCGTGAAGAAGGGCATCCCCGCGCTGTACGTCACCGCCGGTTACAAAGCGGTAGATCCCGCCATCGACGCGCAGAAGAGGATGGATGAGTGGATGCGCGCGCGCTATCACTCCCCGAGCGACGACATGAGTCAGCCGCTCGACTTCGCCGAAGGCGCCCTGGTGGCCGAGTTCGATTTCCGCCTGGGCCTTGCGCTGGCCAACGCCGACGCTCGGCCACGGTGGCGCCCGGGCGATTTCCTCGGAGAGAAGTTCGGCCGTAAATAGGACGAATGGGACGAATAGGACGAATAGGACGTATAGGACTTAATAGGAGGCGTCAGACGGCGCTGGTGTCATCCCTCGCTACGCTCGGGATGACACCTTGGATGTCGCGGGCCCACGACTTCCTATCCGTCCCATTCGTCCTATAGGTCCTATTCGTCCTATCGTCCTTTCACCAAAAAACAGCGCGTGCCGTCGCACGCCGCACGCCCCCGGCCCGCCGGGTGTGATATGGATTGGAGTGTATGACCATCACTGCTGAACAGCGACAGGTCGATCTCATCGACCGGCTTGCTGCCGAGGCACGGAATCGTGTCTCTCCCGAGCTCGGCGACAGTGCCGAGCATTTCATCCGGCGCTACTTCGCACACGTAGCGCCCGACGACGTCATCTACACCAACTTCGACACACTCCTCGGCGGCGCACTGTCGCTCTGGGAGTTCGGTGCGCAGCGCACGCCCGGCGTGGCGAAGGTGCGGCTCTTCACCCCCACGATCGAGAACAACGGCTGGGCCACGGAGCACACGGTCCTCGAAGTCGTCAATGACGACATGCCGTTCCTCGTCGACTCCGTGACGGCCGAGGTGATCGCGCGCGACCGCAAACTGCACCTTCTGCTGCATCCGATCATTCGTGCGCGGCGCGATGCGCAGGGCAACCGCGTCGAGATCACCGACACGCTCGCCGCGCCGACCGACGCCGTCGTCGAGTCGTACATGCACGTCGAGATCGATCAGGAGACGGAGCCCGAGGAGCTCGAATCCATCCGCGGCTCCATCGAGCGCATCCTCGCGCAGGTCCGCCTCTCCGTCACCGACTGGCGTGCGATGCGCGACCGCCTCGCCGCCGACATCGCGGAGCTCGAGCTCGCGAAGCTCCCGATGCCCGCCGAAGAGATTCAGGAAGCGCGCGAGTTCCTCCGCTGGCTCGACGACGGCAACTACGTCTTCCTCGGCCATCGCCGCTACAAGTTCGAGACGCGCGACGGCAAGGACTTCCTCCGTCCGATGCCGGAGACCGGCCTCGGCATCCTCTCGCAGATCCGTCCTGAATCGGTGGATCGCGGCGCTGCACCGCTGTCGGTGGAGTTCAGCGAGTACGCGCGCCGCAAAGACCTCATCATCATCACGAAGGCCAACAGCAAGAGCCTCATCCACCGGCGCCTGCCGATGGATCGCATCGGCATCAAGCGCTACGACGCGCAAGGCAACCTGATTTACGAGGATCGTTTCCTCGGCCTCTTCACCTCGGCCGCCTACAGCCGCAGCGTGCGCGACATCCCGATGCTGCGCCTCAAGGCGAAGCGGGTGCTCGACCGCGCCGGCCTCGATCCGCACTCGCACAACGGCAAGGCGCTCGTCGACATCCTCGAGACCTTCCCCCGCGACGAATTCTTTCAGATCACCGACTCCGACCTCTTCGACATCGCGCGCGGCATCCTCCTGCTGCAGGAGCGCCAGCGCGTCGCATTGTTCACGCGCAAGGACGTCTTCGAGCGCTTCGTCGCCTGCTACGTCTTCGTCCCGCGCGATCGCTACACCGAGGAGTTCAAGGAGCGGGCGCGCGTCGTCCTGGAGGAAGCGTTCCAGGGCCGCGACACGCAGGTCTACGATCACATCACCGGCTCGCCGCTCGCGCGCGGCCTCTTCATCGTGCGCACCACGCCGGGGCAGGTGCCCGACGTCGACATGCGCCGGCTCGAAGCGATCCTCGGCGAAGTCGCGCGCACGTGGAACGACCGGCTCCTCGATGCTCTGACCGACTCGCAGGGGGAGGAGGTCGGCATCGATCTCCACCACCGCTACATGAAGGCGTTCCCGCTGGCCTACGCGGAGCGCTTCTCGGCCGAGGCGGCGCTCTACGACGTCGGTCACGTCGAGCACGTGCTTGCGACGGGCGATCTCATCGTCGATCTCTATCGCCATCGCACCGACGTGCGCGAGTTCCACTGTAAGATCATTCACGCAGGGCCGCCGGTGCCGCTGTCCGACATCATGCCGCGCCTCGAGAACATGGGGCTGAAGATCCTGGCGGAAGTGCCGTACGAAGTACAGCCGCTCGGCGCGAAGGAGCCCGTGCGCATCCGCGACTTCAAGCTCGCGGAGACGAATCTGCCGGACGACCTCACGCCGATCAAGCAGAAGTTCCAGGAGGCGTTCATCCGCGTCTGGAAGCGGGAAGCGGAGAACGACGGCTTCAACGGCCTCGTCATCAACGCGGAGCTCGACTGGGATGAAGTCGTCGTGCTGCGCGCATACGCCAAGTACCTCAAGCAGGTCGGCGTCAATCTCAGCGAGACGTACATCCAGCAGACGCTGGCGAAGCAGCCGTCCATCACGAAGCTGATCATCCAGTTCTTCCGCAACTACTTCGACCCGGAGCTCGGCGCCGCCTGCATGCGCGGCAGCAATGCCGGCTCGGTGTCGGGGATGGGACGTCAGGCCGCGGCCCTCGGCATCCGCGCGCAGATCGAAGACGCGCTCGAGAACGTGACCGTGCCGGACGAGGATCGCATCCTGCTGCTCTACGTGAGCCTCATCGAAGCGACGCTGCGCACGAACTACTTCCAGCGCGACGCCGAGGGGCAGCGCAAGCTGTACGTCTCGTTCAAGCTCGACTCGTCCGCGGTGCCGGAGCTGCCGCTGCCGCGTCCCATGTTCGAGATCTTTGTGTACGCGCCGTGGATGGAAGGCATCCATCTGCGCGGCGGCAAGGTCGCGCGCGGCGGTCTGCGCTGGTCCGACCGGCGCGAAGACTTCCGCACCGAAGTGCTCGGCCTCATGAAAGCGCAGCACGTCAAGAACACGGTCATCGTGCCCGTGGGCGCCAAGGGCGGCTTTTATCCGAAGCGTCTGCCCGCCGGCGGATCGCGCGACGACGTACAGAAGGAAGTCGTCGCCAGTTACCAGACGTTCATTCGCGGGCTGCTCGACGTCACCGACAACATCGTCAATGGCAAGGTCGTGGTGCGGCCCGGCATCGTTCGCCGCGACGGCGACGACGCCTACCTGGTCGTGGCCGCCGACAAGGGTACCGCCACGTTCTCCGACATCGCCAACGCCATCTCGATCGAATACGGCCACTGGTTGGGAGATGCGTTCGCCTCGGGCGGCTCGGCGGGCTAC
>DASVEE010000049.1:0-112788 GCA_036380735.1 Thermoanaerobaculia bacterium | reverse complement strand
CGACGAAGACCTGTCCGCCTTTCCACTTGATGTACCCGTTACTGCGCACGCGTCGGACCGTGAATGACGCCGGATATTCGATCTGTGGCAGGCGCTCCGGAAACACGCGGCGGTAGCGCTGCACCACTTTGGCGGGCCTCTGACGGCAGCTAGTGCACACGATCGTGTGCCGCATGGCTACACGCTACGGTGTTCACGCGCGCGAGGACCTATAGGACAGATAGGACGAATAGGAGGGAGAGCTGCACGGCCCCGGACCGGTCGGATCGGCGTTGTCTACATTCTGTAGAAGCGCCGGTCCCGCCAAGGACCTATAGGACGAATAGGACCACAGGACCTATGGGACGAATAGGACCTATCGGTTGCGGACCTGCGGCCTTGGGGTGGGTGGGGTCCTATTGGTCCTATCGATTCCCCTTATAGCGTCACCGGCCGCCCAACGCCCGCCGTCGCGTGATCGCGGCGTTCAACGCATTCGCTGCAGTGCCGCGGCCACCGCGTCGCGCAGCGTGTCCCTCGACAAGTCGCCCTTGTAGATGACGGCGACGGCGTGCTCCAGCAGCGCGCTTCGTTCCGCGAAGTCGAGCTTGCGTGACGTGACGACCACGACCGGGAGGGCACGCGTCTGCTCCTGGCTCGCCAGTTGCCGAAGGATCTCTTCGCCCTGCGTGCCGGGAAGCGCGAGGTCGAGCAGCACCAGGTCCGGAGGCGACTGCCGGATCATCTCCAGCGCTTCTTCGCCGCTTTCGGCCTCCGCGATGTCGGGGAGCTCGAGGAAGGCGCGCAGCGTGTAGCGCGCACCGGGATCGTCGTCGACGATCAGCACACGGCCGGCGGGTTGGGCCACGTGCTCCAGCCCCGCCGCCGCGGCCGTGACGGCAGCGATGAACTGATCGACGTCGAACGGCTTCCGCACGATCGCTTTGACGAGCGAAGGGTCGAAGCCCGTCAGCGCGGCGGGTCCGGCGGCGGAACAGATCACGACCGGCACCTTGTCCGGTGCGGTCGAGAGATAGTCGATCACGTCCTTGCCGCCCACGCCCGGCATCATCAGGTCGAGCACGACGGCGGCGTATTGATGCGCCTGCAGCCGCTCGATGCCTTCGAGACCGTTACGCGCTACTTCGGTGTCGAAACCGCCGCGGCGCAGGAGGGCCTGCAGCAGTGTCTGTGTGGGACCGTCGTCCTCGACGATCAGAATGGGGAGGGCGTTGGGCACCATGGTCTCGTAGGACAAAGACCATCTCACGAAAAGGGAGCATTTTCAATCGTCTTCGTGCGAGAAGGGCAAAGCCGCCGGCGCGGGCGGCGGCTTCGCCGTGGCACGCTTACTTTGTGCGCCGTGGCCGTCCGACTCGAAGAGGCTTGTTCCGCGCAGGAAATGCTTTACCGCGCTGCTTCTCCAACTCGTCGATATAGGTAGTCAGGCTCCGTTCAACGAGCGCGGCGAGTGTCAGATTGGCGGTGCCGCCAACCGCGTTTCTCGCGCGCTGGATGATGGTTTCCGGCAGCTTCACGGTCACGCGTAGGCGCTGCGGGTCGCTGCTGCGCGGGGATGGGCTTCGTAAACGACTGCGACGCTCCTCCGCCGGCTCGCGGACGCGGGCCGGACGGGCGGAAGCGGGCGGTTGCTCCGTCGACTTCCTTCGCACATGACACCTCCTCTCGGTTCCTCCGAGAGTCGGGCGGTCACGGCTCAGCTTTTTGCGAGGCGCGCGCCAACAGCGAGAAGGTGTGACCCGCGATGTGGAGCAGACGATGGGACGGATAGGTCGGGAGCGAATGCTCTATCGCGTTATCCGAGGATGCGTTCGAGCAGCGCGGTGCGTGCGGGGACGGCTTTCATGTACTTGTCCGTCTCGCGCAGTGACTGGATGAGGCCCGCCTGCATGCGTTTCACGTTCACGGCGCCGCCGTTGTAGAGCGCGGCGGTCCAGGCGGGGAGGTGCTCCTCGGACACTCCGAGCTCGCGCGCCTGCTGCTGCTTCGTGCTGAGGTGCGCGGCCAGGAACTCGGCCATCTCGACCGGGGAGAAACGGGCGTCGAGCGTCCGGCCGAGGTATTCGCCGGCTTCGTACGGGCGATTGGCGATTACGAGCGCGGGACTCTGGCCGAAATGCGCGCGGAGCAGCGCGTCGCGTTTGGTAGCGAGCGCTTTCGCATACTTCGCCCAGCCGTTTCGCTGCAGGTTGCGCAGGTAGGTGTAATCACGCTGGACGCGCTTGTGGAACGCTCGCATTTCCGCGGGCGGCGCACCGCGCTCGATCAATTTGTCGAGCTCCTGCAGCGTGGCGAGATTGTGGGCATCGCCTTCGGCGATCTTGCGGAAGAACGTCTCGTTCGCCACGGGGCGCAGCGCCTCGAGCTCGTCCATGCCTTCGCGGCGCAGCTTGATGGCCTCGTCGACGAGCTTCGCCGCGCGCTGGCGGTTTGCGGGCGTATTTTTCTTGAGGAGCGGCGCGGCAATGGTCAGCGCGTCGCCGAGCGGTTTCTTCATGATGAACGCGCGCGTGCCTGTCAGATAGTCGGTGGTCACGAAGACCTTGCCGTCCAGACCCTCGGACAGATAGGCCGACGGCGTGGCCTGCGCCAGTCCCGCCGCGCCGGCAGGGGAGATGGCGAGAACTTTTCCTCGCGTTTCGGACCAGGCAATGGAGAGGAGGAACGTCGGCGGCAGCGGAAGCGGCTGCTTCTCGGCCAGATCGGCGATCACTTCGACGAGCTGACGCGGATGGCGGGTCTTCCAGCGGGCCATTTCGTTGGCCAGCCTGGCGCGCTCGGCATTGTCGATCTTCACGAGCGCGGCCGTGGCCTCGGCCTCGTCCGCAGGAGCCACGGGCGCGACGGTTGCGGTCGCCGCTGAAGCTGCCGCAGTGACGGCCGCCGCAGCCATCGACGGCAGCGCCGCATCGGCCTCAGGCACACGAGGATCATAGCCGCCTACAAAGCCGACCCCGGCAGTCACGAATACTGCCGCGAACGTCAGAGCGGAGCCTCTTCGTACGATCTCTTTTTTCGTCATGCCGGACCTCGTTTGCTGGATTGGACGCCACTGATGAAAAGGGATTTGGAGGGGCCGCCATTTCGATTTGGTATTCCACTTTGACGCCGCGTCACGGGAACCAGGGCGGACGACAAATTGTGGACAGGCCGTGGGAGGCGCGGGGAACGATAGGACCTACAGGACAGATAGGACTGACAGGACGAATAGGACGCGCGCCTTGCCTGCAGCGACGTCAACCGCGCCTGGAGGCGTAGTTGCTAGACTTTCGTGACCTCAACCTCATGAAGCGGGTGTTGTTCAACGTCGTCGCCGCACTTTCGCTGCTGCTGTCGCTTGTGGCCGGCGCGGCGTGGGTGATGAGTTATGCGCGGCCGCTCGACTGGTATCTGCTCGGGATGGCGCACTCGGCGGACTTGACGGCGGTGGACTTCAACCGGCGCACCGTCGTGATGCGCGTCGACTCGAGCAATGCCTCAGGCCATGGGTTCTGGGACGCGTTGTGGGCGCGGAGCCAGTCCGGGAGGCTGACGCTGCTGGCTCAAACCATCGACTACGAGGGCCAACTGCGTGGGGTCTACGCGTCGCCGCCGTCGCTGACCGTCGAGCTGTCCGAGCGCGCGCGGGCCGTGGTCTTTGGTCGAGTGCCGGACTCTCGCCCGTGGGCGCGCCGGCTGGGGTTCGCGTGGGACACCGACGCGCAGGAGGCGGTCGACGACCGCGACGGGGCCGGAGCGCCGGTCAGCGTGCGGGCGCGGATGCTCATGGCACCGTACTGGGCGATCGTCCTGTTCGGCCTGCCGCTGCCGCTGCGGTGGCTGCGCGTCCACCGCCGGCCGCGGCGTCGGGCCGGCCGCTGAACGGGACGGATACGTCCAGCGCCCTTCACTCCGTGCGGATCATCTTCAGCGGCTTGTCGTCGCCGGGCGTGTGCATCCACCCTTCCGTGAACTTGCCGTTCGCGTCGAAGCGGAGATCGACCTTTTGCCAGTCGAGGGGGAGGAACCACATCCCGTCCTTCGTGCGCAGCATCGCGCTGCGGCGGAGCGCGTCGTTGCCGCCGTACATGCGGCCGTTGCGCGCGCCGATGCGATAGGTCCAGCCGCGATCCACTACCTCGTACGTACCGAACGTGCGCGGATCGGGCTCCTGCGAGGCGGACAGCTCGACGCGCGGGACCGTGTACGGCTTGCCGAGGTAGAGGGCGAGGAGGTCCTGGCCGATGGCGACCCAGACGGTCGAATAGTTGTTCGTCATCACCGCCACCGTCACCTCGTCGTCGAGGTCGTACAGCACCGTCGCGCCGGCGCCGGGGAACGCTCCGCCGGACGTCGCCACGCGCTTGCCGAGGACTTCGCCGGGCGGGATCAGCTCGAGCGGCTTCGGGGCGAGCTTTCCGCCGTAGAAGGCGCGCACGAAACGATGCAGATCGCGTGCGGTCGCATACGACGAGCCGCCGCCGGTCTTCCACGACGTGTCTTCCGGACCGCTGACGGCGAGACCCGCGCCGTGCGCGTTCGGCATGTAGCCGGTGGCGAGGCGCGGCACGACCGCGGTCGTGGTCAGCTCGCCGCTGTCGCGCATGCCGGCGGGGTCATAGACGTACTTGCGCACGGCCTCCTCGAACGATTTCCCGGTCACGCGCTCGATGATGTGCGCGAGGATCGTGTAGTTCGCGGTCGTGTACGAGGAGACCTCGCCGGGCGCGCTGCCAAGCGGCTCGAGCTTCAGTTGATCGACGACCTCGCCGGTCGTGAAGTTCGTCCGGACGATGCGGCGCAGCTTCACCGGATCGCGCACGCCGGAACGGTGCCGGATCAGATGGTCGACCGTGATCTTCACCGCCTGCGGAAAGTCCGGCACCCACTTCGCGAGCGGGTCGTTCAGCCCGAGCTTCTCCTCGGCCACGAGCCGGTCGAGGATGATGCGCGTGAAACGCTTGGTGATCGAGGCGATGGCAAAACGGGTGTCGGGCCTGTTCGGCACGCCGAACTCGTAATTGGCCATGCCGTAGCCCTTCGAAAACACGACCTCGTCGCCCTTCGCGATCAGCACCACGCCATTGAAGGTGTGGTAGTCGATGTAGGGGCGGAGGTACGCGTCGACCTTCGCTTCGAGAGGCGTTGCCGCCTGCAGCGGAAGGGGGAGAGCGAGCAGGAGGGGAAGCAGGAGGAGAAGCAGCGGTCGCATGACGTGCGATTGTGCGCGCTGCGAAGCGGAACGCGAGCGACGACGAAGTGAACGGCTCAGGAAACGAGCGAACTGCTCTTCGCTGAACCGCGGCGTGAACTGTTGAACACACTGCTTGCGAGCGGCAACCGCGGCGGCGCTGCAAAGCTACACTGCCGCACATGCTCCGCCGGGCCGTCCTCTTCCTCGCGCTGACCGCGCTCTCCTGCGGCCGCTGGCGCGACATGCAGGAGCGTTTCGGTGGCGAGACGCTCTCGATCGCCCACGGACGCGTGTCGCGCGGCAGCGAGCCACGGGGAGCCGATCCCGCACTCGACGACTCCCGCTGGCCGCGCGAGCTGCTGTGGAATCTCACGCCCGGCGCGGCCTGGATCCGCATCCCGATTCGTCTCGACGCCGCCGATACGCAGCGGCAGCTCGGCGTCTACGTCGGACTGCTCGCGTCGCACGAGGTCTGGTGGGACGGGCGGCGGATCGGCGTCAGCGGCACCGCTGACCGCGCCGGGCCGATCGACAACTTTTATCCGATCGACTCGCGCGCAGCGGGCATGCACCTCCTCGCCATCCGCATTCTTCCCGGTCCGGCGCACGAAGCGCGCGGATACCTGCAGGGGATCGCGATCGGCGACTATCCGCACCTCGTGCGCAGCCGCATTGCCGCGCAGCTCGTGCCGCTCGCGGCCCTCGGCGTGTTCATCGTCATCGGCGTCTACTATCTGCTGCTCTGGTTCGCGGCGTCGCGGCGGCCGTCCGTGCTCGTCTTCTCGCTGCTCTGCTTCGCCGCTTCGCTGCTCGTGACCGCGGAGACGTGGCGCTGGATCGCCGGCTACACGTGGGACTGGCACATCGCCCGGATGCAGACGATCCTCGTTCTGACGCTGGCCATCTCCGTGCTCCTGCCGCTCTTCTTCGTCCTCAAGCTGCGACTGCCGCGGCCGCGCCTGTGGGCCGGCGCGACCGCCGCCGCGCTGCTGCTGATCGCCGCGCGCAACGCCGGCTTCGACGACCGCTCGCTGCAGATGCTCTCCACCGCGGTCGCCATTTCGGCAGCGGCCATCCTCATCGCATTGCCGCGGCGACGATGGGAGGCGTTCCCTTCCGCGATCGGCATCGCCATCGTCGCCGCGGCGCTGATCGCGGGGGGATACGGTTTCAGCGACAGCTCATTCTTCATCGCGTTCTGCGCGCTGATCGTCTGCCTGCTCGTGTCGCTCACCGTGCAGATGCGGCGGCAGCGGCGCGAGCACGAGAGCGCGACGTTGCGCGCGGCGCGGCTGGAGATCGAGCTGCTGAAGAAGAGCATCCAGCCGCACTTTCTGATGAATACGCTGACGGCGGTGATGGAGTGGATGGAGGAAGACCCGCGCGAAGGAGTGCGCTTCCTCGAGGCATTGGCCGACGAGCTGCGCATCTTCGCCGAGGTGGCGGGGGAGAAGCTCATCCCCGCGGGACGGGAGCTCGAGTTGTGCCGCTCGCACCTGGCCATCATGAGCTGCCGCAAAGGAACACGTTTCGCGCTCGACGCGGAGGGAGTCGACGTCGCCGCGTCGCTGCCGCCGGCGATCTTCCACACGCTCATCGAGAACGCCATCACGCACAACGGCTACGGCGACGACGAGGTGGTGTTCACGCTGCGCGAGGAGCGCAGCGGCGACGCGCGGCGGTACGTCATGGACGCGCCGATCCGCGGCCGTGCGGGCTCCGCGGCTGGCCACGGTCTCGGCCTGCGCTACGTGAAGGCGCGGCTCGAAGAGAGTTTCCCCGGACGATGGCGCGTGGAGTCGGCGCCGTTCGCCGCGTGCTGGCGCACGACCATCGAGGTGACGGGATGAGCGACGCGCTGCGCATCGTGATCGCCGAGGACGAGGCCGTCGTGGCGCGCCGGATCGCGCGGCTGACCGCCGAGATTCTCGGCCCGCGCGCCGGTGAGATCGCCGTCGTGCCGCGCGTCGACGAAGCGCGCGCCGCGATCGAGCAGGCGCTGCCCGACCTCCTCATCCTCGATCTCAACCTGGAGGGAGAGGAAGGCTTCGACCTGCTGCGCTACACGTCGTCGTGCGCCTTCGAGACGATCGTCGTCTCCGCGGCGACGGGCCGCGCGCTCGAGGCCTTCGAATACGGCGTGCGCGACTTCGTCCCGAAGCCGTTCGGCCGCGAGCGTCTCGAACGCGCCCTGCAGCGCGTGCTGACCCCGTCCGTCCGCGCCGAGCGCTCCATCGAGCACCTCGGCATCCGCCGCGCCGGCGCCGTCGCCTTCGTGCGCGTCGGCGACATCGCCTGGATCCGCGGCGCCGGCACGCGCTCTGAGCTGATCCTGACGAACGGCACGATCGCCCTGCACGACAAGATGCTGGACCGATTGGAAGGTGTGCTGCCCGATCACTTTCAGCGCATTCACAAGTCGTACATCGTCGACGTTCGCCGTATCAGCCGCCTCGTGGCCAGCGAAGGTTCACGGTACAACGTGGTCCTGCGCGATGGCACGACGCTGCCGGTCGGCCGTACGCGTGTGGCGGCGGTGCGGGCACGCGTGGGGTGAAGGGGGCGCTGCCTTCGAACGTGCCTTGGGTGTGCGGCGAATAGGTTATAGGACGGATAGGACAAACAGGACCTATAGACCTGGCGGACCTTGGGTGCTGTTGACGTGAAAAACGCTTCGCGACCGCGGAGCCGTTCTACCTGAACGCCTCCCAGGTCCGCGGGCCTATCGGTCCTATTCGTCCTATCGGTCCTACTGGTCCGGCGCCGCCTTACGCAGCGCGACGTCGAAGTTGTGGACGAGGGTCATGGGGTCGGGCTTCGGTTCGGGGCCACGATGCGTGGCCGCGAGGATGCGCCGGCCGTCGGCGGTCACGTCCCACGACAGGGCGCCTGACGGCGCGCGCATCCGGAACAGCGGCAGTGGTTTTCCGATCTCCGGCGTCGTGCCGAGATTGATGGGCACCGCCATCACGTGCTGGCTCGAAGGCTGGATGAAGAAGAGCTCCCGGCCGTCAGCGCGCCACCGTGGAGTGATCCCGCCGTTCTGCGAGACCGTCCACTTCGCTCCGGTCGGGGGAAAGGGGGCGATGTAGATCTCCGGCTGCCCTGACTCGTCCGACTGGAACGCGATCCATTTGCCGTCGGGCGACATCTTCGCCGACGACTCGACGAACTGCGTCGCCGCATAGGGGTGGGACTTCCCGTCCGCGAGGGTGATGTAGCGGATGTCCGAGCCGGACGCGAGGCCGACGGCCTGGTAGAAGATCATCCGTCCATCCGGAGACCAGCTGGTCGCGATCTTGTCCATCTCCGAAATGGCCGCCGGTCGCTCTGCGCCGGTAGCAACGTCGCGGATGTAGACGTCGAGGTAGTCGGGCCGCCGCGACGAGAACGCGACGCTCCTCCCGTCGCGCGACCAGACGGGCCAGAGGTCATAGTCGCCGGCCGTGAGCCGCGTCCTCACTCCGCGAGCCCCGTCGTAGATCCACACGCTGCTCGAGGCCATGCTCGTACTCGCAGCGATGCCGTTGCCGTCCGGCGAGAGGGAGAGGCTGGAGTACGGCTGCGGAGGGCCGACGACGCCGAGCTCTTTCCCGGCGCGGTCGTACCACACGAGCTGCGTCGCGGCTTCGAGCTCCCCCGTCTGGTACAGCAGCGTTCCCGACGCCGACACGGTGAAGTGGCTGCGCGTGAGGGGCGCGTACATGCTGATGGCGCGCTCGGTGAGCACGATCGGATCGCCGCGGAGCTCGAGCGCCTCCACGTCGAAGCGCTGCGCGATCAGCGCGCCCTGCCGGACGGTGAGGAGGAAGCCGTCGTAATACAGCGGCTGTGACGTCGCCGGTGCGAGGGGCCGTTGCATGGTTCCGGAGACGTTGCCCACGGCGATGCGATTGCGAGTGCTCTCCGACCCGGTCGCACTGGCGACGTAGAGGAAGTGCTTTCCGTCGGGCAGAAAGTGTGGCCAGCGGTGGCTGACTTCCGCGCCCTTGACCAGCCGCGTGACGGCGACCGGCGTGCCGCCCGAAGCCGGCACGCGCATGACCGGCGTGTAGCGGCCGGCGAAGAGGATGGTGTCGCCGCTCCACGATCCGCCGCGCGCGGAAGCGGCGTCGCAGATCACCGTCGGCGGTCCGCCGGCGACGTCGATTTTCTTCAACTTGCCGTCGGCGAAAAACGCGATCTGCCGGCCGTCCGGAGACCAGAACGGATACGTGCCGCTTTCCGCTCCGACGAGAGGCCGGGCAGCCGTCGAGTCGAGAGCGCGAATCCAGAGACGCTCCGCGGCCGACGCGGTCCCGGAGCTGGTGCCGAACACGACCTGGGTGCCGTCGGGCGACAGCTCCGGCGGTGCATTGTTCGCCAGCGGCAACGAGCCCGGTGGAACGATGGAAGCGCGAACGACACGCCGTTCCGGCTGGCGCAACCGCTCCTTGACGAACAGCGCAACCGCGGCGATCGTCAGGATCGCGAACAGCACAGCCGCGGCCCCCAGGGCTGCGGTGCGTTTCGTGGATCGCGTGGATCGCGTCGCGGCGGACGGAGTGGCTTCGCCGACCGCCTCGGGTGCGGCTTCGCCGAGCCACTGCAGTGCCAGCCGCACGTCGTGAACGCTCTGAAACCGCTCATCCGGATCTTTCTGCAGGCAGTTGCGAATGACGCGGTCGAGAGCAGTCGGCGCCGCCGGCTGGCTCTCCCGGATCGAAGGCGGCTGCGTGGTCAGAATCGCGGCGATGAGACTTGCCTTCGACCGCGCCGGAAAGGCACGGCGAGCGGTGACCATCTCGTAGAGCACAGCGCCGAGGGCGAAGATGTCGGTGCGCGCGTCGATGTCGCCGCCTTCGAGTTGCTCGGGCGCCATGTACTGGAACGTCCCGACGATCGCCCCTTCCTCGGTGAGCGGTTTCTTCTCCGTCGACACTGAAGGAGAGATCGGACCGCCGATGCCGGCGTCCTTCGCCAGCCCCCGCGCCAGGCCGAAGTCGAGCAGCTTCGCGCCGCCGCGCGTGAGCATGATGTTGCCGGGCTTGAGATCGCGATGAACGATCGCGGCCTTGTGGGCGCGCTCGAGCGCATCGGCGATCTCGATGCCGTAGCGGAGCACCTGATCGACCGGCAGCGGACCACGCGCGAGCCGCTCCGCCAGCGTCTCACCCTCGAGGTACTCCATGACGAGGTAGTCGACACCGTCCTCGCTTCCGACGTCATAGAGCGTGCAGATGTGCGGATGCGCAAATCGCGAGATGGTCTTCGCCTCGCGCTCGAAGCGGAGCTTCACCTGCGCGCTGCCGGCGAACTCCGAGGGGAGCACCTTGATGGCGACGCTCCGGTCGAGCCGGGTGTCGCGTGCCTTGAACACCTCGCCCATACCGCCTGCGCCAATGCGCGAGACGATCTCGTAAGGGCCAAGACGCTTACCGGGAGCGAGCATGCGTTCGGATCGCGCCCATTATGCCGGGTCGGATGGCGCAGTGGCCGAGCTCGTGCGGTGTCCAGGCAAGGCCACGTCGAGCTTCCGCTGCCGTTGCCCTTCTCTCCTCGATGAGGGGAGAAGGGCAACGAGGGGCGGATGAGGGGTGTTATGACCGCATCATCGCAAAGACGGCGGCAAGTCCGAGCGCGCATGCAAGCGCGGCGAGCGCACCCATCGACAGCGTCGGGACGGCGGGCACCGCGGCGACTGCATCGTCATTGACGATCGTGCCGACGCCGGTACCGTCCGCAATCGTCACTCCGTTGGGGTTGCTGAGAGTGACGGTGAACTGCTCGTTGGGCTCGTCGGTGAAGTCACCGGTGACCTGAACCGTCACTTCCCGCGTGGTCGGGCCGAATGGCGTGAACGTCAGGGTGAACGGCAGCAGCGGGAGAAAGTCGCTGTTCGCGGTGGCGCTGCCCGCGACGGTCTGCACCTGTACGGAGACGTTGCTCGACGCCGGTTCGGACAGCGTGACCACGAACGTGAAGATGGTGCTGCCGCCATTGCCTTCGGCAGCGGAGAAATCAGAGATGGTGACGCTCGGCGTAGGGGCGATGATGGCCAGATCGGGAGTGAAAGCGGCGATGTAGCCGTCGCCGTCGCCGCCGGCGAAGCTGTCGATCGCCGCGCCGCTGGTTCCGGGCAATTGACTGCCCGGCTGACCGCCGGCCAGATAGATGATGCCGGAGGGGCCGGCCGTGAGCGCGCTTCCGCTTTCGTGGGCCGAACCTCCGAACCAGGTGGATTGGTCGAGCGTGGTCAGATCGGCGCTGAAGCGGGCGATGAAGGCGTCCGCGTAGTCGTCGGTCGGGCCGCCTTTCGTCTCCTGCGCGGCGCCCGCGATGCCCGGCAGAGTTGCGGACGTCGAATGGCCGCCGACGAAGACGCGGCCGCCCGAGATCAGCAGTGCGTTGGTGCCTGGTTCTTCGCTGTCCGCTCCGCCGAAGTAAGTGGCGTTGACGACGCTGGTGAGCGCCGGCGAGAGACGCGCGATGAACAGATCGGAGAATCCGCCGCCGTGCAGCGGCTGCGCGCCACCGGCCGTTCCGGGAAGTCCCGATCCTTGTCCGCGGCCCATGATGAACACGTCGCCCAGCGCGGCCTCGACCGTGAACACGCTGATGTGACCGAAGTCGCGGGCGTAGTAGGTGGACTGCACGTTCTGCGTGAGGTCCAGCGAGAGCCGCGTGACGTAGCCCGCGTGCGAGGAGTCGAGGGCATTGAGGCTCGGCATCAGTCCGCCGGCGGTGTTCGGGAAATCGTGAGAATCGGTGGTGCCGCCGACGTAAAGGGAATCGGCGGTTGCGGAGGGATCACCGGAGACACCATCCCCCTGCGTTCCGCCGAGATACGTGGCGCGGACGAGCGAGGTGAGGTCAGGGCTGAACCGCGCGATGAAGCCATCGCTGCTGCCTGCGAGCGATGCCTGCGCCGCGCCGGCGGTACCCGGAATGACGGAGTGCGTGTAGCCGCTGAGGTACACCGCCGTCGGAGTGACTTCGACTCCATCGGCCTGATCGCGCTCCGTGCCGCCGAAGTAACTCGCGCGGTTGACCGTGGCCAGATCGAGTGACAGGCGGGCCACGAAGGCATCGGGCTCGGTTCCGCCTGCGAACGAGGGGAACGCGCCGCCGGCCGTGCCGGGAAGGTTTGTGCTGAGAGTCTGACCGCCGATGTAAACCGAATCGGCGGTGACCGACAGGGTCGGCGCGAAGTCGTCGCCGTTGCCGCCGTAATACGTGGCGCCGATCAAGGTGGTGAGGTCGAAGCTGAACATGGCGACGTAGACGTCGACGCCTGGTGCATCGGGCTGGGCGCCGCCGGCCGTGCCGGGGAAGCCGGTGTTCGTGCCTCCGCTGCATAGAGGCGATCGGCTCCGGCTACGACGTCGAACGTGCCTTCGCTGCCGGTGCCGCCGACGTAGGTCGCACGCAACAGCGGGTCGATGTAGACGGTGCGCTTCGTGTCATAGCGGCCGAGGACGAACGAATACGACTTGCCGCGCACGCGGTAGGCGACGTCCACGGGCACTTTCTTCTCGCCCGACATCTGCCAGGCGATCGGTGCGGAGAGCTGCAGATCGCCGACGCCGGTGGTGATGCGCAGTGCGCCGTCGGAGCTCACCGCGAGTGAGCTCGCGCCGTCGAGGCGTACGCGGATACGGTCAGCGCTCGTGCCGGGCGCGAGCTCGAAGAGACGCTCGACACCGCCATCGCGCAAGCGCAATTCGCTGGTCAGGCCGGGACCGGCGGCAAAGCGGAGGCTTTCAAAGGCCTGCAGCCGTTGCGCTTGCGAGCCATGAAAGCGCGAGATCACCGCGCGAGACGGCGTTCCGCTCATCGGCGCGGACGCCCCTTCGAGCACTTCGACGACCGACCAGCGGCGATCCTTTTCGTTGGCGCGGAGCGAGTGGACGACTTTGCCGTCCGTGGTCACGAAGACGCGGCCGGACTGGACGCGGCCCGCGTAAGCCACGTTCGAGGGATACCGTCCGCCGTTCTCCTCGAAGGGCCACATTGCCTTGGCCGGGACATTCGTCGCGGCGCTCGCGGTCACGCTCGCGAACACACAGAGAGCCGCGATCCCGAGTGATCTCCCCAATTGCATCTTCTTCACCTGTCTGCTGAATTTGGACGGGCATGGTGCCACAGGCTCGACGCACTAATGCTCATTCGTCGGGAAATCCGTCCGCAATCAACGACGATGGAGGGGGGCTGCGCGAGGAGTGAACGGAGCGCCCGAGGGACGGGGAACGTGTTGGGGAGGGTTGGTAGCGCATACGGGATTCGAACCCGTGTTACCGCCGTGAGAGGGCCAATCTGAAATAGCTATATCTCTCTGATTCCACGTATTTAGCGCGAAGCGATCATTTCGCGTGTCCACGGAAACATGCGGGTTTTGGGCATCTCCGTGGCCAAGTATGCGAGCGGTTTTGCGAGTGGCAAAACCCGTATGTCAAATCAAAAGTGGTAGGCCGTGATCCTGGTTCTGTTCGCGATCGCAGTTGTTCTCTTCATTCTGAGATCCTCATTCGCGTAACGGCACTCGGTGCCTGATATCAGTCGTTGCCTCGGCGACCGTCTGAACCGGTGCGGCCACGAGGCGATTGACATGGAACGATATCGATGACGCGGTAGCGCTCGATCACTGGATCTACAAAGGGATGATGCACAGGACCGCATCGATGCCCCCAAAGGCGTAGATCGGAGCCCGCTCACAGCCTCCATCTCTTTTCATCCCCTGCGGTGCATAGGCAAGCCGTGGGCGCGTGTGCGAAAACCGCAGCGTGTCTCGCATCAATGTTCTGGTCGCGACGACGTTGGTAGATGGCGCGCCGGCGAGGTGGATCGCCGGTGCCGTGGCCGTGCGCCCGGACATGAATCTGCTCGAGCCGGAGCCCGTCACCCCGGCGTTCGTCGAGGCTCTCCTTCCTTCGCTTTCTGCCACACCCCGCTGTGCGCTGGTCATCGTCGGCTCCGCGAAGGATACGGAGCCCCTGGCGAAGAGGTGGCTCGCGTATCGGTCGGACATCGTGGTGATGGATATGGACCCCGGGGAAGACTCGGCTCGCATCGAGGTGCACGGGTCAGGCCTCGATCCGCTGTTGAAGGCGTTGCAGGAGCTCGTCGAGCACGTGGCCACGCACGCGCCGGGGCAAATGCTCATCCGGCTCGTCGAGCCGGTCGAGGAAGATCCGGCGAACACCGCGCCGGCGCCGGCGCCGCGTCCGCTGCTCGAAGCGGCGATCGACTGGGCTCACAAACTGTTGCGCGATGCGGTCAGTCGCGTGCCGGACGAGAACGGTGACGTGCAGGGGCTCTCCGTGACGCGCGCGACGCTGCTGCACTCGCTCGACCCGCTGGAACGCGGCCCGAGTAGCTCGTGGACGGATTCCCTCAACGCGGACGAGGCGCTCGATCGCGCGTTGCTGGCGGCCGATCCGCAGCGTGAGCCGCTGGCCGCGGCCGCACGGGTGTTCACACTGAGCCCGCTCGAGTTTCGCATGCTCGTGCTCGCGCTCGCGCCGGAGCTCGACCTGCGCTTTCAGCGCTGCATCGGGTTCCTGCTCGACGACATGAGCCGCCGCGTCGGCACACTCGCGTTGTACAGCGCGTTGCTCGGAGAGCCGGCGCTCGTCCGCACCGCGCTGATCCGCGACGGCGCATTGACGCGATGGCTGGCATTCGAGGGCTCGCATCCGCCGGCGGCGGACGAGCCGCTGCGCCTCGATCCGTCCCTCGTGCAATGGCTCCTCGGCGATCGCGAGGCTCTCGACGCCGACCCGCGCGTGCGGCGGGTGCTGCGGCTCGTTCCGTGGCCGGGCGCCAGCCTGCTGGAGGCGGAACGCGCTCGCGCCGCGGAGCTCGTGAGGTCCCTCGATCCGGAGCGCTGGCTCGCGCTCGCCAGCAACGACCCCACCGGATGGCGGGCGTTGCTGGAGCTCGCGGGGGGCGAGCGGCCACTGATCCGCGTCGAGCCAGCGCGGCTCGCAAACGCCGACTTCGCCGACGTCGAAGACTGTGCACGCCGCATCGGGCGCATGGCACGGCTCACACGTTGGACGCTCGTCGTCGATTGCACGAAAGACGAAGAGGAGGACGGGCTGCGTCTCTTCTTCGCGACGCTCGCCCGAATGCGCACCAAAGCGGTGGTGATCAGCAGCGACGCCGCCCGCATCATCAAGCTCCTCGGCGCCGCGTCGCATGAGCTGAATATCGATCCGGCGCTGTCCGCGGATGCGCGGATCGAGGCGGTGCGCGCCGCGGCAACCGCAGCGGACGCGTCCTTCACGGAAAAAGAAGCGGAAGCATTCTCGCCGCGGTACCCGCTGACAATCGACCAGCTCGAGCATGCGGCGCGGCTCGCCGCAAGCCGGCCGAAGAACTACGACGCCGATGATCCCTCGGCTGCGCGCTTCCTGGCAGCAGCGAGAGAGGTCGCGAGCGAAGGCATCTCGCACCTGGCTGAACGCATCGAGCCGAGCTTCACGCTCGAGCAGGTGGTGCTGCCAACCGAGCGGAAACAGCAGCTCGAGGAGATCGTCGACCACGTGCGTCTCGCGCCGCGCGTGCTGGACGAATGGAAGTTCGGCGACCAGCTGCCGTACGGACGGGGTGTCACCGCGCTCTTCCACGGCTCCAGCGGCACGGGCAAGACGATGGCCGCGATGGGGATCGCGCACAAGCTCGGCATTCAGCTCCTGCGCCTCGATTTCTCGAAAGTCGTCAGCAAGTACATCGGCGACACGGAGAAGAACATCGACCGCGTCTTCACCGACGCGCAGCGCTCCGGCGCGGCCATCCTCATCGACGAGGCCGATGCGCTTCTCGGCAAGCGCAGCGAAGTCAAAGACGCGCACGACCGCTACGCGAACATCGAAGTCGCCTACCTGCTGCAACGGATGGAGGCCTACGAAGGTCTGGCCATCCTCACCACGAACCAGCGGCAGAACCTCGACGCCGCGTTCCTGCGCCGGCTCCGCTTCGTCATCGAGTTCCCGCGACCCGACGTGGACGCGCGCGAGCAGATCTGGCGGCAGTGCCTGCCCGAGGGATCGCACGAGCTGGATGACGCCGCGTTCCGCCAGCTCGCGCGGAAGGTCGACCTCACGGGCGGCCACATCCGGCAGATCACGTTGCGCGCGGCGTTCATCGCCGCGGCCGCGGGCGCGCAGATCGGCCTCGAGCACATCGTGCACGCTGCACGTGCGGAGTTCGCGAAGCTCGGCATGCCGCCGGCGGCCATCGACGTGGGTCAGACGAGGAAGGTCGCATGAACGCGGACGGCATCCTGCGTGTGACGAAGGCCTTGCGCGATCGCCTGAGCCAGGCGCTGGCCGACGCCGGCATGCCGGGCAGCGTCTTCGTCGGCCCGCTCGACGATCCGGATGCGAGCGGCGCCGCGCTCGTCCTCTTTCTCTATCGCATCATCCCCAGCCCCTCCCTGCGCAATCGCGAGCATCGCGTGCCGGCGAGCACTCCGCCGCCTTCGGTCAACGTGTACAAGAACGCGCTTCCGCTGGACCTCTACTACCTGGTCACGGTCGGAACGACCCAGGGCTCGAGCGAGGAAATGCCGCTGCACTGGCTCGGCGTCGCCATTCAGGCGATCCAGGCGGCGCCCGACTTGACCGGCCCCGCCGTGAACCACGAAGCGGTACACGTTACGGTCGAGCCGCTTACGACGGAGGAGGCGAGCCGCATCTGGGCGCTCTTCCCCAACGCGAACTACCGGACGTCCTTCGCGTATCTCGCGACGCCGGTGTGGATCGATCCGCTCCTGCCGGAGCCGGTGGCCGGTGCGGTCGTGGAAGACAACCTTTTCGATGGGCAGAAGGTCCAGGAGGCCGTACAGTGATGCGGCCGTTCGAGGTCCATTCCGTCGAGCAGGCGTACGTCCGCCGTGGTCTGTTCGGCATCGAGCTGCTCGACGCGGTCACGCTCGAGCGCGTCAGCCGGGGCGTGACGGTCGTCGCCGAAGGGCTGCAAGGCGAGCCCTCCACGAACACGAGCGGCGTGTTCGTGTGGCTGCGCGAAGACCTGACGCGCCTGCGCAAGGTCACGATCGATCCCGGCGTGCTCCCGTACGAGGTCGTCGAGCTCGAGCCCGCGCAGATCCAGCTTCCGGTGACGCGCGTCGAGCTCCCGCCGCGGCTCGACTATCCGTTCGCCGCCGGCATCACCGGCATGCGCGGCACGCTGATCGAGGAGCGCGTCGTTCCGCCGGTTCCCGTCCGCGACGCCGAGGTGTACCTGCGGTGGTTCGACGAGAATGCCGTGTGGCGCGACGCGCCGACCGTCGCCGGCACCGACACGCGCGGTGCCAATTTCACGGCCATTCTTCGCCTGTCGCCGTCCGACGTACCGCAGCTCGACGCAAAGGACGCGGTGACGGTGCGTCTGCGTGCGCGCCGCGGCAACGTCGAGCGCGAGTCAGGCGATTTGAAACTCCCACAGGGCCGCATCGCCGACCCGTCGTTTTTTGCCCAGGGACCGGACGCTCTGGTCTTCGCGTGGGACGAGTTGCAGCCATGAGTTGCCATTGAAGGAGACCAGTGCCATGACGGACAACCAGTACGCTCCTGCCGATGCCCCCGTTGACGACAAGAAACCCAAGCCGGATAAGTGCGAGCCCACGTATCCGGATAAGCCCACGTACAAGCCTCCGAAGAAATGCGAGCGCGATCCCGCGTGCAATTGTCCGGGTGGCTCCAACGACACGGAGAACTGCCTTGAGAAGCTGATCGACGAGCAGACCAAACCGATCACGGAGGGCGACAGGGCCAAGACCTTCAAGGCCGAGCTCGAGGCATTCCTCAAGGGCGCGCGTCCGGCGAAGGACGAGTACACGACCGAGAGGTACCAGAAGCTCGTGAAGCTCTGGGAGGAACAGGACACCGCCATCGCGGAACTGATCCGCAAGCTCGTCTGCGCGCTGCCGTGCTGGCGCTGCATCATCGAGTGCCACGTGTGCCCGCTGCTCTATCAGATCCGGGACGCCGAACTGCAGCTCTACGGCGACGGCAAGTGGTGCTCCGAGGTGCACGACCTGCAGGACCTGCTCTACTGGCAGACCCGTGACAAGGACGCGAAGGAGCGGTTCTTCAACCGTCTCAAAGCCATCCTCGCCGCGTGGGGGAACCCGGCCAAGACGATCGAGCAGATTCTCGCCGACAACGCCAAGGCCATCATCGAGGCGAACAAATCCCTCGGCACCGAGCCGTCCAGGGTCGTCTACGACGTTTTCCTGAAGATCGTACCGACGCACCTCGCCATCAAGCCGACGAACGGCGCGTCGAAGGTCGACCCGAAGTACACGCAGTTCTGCAGCTGCGATGATCGCGAGCCGCTCGACTGCTGCGGGATCGACGTCGGCGAACGGAGCGTGCGCCAGCGACTCATCGGCGGCCCACTGCCGCACCTGATCGACCCGAACAAGTACTTCTCGCTGATCTGCTGTCTCGTCTCGCACGCGTATCAGCCGGCGAAGGACAAGTTGAGCGCAGCCGAGGCCGCAATCGCGTCGACGGAGATCACGATCAAGCGGTTCAAGACGCTGGTCGGGAGCGACCTGAAAAATTACGGGAGGACCGCCATCCCGGTCTCGATCGACTGCAAGAACTACAAGGAAAAGGACCCGGCCAAAGACCCAGTCAAGGACCCGGGCAAAGACCCATGCCCCTGCCAGGACCACGACAAGCACGACGACAAAGACGACACGCCGCCTCAGAAGTACTGACGCAGCAGCTGGAGAACCGCCATGCCTGAATACCTGCATCCCGGCGTCTACATCGAGGAGATCGAGCGCGGGCCGAGGCCGATCGAGGGCGTGCCCACAAGCACGGCCGCCTTCCTCGGCGAAGCCGAGCGCGGCTCGATCACGCCGTATCTCGTCACGAGCTACAAGGACTACAAGCGCTGGTTCGGCGACGTCTTCGATCCCAACAAGTTCCTCCCGTACGCCGTCAACGGGTTCTTCGAGAACGGCGGCCGGCGCGTGTACATCTGCCGCATCGTCGGCGACGGCGCGACGACCGCGGAGGGCGCCTTCGGCGCCTTCTTCGTGCGCGCGGCGGGTCCGGGAGCCTGGGGCTCGCGCGTCTTCGCGAAGATCGAGCCCAGCACGACGAAGAACCAGGACGGCACCCCGGTCGGCTTCGCGCTGCGCCTCGCGTACTGGAGCGCGATCGAGAACCCCTTCGATCCGTTCACGCCCGAAGGACGGCGCACGCTGCCCCGTCCGCAGCAGATCGAAGAGTTCGACGATCTGGTCACCGACGAGCGCTCGCCCGACTTCTACGGCAAGCGCGTTCCGTTCATCGACCTCGACAAGGGCGAGACGAACGAAGGTCCGGCCAGCTCGGCTCTCGGCGTGCTCGTTCGCAGCGCCGGCGTCCCTCCCGGTACACGCCCGGACAACAACGCGCTCGTGCTCGACGGCGGCGGGGACGACGACGAGCCCCTCGGCACCGACGATTTCGACGGAGGGATCGCCGGGGGGCGCACGGTCGAATCGGGACTGGCCGCGCTGACGCTCGATCCGTATCGGGAAGTGGCACTCGTTTACGCGCCCAACGCCGACCTTCCCGTCGTGCGCAACATCATCACGCACTGCGAGAACATGCGCTTCCGCTTCGCCGTCATCGACAGCGCGAAGTCCGAGACCACGCTCGACCCGCGCACGACGATCACCGACACGCAGTACGCCGCGTTTTACTACCCGTGGATCTTCACGTCCGACCCGCGCACGGGCGCGCGCAAGATGATTCCTCCCGGCGGCCACGTCCTAGGCGTCTACGCGCGCACGGACACCGAGCGCGGCGTCTTCAAGGCGCCGGCAAATGAGATTCTGCGCGGCGCGCTCGCGCTCGAGGCGGACGTCAACGACTCCCTGCAGGACGTGCTCAATCCGCGCGGCGTGAATGCCATCCGGCAGTTCCCGGGACGCGGCCTTCGCGTCTGGGGCGCGCGGACGCTCAGCGCCAACGCGCTGTGGAAGTACGTCCCGGTGCGCAGGCTCTTCATCTTCCTGGAGCGGTCGATCTACGAGGGCACGCAGTTCGTCGTCTTCGAGCCGAACGACGACCGCCTCTGGGCGCGCGTGGTGGACACCGTGCGGCTGTTCCTCCGCGGGCAGTGGAGGCTGGGCGCGCTGTTCGGACGCACCGAGCAGGAGGCGTTCTTCATCACCTGCGACCGCACGACGATGTCGCAGGACGACATCCTCAACGGGCGGCTCATCTGCGAGATCGGCATCGCGCCGGTGCGGCCCGCCGAGTTCGTCATCTTCCGCGTGTTCCAACACACCGCGGAGTCGCAGCGCTAGGAGGGGCAGATGCCACGCATCGATCCATTACGCAATTTCCGCTTCCGTCTCGAGATCGACGGCATTGCGCAGGCCGGGTTCAGCGAAGTGATGATCGCCGAGACGACCATCGACGCCGTCGACTATCGCCTGGGCACCGACCCTCCCTTCGTGCGCAAGCTGTCGGGGCTCACGAAGTTCGGGAACATCACGCTCAAGTGGGGGCTGACCGTCGGCGGCGCCTCGCTCGACCTGTTCAAGTGGCACGACGACGTCTCCGCCGGCCTGGTCCTGGAGCGGCGCAAGAAGGTCGTCATCGTCGTGCAGGACGAAGCCGGCACCGACGCCGCGCGCTTCGTCATCAGCGAGGCCTGGCCGGTCAAGTACGACCCGAGCGATCTCAACGCCAAGGGCAACGAAGTGATCATCGAGCTGCTCGAGCTGGCCAACGAAGGCATCGAGCGGGTGGCGTGAGGAGGAGACGGCCATGAGCGCACACCCCTCTTTCCAGACCGAGATCGAGTTCGAGCTGCCGAAGGGTTACCTCGACGAGTCGGGAACGCTGCACCGCCACGGCACGATGCGCCTGGCCACGGCGGCCGACGAGATCCTGCCGCTGCGCGATCCCCGCGTGCAGCAGAACGAGGCCTATCTCGCGGTGATCGTCCTCTCGCGCGTGATCGTGCGTCTCGGCTCCCTGCCCGACGTGCACACCGGCGTGATCGAAGGCCTGTTCGCCTCCGACCTCGCCTATCTCGAGCGGCTCTACGAGAAATTCAACGGCGACGATGCCGAGTCGGAAGGAGGCTCGGGCAAGCGGCCGCTGCGAAGGATCACCGCCGTGGGGGAAGCATGAAGGCCTATCCCGTAAAGGTGCTTTACGAGGAGATGGCCTTCATCGCCCATCACTTCCACTGGTCGCGCGACCAGCTCATGGGGCTGGAGCACCGCGAGCGGCGGCGGTGGTGCCGCGAGATCTCGACCATCAACCGCACTCTCGACGGCGCGGCGCCCAATCCATTCGACGTGTGAGGCCACAACGACCATGGCTCGCCAGGACCCGCTGCGCGGATTTCGCTTCCTCCTCGAGATCGAAGGGATCACGAGCGGCGGCTTCACGCGCGTCAAGGGCCTCTCCCGCGAGGTCAAGCACGAGTCGTATCGCGAGGGGGGCGTGAACGAGTACGAGCACAAGCTGCTCACGCAGGTCTCGTACCCCGTCGTCGTCCTGGAGCGCGGGCTCGTGCTCGACGACCTCTGGACCTGGGCGCAGCGCGCGGCGGACGGTGACGTCGAGCGCAAGACGCTGCGCATCCGCCTGCAGAACGAGGCGGGCGAGAAGCTGTGGGCGTGGCAGGTGGAGTACGCGCTGCCCGTCAAGTGGTCGGTCTCCGACCTCGACGCGCAGGCGTCGCAGGTGGTGATGGAGAGTCTCGAGCTCGCGCATCACGGACTGCGGAGGGCGACGTGATGCTCCGGCTTGCCGCACGCACTGCCGCCCGCCGCTTCGCCTCGACGCGCCGCATGACCGTGCGGCCGTCGCGCACTGCCTGGCTCCCGATCGCCCTGCGCTGGAGGCGCAAGCGGAAGAAGGCCGGGGCGGTGAGCGCGTCGCGTGAGGCGATGCCGTCCGCGCCGAGCGTCACCTGGATGTCCATGTTCCACCTGCACTTCAACATGCTCGCGAACGAGCGGAGCCGGCGTGAGCGCGAGGCGCGCTCCTTCCCGCCGGCGACGGTGATTCGCGAGCTGCGGCGCAGCGTCATGAGCCGCCATTGGGCGACCGATCGCGTCACGACGCTGGCGATGTCCCCGCGCGCCGCCTCTCCCACGCCGCGCGTTTTTGCGGCGCGCCGTGCCGGCGTGCCGGTCTCCGCGATGACCGCGCGGCAGCCGTTCCGGCTGCTGACGACGCACGCGACGGCCACGCATGTCGAGCGCCGCACGCTGTCGAGCGTTTTCACGACGCGCCGGGCGAACGTGCCTGGCTCCGTGCAGACGACGCACGCCGAGCGCCGCGCGCTGTTCGAATCCGTGCGGAAGAGTGCGACGTCGTCGTTCAGCGAACGCCTGACCGAGCGCCGCCTGTCGTCGCACGAGACGCGCGTGTTCCGCACGCACTCCTCGGCGACGCATCGCATTCGCGAGGAGAGCGCGCGCTCCGGCGTGCAGCTCGTCCGGCCGGCGGTGCTCGTGTGGCGATCCGCGGCGCAGGCGCAGAGAGAGAGTGCGCGTGAGACTTCATTCACCAATCCGCTGCCGGCTCCTTCCCGCCCGTCCGCCCGCGCCGCCGCGGCACAGGAGCCCGCGCCGGACGCACCGCGTCGCGCGGCGCAGCGCGCGCTGCAGGCGGGCGACCTCGATCCCGCGCTGCTGGACCGGCTGACCGACGACGTGATCCGGCGCGTCGAGCGGCGCGTGCGCATCGACCGCGAACGGCGGGGACTGTGAGGACGGCATGAGCAGAGCGCAGCTGAAGAAGGCGACGATCACCGTCCTGGAGGGGTCGGACAAGGGCAAGGTCATCACCGTGCTCTTCAACCCAACCGAGTATTCGTTCGAGCGCACCAACTCCTACAAGGCCGTGCCGGTGCCGGGCCTCTCGTCGCCGCTCCTGCAGTTCGTCAGCGGCGAGGCCGATCAGCTGAGCATGGAGCTGTTCCTCGACGACTACACCGACCCGAAGGGGCCGACGTCGCTGCAGCAGAAGGAGACCGATCCGGTCGGCAAGCGCCTGCGCGACATCTCCAGACTGCTGCACATCGACCGCGATCTCCACGCGCCTCCCCCCGTGCGCTTCAACTGGGGGCCGATGGAGTTCTCCGCGATCATCGAGAAGCTCGGCCGCAAGGTCACGATGTTCCACCCCGACGGGACGCCCGCCCGCGCGACGCTCTCGATCGGCTTCAAGGAGTACCGCACGCTGCGCCAGCAGCTGGAGGACCAGCGGCGCGAATCGGCCGACAAGACCAAGCGCCGCGTCGTCGTGGGCCGCGAGGCGCTGTGGCTCATCGCGGCGCGCGAGTACGACGACCCCGGTGAATGGACCCGCATCGCTGAGGCGAACGATCTCGACGACCCGCGCGAGATCGCCCCCGGCGACTGGCTGATGCTGCCCCCGATCGAGAACCCAGATGGAACTGTCCGCACTCGCTAAAGACTACGGCGACTTCTACGCGCCGGCCTACGCCGTCCGCCTCGGGCAGGCCGACGTCATGCGCGATCTGCTGCTCGCCGTGAGCCAGGTCGAGGTCGATCTCGTGCTCGGCGCCGCGTCGCGCTTCAGCATGACCCTCACCGACTGCTACAGCCACAAGCTGCACGAGTTCAAGACCGGCCGCGGCGCGAACGTGTTCGACCTCATCGCCTTCGGCTCCGAGGTCGAGGTTTGCATCGGCTACGGCGACGCGAAGTCGATGCCCGTCGCCATGAGCGGCGTGATCACCGAGATCGCCACCAGCTTCCCCGAAGGCGGCTCTCCCGAGTTGACGATCGCCGGCTACGACCACGGATTTCCGCTGACGCTCGGCAAATACTCGCGCCCTTTCAAGAAGTCCAGCGACAGCGACGCCGCGCATCAGATCGCCAGTCGCAACAACCTCGGCGCGGTCATCGAGGCGACGCAGGAGAAGCACGCACAGATCGAGCAGAACCAGGAAAGCGACTGGGAGTTCCTCAAGAAACTCGCGGAGCGCAACTTCTACGAGCTCTACGTCGACGAAAGGCGCAGGCTGCACTTCGCTCCGCCGAACAAGAAGGCCCAGCCGGTTGTGCGCCTCGTCTATGGCCAGGGACTGCTCAGCTTCAAGCCCGAGGCGAATCTCGCGCGGCAGGTCTCGGACGTCGAGGTGCACGGCTGGGACCCGATGGCGAAGAAGGAGATCGTCGGCAAGGCGAAAGCGGGCGAGGAATCGGGACTCACGGGGACGAGCGCGGGGCAGCATCTCAACTCGTTCGTGCGCGATCCCGAGAAGCGCCCGACGCTCAGCCTGCGGCAGCCGGTGTTCACTCAGGCGGAAGCCGATCAGCGCGCGAAGGCGCTGCTGAACGACCGCGCCGAGCAGTTCCTCACCGGGGAAGGGGAGGCGATCGGCCTGCCCGACCTCCGCCCCGACCGCAACGTGCAGCTGGACGGTCTCGGCGATCCGTTCTCGAAGACCTATTACCTCCAGCAGACCACGCACAAGATCGACACGAACGGCTATCGCACGCGCTTCAAGGTGAAGGTACCGGGACTATGAGCGGGATCATCGACACCGCCCCGCGCGAGGCCGCGCTCGAAGCCGGAGGGTTCGTCAAGGGCGTCGCCATCGGACTGGTCACGCAGAACAACGATCCCGAGGGGTTGTGCCGCGTGAGAGTGCGCTACCCGTGGCACGACCAGCCGACGGAGAGCTACTGGGCGCGGCTGGCCATGCCGATGGCGGGCGCCGATCGCGGCATGGTGCTCATCCCCGAAGTCGGCGACGAGGTGCTGCTCGCCTTCGACCGCGAAGACCTTCGCTTCCCGTACGTCCTCGGCGCGCTCTGGAACGGGAAAGACAAGCCGCCGCGCCACAACGACGACGGGAAGAATGACGAGCGGATCCTCGAATCGCGCAAGCACCACTACCTCCTGTTCGACGACGGCGCGAAAGGCGTCGTGGAGCTCGCGCACGAGAAGGGGCGCAAGGTCGTCTTCGACGACACCGGCTTCGCCGTGCAGGACGAGAACGGGAATCAGGTCAAGGTCGACAGCACGAGCGGGTCGATGACCATCGAGGCCAAGGGGCCGCTCAAGATCAAGGCCGCGTCGATCACGCTCGAAGCGACGGGAACGCTCGAAGTGAAGGCGAGTGCGACGCTCACGCTGCGCGGCTCGCTGATCCAGATCAATTGAAGGAAGGAGCCGATGGGACAGCCTGCCGCACGCGTCGGAGACCTCACGAGCCACGGCACGCCGCTCGGGCCCGGCCCCGGCTCCCCGACGGTGCTGATCGGCGGAATGCCAGCGTGGCGCGCGGGCTCCGACACGCACGCGTGCCCGCTGTTCGACGGCCCGAAGCCGCACGTCGGCGGCGTGATCGCGGTGGGCAGTACGACGGTGCTGATCGGCGGTCTGCCCGCCGCGCGGCAGGGAGACATGGTGGTGGAAGCGAGCGCTCCGAACGCGGTCGCGCTCGGCGCGCCGACGGTGTTGATCGGGTGAGTTGAAATGAACAGGGACAACCTCGACGTCGAACGGAAGGACTTCCTCGGACGCGGCTGGTCGATGCCGGTGGAGCTCGACCCGCGCACGGGCCTCGTCGCGACGGTCGCGTACGAGGCGGACATCCGCCAGTCGATCCTGATCATCCTCGAGACCGCGCCGGGGGAGCGCGTGATGCGGCCGAACTTCGGCTGCGGCATTCACGAGCTCGTGTTTGCCGCCGTCGACAGCACGGTGCTGCAGCGCATCCGTTCGCTCGTCGAGGAAGCGTTGCGGCGCTGCGAGGCGCGCATCGAAGTGCTGGCCGTCACGGTGGACGAAGACGCGAGCGCGGAGGGCATGCTGTGCATCGAGCTCGAGTACCGCGTCCGCAAGACGAACCAGGTCGGCAACCTCGTCTTCCCGTTCTACTTCCGCGAGGGAGGGCGCGCGTGAAAGAGACGGTCAAGGCGCCCGGGCTCGACGACCGGCGCACGGAGGCTTTCTCGGCCGAGCTGCACGAGCGCGCGCGCGCGTGGATTCCGTCCTGGGGGCTCGCCGACGGCGAGCGGGACTTCGGCCGCGCGCTGCTCGCGGTCGCGGCGCGGTTCAGCTCCGAGGTGGCGGAGCGGCTCGATCGGGCGGGGGAGAAGATGCGGCGCGGATTCCTCGACTGGCTGGCCGTGCGCGGACGCGCTGCGCGGCCCGCGCGCATGCCCGTGGTGTTCCAGCTCGCGGAGTCCACGACCGAGGCGGTGCTCGCGGAGGCGCCCATCCGCATGCAGGTCGACGCCGGCGGTGCGAGCGTCATCTTCGAAACGGAGAAGGACGTGCGGCTCGTGCCGGGACGTCTGGCGACGGTGATCGGCGTCGATGCGGATAAGGACGCGGTGTACCTGGCGCCGCCCGGCCTCAGCGATCTCGAGCCGCTCGAGCCGCTGCCGGCGCAATGGCAGCTGAAGAGCTTCGCGGCAGTGGACGCGAAGACGCTGCAGGTCGATCCGGAAACGGGACTGAAGGCGGGCATGGTCCTCGAGGCGGGCAACCAGCAGTACCGCATCGAGAAGGCGGACGGCGAGATCATCACCATCGATCCGCCGCTCACGAGCGAGCTCTCTCCGGACACGACCGTCCTGCGCAAAGTCACGACGTTCGCGCCGTTCGACGGCAAGACGCGCAATCGCCAGGAGCACGCGCTCTACCTCGGCCACGCAGAGCTGCTGAACATCGAGTCGGAAGCGACGATTCACATCGTCGGCGCGCAGAGCCTTCCTGCTGATTTGCGGTGGGAGTACTGGGGGAAGAAGACCAAAGACGACGAAGAAGCGGAGTGGTGGCAGCTCCCTCCCGCCAAAGCACAGGACGGCGACGCGCTTGTCCTGGACAAGCCCGAAGCCACCATCGAGCCGCGTGACATCGACGGCAAGAGCAGCCGCTGGATCCGCGGCGTCACGAAGAACCTCCTTGCGACAAACCAGCCGTTCCAGCCGTCCTCGCTCGGGATCCGGGTGAACGCCGTTGGCTGCAACGGCGTTCCGTGCAAAGACGAAAAGGGGCCGTCGCCGGCGGCCGAGGGGATGGCGAACACCACGCCCCTCGTGCTGGAGAACACTTTCTTTCCGCTGGGCCGCGAGCCGCGGATGTTCGACGCGTTCTATGTGGGCAGCGTCGAGGCGTTCTCGAAGAAGGGCGCATCCGTGCAGCTCTGCTTCGAGATCGCGGACCCGTCGTTCTCCAGCCTTTCGCGCGTGCGCAACGCGCTGCCGAACTTCCTCGCCGGAGTGGGCGCCGATCACAAGCTGCACCTGCTGCGGTTCGACGCGGCCGGCCCGAAGCTGGAGAAGTTCCTCGATCGCGACGGGCTGCAGCCGCCGGTGCCGCAGGTCGGCACGCAGCCGGCGAACCCCATGCCGATCGCGTTGGACGCCAAACCTCAGTGGCGCGTGCCGATGTGGAACGAGCTTTTCGATTTCTACGTCGCGGTGACCACGAAGGCGGACGTGTGGGTCTGGAAGGAGATCGCGGGCGACAAGAACAACACCGGCTGGATGCCCCCCCCCGGTCCCGTTCCTGCCGCTACCGCGACGTCCACGGCGCCGATCGACGGACTGGTGTACTTCGAGGACACGAAGAAACTTGCGGCGTTGCGGGAAGGGGTGCTGTCATTCCGCATTTTCCAGAGCGATGTGCAGTGGGCGGAGATGCCGACGACGGACGCGAACAACAACCCCGTCGTCCTGACGTCGATCGCTCCGGTGCTCTTCAACAACGGGGTCAACCTCGTGGCGTCGGAAGGGCGGGGCCTGGTCGGCGTCACGAGTACCGGCGACCTGTTCCACGTCAATACGGCCAACGGTAAGTGCAAGAAGCTTCTCGCGAACGTCGATCCCGAGATCCGGCCGGCGGCCGTATTCGACGGGACCGAGCTGATGGCCGTCGCCTTCGACAAAGGCACACCGCGCCAGCTCGTCGCATTTGGCGAACTGTCGCAGACGGAATTCGCTCTGCTCGAGCCGCAGGCGATCGTTCGCGGCCCGCTCGACGCCGTGCTGCAGAACGGCGAGATCCACTTTCTCGCCTCGGTCACGGCACCGGACGAGGCGTACTTCGCCACGTGGGCGCCGTTCGCGACGCCGCCGGACAACCACCTGTACAAGGCCGCCATTGCGCCGGCGATCGGAGAGATCGGCGGCGCACCTACGTTGCTCAATCAGCACATAGTGATCCCCGGCTCGCGCGCCGACGTCCTCGTGGCAACGTTCGACATCTCCCGGCGTGTGGCGAAGAACGCCACCGTCGGATCCGGCGTCGCGCTGCCGTCCTCGGCGCCATCGCTCGCGAACGGGGATGTCGTCGCAAGACTGGCCCCGCCGGAATGGCACGACGTGACCTCGGCGGGCACGCCGTCCGAGGGCGAGACGTTCTACGAGATCGACTCGAAGTTCAACGTCAACACGGCCCGTGAGTTGTTCGCGTTCCGGATGACCGCGCCGCTGCAGGGCATCGTCATCAGCCTGAGCAAGCTCCAGCTGGCCCTGAACGATCCGGACGCGCAACAGCTTTCGTGGCTGTTCGCCGACGGCAAGCTCCGCCAGATCACCAATCTGACCGCCGGCGTTGCGACGATTTCGCCCGCCTTCAACAACAACGTGCAGAGTCCCGTCGACTACGCGAACGCCCGGCCCACCGACGGCCGCACGGCTGCGTTCATGGACCTCAATCCGGCGACGAGCGGCAACTGGGATGCGGCGCTCCTGAAGCAGACGAAGCTCGTGTTTCCCAATGCAACTCCGGAGGAACAGGAAGCCAGGGCATTCACGTTCGACGCGAACAACCATCCCGATCTCGTCGTGATGGCCGAGGAGTTCAGCGCCGGTCCTTTAGGCTCGACCTTCATCGCCGACGGAACCGTCGGCCCTTGGACGCGGCTCCTCGGCGACACCTCGTCCAACCCCGAGCTCTCCTGGGAGTACTGGAACGGCACGGGGTGGTGGAAGCTCGACATCAAGCTCGACGAGACCCTGAACCTCAAGATCTCCGGCGGTGTGCGCTTCGAAGTGCCGAACGACATCGCCTCGGGCGACTGGGCCGGCCGGACCAACTTCTGGATCCGCGCGCGCCTCATTGGCGGCGACTACGGCAAGGAACAGGTCACCGTCATTACCACGCCCGGTCCCGGGAACGGTTCGACGCAGACGATCGACCGCTCGTCGTCGGGAGTCCGCCCGCCGTCGGTGGTGCGGCTGCGCATCTCCTATCGCCTCTGCAAAGCCGTGCGGCCGGTATTCGTGCTCGCGCAGGACAGCGGCGCCATGCGCGACCAGAGCGACGCGAATCGCACGACCGGCGCGGTCGTCGAGGCGTTCGTGCCGCTTGCGCGCGCTCTCGGACGGCTCACGAATCCCGCGGTGCCGGATGCCGTCGACACCGGCCGCGCCCTCTTCATCGGTCTTGCCGCAACACCTTCCGGCGCGCCGGTGAACGTGCTCCTGCTCGTCGCCAGTGAAGAACGGCACGAGCAGTTCGCGCCGATGAAGATCGAGGCGCTGGTCGCGGATCGCTTCGTGCCCATCGTCGCGGAAGACACGACGCGCGCTCTCGGCGAGAGCGGGCTGCTCTCCATGTCCTTCACCGTCGCTCCCACGCCGCGCGAGCTGTTCGGGATGGACAACCTGACGTGGCTGCGCCTCACGCCCGCCGGCACGGGCTCGGCGAAAGACTGGAAGCCGTCGCTGCGCGGCGCGTACCTCAACGCCGTCTGGGTCAGCGCCGCCGAAACGCTCACGCGCGAGCTCCTCGGCTCCTCGGACGGCGCGCCGAATCTCGTCGTGCGTGTCGCGCGTCCGCCGGTGCTCGCCGACTCCCTCGAGCTCCGCGTGAAGGAGCCTCTCGGCGAAGAGGAGCGAACGGCCCTGCGCGAGCACGAGCCCAACCGCGTCCTCAGCGACGTCGACGGGTTGCCCGGCGACTGGGTGCTCTGGGATCGCGCGATCGATCCGGGCGACGAGCCGCCGTCCGCGCGCGTCTACGCGCTCGACGAATCCATCGGCGAGATCCGCTTCGGCGACGGCCAGCACGGCATGATCCCGCCGCCCGGCCGCGACTCCATCGTCGCATTCGCGTACCGCCGCACCGAGATCGGCGGCTCGGAAGGCAGCGACGTCCCGGGCAACGCCGTCACCGCGCGCACCGCGCTGAATCTCGTCTCTCCGGTCGAAGGTGTGGAAGCGGTCTTCGCCGCGGATCGCGCGGCGGGCGGTGCGCCTCCGGAGAATGGCGAGCGTGTCGTGCGCTTCGGCACCGCACGCCTGCGGCACCGCAGCCGCGCGATCACCGCGCGCGACTTCGAAGACCTCGCGCTGGAGAGCTCGCCCGACATCGTGCAGGCGTGCTGCTTTGCCGGCCACGGTCACGTGCGTCTCGTGGTGGTCATGCGCGGCGAAGATCCGCAACCGGATGCGGCCGAAGTGCGGGAGCTGAAACGCCTGCTGCTCCAGTCCGCGTCTTCGTCGCTCGGTGCGTCCGACGCGCTGCGCATCACCGGCCCCGGCCTGCGCCGGCTGCGGATCGCGCTGACACTGCGCGTGGCCACGCTCGATATCGCCGGCGACGTCTCTCGCGACGTACAGAAGCGCATCTCCGCGTTCTTCGACACGACCAGCTGGGCTCTCGGTGCGGAGCCGAATGAGGGCGAGATCGCGCTGGCGCTCCTCGACACACCCGCGCTCGAGAGTCTCGCGGATGTGCAGCTGCTCGAAGTGCAGACCGACGGCGCGGCGCGTCAGTGGACCGGCGGGATCAAGCGCCACGAGCTGGTGATGCTCGACAAGGACGCGGTGCGCCTCGCATTCGAGACCGTCGAGGTGTTCGCATGAAACAGCTCGCCCCCGATCTCTTCGAGCGCCGCTTCGGCGACCTGATGGAGATCGGCCGCGCGCGCCTGCCGGCCCTCGCCCCCGAATGGACGGACCACAACGCGCACGACCCGGGCATCACGCTGATGGAGCTGCTGGCGTGGGCCGCCGAGGCGCAGCTGTATTCGCTGTCGCGGCGTCCGAGGCGCGACGAGCGCGTCGCGTACGCGGCGTTGCTCGGTTTCGCTCCGACCGGGACGCGACCCGCGCGCGGGCTGATCTGGCCCGATCCCAACGATCCGCGCTCGCCCGCCGCGACGTTCGCGGAGAGCGTCGTCATCCCCGCCGATGCGGCGGTCCACGTCGTCGATGAAGACACGCCGGCGTTCCATCCCGCGCGGAAACTGCTCGTCGTGCCCGGACGCATCCAGCGCCTCGAGACGCGTCTCGCAAGCGGCGGCACGGTCGACCACACCGCCACCAACGCGCGCGGCGGCACGCCGTTCCTTCCGTTCGGCGAGAGCGCGGGACGCCGCGACGTGCTCGCGCTGACGTTCCGCTGCCGCGGCGAGTCGGGACTCTTCGGTCCGAAGCGCGCGGATGCGAAGGGTGCGGTGTGGGCGATCGGCGTGCGCGCGGCGGCCTCGCTCGACGGCGCCGCGCCGTCCGATGCGCAACAGCACGCGTGCCGTGCGTCGCTCGCGGCGACGTTGGTCAGCGATGACGAGCGCGTGCCGCTGAAGATCGTGTCCGACTCCACGAACGGCCTGCTCAGCAGCGGCGTCCTGCTCCTCGGCCTGGACGATGTGAAGAACTCGCCGCGCGAGCTCACCATCGAGCTGCATGCGCCGGCGGGCTTCGCACGTCCGCCGCGGTTCGTGCGCATGGAGCCGAACGTCATTCCCATCGAGCAGGGGCGCGCCGTCGCGCGCGAGCTGCATGTCGCGACCGGCTTGCCCGACTGGAGCTTCAACCTCGACGTCCCCGGCCTGCGGTTCGCGGCGGACGAGGAAGCGGTGCAGATCGAAGTCGACGAACTCGCGGGTCTGCACGTGTGGAAGCGCACGGACCGGCTCTCCGATCGCGGTCCCGGCGAGCGTGCGTTCGAGCTCGACGCGGAGCGCGCGCTGATCACCTTCGGCAACGGCATCAACGGGAGGATCCCGCCCGCGCAATCGCAGGTGCTCGCCAGCTACGCGGTGTGCGATGCCGATCGCGGAAACGTCGCGCGCAATCGTTCCTGGAGCGTGGCTCCGTTCGCGGGTGCGTACGGTGTCAACGTCGATCCGGTGACGGGCGGCGCGGCAGCCGCGGGATCGATCGAGCAGCGCCGCGACGCGCGCCGCCGCTCCCGCGACGAGCACGCGCTCGTGAGCGCCGACGACCTCGCCAGGGCCGCGAAGGCATTGCCGCTGCTCGAGGTCGCGCGCGCATGGGTATTGCCGCCGGCCGAGGATGCTCCGCGCACCGGCGCGGTGACGCTCGTGGCCATGCGCGCGCGTCCCGGCGGAAAAGAACCGGCGCGGATTCCAGAGACGCGGCGCTGGCTCGATGCCATTCGCCGGCAACTCCTCCCGCGCATCCCGCTCGGGACGCGACTCATCGTGTCGGCCCCGCGTTACGCGGACTTCGTCATCGGCGCGACGCTCGTCGCCGAAGCCGGTCGCGATCCGGCCGCGGTCAAAGAGGCGGCCGATCGTGAGCTGAGCAAACGCCTCTCGCTGACCGAGCGGAAGCCGGGCGTCCCGGTCACGCAGCGCGACGTCACCGCGTGGCTGCGCGGAGTCGATGGCGTGACCCGCGTCGTCGACCTGCGATTGATCGGCGCGGACGGGGTCGCCGGCGTCAAAGTACGGCGCGGCGGATTGCCACGGCTTTCGCGCAGCGAGCTCGAGGTGAGGCGGCCATGAGCGCGTATCGCTTCTCCACCGCCGCGCACTTCGACGCGTGCCTGTTCGATCGCGCCGACCGCGGCGGCTCGCGCGCGGCGGCGAAAGGACTGCGTCCGTTCGCACCGTTCGGGCGAACGGCGACTCTCTACGCCACGCCCGGCGGACACGCTCCGGCGATCACGCGCGCGGGCGAGTTCCTGTGGCGCGACGGCCACGGCGTTCTGCATCGACTGCTGGCGTGCGCGGAACGGCCCGAGACGGTCTCCGCGCCTTCGGCGATGGGGCGCGCGACGCGGATCGTCGCCACGCCGCGCGGGCTGTGGGTGGCGGGCGATTCGACGGTGGAGCTGTACGAAGAGGAGGCGCTCGCGCGGCTGCTCCGCGTCGAGTTCCCCGGTGAGGCGATCGTCGACATCGCCGGCAACGCGCGTGACGGGATCTTCGTCCTCGTCGAGGGCGGCGCACTGCAGGCCGTTCCGGTCGACTGCACGGGACACATCGGAAAGCGCATCGACTTCCAAGGGATCGCGAACGCCAGCGCGTTCGTTTACCTCCGCCGCGCCGGGCGCTTCGTCATCCTCGCGGAGGAGCGCCTCTCATGGTTCGGTGCGGACGGCGGCGCCGCGATTCGCGTGCTCCCCGTCGCGGGCATGCGGCCGTGCTTCATCGCGCATGCGCTCGGCGGCGATGGCGAGCGCAGAGTCTTCGTCGCCGGTGCCGACAGTCCGTCGTTCGGCGGCGGCGCATTCGTCCTGACCTTCGACGCGGACGCCAATCGCGTCGGCGAGGTTCCGCTCGATGCGCGCGACGCGCCGGCGAACGGGATCGCCGCCGCGGGCAACACGCTGCTCGTGACCGGCCCGCGCGGGTTGCTGCGGTTCACGGCCGCGGACACGATTTCGGACGGCGCGGACGAGGTGAGCACGACGCTCATCACGCCGATGCTGCAGTCTCCGGATCGCGAAGACGCGCGCCGCTGGCTGCGAATCGAAGCGGCCACGCGTCTCCCCGCGGGCACGTCGCTCGAGATCGCATTCGCCGCGACCGACAAGGAGCAGAAGCGCGACGCGCTGAACGCCATCGCCGGCGATCCCTCGCTGACGCCGAGCCAGCGCATCCGCAAGCTGCGCGAAGAGGCGGACGTCTGGCGTGCGCCGATCGTGTTCCACGGCCAGGCAGGCGATGCGAAGGCGCCGTTCGCCGCGCCGCTGTTCGACGTGTGCGAACGCTACCTCTGGGTAGCCGTCACGCTGACCGCGTCGTCCGGCGCACGCATTCCCGAGCTGACGACGCTGTCCGTGCTTTATCCCGGCCGCACGCTGATGGAGCACCTGCCGTCGATCTATCAACGCGCCGAGGCGGAGCCGGGCAACTTCCTGCGCGCGCTCGTCGGCGTGCTCGAGACGACGACGCAGGAGCTCGACGGGCGCATCGCGTCGATAGCCGCGCAGATCCATCCGTCGACCGCGCCCGGCAAGTGGCTCGACTTCCTCGCACGCTGGCTCGGCGTGCCGTGGGACGATGCGCTCTCGCCCGAGCAGAAGAAGGCCATCGTGCTGCGCGCGCCGGAGCTCGCGCGCGGACGCGGAACGCGCGCGGGACTGGAGGCGCTGCTGGAGAGCCTCATCCCCGGAGCGCCGCGCCGGTTCCGCGTGACCGACCGCACCGCGGACTTTGGTTTCGCGTTCCTCGGCGGCGAAGGCTGCGCGGGCAGCGCATTGCCGGCGATGCTCGGAGGACTCTCGCGCTCGAGCGCCGAGCTCCACTCGCGCTCCTTCCTCGGCCACATGCGCCTTCCCTGCGCGAATCAGCGCGACGACGGCACGTGGCAGCTTGCCGGAAGAATCCGTGTCGACGTCGCGGCATCCGCGGAAGAGCGAAAGGCGTGGGAGCCGTGGCTGCTCGCGCTGATCGAGGAGATGGTGCCGCTCACGGTGCGCGTCGAGCTGCGATGGGTGAGCGCGCACGCGCTGCGCGGCGACCGCCTCGACGGCACGCTCACCCTCGAAGCGCGGCCGGCGCCGCAACTCGGGTCGGGCGCGGTCACCGGCCTCGCCCGCCTCCCCGATGGCGGAGCGCGGCTTTCGCCTTCGGGTCCCCACATCGGCACACGCTTGCGCTGACGAACAGGAGAGACATGCATGGACAAGCCAACCAGAGCCGGATGCTGCACCGACCACGAATCCGAGTCGGGATGCAGGAACAACTACTTCGACGGCAAGCGGCTCACGACCGACTCGTTCCGCGTCGAGCAGCGCTACCTCCTCGAACGCCGCCATCTGCTCAACCGCGCAGTCCTCGGCTGGGGTGTCGTGTACGGATTCAAAATCGACGGCGAATCAGGCCGCCTGACGATCGGGCCAGGGCTCGCTCTCGACGAATGCGGGCGCGAGCTGGTGCAGACCGGCGAGCGCCAGGTGCGCCTCGACGATCTCATCACGATCGACGAGAGAGGCACGAGAGCCGATCGTGAGCGTGTCTTCTCGACGTCGTCGTCCGAGGAGCGTGTGTGCTGGTTGCTGAGAGCGCACTATGCCGAGAAGCTGACCGGCCCGCAGAAAGTGGAGGACTCCTGCAAGTGCGAGCACGAGGAGTTCGAGCGGACGTGCGAGACCGTGCGCTACTCGCTGCAGCGCGTGTCGTGCGACAAATGCTGCGCAGGCTGCAAGTGCGGGCTGGCCTGCGAGTGCGCGTCGGAAAAAGCGGGAAAGCCGTGCGGTGACCAACAGAACGAGGGCGAGCCGCGGGGACGCCGCGTCTGCCGCTGCGTGTGCGAGCACCTCATGAAGTGGCAGCCGGGCGGCGGCGACTGCTCGCTGTGCGAGGTCGACGATCCGTGCGGACGCGTCAAGGTCGACTTGCGCAACGGCGTTCCGCTCGCGTGCATCAGCGTCGTCCGCGATGCGCGGGGCTGCGCGGTGCTCGGCGACGAGATCGACACGTGTGGTCCGCGGCGCCTGGTCATGCGCAACGACGTGCTGTTCGATCTCATCCGCGGCTGTGACCTCACGCGGATCAGCGACATCGGCTGGAGGGACTGGCATCGCCGCAAAGAGGCCGTCTCGTTCGAGAATTTCTCCGCGGCCCTCGGCCCCGTCAACTACAAACAGGACGAATACGTGACCGATTTGTGGGTGGCGTTCTCGCGCCCCGTGCTCCGCGAGACGCTGCGCCCCGACTGCTTCTCCATCACCGCCATGACCAGCGAGCACGAGGGCGGATGGTGGCAGGTGCTGCGCGTTCCCATCGTGCGCATTGAGACCGACGCAAAGCAATGGGTCGAAAAGGCGACCATCGTCGTCGATGGTGCGTGGATCGAGGATGCGGTGCGTGGCCGCAGAACCATCTTCACCGGCTCGGACACCTGGATCGAGATCGAAGTCCGCGGCGATTTCATCGTCGACTGCAACGGCCAGACGGTCGACGCCAACGCCTTGGGCCTCTCGCCCGCGCCGACCGGGAACGGTACGCCGGGCGGTACGTTCGTTTCGACTTTCCGCGTGGAATCGGCGCGTCCGTATGCCGCCGCAGACAAAGGAGTCTCCTCATGAATGGAAACGACGACCTCGTCGCAAAAATCAAAGGAACGTCGACGCTGGAGAGGGCGACCTTCGGTCCGGGCATGCTCCTGCGCCACGACGACCTCGAGCAGTTGAACGTCTATCCGCGCGAGCTGAGCCGGCTCCTCTTCCGATCGCTGTTCGGCTGCGGCGTCGTCTGCGGCCTGGTCGTGAGCCGGCCCAGGGACGAGTGCGACAAGTTCTGGGTCACCGTCTCTTCGGGTCTGGCGCTCGACTGCTCCGGCAATCCGATTCACGTGCCGAAGGACACCGACCCGATCTCGTTCGTTCCGAAAAGCGTCGACCAGCAGCTCTGGGTCGTTTTGTGCGGCAAGACCACCGGCTGCTCGCCGCGCATCTCCGCGTGCGCATCGGACGACGAAGAGTCCTCGCCGGTGCCATCCCGCGAAAAGGACGGTTACGAGATCAGCATCGTGCGCAAGCTGCCGAAATGCATCTGCGTCTGCGATGCGCAGACGACGACGGAGTCTGCGACACAAGGCAATCCGGCCGGGCCGAAAGAGGCCGAGTGCAAGTGCCCGTGCGTCGGTCCGGAGAACCCGTGCTACGCCGGTCACTACAACGGCGATTGCGGCTGCGATGGGGGCAAGGACTGCTGCTGCGACTGCGTCGTCCTCGCGCAGCTGAACAAGGAGTCCGATCGGGAGTGGACGGTGACGCACCATGTTCGCCGGTTCGTGCGGCCGGTCCTGATGCGCGATCCGGTAGTCGCGGGAGAACGTGCGAAAGCCGCGACGAAGAAGGCCGAGCAGACGGCGAAAGAGGCAGAGGAGAGACAGGAGATCGAAAAGGCCGTGGCAGTGAAGGTCGCGGCGATGAAGGCAGAGGCAGACAAGGCCGCGGCAGACAAAGCCGCGGCGGAGCGTGATGCGCAGCGTCTGCAACAGCTCGCGAACCAGCGCGAGACACCAGTCCTGAGAGAGAAGGCGAGATCGTCGAAATCCAGATCTTCGAAGTGACCCGTGGCGGCCGAACGGAAACTTCAGACCGCGGCGCCGGCGTTCGAGCGCCGGCGCGCAGTTCCGGTGGTGGCGCAGCGCAGCGCGGCCCCCGCTCCATCACCGGTGCGCTCGCTGCAGGTGCGTCTCGGGAATCAGGCCGCCCAGTCGGTGGCCCGATCCATCCAGTCCTCGAAGACTGCCAGGCCGCCCGCGCCGGTCGCGAAGCAAGTCGAGGCGCCCAGGCCCGAGGCCAAAGAGACCGCCAAAGCGGCCAGGCCCGCGCCTAAGGAAAAGGAAAAAGAAAAAGAGAAGCAGCCGGGAAAGGGCGAAGCCGCTGAGAAAGCCGCGCCTCCTTCCGCGGCGGCGGCCATTGCGCCCGCGGTCAAGGCGGTGCAGGAACGCTCCGCGCGCGCAAAGAAGCGCGGTGATGAAAAAGCCCTGGTCGGCTCCGCGCAGGACGCCGCGAAGGATCCGCAAATCGAAGGGTCGCGCGAGGCGTCCGTCGCCACCGTCACGACTCTCGACGCCGCCAAGACGGCGAAAGTCCGGCGCGACCAATTCAAAGCCGATCTGAAAGCCGCGATCAAAGCGGCCACGCCCGAGCCGAAGACGGAAGACCAGGCCGACGAAGTCATGAAGACGGGCGGCAAGAAAGCCAGCAACGCGCTGAAAGGCTCGCTGGCCACCGAGCGCGATGCGGCGGCGGGAGGGATGAAAGGCGCTGCCGCCACCGAAGTCGCACCGGCACCGAGTGGTGCCAAGACGGAGTTGACGTCCGAGGCGGTCGGCGCGAAGCCGGCGCCGGTCTCCGCTGCGCCGATCGTGCCCGCGCCGCTTCCTCCCGAGCGCCTCGACTACTCGTCCGACCGCGGATCGACCGACCAGGCGATGGAGCAGAGCGGCGTCACGACCGAGCAACTCGGCAAAGGGAACGAGCCGCAGTTCAACAAGACGCTCTCCGAACGTTCCGCCGCCGAAAAACACGAGGCCACCGCAGAGGCGAAATACCGGCAGTCCGAGGCGGGCGTCCAGGCGCAGGCGAAAGCAGGAGCGCAGGCCGAGCTCCCGAAAGAGCTGGGAGGCATCCACGGCATGCGCGAGCTGCGGATCGGCGAAGTGACCGGACAGCAGAACGCCACGAAGACGAAAGCCGCGCAGGAACGCGAGCGCGTCACGACCACGATCAACGGCTTCAAGGACAAGACTCGCGCGGACGTCGGCAAGATTCTCGAGAAGATGGAGACCGACGCCGCGGCGGCCTTCGAGGGCGGCCTCGCACGCGCGGAGGAGGCGTACGAGAAAACGTTCGAGGACGCGAAGGGCGGCGTCGGAACGTGGCTCACCACGTGGGGCGACGACTGGGAAAAGCTGATCGAGAGCTCGCTCCGGAAAGCGCGGGACGAGTACTTCCGGCAGGTCGACCTGGCCATCGACGCGGTGGCGAACCTCGTCGACGCGAGGCTCGAAGAAGCCAAGGCGCGCGTGGCCGCGGGACGCCTGCAGGTCGAGGAGTTCGTCAAGACGCTCGACGGGAAGGTCAAGGAATTCGGCGAAGAGGCGCTGAAGGAAGTCTCGGGCGACTTCGATGCCATGGGGTCGGAGATCGACCAGCGCCGCGACGCGCTCATCGACAAGCTCGCGCAGCAATACAAGGCCTCGTACGAGCGGATGTCCGCCAAGGAAGAAGCGTTGCGCGAGGCCAACAAGTCGTTCTGGCAGCGCGTCTACGACGCCACGGTCGGCGTCATCAAGAAGATCCTGGCCTTCAAGGACATGCTGGTCGGAATCCTGGCCAAGGCGGCCGCGGTGGTCGTCGACATCATCTCCGACCCCATCGGGTTCCTCGGCAATCTCGTCTCCGCGGTGATGAACGGCCTGGAGAACTTCATGGCCAACATCGCCACGCATCTGGAGAAAGGGCTGATGGAGTGGCTCTTCGGCGCGCTGGGCGGCGCGGGGCTGCAGATGCCGGAGAAGTTCGACCTCAAGGGCGTCATCAGCATCATCCTGCAGGTCCTCGGACTCACCTACGCGAACTTTCGCGCGCGCGCCGTGACCATCGTCGGCGAGCCGGTCGTCGCCGGGCTGGAGAAGACCGCGGAGATCTTCAAGATCGTCATGACCCGCGGCATCTCGGGACTGTGGGAGCTCCTCAAGGAGAAGCTCACCGATCTCAAGTCGATGGTCATGGACGCCGTCCTCGGATACATCAAGGACCGCGTGCTGATCGCCGGCGTCACCTGGATCATCGGCCTGCTCAACCCCGTCTCCGCGTTCTTCAAAGCGTGCAAGGCCATCTACGACATCGTGATGTTCTTCATCAATCGCGGCTCGCAGATCATGACGCTCGTCAACGCGATCATCGACTCCATCGCCGCCATCGCCAAAGGGCAGCTCGCGAGCGCCACCAAGTGGGTGGAGAACGCCCTCGCCAAAGCCATCCCCGTGGCCATCGGCTTCCTGGCCGCCCTCCTCGGCCTCGGCGACATCAGCGGCACGATCAAGAAGTTCATCGACCGCGCCCGCGCACCGGTGAACAAGGCCATGGATTGGGTGATCAACACGGCGGCGAAGGGGGTCGGGAAAGTCGTCGCGGCCGGAAAGGCGGGCGTCAAGGCGCTCATCAGCTGGTGGAAGACCAAAGTCAGCTTCAAGGCGGGCGGGGAGCCGCACTCGCTCTCATTCAAGGGCGAAGGGACTGGGGCGCAGCTCCTTCTGGCGAGCACGCCGAAACCCGTTGAGGACTTCCTCGACGAGAAGGAAGCGGAGGCGAAGGACGACAAGGACAAAGCTGCCGCGATCAAGGCCGTCCGCGCACTCATCAAACGAGTGAACGGCCTGACCAAGACCGCCGCGAGCAAGGAAAAGGCGAAAGAGGACGAGACGCTCCAGAAGGAGATCGAGGAGCTGATGAACGAGATGGGCGCACACCTCGTGCTGCTGTTGTCCGACAAGGAATGGGGCACGGAGCCGAATCCGGCACCATTCGACTATCCGAAACGCCGGGCGGAGGCCTATCCGACGTTCTATCTCGCCACGGGCACGTCCATGTCACTCGATCAGGCGCAGATGGCGGCGAAGTTCGCGAAACAGGGAGCCGCAACGAGCAATCGCGTCCATCGATACAGGCCAACCGAGATCGCGGATGCGCCTGACAAATCCGCGAAGCTGGGGTTGGGGGAGGGCAGTCAGGTCACAGTCGGGAAGAAGTTGTTCTTCGAGGATAAGGAAGCGCGCGGCGGCGGCGTGGGCACGTTCAAGACGCTCCTCGGCAAATTCGGCTTCACGGCAAGCGCCAGCGGTTGGGACGTCGACCACGTCGTCGAATTGCAGCTCGGCGGCAAGGACGAGCCCCTCAACCTCTGGCCGTTGCCCAAGGGTGAGAATCGCTCCAGCGGATCGATCATTAAGAATGCGCTGATTCCGATTCCGGGGAAGGACCCGAAGCCAGTCAAAGACGCGCTGAGCAGTAAGAAGACGGGCCGCAAGCCACAGGGCGGCCTCTGGCTGCTGATCAAGACCACGCGCCAGCTGTGAGCGCGCCGCTACTTCTTGCCCGCGAACGACGAGGTCGAAGCGATCCACGGATCGTCGCGGACCCGGCGCATGGCCTGCGCGCGACGCGACAGCTTCAGCTTCTCCAGGACGTGGTGGACGTGGTGCTTGACGGTCGCCACGCTCACGAAGAGCTCGGATCCGATCTCCTTGTTCGAGAGTCCGCGGCCGAGGAGTTGGAGGACCTCGCTTTCACGCCGGGTCAGAGCGCAGTCTGCTGCAACGTCGATCGGGCCCTGGTCTCTGCGGAACAGCGCGCGCAGAAGACCGCCGGCGATCTCGGGCGAGCAGGGGAGACGGCCCGAGGCAATTTCCGAAAGCGTATCGCACAGCGTATCGACCGACGCATCGCGCGCGATGTAGCCGGCGAACCCGGCGCGCCCGCAGCGAATGACCTCGTCGCGCTGTTCGTTGAGCCCGAGCGCGACCAGCGACACGTCGGGCCACTCGGTGACAATCGCACGCACGTCGAAGAGGTCGACGCCCTGGGTGACGTCGATCAGAACCAGCTCGGCATCCGTCGTGGCCAGCGCATTGCGGAGTGCCGCGAGCTCGTTGACCACGGCGAGAACACACATCTCGGGCCGGCTACGAAGGCAGGCTGCTAGGCCATCGCCAAGCAACCGCACCGGGCTCAGTACGATGATGTTCATCTCGGCACGTTCCCCATTGCCCGATCGGGTCGGGTGAGGGGTTGGTCAAAAATAGCGGGTTGAGCTATCTATTCTGACTCTGAGAGGGCCGGATATCAATCATTCCCTAATGAACTGCGCGATTCTGTCGCATGGAATTGACAAGTGAGCGGTGGTGATTGGTAGCGCATACGGGATTCGAACCCGTGTTACCGCCGTGAGAGGGCGGCGTCCTGGACCCCGAACAAGAGCGCTTCCAGAAGTTTGATGCTGTCGGTGGCCGCTCCGCCCATCTCTGCAGGGAGCACGAATGATTCATCCGTCAGCGTCGCCTCGATGATCGTTCGGATCCGGTCGCGCGTCGAGGGCCTCGCGATCGCTGCGGCATCGCGTCCCAGAAGAGCAGCCCCGGCGAGCGCGTTGTCGTAGCCGAAGTGCTGCAGAAGATCGTCCGCCTCTTCATAGAGGCGCTCCTGGTTCCACTCTGCGCCGTAGCTGTCGAGCAAGGCGCGGATGTCGATGGCGTCGACTCGTGGCCGGTCCCAGTGTCGCTCGCTCCACGCGATCAATTTCAGGATGAGCAATCCGGGCGGTGAGGCGACGAATACACGTCGGCCGGCCGGCAGGATCACGTCGAACGCGTGCAGGCTCGCTTCCTCAAAGCCAATGACGGACATGGCATTGTCGTTGTCCGGTGGCCAGACGATGACACCATCCTGTTCCACGCCGCCGAAAGGCAGTACGTCTATCGTCCAGCCGAGAAGTTGGAAGCGATGGCGCGGCTGGGAGGCGTGCTGCGCACCTTCCGCGACGAGCCCCTGCTCCACCGCTTCGAACGCCTGCCACGTTCCTGCAGCGATGGCGATATCGAGATCCACGGTTCTCCGCCCCTCTGGGAGCTTGTGGATGTAACGAAGGACGAGATCCCGCGCAGTCGCTCCGACGATGAGCCACCGCTCGACGTGGCTGTCGATGACGCTAGCGAGGACGCGTACGACGGAGGAGAGAGCGCGGAGCTCTTGGATACTCGAAAGGTCAAAGACCGTATGCATCACGAATGTGCTTCGCCGCATCGATCGACCGCGCGTCACCGGCGGTGATCAGATCGGCATAGATGAGGAGCGGCGGAACGACGTCGGCACGTGGTGCCGGGACCGCCTGCCAGAAGCGGCGTCGCAGGAGTACCCGGCCTGAAACATCGGCCTTCAGGCGGTATTGAGACATGAGGCGAGCGGGGATCTTCTCCACATAGATGATTGCCCGCTCCGGTACGAGATACTCATGCAGCAGTGCCGCAGCAGTCTCTCCGCCCCATTGCGCGCCGTGCGTGGTCAGGTCGGCATGTCGCCACCAGTCGGCGGATGCTGGAGAAAAGCGTCCCAGCTCGAGCGTGGGCTCCAGCAGGCGCGCGTAGGATTCTGTCCACTGCTGGAGGAGGCGGTCACGCTGGATGAGCTTCTGCGTTCCCTTGTGTTCCATCAGAAAGCCGAGCTCCGTCAAGCCGTCGAGCACAATCGGAACGCTTCCCAAGGCGACGCCGGCCGCCTTGGCGATGGTGCGTTGAGGCGCGCCGATGAGCGACGGTACCGACAGGAGTGCAAAAACGACTTTGATCCCGCTCGGCTGAAAGACGCGGACGCGTCGTGGCGCTGTCGTCGCGGCTCGGCTACGCCGGCCGGTCACGAAGACGAACAAGCCGCGTCGATCGAGAAAGGCGTTGCCAGCGGAATCTGCAAACTGCACCCGCCGCCGACGAAGCTCGTCGGCCATCGGTGGGGTCACGTGATCCGCGATCAGGAGCCGGTCGTCTTTCGCCGCGAGCGCAAGTTCGAGCAGACCGAGCATCGACGGAGTCAGTCGCCGCTTTACCTCGGCCCGGTACTGGAAGGTCTTTCCGTTCCGGTGCAATGTGAACGAGCCGTCGCTTCCGCGATCTCCGCTGCTCGCCGGTTCCGCGGCGGCGTCCAGTCCTAGATCCTTCAGTGCTTCCGTCGCTGCAGCGATGAGCTGATGTTCGGAAGCATCGTTCATTGTCGTGGATGTTCATTATCGATGAACAAGCCAGAAAAGTGAACAGGGGAGGGTGCGGTCAGCACGCTGGAAGGGGGAGGGTTGGTAGCGCATACGGGATTCGAACCCGTGTTACCGCCGTGAGAGGGCGGCGTCCTGGACCCCTAGACGAATGCGCCGTGCCAGAAGGGAAGCGGAGAGTAGCGAAGCCACTTCGACCTGTCAAGCGGCTGAAACTGCGGCTGGGGCGGGCACATTCCCGGGGGGCGAACGCAGAATGCAGAACGCAGAACGCAGAACGCAGAACGCAGAACGCAGAACGCAGAACGCAGAACGCAGAACGCAGAATGCAGAACGCAGAACGCAGAACGAGGAACGAGGAACGAAGAAGCCGACGGTTCTCACTTCTTCCTTCTGCGTACTGCGTTCCCCTCTCTACTCGTCGTTGCCGGCGTCTTCGTCGGCCAGGGAGTCGTAGGCGCGGATCAGCTCTGTGCGGAAGAGGAGCTGGCTGTCCCACTCCTCGTCGGTCCTGGCCAGGCGGAGTTGGACGATGAGTCTCGCCGCGGCGCGCTTGGCGTCGCCGTGGGTGGGGAAGGTGATGACGGCCGCGCGGCGGGTGTCGCCGAGGAAGCGGGCGATGACTTTGCGGTCCTCGACGCGGACCATGCGCCGGTAGAACAGCGGCGACCGGCGGGTGCTCATCGCGGCACCGCGACCTCGCTCACGCTGAGGTTGGGGAGCTTGAGGAGCTCCTGCGGGTCGAGCCGGATCTTGCTGGAGCGGTTGCCGCCGCCGAGGATGACACGGGCGCGCTCCATGACCAGGGTGTCGACGTGGATCGCGACCTCGGCCGGCAGGCCGACGATGGTCACGCCGCCGATGAGCATCCCGGTCAGTTCCGCCGTCTCCTCGGATGACGCGAATGAGAGTCGTTTGACCCCGGTGATGGCGGCGACGCGCTTGTTGACGTCGAGCTTCGTGTCGGCGCGCACGAGGCAGGCGACGTAGCTGCGCGGCGTGGTCTTGAGGGCCACGAGGATGGCGTTGCAGGCCTCGTCGGTGGAGATGCCGTAGTGCGCGCAGAACTCGGCGGTGTCGGCGAGGTGGGGCTCGCACGCGAGGACCTCGTACCTGATTCCGTGCTCGTGGAGGGTGTCGCGGACGCGTTCGTGGAGAATGCTGTCGTTGTCGGCCAAAGTGCTGCCCTTTTTACCCCAAAACTGTGCAGTCGGGCACGTCTCACGCATTAGTGATGAGCGTGGGAAAAAAGGAGAAGCCTATGCCCAACGTACTGACCATGCTGAAATCCGATCACGCCACGATCAAGCGCCTGACCCGCGAGCTCAGCGAGCTCGAAGGTAACGCGGCGACCACGATCAAGCGGCGCGAGGCGCTCGTCAACGAGATCGAGCGCGAAGTGAAGATGCACGCGCAGAGCGAAGAAGAGATCTTCTATCCGGCGTTCAAGACCGCCGTCGACCGGAAGAAAAACGACGAAGCGGAGCACATGTTCTACGAAGCCGCGGAAGAGCATCACGTGGTGGACATGGTGCTGCCGGCGCTGAAAGCCGCGAACCCGAAGTCACACGAGTTCCAGGCCAAGGCGAAGGTGCTGAAGGAGCTGCTCGAGCATCACATCCGTGAAGAAGAGACGGAGATGTTCGCGCAGGCGCGCCAGATGTTCAGCGAAGAGCAGCTTCGCGAGCTCGGCGACCTCATGCAGGCTCGCAAGGAATCGGTGCAGGCGATGTGGGACAACCCGCTGCTGCGTCCGGTCAAGAAGCTCCAGAGCATGGCTCACAAGCTGATGCCGACCAAGGTGAAGACGGCGAAAGCCAACGCGATCGCCAAGGGTATGGAAGCCGCGGGGCGGTAACGCCGCGCGGTTTTCGTGGTTTGCTGGGGCCGGCTGAGAAGCCGGCCCTTGTCGTTTTCAGGCGAAGAATGGGACTGATGGGACCTATAGGACCAATGGGACCTATAGGCAGACCAATGCCCAAACGCGAGCGGTTGGCGTTGCCTAAGAACTCCTCTTTCTACTCGTAGTACTCGGTGCCGAGGTGCGTGAGGGTCTGCTCGCCCATGGCCCAGCGCACTACAGCTTCACCAGGCCGCCGTACGTTTCCGGGCGGCGATCGCGGAAGAACTGCCAGGTGTTGCGCACCTCGCGAATCTTGTCGAGGTCGAGGTCCGCGATCACCAGTTCATCCTTGTCGCGGGCGGCCGTGGCCAGGAACTGCCCGCGGGGATCACAGAAGTAGCTCTGGCCATAGAACTCGCCGATGTTCCAGGGGCCTTCGATGCCGACGCGGTTGATGGCGCCGATGAAGTAGCCGTTGGCGACGGCGTGCGCGGGCTGCTCGAGCTTCCAGAGGTACTCGGACAGGCCGGCCACGGTGGCCGAGGGGTTGAACACGATCTCCGCGCCGTTCAGCCCCAGCTCGCGCGCCCCTTCGGGGAAGTGGCGGTCGTAGCAGATGTAGACGCCGACCTGCGCGTAGGCGGTCTTGAAGGTCGGGTAGCCGAGGTTGCCGGGCTTGAAGTAGTACTTCTCCCAGAAGCCGGGCGCCACGTGAGGGATGTGGTTCTTGCGGTACTTGCCGAGGTAGGTGCCGTCGGCGTCGATGACGGCGGCGGTGTTGTAGTAGACGCCGGTCGACTCCTCCTCATAGAGCGGGACGATGATTACCATGCGGTGCTTCTTCGCCAGCTCCTGCATCAGCTTCGTGGTGGGGCCGTCGGGGATCTTCTCGACGGAGTCGTACCAGCGGGGGTTCTGCTCGGCGCAGAAGTAAGGGCCGGTGAAGATCTCCTGCATGCAGAGGATCTGCACCCCCTCGGCCGCGGCTTTCTCGATCTGCTGGACGTGCTTTTCGACATTCGCCTCGCGGATGGTCTCGAGCTTCTCATCGGTCGAGCAGGCGTGGGTGGCCTGGATCAGTGCGCATTTGACGATCTTGGACATGGTGTTCTCCTTCAGGCAGGAACAGGGGTCGGCTCTGCCGCGCTGACTTTACGCGCGAGAGCCCAGTGAGTCACACCGGCCACGCCGAAACCGACGAACCAGGCGTAGTCGTAGAGGGGGCGGAGTGCGGGGACGAGGAGGCCGATCCAGGCGAAGAAGCAGCCCAGGACGGTGGCGAAGATGGCGCGCCAGTTCCAGCCGGCGGTGAACCTGTACGCGCCCTCGGTGAGGTAGAGGTCGGCCAGCTCGAGGCGTTTGCGGCGCACGAGCCAGTAGTCGGCGATGAGGACGCCGGCGATGGAGCCGAGGCCGCCGGAGTAGCCGAGCAGCCAGTTGAAGATGTAGCCGGTCGGATCGGCGAGCAGCTTCCACGGCATCATCACGATCCCGAGGAGGCCGGTGATCAGCCCTCCGGTGCGGAAGGAGATCCACTTGGGGAACGCGTTGGCGAAGTCGTTCGCCGGCGAGACCACGTTCGCGGCGATGTTCACCGAGAGCGTGGCCACGACGACGGTGAACATGGAGATGGCGACGATCCACGGGTTGGTGAACTGGCCGACGAGCTTCACCGGATCCCACAGCTCGCTCATCGGCAGCTTCGGATAGATGACGACGGCCGCAGAGGTGATGACGACGCCCATGGCGGCGAAGATCGTCATGGTCGTGGGGAGTGCCACGGTCTGGCCGACGACCTGCTCGCGCTGGCTGCGGCCGAAGCGGGTGAAGTCGGGCATGTTCAGCGAGAGCGTGGCCCAGAAGCCGATCATCGCCGTCAGCGACGGGATGAAGATGGGGCGGAACTCGCTCCACGTGGCGAACTTGCTCGGATGGTCGAAGAGGTAGCCGACGCCCCCCGCGCGCCAGACGGCCCACCCCATGAGCAGCGCGGCCATGACGAGCACGAACGGCGCGGCCCAGTTCTCGACCTTCCGCAGCAGGTCCATGCCGCGGTAGATGATCCAGATGTTCATCGCCCAGAAGAGGAGAAAGGAGAGCCACTCGGTCGGTGTGTGGCCGCCGACGCGATCGCCGAGCAGCGTGTGCCAGCCGGGGATGATCGCGGAGAAGAAGATGTGGATGGCCTGGCCGCCGATCCACGCCTGGATACCGAACCAGCCGCACGCCACCACCGCACGCATCAGCGCGGGGATGTTGGAGCCGATCGTGCCGTACGCCGCGCGCGCGAAGATGGGGAAGGGGATCCCGTACTTCGTCCCCGGGTGCGAGTTGAGGAGGATGGGGAGCAGCACGATCGTGTTCCCGAGGAGGATCGTGACGAGCGCCTGCCACCAGTTCATCCCGGCGCCGATCAGCCCCGACGACATCATGTACGTCGGGATGCAATGGGCCATGGAGATCCAGAGCGCCGCGTAGTTGTACGTGGTCCAGTTCCGCTGCGACACCGGAACGGGAGCGAGGTCCTCGTTGTAGAGGGGGCTGTGCTCGATGGCGCGGGGATCGCGCAGCTCGACGCGCCCGTCGGGGTGGTTGATGGTGGTTGTGTTCATGGTTTCGGTGGCCACAGGCGTCAAGGTCATGCGCCGGTCAGCCCTCTCTTCAAAAACTGACCGTTCCCCTGCGCGCCGACGTAGTTCCCTTCATCGATCACCACGCGGCCGCGCGACAACACCGTCTTGGTCACGCCGCGCACGCGCACGCCCTCATAGCAGGAGTAATCGACGTTCATGTGGTGCGTCGCGGCGCTGATCGTCATCTCTTCATCCGGATCGAAGATCACGAGATCCGCGTCGCTGCCGACGGCGATCGTCCCTTTGCGGGGGAACAGGCCGAAGATCTTCGCTGCGTTCGTCGACGTCAGTTCCACGAAGCGGTTGAGGGTGATGCGTCCCTGGGCCACGCCGCCGTTGTAGATGAGGCTGATGCGGTGCTCGACGCCGGGGCCGCCATTCGGGATCTTGGTGAAGTCGTCCTTGCCGAGCTGTTTCTGGTCCTTGAAGCAGAAGGGGCAGTGGTCGGTGGAGATGACCTGGAGGTCGTTCATCCGCAATCCGCGCCACAGCTTCTCCTGGTTGTGCTTCCCGCGGATCGGCGGCGTCATCACCCACTTGGCGCCTTCGAAGCCGGGAGCGTCGTAGACGCTGTCGTCGAGGAAGAGGTACTGCGGGCACGTCTCGGCGTACGCGCGGAGGCCCTGGTCGCGGGCGCGGACGACTTCCTGCAGCGCGTCGTCGCAACTGAGGTGGACGATGTAAACCGGTGCTTCCGCGATCTCCGCGATGGCGATCGCGCGGTGGACGCCCTCGGCCTCCGCCTTCGTCGGCCGGGTGATGGCGTGGTACTTCGGCGCGGTGTGCCCCGCGGCGAGCGCGCGCTTGACGATGGCGTCGATCAGCACGCCGTTCTCCGCGTGCATGCAGATGAGGCCCCCGTTACCGGCCGCCTCGATCATGGCTTTGTAGATCGTGGCGTCGTCGACGAGGAAGACGCCCGGATAGGCCATGAACAGCTTGAAGCTCGTCACGCCCTGATCGATCATCCCCTTGATCTCGGGGAGCCGCTCGTCGGGCAGATCGGTGCAGATGAGATGGAAGCCGTAATCGATCGACGCCTTCCCCTCGGCCTTCCCGAACCACACATCCAGCGCCTCGTTCAGCGACTGCCCCTTCGACTGCACGGCAAAGTCGATGATGGTCGTGGTGCCGCCGTGCGCCGCCGCCTTCGTCCCAGTGTTGAAGTCGTCGGACGATGACGTGCCGCCGAACGGCAGGTCCATGTGCGTGTGCGGATCGATGCCGCCGGGGATGACGAGGCGCCCCTTCGCGTCGATGACGTGATCGGCTTCGACGAACGAAAGATCGCGGCCGATGAGGGCGATGGTCTCGCCGTCGATGAGCAGGTCGGCGCGGTAGTCGTCGACGGCGGTGATGATGCGTCCGTTTTTGATCAGTGTCTTCATAGTGCGTTTGTGGTTGGTTTTCGGTTTTCGGTTTTTGGTTTTCGGTGCTGTGCTCGGCGAACATCGCCGTGAAGCGCAGCACCGACAACCGAAAACCAAAACCCGAAAACCGATCTGCTACGTCGTGACCTTCTCCGCTTCCGGGACGGCGTAGCCCTCCGCATCGTGGCCGCCGTGGTACTCGAACTGGTCGGGCCGCTTGATGTTGGACTGGGGGACGACGCGGTTGCGGCGGATGCCGCGGAAGTCTTCCAGCGAGTTGTAGCCGCGGCGCTCCATGAACTCGGACATGCCGCTCAGCAGCTCCTTGATGACGTTCGGCCCGACCGCGTGGTCGAGCATCGCAGCGGTGCAAACCTGGACGGTGCCGCAGCCGAGGAGGAAGTAGTTGAGGGCGTGGGAGAAGTCGCTGATGCCACCGATGCCGGAGAACTCGCCCTCCGGAAAGGCCTGCGTGAGCTGCGACATCTTCGCCAGCGACAGCGGCAGAATCGCGGGGCCGCCCAGACCACCGCTCGACGTGTAGCCGTCGACGTTCATCTCGAACTCGAGCGTCTCGGGATCGATCAGCGTCAGCGAAGGGAACGTGTTCGACGACACGATCGCATCCGCGCCGCCCTCGAACGCGCCCTTCGCTTCAATCACGATGTCGGTCGTGGACGGCGTCAGCTTGACCCACACCGGGATCTTCGCCACTTCCTTCACCACGCCGGTCACCTGGCAGCACAACTGCCGGTTGCGGCCGATGTTCGAGCCCATGTCCTCGCGGTCCATGTGCGGACACGAGAAGTTCATCTCGATGCCGTCCGCCCCCGCCTCCTGCACCGCCTTCGTCAGCGTCCGCCAGTGATCGAGCTCCCGCTCGTCCCCGGAACCGGCCATGATCGAAGCAATGAGGATCTTCGTCGGATGCGCGGCCTTGATCTTCTCGATCCGCGGCACCCACCAGTCGATCGGTTTGTCGGAGATGAGCTCCCAGTTCCACGACGAATGGAGCGCCGAATTGGGCCGCCGCTTCATCGACAGCTTCGTCGAATCGGCATCCGCCCGGAGGAACTTGGTCTTCGGCCCCTTCACGTTCACCACCGGATGCATGCCGATCGTCTTGGTGACGACCCCGCCCCATCCCGCATCGAACGCTCGCATGATGTTGCTGTCCGACTCCGTCGGCGGCGCCGACGACAGCAGAAACGGGTTCTCGAACCTGATGCCGGTAAAAACAACGGACAGGTTTGACGACATAGATGCCCCCTTTGGTGGAAAGGGAATCAGTGTAGCACCGGGAAATGTGAAGGACCGATAGGACGAATGGGACGAATAGGACCTATGGGCCTGGCGGACCCGGGGACGTGCTACGCGAATCGACGCTCCGCGTCCGCGCAGCCGTTCCACACGAAAGCCGCAAGGTCCGCAGGCCTATAGGTCCTATCCGTCCTATTTGTCCCATTCGTCCTATCGTCTCTCTGTTGCTACCTACGACATCCAGTTCACACCCGCTTCCCGGTTCCACTTCGTGGTGAACTTCTTGGGCTGGGTCCAGAGCTCGATGGATGGTTTGCCGGTGATGTCGCCGGTGCCGAACTTCGAGTCGTTCCAGCCGCCGAAGGAGAAGGGCTCGCGGGGGACCGGGACGCCGACGTTGACGCCGACCATGCCGGCGCTGGCGTGTTCCATGACGTAGCGGGCCATGCCGCCGCTTTCGGTGAAGACGCTGGCCGCGTTGCCATAGGGGGAGGCGTTCTCGACGCGGAGGGCTTCGTCGACGTCGCGGGCGCGGATGATGACCATGACGGGGCCGAAGATCTCTTCCTGGGCGATGCGCATCTCGGGGCGGACGTGGTCGATGAGGGTGGGGCCGACGTAGAAGCCGCCTTCCTTCCCCGGGACGGCGAAGTTGCGGCCGTCGACGAGGATGGTGGCGCCTTCCTGTTCCGCTTCGGTGATGTAGCGCTCGATGCGTTCTTTCGCTTCGCGGGAGATGACCGGGCCGACGCCGGCGCCGGGGACGATGCTTCGGGCGTGATCGACCATGCGCTGGATGACGTGGTCGGTGGCGCCGACGGCCATCATGACGCTGGCGGCCATGCAGCGCTGGCCGGCGCAGCCCGACATCGAGGCGATGATGTTGCCGGAGGCCAGCTCCGGATCGGCGTCGGGGAGGACGATCAGGTGGTTCTTGGCGCCGCCCAGGGCGAGGCAGCGCTTCAGGTTGGCGCTGGCGCGGCGGTAGACGATCTTCGCCACTTTGGTCGAGCCGACGAAGCTCACGGCCTGGATGTCGGGATGGTCGCAGATCGCTTCGACCGTTTCCTGCCCGCCGTGGACGATGTTCAGGACGCCGTCGGGGAGGCCTGCTTCTTTGAGCAGCTCGGCGATGCGGCCGGCGCTGATCGGCACCTGCTCCGACGGCTTGAGGATCATCGTGTTGCCGAGGACGAGGGCGTTGGGGATGGTCCAGTTCGGGACCATGTTGGGGAAATTGAAGGGGGTGATGCTTGCGACGACGCCGACCGGGTAGCGCTCGATGCGGCATTCCACGCCGCGGCTGACTTCGAGCACTTCGCCGGTGACGAGCTGGGGGAGGGAGCAGGCGAACTCGCACAGCTCCGCGGACTTCAGCACTTCCGCTTTCGCTTCGCTGAGGATTTTCCCGTTCTCTTCGGTGATGAGCTGGGCGAGCGACTCGAGGTCACGCTCGAGGAGAGCCTTGTAGCGATAGAAGACCTGCGCGCGCTCTTTGATGGGGGTGGCGGACCACCCCGCGAGCGCCGCCTTCGCGGCCTGCGCGGCGCGGTCGACATCCTCGGCGCCGGAGAGCGGCACGCGCGAGATGACCTCTCCGCTGCTGGGATCGTGCACGTCGAGGTGCTGACGCGACGATGGGATGAAACGGCCGCCGATGTAATTGGCGACGGCGGGATAGCGAAGAGTGATCTCCTCCGCAACGGACATGGTTGGCCTCCGGTTGTGCGGGGGAGATTATGAACGATAGGACGTCCGGGGCCCAGAGCTCAGGGCCCAGGGCTCAGGGGCTCCGCCGTAGCGCAGCCATAAGTCCTATGGGTCCCATTCGTCCTATCGTTCTCTGTTGCTACCGCTTCTTCTTAGGCCCGCCTTTGGAGAACCGCGAAAACGCCGACGGCCTCGACGGCCGGTCATCCCGATCGCGGTCGCGGTCGAACGACGGACGTCCCGGCCGCGCGGGTGCGCCGCCGGTGCGCGGGGCGAAGCCACCGCCGCCGCGCGGTGCGAAGCCGCCACCGCCGCCGGGGCGTGAGCCGCCGCCTCCCGGACGCGAGGCGCCCGGACGGGAAGCACCCGGCCGCGGCGAGAAGCCGCCGGGACGCGGAGAATACCCGCCGGTGCGCGGACGCTCTTCGCGGTCATACCCGCCGCTGCGCGGCCGGTCATCGCGGTTGTAGCCGCCCGTGCGGGGCGGACGATCGTCGCGGTTGTAGCCGCCGGTGCGCGGCGGCCGGTCGTCGCGATCGTAGTCGCGGCGCGGGGGCCGGTCGTCCTCGTCGCGGTCGCGGCGGGGCGGACGCTCATCTTCCGGTCCGGCGACTTTGAGGTTCACCGGGCGGCCGCGGAACTTGGCGCGCTTCACTTTCTCCAGCACGTTGTCGACGTGCCGCGTGGGGACCGTCACGTAGGTGATCTCTTCGCGGATGTCGATGGGGCCGATGTCGCGGCCGGGGATGTCCGCCTCGTTGGCGATCGAGCCGACGACGTCCGCGGGGCGGATGCCGTCACGCTTGCCGACGGCCATCGAGAGGCGCACCTTCGGCTCGTCGTTGCCACCACGGTCGCCGCCCTTGTCGGCAGCGGGGCGGTCGAAGCTGCGCTCGCGCCGCTCCCACGTCGCGCTGCGCGATGGTGCGGCCGACGGGGCGGAGGAGGACGATGCGTAGGATCGCGCCGGCCGTTCCTGCTCCTGCTGCTCGGCGACTGCCGGTCCATCCGGACGCAGCGGACGCCCCGAGCTGGCCATGCGCGCCGCGGCTGCCGCGACCTCCGCCATGTCGTACGTCCCTTCGGTGGAGAGCTGCTCGACGAGCTCCAGGTAGAGGTCGAGCTCTCCCTGCGCCAGCTCCTTGCGGAGCAACTCCTTGAACGCGGCGATGCGCGCGGCGGCGACGTCGGCGCGCGTCGGCATCTTCATCGGCTTGATCTGCATGCCGGTGTAGCGCTCGATCTCGCGCATCATGCGGCGTTCGCGCGGCGTGATGAAGAGCGTGGCGATGCCGGTGCGGCCCGCCCGGCCGGTGCGGCCGATGCGGTGGACGTACGCTTCGACGTCGTACGGAATGTCGTAGTTCACGACGTGCGAGATCTGCTCGACGTCGAGGCCGCGCGCGGCGACATCGGTCGCCACGACCACTTCGATCTGTCCGGCGCGGAGGCGGCGGATGACACTCTCGCGCAGCGTCTGCGTCATGTCGCCGTGCATCGCCGCGGCTGAGAAGCCGCGCCCTTCGAGGATCTCCGCCAGCTCGGCCGCGCCGTTCTTCGTGCGGCGGAAGATGAGGACGGCGTCGCTCTGCTCCAGCTCCAGGATCTGCGTCAGCACTTCGAGCTTCTGCGACTCCGCGACGTTGAGGAAGCGCTGCTCGATGGCCGGGGCGGTCATCGTCTTATGCTCGATCTCGATGCGCGCCGGATCGTTCTGGTAGCGCTTCGCGATGCGCAGCACCTCGTCCGGCATGGTCGCGGAGAAGAGGGCGGTCTGCCGCTCCTTCGGAGCGCTGCCGAGGATGCGCTCGATGTCGTCGATGAAGCCCATCTTCAGCATCTCGTCCGCTTCGTCGAGGACGATCATCTTCACGGTGCTGAGGTCGAGGCTGCCGCGATCGAGGTGGTCGATGAGGCGGCCGGGCGTGCCGACGACGATCTGCACGCCGCGCTCGAGGCGCTTGAGCTGGTGCACGATCGGCGCGCCGCCGTAGACGGGCAGCACTGAGACGTTGCCCGGGCGCTTGGCGTAGGAGTGGAGCGCGTCGGCCACCTGCATGGCCAGCTCGCGCGTGGGGCAGAGGACCAGTGCCTGCGTCTTCTTCGAGCTCGGGTCGAGCTGCTGGAGGATCGGCAGCGCGAAGGCCGCCGTCTTGCCGGTTCCGGTCTGCGCCTGCCCGATCAGATCACGGGCTTGCAGGAGGACCGGAATCGTCTTCTCCTGGATGGGCGTCGGTGCTTCGTAGCCAAGCTCGGCCAGCGTCGCGACGATGTCGTCGGACAGGCCAAGCGCGGCGAAGGTGGGTGGTGCGGTCGGTTCGTCACTGCTCATAGCAGTGCATCATTGCATGTAAAGCGCCGTCTGCGCGGCGCGTTGTCCGTTTTCGGTTGTCCGTTTTCCGTGCTTCGCTGCGCGCTGGATTACGCCCGGATACGGTCGCAGCCGTGAAGCGCAGCACGGAGAACGGACAACCGAAAACGGACAACGCCGCTCACTCCGGTCTGGCAAAAAAGAACCCCTGCGCATACCTCGCCCCAATCGCCTCGGCCGCCAGGCGCGTCTCATCCGTTTCAATCCCTTCCAGCACGACTTCGCAGTCAAAGTCCTGGGCCAGGGAGAGGATGTTGCGGATGATCTTGCCGCGTGAGGCGTTCTTCTCGAAGTCGGTGCCGAACTCCTGGCTGATCTTCAGGTAGCGCGGCTGGATGCGGTCGATGCGCTCGAGGTGGCTGTACGACACGCCGACGTCGTCGAGGGCGAAGGTGATGCCGAGGCCGCGGAGCTCCTCGACGGTCGTCATGACCGCCGGCGCGCTGCTGAGCTTCTCCTGCTCCGTGATCTCCAGCACCACGTTCGTCAGCGGGATGCCGCCGTCGTTCGCTTCCTGCACCAGCGTGCGCTGCAGTTTCTCTCCCTCGTTCAGCACGTGGGGATGGATGTTGATGAAGATCTTCGCGCCCTGCGGCAGCGCGTGCGCCTGGCGCAGCGTGCGGCGGAGGCAGGCCAGCTCCAGCTCGGCCGTGCGGCCGCGGCGGCGGGCGTACTCGAACATGAACTGCGGATCGCAGAACGGCAGCGTCGCCTCGCGGTACCGCGCCAGCGACTCGTAGCCGTGACCCGGGCGATCCGGCCTCGACAGGTCGACGATGGCCTGGAACGCCGGAAGAAGCAGCTCGCTGTCGATGATCTCGTCGAGCGTCGGGATGTGCAGCACGCCGCCGTCGCCATTGCCCTTCTTCATGCCGATGGTGCGGCGGATGTCCGCCGCCGCGTACGGCCGCGGCAGGATCTCGCACGCCCCGCGCCGCAGCGCCTCGGCCGACAGCTTCGGCGAGACGTCGTCGCCCGTGACGACGATGCGGCACGCCGGCGCCGTGCGCCGTGCGTCCGTGACCACGTCGAGCCCTTCATAAGAGAAGGGACCAGAGATGCCGACGTCGGCCACCATCGAGGCGACCGGCAGGCGCGCCATGATCAGGCTGCCGAGCACCGCGTCACAGCCGGTGAGCACCAGCCGTCCGTCGGCGGCGAGCGCGTTGGCCGCCAGCGTTGCGGCGTCGCGATCCCGGTCGAGGACGAGGACCGTCTCCAGATCCATATACTTATTAGGCATTGTGATCATCCTCTATCGCGAGATCAATGCCGTTTTCGCTTTCCGCGTTTCGCAATAGAAATCAATAACTTACGTGCACCGAACTAAGCAGTCGGCGTTGCGGTCGCGTCTGTTCCGATGGACAGTTGTGACAGTTATTGAGACATTCGGCGACAGCCTGGCTCGATTCTGGCGAGACTCACCTGCATGGCGCGTGGATGGGAAAGCAAATCAGTCGAGTCGCAAAAAGAAGACAAGGACGAACGCCCGCAGAAGCGTGCGATCTGGACCTCGGAGCAGATGGAAGACGCGCGTAAACGCGAGTCTCTGGTGCTGTCGAAAGTCCGCATCGAACGGGAGCTCGCCGAGACCACTTCCGAGGTCAGACGCAAGTCGCTGCAGGCAGCGCTGGCGCACCTGGAAGACGAACTGGGCAAGTAACGCGGCGTCGACCGGGGACGTGTCCCCTATACGTCAGGGCTGGGGACCCCAAGTGTCATCCCGAATCCCCCGTATGGGGGCAGGGTGGAGGAGGGGGATGAGGGATCTGTGCGGAGGAACACGGCATAGCAGCGCCGGTACTTCCCCCACCCAGATCCCTCACCCTCCTCCCCCGCCCTTCCCCCCCATACGGAGGGTTCGGGATGACACATTGGGTCGGCGTTGCGCGCCAGATCCCCCGCGTTAGCGGCGCCCTTCCTACTTCGCGCGCGCCAGATCCGCCCTCAGCTTCTTCGTGGCTTCCAGCAGTTCCTTGTCCTGGATCTGCGGGATCAGCGCGTCGAGGCGGGCCAGCGCCTCCTTCGTCTTTCCCTTGTTCGCCAGCTCGATGGCGGCGTTGATCTCCGTCACCTGACCCTCGGCCGCGTTCGCCCCTTCGATCTGGTTGATCACGCCGGCGAGGTGCGCCTTCAGCTCCTGGTTGGTCGTCTCCGTGTGGACGCGGCGCAGCAGCACCGACGCCTCGTTGTACTTCTCCTCTTTCAACAACCCCTCGGCCACGCGGACATCGGCCAGCAGCACGCTCTCGCGCGCCTGCTGCAGCAGCTCCGCATCGCGCGTGCGGGCCATGAACATCTCCGCCGTGCGCTGCGCGTCGTCGCGGCGGCCGGCCATGCCGTAGAGCTGCATCAGCATGTAGAGCGCGTCGTCGTCGCCCGGCGCCAGCGCGAGGCTCTTCTCCAGCGCGGCGATGCCGGGCGCGGTCTCGTCGGGGGTGAAGAGATACGTCGCGCCGAGCCCCATCTGCGCGCGGGCGTTGTCAGGCGCGAGCTGCGTCGCTTTCGCGAACATCTCCCGGGTGCGCTTGAGCAGCACTTCCGGCGGCTTCGCGGCGCGTCCCGCGCTCTCCTGCATCGTCTCCAGCAGCGTCGTGCCGTAGGCCACGTACACGTCGGGGTTCTTCGCTTCGAGGGCGATGGCGCGGTTGAACGCCACCTCCGCTTCCGCGCGGCGATTGCCTTGCTCGTAGAGCAGCCCGAGGTCGGAGTAGGCGGCGGCGTGCTTCGGATTCAGCTCGACGGCGAGCGCGAGGAACGACTCCGCGTCCGGCGTGTTCGACGGATCGCTGCGCGCGAGCAGGTGGCCGAGCTGGTAGACCACCTCGTCGCGCGGCATCTCCCCGGCCTTCGCCACCTCCGGTACCTTGAAGTCGTTGATCGTGAAGTTGCGGTACGAGAAGATCCGGCGCCGCACGTACGTGCGCAGCTCCTGCTCCATCGCATCGAACGTCGTGTTGAACGCTTCGCGGAAGGCCTCGTCCACCGGCTTCTGATTCGCGAGGAGCGTCAGGAACCTCGGAAGCTGGTTCTGCCGCTCCGGGTTGCCGACGAGGAGGTAGTGCACCAGCGCCCACGATTGCGCGTAGAAGACGCCCTGGCGTGTGCCCTCGTTGTAATCCTTCGAGCGCGCGTCGATGGCGAAGAGCTGCTCGAGCGGGATCAGCGTCTGGTCGCGGAGCCAGAGGACGTGCTCCTCGATCGGCTTGCCGAGGCTGACCTGGTTACCTTTGGTGTCGAAGGTCGAGTAGTACTCCGCGAAGCCCTCGTGGAACCAGAGCGGCAGCTCCGCGATCGTGTTCGAAAGGAACTGGTGCGCCAGCTCGTGCGAGACGACGCGGTCGATGCCCGTGCCGCTGTCTTCCTGCAGCAGGATCAGCTTCACGTCGCGGCGGTTGAGGAAGAGACCGGAGACGCTGGCGTTCTTGCGGCGGAGGACCGCGTCGCGATACGGCGCGAACGACGCCGCGTTGCGGAAGACGTACACCTTCGTCGGCACCGGCGAGCGCACCTTCAGCTTCGTGATCGTGCCGATCGCCTCGCGCATGCGCAGCAGATCGGTGGCGATGGCCTGCGTCTCACGCTCCGAAGCGTTGCTGAAGACCTCGATGCCGTCGGTGCTGACGGAGATCCAGCGCTCTTTCTCTTTCGGCGGCTCGATGGCGAGTGACGGCAGCGCGATGCACAGCATCAGCAGCAACGCGAGGAAGGCCCGGCGAATCCCTTCCATCCGCTTCCGGTTCACGCCAAAGTCGGAGCGGCCGACGCGCGAAGCCGAGCGGAAGTGGATCGTCTTCGCCGCGTCGTCGACGACGAACAGGCCGTCGTCCACCCAGCGAAAGATGCGCGTGGTGAACTCCGCGCGCACGGAGGTGGCGTCGGAGGCGACGATCTTCGTGCGTGGGATCGCCCGCAGAATCCCCAGCAGCTTGCGCATTGCCTCCGCGGCGGAGCCTTGAAAACGGATCGGCTCGATGGCGTGCGAATCGGTGGCCTGCGTGGAGACGCAGTTGGGCTTATCGGGGCAGGGCGGAAGCGATGGCATACCGGGAGTGTAGCGTTCTCCGCGGAGTCGGCAATAGAACGACACCTCTTCGTGTCACGTGCTGATCTGTCCCGGTCGCCCTACCGGACGTCGCGCGCCAGGTCGCCGCGCAGCTTTCGCGCGGCTTTCAGCAGCTTTTCGTTCTGCAGCTGCGGGATCAGCGCATCCACTTTCACCAGCGCTTCCTTGACGTTGCCGGCGTTGGCCAGGTTGAGGATCGCGGTGAGCTCCGCCGCCTGGCTCTGGAGGTAGAGGACGTCGGCCATCTCGGCCAGTGTGCCGGCGCGCGCCTTTTCCTCCGGATCCTTCGACTCGGCGTGCACGTGGCGGAGCAGCGTCACGGCCTCGTGCAGTTGCGCGCGGGTCGGTTTGTCCTCCAGCAGCAGCTTGCCCGCGTGGATGAAGGTGAGCTTCATCAGCAGCGTCATTGCCTGGCGGTTGTCGGGTGCGAGCTGCACGCTTTTCTTCAGCGCCGTGATGCCGGGCGCCGTGTCGTCCGGCGTGTAGATGTGTGTGGCGCCGAGACCCATCCAGGCGAGCGCGTTGCTCGGCTCGAGCTGCGCCGCTTTGCCGAAGAGATCGCGCATCTTCGCGATCGCCGCCGGCGCCACCTCCTGCCGCGCGGGCCGCGCCTCCAACTGATCGAGGATCGTCATGCCGTAGCGCACGTAGAGGTTCGGACTCGTCGCACCCAGCGCAATGGCGCGGTCGAAAGCGACGCCCGCCTCGGCGTGACGTTTGCCGACGGCGTAGAGCAGCCCGAGGTCATCGTAGGCGGCGGCGTGCTGCGGATTGAGGCGCACGGTCTGGGTGAGGAACGTCTCGGCATCGCGGCGGTTGCCGCCGCGTACGAGCAGATAGCCGAGCTGGTAGAGCACTTCGTCTCGCGGCATCACCGTTGGTTGCGCGACGGCGGTGACGTTGAGGGCGCTGTTGCTGTCAACTGCTGACGTGCCGCCGAACTGCTGCGCCACTTCCTTCGCCAGCGCGCCATCGAAGCCGCGGTCTGCCTGCAGCACCACGAGGATCACCTCGGGTGTGGCCAGCGTGAAGCCGGCGGCCTTCTTCGCCGGCTGCAGCGCCTTGCCGTACGGCGCGAATGCTGCCGCATCGCGGAACGCGTAGACCTTCACCGGCAGCCGCGCCTGTGCGCCGGCCGCTTCGCGCAGGCGCAGCACCGCCTCCGCGGCGGCGCGTGCATCGTCGTCGGCGGCGTTGCTGTAGATGGTGACGCCATCCGCATTCACCACGATCCACCGTTCGTTCTCCTTCGGCGGCTTCACCGCCAACGACGGCAGCGCAACGCAAAGCAGCAGCAACGCCAGACACGCACGGCGGAAGGGGAACGGGATCGGTGGCATGGGCAGCAGTGTAGATCAGTGAAGACGCGGGACCGATGGGACGAATAGGACGAATAGGACGAATGGGACGAATAGGACGAATGGGACAGATGGGACCCCAGGGGACGGAGTGTTTCTGATCTGCCTCATCCGTCCCATCCGTCCTATAGGTCCTATAGGTCCTATTTGTCCCATTGGTCCCACGTCTTCCTGCGCCGCTTCGCGACAGCGTCGCGCCAAACGCGCTATCTTGCGGCCCGCAATGACCGTCCTCCTCTCCTGTGAAGGCCTGACCAAATCGTTCACGTCACGGCCGCTGTTCGAAAACCTGTCGTTCACGCTGTTCGAAGGCGATCACGTCGGCCTCGTCGGGCCGAACGGTTCCGGCAAGTCGACGCTGCTCAAGATCATCGCCGGCGCCGAGGAGGCCGACTCCGGTATCCGCGCCGTGCGCAAAGGCGTGCGGATCGGCTACGTGCCGCAGGACCCCGTGTTCACGCCCGGCATGACGGTCGAGGAAGTTCTGCTCGAAGCGCTGGCCGGGGATCACACCATCGAAGACTACGAGAAGCACGTCCGCGCCTCCATCGCCCTCGGCAAAGCCGGCTTCAACGACAGCGAGCAGAAAAGCGACGTCCTCTCCGGCGGCTGGCGCAAGCGCCTCGCGATCGCGTACGAGCTGGTGCGCGAGCCCGACGTGCTGCTGCTCGACGAGCCGACGAACCATCTCGACGTCGAGGCGATCCTCTGGCTCGAAGGGTTGCTCAAGTCGCAGCCGAAGGCGTTCGTCGTCGTCAGCCACGACCGCTACTTCCTCGAGAACATCGCCGGCCGCATGCTCGAGCTCGACCGCAGCTACGCCGACGGCCTGCTCCAGGTCGACGGCAGCTACAGCAACCTCCTCGAGCGCCGCGACGAAGTGCGCAAGAACGAAGCGGCGTACCAGGAGACGCTGGCCAACCTCGTGCGGCGGGAGATGGAGTGGCTCCGCCGCGGCCCGAAGGCGCGCACCACCAAGTCGAAAGCGCGCATCCAGAACGCCGAGAAGCTGATCGACGACCTCGACGAGTCGCGCGAGCGGGGACGCACGTCGACGGCACGCATCGACTTCGAAGCGTCGGGCCGCAAGACGAAGCGCCTGTGGGTGGGCCGCGAGCTCGCCAAGTCGCTCGGACCGCGCCGTCTCTTCTCCGGTCTCGACGTCCTCCTCACCCCCGGCGCCCGCCTCGGCATCCTCGGCCCCAACGGCAGCGGCAAGACGACGCTGCTCCGCGTGGTGACGGGCGAGCTCGCGCCGGACCGCGGCACGATCGAGAAGGCCGACTGGCTGCGCATCGTCTACTTCGAACAGAACCGCGAGTCGCTCGACCCCGACCTCACGCTGCGCCGCGCGCTCTCGCCCGACGGCGACACCGTCATCTACCGCGACCGCGCCATCCACATCGTGTCGTGGGCCAAACAGTTCCTCTTCCGCGCCGAGCAGCTCGACACCGCCGTGTCGCGCCTTTCCGGCGGCGAAAAAGCGCGCATCGTGCTCGCGCGCCTCATGCTGCAGCCGGCCGACCTCCTGGTGATGGACGAGCCGACGAACGACCTCGACATCCCCACGCTCGACGTCCTCGAAGAGTCGCTCCTCGAGTTCCCCGGCGCGCTGGTCCTCGTGACGCACGACCGCTACCTCCTCGACCGCGTGTCGACGCAGATCCTGGCCCTCGACGGCGAAGGCAACGCCGAATACTTCGCCGACTACGCCCAATGGGAGGCCAACCGCCGCGCCCCCGAAAAACCGCGAGCCAACGAATCCGCCCCCACCGCCGCCCGCGGCCCCGAAAAGTCGAAGACCAAACGCCTCTCCTACATCGAACAGCGCGAGTTCGACGCGATGGAAGCGACGGTGCTCAGCGCGGAAGGCAAACTAGCCGAAGCCCAACGCCGAGCCGAGGACCCGTCGATTGCCGCCGATTCCGCCGCGCTGCAGAAGGCCTACGCGGACCTGCACGCCGCGCAAGCGGAAGTGGACCGGCTGTACGCAAGATGGGCGGAGTTGGAAGCGAAGCTGGGGTAGGGCGATAGGACGAATGGGACGGATAGCGCAGCGGTTGAACTGCTTGTCATAAACGGACGTTTCCTCTCCACCGCGTCCCCTCACCCGATTTTTCGCTTCAGGCGAAAAATCACCCTCTCCCCGCAAAAGCCGGGGAGAGGGGCAACGGCTTGCGCTTCGCGCATTGCCGTCAAAGACGACACGACGGCCCATCACGGAACACGGCAGGAGGCTCACGCTTGTGCCTACCGCCCTGCCTTCAACGGGTGGCGCGTAGCGCCCCCATCGCCCCTCTCCCCGGCCTTTGCGGGGAGAGGTGGCGCGTAGCGCCGGGTGAGGGGGCGCGGCGTACCAGGAAGGCAACCTTCGAAGCGACGGCTCCCCCATTCTTCGTTTTCATCCGGGAGAAATCTTTCGATCGCGGCGGCCTGCCGCCCAGGCCACCTCCGATCCGCGCTTAACTCCGTGGAAAATGCACGGCGCGCCGTGGAAAATGCACGGCACTCCGTGGAAAACGCACGGCACTCCGTGGAAAACGCACGGCACTCCGTGGAAAACGCACGGCGCTCCGTGGAAAACGCACGGCACTCCGTGGAAAACGCACGGCACTCCGTGGAAAACGCACGGCACTCCGTGGAAAACGCACGGCACTCCGTGGCCGTCGCCACTTCACGCTGTGGAAAACGCACGGGGTGCTGTGCGTTCGCCGCTTCACTCCGTGGAAATTGCACGGCACTCCGTGGAAATCGCACGGAGTGAAGCGAAAAGCTCACGGCGCGAATCGAAACTCATGCGGCTTGAACAGGCGAGTCCCATCCGTCCATAGGCGCCATCCGTGGTGGTCGCCCTCGGCGTGCGACGCCGGGGGCAGGCGGGGCGGGCAGCGGCCGTCACGGCCACTGCAGCGCCGCGCCAAAGCCGTCGAGCTGCCATCCGAGCTCCTCCGCCTGCGCCGAGGCCACACCCGCCGGCCACCGAACCACCGGTGGAGCCCCCCGCAGGGCGTCGTCAGGCGGCCGCCTCCATGGACGTAAACGGCTTGTAGAGAATGGCACCGTAGGACGAATAGGACGAATAGGACCTATAGGACGAATGGGACGAATACGTTCGACGAAGTCCATAGGTCCTATTTGTCCTATCTGTCCCATTCGTCCCATCGGTTTCCCTTTGATCACAAGAGCACCGTTCCTTTGACGAAATCATCCGGCCGTTCCGCGACGTCATTCAGTGCGCGATCGAGCTGGTCGAGTGCGTACGTGTGCGTCAGCAACGGAGTGGGATCGATGCGCCCTTCGAGCACGGCGGTGACGGCGTCCTGCATGCCGCGCACGTATGCGTGCGGCTCGCGCTCGTGGGCGTTGACGACGTCGAGGCCGAGCCAGTTCCAGTTCTGCATGTTGACCTGGCGCGGTCCGTCCTGGTGGTAGCCGGCGATGACGAGGCGGCCGCGCGTGCCGATGATGTCGTTGGCGATGTCGAGCGGCCACTGCGTGCCGACGCATTCGATGACGCGCTCCGCGCCGCGCCCTTCGGTGATCTCTTCCTTCACCTTGCGCACGATGTCCCCGTGGTCCTGCATGGGGATGGTGATGTCGGCGCCGCACGCTTTCGCGAGTTCGCGCGCTGAGTCGCGGCGGGAGATGGCGACGACGCGCGCGCCCGCGGCTTTGGCGAGCTGGATGACGAGGTTGCCGAGGAAGCCGGCGCCGATGATGGCGACGGTCTGGCCGGCTTCGATCTCGCTGCGGCGAAAGATGTTCATCGCGCAGCCGAGCGCCTCGCCGGGGAAGATCCTGAACTGTTCCGGGATGCGCACGAGCGACTGGTGGTGCGCGATGTCGTACTCGGCGAATGCGCGTCCGGAGAGGAACGCGACGCGCTCGCCGGGCTGGACGTCTTCGACGCCGTCGCCGACTTCGTCGATGACTCCCCACCCCTCGTGGCCGGGCGCACCGGATTCGAGCGGATAGTGGAACCACTCGCGTCCTTCCCAGACGGGGAGGCTGGAGGCGCAGACGCCGCAGCCTTCGAGACGGACGCGCACTTCACCGGCGGCCGGGGCCGGCTTCTCGACGGACGATACTTTCAGAGTGCGGGAGCCCGCGATGATTGCTGCTTGCATGGTCATGACTATGAATCATTCGGTTACGGGAGTGGCGGCTACGGGGAGATCGCCATTCCTGCCATGGCTGGCTCCGTTTTTTGCGGGGCGGGGCCGCTACTTGCTGGCGACCGGTTCGGCCAGGCTGCGCCGTGCGGTGGCTTCCAGGTGCTGAATCAAAGCGCGGAAGCGGCGTTCGCTTTCTTCCTGGGAGTCGACCTTGGGCGAGAACTCCTCGACGTGGGCGCCGGTGCGGAGCTCGAGATCGGGCTCGCGGACGAGCATGCGGATGAGCATGTCGGAGATGGCGAACTGGTTCGGCAGCTCGATCCCGCGCTCCTCGGCTACCGCTGCGATCGCGTCGCGCGTGGAAGGGGCGAGCTCGCGCAGATGCCCGACGAGCGTCGTCTCGATGTGGCTCTCGGCGGGCGTGAGCACCGTGACGCGGCTGCGTGCGGGGTCCCATGACGCCGTCGCGTCGATGATGCCACGCGTCGCCGGGAGGAAGAGCTTGTCGCCGGTGTTGCGGTCGAGCTTGCGATAAATCTGCGGCCGGAGCAGCCGGCCGGAGTTGCACGCGCTGATGATGATGTAGCGGACGCCGTCGGGCTCGACGCGCTCCTGCAGTGCGCCGACGGAGATGTAGGAGCGCGGATCTTTCGCGTTCTTCCCCGTCTGCACTTTGAGGCCGTTGCCGTTCGTGCCGTGGGTCTCGAGGATGAGCGTGCGAATCATGCTCGAGGGGTGAGCGATGTTGTGCGTGCGGATGTCGCGGAGGATCTCGCTCCAGTCGGCGTTTTCGAAGCAGGCGAACCCGAGCGCGGTGTAGAAACGGCAGTTGCCGGGGACGCTGAGGTCGGGGGAGAACACGACCGCGATGCCTTCACCGATGTCTCCCACCTCCGCGTACTGCGCGTTCGGCCACGCCTCGGCGAGATGGTCGCTCGCCGCGTGCGCAGAGGCCGCGATGGCGAAGGCAACGATGAGAATGAAGGCGCGCATGAGAATGCAGCGCACGAGGCCGCAGGCGCGGCCTCGTGCTGAGCGGATACTAATCCTTCCGCATGCGCGTACGGGTGGTGGTCGTCGTCGTGCTGCCGCTGGTCCTGTTGTTGTTGCGGAGGTTGTTCTGCTGCGTGCTGCCGGTCATGCTGCCCGACTGCGTCGTGGTCGTGGTCGAGGTGTGGCCCTGGACCGTGCCGGAGCCGCTCATCGTGGCCGTGTTGTCGACCGAGCCGCTCATGCTCGTGCCGCTGGTGCCGCTGACGGAGGTGCTGCTGTTGGCCGTCGTGCCCGGCGCGAAGTTGGCGCTGGTGGTGTTGTTGGTGCCGGTGTTCACGTCGGGGTTGTTGCGCGTATCGACCGAGCCGGTCGGGGTGCCCGTGACGTTCTCACGGTTGTCGAGACCCGAGGTGGAGGTGCCGGTGCTGGTGCCGCCGGTGGAGTGCATGTTGCCCTGCATCGTGGTGGAGCCGGTGGTCTGCTGGGTGGTCTGCGTGCCGGTGCCGCTGTTGACGTCCGTCTGCACGTCGTCGGTGACGGTGCTGCTGGACGTCATCGCGTCGTCAGTCATGGTGTCGTCAGTCGTTCCGGTAGTTGCGCAGCCCCAGAGGCCGCCGACGCACAGCATCATCGCTGCGTAAAATGGCGCTTTCTTCATAGTTCCTCCGTGTCTTTTTCCTGTTGGTTCGTTCAGGCCGGTGGAGCGTTCCTCCACGCGACGGTGTGTGAAGTCATGCGAGTCATTGCGGGTGAGTGGTCGTGCTCGTTCCAGTGGTATCGGTGGCGCTCGTGCCCTGGTACTCCGTCGTCGTGCCGGAAGTCGTCGACTCCGTCGCGGCGGTGCTGGAAGTACTGGTCTGCGTCGTGTCGGTCGAAGGCGTGAGAGTGCCGGTCGAGCCTTCCGTGCTCTCCTTGTGCCCGCCTCCACAAGCGAGCATCGCCGTCGTCGCGACGAGGACCAACAGGGCGTGAAGCGTTCGTTTCATCACCTCTCCTTTTCCTTCTCTCGTTTGCATGTAGAGCAACTCCTTTGCCGATCTGTTGCAGATTCATCCGTGTTCTGTGGTTCGCGAATTGCTCCCGTGCAGCCTCATGAATTGGCTCCGCCGCCTCGCTCCGCAGATCTACGCGATCCTCCGCTTCCTCACCGGAATCATGCTGGCCATGCACGGCACGCAGAAGCTGTGGGCCTGGCCCGGCGGCAAGGTCGCGACCGACCCGCTCATGATCTTCGCCGGCTGGGTGGAGGTCGTTGCGGGCGTGCTGATCGCCGTCGGCTTCCTCACGACGTGGGCCGCGTTCGTCGCCAGCGGCGTGATGGCCGTGGCGTACTTCTGGCGCCACGCGTCGGGCGGCTTTTTCCCCATCGTGAACAAGGGAGAGCTGGCGGTGGCGTACTGCTGGCTGTTCCTCTACATCGCCGCAACGGGCGCGGGCATCTGGAGCGTGGATGCCGCGCGCCGCAGGACGCGCCGATAGCGTCTGCGCGCGCTTACTTCGTCAGTTGGCGCAGCGCGGCTTTCAGCAGCACGGGGAACTCGGCTTCGGCGCCCAGTTCCTTGCGCGCTTTTTCCATCGCCAGTTCCGCGTCTTTCGGACGGTAGCCGAGGTTGACGAGCGCCGAGTGCACATCGTCGTCGATCGAGCTGCGTGACGGCGCCGCCGCGGCGACGGCCTGTTGCTCCGGCGTCAGCACGAGCTTGTCGCGCAGCTCGAGGCAGATGCGCTCCGCGGTCTTCTTGCCCACGCCGGGGATCGTTGCCAGCTTGCGTGCATCGGCGCGCGCGACGGCATCGGCGAGATCGGGAGCGTCGATGCCGGAGAGGATCTTCTGCGCGAGCGTCGGGCCGATACCGGAGATGGAGATCAGCTTCTCGAACGCCTGCTTCTCTTCGCTGGTGGCAAAGCCGTAGAGCGCGATCATGTCCTCACGCACGTGCGTGTGGATGTCGAGCGCGGCTTCGCCTTTCCCTTCGATGCGGTAGTACGTCGACAGGGAGATGTGCACTTCGTAGCCGACGCCGCCGGCGAGGATCAGGGCGCGCGTGGCGTCCAGGCGTTTGAGGCGGCCTTCGAGGTAACCGATCATTCGGTGCTCCGCTGAAGCGGATTGAGGATGGAGAATTGAGGAATGAGGATGGATGCGCCGCGCGAAGGATCTGCTGTCATTTCGTCATCCTCGATCCTCAATCCTTCATCCTCAATCGTCTACCGCCGCTTCCAGCGCACGCCGCCGGGCGTGTCTTCCAGCAGGATGCCCTTGCCCAGCAATTCATCGCGGATGCGGTCACTTTCGGCGAAGTTGCGTGCTTTGCGTGCGGCCTGGCGCGCGGCGATGAGACGCTCGATGTCTTCGTCGAGCACTTCGTCGCGGCGGGGGAAGATGTCGAGCACCGGGTCGACCTTCATCAGCGCGGTGCGGAGCCCCTCGGCGTCCGCCGGTGAGATGCGGCCCGCGTCGATGGCGGTGTTGGCGTCGCGAACGAGCGTGAAGATCGCCGCCAGCGCCGCCGAGGTGTTCAGGTCATCGTCCATCGCCTCGGTGAACGCGTTGAGGAACGTGCCGATCAGCGCGTCCCCTTCTTCGTTCGCCTGCGAGGCGTCGTGCGGCCCCGACTTCGACAGCTCCTCGAGGCGGATGAGGAACGACTCGATGCGCTGGATGGCGTGCTTCGCGTCGTCGAGCGATTGGGTCGTGAAGTTGAGCTTCGTGCGGTGCGGCACCGACAGCAGCGCGTAGCGCAGCGTGAGCGGGTCGTAGTTCAACTCGCGGATCTCGGCGAGCGTATAGATGTTGCCGAGCGACTTCGACATCTTCTGCGCGTCGATGTTGAGGTGCTCGCCGTGAATCCAGAACTGGACGAACGGTTTGCCGGTAGCGCCTTCGCTCTGCGCGATCTCGTTCTCGTGGTGCGGGAAGATCAGGTCGACGGCGCCGGTGTGGATGTCGAAGGTTTCGCCGAGGAGGTCCATCGACATGGCGGAGCACTCGAGGTGCCAGCCGGGGCGCCCTTCGCCGATTGCCGTCTCCCACGACGGCTCTCCTTCTTTCTTCGCCTTCCACAGGACGAAGTCGCGTGCCGATTCCTTCTCGTATTCGTCGGACTCGATGCGGGAGAACTCGCTGCTCGTGTCGATCTCGACGCGCGAGAGCTTGCCGTAGCCGGGGAGGCTCGCCACGCGGAAGTACGTCGACCCTTCGACCTCGTAAGTGTGCCCGCGCTCCGTGAGGCGCTGGACGAGCGTCACCATCTGCGGGATGTACTCGGTCGCGCGCGGATAGTGCGTGGCAGGGCGGATACGCAGCTCCTTCAGCGACGCGAGGAACGCGTCGATGTAAGGCGCGGTGTACGTGTTGATGTCTTTCCCCGCGGCGTTCGCGTTGCGGATGATCTTGTCCTCGACGTCGGTGATGTTCATGACGTGGGTGACGCGGAGGCCGCGGAACTCGAGGTAGCGGCGCAGCAGATCGCTCCAGAGGAACGTGCGCAGGTTCCCGATGTGGGGATGGTTGTACACCGTCGGTCCGCACGAGTAGATCCGCACCTCGCCGGGCGTCAGCGGGACGAACGTTTCCTTCTCGCGGGTGGCGGTGTTGAAGAGCTTGAGGTCCGACATGCGCGGCAGAGTATAACTGTGCCCCTATGCTGACTCGCGCCGCGTTCACCGAGCGTTTTGCCACACGTGCCGTTTTCGGGATGGTGCATCTGCTGCCGCTTCCGGGCTCACCGCTGTTCGAGTCGCTCGACGCGGTGCTCGGCGCCGCGCTGCGCGATGCGCGTGCGCTCGCCGCCGGCGGCTGCAACGCGATCATCGAGAACTTCGGCGACCGCCCGTTCACGAAGGGCAAAGTGGAAGGGGAGACGATTGCGTCGATGGCGCGTGTCATCGCGGACGTGGTGCGCGAAGTGCGCGTCCCCTTCGGCGTCAACGTGCTGCGCAACGACGCGCAGTCGGCATTGGCCATCGCCGCGGCGACGGGGGCGGCGTTCATTCGCGTGAACGTGCACACGGGGGCGATGCTCACCGACCAGGGGATCATCGAAGGGGATGCGTACGCGACGATGCGGAAGCGTGCGTCGCTCGCGCCGCAGGTGCACGTCTTCGCCGATCATCTGGTGAAGCACGCGGCGCCGCTCGCTGAATTCGAGCCGGTGCAACTGGCGAAGGATCTGCGACTGCGCGGCCTCGCCGATGCGCTCATCGTGACGGGAGCCGAGACCGGCGCGGCGGCGGATCCGGCGCGATTGCGCGTGCTGCGCGAGGCGCTGCCGGATGCACCGCTACTCGTCGGCAGCGGACTGTCGGACGCGAATGCCGGCAGCTTCGCCGATGCCGACGGTGCGATCGTCGGCACGTCGATCAAGGAAGGCGGCCGCGTCGACGCGCCCGTGGATAGCGGGCGCGTCGAACGGATCGTCCGTGCTTTCCGGGGTTGAGTGTCGTGTCTCGCTTTTAAGCGTGGGTACTTTGCGGCGGCGGCGGACTGTCTGCTGCGCCGCCGCTCCTCGACGATGTCCCAGCATCGCCTGCGTCGCGACGACTTGCATCCAGCCCACCGCCGCTCGCAAAGACCCACGCTTAAAAGCGAGACACGACACTTAACTCACCGCCGTCGGCCGGCGGCGGCTAGAGAACTTTTCGTCCCGTCGCGAGCCTGACGATCAGCAGGATCAGCGCGATGACGATGAGGATGTGGATCAGGCCTCCGCCGAACTGGAAGGCGAACCCGGCCAGCCAGAGGACGATCAGGACGACGATGATCAACCAAAGTAAATTGCCCATGGGTCCGCCTTCCCGCAATAGTCGTGCCTGTCAGGGGAGCGGCCCCACGCTCGAACGCTTCATGCCGCTGTCGAAGATGTCGTTGGCGATGTCCAGGCCGAGCGGTACGCCGCCGATCTTGCGGTTCAGGTCGGGCTGACCGTTGTTCCGGCGCGTGAACGCGTCGAAGACCCAGTGCACGCCGAGGTAGACCCGGCTCACGGCGTTCTCGACGATCATGTTCCAGAGGCCGCCGGGGAAGTCGCGCTTGTGGTTCGGACGGATGGTGCCGGTGTTGTCCTGATTGATGCCGTTGAATTCATCCGAGATGAAGCTGAGGCCATCGAGCAGGTTGTCGTTGCCGTTCTGGTTGGCGGCGATCCCATAGAACCTGCGGACGATCTGGAACGCGGCCGCACCGAACGTGGCGTGACCGGACGGGTACGCCGGGAACGGTGGGGTGAAGTTCTTCGTCCCGCCCGCCGGAGGAGGAAACGCGGGATTGACGGCGTTCGTGCGCGGCGAGGCGTAGGGGAGCCAGAACGGATCAGTCGTGTTGTCGAGGTTGTTGTCCGATTCCGTCGGCGTCGGACCGAAGGCGGGGTCGTGCTCGCGCACGCCCAGCACGGGACGCCAGAAGTTCCACTTGTACTTCTGCTCCCAGGAGAGAATCCCGGCGTCCCCCATGGCCACGTTCATCAGCGCAAACAACCGCGCGTTCTGCGCCTCGGTGTTCCCTTTGGCCGCGGCGATGACGTGCAGGATCTGGTTGTAGAGGCGTGGCGGCGTGCCGAGGTTGGCCACACCGTCGTACGCCCACCAGACGCCGATGACCGCATGGTCCATCTCCCTCCGCTTCTTGAAGAAATCGTCCGGCAGCGTGGCGAGGAGATCCGGACGAATCCCTTCCCTGCGCACTTCTCTCACCGCGTCGACGTATTCGGGGTTGTCGAACGGCGGTGCGTCGAGCGCGTGGCGCTTCGTGATGGCGAAGCCGCGTGCCTGCCCGTAAACCGGGCCATGGTAGCCCTGGGTGGGATTGTCGGGATCGGGGCGGTGATGGCCGCGCGTGAGGGTCGGTGTGTAGGGGCCGCTGGCGCCGGGATCGCCGGCACGGTCGGCGAGGAGCGCGTTGGCGACGGCGACGCCGAAAGTATGGCCCGGACTCGCGGGATTCCCCATCGTGGCCAGATCGTTGTCGAAGTCCGCCGTCTGGGCCGGATACAGCGCCACGAGCGTCGTGTACGCCGCCCCGGCGACCGCGTCGCTCGTCGTGGCGCCGCTCGGCGCGGCAGGCAAGCCGGGCAGGTAAGCCGGCAGGGTCGCCGGGTTGCCGAGCACGGCGGCGTAGGCGTCGTAGATCGCAAGATGCACGATGGCCAGCGCGCGGGAGCTGAGCGTCGGGCCGAGTTGTGTGCCGCCGGCGAAGGTGTGACTGATCCGGTTGGCGCGAAGAGCTACCTCATTCCACCTGGTGATTGTGTCCATGGAAAGCCTCCTTCCATTCAGACGGTCCCGACAACGAAGTTCCTTCTTTAATGTTGTAAGCTCTCGGTCAACAAAATGCTCGCTGCTCTTGCCGCCGGGCTGGTTTATGGGTTGTCCGGCGGCCTGCTTCCGGGGCCTCTGTTGACGCTCGTGATCCGGCAGACGCTGCGGCATGGGGCGGCCGAGGGGGTGAAGACGTCGTTCGTGCCGCTGCTGACGGACGGGCCGCTCATCATCGTGCTGCTCCTCTTCATGGAGCGGCTCACGCGCATTCGTCCGCTCCTCGGGGCGATCGCCTTCGCCGGGGCGCTCTACCTTCTCTATCTGGCCTGGGAGAGCTGGACGTCACGGCCGCCGGAGTCGGTCGAGCTCGTCGCAGGGGAGGCGCCGCGATCCATTCTGCGCGGCGTGTTCGTCAACTACCTCAACCCGAATCCTTACCTCTTCTGGATCACGGTCGGGATGCCGACGCTGGCGCGTTCATGGAACGTCGGCTGGGGAGCGGCGTCCACTTTTCTGGTCGTCTTCTTTACCTGCCTCATTGGGAGCAAGGTCCTGCTCGCTCTCGCCCTTGCACGCTCCCGTGCGCACATCATCAGGTTCTACGTTCCGGCGATGCGCATGCTGGGTTTACTCCTGCTCGTGTTCGCTGCGCTGGCGGTGCGCGACGGCATCGGTCTCTTCCGTAACTGATTCTTCAGAAAAAATTTAACGGTCGAGCTTTGGCGTACTTTACGGACACTCTGTTCGGAATCGAGGACGCTTCGGATTAGTTATTAATGGCACTCATGACAACCATGCATGCCCAGATTCTCCTCCTGGAGGATGACGTCCACGTGTCGACTCTGCTTGCCAGGCAGCTCCGGCGCGCAGGGTATGGTGTGCTCGAGGCCGGCACGCTTGCGGAAGCACGCGAGCTCGTCCGCGGGCACATGTGGGATCTGGCGGTCCTCGACCGCAATCTCCCCGACGGCGACGGCGCCATCTTCTGCCGCGAGCTCCGCGAGCAGTATCCCCACAGCTATCTGTTGATCCTCACCGGGCAGGACAGTGAGGAAGCGAAGCTCGAAGGCTTCGAGCAGGGGGCGGACGACTACGTCTCGAAGTCGGTGCCGGGACAGGAGTTGCTCGCGCGCATCCGCGCCGGGTTACGGATCGTCGAGCTGCAGAAGGCGCTGCTCGACAGCAACCGCAAGCTCGAAGAGCTCTCGCTGACGGACGGCCTGACGTCGCTCCGCAACCGCCGGGCCTTCGAGACGCAGCTTGCCCAGGCCTGGGAGCACGCCCGCCGGTACGAGCGTCCTTTATCGATCGCGGTGGTCGACGTCGACCACTTCAAGTCGGTGAACGACATGTACGGGCACCAGTCGGGCGACTGCGTCCTGCGCGCGGTGGCGCAGGTCCTCGACCACGGCACCCGCGCGACCGATTTCGTCGCACGAGTCGGCGGCGAAGAGTTCGCGATTCTCCTCCCCGAAACGCAGCTGTTCGAAGCGATGCAGTTCGGGGAGAAGATTCGCGCCGCCGTCGAGAGCTCGACCGTTCGTCTGGGCGACATCGCCCACCGCATTACGATCAGCGTCGGGATCGCCTCGATCCCGCACTCCGACGTGAAGGACGTGGCGGAGCTCTACGACGCCGCCGATCAGGCGCTCTACCGGGCCAAGAACCGCGGGCGCAACCGGGTGGAGATCGAAAAGCGCAAGGTCACCAAGCGCACGGCCGCGACACCGGGGCTGGTATTTCAGCGGCTGGAAATTCAGTAGAGACAAATAGGACGAACAGGACTCGTAGGACGAACAGGACGTGGTTCTGTCCTATAGGTCCTATCGGTCCCATTCGTCCTATCGGGTTGCGGCTATTCGCCTTCATTGGGATCCACCGTGGCGGCGGCCGTCAGTTCTTCTGAGGCGGCGGCGTACTCCGGCAGCTCCACGTCGGTCTTGATGTACTTCGCCACGATGTCCTTCGTGTCGAAGACACCCAGCTTGCTCATCAGGAACTCGAACTTGGCTTCCAGCGCGTCGATGATCGGCTGCTTCGTCTCGGGCGGCAACTCCCACATCCGCTGCTTGAAGGGGCCGATGGCCTTCTTGCGAGTCTTGTAGACGAACTGCTCGTCGGTCTCGCTCGACTTGCGCTCGTCGGCGCAGTTCTCGAAGCAGAAGGTGCGGATCTCGTCGCGCATCGAAGCGGGGAGCGTCGGCGCATCGAGGACCATGTTCTGGAAGCCGGTGGCGAGGTGGATCTCGACTGCGTTGCTTTCGGGGAAGCGGTTGAACACCTCCTCCGGCAGGGTCGAGGCGCCGTGCTGCACGGAGCCGGCGATGCCGTACTCGTTTCGGCAGATGTCGGTCACTTCGCGCAGGACGTCGAAGTCGATCTTGGCCTCGGCGATCGTGCCGTCGGCGAGCGGAACGCCGCCGTGCGAGGTCCCGGTCTGCACCGAGATCTTGTCGATGCCGACCTCGCCGCCGAGGAGGCGGCGGAGGCCTTCGAGATAGGCGCGGACCTCGTCGGGCTGCGTGTTGTACTTGCCGACCTCACCGATCTCGCCGCCGATGGCGATCTCGACACCCTTCGGCTGGCGCTCCCGGATGTACTTGGTCAGGTGCGCGGTGTACTCGTAGTTCGTGCGCTGCTGTTCGTCGCGCGTCTCGAAGGAGAGGTCGACGAGCGTCGAGGTGTCGATGTCGATGTTGTAGAACTCGGCGGCGATGGCCTCGTCGATGAGCGACTCGAGCGCCTTCACTTCCGACTGCTTCCCTTCCTCGGTCGCCCACTTCTTGGCGCTGGCCTGGAAGTGGTCGCCCTGGATGAACACCGGCCCCTGATACCCCTCGGCCATGGCTGCCGCGAGCACGCACGCGGCGTACTCGGCCGGACGCTGCTCCGTGTAGCCGATCTCGGAGCGGGCGATCTCGAAGATGAACGGTCCGACGTTGTTGCGCATCGCGGCACGGAAGAGGGCGCGCGCGGTGTCGTACGTCAGCGCGCGGATGTTGAAGGCCGGGACGGTGAACTTGCGATCGACCTCGCCGCGGCCGATGGCCATGTAGAGGGGATAGATCGAGGAAGGAACGGCGCCGCTGCGGCGCGCGCGGAGGTGGATCTGCTTCCGCGCTTCGGCCTTCGCTTCGGCGTTGGAGCTGAAGACGGCCGTGTACACGAGGTCGTCGACCGACCTCGCATTTTCGAGGGATTTCACGCTGTCATGAATCATCGGGATACGCCTCCGGCGCGGTTTATATCAGAGGTGTCGGCGATGCAGAAGATGGGCCGGAGCGGACAGGTAGCGGGAGCGCCGTTACGTTCGCGCCGCGCCGACGTAGGAGCGGATCTGGTCGATCAGCTCGGGGACGTCGAAAGGCTTCAGCACGGCGCCGTTCGCGCCGAGGCGCGTGATCTCGTCCGGGCCGACGGGCTCGCCGCTGAGGATGAGGATGGGCACGCTGGCCAGCGAGCTCTCGTTGCGGAGGTTGCGGATGACCTCGTCGCCGGGCATGCCGGGCATGTTCTTGTCGAGCAGGATCAGGTCGGGCGTACGGGCGCGTGCGCCCTCGATCGCTTCCGGCCCGTTGTTCACGGTGACGGCCTCGAACCCGAACTCGCGCAACAGGTTGCGCATGAGCATCAGGATGGGCATATCGTCATCAACCACCAGAATGACCGGCTTTGAACTCATTGGACCTCGCGAGTGTATCAAGTGACGGCGCGGGAACGAAGCGGCATACACTGACGGCGATGGCAACGCGTCACGACCGCAAAGTCTCGATCCTCGATGTCATGGGCCCGGTGATGGTCGGCCCCTCCAGTTCGCACACGGCCGGCACGGCCCGGCTCGGCCGCGTCGCGCGCGAGATCCTCGACGAGGATCCGACCGAGGTGCACTTCTACCTCCACCCGCCGCTCGCCGCGACCTACCGCGGCCACGGCTCGGACTTCGCGCTCGTCGGCGGCGCCATCGGGCTGAACGTCGACGATCCCCGCATCCCTGAGGCGATCCGCATCGCCGAGCAGATGGGCGTCACGATCGCCTTCTCCGAGGAGGACCTCGGCGAGGTACACCCGAACACGGTGCGCGTCGAGATCAAAGGACCGAACCGCGAGGTGGAGATCGTCGGCTCGTCCATCGGCGGGGGAGTGATCGAGGTCTTCCGCATCAACGGCTTCGCCACGCGCTTCAAAGGCGATTCGCCGACGCTCCTCCTCTTCTACCGCGACCGGCCGGGGATGATCTCGGAGGTCACGAAAGTGATCGCGGAGGAAGGGATCAACATCGCCTCGCTGTACTGCTCGCGCAAACAGCGCGGGAAGGATGCGTTCATGGAGATCGACGTCGACTCACCGATCGGCGCCGAGGCGCTGCGGCGCGTCTGCGCGACCGAGGATGTGGACGAGGCGAAGTATCTGGACCGGATTCCGTAGCAGCGGTGGTCCGTTGGTGCGGAACACGCACGCAGTCCAATGAGTTAATTGACTGACTGCAATGATCGACTCCTTCAAGCACCTCGAAGCCCTCGCTGCCGACCGCGACCTCGCCGACGTTTTCCTCGAGACGGACGAGCAGGAGCATGCCGTACCCGCGGAGATGATCCTGGAGGCGCTGCGCAAACGCCGCGGAGTGATGCGTGACTGCGTCGAGCGCGGCAAGGGCGGCGGCCAGTCGATGGGCAAGCTCGTCGGCAATGAAGCGCGGCTGCTGCAGGAGGCGTTCGACTCCGGGCGCACGTTCCTCGACCCGCTGACGGTCAAAGCCGAGCTCTACGCGCTGGCGGTGATGGGGGAGAACTCCCGCATGGGCGTCATCGTCGCCGCCCCGACGGCTGGCGCCGGCGGGATCGTGCCGGGGATGCTGCTGGCGCTCGAGGAAGAACGGCACATCGAGCCGGAGCGGACCGTGCGCTCGCTCGTCGTGGCTGGTGGGATCGGTTCGATCATCGCCCTCTCCGCGAACATCTCCGGCGCGGCCGGCGGCTGCCAGAACGAGGTCGGTGTGGCGTCCTCCATGGGCGCCGGAGCCGTGACCTACATGATGGGCGGCACCACGCACCAGAGCATCCACGCGGCAGCCATCGCCCTGAAAAACACGCTGGGCCTGGTGTGCGACCCGGTGGGCGGATTGGTCGAGGTGCCGTGCGTCAAGCGAAACGCGCTATTCGCCGTGCACGGCCTGACCGCGGCGCAACTCGCGCTGGCGGGGGTGGAGTCGGTGATCCCGATGGACGAGATCGTCGAAGCCATGGTCCGCATCGGGCGCGCGCTGCCGCGAGGCCTGCGCGAGACCGCCGAAGGCGGCCTGGCCACCACCCAGACCGGCACCGCCATCGCGCAGCGCCTGAAGGAAGAGATCAACCAGAAGCGCGCCGAGCGCGCCGCCGAACGCGAACGAATGGCCCAGGAACGCAAAGCCGGCGTGGAAGGGTAAGGCGGGGGACGATAGGACAAATAGGACGTATAGGTCCCATCCGTCCCATAGGTCCTATTCGTCCTACCGTCCGCTGGTCACTTCGACGCGATCGTCCAGATGCCGATCGCGATGAACCCCACGCCCGCCACCACCTTCAGCGTGCGGGGGGACACCAGCCGTTCCAGTTGCGCCCCCACCAGGACGCCGATCGCGGCAGCCAGCACCAGCGCCAGCGCGGAGCCGGCGAAGATCACCCACTTGCTGATCTTGGCGTCGGCCGCGAACAGCATCGTGGCAAGCTGCGTCTTGTCTCCGATCTCGGCGATGAACACGGTGAGGAAGACGGAAAAGAAGGCTTTGAGCATGGGCTACGGATAGTACCCGCGAATGGTCTTCGCCTTTCCCTGCGAGGTCTGCACGGTCACTTCGCGCCACTTGCCGCCCGGCTTGACGCCTTCCGGCGGGTAGAAGCCGAGGACGTACTGCGAGCGCAGCTCCTGCTGGATGTCGTCGTAGATGCGGCGGAGGTCGGCGGCGGACTCGATGTAGTACGTCGTGCCGCCGGTCTCGGTGGCCAGCTTGTTGAGCTTGTAGCGGACGTCGACTTCCGTCGTGCGGATGCCGAGGCCGATCGCGTAGATGGGGACGGCCGCGCGCTTCGCGTACTCCAGCGCCTGGTCGAACGTGAACTTGGAGCTGGTGTCCTTGCCGTCGCTCAGGAGGACCAGCGCTTTCTGTCCTTTGACGCCGAGGAAGTTGTAGAGGGAGTAGACGACGGCGTCGTAGAGCGCGGTCGACTCTTCGGCGCGCAGCTTGGCGAGGCCGGCGTGCACGTCCGCCAGTTTCGGCGACCACTTCTGCACGATCTGCGGCTCGGAATCGAAGGAGACGAGGAACGCCTTGTCGCCGCTCCGCATCGTCTTCTGGAAGAACTCCGCGCCGGCTTTCTGCGCTTCGCTCATGCGTGGCTGCATCGACCCCGAGGTGTCGATGGCCAGACCGAGCGAGAGCGGCAGGTTGCTGACGTGCTCGAACTTGGAGATCTTGACCGGCTTTCCTTCGTCGAGGACCTTGAAGGCCGCTTCGTTGAGGTTGTTGATCGGCTTGCCGCCGGCGAGGACCGTGGTCGGCAGCTCGACGAGGTGGACGTTCACTTCTTCCATGTACTGCGGCGTGTTGACCATGACGACGTCTTCGACCGCGGGGGTCTCGTCGTCCTTCAGCTTCGCCACGGCGCGGAGGTAGCCGACGCCTTCGGTCGCGGGGATGTTCACGGTCTGCACGAACGGCGCGTTGTACATCGTGGCGACGCGCGTCTCGTTCCAGTACAGCTCCACTTCACCGACGTCTTTCCCCTCCGGCACGCGCACGTCGATCTCGACGCGCTGCCGGCCCTTGAGGTTGTGCGCGACGCGCGGCGAGGAGATGCGCACACGGAACGGATCGTTGCCCGTGTTCACGACGATGTCGTCGCCGGTGACGATGTCGCCCTTTTCACTGAGGCCGACGACACGGATGCGGCGCACCTGCGGGACCTGGCCGAAGTCGAGGTCGAGGGTGAACGGCGGATTGCGCTTGACCGCGATCTTCTTGCCGTCGAGCCAGAACTCGACCGCCTTGACGTCGTCGCCGGTGAGCAGCGTCTCGATGGTCTGGACGCCGCTGAGCAGCTCGTCGGCCATCGGCACGATGCGCAGGCGCGTCTCGCCGGAGATGATTTCGTCCTTGAGCTGGGCGACGGTCGCCTGCGCCGCTTCCTTCGCGGCGCGCTGTTCCGGCGTGTCGAGCAGCTCCGGCACGACCAGCTCCTTCTCGATCACCGCCTCGGCACCCGAATGGACGTCGAGGACTTTGATGCGCGAGGTGTACGTGTCGGGGCGGAGGAAACGGTCGATGAGGATCGGCAGCTTCTCGGCGGTTTCGGTGGCCGGGAAGTCGTAGCGGTAGCGGTAGTTCTCGTACAGTTTGCCGTCGCGCAGCACTTCGCCGGTGACGTCGACGCTGTAGACGGAGGCGCCGCCGACGTCTTTCGTGGTGAGCTGGGCGCGCGGCACGAGGATCGTCATCTCGGCGTCGGTCTTGGCGCCCTGCTTGGCCGGGAAGCGCACCGAGTAGTCGGTGGCGAGCTTCGTGGCGTTCGGGTTCGCGAGGACGACGGAACGGAGGATCTTGCGGACGTCTTCATCCGTGCCGGCCGGCGGCGGCTCGAAGATGCCGAGGAGCTGCGTGCGGTTCTGCTTCGTGCCGTAGATGGCGCGGAGGATCTCCTCGCCGCGGGGGCAATCGACCTCGATCTTGCTGATGAAGACGTTCGGCGCGGCGGACTGCTCGAAGACGGCGGAGACGGCGCCGGAGTCGGTGATGGACTTGCCGATGGCGTCGACGGAGACGAGCTGCCCGAGCGCCATCTGGTCGTCACCCATCGCGTTCCAGAACTTGTAATCGCGCATGTGGCGCGGGATATAGAAGAGGAGGTAGACGTCGTGACCGAGGCCCTGGATGAAGGGGTAGGTCCAGATCTCGAGCGGCTGGAGGTAACGGTCGCAGTCGACCTTGATGCGCTCGGCCGGCGGCCCGTACATGAGGTAGATGCGCGAGCGGTCGGACGAGACCTGGCCGAAGTCGGTCTTGGCTTCTTCGAGACGGGCATAGTACTCGTCGCGGTAGCGGAGGTTGGTGATGCCGTGGTGGCGGTCGCGACGGCGCCAGAACTCTTCGATGTAGAGGTCACGCTGCGGCTCGGTGTCGAGCAGGAGGAAGGTGTCGAGCTCCGACTCGTGCATGATCGGCTCGACATCAGTGATGAACTGCCGGTGCTTCTCGGCGAGCCCGGCGACGCGGTCCTTCCGCTCGCGGCGGGAGAGCTTGCGCTGCGTCTGCGAAGACGCGGGCGCGGCCTTCGTCTCCTTCGCCTTGTCTGGCGCCGGAGGCGGCGGAGTTTGCGTTTCGGCGAGAATGTTGGCAGTGAAGGCGAGCGTCAGGACAGCCAGAGCAGTGCGCTTCATCGAAGTCGGAGTCCTTCCCGGAACGTGATCTGAATGCGAATCTACCTCGACAACAACGCGACGACGATGATCCATCCAGAGGTCCTGGATGTCCTCTCGGCGACGCTCCGTGATGTGTTCGGCAACGCCTCGTCCATTCATAAAGAAGGCCAGACGGCGCGGCAGGTGATCGAAGACGCGCGTGAGTCCGTGGCGTCGCTCATCGGCGCCACCGCGCGCGAGATCGTATTCACCAGCGGCGGAACCGAGTCTAACAACGCGGCCATCTTCGGGGCTGTGCCACTTCCGGGTCGTTCCCACATTGTCACATCGACCATCGAGCATCCTTCGATCCTCGAAGCGGTACGCGAGCTGGAGCGGCGGGGGCACGAGGTGACGTGCGTCGTCCCGTCGCGAGACGGCGTGGTCAGTGCCGCGGAGGTCATCGCGGCGCTGCGTCCGGAGACGAAGCTCGTCACGATCATGCTCGCCAACAACGAGACCGGCGTCGTGCAGCCGGTAGGGGAGATCGGCGCCGCCTGTCGCGCCCGTTCCATCCACTTCCATTGCGACGCCGTGCAGGCGGCGGGGAAGATCGCCATCGACGTGAATGCGCTGCAGTGCGACACACTCGCGCTCTCCGCGCACAAGATCCATGCGCCGAAAGGCATCGGCGCGCTGTACGTGCGGCGCGGCATCACCATGGCCCCGCATCTGTACGGAGGAGCGCAGGAGCGCCGCCGCCGCGCCGGAACGGAGAACGTGCCGCTCGCCGCCGCGTTCGGTGCCGCCGCGCGCCTCGCGGCGACGCCGGTCTCGCCGGAGCTGCGCGACCGCTTCGAGCACGCGCTGCGCGAGACTTTCGGCGCCGGCCTCACCATCAACGGCGCGAACGTGACGCGCCTCCCGAACACGAGCAACGTCACCTTCCATGATGTCGACGGCGAGGGGATCGTCATCGCCCTCGACCTCAGCGGCGTCGCGGTCTCGACCGGCTCGGCGTGCTCCTCCGGCCGCGTCGAGCCGAGCCCCGTTTTGCTGGCCATGGGATTGTCGCCGGCTGCCGCGAAGGGGACGGTCCGCTTTTCCTTCAGCCGCTTCACCACTGAAGAAGAGGTAGCTCGGGTGATTGGTCTATTGGCCGCGGTAGTTCCGAAGTGCCGGCGATGACAATTAGAATGGCGAATTGAGAATTGAGAAGGGTACTCAGTGTACGAGCCGTTCTCGATTCTCGATTCTTCATTCTCAATTCACACGTGGCAATATCCCTTGCCCCTCCCCCGTTCCTCTGGCATTGTTGCGTCCGTTGGGTTCCCGTTGATGCCTGAGAAATCGATCCTCGAAGGCGACCTCTCCAGGATTCAGTTACCGGATGTCCTGAGCTTCCTCGCCATGATCCGTGGCAGCGGAAAGCTCGCGCTCCGCAATGCGGATCTGGAGCGCACGATTCTCTGGAAAGACGGAGAGATCGTGTTCGCCGCCTCCAACTCCCCCGAGCACTCCCTCGGGCAATTTCTCCTGCGCAACGGCAAGATCTCGCAGCAGCAGTACGAGGAAACGAAACGCCGCGTGACGCCGCAACTGCGCCACGGGAAGCTCCTCGTGCAGATGGGGGCCATCTCGCCGAAGGACCTCTGGTGGGGCGTCAAGAACCAGGTCCTCGAGATCATCTACTCGCTCTTCTCCTGGAAGGGCGGCGACTTCTCCTTCTTCGAGTCGGCCGAGGAGCTGGCGGCGGAGCGCATCGTGCTGCAGCTCAATACGTCGAGCGTGATCATGGAAGGCATCCGCCGCCTCGACGAATCGGCACGCATCCGCGAGAAGATCCCCAGCCTGGAGATGGTTTTCGTCCCGGTGCCCGGAAGCGTCCCGAACTTCGACGAGCTGGACATGTCCGAGGGCGAGATCCAGCTCTACCAGAAGATCGACGGACGCCTCTCCGTGCGCGAGCTCACCGGCCGCTCCGATCTCACGGAGTTCGAGGTCACGCGCATCCTCTTCCAGTTGCTGTCCGCCCGCATCATCGAGGTGGCGCCGGAGGAGAAGTCGTTCCGCCCCGTCTTCCTCGATGTCGAGGATTCGCCGGAGCTGCTCAAGATCATCTCCACGTACAACGACATGTTCGGCCGCCTGTTCGAAGCGCTGCAGAACAAGATCGGTGAAGACCACGCCCGCGACGTCTTCATGACGGTGCTGCAGAGCGCCGAGACCGACGAACTGTGGGCCGGCGTCTTCTTCGACCAGTACGGCCGCTTCGACGAGAACATGCTGATCGCCAACATCTCCGAGCTGCCGTTCGAGAAGCGCAAGTCGGTGCTCGACGAAGGGTTGAACACGCTGCTGTCAGTGCAGCTCTTCGAGGTCTCGCAGCATCTCGACGCCGCCGGGAAGGTCGACGTGTTCCGCTTCATCAGCGATCAGAAGGCGTCGCTGGAACGCGTCGGCGCGTAGGCCCTTTTCGGTTTTCGGTTTTCGGTTTCGACCGACAACCGAAAACCTGCAACCGACAACCCGTTGTATGCTCGCCCCCGCATGTACCCCACGCTAGTTCGCTTCGGTAATTTCGAGATCACCACGTTCGGGCTGATGATGTTCCTCGCCTTCATCCTGGGCGGGATGGTGCTCGCGCGGCAGTTCCGCCGCTACGGTCTCGACGAAGATCTCGCTTCCTCGATCGTGATGGCCGGCGCCCTCGGCGGCATCATCGGCGGGAAGGTCTATTACGCCATCCTCTTCCGCGACTGGCACCTGCTCTTCGACCGCGCGGGCCTCGTCTGGTACGGCGGTCTGATCGGAGGCTTCCTCGCGGCCTCCTGGCTCGTGCGCCGCCGCAAAGCGGATTACCTCACCGCGGCCGATTGCGCCGCGCCCGCGCTGTCGCTCGGCTACGCCCTCGGACGCATCGGCTGCTTCCTCGTCGGCGACGACTACGGCCGCCCGACCGACGCCTGGTTCGGCATCGCGTTCCCCAAAGGCGCGCCGCCGACGACCGCGCACTCGCTCCGCGAGTTCGGCGCACCCGTCGACCCCGCGCTGCCGCCCGACGCCATCCTGCGCGTCCACCCGACGCAGCTCTACGAGACCGCCGCCGCGCTGGTGATGTTCTTCATCCTCATGCGCCTCAACACCCGCCCCCACCGCAAAGGCCTCGGCTGGGGCCTGTTCCTCATCATGCTGGGCATCGAACGCTTCTTCGTGGAGATCGTCCGCGCCAAGGACGACCGCTTCCTGGGACCGTTCACCGTGGCGCAGTTGATCTCGGTGCTGCTGATCATCGCGGGGCTGGCGTTTGCGTTCAGAAAAACACAGACGATTGCGCCGGTGGCGACGGGAAAACGATAGGACGAATGGGACAAATAGGACCTATGGGACGAATGAGATGGCTGAAATCCCATTGTCCTATCCGTCCCATCTGTCCCATAGGTCCTATCTGTCCTGTTTGTCCTATTGACTGACTGAACAATGAAATTCACCTTCACCACAGCCGGCGAATCGCACGGGCCGGAACTGACGGTCATCGTCACCGGCATGCCCGCCGGTGTGCGTGTGGAACGTGAGGCCATCGATCGCGATCTCGCGCGGCGGCAGCATGGCTATGGCCGCGGCGGCCGCATGAAGATCGAGCGCGACGCGGTCGAGGTCACCTCCGGAATCCGTGGCGGGGAGACGCTCGGTTCGCCGATCGCGATGACCATCGTCAATCGCGACTTCGAGAACTGGCGCGGTGCGATGGATCCGTGGACGCTCGATGAGCGCGAGACACACAAGCGCCGCGTCCATGCGCCGCGGCCCGGGCACGTGGATCTCGCCGGCGGGATGAAGTATGACCGTAGCGATCTGCGCGACATCCTCGAGCGCGCCTCGGCCCGCGAGACGACCGGCCGCGTCGCTGCCGGCGGCATCGCCAAGGCGCTGCTGCGCGCGTTCGGCATCGAGCTCCGCTCCGGCGTCGTCTCTGTCGGCAGCGCCGGCGATCCGCAGTACGCGGCGTCGTGGGAAGAGCTGCAGAGCGTCGACGACGAGTCGCCGCTCCGCGCCGTCAACCGCGAGCACGAAGAGGCCATGATCGCCGCGGTGGACCAGGCGCGCGAAGCAGGGGAGACGCTCGGCGGCACGATCGTCGTCGCCGCCCGCGGCGTCCCGGTCGGCCTCGGCTCGTACGTGCAGTGGACGGAGAAGCTCGACGGCCGCATCGCCCAGGCCATCCTCTCCATCCACGCCGTCAAAGCCGTCGCCCTCGGCGATGGCGTCGCCGCCGCCGCGCGCCTCGGGTCCGAGGTGCACGACCCGATCTACTTCGACGAGGAGCGCCACTACCACCGCGCGACGAACCGCGCCGGTGGCCTGGAAGGGGGCGTGACGAACGGTGAAGACGTCGTCGTGCGCGCGTTCATGAAGCCGATCTCCACGCTGCGCCGCGGTCTGCCGTCCGTCGACATCGAAACGCGCGACGCTCACCGCTCCCAGTGGGAGCGCAGCGACGTCACCGCGGTACCCGCGTGCGGCGTCGTGTGTGAAGCGATGCTGGCGGTGGTGCTGGCCGACGCCATGCGCGAAAAGTTCGGCGGCGATTCGCTAGGGGAGATGCGCGCCAACTACGACGCCTACACGGCGCGCCTGCGGAACTTCTAATCTCTGCCGGATGGGCGGGGGCCCAGTCGTCCTATCGTCCCCCGGCGGCGTCCTCGTCGAATTTGATTTCCTGCGGCAGGGTCTCGCCGCTGCGCGCTTTGAACGTGGCGGTGCCGTTGTAGGTCTTCGGCTTTTCACCGAGGCCCAGCAACGTGGCGCAGCACTGCGTGCCCACTTCCGTCGGCGCCCACGCCCACTCGAACTTCACCTGGATCATCTCGCCCGAGGTGGAGAGGGATGTCACGCGGCCGAACTTGCGGTCGGCCAAGGCGATGGTCAGGCCACTCTTGCGCTCCAGCCACGGGAACTTCGTCGCCTTCGACATCAGCTCGTAGCGATAGCCCGGAATGGACCACGTCGTGACGTTGCGGCGGCCGAAGGCGCTCGTCGTCCGCCGTTCGCTCGCGTTGACCTTGCGCACCCAGCCGGCGTCGACCAGCGTCGCCAGCTCCACGTTCTTGACGATGGGGTCTGGTTTGCCCGCCGCGACCGGCTCCGTCGGCACGAACGCCTTGCGCGTCTTCCGGAAGTCGTCCGCCTCGGTGATGCGGCGCTCGAGCTGTTCGAGCGTGAAGCCGGCCTTGCGCGCCTCGTCGGCCATGGCTTTACGCGCGCGCTCCTCTTCCGACGTGCACGCCGTGACGAACAACAGCGCGATCAGCAGTTTTCTCATGGTGGGAAGGTAGGATTGTACGCCGATGCGCGATCTTTTTCCCGTCACGAAGCAGCTCATCTACTTCAATCACGCCGCCGTGGGGCCGCTGTCGGCGCGCGCGCACAACGCCATGGCGCGTCACGCCGCCGACCAGCGCGATTACGGCGCGCTGCACTGGCGCGAGTGGTACGCGGAGATCGATGCGCTCCGCGCCTCGGCCGCCCGCCTCATCGGCGCGGAGCCGTCGGAGATCGCCATCCTGAAGAACACGTCCGAGGGGTTGTCGTTCGTGGCCGAGGGATTGGAGTGGCGGAGCGGCGACAACGTCATCACCACCGCGTACGAGTTCCCCTCGAACTGGACGCCGTGGAAGCGGCTCGAGCCGCGCGGCGTCGAGGTGCGCGTCGCGCCGCTGCCGGCGGTCGAGGAGCTCGAAAAGCTGATCGACGCGCGCACGAAGCTCGTGACGATCTCCTCCGTCGCGTTCCACAACGGCTTTGCCGCCGACGTTCAGGCCATCGGCGAGCTGTGCGCCGCGCGCAACGTCCTCTTCTGCGTCGACGCGATCCAGAGCCTCGGCGTGCTGCCGATGGACGTGCGTGCGGCGAAAGTGTCGTTCCTCGCCGCGGACGGCCACAAATGGCTGTGCGGCCCCGAGGGGGCGACGATCTTCTATGTGGCGGCGGAGCATCGCCACCGCCTGCGCGTGATCGAGCATGGCTGGACGAACGTCGAGCGGCAGGGGCGCTTCATCGACTGCGGGCTGGAGCTGCTGCCGGACGCGCGGCGCTTCGAGGCCGGCTCGCTGAACACGAACGGCATCTACGGCCTGCGCGCCGCGATCGACCTCCTGCTGGAGGTCGGGATCGAGAACATCCGCGACCGTGTGCTGGCCCTCGGCACCCGGCTCGCCGACGGACTGGAAGATGCCGGTTTCGTCGTCAAGTCCCCTCGTCCGCTGGCGTCCGGAATCGTGGCCGCGACTCCACCAGATGTAGAGTCGCGCTCCATCCTGTGGTTTCACCGGAAGCTCGAAGAAGCGAAGATCGTCTGCGCCCCACGCGAAGGGATGCTGCGTTTCGCTCCGCATTTCTACAACGATGAGAACGAAGTGGATCGTGTGATAGAGGCAGTGCGATCTACAATGAAGGCATGACGATCACGGCGTTGGTTCTGAGCGTGATCGCGCTCGCTTTGGGTGCGATCGTGGGATGGGTGGTTGGGAGCGCACGGAAGGCTGCCGAAGGTCAGCGGTGGCTGGCGGAAGCGGAAGCGCGGATGCAGCGAGCGCTGGGGGAAGCCGAAGCGCGGATGCAGCGTGCCCTGGCGGAGCGCGATCTGGCGCATCGCGAGCGCGACCGTAGCGAGCACACCGTCGCCGAGATGCGCGTGCGCCTCGAAGACGCCCAGAAAGCGCAGGCCGTCGCCGAGACGCGTGTGTCCGAGGCGGAGGCGCGGCTGGCCAATCACAAGCAGACCGAGGAGACCTTCGCCGCGCTCGCACAGCGCGCGTTCCGTCAGGTGAGCGAATCGCTCGTCTCGATGAACAAGACCCAGGTCACCGGCGCGCTCGAAACGAAGAAAGCGGAGATCGACGGACTGCTGCAGCCGGTCCGGGAGATGCTCGACAACTACCGCGGCGAGCTGCTCAAGAGCGAGCAAACGCGCAACGCGGTCTACGGCGGGCTGCAGGAGCAGCTCCGCTCGCTCGTCACCGTGCAGGAGGGAGCGCAGCGCGAGGCCTCGCGGCTCGCCAATGCGCTGCAGTCTCCGACGGTGCAGGGCTCATGGGGCGAGATGTCGCTCAAGCGCTGCATCGAGCTCGCCGGCATGAGCGAGTACTGCCGCGACTTCGAGACGCAGCAGACGTTCACGAGCGAAGACGGGCGCCGCCTTCGCCCCGACATGATCGTCAACCTGCCGAACAACCGCGTCATCGCCATCGACGCGAAGGCGCCGATCAACGACTACGTCGCCGCGACGAGCGAGACCGATCCGCTCCGCCGGAAGGCGCTGCTCGACCAGCATGCGAAGAACGTCCGCCGCCGCATCGACGACCTCGCCCGCCGCGAGTATCAGTCGAGCATCGGCGACACGCTCGACTTCGCGGTGCTCTTCATCCCCGGCGAGCACTTCCTCGCCGCCGCGCTCACCGCGGACCTCACCCTGCTCGACTACGCCGCCGACAAGAAGATCTTCCTCGCCTCGCCGACGGTGCTGCTGCCGCTCCTGCGCGCGGTGGCCGCGAGCTGGAAGGCGGAGAAGACCGAGGAGAGCGCCAAGAAGATGCACGACGCGGCGATCGAGCTGTTCGCGCGCTTCGTCACGGTCATGGACTACTTCACGAACGTCGGCGACCAGCTTCGCAAGACGGTCGACACGTACAACAAGGTGATCCGCTCGGTCGACACGCGCCTCTGGCCGAAAGGCGAAGAGCTGCAGCGCATGGTCGGCAGCGGCAAGAAGCTCGGCGAGCTGGAGCAGGTCGAAGCCGTGCCGCTGGAGTCCTCCAAGCTGCGCCTGACCATGCAGAACGAAGAACCGGGCGTCGTGGTGAAAATCGACCGCGCCGGCGAGGCGCAATAGGACCGATAAGTCCTACAGGACAAATGCAATCCCTTTGTCCTATTCGTCCCATATGTCCTATCCGTCCTGTTCGTCCTATTGGTCCCATTCCCCCACCACGCGCCGTGCTACCATTCCCCATCATGACCCGCCTCACACAGGAGAACGAGCCGCCGCGCTGCCACACTGCCGGCTCGTGTCTTTGGCTGTTCCCGGCCTGATTCTTCCTTCCTGAACGTTTTCCGTCCTCGCCGACGCCTCTGGCGATGGTGAAGCCGCGTTTCCTCTTCTGTCCACGGACCACTGGCCACGGAAAACGCGTTCATGATCACCGTCATCGATAACTACGACTCCTTCACCTACAACCTCGTCCAGCAGATCGAGCGGCTGGCGGGTGAGCCGCTGCGCGTCGTGCGCAACGACGGGTTCGACCCGGCGGAGCTCCTCGCCGAGAAGCCCGATGCGCTCGTCATCTCGCCCGGCCCCGGCACCCCGGCGCGCGCCGGCCGCTGCATCGAGCTCATTCAGCGCAACCACTCCATCCCCCTCCTCGGCGTCTGCCTCGGCCATCAATCGATCGGCGAGGCGTTCGGCGGACGCGTCGTGCGCGGCGCGCTGCCGGTGCACGGCAAAGTCTCGGACGTGCGCCACTCCGGGCAGCGGCTCTTCGCCGATTGCCCGGCGCCGCTCAAGGCGGCGCGCTATCACTCGCTGATCGTCGAGCGGGCCACGCTTCCGGACTGCTTCGACATCGACGCCGAAACGGACGACGGCGCGATCATGGCGCTCTCCCACCGCGAGCGGCCGACCTTCGGCATCCAGTTCCACCCCGAGTCGTACGGCACGTCCGGCGGCGATCAACTGATCCTCAACTTCCTGCGGAGTGCGCGATGATCGCCGCTGCCATCAAACGCCTCGTGGAAGGGCGCGACCTCACCCGCGAGGAGATGCACGACGTCTTCTCCCGCGTCATGGACGGTCAGGCGACCGATGTGCAGAAGTCGGCGTTCCTCATCGCCCTGCGCATGAAAGGGGAGACGGCGGAAGAGATCACCGGCGCCGCGATGGCCATGCGAGAGCGCGTCACGCCGCTCGAGGCCGACCGCGAGACGCTCGTCGACACGTGCGGGACCGGCGGCGACGGGCGCGGCACGTTCAACATCTCCACGGTCGCGGCACTCGTCGCGGCCGGCGCCGGCGCGAGCGTTGCCAAGCACGGCAACCGCGCCGTCTCGTCGTCATGCGGCAGCGCCGATGTCCTCGCGGAGCTCGGCGTCGAGCTCGACCTCGACGCCGCGCGCATGTCCGAGGTGCTGCGCCGCGCCGGTATCTCGTTCCTCTTCGCGCCGAAGTTGCATCCCGCCATGAGCGCCGTGGCTTCCGTGCGCCGCGAGCTCGGCGTGCGCACGATCTTCAATGTCCTCGGCCCCCTGACGAATCCCGCGTTCGCCCGGCGCCAGGTCCTCGGCGTCTTCGCCGAGCGGCTCGTCGATGTCGTCGCGCAGGTTCTGCTTGCGCTCGGCGCAACGCACGCGCTCGTCGTGCACAGCCGCGACGGTCTGGACGAGCTCTCCGTCTCCGCCGCGACGCACGTCTGCGAAGTGAAGGACGGCGCCATCCGCCGCTACGAGGTCGAGCCCGAAGCGCTGGGAATTGCCCGTCACTCGATCGATGCCCTCGCCGGCGGCGACACTCGCGAAAACGCCCGCATCGCCCGAGCGATCCTCTCCGGCGAGGAGGGCGCGCGGCAGGACGTCGTCGCCGCGAATGCCGGTGCGGCGCTGTACGTCGCGGGCCTGGCCCCCACGATCCGCGATGGCGTCACCCTGGCCAAAGAAGCCATCCGCAGCGGCGCCGCCAAAGCGAAGCTGGATCAACTGATCGTCGCCACGAATGACCTCGGCGGTGCCCGATGACTCCGTCCTATTCGTCCTATTCGTCCCATTCGTCCTATAGGTCTCGTAGCTCCCATCGTTCCCCAGGAGTTCCGCGATGACGCCCATCCTCGACCAAATCGTCACCCGCACCCGCGAGCGCCTCGCCACCGAGGCGAGGCCCGACAAAGCTGCGGCGGAGGCCATGGCGCGGTCGCGCGGCGCACATGCATTTGCGCAGGCGCTCAGTGCCGACAGCGTCAACATCATCGCGGAAATCAAATCCGCCTCGCCGTCGGCGGGCTCGATCGTCGACGATCCTGACGTCGAGACCATCGCTGCCGACTACAAACGCGGCGGCGCCGCGGCCATCTCCGTCGTCACCGAGCGAGATTTCTTCAACGGCTCGCGCGACTGGCTGCTGCGCGCACGCACGGCGGGGCTGCCGGTGATCATGAAGGACTTCATCGTCGAGCCGTCGCAACTGCTGCGCGGCATCGCCGCCGGTGCCGACGCCATCCTGCTTCTCGCGTCGCTCCTCGACGCGGTCCAGATCCGCGACTTCATCGCGCTGCTCGAAGCGTACGGCTGCGATGCGCTCGTGGAGGTCCACGACGAGCGCGAGCTCGACGTCGCCATCGCCGGCGGCGCGCGGCTCATCGGCGTGAACAACCGCGACCTCAAGTCGTTCACCGTCGATCTCGCCACTTCGGAACGCCTCTCCAGGCTGATGCCGGCGGACGTCATCCGCGTCGCCGAAAGCGGCATCAAGGATCGTCAAGATGTTGACCGGCTGCGCGCCGCCGGCTTCCACGCCTTTCTGGTCGGTGAGTCGCTCTTGCGGCAGAATGACCGCGCCCGGGCGGTCAGCACGCTCGCGGGGGAGAGACGACGATGACGAAGATCAAGATCTGTGGCCTGACCAACGAGGCGGATGCACTCCTCGCCACGAGCCTCGGCGCCGACTTCCTCGGCTTCATCTTCGTGCAGGAAAGTCCCCGCTACGTCGAGCCGGAGCGAGTGGCGCAGATCGTCAGCGCCGTGCGCGAGGCACAACCCGAGAACACGCCGCGCATCGTCGGCGTCTTCCGCGATGCCTCGGTCGATTACATCCGCGAGCTCGTTGCCGCGGCGACGCTCGACTACGTGCAGCTTCACGGCAACGAGACCGATGAGGAGATCCAGCTCCTCGACATGCCGGTGATCAAGTCGTTCCGCGTCGGCGACACGCTGCCCGACACCACCTCCGCGCCGAGCGCCGAGTGGCACCTCTTCGACAGCTTCGACGAGCGCCGCTCCGGCGGCACCGGCCGCCGCTTCGACTGGTCGCTGCTCGCCATGTATCCGCGCAGCAAGCCCTTTCTTCTCGCCGGCGGCATCGACGCCGACAACGTCGCCGCGGCCATCAGCCTCGTGCGCCCCGATGCGATCGACATCGCCAGCGGCGTCGAGGGCGACGAGCCCGGAATCAAGGATCCGGAAAAGATGCGCGCGCTGTTCGACCGCATCAGGCGCACCCATGAAAAGCTTTCCTGACAAACAAGGTTTCTTCGGCGAATTCGGCGGGAAGTTCGTTCCCGAGACGTTGATGGCGGCGCTCGACGAGTTCGAGACCGCGTACAAGAACGTGCGCAAGGATCCGTCGTTCCGCGAGGAACTGCACGACGTCCTCAGCGAGTTCGTCGGACGCCCGACTCCCATCACCGAAGCGCGGCGCTTCGCCTCCGAAGTCTGTGGCGGCGCCTTCCGCCTCTTCCTCAAGCGCGAAGACCTCAACCACACCGGCGCGCATAAGATCAACAACGCCATCGGGCAGGCGCTGATCGCCAAACGGATGGGGAAGCAGCGCATCATCGCCGAGACCGGCGCCGGCCAGCACGGCGTCGCCACCGCCACCGCGTGCGCGCTCCTCGGCCTGCAGTGCGTCGTCTACATGGGCGAAGTGGACATGGCGCGGCAGGAGCTCAACGTCTTCCGCATGCGCCTTCTCGGCGCCGAGGTCGTGCCGGTGGCGAGCGGCTCGCGCACCCTCAAAGACGCGATCAACGAAGCGATCCGCGACTGGGTCACGAACGTGCGCACCACGCACTACATCATCGGCTCCGTTCTCGGGCCGCACCCGTATCCGCGCATCGTGCGCGACTTCCAGTCGGTGATCGGACGCGAAGCGCTCGTGCAGATGCGCAAGCGCACCGGGCGTTTGCCCGACGTCGCGGTGGCGTGTGTCGGCGGCGGCTCGAACGCGATCGGCCTCTTCTACGAGATGCTGAAACACGAGTCGATCCGCCTCGTCGGCGTCGAAGCCGGCGGCCGCGGCGTCAACCTCGGCGAGCACGCCGCACGCTTCTCCGGCGGCGGGCTCGGCGTGCTGCACGGCACGCGCTCCATGGTCCTGCAGGACGAGTACGGCCAGATCGCCGAGACGCATTCGATCTCCGCGGGACTCGATTACCCGTCGATCGGGCCGGAGCACGCGTACCTGCAGAGCCTCGGCCGCGTCGAGTATCACGACTGCAACGACGGCCTCGCGCTCGAAGCGTTCCACAAGCTCAGCGAGACCGAGGGGATCATCCCGGCGCTCGAGTCGTCGCATGCGCTCGGGTGGCTGATGCGCCACGGCAAGTCGATTCCGGCGGACCAGCTCGTGATCGTGAATCTCTCCGGACGCGGCGACAAAGACGTGCCGCAGGTCGCGGCGATGCAACGCGCCGAAGGACCGGCCGAGTGAACCGCGTCGACGCTTTGTTCAAGCGGCTGCGCGCCGAAAAGCGCTGCGGCCTCATCGCGTACGTGACGTGCGGCGACGGCGACACCGTGGCGATCGTGCGCGAGCTCGAAGAAGCCGGAGCCGACGCCATCGAGCTCGGCATCCCGTTTTCCGATCCGATCGCCGACGGCCCCGTGATCCAGGCCGCGGCGCAGCGCGCGTTGCAGCGCGGGACGCGGACACCCGAGGTGTTCGCGATGGCCCGTGCGATCCGCGAGACGAGCGAGATTCCGCTCATCGCGTTCTCGTACCTCAACCCGATCCTGCGTTACGGCGCGTCACGCTTCGCCGTCGACGCGCACGCGGCGGGTATCGACTCGCTGCTGCTGACCGACCTGCCGCCGGAGGCGGCCACCTCCCTTCGCCGCGACCTGCACGAGCACCACCTCGGTACGATCTTCCTTCTGGCGCCGACGTCCACCGACACGCGCATCCGCGCCGTCGACCGAGCCAGCGACGGCTTCGTCTACTACGTCTCCACGACCGGCGTCACCGGCACGCGCCAGGACCTCGACCCGTCGCTGCTGACCCGCCTCGACGAGATCCGCGGCAAGCTCAAACGCCCGATCGCCGTCGGCTTCGGCATCTCCCGGCGGGAGCACTACGACCTGCTGAAAGATCACTGCGACGCGATTGTGGTGGGCAGCGCCATCGTCCGCGCGATCGCGGAAGGCCGCAGCGCAGGGGATGTGGTGCGGGGGATTCTGCCGGTGCAGGGCAATCGATAGGACAAATGGGACGGATAGGACCTATAGGACGGATAGGACAAACCCGCGGCCTCTGAGTCCCATTCGTCCTATCTGTCCTATAGGTTCTATTCGTCCTATCGTTCCTAGGACTCCGCGGGCGGCGCAAAGTCATCCGGCAACGGAGGCATCTCCGTCGTGGCTACCTGGTACGCGGCTTCTTCCGCGCGGATTTGTTGCTCCAGGTGGCGTTGGGCAGCGCGGGCTCGGGCGATGATGAGGGTGTAGGTCTCCACCGCCCGTGCTTTGCGGTAGATCCAGCGGATCGACGTACTGGAACGCCGGCCGTACACCGTCACGACGTCGACTCCCAGGAAGAGGCGGCTCAACGCCACGAACAGGAACGGGAAGCCCATGCCGAAGAAGATCAGGGCCACTATCCATGCGTCCGTGCTGCCGAGCATGATCGCCACGGCGATGCCGATGAAGAAGGCGGCGATGAGGAAGCCGACGATGATGGCGCTCCAGCCGTGCTCGCGGTGGCGCGTCACCATCATGACGTCGTCCCACAGGACACGCTCGTGCCCGACGTCGTAAACGTTCCGGGCCACCGTTTCCAGGCCGTCCTGCGTCGCGAAGACCGTGCGGCGCTGCGTGAGGCCGTAGCTTCCCAGTCGCTCGCGTGTCTCAGGCGTCATTTCAGGCCGTCCTTCGCGATGGCGTAGACGAAGAAACCCGCCAGCGCGAGCCCGCCGAGGATCTCGAGGATGGCGATGATGATGACGAGAATCAGCCCGACGCGCGAGCCGCCGCGCTCGCGGATCTGCTTGAAGCCGCGGGAGGCAAAGAACAGCGCGGCGATGCCGCCGAACGACGCGAAGAAGAACGTGAACGTGAGGAAGACGCCGATCCCCACCGACAGCCACGCCATGAGGATGTAGTCGCGATAGCGCACCGTACCCGCGGTCGGCGCTCCCTCGGTGCGCAGACGGTCGAAGCACGCCGGGCAGTACGAACCGCCGCCGGTGTTCATCTCACACAGCGAGCAGATGAAGAGGCCGCAACGATCGCAGCTCGTGACGGCAGCGTTGCGCGCATGATTGGCGCATGCGCTCGCCCCCTGCGGGCCGGCGGCGGCCACTTCCGCGACGCGCAACTTCCGCTGTGGCGGATCGAACAGCGTGGCGTAGAACGTCGTCGCGCAGGACGAACAGGTCGTCGTTCCGGTGGCGTTCAGCTCTGCGCCGAGCCGCGCGTGGCAGAAGGGGCACTCCGGCCCGGAGTAGGCGAAACCGGTCATTTAGGCATAGACGACACGGGTAGTGGCGACCATGTCGTGGATCGTGGTCTTTTCGGGATTGAAGAACGCCATGATGTAGTCGATGAGGCCGAGGCAACTGAGGAAGCCGAAGACGGTGCGCATGCCGGTGCGTCCCCACGCCTGGCCGGTGCTGATCGGCGCACCGTCGGCGTTCACGACGCGGATGCCCATCAGCTTCTTGCCGATGGTCTGCCCTTTCGTGATCTGCAGCATCAGCCCTTCGTAGATCGGAGCCACCACGATGAGCGGAAGAAACATCAGGTTGAACAGCCCCGCATTCTCTTCGCTGATCGACTCGCGCATCGAGAAAAGAATGGCGAACATCACGATCATCAGCGGCACCATGATGATGAGGTTGTCGAGGAAAATGGCCACGAAGCGGCGGCCGATGCCGGCGTAATGCAGCACGGTGCGGTCGACGCCCGAACGGTAGTCGAGCACCTGCTCGGTCTTGCAGCCGGCGCAGTACGGACGCCCCTGAATCTCCACGAGACAATCGGGACAGAAGCCCGCCGCACACCTCGCGCAGCGACGTATCCCTTCCGACACATCGGGATGATTACGACAGATCAATGTGCACCTCGCTGATTTGGACTGGCCGAAATGCTAGCACGCGTGGGATCGAAGACGACGGCCGTGAGGTCGCGAACGAAGTTCTCGCCGCTGATCTGCTCCTCCTCGATGCCGAGTTTCCTTCGGTACGCGGAGGCAACCTGTTCCATGAGGTCATAACGCGCCTCGGCCGACATCTTGTCGGCGCGCATCGACAGCGCGAGGAGGAACTCACGCTCCTCGAGGCTGATGCGGTGCTTGATGAGACGCAGCACGCGCGGCGTGCGCAGGCTGTTGTGGCGGCGCTCGGTGATCTGTCCGCGCCACGTGAGCGGCACGGCCTCGCGGATCACGAGCGTGTCGGCGAGATAGTCGCCAAGCCGCCTGCGCGTGGGGGAAAGCATCGTCACGACGGCCGCGACGCCGTAGAACGCCGGCGCGAAGTCGACGACTCGCACGATGTTGCGCACGAGCGACTGGTAGAGCGAGACCGGCAGGCCGCGCGCGTCGATCACGCGCAGCGAAAGCGCCTGCTTGCCGGGCGTGCGGCCGCGCGTCGTCTCGAAGTACACGTGCCACCCCCACGTCAGGAGGAACGTTACGGTGATGTAGATCGCCGTGGCGAGGCCTTGCGGCAGCGCGTACATGAGGATGACGCCGACGGCGGTGCCGATTGCGAACGTGATCAGGAAGTCGAGCATGACCGCGAGGAAACGGCTCCCGGCGCCCGCCGGCTCGAGGCGGATGTGGACGTGCTCCGGGGTGGTGATGTCCAGCGGCTGCATCGTCAGGCGTCCTCGCGCACGCGGCGCAGGAAAAGGTAGATCATCAGGCCGGCGAACAGCAGCCCCGCCATGGAGATTTTGATCGCGTAGGGGACCGACTTCGCGGAGAACTGCGAGAAGCCGCCTTCGATGAGGCCGGCCAGGAAGAGGATCAGCATGGTGCCGATGAGCATCCGCCAGACGGACGGCAGCACGCGCCGCAGCGCCGAGCCGCGCGTGAGCGTGCCCGGCATCAGGATCGCGCGGCCGGCGACGATGCCCGCCGCGCCGCCGAAGATGATCGCCGGCAGCTCCAGCGCGCCGTGCGGCCCGACCCACGCAATGAAGAAGACCGTGACGCCGTCGATGACGTACATCGTCGCCACGGCGCCGAGGATGACGCCGTTGTAGAAGAGGATCCAGAGGCCGCCGACGATCGTCAGCGCGCCGAGCGTGAAGGCCAGGAACGAGACGCGGATGTTGTGCGTGTAGAGCGACGCGCCGAAGACGAGCGACTCCTCGACGTTCTGGATGCGCTCCTTCCCGTTCTCGATCTTCTCCACGCGCTCGCGTGGACTCTCGGAGAAGAACTGCGCCGGGATGAGGCGCCGCGCATTCGCCGTGTCGGCGATGACGGCAAGGGCGCCGAACAGCGCGCCGAGAAGAAACGCGGCGGCCGCGAGCAGCACGGCGTTGCGCTCGCGGCGAAACGCCGACGGGATCTCGCGCGTGACGAGGTTCCCGAATGCCGCTGCGATCGGCGTCTCGTGCGCCGCCGCGTAGATGAAGCGGTATGCCCGTCCCGTGAGCTGGTTCAGGTAGCCGAGCACTTCCGGATTCGCCGTGTAGGAGCGCGCGCGATTCAGGTCGGAGCACGCACGGCGATAGAGCTCCACCAGCTCGTGGGTCTCATCGCGCGACAGCTTCGTGACCTCCGCGCGGTTGACCAGCGCTTCCAGCTCTTTCCAGACGGGCGTGCGCTTCGTGATGAAGGATTCGACGTTCATGATCGGGTGGTTGTTGGTTTTCGGTTTTTGGTTTTTGGCGATGGGGCGGCATGGGGTGAAGGGCCGACTAGAGCACCGACAACCGAAAACCAAAAACCGAAAACCGCGTCAGCGCTCACAGCAACTGCCTCCGCTTCACGTCGATGTATGCGTTCACGCCGTCCACTCCTGCGTCTTCGGCGGTGGAATCCACGACCAGCGCTCCGCGCGAGCGCAGCTCGCGCATCAACTCCACGCGGCCCAGCCAGAGATCGCGCGCGACCAGGGTGCGGGAAAGCTCCGTGCGGTTCGACGGCAGCAGCTCCGCGGCCGCGCGAAGGTCGCGGTCGCTCAGGGTGATGAACAGCGGGAGGTGCTGGCCGGCGAGCATGTCGACGGCGCGCAACAGGTCGTGACGCTCCTCGCGCTCGGGGAGGACCGTCATGATCAGGATCAGCGTGCGGTGGTGCAGGCGGCGACGGAGGCTCGCGGCCATGGCGAGATAGTCGGTGTGGCGGTACTCCGCTTCGAGACCGCTGACGTACGACGTCACCGCGCGCAGATGCGCGGCGCCGCGTCCGGCCACGATTCCTTTGTCGACCTCGGTGTCGAACGAGACGATGCCGACCTTGTCCTCCATCCGGTTGCAGATGTAGCTGAGGAGCACTGCCGCGTTGATGGCATGGTCCAGGCGCGTGATCTGTTCGACGCGCGCGGCCATGCGGTGCCCCTGATCGAGCACGATCAGCACGTCCTGGCTGCGCTCCGTGCGGAACTCGCGGACGATGAGGCGTCCGTGGCGTGCCGAGGCTTTCCAGGCGATGTCGCGGTAATCGTCGTCGATGACGTAGTCGCGCAGCCGGTCGAACTCGCGTCCTTTGCCGATGCGCGGGGAGTTGCGGGCGCCGAGGGAGCGGAGGGCGAACGCGTTGAGCTGCTTGTGCAGCCGCTTGACCGCGCGGAGATTGGGGAGGACGTAGAGCGTTCCTTCGCCGCCGGCGGCGGCAATGCGCTCGACGAGGTTCCAGCGCGTCGCGCCGACCCATACGGGCTCGATGGGTTCCGTGCCGCGGGCGATCGCACGCACCGGCATCGTCAGCGGCAGCACTTCTCCCGGCCGGATGATTGCGCGCGCCTCGGCTGATTGCGGCGCCACGATCTTCGGCCATCGCTGCCGCACGACGACACGCAGCTTCGCCGTGGAGCTGGTCGTGATCCGCACCTCGGTCGTTTCATGTTCGTCGAGCGGCAACGCCAGCTTCGCCTGCCGCTCCGCCGTGAAGCGCACGCGCCGCAGCAGCAACGCCTCGACCGCGGCCGCCGCCAGCACCAGCAGCAACGCCGCCGCCACGCCATACGCCAGCGGAACCCACAGCGGTACCAGCAACGCCACGACGGCGATGAGGGTGACCAGGCGGATCAGCAGCGGAGCAGGGCGCATCAGCCGTGCGTTGTCCGTTGTCCGTTGTCCGTGATCCGTACGCCTCCGCGTCCCGTTGCCGCACGGACAACGGACAACGGACAACGGACGACATGCGCGTAGCGCGCTGTCACCGCGGCACCTCGACCTGATCGAAGATGCGGCCCAACAGGTCTTCCAGCGCCAGGCCTTCCATCTCCGCCTCGGGGCTCAGTGTCACGCGGTGTGCCAGCACCGGCAGCACGTGCGATTTCACGTCGTCCGGCGTGATGAAGTCGCGTGCCTGCAGCGCGGCGGCGGCGCGGCTGGCTTCCAGCAGCGCGAGCGACGCGCGCGGTCCGGCGCCGATCTGTACCGCTTCGTCGCGGCGCGTGCGCGACACGATCTCCTGGATGTACCGGATGATGTGCGGCTCGACCCGCACCTGCGACGTCACGGTCCTCCGCGCCTGCAGCAGCTCCTCGGCCGAAACGACCGGCTGCAGCGCGGCGACCATCTCGTCGTGCAGCCGCTTGCCCGCGGCGTAAGCCTCGAGCATGCGCACTTCGTCGTCTGCCTCCGGAAAGTCGATGTTGATCTTGAACAGGAAGCGGTCGCGCTGCGCCTCGGGCAGCGGATACGTTCCTTCGAACTCCACCGGGTTCTGCGTGGCGAAGACGGTGAAGACAGGTGAGACCTTGTAGCGCGCGCCGTCGATGGTGGCGGCGCCTTCCTGCATCGCTTCGAGCAGCGCGGCCTGCGTGCGTGGCGGCGTGCGGTTCACCTCGTCCGCGAGGAGGATGTCCGTAAAGACCGGGCCGGCGCGGAACGCGAACTCCTGCGTCTTCTGGCTGAAGATGTTCGCGCCGAGGAGGTCGGACGGCATCAGGTCGGGTGTGAACTGGATGCGGCGGAAGCGGCAGCCGAGGAGGCGCGCGAGCGCGAGCGACAGCAGCGTCTTGCCGGTGCCCGGGACGCCTTCGAGCAGCATGTGGCCGCCGGCGACGAGCGACGTGATGGCGAGCGTCTTCACCCGCTCCTGCCCGATGATGACGCGGTCGAGCTGCTCGCGCAGCGCGCCGAAGCGCGTCGAGATGTCAGCGATGGTATGCATCGTTACCTTCCTTTGCGTCGCCGTGACGGCGCACCGCGTGCGCCGCGACGAATGCATCATTGATGGACTGGAGTGAGAGCGCTCCGCCGCCGGTCAGCGCCGTGACGCGCTTGTGCAGCGCGTCGCCGCGGAGGCCCGTCTGTGCGGCGACGGTGCGCGTCAGCGCGTCGTGGTACTGCGCGAGCGCCTGCTCTTCAGTGGTCGACTTCTCGTACAGCGCGCCGAGGGAGCGGACGAGGTCGACGGCTTCGCTGCGCGTGTCGCGATACTCCTCGTCCGGCGGGCCGACGCGCTTTCCTTTGCGCCAGAACAGCAGTGCCGTGGCGAACGCGGCGAGCAGAAGGAACGGACCGAGGCCCCATTCCTTCATCAGCGCGAGCGCGCCGTCGCCGGTGGTGAGGCCGTGCACGTACTCATCGAACCAGATGGGCCGCCCTTTGGGAGCGAGCCCGAGGAGGAGGGCGACGCGCGCGCCGGAGAGGTGCTGGTTGTTCAGCAGCTCCGGCGCGGCGAGGAGGATGATGTCGCCCTGGCCCAGCGCTTCGCGCGCCATGACGACCTCGTGGCCCGCGGTGTAGAGCGCGTGCATGCGCGGCGAGAGCGCGTTGCGCGTGTAGGCACGCGGCTCCGGCAGCACGAGCGTCTCGACGCCGCTGAACGCGGGGAAGACCTTCTCGGCGGTGTTGTCCGTGACACTGCGCGTTTCGAGTGGACTGGCTTCGCCGGTGACGGCAATGACGAGGCGTCCTCCGCCGCGCACGAACTCTTCCTCGGCCTCGCTCAGCAGCGGTTGCGTCTGCAGCTTGTCGGGCTCGGGAAGCTTCTTCTCGTCGGCCTTCTTTTCGCCGGGCTTCTTCTCGTCCGGCTTCGCGCCCTTCTTCTTCGCTTCCTTCTTTTCTTTTTCCTGCTTGTCCCGCTCTTCCTCGATCTCTTCCTTCATCTCTTCGAGGAAAGGGGAGACGTAGACGCCGACGCGGAAAACGACCGCGTTGGGCTCCAGCAAACCGGGACGAATGATCGTCGTCAGCAGCCGCACTTTGCGGCCGCTGCGCTGCAGGTATTTGTAGGCGTGGGAGAGCCCCTGATCGCTGGTGTTCGCGGTCGAATACTCGTCGAAGGCCTGGCGCGAGATGCGGCGGTCGGACGCGATCCAGACGATCGTCCCGATGAAGTACATGGCGATGGCGGCGAAGAAGACGAAGCGCTTCACGCGGCGCTCCTGGCGCGGCGGATGGCGTCGAGGATGCGCCGCGCGCGCGTGCTGCAGTCATCGAGTGCCTCGGCGGTGCTCTCGGTGTGGCCGTACCACTCGACTTCGAAGCGGCGCGTCAGCTCCATCAGCTCGGGGCGCCACGGGACCTGGGGCCCGAGGAGGGAGATGTACTCCCAGTTCGTGCGGCCTTTACGGAAGTGGAGGATGCCGGCGGCGTAGCAGGTCACGAGCACCGCGTGATACCAGGCGCGGATCGCTTCGCGGATGCGGCCGGCGGCGGCGAGCTGCGCCGCGTATTTCTCCCATTCGCCGGCGCCGCGCGACAGCGGATCTTCGTCCTTGCGCGAGCCGAGCGGCTCGCTCGATTCGACGGTTTCGGGCTCGGCCGCGCGGCTGCGGCGCAGGACTTTGATCGCGAGGAGCAGGAGGATCGCGACGATCAGCCCGACGGTGACGATCGTGAACCAGCTCGTCATGCCGGAGCCGCCGCCTGGCTCGCTCTTCGGCCAGAAACGCGCGAGCCAGCGCCAGAGTTTGTCGAGCTTGTCGACGATCCATTCGAGGACGTCGCGCGTGATCTTCGCAATGCGCTCGCTGAGCGTGAGGTCGGGATCGACGGGGAGCGCGTCGCCGCCGGCCTGCAGGTCGTCGACGGCTTCCTCTTTCGCGATCGTCTCGAGCAGCTTCGGATCGACGGTGACGGTGCCGGCCGGCGCGATGCGGCGCAGTTCGACGATGGTCGCGGCGAGGCGCGTCAGCAACCGCGCATCGCGCTTCTTCGAAGTGGCGATGGCGTGGAGCAGGGAGTCGTCGGCCCGGAAGCGCTGCGTTCCGAGCTCCACGTGTTGCTGCATCAGCGCGCGAGCTTCGGCGTGCGCGACGTCGAGCTGATTCGCGCGGAGCTGGCCGTGCAGCCGCTCCAGCGCGCCGGCGTATTCGTGGATCGGCATCGCCTGCGCCGGCAGCGCGAACGAGAGTGCGAGGGACAGCACGAGCAGGAGGCGCTTCATGCGTCGCCTCCCACTTCGTGGAACCAGGCGCGGAGGTCGTCGCCGCTTTCTTCCGCTCCCGCTTTGCGGACCAGCATGACGTTGGCGGCGATCCAGAAGGGCTCGACGACGAGTAGCGCGCCGGCAATCCAGAGCAGGACGAAGCGCCGGTTGCTGCCGCTCAGCAGCACCTGCCACTCGGGCAGCGCCACGCCGCCGAGCGCGCTGACGAGCCAGAGGCCGAGGCCGAACGCCATCGACACGTTGATCAGCGCGACGAGGAATGCGACGAAGAACACCATCAGCAGCGACACGACGATGGCCGTGCGGCCGGCGTATTTGCGGATGTAGCCGAGCGGCCGGAGCACGCCGGGGCGTTCGTTCAGCTCCATCGTGCCGAGGGCCAGGCCGCCGAAGGCGAGTCCGAGGGGGAGGCCGAGGCAGGTGAAGAGCGTCGACCACTTGATCAGCTCCGCGAGCGACCCCGTGAAAAAGTAGGAGCCGAGCGCGGACGCCGGGACGCGCAGCGCTTCGCGTCCCGGTGAGGTGCCGCGCGAGGCGGCGAGCCGGCAGGCACGCGCGTAGACGGCGCGCCCCCAGAAGGCGACGAGGAGTGCCGCGATGGTGAAGTTCGCCGTGCCGTGGAGGAGGTTGCCGTAACGCGAGGCCTCATCGCCGGCTTCGAACAGCCGGTCGAAGAACAGCACCTGCATGAAACGCCACGGCAGCGACGTGAGCACGAGCAGTCCGATCCACGGCGCCGCCGTCAGGCTGACGAGCTCCGTCGATTCGTCGAGCACCGCGGTCGTGGAGAGCGGCGCCCGGATCACAGCAGCCCTGCGAGCAGCGTCGTCGACCACACCATCATGCGCGCGCTGACATAGAGAAGAAGGAGGGTCCCGGCGATGACGGCCAGCCACCCCGGCACCGAGGAGCGCCGCACCGTGGCCGAGCGCTTCGCGCCGAGACACACCGCGCAGTGCCAGATGCCGTCCCACTGCGTCGCGCACTCCTGACACAGCCGCTTCGAGCACGACATGCACGCCGCAAACGCGGGGCGCGCCGGATGGTTGGCGCAGATGAGCGGGGCAGGGGACATTTGGGCTGGGGGGAGTTTATCGAATTTTGCGTGGGGGTAGGAGGTGGTTGGAGCTCAATTCGAATTGGCGCGAAGCGTCGGCGTTGAATTTCGAATTTCGAATTCAGAATTAAGAATGAAACCGGACCGCAGGTCCGCACCTCAATTCTTCATTCGAAATTCGAACTTCGAAATTCAATCTCTTCCGTCTTCGCGCCTGCCCTCGCACGTCACCTCCTTGCTCGCTGCCCGCAAACTCAACCTCCTTGCGCGTCGCCTCCTCCTCCTGCTACCCTTCCTCCATCGTGAATCACACCTTTGCCCCGCGATTTCGCTATTACGGCTATTACAGCTAGCGAAGGGGCGTGTGTGTCGGCGCCCTGCTGGTAAGGGGCGCTGAGCGAATCGATCCGATCCTCCAAAGCCTCCTGCCAGTGCGGCAGGAGGTTTTTTGTTATGGGCTCGGAGGCGACCATGAACAGCACGGACGCGGCAGCGGAGCTGGTCCGGTTACGCGAGGCGATCGACCGTGTCGATGAAGTCCTCGTCAAGCTCCTCAACCAGCGCGCAAAGTACGCCGTCGAGATCGGCGAGCTCAAAGGCGTGCTGTCCCTCCCGATTTATTCACCCGACAGAGAAAAGGACGTGCTGCGGCACGTCGAAGCGGCCTCCCAGGGACCGCTCGACGGCGCGTCGGTACGCCGTCTCTTTGAACGCATCATCGACGAATCGAGGCGCGTCGAGCGGGAAGCCGCGGCGCGCGAAGGGAGAGCACAGTGATCATCGTGATGGAGAAGCATGCGCCCGAGGAGAACATCGAGCGGGTGGTGGCGGAGTTGAGCACGCGCGGGTTCGACGTGCACCGCTCCACGGGCGCCGACCAGACCGTATTGGGCGTCGTCGGCAATGTCGCCACGCTCGACCAACGCGAGTTCGAGCTGTTCACCAGCGTTCAGGAAGTGGTGCGCGTCAGCGAGCCGTACAAACTGACGAGCCGCACGTTCAAGCGCGATAAGACGGTGGTCAAGGCGCGCGGCGTCGAGATCGGCGGCAGCGACGTCGTCGTCATGGCCGGCCCGTGCACCATCGAAAACGAGACGCAGATGTTCGAGACCGCGCGGCGCGTGGCGCGTGCCGGTGCGCGCATCCTCCGCGGCGGTGCGTACAAGCCGCGGACCTCTCCGTATGCGTTCCAGGGGATGGGCATCGACGGCTTGAAGCTCCTGCGCGCGGCGGGCGACGAGTTCAACATGGCCACGGTCTCCGAGGTGATGGAGCTCGGCCAGATCGAGAAGATGCTCGATTACGTCGACATCCTGCAGGTCGGCGCGCGCAACATGCAGAACTACAACCTGCTCACCGCGCTGGGGCAGACCCGCCGCCCGGTCCTGCTGAAGCGCGGCATGTCCGCCACGATCCAGGAGTGGCTGCTCGCGGCCGAGTACATCATGAGCGGCGGCAACTACGACGTCATCCTCTGCGAGCGCGGCATCCGCACGTTCGAGACCTACACGCGCAATACGCTGGACATCTCGGCGATCCCGGTGATCGACAAGCTGTCGCACCTCCCGATCATCGGCGACCCCTCGCACGCCGTCGGCCGCCGCGACAAGGTCATGCCGCTGGCGCGCGCGATCATCGCCGCCGGCGGCGACGGCGTCCTCATCGAAGTGCACCACGATCCGGAAAAAGCGGTGTGCGACGGCCCGCAGTCGCTGTACCCCGACCAGTTCGCCCGGCTGATGGATGAACTGCGGATCATCGTCCCCGCGGTGGGGCGGACGGTGTAGGCCGCGGTGGACGATAGGACCAATGCGACGAATGGGACGAATGGGACCCCGCCCACCCCTTCAGTTGCCATGGGAGGGGTTGGGCGGCCCATGGGGTCCCATCTGTCCTATAGGTCCCATAGGTCCCATCGTCTCCCTGTGGCTACGCCGCGTCTGCTAGCATGCGCGCCCGTGCGCCGATCCCTCGCGGTTCTCATCGTTCTCTTCGCCCTTGGTTGCGCCGCTCCGGCGCCTGCGCCGCGGCCGGCGCCTGAGCCGGCGCCGGTCATCACACCGGCACCGGCGGCGACGCTCGGCACGGTCGCGGTCACGGCCTCGGCGCTGAACGTGCGGCGGGAGAAATCGACCAACGCCGAGGTGGTCGCGCAGTTGCGGCGGGGCACGAAGCTCACGGTGCTCGAAGCGGACGAAGCCTGGACGCGCGTGCGTCTGGAGAACGGCGACGAGGGGTGGGTTGCCTCGCGTTTCGTGGCCGCGCCGGGCGCAACGCGTTCTACCGCGCCCGCGCCCTCACGCCGCCGCGGCGGTTGCCCTCCCGATTCCGACTTTGCGTTCCTCGAGACGCCGACGCTCACCTTCTCCGACAGTCCGAAGAAGGGAATGGTGGTGGTCGAGGCGACGGTGAACGCGCAGGGAAAGGTGACCTCGACGAAGCTCGTCTCCAACACGACGGGCGACGAGTCGCTGGCCTTCCTCGCCGTGCGCGAGATCCGCAGCGCGAAGTTCTCCCCGCCCATCCGCAACTGCGTGCCGCGCACCTTCATCTACACCTACCGCCGCACGTTTTGAGGCGCGGCGTCTACACGACGTAGCTTTTCATCGACAGCGGCGGCTCGGTTCTCTCGTGGAGAAACATGTAGCTAGGCATTAGGTGAGCTTCCGGGCCACCATTGCTCATCGAGATCCGGCAGTCGCTCAGTCCGTCATGGAAAAATGGTGCTGGCGCATATTTCGGCGCTGGTGCACAATGTCGGAAGAGTCTCAGCCCCCCAGGCGCAGTCCTTAAACGAGCTTCATTCCCGTGAAGCTCCCCCGAAACCCCGCTCAACAGAGTGTCGGCGTGAGCTTTGTCCACGGCGACCAGGAGGAGAAAAGATGAAACGACGTGTGTCCCTTGCCATGCTGTTTGTTCTGACGTTTGCGGCGGCGCTGTTTGCGCAGGAAGTCCCGGTCGCGCAGGAAGTCCCCGCCGCTCGGCAAGAGGCACCCGAGCCCCCCGCCAAGCCGGAGGGCAACCCGATGGGCCGGCTGCAGGTGGCGCCGGACGCCGGTCGTTTCACCCCCTCCATCGAAGCCACTTACAACTATGTGGTGCCGATGTTCGAGTTCGGTTCAGCCCCCGGTTATCTCAAACTCGTGACGCCGGTCGCCCCGGCCGAGGGGAATCAGTTCTGGGTGCGGATCCACGGGTTCTTGTGGAATCCCGGCGCTGGTACGCCCAATGGTCCGTTCCAGGTGACCTGCTCGGGCAACGCTCAGGTAGGGATCGGTCTGCGCGAGCCCTACTGCGTTACCGAGGGGCTGGAGATGCCGGTGCAGATGGGCATCGAGTACACGCCCGAAATGGCCTCCGATCGGGTCGTGATCGCCATCGGCACGTCCACCACGGCGTGGTACAACGGCGTCGTCGCCGCCGACTACTACGGCACGGTGCAGAAGACGCAGTGGTTCTTCTGGAGAAAGAACGCGACCGCGATCTCCCCGGCAGCCAACTATCCCGGCAACAAGAACTACGTCTTCGTGGACGACCCGAACGGCCTGGTGAGCGTCACCCAGCCGGCGGTGACGAACTCCTCGCGCGTTCCTCTTTACGTCGCCTCCGGCCTCACCACCGGCAACGCCATCACCTCTTCCGCCTTTCGCGCCACCCGCTCCGACCTGCGTGGCGCCGTCTCGGCGACGGTGGTCGATCGCGACAACGTGAGGCTCGGCTTCGACGTCGACTTCATCGGCAACGCCTGGATGGCGCGTGACGCCACCTCGGCCTGGCTGACCAAGCAGGGCGGTCACTTCCGCGTCGAGGGCGTGAGCGGCGGCACGGCCGATCAGACGGCGGGTACGGCCGTGAGCCTGCTGGACATCAACCTCGCCAACGGCAACGTGGTCATCGGAACGGTGACGACGCCGACAGCCAAGCTGCACGTCGGCGGCGACATCCGCGCCACCGGTTCGATCTATGCGACGTACCAGGATCTCGCGGAGTGGGTGCCGGCCAAGCAGCAGCTCACGCCCGGCACGGTCGTCGTGCTCGATCCGGCGGAAGTGAACCACGTCATGAGCTCGACGCGCTCCTACGACACGACCGTCGCCGGCGTCGTCTCCGAAAGACCGGGCATCCTCCTCGGCGTTCCCGCTGACAACAAAGCCGCCGTCGCCACGACGGGCCGCGTGAAAGTGCGCGTCGATGCCACGAAGGGAGCGATCGCCGTGGGCGACCTCCTCGTGACGAGCGACAAGCCCGGCACGGCAATGAAGTCGACCGCCGTGGAAGTGAGCGGCATCCAGATGCACCGCCCCGGCACCGTGATCGGCAAAGCCCTCGAGCCGCTCGCCAGCGGCGAAGGCGAGATCCTGGTGCTCCTCAGCCTGCAGTAGGGAAGGGAGCCAATCCAATGAAACGACTACTGATCCTTTTGGTCGCGAGCCTCGTGCCCGCGGCCGGCGCTGCAGCGCTCGAGCTCATCCTCGCGCCGGCCGGTGTGCGCGTCGAAGGCGCCACGCGCGGCGGCAACGTCGCTCTCGTGGCGGCGGCGCGTGAAGAATCCGCTCCCGGCCTCAACACGCGCATGACGCAGATTGCCGAGGTTCTCCAGGATCACGACGGCAACGGCTCGGTCGAGTACAACCTGAACCGGCCGCTGCCTGCGCACTCGATCTGGATCGCGGTCGATCAGCGGACGGGCGAGTTCGTGACGGCGACGCCGCCCACGTTCGGGGACCGCCGGATGGCGCTACCCGAGGGCCTCGTCAAGAACGTGCCCGCAGACGATCTCGACCAGATCGTCTCCGACCGATTCGTGTCCGGAATGCTGTGGGTGCAGCCGGGCAACGGCGGCGGCGTATGGACGGCGCGGACTGCCGACGGCGCGTCGAATGACGAAGATGGCGCGAACGATGGGAAATCCGTCGTTTCCGCGGCAGCCTTCCGGGCGCTCGAGGGCAGCGACAAGGCGCCGAAGAAGCTCAAGACCGGCGATGTCGTGGCCGTGATCGATCCTTACGAGCTGCGCTATGCAGTGGTGACGGTGACCAAGCGATGAAATGCACCGTACGCATCGCCGCCCTCTGCCTCCTCCTGCTCGCCGCGCTGACGCCGGCTGACGCCTCGATTCTGAAGAATCTCGAGCGCGGTATTGCACCCGATCAGATGTACCAGTTCGGCGATCTCGATCATGTGAACCTCTTCAATGGAAACCTCGTCGTCACGCTGCCGATGGGGCCGCGCTACCCGGTCGACGGCGGCCTCACCTACGGTCTCGTGCTGAGCTACAACAGCACGGTGTGGGAGTGGCAGGAAGTCACGACCGCGCCGCCGCAGGGACACTTGGAGGAGTACAACGTCCCCTGGTCGACGCCCACCCGCCGCTCCAATGCCGGCTTCGGATGGACGCTTTCCCTCGGCCGCGTCTTCGACTCCGACATCGATCCGTACTACCAGCAGATGGTGTTCGAGTCTCCGGATGGTCACAACGCCTCCCTCATCGGCTCCGCCAGCGGCCCGTTTCGGGTCTCCGCGGACGGCTCCTTCGTGCGCTTCAAGAACGGCCCGCAGGAAGTGGAGACGCCCGATGGAACGAAGCGCCAGTTCGCGCTCGATGCAGCGCTGCAGGAAAAGAACGGCTACGGCTGGCTGACGGGCCTGCAGGACGTATTCGGCAACGGGCTGCAGGTCCAGCAGGTCTTCAATGGACCGAGCGGCCGCCTCAGCGAGTGGATCATCACCGACACGCTGCAGCGCGTTCACCATGTCTACTTCAAGAACTTCGCCGGCGTCGACTACAGCATGCCGACTGGCACGGCCCAGTCGAACTACCGCACAGTGGTCGACAGGATCGTCTTCCAGGACACCGCGACGCGTTCGCTGACCTACGAGTTCATCTACGCAAACGATGCCGGAGTGGTGGATGCCGCAACCCTGGTGGAGGGCGGCTGCAGAGGGAACGCGGCCGGGTGGCCGTCCAGCTATAACCTGCCGGTCCTTCGGGAAGTGCGGCTGCCGGACGGCACCAGTTTCAAGTTCCAGTATTCGACGCCGGGTACGAAGACTTCATGCACGTCCGGCTTGTTGACGACCATGGTGCTCCCGACGCAGGGGCGCGTGGAGTGGGCCTACGGTGGATACCAGTTCCCTTCGGTGGCTGCCGGATGCAAGGACGGAGCTTCCTGGCGCAGCGGGAACACCGGTGTCGTCCAGCGGCAGTTCAAAAGTCCGCTCGGAGCGGATCTCGGCAAGTGGACCTACTCCCCCGTCCTCGAATCGAGCATCCATCTGCAGTGCCTGAGCTCCACCCCCACCCCCATGCTCCCGGTCTTCCAGGAGCTCGTGAACACCGTCGTCCGTCCCGACAACAGCAAGGACGTTTATCACTTTTCGGTCATGCCGGGGCTGCCGCCCGACGTCGGGACCGCATCCATCATCTCGGCGAGCGAGTATGGCTCTCCCCAGGTGCGTCTGCACCTCGACAGCACGGGATTGCGTGCGCTGTCGTCGGAGCACTATGACTGCAGCGCGGGGACGTGCCCGGGCACGCCGGCGAGGCAACGCTTCATTCGTTACGTCTACGACGGCACGACGTTCCATCCGACGACGGGGCAGGTGCTCAGTGTCTCGAACAGCGACAATCCGCGCATCGAATCCGAGCGGACGCTGTTCGTCAACGACGGCAATCGCTTCATCGATACGAACCGTTCGGACTATGACGGCTTCGGTCACTTCCGCAGGAGCACGGTCGAAAACAGCTTCGACCCTGCCGGCTCACCGGTACGCATGTCCTACGTCAACTACAACCCCGGCACCAATGCTCTCGGCTTCCGCAATGGCGTCTACGCCTTCAGTGCCACCGACAAGTGGATCCTCAATACGTACGACTTTCAGTGGACGAGGCAAGGCAACGCCATCGGCGAAACACGCTCGTGGTTCGACGGTAACGGCAGTTTGAGACGGCGCCGTAGCCTCGCGAAGATCGGCGACGGTCAACGGCCCGCACCTGCCGCCACGGACGTCGTCGTCGAGTACGTGTTCGACGGGGTGGGGAATCTTCGACGCGAGCGCTACTACGGCGGCGATTCGGCCGGTCAGGCACTCGGGACAGGGGCTCTCGACTCGCTGACGTTGCCGGCCGTGCCGTCGTATGACATCCGCCACGACTACAGCAGCGGCACGCGTGTCAAGAGCGCCTACTACGCGCGCCGGACGACGGCACCGTTCGACGAGTACGAGGTCGTCGACACGCTCAATCTGACGGTATCGGGCGGCGGCCTGCCGATTTCCTCGCGCGATCCAGCCGGTCTCGAAACCACCTACACCTACAACACCGCCGGAGAGCTGACGACCATTGCTCCACCGGCCGGCCTGGCCGCGACGACGATCACCTACCAGGACGCCCTCGCCAGCGGCGGCTCGTTCACTCCGGCGCAGGTCGGCGTCGACCGCCACGATACGTCGGCGCGATACTTTTACGACTCACTCGGCCGGCTGTGGCGCGAAGCGCAGCGGATGCCCAACGGCACCTGGAGCGTGCGCGAGACGCTGTACGACGGCATGGGCCGCAAGTGGAAGGTCTCCGAGCCGACGGAGGTCGTCAACACCGCCGACATCGTCACGGCCCCCGCGGGTGCTCAAACCGTCTTTACCTACGACGCGTTCGGCCGCGTGCGGTCGATGACGAAGCCGGACGGAAAGGTGATCACGAATTCCTATGCAGGCGTTCGTGAGGTCACGCGGACGACTCCCATCGGGGCGGCATCCGACACCGCCACCGTGGTCGAGTCGTACGATGCTGCAGGACGGCTCATCGCCGTGACGGAGCCTTCCGGCCTCTCCTCCGCGTACGTCACCACGACCTATGCATACGACCACGCGGATCGCCTGAGCGAAGTGCGGCTGCCGATGGCGAGCGGCATTGCGCAGACGCGCCTGTTCGCCTACGACGGCCGCGGCTTCCTCGACAGCGAGTCGCATCCTGAGAGCGGCACCACGTTTTACCGGAACTACGACGCGCGCGGACATGCGCGCGACAAGCTCACGTCCAATCTTGCTCTCAATCTGCGGTTCACGTACGACGAGGCCGAACGCCTCACGCGCATCGATGCGCCGTGGCCGGTGAGCGGCAGTGGCGGAGTCCGGCCGATGAAGGAGTTCGTGTTCGGTGCCGCCAATGAGACGGGCAACCTGGTCCGCGGCAAGCTCAAGTCGGCGACCCGCTACAACTACGCTCCGGATGATTACGCCGAAGCGCAAATCAACCCCGAATACACCTCCGAGTTCGGCACGATTCGCCTGCGCGAGGACTACATCTACGAGGCGGCTCCCTTGCGAACCACTCGGGATACCACCCTCGAGACCGGGTTCAACGGCAGCTTCGGCTGGGTGCGGACGGTGAGCACGGCGGTCAAATACGACCAGCTCGGGCTCCCTGCTGAAATCGTTTATCCCTCTTGCTGGAATTGCGCCTTCTCCAGTGGCTCGCTGGTGCCTGGCTACAGCAGGGGACGTACCTCGACTCTGGACGTCGTGCCGTTTACCGGCAGCTCGGCTCCTGTGAAGCGGGTTCTCAAAGACGTCAGCTACTGGCCGAATTTCATGACCAAAGACGTGACCCACGGCAACGACATCGTCGACCATCAGGAAGTCGCCTCCATGGCCCGGCCTGTATCGATCTCGTTCGGCAACTCGTCTCCGTGCGCCGCACCGACGGTCACGCAGCAGCCACTGTCGCAGACGATCCAGCCGGGTGGCACGGCGAATCTGTCGATTGCGGCCACGGGCACCGGTACGTTGCAGTACGAGTGGCACTCGACGAGCAACCTGCCGCTCGTCCTTGGCACCGGGAACACGTTCGCGGCGTCTCCGTCCCAGACGACCACCTATCTCGTCTTCGTGAAAAACGACTGCACGACGACCTGGAGCGAGTACTTCACCGTCACGGTTGGCTCCTGCGACGTACCGACGATCCTGAATCAGTCGACGAACGTCACCATCAATCCAGGACAGTCGGCCACGCTCATGGCCGACGCCGCCGGTACCGGACCTCATACGTTCCAGTGGTACGAGGGCGCCGTCGGAAGTACGGCTACGCCAATGGGCTACAACCAGGGCACGCTCACGGTCACGGCGCCGGAGTACGCGTCGTTCTATTGGGTGCGTGTCAGCAACGCGTGCGGCAGCGTCGACAGCGCTCAGATGCGTGTATCGGTGCGAGTCGCGGCGGGTCTCATCGGCCATCCGCTCACCGCGACGCGTACGGCGGCCAACGCCATCACGATCACGTGGCAGCCGATCGCCGGCGCGCATCACTACCAGCTCGAGCGGCGCACAGGCGGAGCCGGTTTCCAGCTCGTGCCGATGAACCCTCCGCTGACCGGCACGAGCTACGTCGACACCGACGTCCCGGCTGGGGTCGTGTACGCCTACCGCGTTCGTGCCGTCGACGTGAATGACTCGAATGACACCGCTTCTCCCTACACGAATGTGGACGTCGCCACGACGCTCACGTTCACGAACGTGCAGCCCGGACAGTTCATCAGCGCCGGGCATTTCGCGGAACTGTTGATGACGGTCAATGCTGCGCGGGCGACGAACGGCTGGCCGGCCGCGACGTGGACACAGATTCTGCCCGCGAACGTCCCCGCTCCCGCGAGCGGGGCAGTGATCGCCGCGGTGCACATGGAAGCGCTGCGGCGGCAACTGTACGAGGCGCTGTCCGGCCTCGGAGTGCCGTCCCTGCCATTCACCACGTCGCCTCTCGATCCGCGCGTCCATGCCATTCAGGCGTGGCACGTGACCGAGATGCAGCAGCGAGTGCAGTAGAATGAGGAGTCAATCGATGAGACACGTCATTCGTGGTGTCCTGGTCTGCTGGCTCGTGGTGGCCGGATGGACCGGGATCGCTCTGGCGCAGGAACAGGTCGGGGGAAGCCCGGCCACTGAAGCCACCCCGGCCACCGAGGCCAGCCCGCACCCGACTTACATCGTCGTTTTGAAGGAGTCGTGGCAGATGCCTCCGCGCACCGACAGCACGGAAGGGCATCAACCTGTCGACGAGCCTGACTTTGCGGGTCACGGCGGTCAACTGAAGGCGAAGTGGCGCACGCGGCGCGTGGTCACGCTCCCGCCGCCGGCGGTGGAGGCGCTGCCGAGGCATCCGTCGGTGCTCTATCTGCAGCGTGTGAACACGGGCGCGCCGGACGACCGCCCGGAGATCCACGTCAGC